>NZ_JBYTDQ010000010.1:0-188719 GCF_058791575.1 Paenibacillus sp. EB106-06-01-XG199 | reverse complement strand
AGGATCAAACTCTCCAAATTGGTATTTAGAAAGAGCGATTGCTCAATTTGAAACATCTGACGAGAATTTACATTCTCACGATGAAATTTCTAAAGCGTATAAATACGCTGTGAAAACTCATCAGTTTTGGATCTCACTTGCGTGATTTCCATACTCACTCGTTGTTCAGTTTTCAAAGATCAAGCTCGTTGTCAGTGTCGATTATCTCGTCACCAGCAACTCTTATAATATATCACATCCAGCCGATCAATGCAAGCTCTTTTTTTAACTTCTTTTACGAGCCCGGCGTTGATGTTTCGCGGCCAGAAATAGAATATATCATGTATTTCAGAACATTGCAACACTTTATTTATATTCCCCCTTTTCAGCTTTATTATTCTGAAGACTCGCTGATTAGCAATTCGTGTACATCTCTTCTCAAGCTTAAAGGCGCTATTTTTACTGGAATACCGATACGCATGAGCATTTGAATAGTCTCTCCATCTGCTGCATAACTGCGGTGAATATCGCTATATAGCCTGCTCATTTCAGGATATTCCTCCAACACCTGGCTTAAAGGCTGTATGGCAAGCCCCAAACGGTGAGCGGACAGCACCAGCCTGCTGTATAACATTCCGCTGCGGACCTGGCTCAAGCGGCTGTTGTCGGCAGAACGAATCATGGCAAAGGCAGGCGTGTTGTTTACGGAAGTTTCAGTCGATGTGATGAATTGCTTGGAAGCAGCCTCTCCCTTGTTCAGCGAAGGAAACAGTGTAACCAGACCTTGCAGCATATGACGCATAAGTCCATCCGTTCCCTGCCCCTCTACGGAGAAGCCATAACGATATTTATTCTTCTCTTTTTCATTAGATCGGAATATCCTTGCTGACTCTTCCATTACCGTATCGACGCCCGCCTCAACAATAGACGCTTCTGTTATGTATGTTGCAAGCCGCTTCTTATTATCCGGATCTTGAACAATTTTTAAGGAAATATCCTTATTCTCTTGAAGACCCTGCAGCTCATCCACCTGCTCGGCACGCAGTGCATCCGATCGGTAAGCCCCTCTGTTGGTGTCCGAAAGGAATAAATACTTGTAGAGCGGATGGCTCACAGAGTTCATTCGGGTGAGAGTGATGACCGCTACAGGTTTGGTACGCATACTCTGCACAAGTCTCTTCTCATCATAGTCACCTTCCGGAAACAGCTCAATCGCTGTCTCATAACCCAGTTCTTTTCCAGCAACCCTGACATATTCTAAAAAAGTCCCCTGCGAAACCATGAACTGCCGCGCATATGGATCAACTGCAGGCGATAAACGTTCACTATCCGCATACAGAGCAAACTTCAGCGGATTGCTGCTGTCCAATTTGATCTTCCAAGGCTGCATGTTGTGGCTGCTGGCAGCCAAAAGCCCATGCGCAGCCAATTGCACCCTCGGGTCCGTGATTGCAGCAGAATAGCTCGGCTTCCAAGGCTGCAGATACTTCTGCTCCCGGAAGACTCCACTAATAAACATTAATGAAGCAAAAGTTATGACAAGCAAAACGCCAATCGCTGAAAGAATGAGAATCACCCGACTTCTCCACCTTATCCCTGTCATGTTCTCTCCCCCTTTAGTTACGGATAGACTCAAGCATGAGAGTAAATGCTGCCGTAACCAGTTCATCCGATGTTGTAGAATGCATGTGGCGGATGTATTTTTCCTTCTTATGCGCAGTATTCAGCACACCAATTACACAAGACCAAAGTACGAGAGCTGTTTTTACCACATCCAGGTCCTTGCGGATCTCCCCCTCATCCATCCCCTGACGCAAAAGTCCAACCAAATATTCCGTCATTTCTTCACCCAGGGCATAACATTCATCCCTTGCCTCGTCCGTCACCCCACTCTCAAAATCGAGCTCTGCGGTCTCATATTCAATAATGGCCTTGAAGTATTCCGGATGCTGCCTGCTGAAGCTGTAAAAAACATCTCCCATTTGCCTCAGACTCTCTATAGCTGTAACTGCGCCTGCATTCTGGATTTTCTGCTTCAGCAAACCGATCATCAGCCTATAGCCCCGAATCATAATTTCAAAATAGATTTGCTCCTTGCTGTTGAAATACACGTATACGGTTCTTTTACTGAACTCAGCCGCTTTAGCCACATCGTCCATAGTCGCCTGATTGTATCCTTTGGTAAAAAAGACATGCTCCGCCGCTTCCAGGATGTCATTTCGGCGGATCTGTTTTTCCTTCTCCCTGCGTTGATCGATTCCCAATGGTTTTGCCGCCCCCATATTACACTATAGTGTTTCAAAGTAAACTATTAGTTTACTTTGCTCCATTTTAAATGTTTTGTCAACCATTGGATTGCTCCAGAAAAGACCGGCAGCATGTTGAACAGTCACTTACCGCTCAATGTGAATGATTTGATGCCTATATGGTTACAGTAACAAACAGCAGTTTGGTTAAGGCCTATGCTTCCGAAGCGAGTTATGTACGAAGTGGACCCGAGAATCGGATGCTTACAATACTTTTAGGAGGTTCAGCATGAATACTCATGAATTTGTGGAGAAGTTTCAAGAAAATCAGCGGAAGGCGGAGAAGAACAAACGCCGGGGGAAGGGGTCACCAGAAGCAGCGCTGCCAACTAAACAACATGGTACAAATAAATAGACAAGGGGATGTCTGCAGAGCCGGTGGCTTTGCCAGGCATCCCCTCTTTTTTGCCGAAGGCCTTTATGGACCTTAGATCCGAAGGACTGGTTGCTTATTTGCTCAATTTCGCCACGCTTACGGCTACATTCTCCAACTGTGCTTTACTTAACGATTTATCCGGGGAGCTGATGGTGACATAGCGGTCAGCTACTTTGAAGGTCATCATTGCAAGATCACTAGGCGTGTACCATTTGCCTTCCGTTCCGTTCGACAGCTTCACTGTAGCTCCATCATACGAATCAGAGTAATCGCGGGGAGAAATAACCACTCTCATATGTTTGAACAGGAAGCTTACCCCATCCCCGCTGCCGTCAACTTTCTGGAAAGTATCTCCGCTGGTCATTTTGAATGGAGCATAAGCAGTCTCAAAGCCCTGGAAGTTTGCGAATGCCTTGTTGATCTCCTGTTTTTGCTCAGCGCTGTATGGAACGGCGGCTAACGTAACAGCTGAGCTGTTATTGGTACCCAGGATCACCTGGTTGGATGAGGCGTCGAAGGCCACCGGCACCTTCAGCACATCCGCCATCGCACGTACAGGCAAGTAAGTCGTATTATTATAAGTAATAGGAGCCAGTGTTTTGCCATTACCGTCTACCGGCGTATAATCCGCTCCGTTTACTTGGAAGCCAATGCTATGGTTCAGATAGGCACTAATCTTTTGCAGATTTGTTCCTGCGTACACACCTGCCGAGCCCGTAACCGCCATACCGAATACCATCGTTGCTATGATCATTTTTTTGCTTTTCATTGAATATCGTCTCCCTTGCGAGTTGGTTTGTTATGTCCTTTGCTATAGTTCAATTTAATCATGAACTTGTTTCTAACTTGTATCCGGATTGTAAAGAAGGATTTCCAAGCAGAACAGCCCGCCTATCTTTGCGATAGCGCGGGCTGTTTATGGAATGAATCAGTATGGACGATCTCCTGGTGCTGTAACTTTATACACCTCAGTGTACAGGATTTCCCTGTACTGATGGAATTCCTCCCGGTTTATCGGGCAGGGATACGTCATAATGCGCAGCGGCAGATCAGCCTGTCCTGTACGGAGCGGGGGCTGGTTATACTCATAGGCATTGAGGTGAAAGCCAAGCCGCTCATAAAACCCGATTCTCCGCTGCTCCAGTTCCCCGCTTGGCGGCTCTACCTCCAGCAGAATAGGAATGTCCGAACGGCCGATATAATTGAGCATCAGCTTTTTGCCGAGTCCTCCTCCCCTGATGCCGGGATCTACTGCTATATGCTCGACAAAACGCAGAGCCGGAAACTCCCACGCTGCCAAAAAGGCGAGCGTCCTCCCCTTAGCGTCCTGCTCAGTGAACAGGCGGTAGTTAGGGTTGTGCAGCAAAGATCGCTGCCCGCTGTAGGTTCTAATTTCACTCTCTGGAAAAGAAGATTTCATAATACCAAATATCTCATCAAAGGTTGTAGGGCCCATAATCAACTGCCTGCTTTCTGATAAAGTGTGTATCGTTTAGACTGCTGTTCAAAAGGTCTAGCCCTGCTGCAGCTTAACGGAATATGACCTTCCATTATATTGAAACTTAATCATATTGTTATCTAACATAAACTGTTTCATTTCCGTCTTCCGTTCCTGTTCAAGAGAATATACATATACTTCATATTCATAGCTGCCATCGCCATCAGGAAGCTGGCTCACCGATACATATAGCTTGTCCTGTTCCTCGATTCCCCAACTATAGAAGTAACCGCCTGCGGTACGAAAGGAGAGAATTTCAATATTGTCCGCCGGATCGCCGGTTTTCAGCGCCCAAGCCTGGTTCCTCAACGCCTGTGCGCCTCCCCGGAACATGGTGTACGTATGGTAGACTACATATTCACCTACACCCTGCAGACTATTGAGCTTTGTATATTCATCGGAAGCCTCCGGCAATGCCAGCGTCCAAAGCTTACGGGCCTTCGCAGCATTCAGCTCGATATCCGCCGGATCGCTAAGATAAATGGTGAAAGGCTCCAGCGGGATACCTGCCGGATCAGTACCTTCCCCCTCCATTGGGGGAGCAGGTGACCAGACGATCCCGGTTGAGGTTGCGGCTGCAAAATTATAACGCTTCGTCGCAACATTGTGGCCTGGGAAGAAATAAGTCATTCCTTTTAATTGAATAGAGAGTACATTTGGTTCCGCCGCTGAGTTAGACGGTCCGGGAACAGCCGGTATGACGGAAGCGCCAGGATTAGCTTGTGCCCCCTGTGAAACGAAAGGTGACGGAATGGACGAAGAATCCGCTGAAAGATTACCGGCAGCCACAGGCCGGCTACTGCAGGCTGACAATAAGCAGGACATTGTTAAGAATCCCGTTATAACAGGGATCGGTTTAAAAAGCATGCTGGAGTCTCCTTATCTTTCGTGAAGTTCTTTAATCTATATATTATAAGTCTTCCAAAGCTTGAATGGTCTAAATTTTGATAATTTTTCTCAAAATATGACTATAAATTACATTTTTCCCCTCTCAGATGTCCTTGTACTGCAACTGCGGATGGCGTTACACCTAAATCCAGGCTTCCGCTTCGCTCAGGAGGGGTAACCAGCGCACGGATCTGCGAATAACTCTCACGCCTTTATATAGGCATTATAACAAAATAGTCACAGAACCTTCTCTTACCCATCTTCACATCACCTCAAATTAGCATCTGGTACTAAGTAAAGTGCTATACTATAGAGTATGGATATACCATTACGTTTATATAGGAGAGGTTCATTTGGACAATCAGCATTGGATCGCACCGGAATTCTACAATCTGACTTCGGAAATGGAGCAGCATCCTTCCGATAAGATTGCGCTTAAATGGTTGCATGAGGATGGCGGGTACGAGGAAATTACCTACGGAAAGCTGCTAGGACAAGCTAACCGGCTTGCCGGCGGCCTTAAAGAACTCGGACTTCAACAAGGTGACCGTGTGCTGGTCATGGTTCCGCGCCGCATTATTGCCTACGCAATCTATCTCGCCTGCCTGAAGCTCGGGCTCGCCGTTATCCCTTCCTCCGAGATGCTCCGGGCGAAGGATTTATCCTACCGCCTGCGCCATTCGGAAGCGAGAGCTGTAATCGTCTGGTCTGAAGTTACCGCAGAAGTTAACAAAATCGCCGAAGATCTGCCGGCCTTAGATTACCGTCTCTCCGTATCCGGACATGAAGATGACCTTGGTGAAGGCTGGATCAGTTTGGAGAGCCTTATGGCGGACAAGCCGGATACTTTCCCGGCCGTAGCCAGCCGCCGCGACGATATTGCCATCCTTGCTTATACCTCCGGCACTACCGGCAACCCTAAAGCCGTAGTTCATACACATGGCTGGGGATATGCGCACCTGCGGATCACCTCATCCCTATGGCTGGACATCCGCGAATCAGATACCGTCTGGGCAACTGCAGCACCGGGCTGGCAAAAATGGATCTGGAGTCCGTTCTTAACTGTGCTCGGCAATGGAGCCACCGGCTTTGTCTACAATGGTCCATTCCATCCGGACCGGTATCTGCAGCTGCTTCAGGATCAAGCCATTCAGGTATTATGCTGCACTCCGACGGAATACCGCTTAATGGCCAAGGCTGAAGGACTGCCGCAATATGACCTGTCAAAACTGCGCTGTGCCGTATCCGCCGGCGAACCTCTGAACGAGGAGGTCATCCGGACCTTCCAACAGCATTTTGACATTACCATCCGCGACGGCTACGGCCAGACGGAAAGCACGCTGATCATTGCTGCGCTGAAAGATCAGCCTATCCGTGTCGGGTCTATGGGCCAATCCATCGCGCCGGGCATTGTCGAGGTGATTAATGAGGAAGGGCAGCCGGTTCCTGCGGGTGTTGTCGGCGATATCGCCGTGCATTTAAGCATGCCTGCCCTGTTCCAGAACTATTACAAAGACCCTGAACGCAAGGCGAATTGCTCCCACGGAGAATATTTTGTCACCGGAGACCGGGCGCGCAAAGATGAGGATGGCTATTTCTGGTTTGAAGGCCGGGGAGACGATATCATCATCAGCTCAGGCTACACCATCGGTCCTTTTGAAGTGGAAGAAGCCCTGATGAAGCATGCCATGGTTAAAGAATGCGCAGTTGTGGCCAGCCCTGACGAGATCCGCGGCTCGATCGTAAAAGCCTTTGTCGTGCTGAAGGACAACAGCGCAGGCACACCGGAGCTGATTAAGGAATTGCAGAGTCATGTCAAGGAAATGACAGCCCCTTATAAGTATCCGCGCAAAATTGAATTCATCACGGATCTTCCGAAGACTACCTCCGGCAAAATACGGAGAATTGAGCTGCGGGAGCAGGAGAAGCGGTCTGTGCAGGGGTAATAGATGACAGTAGCTAAGTATCGTATCAGTATACAATCCTAACAAAGAGCAGCCCGGATTCAGGCTGCTCTTTATTGCGGGTACAGTATCAATTTTATCATTCGGACTGCTTAAAGCAGCAGCGACATCAACGAGTAACTGAACCGAAGCCCCCGCCCATCGTATTCCTCATTCCCGCTACGCGTTTGACGGCCAATAGCATAAAAACAAAAACCAACCCAAGCACAAGCGTTGTTACAAGACTTCCCTCTACTCCAAACTCTCCTCCGGTCATCCAATCGGCACCCGTTAATTTCAGCGAATACAACCCATGTGGTATATTTCCGCTGACTGCGATGCCCAGTACATACCCTTGAAACAGATTCCACGAGATGTGCAGAGCTATCGCAAAATATAAGTTTCCTGTCCGGATGACCATCGTTGAGAAGATAAGGGCTATCAACACAATATTAAGAAAGCAGATCCCGTTGTAGCCCGGATTGGCCATATGCGCCAGTGAGAACAGTACAGAGGTGATGGCCACGGCCCAATAAAGGCCCACGCGACTAGCCAGCAGATGCTGAATAAATCCTCTGAACAGAATTTCTTCGCAGATTCCAGCTAGGATTGCGGTGATGACCAGATCAACGATATCTAGCCGCATAAATTGAGGATTGGCCCACTCCCCCTGAAAAGTTGCTGAGCCGAGGCCCCACAGCAGCAGAGCAATACATGTCAAGAGTAGCACACCGCTAATGAATCCTTGAATGAATCTGGCTCCGTCAGGCCGCGAAAATCCGATAGAGGTTAAGGGAAGTTTATGCAGGACACGCATCGTGAACCATACAGTGATAAACGTATAAAGACCATCTGATTTGAATATCCTCACCCAGCCGTCTTGGTCGAACCATTGCCGGGAATCCACCCGCAGCGAGACCCCAAACGAGACAATCATTGTAATAGCAAATATTGCCGCTGTCAGCAGCAGTATCTCCCATCCTGCTCTGATTTGGCGGTTTTTATTTCTGAATAGATTTTGCATCTGATCTGCACCTTCCCATTACCAGTCTGTCCATTAGACGGTAAAAAAAGGAATAAACCCTGCAACAGATTTGGTTTATTCCGCCCAATATTCCGCAGCCGGATTGAGGGCAGCACCTACCTCGCCTTCTTTGACCAAATCGCAGTCGAGATACCCCTCCTCATCCAAAAAATAAACTTCCTGCTCATAGAATTCACATAACGTCTCCAGAAATTTCTGTGGCGAATCATACATCACAACCAGATCGCCGTAGTCATGCAGCAGGTCGCAAATCCGCTCCGTTCCGTCAGTGGACCGGTAGTAGCAAATAAAGTCGCTGCCATAATTGGTCAGAACCGGAAGAATCACTCCGTCGGTCTGGTGGCCCTTCTCCTCCAGAATGCCTGCCAGCACCTGCATTTCCTGCTTATATTCCTTGATATGAATCAGTCTGTATCCCGGTATGAACTCAATCAGGCTCGGTTCTTCCTCATCGCTGCCGGTACCGGAAACCGTGCTGTAGATTACTTCTAGAAGCTCCGGCACTTCGGGCACTATGCTGCTGATTGAAGAGTTACTGTCTTCCGGACGGCTTCCCAGGCTGGCAATATAATTGGGGCGCAATTCCCCGGAGAGCTTAAGAAATTCCTGAAATTGCTCAGAGAGCATTTCGGTTGATGGGTTAGTGTTCATGTTGTCATCCTTTGTGTAATTGATATAGGAAAAGATTACTGCTGCAATGTTCCGTTCTCTTCCTCTTGCCACCTTACTATATATCCGCCGGGCTTAGCAATGGAGTGATCGGCTGGAACTAAAAACGAAGAGCCAAGGACTTGTCCAGTCCTTGGCCCCGCTATATCACTACTAACTATTTGGTCGCTGAAATCCACAACTTCTCCAGCCATTGATCGAAATCCTCGCCCTTCTCACCTTCGTAAGCATCGTAGACGTCGATTCTCATCTTCTTCAGCTTTTCCTTGAACTCTTCATACGAATGGTCTTTAGGGAGACTCTTCTTGATGCGCAGCGCAATCTTGGATACGCCTCTGAACAGCTCTGCCTTATTCTTCGACGGCACCTTCACATCTTCACCGAAGGCTTTCAGCTTCTCATATGCAGCTTCTTGAACGGTATATACAGGATCGCTAATCATCAGGCGATTCAGAATATCGATAATTTGTTTGTGCTTCGTCTGTCCCAGCTCTTCCACTGCAGCAAGACGCGCTCTCCAATCCGCCGAACGGCCGGCGGCTTTCTTCAGCTCCTCGTAATTCTCGGGCAGCTCTTGGTTCACTTCTTCATTATTCAAACGATACAATCCCCTTCTTGGTTAAATCTGCTGATAGTGCAATTCTACCGTACTGCACTCCTTGATTTCAATCTTTTGGCCAAACATTAATACGCCGTAAAAAAAATCCTACAGAATCACCCTCGTCTTCTATAGATTGCAGGCATCTTCGATGTGCCTTATGCCTGATACCAGCGCGGAATGACTCTACAGAAATAATCATAGTCCTCCAGCGCCATTCTGCCGCGTGTCATCATGCATTCAATGTCGGCTGCCCCAAAGGGGATCGACCACTTAATCGAAAAAAGTGAGCTGTAAGCCACGTACAGTGCCTGCCTGTTCCAAAATTCCTCTGGAGGCGTTCCTTCGAAATATCCTTCAAGCTTGCCTACGGCAAACGGAACGCTCCGGTCTCTGTCAAAAAACTGCAACTTATAGAACTCTTCAACATAATCTCCGTTGTCCCAGCGGTTGAAATCAATAACTCCAATCCCGCCTTCAGGAGTGTAGATGAGATTGCCCATGTGAAAGTCTCCGTGCTGGTAGACCTTTTTCACGTTATGGATCAGCCCGATATTCTTTTACATAAGCAATAGCTTGCTCATCACCCTCCAAATAATACGGGCAGTCTTCATATTCTTTGATGCGGGCCAGAATTTTGGCCTGCATCTGTTCTTCCCATTGAGGGAGGTCATTGCTATTCGGGATGGAGTGCATCAGCTTCAATATCTTTCCCGCCTCCACGCCAAGCTCATACTGTTCCTTAGCTGTTAGCATAAGCAGACACTCCTCCAGCGGACGCCCCTCTACCCACGTCAGCAGCATATAGGTATACCTGCCTTGGCCGCATGTTCCGAAATCAATCACCCGCGACATCGGAAAATCAAGCTCATTAAACAGTTTTAGAACCTGATGCTCTGCCTGCTTCCGCTGGAAGGCTTCAATGCCTGAGATCCTCAGCAGCAGCTTGCGCCCGGCCTCATCCTCAACATAATACTTTTTATCCTCCGACCAGCCCTTAAGTACCGGTTCAATGATTGTCCACGATTCTGCCCCGTGAATTCCGCTTAGCTCCTCATGCAATTTCCTCTCCCCCTTAAGATCTAGAAGACAGAGATTCCCCAAACAAGCTTCTGCTTATAATTATTTTTCCCGCCAGTTCAGGCAACAATATCTTAGCATAAATGGACGCTACTGGAAATCCAGTACGGACTGGCAGAAACCAGAATTATCCACCCGGAAAGTGGGGGCTCTCATTCCCCTGTAATGGATGAAAGTGGTAAAATCTTTGTACGGGACGGATTCACTTCAGCCCTAATCTGTTCGAAATAAGAAACAGGAGAAGGTGGTACTCATTCCAGCAGTTATTACAGCAGGCTGCATTGCAGTCCTTGCATTGGTCGGACTAGTCTTGAGATTCCTACAGGTACGGAAGCAGATGAGCGCCTGTGAGATCATATTTTCTGAGCGTTCGGCTAACTTCTATGGTCTTTCTTCACTGGGCCCAGGTCAATTCCGCGGAAACGGCTGGCTGGCCTTGACCAAAGATTCCCTGATGTTCAAGATGTATTTTCCGGCCAAAAGCTTAACCATTCCCCTTGAAACGATAAACAGGGTGGAGGCCGTGCGTACCCATCTGGGCAAAACCGGAAAAGCAGGTTCCTCCCTGCTCCGTATCAGCTATCTCTCGGGAGAGCACGAAGAAGCTGCCGCCTGGAACGTGGATCATACAGCACAATGGATCGAAGGGATTAGGGCAAACGGTAGAAACGGAGCAAATGGTACAACAGACCTCTTTTCCCGGGAAAGAAATCGGCAGTCATAAAGAGGCAACCGTGTGCTCTATAAAGAGATGGAGAATGGCAAAAACGCCGACAGACTGCTTCCAGTGTTTGAATTTTCATTGTGGATTTGGGCAATCATAGAGTTTCTTACATGCTTCTATTGCACATTGTGTGTTTAATTAAAGACATGCCCAATGCAAGGACAATACACATCTTCCACATAAAAATTGACAAATTTCGGATGACGGTGTTACGCTCACAATGCGTTCTTTAAATAGAACAAATCCGCCAACGGATCTGTTCACATTCCACTAAGGAGAGTCTCTATGACTGACCGGTATACCCTTGATAAAAGGAGCTTATCTAAGGAAGTATTACTTCTTCTTGCACTGCTTACAGCTGACAACATCGATGATATGGCGGAACAGAATCCGGAGCAGTTCGCGGATATCGACTGGGAGCTGATGATCCGGCTATCGCTGCATCACCGCGTTTATCCTTTTTTATATCCTAAGCTTAGCCGCATGCAAGGTGAAGCTGTACCGTCTTTGGTTACCCAGCGTTTGAAATGGGAGTACCGCAGAAATACCGTCCAGATGCTTCAGCTCAGCGGTGAAATGGGGAATATCGGCGAATCGCTGGCCCGGCTGAATATCCGTTCTCTGTTTCTGAAGGGTCCGGTGCTTGCACAGGATTTATACGGTGATATCTCGCTGCGAACCTCGCGTGACCTCGATTTTATTGTGCCGATGGAACAGCTGACCGAGACGGAAGCATTGCTGGTGTCTCTCGGTTACGTGAAAGAAGAGGAATTCGAGAGTATATTGGGAGACTGGAAGTGGCGCGAACATCACAACACCTTCAATCACCCCGCCAAATACATCAAGGTTGAGGTTCATTGGCGATTAAGTCCCGGGCCTTCTAAGGAGCCTGATTTTGATGAGCTTTGGAAACATGCACGGACAAGCAGCCAGCTCGGACAAAACGTCCATTACTTGGGCAGGGAGGATTTGTTCCTGTTTCTGGCTGCGCATGGCGCAAGGCATGGCTGGTCGAGGCTGCGATGGCTGCTGGATATCAAACAGCTGCTTCTGCAAGAGCCCGACGCCGGCGTGTTGACCGGGCTGCTCCGGCGTTATAATTACGACAGCGTTGGTGGGCAAGCCTTGATCCTCGCGGCGGATTTGCTGGAGGCGCCGATTGCTCCCGGTCTGTCCGGGTTGACGGACAAGCCGAAGCCCCGCCGGTTGGCACAGCTTGCACTTTTCTATGTGGCACGAATGGTTAATCTGCACAATCCGCCCCTGGAGCCCGAGGTGGAGCGGCATTACAAATATTATCAACCGGCGATTCTTACGCCGTGGCATCAGTTCCTGTATGCAGCGGGCTTCCTTTATCCTTACGCGGTGGATGAGAAAACGCTGCCCCTGCCGAAGCCACTGCATTTTCTTTATTTCCCCCTACGCCCCTTCTTATGGACTTGGCGAAAACTAACCGGCAAAGAGAATTAACATATTTACATAACCGTGATAAGGCAGCTGCTACAGGGCGGGCCAGAACCAATTGTACAACGTGGACTGAAGATACACGCCTGTGGTTTGGGTTTGGGTTTGGGTTTGGGTTTGGGTTTGGGTTTGGGTTTGGGTTTGGGTGCGAGTGCGAGTGCGAGTGCGGGTGCGGGTGCGAGTTCATAGTGCGGGTGCGGGTTCATAGTGCGGGTGCCGGTGCGAGTACTGGTGCGAGTTGGGGTTTCCCCTCTGTTTGGTTAGTTGTATTTCGTGCAGTTATACTCCAGCTTTTCGTGTTCGATATGGATATAATTGCACTCCTTACATCTATTTTAAGGAATTTGGCTAAAAGTGAGCAAATTCCTGTTTTTAGTTGCACAGACTACATCTAACTCTCAGAAACAGCCGCTGTCGCACCAAATAGCTGCAGTAACTACATCTAACTCGACAGACTTCGGCGCCGGGCTGATTCAGACCATCAAGTCGCACCAAATAGCTGCAGTAACTACATCTAACTCGGCTGCTGTCCAAATCAAACCTTCATCTATATAAGCTAACCTTGAGATTCCGGCGGAGTGATGATTTCGTGTGCTTAATGGAGGAAGACACAGGAGAAGGATGTGGGGGGCATTGGGTGAGCTGGGTATCGCGTGTGCAGGGTGGGTAAACTGAGTTTAGGATGTGCCGAGCGTTGCATGTGCGGGATGTTGGGTAAACTAATTTTAGGATAAGCCGAGCATTGCGTGTGCGGAACGTTGGGTAAACTAATTTTAGGATGAGCCGAGCGTTGCAAGTGCGGGGACGACTGGGATATCTTAGAGGGATTGATAGATGACGGGCGAATGGACGAATAGATGAGTAGACGAATGGACGAATGAATGAATGAATGAATGAATGAATAGACAAATAGACAAATAGCATGGCCTCTCGCTACCGAAAATCGGCAGCGAGGGGCTTTTGGTATCCTATCTATCAGCCAATTTGGTATGGTGTTTGAAGATGATTGCACTTTGTACAGCAGAATTCCACCGAAAGCAGGTATATTCGATTCTACTGTACTTTTTTGCAGTCAAATTTCGAAGAACCGCCGATATGCAGCTATATCTGTGAAATCTAGTGTAGGAATACAACAGACTGCTATCCGAGCACATGCCTCGCCAGCTTCAACCGAAACTGTGCGTCGCCTACATCGCCTCTTCCTGACTGCTGAGCAACCGGCTGAACATGCCGCCCTTTTCTGAGGCCAGACCGCCGAACACGCCCTGCTGGATGACCCGCCCCTGGTCGATGACCAGAATCTGATCGGCTCCCCGGATGGTGGACAACCGGTGGGCGATCACGATTACCGTAACGGAATGCTTTAGCCGTTCGAGCGCTTCCTGAATCCGCTTCTCGTTCTCAGTATCGAGCGCGCTTGTTGCCTCATCCAGGACCAGGATGGAAGGCTTGCGGATAATCGCGCGTGCCAGCACCAGACGCTGCCTTTCGCCGCCGGACAGGCGGATGCCCCGGTCACCGATCAGCGTATCCAGTCCTTCCGGCAGCTTGCGGACAAAATCGGCCGAAGAAGCAAACTCCAGCGCTTCCCACAGTTCTTCCTCGCTGGCATCCGGTTTGATCATCGTCAGATTATCGCGGATCGTCGCGTTGTAAAGAAAAGGATCCTGCGCTACATAACCGATGGAGCGCCGGTAAGACAGCAGGTTGTCTCCTGAAACAGACTGACCGTCGGCCAAGATCTCGCCCGCTTCCGGCTGCATCAGGCCCATGAGCAGATCGACTAGCGTGCTTTTCCCTGCGCCCGAACGTCCGACAATCGCCGTCATCTTATTAGCCGGAATCACCACATTCACCCCCTGGAGCGAATATTGCGGCTCCTGCGGATCATAACGGAAGTTCACGTTCCGGGCTTCCAGGCTTTGCTTCAAAGCCATAGGTGCAACTTGCTTCGCACTTTCCCCTTCCGCACCATGTTCAGCAGCCTGCAGGCATTCTTCCTGCAGCGCCTGAAGCTGCTTGAAGGAAGGCAGTACGGAGGCGAGCTGCTCCATCAGCGACTGAAGGGCAGCAAAGGTCGGCCACAGCCGGGCAAACACGAGGATAACCAACAGGAAAGCTGGGCCCTCTGCGTGCAGAAACCGGAAAGACACGAAGATAAACGCAGCGATCAGGAGCGTCGACGACATTTTGTACAGCAGCTGGGAATTCGAGCGCAGTCTTGTATAGTCCAGCTGCTCGTTTTTGACCTCAGCGGTAAACCCATGAAGCCATTCCAACCGGGAATGCTCCAGATTATTGCTTTTGATATCCTTAATTCCGTTCAGTTGGTCCGTGATTCCGGCTAGATACATCTGGCCGAGCTGAGAGCTGCGACTGCCCAGCCTCTTGGCTTTGCGGATGAATCTGCGGGAGAACAAGGACAGCAGGACCGCACATACCAGTACAGAGAGAGTCATCTTAGGGGACAGCCAGAAGGCGAAGCCGATCTGTACCAGTGTGAACAGGAGCGAGGTGAGAAACTGCAGAAAACAGCTGATTCCAGCGAGCACCCTCGCCATTTCCGTGGTCATTACGTTAATAAGGTCCGACGTGCGCTTTTTGAGGAAAAAGGCCCACTCCGACTGCAAAAGTGCGCTGTAAACATCATACCGCAGCTGCCGGCTGTAGCTCTGCTGAATCTCCACATTACGGACTGCGACGAAACGCGAAATCAAATTTTGACAAAGCACGATAAAGACATACCCGCCGAGCACAATCCCAAGCGCCGTCGTCTGCGGCAGCTCTGACAGGAAACCGAGCATAGGAATACTGTACCCCGCTCCTGTTCCGCCTAGTTGAATACCGGCCATTCCCAGCATCGGTACAAGCAGCAGAATGGCTGAGCTCTCCAGCAGTCCGCTGATGACCATGCCAAGCAGGTTAAGGTACAGTTTGACTCCGGACAAGCGCTGAAGCTGCCGGATGTAATAGATTATGGCTTGCATGGTCCCACCTCGATTACTCGGCTTGTAACACTTTGGCAAACTTCTCCACAACTACAAAACCCTGCATGGCATCATCGCCGGAGACATAATAAGCTCCGCTGCGCAGCCAGGCATGGGCGATCATTTGACCTTGCTTATCTCTGGCAACCCCCATATAGAGTGTGCTTTCAATCCCGCGTCTCTCTAACATCTGTAGTCCAGCCACTGCACGGACCATACAGGTGCTCTTCCAGGGCGTATAACGGCTGATGACACGAATCGCTTTCGTAATATGCTTAATCCGGGGAATATCGGCCGCATTGGACACCGCAGAGGTCTCCTGAGACTGTATCCCCAGCCGTGGAGCCGTTCTTGCAAACGGAAAAAGCAGCTGGATTCTCACCAGAAAAAGCCTCCATAATGCCTCTGGAATCAGCGCCACAGCAGCCTTGTCAACGGTCAGCAACAGGCGGATGCGACGGAGGGTTGTCATGATCCGCTGACAATTACGACGAGATCCTCATCCAGCAAACTTTGCACAAAAGCAACCACATCCTGCTCGGCAAGCTCCGCCGAAACTTCAAAAATCTCCTGAATGGTCTCCACAATCCGTGTTACGGTAACCGGTGATGCCAGCGCCGACCAAATCTCTCCGCCAACCTCACCCAGATTGTAGTACTTGCCATTCTTCACGTTCAGCATGACTTTCTCGCCGTCCATGTCACTGGCGATATTGCCCTCACGCTGCACAAGGACCGTTTCGAGGGACAAAATATTTGTAGTATTCATAGGTTCATCTCTCCTCCACTTGATGTTGGATCGTTTCATATATAAGCGAAGCTTGTGCCGGGGCACTGAAGCCTGCTTCAGGACGGGTAAGCCGGTACATCGGCAGCCGGTTAACGAAAGAGGCCAACATGCCAAAATGCCATTCGCGGATCCCAATCCGGTCAATCATTGCCTTTTGATAAGTGTGATTAAATAAAGTATGGAACCGTTCCAGGCCGCTGATGACCTGTAGAGCTACCGGGCTTTCTCCGGCCGCCGACAGTTCAAACACACCTGCGAGCGGCAGCGGTTCAGCCTGGAAGCGGTCATGCACGGGAACGGCAAATTTGGTTTCACGTTCGAATAACGGGCGGTAAGAGGACGAATTCATTCCCAAATAGTCCAAGCTCTGCTGCCATAGCTTTTGCTGCGGATAGCCTGGAACTGCTAATGGATGTCCATTTTGCACCATAACGGGAATAACGTCGTCGCTGATCAGCAGGTGGCCCTGATCCATCAAATAGGAGGCGAGTGTCGATTTACCTGCCCCTGAACGCCCAACCAGCGCGTAAGCCTTGTTGTCCAGTACAAGCGCACTGCCGTGAAGAGGGAGAATTTTTTTTTGCATCAGCAGAACGCCCATGCAGCTTCCCAGAATAAAGAGCCGTACACAGTCGCCGTCCGCACCTGGTGCAGGTGACACTGTAATCGTACTGCCGTCCCGAATGGAGAAAATAGCGGTGTCCTTGGCCTCAAACATAACTTCGTTCCCTGATACACCCAGGCTGGGTGTGACCTTCGGAATGGCCTGCCAACGCTCCGACAAGTCTTCTTGAATGACCGACACACTGCCGATCAACCCCGGCTGGTCCGAAAGTGGAAGCTCCGGCAAGGGAAATTCACTATGAATTTGCAGGCCAAATGCTTTATAAGCCAAGCCTTGAACGATACTCGCCATACGATTCACTCCATCCTGTAAATTCACATATTCTAAAAGGTGATGATGAAAAGATAGCCCTTCTCCCCCTTCAGCAAGCATAGGGGGATGAGGGCCGCACGACCAAAAGCAGTCTTAGGAGTAGTGCACGATCTCATCCGGATCATCTTGGAAGGAGTCGGCGAGTTTAAATCCTGGTCCAGCCATAGTCATTTTAACGTCGAGCACTTCCAAAGCAGGCTTGCTGTATTCCTTTTTCATATTCTTTCACCCCCTTTCAGGCGTCTTGCTATCAGGATAATGATTTCAGAAAGCGGTAAAATACAAGTCCCCGTGTAAGGAGGCGGAACTCTGAATTGTAAATCATCTCCGGTTTAGGCTCACTAATCCGGTCCAAACATCCCGCAAGCCCGTTGTTGTTCAAGTAGGCTGCAGTCAGGGGGTCCTTAATCATTTCCCGAAGCTCTCCGAGGAAGGTATCCCACTGCGGCAGCATCCGGAGAATCCCGTCTGCCCCCTGCACTCCGCGCTGCTTCCGGTTCATTCTGACCTCATCCGGCAGACGTCCCTCCATGGCCCTGCGAATCAGGGAACGGTCCACACCGTTCTGGACAAACTGTCCCTCCGGCACGGACAGGCAGAAGCGGATCACGCGCAGATCATTCGTGGGATCACGGTCCCATACCCGGTACTTCAGCGACATCTTGGTAGCCACTGTTCCGTTGACATTCCAGATATACGGCTGCTCAAAATGCTTCTGACGGATATCATAAACAGTCTGCGAAGAGGGTCTACGGTCCATATTGAATTCCCGAAGACGTTCATGGACCTCCGTTCGTTTGGCAAAATCGGGATGAATCAGCTCAAGCTGCATCTCCCGTTTGCGGGGCAGCAGCCGCTCAAGCGACGGAAAGGCCTTTTTGCCGACAATCTGCAGCACCTTTCTGCGGTTCGCTTCCATCGACTGATTGTATTGCTTATTCTCACGGTAAAAAGAGAGCCACCGGAATTCACGAATCAGCTTGGCCTGATAATCCAGTGCAGGTCCCCAGGAAACACTCCAATTGCCTCTTTGTCCACTCAGCAGAACACCAAGCCCCTGCTGTTGTGCCTGTTCAAATATGCCTTTAAGCCAGTAAGAATTTTCAATGAACTTGTAGGGCATCTCCAGAATATCCAGCCATTCGTCAATCTCGGTATAAGGACTCTGCTCGGGAAAGTTCAGAAAGCTCGGCTGAATATTCCCTACATGATCAATCGTCTCCTGAATAAAGGGACGCTCATCAGCTACCCTTTTGCCCAGATTAAAACCGGTAAAGCTGTCTACAGGATAATAACTGAAGGTATGCAATGGTTTCCCGCGGCGACGGAGCTCTTCAGCAGCGAAGCTGACTACCGAGCCGGAATCAAGCCCCCCGCTCAGGTTGGCACCGGCGGCAAGATGGGTCCGAAGCCTGTCTTTGACCGCTTGTCCGAATACTTCGCGGAAGGCTTCCTCGTATTCCCCGTTGGAGCCAAGACGCAGTTT
Organism: Paenibacillus sp. EB106-06-01-XG199; assembly: GCF_058791575.1. Classification (NCBI taxonomy): domain Bacteria; kingdom Bacillati; phylum Bacillota; class Bacilli; order Caryophanales; family Paenibacillaceae; genus Paenibacillus; species Paenibacillus sp. EB106-06-01-XG199. The sequence continues at coordinate 169,950 of NZ_JBYTDQ010000010.1, read as the reverse complement.
AGGCGGTGCCTGCAATATAAAGTAACGGGAGAATGTAATTTTCTCCCCGGTTATGGTCATGGAATGCGAAGGCGGCAGCTGTTCAATAGCTTGATAAACCGTTGAAAAGCAGTCCGTAGCATCGACTCTATTCTGAATAGCCAGAAACTCTGAGACCCATTCTTCATTCAGCTTGTGGCTTACACCCGGCATAGACAGCAGCGGATGAATAACTGTGCAAAAAGCGAAACTTTCAGTGGATCTATGAAAATAGAGCGTCCGGTTGCCGGAGAAATCTCTGGCTCCGAAAAGAGATCGCTTGCGCTCGTCCCAAATCATGAAGGCAAAGTCTCCTATCAGGTGAACAGGTGTCTGATCTCCCCACTTCTCGTAGGCGAGCAGGATGAGCAAGCTGTCGGGTATGGTGTCCCGGTCTTCATAGGGCACCTGAAGCTGCCCAAACAGCTCGCTGCGGTTGTCGATAATGGCATCCGCTGTAATTGCCAGCCTCCGCTCGGGATCATAAAACGGCAGCTTTTCGTTCAAGGATTGTGGAGTAATCCACTGCGCACGGCAACCGAGGAAAATCCCCTGACCCTGCCAGCCCCTCGCATCATCCGCAGGATAACGGCTCAGCTGCTGCATAAGACCCGGTCCCTGATCAGGATTAAGATTATGGTGCTGCAATTGGCAGATACCGGCGATTGCGCTCATTTTGTGGCCTCCACCTGTATAAAAAATCTCCACTCGGCTCTTAAAACCCGGCAGGAGTTTTCCAGCGTTTATATTTTAATAGTTCTTAATAAAGAACACTTCTTAATATATAAGATAACGGTATTGCCATTCATTGTGAATAGCACCTGAGACTACTTTTAGGTATCCTTTAGCGTATTGACCTCAGTAGACTTTTGTGGTATGACAAAATAACTCTTTTGACCGTAACGGGTTCTAGATTGCATGTAAGAGGTACAACAGGATATTATTTCCACATAGAAAAAACCGTCCAGGAGAGATCCTGGGACGGTGAGAGTACATGTCTCCGTTGGTAGTAAGTTCGATATTACTGCTTCCGGGAATAGTTAGTGCCGTCGGTTGATTGTTGTTCGGCCATTGCTTACTATAATTAATAGTATCGGCAACCTGATCAGTCAGCCACCAGACAAGCAACATCCTAAATATAAGGATTAAGGAGTGGCTATTGTGTCAATTGAATCTCCACCATTTAGCTGACGCTTGAAGGGGTGGATTCTTGCGAACAGAGGAGCAACCTCCTCTTATGGGCAAGCGATCCCTGCGTTCCCGCAGTTCTACGTTTTATTTTTATAGGTAATTGCTATACCGCTACCTGTTTGATATTATGAGCCGCATTTTCATCCCGATCATGGTGTGTTCCACAAGCTACACATATCCATTCTCGAATCGAGAGGTTCTTCACTTCGGGATGGATCGTTCCGCATACGTGGCACTGCTGACTGGTCGGCTCAAAGGTGCCGGCAACCCGGAGGGTTCGTCCATACCAGGATGCTTTATACGTCAGTTGACGCACCCATTCGCCCCAGGACGCATCAGCGATGGACTTGGAGAGTTTGGGATTTTGAATCATATTCCCCACACGCAGATGTTCGATGCTGATCGTTTGGCACTCACGGATCAGCTTCGTTGTCAGCTTGTGGAGAAAATCGTTCCGGGAATTTGCAATGTGTTCGTGAATACGGGCAATGTGTTGCTTGGCTTTCTTCCAGTTGGAGCCCCCTGGTGTACGTCTTGCCAAACGCCGCTGCCACAGCGCAAGCTTTTTCTCGTATTGACGGTAAAACCTGGGGTTGGCAAAATGCTCGCCGCTTGAGCTCACAGCGTATTCCTTAAGCCCCAAGTCAATGCCGATATGTACATCTGCTTGTGGAAGCGGGGTCTTTTCGACCTCGCAAACCAGGGAGACAAAATACTTATCGCTGGCGTTTTGCCGTACCGTAGCGGACAGTATACGACCCTCCAGCTTCCGAGAGTTGGCGAAACGCATCCAGCCGAGCTTGGGAAGCTTCAATCGGTTGCCTTCAATGGCGATATTTCCGTTCGTGAATTTCGTGGTGTAGCTTTGTACTGGATGCTTCCGGCTTTTGAAGCGAGGCGCTTGATTTTGCTTTTTGAAAAAGCGGTCAAAGCTATCTGCCACATGCCGAACGGCGGACTGTAAAGCAATACTATCGACTTCTTTGAGCCAGTCATATTGGGTTTTTAGGACGGGAAGCTGTGTCGCACAGGTCTGATAGGACAAACCCTTTCCTGTCTCGGCATAAGTTTGGTTCCACTCTTCCAGGAAATGATTGAACACAAAGCGGCAGCAGCCAAACATTCGACGAATGAGTTGCTGTTGCTCGGTATTCGGGTAGATGCGGTATTTATAGGCTTGATGAACGATCATGTGCGACACCCCCTTTTGTAGTATTTTTTTACAGTATAGCACATATGTTCGCTGAATAGTTTAAAAACCGCTGATTCATCTCCGCCTATAGAGGTCAGAGTCTTTTCGGCTTTTGAAGATAAACTGATCGGCGCGGCAGCAGTCATCCTGAATCTGGAAAGGCATGTCCTTCTGGTTAAACACAGCTATGGTAAATACAATTGGGAACTGCCCGGAGGGTTGTCCGAGGCACAAGAGTCGGCAGAGGAAAGCGCGCGGCGCGAAGTGCTGGAGGAGACAGGTCTTACTATCACTCAAGAGTCTTTAACCGGGGTCTACTACGACCCGGGTAATGACATGCACCATTTTGTATTCACTTGCAAAGAAGACTCCGATCAAGCACCTAAGCCCTGCTCGCCGGAGATTGTGGAGTGCAAATATTGTGCTGTAGACGACCTGCCCCGGCCCATTAGCGATTTCACAGTGCAAAGAATCCTGCACGCGCTGAATCCCGCCAGCCAGCAACTTTTCCATGTGATCGGACCCAGACAATGGAACGAGTAAAGCCAAACAGGATTCATATCATTGGTCCCGTCGGCAGCGGCAAATCCACCTTAGCAAGAAATCTGTCCTCCTCATTAGATATTCCTTATTACGAGCTCGACAACATCGTATGGAGGCGGACAGAAGGCGGTGATGTCAGGAACAGCGTGGAAGACAGAGACCAGATACTGAATAATATCCTTGCCTCTGACAAGTGGATCATTGAAGGCGTGCATCATAAATGGGTAATGCAATCCTTCGAGCAGGCAGAGATGATTATGTATCTGGACACGCATATCTGGAAAAGGAATTACCGCATATTCAAACGATTCGCCATACAAAAACTGGGGTTTCAAAAAGGGAATTATAAACAATCCTTTGAAATGCTGAAAAAAATGTACACATGGAATTACGGACATCAACGGAAAGAGCGGCCTGAAATTTTCGCAACCTTGAAGCCGTATCAGGATAAACTGCTTGTGTTACGGGACAACAGCAATCTTCACAAGCACATTAAGCTTTAAATCCGCTGTATTATTGCTGGAATCGTCCCGTAACCCTATAGTTCGGTATATCAAGCGATACATTAATGTTGAACGCAAAGTCGATTTTGTTGTCATGGAAGGCTATTGTATAGGTGACCACGTATGGCGTTTCGATATAGAACAGGATGAGTTGAAGCTTTCTGGCATTTTCCCAGAGCGCATACGTGACCACCTCTTGCCGCTCTTGGGATAAGTCTTTAGGGAACACATCTGCCCCATGAAGCGGCTTGGAAAAATGAAACAGAATGACGTTATCCCGCTCATCCCCATAGAACATATGAAGCTCCAGTTGTTCGTCTTTCCACTCGAAAATGATTTTTTGGAGACCGTGGGGATTTTCATTGATTAAATAACATCTGTTAACCAGATTCGGTATATTTTCCGGTATAGGCTTGAAGGCAGGAACAGGATAAGCCATAGCAGCCAACCGGCGCTGCAGCATGAGCGTATCCTCAGAGTGAATAGAAATCCGTTTGACCCCACCTTGATCTAATCGATCGATAATGTAATCATAAATCAAGTCTAAAAGACGCTGCAGCTTCGTCATATTCTCAAAGGCCGAGGTGGCGGCAATGACTATTTGCTGTTCAGGAGCCACAAAACAGAGCTGGCCAAAAGAGCCGTCCCCCCGATACGCCCTACGCCGGCACAGATGAAATTGGTATCCGTAGCCTTGTGCCGAGTCGACCCGGTCTGCTCTGGCGAGGCGGCGGTTGTCACTTTGTTCCATAGTGGCTAATTCGATATAGCGCTGAGACACAATTCTTTTTCCCGCATACAGTCCTTTATTCAGGAGCAACTGACCAAATTTCGCGATACTTTCAATCGATAAGCTTAATCCCATCCCGCCTGCTGTAATGCCCAGCGGACAAGTCTCCCATGATGGGCGGGGTATACCCAAAGGCTCAAACAATCTTGGCATCAAAAAATCAACCATGCCCTGTCCAGCAACCTGCTCCATAATGGCAGACAACATATAGGTGGAATGCGTGCTGTACACATAATAACTTCCCGGCTCATGCGGAACGTCCTGGGCCAGAAATGCCCGCACAAAGTCCTGCTCCCTGGCCACAGCACCATAGATATTATCATGGTGGCCTGCGTTCATGGATAAAAGATGGTGCACCGTCATTTTCGCCAAGTTGGCAGAGATCCGCTGCGGCAGCTTGTCCGGAAAGAAGGAGATCACCGGGGCCTCCAGTTCCATGAGCCCCTCGTCACAGGCGATGCCTATAGCTGTGGAGGTGACGCTTTTGCTCAGCGAATACAGCAATTGCGGGCAATCCGGGCGATACGGTGTCCGTGAAAACTCAGCCGTTACTACACCGTTCCGCAGCAGCATAAACTGGTTCACCTCAAGCTCCCGTTGTTCGATCTCAGTGAAGAAATCTAAGAGGTTTCTGGAAGATATCCCGTGATGATCGGGGATACCTCTGGATAACTTCATGGTTTATACCTCCTAATCTAAAATTTTATATAGAATGAACTTAAAAACTTGAGATAAGGAAAAGGAGCAAGCAACGGAGGGGGATTTTGGAACTGGAGGAGCGGTAGTGTCCGCCTTTGTCTTCGGATTTCTACCGCTAATAGCGGTTAAAATCAAGAAATTCTTACGACAACAGCGGCCGGAAGTCCAAATATTCACCGTAGTTGCGACTGATCCTGTACTCTAAAACCTTAAGTTCAATCTATATAGTTATTTTATCGTTACTATTTGTTTTCCGAGTGCATTAATTCATAGTATAGAACAATTACGATAGAATATAGTCTAGTGAAATCTAATCAAGGAGTTGGACCTATGGGCACCGCAGATAGCAGCCTTATTATGTTATCCATACCTGAAGGCTTTGAAAGTGAACGCCTGCTGATCCGCGCCCCACATTGGGGAGATGGTCTTGCTGTAAACGAGGCCGTCAAAGAAAGCATTGAGGAATTGCGTCCGTGGATGCCTTGGGCAAACAAGGTGCCTACCGTTGAGGAATCGGAAGCAAGCATCCGCCGCTCGCGGCTGGAATTCCTGGAGCGTGCAGATCTGAGGCTGCTCTTATTTCTGAAGGAAACGGGGGAATTTATCGGCAGCAGCGGCCTGCACCGGATCGATTGGCAATCACGCAAGTTCGAGATTGGATACTGGGTTCATTCCGCTTTCGCTAGACAGGGGTACATCACAGAAGCCGTAGATGCCATTACGAAATACGCGATTCAGGAGCTGCAGGCGAACCGGATTGAAATCCGTTGTGATTCCCGCAATGTGCAGAGTGCAAGAATCGCTGAGCGCTCAGGCTTTACCTTGGAAGGAACGCTGCGCAACAACAAATGTGATGTAACGGGTACTTTAAGACATACTATGATATTTGCCAAGGTTCGGGGTGTAGAGTACGGAGGGGCGTGAATCCCCCATTATTCATAGCTATAATAACGAAAAAAGCAGACGCCGATTACATAACGGCGTCTGCTTTTTGGACTATCCTACTTACGGCGTCGGCATCCCGCCATTGGCATTCAGCGTTTCACCACTGATGTAGCTGGATTCCTGGCTGGCCAGGAAGACATAGGCCGGAGCCATTTCGGCGGGCTGGCCCGGACGGTTCAGCGGCGTCTTCGCCCCGAAGTCCTTCAGCACCTCTTCCGGCTGGCCGCCGCTGACCTGAAGCGGGGTCCACACCGGGCCGGGAGCCACAACGTTCACTCGGATGCCCTTGCCCGCCACCTGCTGGGCGAGCGATTTGCTGAATGTATTAATCGCAGCCTTGGTGGTTGCGTAGTCCAGCAGAATCGGCGCAGGCTGATACGCCTGAATCGAAGAAGTATTGATGATCGTGCTGCCCGGCTTCATGTGCTTGATCGCCGCCTTGCAGAGCCAGAACAGGGAATAAACATTCGTCTTAAAAGTCGCGTCGAACTGCTCCGTGGTGAGATCGGCGATATCGGTGACGAATTGCTGCTTGCCCGCAATATTGGCCAGAATATCGACTCCGCCCAGTTGTTCGACAGCGGCGGCAATGACCTGCTCGCAGTAGCCCTCATCCTTGAGATCGCCTGGCAGGGCGACTGCCTTGCGGCTGGCCTCCTCTACAAGCTTGACCACTTCCTTCGCATCAGCCTCCTCCTCCGGCATGTAGGACAAGACTATATCAGCACCTTCGCGGGCAAAAGCAATCGCTACCGCGCGGCCAATTCCGCTGTCCGCTCCGGTAACAATCGCCTTGCGGCCGGTAAGCCGTCCGGTGCCGCGGTAAGTTTCCGCACCGTCATCCGGCTTCGGATGCATCGCCTTCTCCAGTCCCGGAGCGGGCTGCTGCTGCTGGAACTCCGGCGTAGCTTTCTGATATTGTTTGACAGGGTCTTGAATCGTATATTGATCACTCATCGTAAATTCCTCCTCAGTCCAAAATGATTCGACTCTTTTCTCTTTATGTAACCAGAACTGGGCTCTCTAAACGGAAGATTATTTCCATTCCGCAGCAAAAGGCACAGCAAAAAGGCCGCCCTTACGAATAAGGAAGCGGCCTGATGCTGTTAGGGTCGGGAGACAGTCCCGCTATAATTTGCTGCCTAGTTCACCGGAATTGTATAGAACAGCCGAGAGCCGTTGCTGTTGGTGTACCAGACAATATTGCCCCCGCTGACGACCGGATTGCATTCGGATAATACAAAATGCTTAATCGTCTGGATCGCACCTGCGGCTTGCCCCGAACCATCGATGAATACATATTTCAAATCACCCGGATGATTGTCCTTATCAAATTCCTGCCACAGCACCATGAATTTGTCATCCGCTATCTTCACCAGTTTCGGTATGGAGGCAATACGATCGGTGCCTACATACTTAGCCAGGGTGATATGGTTAACGGAAGCACTGGCAAGGCTGTTCTTGGGCAATACATTCAGCATAATATCCCGCTGATCCTTCTCCAGCCCAACCATCTCATAAGAGGTGTAGTCTTTAACCAAGGAATGGTCGATGCTGTTCATAGCGACAATATAATTGCCTGCGGACATTTCGAATCCGCCAACCGAAACCCCGGTGGCATTCGCCCCGGTTCTCCCCGGAATCTGGAACAGGTCCACCTCGCTGTAACTCTTGCCGTCGCCTTTATTCAGGACAATTGAACGGGGATAGGCATCGCCATGATCCACAAGCACATGGCTGCTTCCATCGAACAGCACATATTGATCGAAGGAGTGGCTGACATGATTTTTCTGAAATCTTCCCATATCATTGGTCACGGTCATGGTGCCGGTGTTCACGATAATTGTGAGCTGGGACTGATGATTTAATCCGTCTTCTGTCGTGTATCTTTCACGGCTGGTGTGGAAGACAAGCGTATCTCCCTGCTCGGCCATCCTTCCGGAGGCTGCATCAAAAGGTACTACCGTGTAGCTCTCCCCGCCTTTAACGGATACACTGTCGATACGGTTGAAGCTTTTATCATAACGGACAATGCGAATGACCTCTTTGCTGTTATCCTCTTCACGGTTCTCTTGTCCGAACGCAATATAGTTGTACTTCACACCACTGTAGAAGCCGCCGAACAGCGGAAGCTCATATGCTACTTTTTGAGTTGCTGTCAATTCATATTTGGCATTGTACGTTTCAATTGCAACCTCCTTGTCCGCCTCAATAACGCTTACTGTCCCGTCGCTATTGTTGACAAGGTAGGACTCTACTGTACTTTTCCATCTGGGGAAATTAGACGATTCGGCATTGCTCTCCACCGCAGCCCCCGTCTTCACTCGGTACGCATGGTCCGGAACCTTAGAGAACATCGCCAGCTGGTTCAGCTTATTGTCGTATTCGAGCTCAAAGGGGATCTTGGCGGCCAAATCTCTCAACTGAAAATAATTCCTGCCGTCAATCGTGTAGGCCTTAATAGACTGCAACTGCCCGTCAAGCACCACCTTGGAATTGGACAGCGTAGCGCTATAGCTGCTGCTCTGGCTGTAATATTTACTGCCTCTGCTCTCCTCAGGCGTATAGGCCTGTCCGGTTATGATCTCAATCGCGTTGTTTTTCTTATTCCAGGTAATATCAAACTGGCTGGAGGTTCCCGAGAAATGTTCGGCGATATCCCTCAGGCTGTAATAATTATTGCCGAGTATCGCGAATCCGTTAGAATGCTTCTCTTCTCCATTAAAAAACGTGCTGCTCTCTGCAACCTTAGCCTTCACCGTATTGTCCGCAAAGGTTGTGCTGCCAAAGGCTGGTGTAACCAATAACAATATAAGCAGCAGACTAAATAACTTTTTCATTCGTTGTTTCCCCCATCGACTATAATTTTGCTAAGAATACTCCTGCCTGCTCCAACATTGAACCTTACCGAACGCCCCCGTTTCTGCTTGGTCTAAGAACCGCTATACTATGTATGTTTTTGTTGCTTTGGTGCCTTATGGAATAGAATATTCACTTACTTACACAGTTTCTTCCTTTTTTCTTGGCCCGGTATAAGGCGGTGTCCGCAGACTTCATGACCGCATCCGGCGATTTGTATTTTTCATTTTTTTGGGCGACGCCGATGCTTATCGTTATGTATATGGGCCTGGCTGATCTTGAGCTTGCTGATTTCGATTTGCGCTTTGTTTTGCCTTTTCCTCTGCTCTTCCCCCGCAGTGTAAAAGCACGCTTAGCCACTTTCTCGCGCAGCTCTTCCAGATGCGGCAAAGCATCCTGAATGCTTTTACCCGGGAACAGGATCGTAAATTCCTCACCGCCATAGCGGAAGGGCCTTCCGCCTCCGGCAACCTCTCTTAAGGTAGAAGCGACCAGCCTTAGCACTTCATCCCCCGTATCATGGCCATAAGTATCATTGAATTTCTTAAAGTGATCGATGTCCAGCATGGCAATCGCATAATTCATTCCCAGCTTCATCATATCCTGCTTCAAGGCCCGCCTGGAAGGAAGTCCGGTCAGCTCATCGGAGAACGCCATCGAATACGAATCCTGAATGATCGAGGTGATCAGAATGATCCCCGACACGCCCCATAATATGGCATACCAGATAGGATCATACTCGCTGTGCAGCACATATAACATTCCCGCCAGTACCGCAATGAAAGAAATATCCTGCGATGACTTCTGGGAAACTTGCCTGATGATAAGTCTTATCCCCGCCAAGACAAAAGCAATCAGCGAGGCTTGCGACAGCGGGGTGAAATCACGCAGCGTTAAAGGCAGCAGATCCTTGCCGATCCGGTGCAGAATGGCGCTTTGGTCCGGGTTCAACAACCACACAGCGGCGGCTGCCTGAGCCAATATAAATCCAATGCGCAGAAGCCCCCACACACTGAATATCCCGCGCTCCTTAAAGAAAGAGAAGATTAGGACATTGACAGGAATCACCAGGCAGAGAACGGAGTGCAGCTCGGACACCGATACCTTGCCACCCGAGCCGGGCAGCTCCCGCAAATATTGCAGTGAGGCCAGGCTGAGCGTAAAAATAAGGAGCAGGAAAAACTCCCGGCTGCGGTTGAACTTCCAGGAGAGGACGCCTCCGATCAGAAAGATGGGATAGGGGGCAAGCCTCACAAGCTCCAGCTGCGGCTGGGACAAGGTATGTGCGTTATTGGCAAAGAAGTATGCCAGCACAAGCAGTGCAAACGGCAGTATGATCGTGGATGCGACTTTGAGTATATTTTTCAACGTTCAATAAATCCTCCGTGTCCTTTCAACTATATTTATTTATCGGTTAAATGCCCGCGCCCGCTTAATTATGAATCGAACCCTTTTGCCCGCCTGCACATAAAAAAAACCTATCCATTACTGCGGATAGGGTTGTCCGATCTATAGCATTGTGAATGCACATGCGTTAAGTACGTTTAGAATTCCTCATAGGTCGCCGGATCTTGATCCGCGATACGCCCGGATGCTGAGCTTAGTCCCGAAACCGTCTCCATTTCCGCTTCAGTCAGAGCGAAATCAAACACGTTCAGGTTATCCCGCTGATGCTCTACAGATCCTGCTTTGGGAATCGGAACCGCTCCAAGCTGGACATGCCAGCGCAGGATGACCTGGGAGATTGACTTGTTATATCTTCCGGCAATTTCAGCAAGCTTGTCATTCTCCAGAATACTGCTGCCGCGTCCGAGCGGACTCCAAGATTCGGTCACGATTCCGTGCTCTTTATGCCATCGGCGCTGCTCTTCCTGGTTAAACAGGGGATGCAGCTCGATTTGGTTCATGCTTGGCGCTACTCCGGTTTCCTTGATCAAACGCTCTATATGCTCCGGCAAAAAGTTGCAGACCCCTATGGAACGGATCAGCCCTTGTTTCTTGGCCTCGATCATCGCCTGCCAGGCCTCAACGTATAAATTCACATTGGGGTTCGGCCAATGGATGAGATAGAAATCATAATAGTCCAACCCGGCCCGATATAAGGATTCCTGGATCGTTTCCACCGCTTTGTCATAAGCGTGATGGCGCCCCGGCAGCTTGGACGTAATGAACAGCTGATCCCTCGGCACAGAGCTTTGGCGAACCGCTTCGCCAATCGTTCCTTCATTCTCATAATTAAAGGCGCTATCCAGCAAGCGATAGCCGGCATCAATCGCTGTTGTAAGACTTTTCACACCAGCCTCACCCTTCAAGCGGTAAGTCCCAAATCCAATCGCAGGCACCTTTAGTCCATCGTTCAATTCAATTTCCGGGATTCTTTCAGTCATCGTTACTCTTCTCCTTTGTGTCGTGCAATCCCCAAGCGGGCTGCACTCTATTATGTTGAAGACGCAAACGCGCTTGCACCCAGTTCTATTTTACCTTATTTAGTCTGGAAGTGTCGCCTCTGTAACTCTCTGCGCTTTGAGCGGATCGGGATCTTTCAGCATTTAAATGGACACTCGATTCAGCCTGCTCATACATTCAGGTCTTCCTTAATTTTATAACGGACTGCAATGAACGTGAATACTGCAATAGCTGCAACCGCAACAAAAGTCGTATGCATAACTTCGCCGGTATTATTGAAGTCCTTTATGCGGACCAGCGTATTGATAAGCAGGTATTTCGACAGGTGAATTCCCTCAACAAGCGATTCCAGTGCAGCCAGCGACATTCCCACAACATTTAGGGCCAGGATAAATCCAGCGGTCAAACTTACCAGCAGGTTTTTGGCGATCATTGCAATACAGAGAATCAGGATCGAAAATGCCCAATGCAGCAAAAACTGGCCGACCAGCAGTTTAACGAAAAAACCAAGATCACCAAGGCTGGCATTACCAAAGAATAGGCTTCTTCCAATCCAGTCAGACATCAGCAGCGTGATGAACAGAAGGATTATAAACACGGCCAGGATCAACATTTTCGACAAGACAGAATAGATTCTTGCGTTTCTCATCGAGATATAATTTTTGTGGAATCCGGAGTTATATTCACTCATATAGAAATAAATACTGAAGACCGCAATGTAAATCAGCATCCAGGAGGAGGGCTGTGAAATATTATATTGGATAAACTCGCTCTCATTCATGCTGCTGACCACAACGCCTCCCTCTTCAATCGACTGTGAGTATTGCTGCATCATAAAGATGCCGAAGATTTGAAAAGCACAGAACAGCAGCAGCAGCAAATACATGATTTTATTATTTCTGAAGCGGTGAAAATCCATCTTAAGGATATTAATCATAGTGATCACCCGCACTTTCCGTCCGTTCCAGGAAGTATTGCTCCAGGCTCTGCTTATGCTTATAAATTGAATCTACCGCTACCCCATAATCCACCAGCACCTTCGTTATTTGCCGGATTTCAATGTTCCGGTCATAGACATACAGCGTTTGACCGTAGGCAACCTTGTACTTTGAGATTTGCAGTTCCCGCTCCAAAACCGGAATGGCCGTTTTGGCTTCATCCACCCCGATCTCAATCCGTTCCTCACATTTCTGCAGCAGTTCTTCTCTGGAGATCACCTCAACAATCTCACCCTGATGAATAATTGCATACTTAGTCGCGATTTTGGATAACTCCTCAAGAAAATGACTCGAAATGATAATGGTTAAGCCGGCTTTGTTCAGCTCCAGGATCAACTGTCTAATCTCAACAATACCTTCCGGGTCAAGCCCGTTGATCGGCTCATCGAGTATCAGGACATCCGGACTTCCGAGTAAAGCAATCGCTATGCCGAGCCGTTGTTTCATCCCCATGGAATAGCTTTTGACTTTAGCTGTATTCTTATGATCTAGTCCAACCAGCTGCAGCAATTTCTCTATCTGCTTGTTCCTATCCTTGAGGCCATAAGCCATGGCCAATAGATTCAAGTTCTCATAGGCCGAATAATGGGGATAGAGTCCGGCATTTTCAATCAGCACGCCCATCCGCTCGAAGAAAGACTGATTCTCACCCGAAGCCCGGTTAAAAAAATGAAGTTCTCCCGACGTCGGATAAATTAATCCGCCGATCATTTTCAGCAGCGTCGATTTCCCCGCCCCGTTTTTCCCGATTAATCCTACAATCTCACCTTTGAATATTTTGAGATCGGCATTCAGCACAGCGGTTTTTGATTTGTACCTTTTCGTAAGTCCGCTCATTTCAATAATACAATCTGACATGGTAGCACCCTCCTTCACCATAAGTTAACAGGATGAAGGCTAAGACATCGCCAATAAAAGGTTAAGAAATGTCAAAGCGTTTCACTTACTCAGCCTGAAGCCGATTCCCCAGATCGTATCAATATAAGGTTCACTATCATAGCGCTTAATTTTATTGCGGATATTGCTGATATGCACCGTTATCGTTTTGTCTTCTCCCATATAGATTTCATCCCATGCCAGCTCGTACAAATCCTGCTTCGTGAATACCCGCGTTGGGTTCCTCACCAGCAGTTCAACAATTTTATACTCCTGTCTCGTCAGACTAAGTGTCTTATCCTTTACTTTGACACTGTATGCCGTGCTGTCCAGCAGCAGGTTTTTATGCTTGTACTCCTTGGACGATTCATCTGCCGCGTTTCTTTTGATATGGACATGGATGCGGGCAATCAGCTCTTCTATTTCAAAAGGCTTGGTGACATAATCGTCTGCTCCCAAAGCGAACAGGTTCAACTTATGATCCAACTGGTCCTTAGCCGACAGAATGATCACCGGGACCCCAGACTTTAAATCCTTCCGCAAATAATGCATGAATTCTTCCCCCGATAAACCGGGCAGCATCAGATCCAGCACAATGAGTTGGTACTCGCGGTGAGCCAGATTCATCTTCCCTTCACTGCCGGAATATGCTTGTGTGCAATGAAACTTGTCTGCTGTAAGACCGTCATAAATAATCCCGTTAATATGTTCATCATCCTCAATAATCAGGACCCGCTGATTGTTCCCGTTCCCGCACATCTGCATTCTCCTTCGCTGTTTTCATAAATTCTGTTTTTAGGCAAAAGGTATCGCCGATGCATTCGGCCTCCGTATCTCCGTTCATCTTTTCCATAAGTGATTTCACAATTGATAGACCCAAACCGGAGGAATGAACGGTACGTGAAGGATCTTCTTTATAGAAACGGGTGAAAATCCGCTCCATATTGACCTGGGTCCCTGCCTTCAGCAGATTGGTGAAATGGATACACACGGTATCCTGCTTATCCTCATAACCAATAGATAACGAACCTCCCCCATGTATAAAATAGTTGCCGACGATATTCGCAAATACCCGCTCCACGGCATTTACATTCCCTACGATAGAAACGGGCAACTCCGGAAGATTGAGCATGGGTTCATCACCGGCCCGGGAAAAATCATCAATGAAATGAAATAAGTTCCGCTTCAGCACATCCATAACGTCAACGGATTCAAGTTCAAGGCTATATTCCGGATTCTGCAGCTTGGTGTATAAAAACAACTCGTCAACCAACTTGATGATCTGCTGAATTCTGGATTGGGCTAGTGTTACATATTGTGTCTTGTCTTGAAGTTGTTCTGAGCGCAGAGCTAATTGGAGATAACCATCTAATGAAGTAAGCGGGGTTCTGATATCATGCGACAGGCTGATGATCGTAGAATTCATCTCTTCATTTTTCCGGCTGAATTGCTGATCCAGGGCTCTTTGACGGCTTAACAAAGCATTGCAGCGGTGGATTAAGCTATCGATTTCCTTAGGCTTTAATTGTGTTCCTATAAACTTAAAAGAATTATGTTCCATAATAAAAGACAGCTGATTCCCGATATCCCTAATCTGGCTTTTATAATACAGCAGGTAAATAGTTTGGGCCATTAACAAAATAATAGCTATAACCAGGACAATAATCATGGTGTCACTTCCTTCCATATGAACTTCATTATATACGAATATAGATTTTGCTATGATCTTATTTTGGTTAAATATGACATACTGTCGTCACTGCTCTATGGTATAACTAGAATAAAAACGAGGTGCGCTGCTATGGCAAGCTATGAATATTCGTCCAAAGAGAAATTAATCGAGACCATTCATTCCAAATATGTGCTGCTGGATGCAGAATTTGACGGGATCGACGACAGCCAGAGGGATGCAAGAATACCTGAGGTGGATAAGACACCCGCCGAAATTATCGCCTACCAGCTTGGCTGGCTTCCGCTCATCATGGGCTGGGACAAGGATGAACGGGAAGGCCGTGAAGTCCATATGCCGTCACCCGGCTATAAATGGAACCAGCTTGGCGGACTTTACCAGTCCTTCTACGAGCAATATGCCGCATTATCCCTCGCCGAGCTGCGAGACCTATTCCGTCAGAGGGAGCAGGAGTGGCTGGAATGGATCGGTACTTTAACCGAAGAAGAGCTGTTCACCCAAGGCACTCGCAAATGGACCGGCAGCAAGGACAACTGGCCGATGGCCCGCTGGATTCACATCAATTCAGTCGCCCCGTTCACCAACTTCCGCGCCAAAATCAGAAAGTGGAAGAAATACAGACCATAGAGTCCCGTTTACTCCCCCCAATCGGGTAAGTGGCTAAATGGCATTTGCACCTGACAAGCCGCCCATTATTAGCGGACACTATCAAATAGCGGAGGATCGGATAACGGTGTGCAAATTTTTACAGTTGCACACAATCGACACTTTTCGTGATAAACTTACATACACTGCCGCGATAAAGCAGGATTCAGGGCTTAGTTATATTTCCATATTGAAACCGGGGGGAAGTAATGAAGACAGCATTGCTCAAGTGGAACCAAGTGAGCCTAGTACAACGAATACTTGTGGGGATTGTAATTGGTATAATTTTAGCTGTATTGATTCCTGATGCAACTGGAGTCAGCATTTTCGGCTCCTTGTTTGTACTGGCATTAAAGGCAGTCGCACCTGTATTGGTCTTGCTCTTAGTCATGTCGGCCATATCCAAACATAAAAAAGGCCAACAAACGAATATGAAAGCGATTCTTGTTCTGTATGGTTTAAGTACATTTTTGGCAGGACTGATTGCAGTTATCGTAAGTTTTATGTTTCCGGTACGCCTATCACTTGTAAAGGGTGTGAGCGACCTGACTCCACCTGATGGAATTGTAGAAGTACTCAAGGCTTTGCTGTTTAATGTGGTCGATAACCCGGTAAACGCCCTAATGAATGCCAACTATATCGGTATCCTAACATGGGCTATATTACTTGGCTTTGCTCTTAGAAATGCCAATGATAACACCAAAGACACGCTTACTAATTTTTCAGATGCTGTCTCGCAAATCGTCAAGTGGGTAATCAGCTTGGCACCATTAGGCATCATGGGTCTTGTCTTTGATTCTATTACAGCAAAGGGACTTTCATCCCTGCTTGATTATGGTAAACTCCTTCTTGTTCTCATTGGATGTATGTTATTCATGGCGCTTGTGATTAATCCGTTAATTGTATATCTGAATATTCGTAGAAATCCTTACCCTCTTGTGTTCCATTGCCTGAAGGAAAGCGGGATTACCGCATTCTTTACTCGCAGCTCAGCCGCAAACATTCCCATCAACATGAGATTATGTGAAAAGCTCGATCTGGATGCAGATACGTATTCTGTGTCCATTCCCTTAGGTGCTACGATTAATATGGCGGGTGCAGCTGTTACGATCTCTGTCTTGACCCTCGCTGCTGTTCACACGGTCGGCATTGAAGTGGATTTTGGTATGGCGCTTGTTCTTAGCGTGCTGTCTGCTATATCTGCTGCGGGTGCCTCAGGTGTTGCCGGAGGATCGCTCTTATTGATTCCTCTAGCATGCAGCGTCTTCGGCATTCCGAATGATATTGCGATTCAAGTCGTTGGTGTAGGTTTCATCATCGGTGTTCTGCAGGACTCTTTCGAGACTGCGCTTAACTCATCTTCCGACTTACTATTCACAGCAACCGCTGAATATGCAAAAAATCGCAAAGAAGGCGTGGAATTTGTGATTAATACCCAATAAATAGTGTCAAGTGGAAACGGATACCGTCCTCAAAAGGACGGTATCCGTTTCAGCGAGAAATAGAAGGATAATTTATAGCGTGAAACATATAAATTCTTATCTTTAGATAAAAACAAGCAGGAGACCTTGGGCTCCTGCTTGTTTATTGTTCCCGGTTGGATTGGGTTTCTGCTGCGCTTCGTCAACCCTGATGTCACTCTTTATAAAGTTATTTGCAGCAAGTGAAGGCTGCTATCTTGAGATGGCTATCGGGTGGTGAACAATTGGAGCCTTCCTATCTAATCTCCACTACAATTTGTTTGATTGCAGCTGCGCTTATAGTCAGGCTGGCAAGGGTGTCCAGCCAATGATCGCCTGCACTGACAAATTCAATTTCCAAATCCGCCGCTGGCTGGTTAAGCGCAAGAACAGCTCCGGCGCTGTTGCCACTGTCGAAAATGAGCATACTGCGCTGGATAGCGGATATGCTGTAATGATTTTGCCTCAGCATATAGATGATACGTAGCCTTGCAATTTCTTCATCTCCATAGACGCGGGATTGATCAGGCTGCCGCGGAACACAGATCAGCCCGTTGCGCTCCCAATTGCGCAGCACTTCCGGTGTGACTCCTAACAAAGAGGCGGCTTCCTTATGGCTATACACATTCCCTGTGCCGGGCAGCTGACCTTTCTCGGTCCAATTCTTAAGCAGCGACGCTGTTTCCAGTGCAGAGGCGTATTCCTTCTCCAATAGATGCTGATAGGCTTCAGCATTGGTTAACGCCAGCTCCACATCCCATGATTTAAGGGCAGCTGCAACCGAAAAGGCGGTGTTTCTTAGAGTGCGGTTGGTATAGGGGGTACCAAAGATCAAACGGCAAACCCGAAGCTGTGTAAGATGTCTGTATGTAAACTGCCGATAGCGGTTTTCCGTACGTTCTACCGGTGAGATCAGCCCTATTTTTTCATAAAACCTTATCGTATTGGGATGTACGCCCAGCTCCTGAGCGATTTGTCCTGTCCTATAAAATGCTTCACCGGATGTATTAAGAATCGGCTTGGGTTTCGCGGCTGATTCATCGGGGATAAACTTCATAATCTCTCCAATGTCACAAGCAAGCGCTGTGCAAATCCGGGCCAGAACGCCAAGATCGGGACGCTTGATTTCATTGGTGATATACAGATTCAGCTGGCTTCTCTGAACGTGCGCAAGCTGAGCCAGCTTCCCGCTGTCAATGCCTTTGCTGCTCATGACTGACCCAAGGATAATATCGAAGTGTCCCCACTGTTCCGGCATGCAACAACCCCCCTCTGGAAAAAAGATACATCTGTTATACCACAGAGAACAACAGCTATCAAATAGAACCCTCCAGCTTTGCACCACCCCTCCCCCGGCATGATAAACTCCTGTCATCAAAGGAGGATGAATCTATGGCGTATCATATCGAAGCAAACGGATTATCAAAAATATACCGCATTCCGGTTAGGGAGGCCGGCCTTCGTTCGGCGTTTGGCAGCTTGTTCCGTCCGCATTTTAATGAAGTTAAAGCTGTAGACGAGGTGAGCTTTGCCATAGAACGCGGTGAAATGGTCGGGTTCATCGGGCCGAATGGCGCAGGCAAGACCACGACACTCAAAATGCTCTCCGGGCTGCTCTACCCGACTTCAGGCAGTGCAACGGCTGCGGGGTTTACCCCGTGGCAGCGCAAACCCCAATATCTCAAGAAGATCAGCATGCTCATGGGCAATCGCAGCCAAATGCAGTGGAATAACACCGTGTATGATACGATGCACATTTTCAAAGAGATCTACGGAGTGCCCACAGCGGATTTCAAAAGACATCTTGTAGAGCTTGGGGACATGTTCGATGTAGGTAAGCTTATGCAGAAACGCGCCCGCAACCTCTCGCTCGGTGAACGGTCCAAATGCGAATTTATAGTCACCCTTCTGCATAAGCCGGAAATCCTGTATCTGGATGAGCCGACGCTTGGGATGGACGTGACAATGCAATTAAGGCTGCGGCAATATATGAAGGAATATAACCAGAAATTTGATACAACGGTTATGCTGACAAGCCATTATATGTCCGATATCACTTCGCTTTGCTCCAGGGTGATGCTGATCAACGGCGGACATTTGGTCTATGACGGTAAGCTGTCCAGCCTGACGGACAAGATCACACCGTACCGGATCATCAAGCTGACCCTTGAAGAAGAGAATCCTCCGCTGAGCCCGGAGAGCCTTCAAATAGATGGAATTCCGGCAGAATGGATTGAGAATAGCGGAAATGAGTACACCCTCCGGGTAAAGAAAGAGGATGTCGTGAGGGCCAGCGGAATGCTGATGAGCAGGTATATCCTCATTGATTTCGGAATCGCTGATCCCCCCATTGAATCAGTGATTGACACTATATACGCAGAGGGGATCACTGTATGAATATCCGCGGCGGAATAGCGATGATTCGGGGCCAGCTCTTCAATTTCATGTCGGAAAAAGGATTCTTCTGGACGCTTGCACTCGGCTGGATGATCGGACCTGTGATCTATATGATCGTCTGGTCGACGGCTGCGTCATCCGGCACGATCGGGGGATATGACAGGAATGCCTTTGTTCTATACTATCTGTCCCTCATTCTCATCAATCAAATGACGTATCCGACGACACACTGGTCAACGGCTCAAGCGATACATAATGGCTCGATATCCTCAGCGCTGCTGCGCCCGTTGCCGCTTATTTATGGAGCGGTCGGACAAGAAGCGGCTGTCAAAATGGTGTGCATCCCGTTTGTTGCGGTTGTAGTTATGCTACTCGGGTTATTGCTGGGCGTGCAGGCCAGTTTTACATTAGTGTCCGTAGCTGCCGGCCTTGCGGCCCTTATGCTCGCACTCATGATTCGCTTTCTGCTCGCCTACACTCTGTCCCTTCTCGCTTTTTGGACACAGCATTCCTCGGCACTGCTCAGTGTCAACGATACCTTCATCTTTCTGTTCGGCGGACAGGTGGCTCCGCTTGCCTTGTTCCCCGGCCAGCTTAACCAGCTTACGCATTTTCTGCCCTACCGGTACATGATCTCTTTCCCGGTGGAGGCGCTTATGGGCACATTACACCGTGAGAGCATGATCCGGGGCTTCACCATGCAGCTGCTTTGGACTGCTGTATTGATGCTTATGTGTTATGGTGTGAACCGGTACGGCCAGCGTAAATATTCGGCAGTGGGAGGATAATCATGAGATATTTCAGACTAATCTTTACCTTCATGAAGGCGGCGTTTCAGAATGAGTCAGCATATCGGCTGAACTTTGTTATGAATTTTTTAAGTGCAGTTTTAGGTCTGGCTGGCGGTATTGGGGGGATTTATATTCTGTACGTCAACAATGAGGTCCTTAACGGCTGGACGATGCCGGAGACTCTGGCTGTACTCGGCGTTTACATGCTGGTGCAAGCCGTGAAAAATGTTGTGATCGGCCCCAGCATGAATAAGCTTGGCGGCATGGACGGCGAGATTGAAAGCGGGACGTTTGATTATACCCTATTGAAACCCATATCGACTCAATATTATATCAGTGTGCGGGAATGGTCTCTCTGGTCGGTTTTGCATATCGCCGTTGCCGCAGGTGTAGTCCTTTTCGCGATAGACGGCATGAACAGCGAAATAACCCTCCTAGCTGCTGCTCAGTTTCTGCTTGCACTAGTTATTTCTCTCGGAATTCTGTATTCCGTGATGCTGATTCTGAGCTCTGTCGCTTTTTGGTATAGAGGGACATACATGTTGTGGATCATGGAAGATATCCTGCAAGCGGGGCGGTATCCGATCGGCATCTATCCGCGCCCGCTCCGGTTGGTCTTGACATGGGTGCTGCCTGTCGGGTTCATTGTATCGGTTCCGGCTGAAGCACTTGTCCAGAAAGCTGAGCCCCTTATGCTTGCGGCAGGAGCCGTGCTTATGGTCATCCTTTTTACAGTTGCGACACTCTTCTTCAACCGCAGCCTCCACAAGTATTCCAGCGCATCCAGCTGAACAACCAATTGTGATGATCCCGACGAAAAACTTGGCTCGAAGCACAACGCTGCCTGGTTAATTCCACTTTTACGATGGCAGCATCCTAGTTGTATAATTCGCTTTGAAGCGTATTTTAATCAATTGCATAGCCGATCGTCAGGATGAACCCGTACAGCTCATAGCCAATCTGAGTATATAGGCGAATGGCCTTCTGATTGTTTCCATGTGTGCCCAAGGTGGCGATTGATTTGCCCTGCTGCTTCAGATGCTCCAGAGCTGTGCATATCATGCTCCGGGCGACGCCTTGTTTCTGCCATTCCGGTATGACAAAAACACTTTCCGTTGCGCTCCGCTCATCCGTGATACGCCATGTGGACGTGTTGCCGATCAATTGATTGCCAGCAAACGCACAAAAATTGACCATTTCCGGCGATCCCTGCATCCAGCTTAAATGGTTCATACTCCAGGCGACACCGTCAAAGGAGGCAAGCTCAGCTTGATGATACTGTTCCAAAGCCTGAGTGTTATCTAGTGCAAATGGAAGCACCTGAACTCCCTCCGGTAAAGGATAGCGGGGAATATCCTGACTGAGGTCGAATTTAAATACAACAATCGTGTCCCGGATGGTAAATCCGCGGGCCAGGTAGTAGCTCAAATCCTTGAGATTATCCGCATCTAAATATTCAGCCAGTACAATGCGCTTGTCCGGATGCCCGGCTTTAATTTCTCTGGACCGTCTAATTAACGCATCCGTCAGGGCATCTTTGATCTGTTCATCCTCAACATCGTCCGCAAATAGGATTTGAAACTTTAGATATCGGATGAAATCCTTATCTTCATCATGTCCGGCCGCATGAAAGGTCTCATGCTCCATCAGGTGGGCAACCGCTATAATTTTATCTTCCCCATTCACTGCGCAGAACATATTTCTCTTATCCAGATCGCCATGATACAGATAGGTCATATTAAGAACAAAATCCAGGCTCCCGATCTGCTCTGCGTCTTCTTCTTTCGGATTTCGGATTACAAACTCCTTCATTACTGGCATCGCCCTCCAATTTTCTCGGGTACCGCTTACTTTACTAATTCAATATTGACGGAGTGCACTGCACCCTGCAAGGTAGACTTTAAATATAGTCATCTATAGCTTTTGTTTTTCTTCATTTTTGCATGGTATAGTAAAATATCTATTAGAGATAAAACACAGTTTAGTGAGAGGTGGTTGCTAATGAAGGAGCCGTATACAGCAAGGCTTGTGCTGTTCGCACAAAACGCACAGATAATCAAAAAGGAGTTCCCTTGGCAAAATGCGCTGGTCAGCCGGTTAGCGGCATTACTGTACACAACAGAGGATAAGGTTGCAGATGAAGGGGCGATCCGTGCCAGCTATGAGCTGATCAAGGAAAACACCGGCCTCTTCTCTTCATTCAGGGGGTCTTCTGCAATCAGCATTTCCGCCCTGCTCTCCCTTTCTGCCGACAGGGAAGGACAGCTTAGAAACACGCTGTCCGTATATGACATGTTGAAGGATATCAAATTCTATGGCTCCGATTATCTGGTCGTGGCGGCTTATCAAATCGCCGCACATCAAACGCCGGATCAATATCATCGCACAGTAGAGCGGGCAAAGCGGTTTTATGACAGCATGAAGGCGAAGCACCGTTTCCTTACGGGGCAGGATGATTACATCTTCGCCGCCATGCTCGGCCTGTCCGATATCGATATCGAAAGCGGCGTGGAACGGATGGAGCAGCTCTTTACCACGCTTAAGCCCGAATTCCGGTCCGGCAACAGCGTGCAAGGTTTGACACAAGTGCTGGTTCTTGGCGATCAAGCCAAGGAGGCGGCGGACCGTGTACTGGCCTTGCGCGATGCCTTCCTTGCACAGAATATCCACATGGACAAACAATTCACCCTATCTTCGCTTGGCGTGCTGTCCCTGCTTCCCCTAAGCAGGGAAGACATTGTGAACGATGTCTCCGGAACCTTCGAATTTCTCCGCACGCAAAAGGGGTTCGGCAAATGGTCGATTACCGAGCAGGAGCTGCTGCTGCTGTCTGCTGCGCTGGCAGCGCTCAAAGCGGTGGATGAAGTGCAAAACGGTATCCTGAACACGGTGCTCTCCACCAGCATTACCAACATTATCATTGCCCAGCAGACTGCAATCACCGTAGCTGCGGCTGCTTCGGCTGCCGCGGCCTCGTCAAGCTGATGACATGGGAAGACCGGGAACGCATACGCCGGATCACAACCAGAACGGAAGCTCTGCTATCCGGTCTATTGGGCATTTGGGAAGCATCGGTACGCCTTACCCATCTTTTTCTCTCCGAACAGGCTATCGCTGCTCTTCGGCCTGTGGTTCTTGAAGGACTCCGGGAAATCGGCCATTTGCTTGTGTTCACTGATGAACAGGAGCAGCTGCTGGGCTTCATAGGGGTGCAGGATCATAAGATTGAGATGCTGTTCGTAGCCCCAGAGGCGATAGGGCAAGGCATCGGCAGAAAGCTGGTTGCCCGGGTTATTGAAGCACTGGATGTACACGAGGTGGACGTGAATGAGCAGAATCCCCAAGCTGCAGGGTTCTACGAGCATATGGGATTTCAAGTGGTTGACCGGTCTGCATTGGATGAGCAGGGAAATCCTTTCCCTATCCTGCATATGAAATTATCGTCCCTTACTTGACAAAAAGCCAGCCGATATCGGCTGGCTTTGCTCATATTGTTATCAAGCGCTATTCCACTGACTTGAGCGCCTCAATCATATGAATCCGTTTGAGCTTGATATGCATGAAAACCATAACAATCCCCGAGAACAACAAGGTTAACAGCGCGGCATACACATAGCTGGGCCACTTGATGACTGGAGCGAACATCGTCGCATCCAGCTCAGCCGTCCTTAGAACGAAGCTATGCAGCAATATGCCGAGGCCGGAACCGGCCGCAATGCCGAGTACACTCAGCAGAATATTCTCGCGGTAAATATACAACGTTACTTCCTTATCATAAAAGCCCAGAACCTTGATCGTCGACAGCTCGCGGATCCGCTCGGACACATTGATATTGGTTAAGTTGTAAAGCACGACAAAAGCCAGTGCCGCCGCTGACACAATGAGCACCAAGGTCACAACGTCCATGCTCTTCATGGTATCGTCGAAGGCGGAGCCTACACTGCTGGAGAAGCTTACCGCAGCAACACGCTCACTAGCCGTCAGCTTTTCACTGAGTCCGTCTTCCCAGGCTGCATCCTGCACGCCATAGTTCAGCAGTTCTGTGTTGAATACCGGCTCTTTCCCGAATACAGAAGAATAATACGCCGGTGTCATGTACACATAGTGCATCACATAGTTCTCCGTAATCCCCGCGACCTGAATCTTGAAGGTTTCGTTCTTGTTGTCCACGACGGTCAACTTGCCGCCCGGCTCCAGCCCGTACAGCTTAGCCAGCTTCTCCGAGACAATAGCCCCCTCGTCCGTAAGCTTTCGCCCTTCTCCACTTATCCGGTCCCGCAGCTCTACATATTCGGATAAAGAATCAACAGCTGCTGGTATGAACAGATTCACATCCTGGTCATTTACACCGCTGGCGCGTGCGGTCATCGTTTCCTGCGCCACATTCAGCGTCCCGGTAATGGCGGACTCCCCAGTGATCAACTGCTCATAGGCATCCCGTGAACCGGCAGGCACATCATTATGCAGCGCTACAAGCGCATCATATTTCATAATCGTGCCGAATTGCTCTCCGGCGATGCTGCCGATCGAGTCCTTGAGGCCAAACCCGGTCAGGATCAGCGCCGTACAGCCGGCTACACCGAACACAGTCATGAACATCCGCTGCTTGTAGCGGAACAGATTCCGTGCGGTAACCTTCTGGACAAAATTCAGCCGTTTCCAGACAAAGGATATCCGCTCCAATATAATCCGCTGCCCGCTCTTCGGCGCCTTCGGACGCATCAATACGGAAGCGTTGCTGCGCAGCTCTACCCGGGAAGCGATCCAAGCCGTAAGCGTAGTGCAAATCAGCGCCACAATAACGGAGAGGATGGAATACGAAGGATAGAAGCTCTTGACGATATCCGGCAGGTTATAGAGTGAACTGTACGCATTATAGATAATGGTAGGCAACAGGGTGAAGCCCACGGCAAGCCCAACTACCGAAGCCGCCAGACTGGCAAGCGTGCCATAGACCATGAATTTGGCCATAATGTCACGGTTGCCATAACCAAGTGCTTTAAGTGTTCCGATCTGCAGGCGGTGCTCCTCAACCATCCGTGTCATGGTCGTCAAGCTGACCAGCGCAGCAATCAGGAAAAAGAACACCGGAAACACGCTCGCAATCGCCGACAACCGGTCAGCGTTGTCTTTATATTCGGTATACCCCGGACTTACATTCCGGTCTGTGACATAGATCTTGGGCAGCTCCAGCTCTGCGAGCTGCTGCTTGGCAGCAGCCACCTCCAGGGGGCCGCCGGATAACGCCTTCCCGCCTTCCGCCCGCAGCTCCGCAAGCCGCGCTTCCGGCACGCCGGATAACGCCTGCTCTACCGCTTGGGTATGCTGTTCGATCAGCGCCTCATACTTCGGCGAATAAGCCTTCAGCCCGGCAGTATCTGTAAAGGACAGATAGGCTTCCGTATAAACCGGCAGCTTAAAGTCTGCCTCCGGGATGGCGGCGAACGCATCCGCCGTGCCTTTGCCAATCGTACTGGTCCCCCGGTTGTTCTTCTCAATAAACTGGGGACTCCGCACAAAGCCCACTACGGTATAATCCAGTGTCCCGAAGTCGTCTGACAGCTCCGTATCCTTACCGTTTCCGCTAAACGTTACCTTGTCGCCCAGCGCATATTCTCCGGCCAGCACGTCATCCAGCACGATTTCTCCGGAATGCTCCGGTAGATGTCCTTCGATCATGCGGTATTGGTTAAGCGTTGTATCTGTATTGTAGGAAAAGACCTTAAGGATCAAAGCATTGTCGCCGGCGAACACATCTGCGCTGTACCCCGGCTGAATCTCACCGATCCCCGGCACATCCTTCAGCAGCTTAAGGTTGTCTTCGGTCAAACCGTAGGTGCTCTGCACTTTTAGATCCATCAGCCCCGTCTCCCGGTAAAAGGTTCCGGCGGTATCCAGCATATCCGGCCCGGCTGCCTTGATTCCGGAGAAAAAGCTGACGCCCAGCATAATAATTGCAAATATTGAAATAAAGCGGGCCTTGGTGTGCCCGATTTCACGAAAAATATCTTTCCATAGCGCTCGTTTTTTCATGGATGCCTTCTCCTTACCATTCGATATCATCAACGGATACCGGCGAAGGATTGGTTACCATCTTCCGTACCTTAGCGTTGTTGATCTCAATGACCCGGTCTGCCATCGGGGCAATCGCCAGATTATGCGTGATTACGATGACCGTAGTTCCGGTATTGCGGCAGGTATCCTGCAGCAGCTTCAGCACCTGCTTGCCGGTGTTGTAGTCAAGCGCGCCTGTCGGCTCGTCGCAGAGCAGCAGCTTCGGCTGCTTAGCCAGCGCTCTGGCAATCGCAACGCGTTGCTGCTCGCCGCCGGACAGCTGAGCCGGAAAATTATCCAGCCGAGCCCCCAGTCCTACATCCTCCAGCACCTTACGAGCATCCAAGGCACGCGGGGAAATCTGCGAAGCAAGCTCGACATTCTCCAGCGTTGTCAGATTGGGCACCAGGTTGTAGAACTGAAACACAAAACCCACGTCATTGCGGCGGTAGCCTGTTAACTCCCTGGCACTGAACTTGGCAATGTCCGTACCGTCCACAATGACCTGGCCTTCGTCAGCGGAATCCATTCCGCCAAGAATATTAAGCACGGTCGATTTACCCGCCCCGCTGGGACCGACAATAACGGCAAATTCACCTTTATTAATCTCAAAATCAATCCCGTCGTTGGCGACAATCACATTCTCGCCCATCTTATAACGCTTGTACTCACCCTTTACGGCAACAAAGCTCATGCCCATCCTCCTGTCTCTATCCGGACCAAGCCCAGTCTTCACTCTATGTACATTCCAATACACTGTCCGGTGCGGCTGTATATGGTTTCAGTTTATCACAAATACAAAGTCGAGGCCCGCCGGGGCTCGGCAGGTTCCCCGATCCGGCATCGTGTGATTTGTTATAGGAGAGACCGTATGCTAAGTTAGCAATATCTGTTTATATCATTTTATTTTGCTAGGAGGCCATGAAATGGATTACGCCAAGTCAAAAGCTGCCCTTGCGGACGAAGCAGCTTCATACGTCGAGAACTATAAAAAGTACGCATGGTTTCATCAGCCCCGTTCCATTTATGAGCTGGACACACTGAAACTTCTCCAGGTCAAACAGATCACAACCTACGAGCCTTTAAAAGAATTCGCAAATCTCAAGAAGCTTGAATTCGGCACCACAAATTCCAGGCTGACCCTGCCTGATCTTGCCGGCCTGGACTCCGCCACGAGTCTGGAACATCTAAGCTTCATAAGTAAAACAACGATTAAAAAGAATATAGAGACCCTTTCCCGGCTTGAACATCTGGAATCTCTGCAAATGTTCTATGTCCAGCACACGCTGCCCGATCAATTACTGTCCCCTCTTAAATCCTTAAAGTCGGTCAGTTTCTCCAAGCATAATTATGACAGTCAAACCGTTCTCCCGGACAGCCTGGAGACTATCAGTATGAGCTTTGATGAGATTGAGGCTGTGCCAGGCTTTGCACCCGCCGCGGGTGTGAAGAAGGTTTCTTTGGGAGGGCAAACCTGCCAGCTGGAAAGCCTAGATTCTTTCAGGGTTTTTCCAAATGTAGAGGAAATCAGATTGCTCGCACCTAAAAAGCTTGTGGATCTTTCATATGTTTCACAGCTAAGGAAACTGAAGATTCTGGACGCTAATTTTGCTGCTGCCAGTGATCTAAGTCCCTTCTACCAGCATGACAGCATTGAGGAAATACGGCTTAGAGGCTCATCTGTGGAGAGTCTTCAAGAAATGGGGATTTGTCCAAACCTAAAAACATTGTATCTGGAAAAAACAAAACTGAATTCCATCGAAGGCATAGGGGAGCAATTCCCCCATTTGGAGCTACTCTGGATATGGGAAACCAAAGTAAAGAATCTGGAAGCACTGACCGGGATGTCGTCGTTAATCAATCTGGATCTGACTATGCTTAAGCCAAAATCATGGGAATTCATCTCCACCCTGACCGGGCTTGAAACACTGGATTTATGCAAAACCTCATTTTCGGATCCCGGCCTACTCCTGAACCTCCCTCATTTGAAGAAGCTCAGACTGTCAGGAAGCAATGTGGACCCCCAGTCTAGTGAATATAAGGAATTAGAAGAGGCAATAACCGGGCGAAACGGTAAGTTGAGTTAGCATTGAACCTGACCGCCAGTAGACTATGAAGAGTGCTCCCCCGGCTATTCGTCGGGGCACTCTCCCGCTCTCGCCGCGATAATAACGGACAGATAATCTTCTATCATGCTTCGGCTAATATTCATTTCGTTAAGATATAAATCGGCCAGTGTTTTTTTGAACCGCAACAGCATCTCCCGGTCTTCAGCAGCTTCGGGGACCGGAGTATACTGTACCAAAAACACTGTTCTCGCCACATCATATAGTAAATCTCCATGACACACGTTCATGAAGTCAATAACAACGGGCTGCCCGCTTACGAGCAATATATTACCGGGATGAAGATCGCCATGGCAAAGGGTGTCTCCATCCTTAAGTTTATCCAGAATCCCGCATATTTGTCCGTGATCCATTCTTTTAGACAACGGAACATTTAATAGATGATATTTTAGAAATTCTTTGTAATTCAATACATCACTGACTTTGTTCTGAAGGATTGTCTTATGCAGTCTTGCCATATATTCAGCGCAGCTCTGAAGGTCGCCTGTCCTCAAAACCCAATCCAACAGGGATTCGCCATCCACCTTCTCATATATAATGCCCATGCGCTCTTCGCAGCTAATCATTTCATAGGCCTTTGCTTTGGCAAAGCCCATATCATTGATCATTCTGGTGTTTTGAAACTCTGTTTCCACATCACTTTGGGGGTAACCCGCAGCGAAAAGCTTAAGCACTTTCCCTTCTTCCCATTCATATACGGTCGCCGTATTCCCCTCACCAATGATCTTCCCATATGTCATTTAGACCACACCGCCTTTTCATATTAATTTTTGCGGGGAATGAGCCGGCTGTATTGTCTGGAGAGAAACTTCATATAGATCAGCAAGTATTTGCGGCTGATGAAGGCAATCCCACCAACAAACAGGCTGAACAGAAGGGCAACAGGGATGCTCCACGCGTAGGGAACATCGTATCCGTTGCCCAGGTTCATATTGATCCAGGAAACGCCAAAGCTG
Organism: Paenibacillus sp. EB106-06-01-XG199; assembly: GCF_058791575.1. Taxonomy (NCBI): domain Bacteria; kingdom Bacillati; phylum Bacillota; class Bacilli; order Caryophanales; family Paenibacillaceae; genus Paenibacillus; species Paenibacillus sp. EB106-06-01-XG199. Next base: position 140,811 of record NZ_JBYTDQ010000010.1, on the reverse strand, counting down.
CGGATCACCCCTGCCAGTAAGATCAATACTGCGCTAAGGCCAAAGCCATAAGCGACAGTAGCCAGGATCGGAATAATCATGATACTCAGCAATCCGGTAGTGCAATAAAAAGTCACCATCTGCCACAGGGTTTTCAGCGACAGCCCCCCGCCCCGGCCCATCATATATTCACTTTGGTAAGCCTTGGCCAGCTTGCGCGGATTGCCGAGTCGAGCCAATATGACCGCCTCCGGCTGGCCGCTCGCCATGCCGTCGGCTATGCTGCTTTCAATTTCCCGGACAGCATCTACCCGTTCCTCCTCAGGCAAAAAATCCAATGCCTCATAAAACCTGCGAAGATAATCATTCGAGTTTGTCTCCATTTGTGTTTCCCTCCAACTGAACATGTATTTACCGAACCTGATTACCTAATTAATACCGCTGAATTTGCCCGATAGCACCTACAACCTTGCTCCATTCCTCTGTCATGGAAGCAAGCAGCTCTCGTCCAGGCGGGGTGAGCGAATAATATTTGCGGCGCGGACCGGTCTCCGACTCCTTCCAAAAGGCTTCTAAATAATTCTCCTTAAGCAGCCGCCGCAAAAGAGGATAAAGCGTCCCTTCATTAACGGCCAGCACCTCCCATTGACCCAGCGCCATTACCAGCTCATAACCGTAACGGGGCTGGCTGCTGATCAGCTGCAGGATGCAATATTCCAGCAGCCCCCGGCGCACCTGAGAAATCCATTCCGACATATCCAAAGCCATCCCCCCTTACACTACTATAATACCACACAGTACTGTGCGGCGTACACTAGTCAACAAACTTTATTTTCCTGTTTTTTCTATGACTGTCCAAAGAGTTCAATCGATTGTAACAAGAAAATATTCCAGTAGCCGATACTTGGCCGTTTGATAATGTTATAATCACCTTGATTTATTCATTCTTTTTCCAGCAAGAGTGAAAGAACATTCAGAAACAGGTGATTAGATGTTCGAACTAAAATGGCTGTGGCAGAACCTGGAGGGAAACCGTACGCGGTACATTCTGGCGCTCTGCCTCTCGGTGGTAGGCTCAAGTCTTACGATCGTGAATCCGTACATCAGTCAGCGCATTGTCGACACGTTCATAGCCGGCGACAATGCGCAGCAGAATCTCACACAAGAGCGGGGGCTCTTGATCGCGCTCTGCCTGGGCATGATCGGCTTTTCCCTGCTCCGCACCGGTCTTGCTTATTTGACAACCATGCAGTACGAAAAGTCCTCGCAGAACATGATGTACAACATCCGTATTTATTTGTACAACAAGATCCAGGGACAAGACAGGGAATATTACGACCATAACCGCACCGGCGACCTCATGACCAAGATGACCGGCGATCTGGACATGGTCCGGCACTCTATGGCATGGATTTTTAAGACGATCATTGAATCGTTAACGATTTTCCTTGCTGCCGTTATCTATTTTTTCACAATAGATGCGGAGTTAACGCTGTGGATGCTTATCCTGTCGCCACCGATTTTTATCGTGGCCTTCATTTTCGCCAAACGCGTCCGTCCGATGTATATTGACCTGCGCGAGCGGCTGTCCCAGCTTAACACCACTACACAGGAGAATATTTCAGGCAACCGTGTAGTCAAGGCTTTTGCCCGCGAGGAGTTCGAGATCGAAAAATTCACAGAGAAGAATGTCAACTATTCAACAGCTAACAAAAAGGCTGCCCTGGTATGGCTTGATTACTTTCCTTATCTGGAATCCTTCGCACAGGGCTTCAACGTCATCCTGATGCTGGCCGGCGGGCTGTTCCTTATGGAAGGCCGGATCACTTTTGGTGAATTCGCTGCCTTCTCTTCGCTCATCTGGGCCATATCCAACCCGATGCGCAACATTGGGATTATTATCAACGACATTCAGCGCTTTTTTGCCAGCTTGACTAAAATCATCGACATCTATTATGCCCGGCCTAATATTGTAAACGAACATAAGTCCATACAGAAACGCCGTTACGAAGGCCGCATTGAGTTCGATCAGGTGCGTTTCAAATATGATAGCGCTACCGTGCTGGACGATGTCAGCTTTACAGTTGAACCCGGTGAAACGATAGCGATCATGGGCTCGACGGGATCGGGAAAAACGACAATCATCAACCTGATCCCCCGCTTCTACGACGTATCCGCAGGACGTGTGCTGGTAGACGGCGTGGATGTCCGCCAGCTTGAGCTCGATGAGCTCCGCGACAATATCGGCATGGCAACCCAGGATGTACTCTTGTTCTCCGATACCATCGACGGGAACATCGCCTATGGCGACCCCGATCTTCCGGAGGAAGAGGCCATGTCCTATGCCGGGCTCGCAGCTGCCCACGATTTCATCTCCAAAATGCCCGAAGGGTATGACACCGTTGTCGGGGAACGTGGGGTTGGACTGTCCGGAGGGCAAAAGCAGCGTATTGCGCTGGCGCGGGCCTTGGCGGTCCACCGTCCTATTCTGATTCTGGACGATACGACTTCTGCCGTTGACCTTGAGACGGAGGAACACATTCAGAAAAGTCTGCGCGAGCTGGATTATCCCTGCACGAAGATCATTATCGCGCAGCGGGTGTCTACTACCTCGCAGGCTGACCGCATTCTCATTCTGGATGGCGGACGCCTGATTGAAGAGGGTACCCACGCCGAACTGCTGGCGAAACGGGGCTACTACTACGATGTGTTTATGCTGCAGAACGAGGGTATTGGAAGGCTGGTGACCGCTAATGGCAAGGAATAAATTCGACGTCGATGAGAATCTGGAATCGCCGTTTAATATCAAACACTTCCGTCGTGCAATGGTGTATATCAAACGGAAGAAAAAGCCCATGATCTTTGCGTTTGTGCTCAGCGCGATTTCAGCGGCCATTTCACTGTCCGCTCCACTGATCATGCAGCATGTCGTCGACGTGACCATTCCCGCCAAAGCCAAACTTCCGCTGCTGGGCTGGTCCGCGCTGATGCTTGTGACTATCGTGGTCAGTGTTATTCTGGCTACCTATCGCTCACGCATCATGACAAGCGTCGGACAGGACATTATTTTTGACATCCGCACGGATTTGTTTAAGCATCTGCAGGATTTGCCTTTCAAATATTATGATGACCGGCCGCAGGGCAAAATCCTGATCCGGGTCGTGAATTACGTCAATTCGGTTTCGGATGTGCTGTCCAACGGTATTATCAACTTTGTTCTGGAAATCGTGAATCTGGTCTTTATCGCCGCATTCATGTTCGCCGTCGATGTACGGCTCTCGTTCGTTATTCTGGCAGGACTGCCCGTATTCTTCGGCATCATGCTGCTGATCAAAACCCGGCAGCGCCGGGCATGGCAGGCGGTGTCCAACAAAAGCTCCAATCTGAACGCCTACCTGCAGGAAAGCATCAGCGGCATCGGCGTCACACAAATGTTCAACCGGGAACAGCGCAATGAGGGGATTTTTACGCGTCTGGCCGGCAATTTCCGCAAGGAATGGATAACAGCAGTGCGTTTCAACATGCTGATCCCGTTTAGCGTTGACAACCTGAGCACCATCGTTACAACGATGATCTTCCTGGTGGGTCTCCTGACACTGGACCCTGTAAATGTCACCTTTGGTGTGATTCTTGCCATGAGCAGCTATGCAGCCCGCTTCTGGCAGCCGATTCTGAATCTTTCGAACCTGTACAATAACTTTATCAATGCCGTCGCCTACCTGGAGCGTATCTTCGAAACGCTGGATGAGCCGGTTACCGTCAGCGATATTCCGGATGCGAAGGCACTGCCGCCTGTACAGGGCCATGTCACCTTCGACAACGTAACCTTCGCCTATGATCCGGGGCTTAACATTCTGGAGAATATCTCCTTCGATGTACTGGCAGGACAAAGCATCGCCCTGGTGGGACCGACAGGCGCAGGCAAAACAACGGTCGTCAATCTGATCTCCCGCTTCTACAATCTTACTGGCGGCAGGATTCTTATGGACGGACAGGATATCTCGCAGGTTACGCTGAAATCCCTTCGCGGCCAGATGGGGATCATGCTGCAGGACAGCTTCATTTTCTCCGGGACCATCCTGGATAATATCCGTTACGGCAAACTCGATGCTACCGAGGAAGAAGTGATCGCTGCGGCCAAGACCGTTTGTGCCGACGAATTCATCCGTGAGTTTGATCAGGGTTACCTGACAGAGGTTAATGAACGTGGCTCCAAGCTCTCGCAAGGACAGCGGCAGCTCATTTCGTTCGCCAGAACGCTGCTGGCTGATCCGCGCATTCTGATCCTGGATGAAGCGACTTCTTCCATCGACGCGAAAACTGAACGTCTGCTCCAGAAGGGCCTCAATGAGCTGCTCAAGGGACGCACCTCGTTCATTATCGCGCATCGCCTGTCCACCGTAAAAAACTGCGACCGCATTATGTATGTCGCAAACAAAGGTATCGCGGAAAGCGGGTCGCATGACGAGCTTATAGCACGCAAGGGCCACTATTACCGGCTTTATACGGCACAGAAGATGGAAGCATAGCCACTAAATCAAACTTAGACATTATTCTATAGCTGTCAAATCCCTTTCAGGAATCTGGAAGGGATTTTTTTATGGATATAGAATGTTCCTCTCACCTAAACGCGGAGTTTGACACAGCTGAATTCTAAAACTGATTTCGCATCTTAACACTGTAAAGATTATATGCTACAATCTTTACAGCGCTAAGATTAAGGGAAGGATGCATCCAGCACATGAAAGACAAACCCTATCACCACGGCAATCTGCGAAATCAGCTTATAGAAGCCGGCATCACACTTATTAATGAAGATGGTTTGAAGAGCTTTTCCTTGCGCAAGGTCGCAGCGAAATGCAGTGTCAGCCATACCGCACCGTACAGCCATTTTAAGAATATTGACGAATTGATCTACGCTATGGGCGAGCATGTCACTGCGCAATTCACGGACACACTGCGTACATCCATTCACGGAAAGGAGGGCACTCAGGAGGCGATTTCCTTGCTGGGGCAGGCCTACATTGACTTTTTCGTTGACCATCCGCAGTATTTTCAATTTCTTTTCTACCATTCGGACATCACCATTGACCTGGACCATTATAATTCGGATAATTATCCGCCGTTTGCTCTATTCCGCACAACAGCCTATCAGTTGTTTGAGAGCTTTGGCCTGCCGGAAGAAGAATATGCGAAGCAGCTGGTTGCCCTATGGTCAATGGTGCACGGAATGGCCTCACTGCTCACCAATAACGGGGTCCGGTATTCCGGAGATTGGCGGGATATCTTTACGCTCAAACCTGTATTTTAGGAGGATAACCCATGAAAATGATTATTCACGACTTGAATCCGCAACAATTTGCGGCATTGGTTGAAGACAACACCCCCGACGTAACTGTAATCTCCGACAATGGTACTATCCGTCATTGTATCGGCTGCTTCGGGTGCTGGGTCCGGACGCCTGGAGTCTGTGTTCTGAAGGACGGCTATAACAACATGGGGGAGCTTCTCTCGAAATGCGATGAACTGATGATTATCAGTAAATGTGAATATGGAAGCTACAGCCCTTTCATCCTCAATGTGTTGAACCGGAGCATTTCCTACGTGCTTCCTTATTTTGTAACCAAGAATGGTGAAACCCATCACCGCAACCGTTATGACCATGAATTTGCCCTGACCGTACATTTTTACGGTGAAGACATCACGGAAGCCGAGAAAGGAACAGCACAAAAGCTGGTCGCAGCAAATAGCTTAAATTTGTATTCCTCAGGGAATTTAGTCTATTTTCATAACGGCCTGCAAGCCGTCAAGGAGGTACTGGCATGAACATTGCAATGATCAACGGAAGCCCCAAGCTGCGAAAAAGCAATTCAGACCTCCTGCTGAAGACACTGGAACCGCTCATAAGCACCGGGCATGAAATCACCCATTATAACATTAACAAAAAACCGCTGACCCCCGGGCAATACAGCGAACTATGCGGCATGGATATATTGATTATTGCCTTCCCGCTTTATGTGGATGGAGTCCCGTCCCATCTATTCAGAATGCTTGTTACCCTTGAGGAATACATGAAAACGCGGCGTGAGAAGGATATTTACGTTTATACCCTGATGAACAATGGTTTTTTTGAAGGGAAGCAGAATCACATTGCCCTTGAGATCATTCAGAACTGGTGCATCCGTTCCGGTCTAATTTTCGGGCAGGGTCTCGGTCAAGGCGCCGGTGAAATGATGGACTTTATCGAGAAGGTTCCCCTTGGAACGGGCCCGCTTAAGAATCTGGGCAAAGCAATGGAAAGCCTGGCTCATAATGTACAATCGCAAAGTAAAGATGAATCTATGCTCTTCAGTCCAAATTTCCCGCGCTTCGCCTGGAAATTTGCCGCGACCCACTCTTTCTGGAACGCCACCGCCAAGAAGAACGGCCTGAAGAAGAAGGACATCCGAAGAACCCTATAGCTTGCCTTGGGATTACGCATGAGACTTCAGCGGCCTCCCGCAGCGGACAGTACAAGGCAGGGAGTGCTCACCGTCTCCCGCCTTGCCCGCCGTCCGTCCCTTGACTGCCGCTTCTTCCCGGACCCCCACCATTTATCCCCTGGCCGCCCCCACCCCGGTCCGTGCCGCCGTTCACTCCCGGGAACCCGTTCATTCTTGAGCCGGAGTCCGTTTTTGTGATTTTTTGAGCGGTTATGGCCTCGCATGAGGTGAGCACCAGTGAACAACCCAGCACTGCTGCAAGTAAGAAGATTGAGTATCTCTTGGTTCGCAACTTCAATCACCTCTTTCTGTTCAACATATAATCATATACGTCTTTGAATCCCATGTACGACAGCACGATCAATAGCGGATACACCGGATAGATATAACGGGACTTTATTTCCCACAGCAGATAGAATGCGATAAAACCCAGAACCACCAGAATTAAAGAGGTTTCCTCAAACCTTTTAGCCCTTATGCCGCCAAACAATCGAATGAGAATAAAGCCATACATCAGGAAATTCTGGACATACAGCACCCAGAGCAGACCGCTTCTATACTTCGAATCTCCTTTAAACAAATCCGTGGCAAAGGTAGTATAACTATAGCGGTCCATCACAAATCCGGCTCTCCCTCCGCTTCTGGACGATCCGTCATTTCCAATGCCGTATCTCTCCATCTGGTACGTCCCTTCTGTCCAGGTCCACACCAGCTTTCTATAATACATTTCGGCGAGTTCACCCAGACTGGCCTCAGAGAGCTTATCGCCGATGGATGCCTTGAACAGCTCTACGCTGTCAACTTTATTATAGTTTGCCTCTCTCTGGTATATATTGTAGCTCTGCTGATTGTCCCAGAACCCAAGGGTCTCCAGATTGATGCCCATATTCAGCCACATGTAGACGGGAGCGGAATTCTTGTTCACCGGCTCATCTACGACATGCGTTGCCTGCAGTACAGCATTCTGGGTCCAGCCGGGTACATTGAACAGCAATACTGTTATGCCTATAGAAGCTAAGGCCTTCTTAAGCCCAAGGGTCCGGATTCTGAAGAGCAGGCAGATCAGGACTGCAATCAGAAAGATCATCCCGGTGCTTCTGAAATAGTTGCCGATAGCCAGCAGAATGGCAGCCAGCAGGATATCCTTCATGGACATTCTTTGGAGGAACCTGACGGCAAAATATAAAGCGCTGGTCAGTAAAGCTGTAGCAATCACATCGTTATATATAAAATTGCTCATGAACAAGGAAGGAATATAGGTTGCAGCAATTATCAAAACCCCATAATCATTTTCTTTCGACCGGGCATTAAGCTCTTTATACAGCAAATAGACCATTAACGTTGTAACGAGCGAGAACAGGATGTTGAATATTTTGATCACCAGATAATTATCCGGAAATAAGAACAGTAATGTTTTCAGGTACAGGACCATGGAGAAATTAAACGGAAACATATACAGATATCCCCCCGTTTGAAAAGAGGAATAATCCTGCTCATACAGCATATCCATCGCCAGCGACAGCACCGTTTGCGAATCATCCGTCGGCATCCGGGGGAACAGGAAAATGATCACGAGCTGGATCGCAAACGAAAACAGCAGCACAGCCGGAATTACGATTTTCCTGCTGTACCGGTTAAGCTTTAAGCACATTCTGTACAGCACAAAGCTTACAGCCAGAACGGCCGCAGCCGCCAGGATAAACAGAACCCATTGTTGTTTCTCCAGAACCGTGGTATCACCGTACACAGAGTAGGTATACTTTGCCCGGATAAAAAAGGAGGATGCGATAAAAAGTCCTATACAGAAAGCAAGCAGGATATACAGTATTCTTTGAGTTCCCCTTACCATGGAAAACCTCCTATGCGTAATAGTTCAACGCTTTATATTCTCTTGCCCCGATTCATAGACGTATTATAAACACCCAACCTGAATATTCAATGAAAATCGGAAGGGTCGAAGTCCCCCGCCTAACAGAGCCCTATTGTGCCTTGTATCCAAAAAAAAGACGCTGCGGGGAGCAATTCCCCGAGCGCCTTCCAGCGTTCATGTAGTTCAGCTGTTGCACGGCGAACGCTCCAGTTCAATAATCATCCCTAGGCGTTCACCCTCGATCCGCGCGTCCAGCTTGCCCCCATGCAGCCTTATGATCTCGGCAGCAATGGACAGGCCCAACCCCGCACCTTCGCCGGCCCGCGACGAATCCCGCTTGTAGAATCGTTCAAACAACCGCTGCAGCTCCCCGCTGTCCATCGCTTGAGCCGGTGTGCTCCACAATTCCAGCCGTAACGGAATTGGACGGCGGCTCTCTGCCACCGGTTCCCGGAGGCGGATGACAAGCTCCGTATCTGCGCGGCTGTATTTGAAGGCGTTGGACAACAGATTTTCCAGCACCCGGACGAAAAGGTCAGCATCCACCTCCACATAAACCGACTGATCCGGCAGCAGCAGAACCGTCTCAATATGCGTGTCCCTGCTTTGGGGATGGTACCCCTCCACAACCTGGCGCAGCAGCTCCTGCATATTCACCCTGCTCTTATTTATTACCGGCAGTTTCCATTTCAGCTTCGAAATTTCAAAAAACTCATCAATCAGCTTCTTTAAGTACCCGGTCCGCTCCTCCAGAACCTCGACATACCGCTCCCTTTCCTGCTCACTGCCATACGATTTCTCTTTAAGCAAACTGAGAAACCCCATGATGGAAGTTAACGGCGTGCGCAGGTCATGGGAAATATTGAGCAAAAAATCCTTCTCCTTGCTCCGGCTTGCGACGATTTGCTCGGCCATATCATTCAGTGCTGCAGCCATCGTGGTAAGCTCATTGTTGTATTTTAACGGGATACGAGCCTGAAAATCAGTCGCATACAGCGTATGCGTGCCCCGTTCGAGAGTGCGCATATACCGGATTCTCCCCCGGACACCCAGATAAAAAAGCAGCAAAAACACAATAACACCCAGCAAAGATACAGGACTCTCGGTATAAGTAATCGTGCTTGCAGCCACCAGATAGAGCCCGTTTCCGAGCTTCCGCGTTTCCTGTAATTTCGTGCCGGAGCCGTTGTTATAGCTGATGCTGATGCCTTCCTTTGGTGAAAAGAAAACGATATTGTAGACCTGCTCCTCCTCGGGATTGCCGATCACGAAACCTCCAGCCTCCGGCGCAGGGGAATAATCTGCGGTAGACAGCAACGCCTTTCCCCCCGGCAATGTCTCCCCGGAGCGGACAATGACAACATGCGAATTGGCTTGAAGCAGCTCCCCCTGCCCGTTTACCACAGACACGACTACTTCCTCTGCAGCCCTAAAGCTTTTATTGTAGTCCAAGGGAAACTTGACCCGCAGCTCCTGCTCCAGCCGATGGGGAATAGCCGCCTCGCCTGCCCGGGCCTCCAGCCAAGCCGCCAGCGGATTGCCAACCTTCTCCCTGTAGCTCATCATCCGCTCCGCATCGGTCTGAGCCGGATAAAATAATGCCGAGCCTTTCAGAAAATGGGCTGTCAACGAAACTGCGACCAGCGTGGCTGCCAGTGACAGAATAAAAATCAGGACCAGTTCTCCGACTAGCCCTGTTTTAAGCTTCTTTGTCCACTTTATAACCAACACCCCAGACCGTTCTGATGTACTTGGAATTTTTGACGGTATCCCCCAGCTTGTCCCGCAGATTGCGGATATGGGTAAGCACGGTGTTGTCGCTCTCCAGATAGGTATCCTCCCAGACCAGCTCATAAATATCGCGTGAGGTAAACACCCGGCCCTTGTTCCTGGCCAGCAGCAGCAATATCCCATATTCTTTTGGCGTCATGTTGATTTCCACGCCATTTTTGGACACCGCATGCTCCTCCGGCAACAGAGTGAGATCCTTAATCTGCAGTTCCCCCGGGGCTACAGCCGTCTCTTCCGCAGCCGCCGGCCTGCGCTTTAAAATCGCCGAGATTCGCAAGGAAAGCTCCGTCAAATCAAAAGGTTTCGTCACATAATCATCGCAGCCGGCAATGAATCCCCTGATCTTATCCTCCTGCTGATCCTTGGCGGTCAGGAAAATTACCGGAACCTCCGAGATTTCCCTAATCCGGCCAATCAGGTCAAAACCATTCATGACCGGCATCATAATATCTAGTAAAATGAGCTGAAAGACCTCGTTCCGAATGTATTCCAGCGCCTTTTCCCCATCATAACAGGACAAAATGCAGTACCCTTCCCGTTCCAAAAATATTGATAAAAATTCCACAATCGTCCGGTCATCATCCACAATTAAAATCCGGGCGCCCATTTCGGCCAGCCGCCTTTCGTTCCCTGTCTCCTCTAAGCAATAAGCAGCAGCTTCATCAGATACATGTAAAAGATTCCGCTCGTTCCGGCCAGTCCCATTCCCAGTATGACCGTTGCGTCAAGGAGATGCAGTTTTTTGCTTCGCCCATATTTTACCGCAAATCCAGCCGAACACGCTATGCCTGCTGCGATCCCCGCTGCAAGGAGGTTGGCTGCCAGCAGCCAGTGGCCCTGTACCGCACGGCTTTCAGAGAAAACGCCCAGCATCGTAACTACCGCCGCACCAAGAATAAGCGGAGCTATAAGATAGGCAGGAAGCCTGTGCCGCAGGCACATCCGCTGGGGTCCCGATTTTTCGCGTCTGCAAATGGCAATCATTCCCGCTATAAGACCCAGCAATGCGCCAGCCAGCGCTACTTTCCAAGCCAATCCTCCCGCCCCTGCTTCCCAGGGATTCAGCTTAACAAACGCCTGGAAGGGCACTGTCGTATCCAGCACGACATATTTGCTCCCGCCTTCCCCTTCTTTAAGCACAAGATATTTATTGGCCTTTTTATTGTAAAAAATCTGCTTGCCAATCTGCGTGTATTGCCCGTTCAGCTCCTCACCCGCCGATTTCAGGGTAACCTCCCCTTGCTCACTGACGGCCACTTTTGGTGTAACCATCTGGTAACGCAGCTTGGAAACCCCCGGGCCCAGTCCCTCACTAATCACCATGGCGTATGTGCCCGCGTAGGCTTGAATACTTGCAGCGGGCTCTGTCGCCTCCCCGGTCGATTCGGCCAGCGGCTGATCCAGACTTACTCCGAAGAAGGAGTAGAACTGTTCCTCAAAGGCATCCCGGAAGGTCCCGTCGTCTCCTTCGTATTGGGAGTTACAGCCAATGAAAAACCCGAGTCCCTTGGACGGCATGATCGATATCAGACTGGAAAAAGCCTCAGTATCTCCGGGGTGAACCAGAATGGCAGGATTTTTGTAGTTTTGAAAAAAGCCATAGGCATAACCGGGCATTAGGGGATGCGTGGAATATTGCTGCGAGTGCATCTGCTTGGCGGTATCTTGTTGTAAAATCGAGCTTTCCCCTTGGCCCCGACCCTGCAGATGGGCCAATACAAACTTGCTCATGTCGTCAGCGGTTGACCAGATGGAGCCGGCGGGGTAGGTCAAAACCTCCCCCTGCTTCATTTTGACAAACCCCTTATCGTAAGAATATCCCTGGGCCAATTGCTGGTTCAAACGCTCCGGCGTAAGATAGGTCAAGCTGTTGTCCATATGCAGAGGAGCAAAAATATGCTGGCGGATATAATCATCGTAGGACAGGCCGCTTGCTCTTTCCACAATATATCCGGCGAGGGTGAAGCCTTCATTGCTATACTGCACCGCATCTCCCGGTGCCCTCACCAGCGGCGGCAGCAGCTTTTGCAGAGTCTGCTCCAGCGGAACCCGCTGCTCCGGCACCGTGTTCGACCAAGCCCCTTCGCGCTGTTCGGCATTGGCGAATCCCCCGGTATTGGTCAGCAAATGTTTCATGGTTAGCGGAGTTTTGTACGAGTTGGCCACTTGCAGGGAATCCGGCAAATACTGGTTCACATCCGCCGCCAAGTCCAGCTTCCCCTGCTCCGCCAGCTGCATGGCTGCTGTAGCCGTAAAAACCTTGGAGACCGAAGCGATACTGAAGCGGGTCTTGAGCGGATCTACCGGCACCTTGGCCTCCACATCCGCATAGCCGTAGCCCTTCTCCAGCCAGACAGCGCCATCCTTGACCACCACCAAAGTTACGCCCGGCACATGGTACTTGTCCATTGCTGTCTTCATAAATTCATCGGTCTGCTGTTCATACCGCTCCCGTTCTCCGGAAGCGGCTGCTTCCTCATGCTGCTCCGGCGCGGTGGCCGCTGCAGACGATAGCGACTGCGCCTCCTTCGGCTGCACCTTCACCGCTTGTGCCTGCGCAGACTCCGGCTGCATCGCCACTGGTTGCGCCAAAATCGCCGCCACCAGCCCTATTTTCATCCATAACCCTGTTCTCATACTCCCACTCCTGTCTCTATTAACACCCTATAGGACCATGATACAGCGGCAACATGGAGAAAAAAGCGGTATAAATCTAAAGAAAAAATAAAGCCGCGCACAATGCGCAATCCGGCGGATAACTACGATATCCAAATAGGCCATGAACTCTACTGACGTAGAAATTCATGGCCTTATCCGTTTACTATTATCAGAATTAATCAATTGCTGTCCAAATGTCTAACGCAAGGGAGCGAATCGCAAGGTTCGTGTGATTTCTATATAATCTTAAAAGCCGGGCACAGTCCGGACTCCATAATAAAACATTTCCTGCAACCTCAAGCAAAGAAAGTCCAATAAACTGAGATTCATAACTATCTTCCGACCCTATAACATCTACAATTTCTAATAGGGTTTCTGGATTCCAGTAGCCTTTGCTGTCTTTTAAATTTTGCGCAACCTGCTTATAGGCATCGCCTAAACGATGTGGCTGATTTGAAATGCAATGAACTATTTTAGTTAGGTAAGCAACGGATTCCTGAACATTATTCCAGTCTATTGAGGCTACATACAATTTCATTACAACCTGCTTTAAGGTCTCATCCGCTGCCAGACAGTCAATAATACCCATATACAGAGGCACAAGGTTTACGCGAGTGTTCTTTGGCAAAGAGGTCAGTTGGTCAGCAAATTTCAACAGACGTTGCCTGTGAGGCAAATCTCTTTTGGCATTAGCATTCCAATCATCTCTTATTTCTACACTGGCCAAATCCTTAAACACACCAATTACCCTCTCATTGACCTTGCCATCACGGCTTGTTTCTGTCAGCGTGTTCATTGCAATATTCCATCTGGCGTTATCTTCTAAATCCAGAATAACCTTTGCAGCGGCAGCCGCAATGATTTCTTCATGTCCATTTGTCCAACGGACCATACTATTCAAGGCATATCTTCCAACATCCGGATCTGCATGACCGGCTATTCTAATGATTAATTCTAAATACCGGGATCTATAATTTACCGGAAGTTCATTGGGCTGTTGCAATAGTACACTTTTCGCAATATCACTTTGTGATGAAATGGCCATTTTGCTTAAAATCTTCCATCCGCATTCATCATCTAAAAGCTGTCTCGCAGCATGCCCTATGGCAATGATTACGTCCTTATGCGCATTAGGCTTTTCAAACTCGTTCATCAATAGCGGAATGCTGTCACTGCTTCTATAAGCACCCAGTAACCGGATGGCCTCTTTTCTGACAGTGATTTTAAGCTTGTCCCGGTTTAACAGTTCTTTAAGTATTGAAGTCAATACAGCCGGATTCACTCTACGAATGCATCTGGGTATCGAGTACATGGCTACACGGGCTCTGTCTCCATCTAAATTCTCGAGCAGAACGGGAAGTGCCTTTTCAGGTTCTTCCAACAATGAAAGTGCATAAACTGCAGCTTCTACTACAGCTACTTCCTTATCTTTTAAATACCCTACCAGCTTATCCGGACTGACATCAGGCATTCTTGCCATTAGCTTTATAGCTGTTGAACGTTCATAAAAACTGCGTTTGGCATCTGACGCAATGCTTTCTATTGAGGTTCTAAAAGATTGTTGCTGACGCGGCAACCACCTATGGAACCCATCCGCAGCCGGCACAACATAAATGGTTTTCCCCGTTAAGAACCTGCCTTTAATAACCTCACCCGATATAAATGGATCCAGCCATTCTTGACGTTTCCGATGCAGATGCAGGAACACTTCGTTTACGGTAATAAACGATTTATCCAGGGTTAATAATTCTCTGACTCTCTCATCCCGTGTTTTAGGAGGGGCAAGCCAATGTCTTGCCGCCCGTACTGCGATAGAAGCTGTTTTCTCCTGTACCGCATCGCTTAGTAAATTTTGAAGCTTAGAGATACCAAAGCCTCTTTTGCCAAAGGAGTCCGCCAGGCTGATCACCAAATTGTAGTCTTCTCTTCGATTTGCCGCCACAGCTAACGGATAAACCACTTCAAATATTCGCTCTTCTATACCCCGGGGTATATTTTCCTGGAAGGATGGAAGTGTAAGCTGTCCGCTCTGCTTGGCTAACTTTACGATCGTGCTTAAAGCGAACTTAAAGATCTCACTTCCGGGATTTACTGCATTAAACCGCATAATCACAAATGCTAATTCCTGAGTGGCAAACCTTGTAGCATAGGAAGTATCTCTAGCCTCAATAACACTATCAACGAGTAAAGTAAGCTCCTTTACATTCTCATCCGTAAACATAGATGCAGGACTGTTTGCAAGCTCTCTAATCACTGCAGATCGTACAGGATCCTGATCATTTTTGATGCGGCCTAAATACACCAAAGTCTCATTCATACCTTGTCTTGATAGCGCAGTACTTTTAATCAGCTGCACAAGTGCCATTGCGCGTTCATCTGCATTAGAGGCATATGCCGCTTTTTCAAGCAGCTCTCTTGAATGATGAATAGAACGGCAAGCTGAAATCCTAATCGTTTTGTCCCGGCTATCATAGATTTCACGCAGACCAAGCATTCGGGTTGCTTCCTTGTCGCGTAATGTATGCGGTAACTGATACAGTAATGTCTCTGGAAAAATGCGCTCTTTACGTTTGTCCTCTTCATAGACCGACTCAAAAATCGCTTTACGCTTTGAAGGAGCCATACACTCAAGCAATTTCGCTATATGTATGGGGGTATCTGCAAGCAGCTTGGCTAATTCAATCCATTGATCTATGGAAAAATATTTCCCCCTTCTTAAAACGCCATCCGGCACACCATGAGAGAGCAGGTCACTTCGCGACTCCTTCCGGGTTAGCAGCTTATACACTGCTTCAGGATAGATTCGGACTAATGTACCCAGATGTTTTTTAAGTACAGGATGGATGATACCCAGGGGTCCATGATTCATGGCACATTCGAGAATGAAATCCGGCTTTACCTTGCATAAAGCTTCGATAGCTGATGAAAATCTCCACCACACATATCCCTTTTCCCTAAGGGGGGTGCCTTCTAACGTTGTTTTAAAATACTCCGCAACGGCATCAAGATGACGGCTAGAGAATTTCTTCCAGTTGATAATGATATATCCAAGCTCTTCAAGCCATTTACTGACCGTTTCCTTAGAACATGCTGGCAGCAGAATAGAGGCCTCCTCCGCCCCCCATCGGGCATACACAACAGGCAGTAACCTCTCCGCTAATTCTTGACGATGGATAAATGAAATACTGCGCAGTACTTTGCGGCGGCAATCATGGGACAGCTCCGGGAGTTCACGTTCAATATCAATATCTGAAGCCACTTTGGCCAAAAGACCGGCTGCCTGATTTCTAATAGTAGCCATAGGATGCTTTAACGCAGACACAATAATCTTTGCATCCTGTGTGGCAATAGCCCCCATTAAAGCTAGCTGTGTCTCATAGACACCGCCTTTCAGTAATGAAGCGAGCAATTTTGAATATTGGGTGGATCCATGATTTTCACGGCCTAGTGTGACAATTTTATGGATCCTGTCTGAATAACCTAGTGAGTCTAATTCTTTAAGCAAACCTTTTTTATCCATTGGATCTTTTCTGAAAATCATAAGTCCCCTCCTTCACCTGTTCTTGTTCCATCCAAACTTTATTCTATATATATCAATCCATACCCTTTAAAAAAATCTCATACCATGCTTTCTTTTACATCGGCAAAAATCCATTAGATTATTATCTATAACGTATCCTTTTATTGACAATATGTAACTAGGTGGTTACAATGACAATGTAACTGGTTGATTACATATAGGAAGGAGTCCATTACATTGGTTACTAATCGTATTAAAGTTTTGAGAGCTGAACGAGACTGGACACAGGCTGATTTGGCAGAACATGTCGGGATTTCACGACAAGCAGTTATATCCATTGAAAAATATAAATATACACCTTCGTTGGAGTTGGCTTTCAAAATTGCCAAAGCATTTAATGTATCTATCAATGAAGTATTTGTACTTGAGGAGGATGAAAAATTATGATTTATCAATTCGTAATGTTAGTGGTGTTGGTCGTATTAGGTATATGCACTATTGCCCTTCCATGCTTCCAAGCTGTAAAAATGAAAGAATATAGAAATGATGAACGTTGGCAATTGGTTCAGAATAAGGCGAACCACGTGGCAATGCACTACTATAGTGCACTTGGCTTTGCAATTTGCATTGGAGTTTTTATAACAACAATCTTCGATATTCAATTTAGTATTGGTCTTGATAGAGTGTTGCTATATTCGTTAATTGCAATTTTTATGCGAAATGCAATTGAATTATTTTCCTTACGCCACTTTGATAAAGTTTTATAAGCTTTACAAAGACAGTTAATACGAAACCTTATTCGCAGACAAACTCCTTTGTTCCTAATGGAACTCAGGAGTTTGTCTTGTTCAAAAAGCTAGGCCCTGCGCATAAGCGAACGGCGTCCCGCCCAGATGTAAACAGCAGAGGTTACAGCCACAATGAGAATGAAGGGGATCACATCCAGCCGGGGCGACAAAGCCGTCCCCCTTGGATACATCGCGTAGTAGGCCGTTGTAGAAGGAAACCAGGCACCGATCGAGGCATGAAGCCCGGTAAGCACAATGTTGGCTATCACGATCGAAGCGGATAAAATCAAAGAGGAAACAAACGACTTCAAGCGCATGGACACCCATAACTGCAGCGCCGCAAACGGCAGTATGGCCAGCCATCCCCCAACCGTACCGATGATCAATTCGGTAAAATCCAAATCGTCCCCCAATTGAAGCAGTACTCCCGCGAGCAGATATGATCCGGCAAAAAGCAGTTGAATCAACCCCATCAGCAGCATCAGCGTTCCCAATTTGGCATAATAGACACGGTAACGGGGAATGGGCAGACAAAACAGTTGTTTCCAGCCCCCGTTTGTATGCTCATAACGGCAGATAAAAGAAGCTAGTACCCCGGCATAAAGCGGATAAAAAAACAAACCGTGAAAGCTGGCCATATGCAGATAAAAGGTTTTCCATCCGCGCTCAAAAAAACCTACAAAATTCTCCGAATTTAAACTGTTCATTCCGAGCATCACAGTTCCCAGCGCACCGAGGAGGAACAGGATGAAGATGACGGAATACTGCAGCTTCATTCGTTCGGCTTTCATCAAATTTTCCATAATCACACCCCTGTTAATTAAAATTGTTTGTTTTTAAAATGCAAGGTCCCGGCGGCTAGCAGCACCGTTCCCAGGCCTGCACTGATGCCAATCCACCTCTCGGGATGTGCCATGAACGGACTGGACATCGTCGGATAGGCCCATGGCCACAGCCAGGTCCACAATGCTGCTCCGCTGTCCCGCGCTATGAATAGGCCAGAAACAGCGCCCAGGAAGCCGATGGACATCGGAATGGCCGGGTTCGAGAATTGGATAGACAGCCACATCTGCAGCCCCAGCACCGCAGTTGATGCGAGAAAGCTGTACATAATTTGCTTGATTAGAAGCTGGAACGGCAGCGGTTCGGAAGTGTAGCAAATCCAGAGCAGGATCAGGCCGGCAATAATCAGCAAGGCCGTACACAACAGCAGAAAAAGAACCCACAGCGCCTTGGCCCAATAAAGAACAGAGCGGGAAACGGGCAGGGTCAGCAGCTGCTTCCAGCTATTGGATTCGTGTTCCAAACCGGCAATCATACCCGTGAGTAACGCGGTGTTTAGCAGCAATACGAAACCTAGAAACAAATACATCACATTAAATACGCTGTATACCCCTGCCGGGCCTTTGAAATAGAGATACCATTCCAGCGAGATAAATGCGATGAACAGCCCGGCGCTGATAACCGGCAGCCAGCGGGCCGCAGGTTTGAGCCTCATGCCTTCGGCCCGCAGGGCTCGCCACATCATAAGCTTACTCCTTTTCCGGTCAACTCCATGAATAGCTCTTCCAGCGATTTGCTGCTTTCCCGTACATTCATAATCCCGTAAGGGCCCAGCAGTTTGAACAATTCTGCCTGCGACATACTGACATTCTCTGCCGAAACTGACAGCATATTGCCTTCCCGCTCCACGGCGAATCCTTGCAGCATTAGCGTGCGAAGCGCTTCCTCCGGCCGCTCCACTGCAAATCCCATGACTTTGCCCCTGCGCCGCTCCAGCATTTCTAGTGCTCCCTGATAGACGAGTTTGCCGCTGCTGATTATTCCGATCTCATCTGCAATCGTATCCACCTCGCTCAGCAGATGGCTGGACAGCATGATCGTCATTCCCTGATCATGGGCCAGTGACAGCATCAGATGCCGTATTTCTTGGATACCGGCCGGGTCCAGGCCGTTGGTCGGCTCATCCAGGATCAGCAGCTGCGGATCCCGCAGCAAGGCTGCTGCTATGCCGAGCCGCTGCTTCATACCAAGGGAATATCCGCTCACTTTACGGTTTGCACTGGACGTCAGCCGCACAATTTCCAGCACCTCACCGATGCGCCGGTCGGGCAGCTTCAGCAGTGTGCTTAGTATTTTCAAATTTTTGTACCCGGTCAAATGCCCGTAATAGGATGGGTTCTCTACTAATGAGCCTACCTTGCGCAAAATGTCCTGACTGTTGCCCGGCATCTCTTGTCCAAAAATACGGATCGTCCCGCTATCGGCCCAGAGCAAACCCAGCAGCATTTTGATCGTTGTAGTTTTCCCTGCACCGTTTGGCCCTAGAAAACCGTATATTTTCCCCTCGGGAACCTCCAGGTTTACCTCATTCACCGACACCTGCTCGCCGAAGCGGCGGGTCAGCCCTTTTGTCTCCACTATAAGTTGTGGCATCTCCTGTCACCTCATATCTTTGATATAGGGACAATAATAGGCGCTGGAAGTAGCAGCGGGGTAAAGAAAAGTAAAAATTAAGTAAAAAAACAGGCCAACACCACAAAAAGCGGATGTCCGGCCTGCATTCAATAAAGAAAAAAAAGTGTGATTTGCGTTCCTTGCTGCGGTTTGCTATGTACAGCCATTTTGCCGCCATGCCTTATTACAAAACCCTTTGCCAGCGCCATGCCCAGGCCGGAGCCCGCCAATCTGGCCCGCGCCGACAACATATTGTCCTCTGTTGCGTTCAGCCGCTCTAGCACCGCCGCATCGATTCCCGTCCCATTGTCGCGAATCTCAACCGTCAGTCCGTACTGATCCCAGCGTAGCCCGGTTTCAATATGGCACCCTGCGGGATTGTGAACCACGGCATTCCACAGCAAATTGTGCAGCGCCCGCCGAATCATGCGTTGATCGATATCAAGGTATTTCTCCCCGTCCGTATTGAAGGCAAAGGTATGCTGTGCAGCAAGCGGATGATCAGCAACATCGGTAACGATCTGCCTGATAAATTCTGCCATCTCCGTAGATTCCCGCGAGAGCGGAACCTCGCTGCCGTCCAGTTGATAGAAAGCATTCATATCTTCAATAAGCTGCTCTACCTGGATCGTCTTTTGTTCCATTAAGGAGCCGAACTGGATTATTTCCGCAGTAGACCACGCATATTGATCAGCGGCTGCAATCATGGAGCTGTAACCGCGAATATAGGCCAAAGGGGTTTTCAGATCATGCCGCACGCCCGCAATCCAGCTTTTTCGTTTCTCATCCAATTCGTGTCTTTCTTTCTCTGTTTGCTGCAGTGCAAGGGTCAACGTGGACAACTGCCCGATGATTTCTTTAAAGAGAGCATAAGGCAGCTTGAGCTGATTTCCGGGAATGGGGCGGCCGCGCCAATTACTCCGCGAAGGTTCGTCATATTGACCTTGTGCCAGCCGCTTCAGCCAGGTCAGCATATAAAAAATCGATTTCGTCAGGCTCCACAGATAGAAGACAAGCGCAGCCAGGCACACGATCAGGAAACTCCAGATTTGAAACTGTATGTACTCAAGGCCCTTCAGCCATGGAACCATTTGCCGCATAAAAATAAAAAGGATAAACAGAACAAGCCAGGCGGCGATAACACCTATAACCAGGGCAAGCAAAAAAAGCAGCAGCCGGAGGCCAACACGAACGACCCCTTTCATATTTGACCAGCCGGTACAGGGTTCGGTATAAATTTGTAGCCTAATCCACGGAAGTTGACAATGTAACGGGGCTGCTTCGGGTCCTGCTCTATTTTGTTTCTGATTTTGGAAATATAAATAACAACCGTTTTCTCATCGCCCAGCTGCATTTCACCCCAGACCTGTTCATAGAGCTGGGCCGTTGTAAACAGGCGGCTCGGATGCTCGGCAAAAAACAGCAGCAGCGCAAACTCCTTAGCCGTACAGTGAAGCTGCTGGCCGCGCACCGTCAACCCTCCGGTATCCTTGCTGATTTCAAAATCAGCAAAAGTATAACAGGCAGATGGAGCCTCCTGCTGATACAGTCGTCTTCTGGCAAGCTGGGCTTTGATCCGCGCCACCACCTCCAGGGAGTTGAACGGCTTTGTAATATAATCGTCCCCGCCCATCGCAAATCCGGTCAGCTTGTCATAATCGGCTGCCCGCGAAGTCAGGAATAAGATCGGGGCGTTTGTTTTTTTGCGCAGCTCCAGACACAGCTCGAAGCCGTTACAGTCCGGGAGCATCACATCCAGTAAAATTATATCCGGTTCCCGGCTGTCCATCAGGCTCATCGCCTCCGCCCCGGTAGAAGCGGTAAGGACGGAAGAATACCCTTCCCTGGATAGCAGCAGTTCCAGCATGCAGGCAATACCTGCTTCATCTTCTATAATCAATATCGCATCGTTCATCGCCATTCCCTCCATTTTCCATCCTATTATACTGCAAAATGGTAAGGGTATCTTCCGAGTGTGTCAAACCCGCCTGGGATTGGGCTCAGGCCTTCAGAGTGAAGCACCGGCCTTTCAGGCCGGTGCTTCCGGTTGTCTCCACTGGCATGGAACCCGAATGGAGAAGCTTTTTATCATTTTACATAGTCTTCTTTTAAAATACTGTATATCTCTAAATCGACGATTCCTTTACCTG
Organism: Paenibacillus sp. EB106-06-01-XG199; assembly: GCF_058791575.1. Lineage (NCBI taxonomy): Bacteria > Bacillati > Bacillota > Bacilli > Caryophanales > Paenibacillaceae > Paenibacillus > Paenibacillus sp. EB106-06-01-XG199. The sequence continues at coordinate 119,116 of NZ_JBYTDQ010000010.1, read as the reverse complement.
CCCATAGTGTCGCTTGTCTTAATGTTCCTTCTTTGATGAAGCTATTCTTCAACAATACCTTTTTTGAAGTCTCATTTTGAGGCATCACTTCAGCCTGAATTCTGTTGACGTTGACATCCCTAAACAAAAAATCGATTAATATTTTTACCGCTTCGCTAGCAATACCTTTGCCCCAATGTGCTTCCGACAAAAAGTAGCCAATCGTCACAGCATTTACCTTTTGATTAAAGTCGACAGCTTCAATAATTCCAAGCAACCGGTCAGGGTCAGGGCTGGCAAATATCCCCCACTTAACCCTTGATCTTTTATTATAATCTCTCTCGAAATGCCCGATCATGCTTCTCACAGTATCTTTATTGTGTTTGGGTATTATGCCACAGTATTCAAATACTTTGTCATTGTTATAGATTTCAAAGACTTCGTTAAAATGATGATCTTCAATCTTCTTCAATACGAAATTATCTGACTTCAGGCTAGGAAACTGCTCATAAACTGCTTCAATGTTCATTCCATCACCGCTCCATATCTTCTTTATAATTGATAAATCTCTAAACTCCAGCTCTTTTAAGAATGAATTTTGGGCTATTAACCCTTTTACCCTCTCTATCGTATTAATCCCTTTGGGTACGCCACCATTTCTATGAAGTAATATCCACCTAAGACAAGCCAACGCCTCAAAAACTTCAAGCTCATTCTGCTGAATATCATTATCTAACAGATAAGCGGAACGAAACACATGTGCATATCGCTCTGAGATGTATATTTTTTGTAGAGTAAGTGACCACGCAAAATCATATCTGGAATCCCCTAATTGTCCGTTCGTCCAATCAATTACGGTGTATCGGTCATTTTCCTCTAGAATATTTCCTAAATGGAAATCACCATGAATGATCCGATCCAGCTTCATTTGACTAATATGCACAAGAGAAATTAATGCGCTATTCAAGTCATCATGTTCCCTTACTCCAGGAAAAAAATAATCAATGAAATCGTACTTAGGTAGATGTATATTTCCAATCTCTTCTACATGAATTTGATGTATCCTTGATAATATATTCGCAATCTCAATCATTTTCTTTTCATTCAGTTCGTTAACCGGCATCCCGTCAAAGGTAGTCAACAGCACCTTATCTGCATTTGGATTTACCCCCCAGCCCAATGGCTTAGAGACTGATAATCCTCTTTCAAAAAGGGCATTCAATAAATGAAATTGAAAACTAACATCAGGTCTTGAGCTCTTATTCCATACTTTCAATACAAAGCTCTCATGATCTGAACTTATCTTCATGACTTCAGCTTCAAATCCATGATCCATTGCATGTATGGTCAAGGTATTCTCTTGATTTAATAATTCCTCTATTTTTTCATTTTTTTCTACCCAATCCACGATCCCTATAGGAGATCCCAATCATCATCTTCCTTCCATACGGTTATTCATATTCTCTTCTTGACCGGTATATATAAATCAACTTTGCATTTCCCTTCCACATCTTTAGCAGGATCATTCATACAGAATTCTAGGCATGGCCTATCGTCGGCATCATACTCACTATCCGGTAACCATAGACTGAATACATTTTGATAGGCGAGAACAAATTTATCGATTGTGTCGTAGAATGGATATACAGCATACATTCCACCGGGTAATGTTTTGAATTCCACATGTTTTGTATGTCCGGATCTCTCGAATCCATTTGGCAATGTGACACAAGCATCGTAGCGGCAAGCAAATTCTTCTACGAGATTTCCATCATCCAACGATATGCCGATAAAATAATGATTGTTCGGAGTAAGTCCCTGCAAGCTTGCCCAACGTCCCAACTTGTCCCATGCAACATGAGTATCCATGTAACTCCCGACATGCCTAACATATGCCACTTCATATTCAGGAAGTTCTTTGATTGTGATCACGTTTTTCCACGCCCTCTTCAGAATGTGATTTCTCCCAATCCCATTGTAAGCCTCAAACTGGGAGAACTCTTCTTGCTTATTGCTGAAGTGTAATGAAATATTGCGATTCTTCTTTACGCTATTTCTAACGTCACTTGGGGTCTTGCTATAGTGCTTCTTAAAGAGAGCATTGAAGGTGGATACCGATTCGAAACCGCATTGATTCGATATTGCCAAAATAGTCTTGTTAGTTTCAGCTAAAAGAAAAACAGCCTTTTGTAGACGCTCTTGATTTACAAACGCAACTGGAGTCACACCGACTATGGATGTAAATATTCTTGCAAAATGATATTTCGAAAAATTTGAAACGCCGGCCAAGTTATCGAGAGTGAGTTTTTGATTGCTATTTTCCTTAATGTATTTAATTACGTTATCAATTCTATTAAAATAGTCATTATTCATCTATCAATTCCCCAATATCTAAGTATTTATCATTTACTAAAATCAGATTACCAAAATTATACACTATTTGCACCCATTATAAGTGGCTGATACATAAGTGAGAATGAACGGGGCTATTGCAGCAAAAAGCTCAAGCACCAGGCATATAGCCGCAGGCTTGAGCTTTTTAACTGTTTTAATTCCTTCAATCAATTTCCTGTTCCTGTGCGGACTTTATTACCACCAGTTTTCGTAGCTTTTTGTATAAACACATAGGTGCACTCATTTGACAACTCATCTACAAATTCGAAATCAAACCCGGTAAAACCTTTGATATCCTCCACGCACCTGATTTGCCGTTCAGCAATGAAGCGTACCATTTCACCCCGGGCCATCTTGACCAGGGTTGCTTTTTCGATCACCTTACCACCGATGTGCTGCCCGAATACACAAGTAACCATTCGAACATCTCTGCCCAGATAAGGGGAAATGCATTTGCTGTATTCCTTAGAGGCTAAATTCAGAATGCAGCCGCTCTCCGCAAGAAGCTGATCGGCCAGTTTTCTGCCCCAAAATCCATAAATCGAACTGAAGCCCGGTCCGGCCAGCTTGGCCTGCATTTCCAGTCTGTATGGAACAACCCCGTCAAACGGCCGGAGTATCCCGTAGAACCCCGACAAGATCCGTAATTGCTGCTGAAGATACTCCAGCTCTTCCGTTTGTAGCACCCCCGGTGCCATGTATTGGTACTGAATCCCTTCGTAGGCGAAGAGAGCAGGTACCAAATTGCGGGTTAAATCCATATTCTCAATCCGCTGGGCATTCAGCGTGGTGATAGCATCATTGCATTTCCATAGGGATTTTGCTTCTTCATAGTTCAGCTTTTTTAATGTGGCCAGCAGAATTTCCGACTCGTTTATAAACTGCGGCATCTGGCGGCTAGTAAAGACATCCGTGTCCGGCTTCATCTTTTTGGCAGGCGAAATAATAATTCTCATGTTGCTCCCTTTTCTTGCCCCGTGGGGAAAATAATGTACCCTTATCCTATCACAATTCACTCTCATAGGGCCTCCCTACTATTTATAAGCGCTGGTCAACCGCTGCATTGCAGCAAAAAGCTCAAGCATCGGCAGTATAGCCGCAGGCTTGAGCTTTTTGAATGTTAGTTATTCGCCAATAGTTGAGATAATTGTGTCATACGGAGCTAACTCCATCGTTTGTTGCCCATACTCCGTATCAATCGAAGTGCTTTGAAGTTGATCATTATTGTTAATCACAACAAGTATTTTACTTTCCGGATAATAGGCACACTCTGTAAATAAGTTATCCGTAATGTACTTCGTTTCATGCAGCTCATTGCCCGCAAAGCGGATTAGATTCAGCAGCAATCTTGTATTCGCAAAACTAAATTCAAACGAAGGAAGGTAGATCCCCTTGCCTTTACCAAAGGCATGAGTAGACAGTGTGATCTTGCCGCCCGTTTCATCCACTACCGCAGCTGACCCGTCGGTAAGATAAATGCTATTCTTAGGTGTTATGCTGGCCCCTTCAGGCACCAAGCTGTGCTCGTCCCGGGTCTCATAAGTCCATTTGCCATGAGCGACCCTGGAGCCGGTATCCTCATCCAGACCGAGAACATGTGCCATTCTGAAGTAGCTGTCATAGCCATCGACCGCCGAAGGCTGGTTAATCCCGATAAAGGTACCGCCCTCATACACCCATTGGGTCAATATATCCACACACTTGTTGTCTTTCCAGTAGTCCCCGCCGCTCCAGGCAGATCCGGCAGAGCCGGCATTGATCACTACATCACAATCCTGCAATACGCCCTGACGGATATCCTCAAAATCAATGAACTGCACGTCAACCGGCAATCCGGATAAAGCTTCATTAATATGAATCAAATCATGCATATACGTTTCATGGAAATGGCCGGACAATGTCCACGATCTTAATTTGCCCCAGCTGTGCAGAATGGCTACTCTCGTCTTTATTTGATAAGGCTTGCCTTGTTGATGCAGCTCTTTAATTTGTCTAAATTCACCCGCAATCTTTTCGATGTAATCGCAGAAATCCGGGTAAGGCTCTACCAGATGCAAATACCCGCCCAGTCCGATCCGGTCAATAGACTCCCGCAGGAGCGCGCGCCGGATGTTGATCCAGTACTTTTTGGCATCCAGCGTGGGGTCGCCGCCCTCCATAAAGGTAGGAAGTCCGCCTAGCCCGACCGGAAAAAGATACGGATGCAGCCGGATCTCATGTGTATCCACTTTTACACCTGAACACAGCCGTGCCTCATAACCCGAGAACACGCATTTAATCATCCCGTCAAAGCCAAACTCCTGAAAGCGGTCATTGTAAGGCTCTACGCCAACCCAGCTATCATCATAGAAGACATACGCCAGTTTGTCGTGCCGATGCACAATGTCAATCAATTGCTTGCCAAATCCGATTACAAAATCATTGATGAAGGCCATCCAGTCGAGCTTGCGCTGCTTAGCCGGGATGTGACTGACGCGATAGTTGCCGCCATTCACAAAATCCTCGGCCGTCAGCGAATAGCCATATCTCTTAGCGAACAGATCAAGCGCTCTTGAACTTACCGTGAAATCATATGAACCCCAGTCCGAGAACAAATGGCGGTTGCGCTCATTGCTGCCCCAGATCCAGGCGAAATTATAAAAAAGCGAAGTAAACCGGACAACCGTTGTTTCCTTATGCTGTACACACCAGTCTTCCATCCAGTCCAGCAGATATGCCTGCGTTTCCGGATAGATGGGATCAATCTGCATCAAATGCTCTTTATCCCAGTTGTTCGTCGTATGATTGTACATGGAGATCTCTTCCCAGATCCGGTAGGCCATGAAGCTGACCGTGTATTTATGCCAAGGTGCAATTCCGGTAAGGACTACATTTCCCGATTCCCGGTCATAATTCCACTGTTCTCTCGGAACTTCCTCCCCGGTCGTCCGGTCTACAACCTGCCAATACTTAAACGCCTCTTTGGAATCATTCACTCTGAATTGTTCAGCAAAAAAATCCTCCATCAGATAGATGGATACATAATCTAGTACAGCCACCTTTGGATTCGTAATTAAAAAACACTGCTGCAGCTTATCCGGATTTTGCGACGCCCACACATTATGTTCCCTAATGATACAGATTGTAGAGTAGATACCGTACCCTGCATTGATAATCTCATCGGACAATTGTGTGCCGTCACTGTCACGGATGACATCGGCTCCCCACCGTTCAGCGAGTTTCAGGGTCAGCGCCTCATAACCGGATTCTCCCGGCAGGGTAAAGGCCCCCTTAGTTAGATTGGACAACCTGGTTCCCTCCTATTTAAGCATATCTGATAGAAAAGCGAGTGCTAGACCTTGACCCCAGCCTTGAATCCATTCTTTGGGGATATTGCGATACCCTTCCCGGTCCTTCATCACCGCTGTTCCGCCCGATACACCCAGCACCCGTCCATCTTCGCTGATATTGTCCAATATGCCTTTCAGGGCCTTTTGCACATATTTGGTATGCAGCGGATTACCGTTATTGATCATAGCCGCCGCAATCCCGCAAGAGGCGGATACTTCTTCATAGGACTCTTCGTCATCCAGCACCGTCCGCCACAAACCGTTCTCCGTCTGAACAAGCTTGAGTGCCGCCAGCTGATCCCGGAGTGAACACTCCACGTCCATACACTGAGGGTACAAATACCAGTCCTTCAAAAGCGGTTTGACCTGCGACATGGTGTAGGCGCCCCAAGCATTCGCTCTACCCCAATATAATCCCGACATGTGATCCTGCTTGATGTTATTGTAGCCGTGGTACCAGAAACCGCTGCTAGGGTCCTGCAGGTATTTGATATGCCAGTAATATTGATTCAGGGCATCCTGGATCATTTCCTGATCATTTAGCTTGCTTCCTACACGGAGCAGAAAAAATGCCGCCATAAACAACGTATCCGCCCAGGCCTGTTCCGGAAAATCATTCGACACAGATACGGTATGCTGCAGCACATTGTCCCCAAACCTCAGCGCATTGCTGCGGAGATACTCCACCTTGCTCATCACAATATCCCAATATTTCTGGTTGCCAGTCTCTTCATACAAGGTGATCAGCATGTGGCCCATGGCACAGGTGTTCACTGTCCAGTCCGGCAGGCCCAGCTCGATATATTCATCTGCCCACTGGACAAGCATATCCAAATACTCTTTATTCCCTGTGGTCTGATAGGCTCTGGATACCCCATAATATGCCACCCCGCAAGGCCATTCCCACGTTAAATCCATCGCGAGTGTTTTTCTGGTGACTTTGTCGATAACGCTTAATATTTCTTCCCTGTCATAATTGATTTGAAGCATCTCTATTCCCCTCTCCTTCGCACACGCCCCCAAAGGCGCCTTTAGAGCCGTCCGTCTTATTGTAAACGCTTTATATATTCTATTGTAAGCAGTATAATGGTATACATCTAAGCACATTCGCAGCAAAACTGCGCAATTTCAACCATTTGTTGAAGAGAGCTATAAAGATTGAACTTGTGGTTTTTCTACTTTGGGGTTGGCAGTGACTCCAGAGAATGTTTGGACTTTCGGCCGCTGTTAGGTTTGGATTTCCTGAATTTAACCGCGATTCGCGGTAGAAATCCAAACCTAAAGGCGGACGCTATCGCTCCTACAGTTCCAAAATTCCCTTCCGCCACTTTTCCCTAAGTTTATATTCATAAATTCAATCTATATAGTTGAAGTTACCTACCTCCAACCCACACAAATTCACGTTATGGAATGGGAGCAGCGAATATGCCCAGAAAAAAGAAGCCTGTCATTGAGTACCGCCATTATAGCTTGCCTATCCATTTCCCTGTCCTGCTGTTAAGCGGGGACCGCTGGAGGATTTCCGATATCAAAAGCGAACATCTCCATTTCCATAACCATTTGGAGATTGGCATTTGCTATTCAGATAGCGGCATCATGGAGATCAAAGGAGAAGACGTCCCCTTTAAAGCCGGAGATGTGACCTTCCTCCCCAGATACCTCCCCCATACCACGTACAGTTCACCTGATACGGCAAGTCTGTGGTCCTATCTCTTTTTTTCACCGGAGGAGCTGTTTCAGCATTCCTTCAAAAGTGCCTACAACAGCTTCGAGCCGAACCTGTGGAGGGTGCTGGGAAAGAACTGTATTTTGAACAAGGAGCAATATCCCAAAGTCTATTCCCTTGCCACATCGGTCGTGGAGGAGCTCAAGGAGCAGAAGCCTTACTACCAGGAAAGCGCTTACGGATTATTGTTGTCTCTTTATATAGAATTGCTTAGAATTCATTCCACAAATGAAGCGCTGGCCGAACAAGAAACAGAGCATAGTATGAAGGGCTATTTCGCTATTTCTCCAGCTCTGGAGTATATCACGAAAAACTATATGACCCCCATCACCATTGATTTCCTGGCGGATTCATGCCACTTAAGCACAACGCATTTCCGCAGAAAATTCCACGAAATCATGGGAACGGCACCTCTCGATTTCCTGAGCAGCACCCGAATCGAAGAGGCCTGCAAGCAGCTAAAAAGCACGGATGATTCCATTCTTTCGATCTCTGAGCAGGTCGGATTTCGTTCTATTTCCAGCTTCAACCGCTGCTTCTCCAGGCTCATGGGAGAGTCGCCCAAACAATGGCGTAAAGGGGCACAGTCCGAAGCGCAGTCAGCGAAGGCGTCGATATTGGAGTTTACGGGGTGGGTCTGAGGTGGGTGTATATAGTTTTACTAAGGTATCATCGTGGACTTATCCTCCAGCAAGACGATATCTTCTCCTTGCCGTTGTCTCATTTTAATATTCTCTTTTCCCCAGGTACACATAACGTCAACGATCTTATTGGCTGTAACCCCATATTCCGTGAGGCTATATTCGACTTTTGGCGGCATCTGCGGGTATACATATCTTCTGACGAGTCCATCCTCCTCAAGCTCCCGAAGCTGCTGGATCAGAACCTTTTGTGAAATGCCTTGAATATTCCGCTGTAATTCGCTTGTTCTCTTCGCACCGGGCATCAGTAAGCAGATGATCAGAGATTTCCACTTTCCACCGAGGATTTCAAGTGTTGCCTCTATGCCCAAATGATATTGCTTCATTGAATAACACCTCGTTAATGACGATCTTATACCACCGGTCTAAAAACTCATTGTTGCATATCTTTTTTTCCGAGTCCAGTACGTACTTTGAAGTAACCATCTTACTTTATTGTGTGTATTTTCTTTTTTTGGGGCCTGCAAGATAATGATGATATTCAAAAAAATACAGGCCTGTGAAGGGAGATTCCCAATGAAAACACTGGTGATTCTGGCACACCCAAACCTTGAGGCTTCAAGGGTCAACCAGCGCTGGAAAGAAGAATTGCTGCAATATCCAACCGATATTACAGTTCATGAGATTTACAAAGAGTATCCTAACTGGAATATAGATGTTCCTAGAGAGCAAAATTTATTAGAAGCCTATAATCATATTATCTTTCAATTTCCATTGTATTGGTACAGCTATCCTCCACTATTTAAAAAATGGTTTGACGATGTTTTTGCTTACGGGTGGGCTTATGGTTCAAAAGGTGACAAGCTTAAAGGGAAGAGGTTAGGGCTTGCCCTGTCCATCGGTGATAAAAAAGAAAATTATTTGCCGGAGGGCTCTGTTTCTTTTACCGTGGATGAAATGATCGCGCCTTTCAAAGCCAGTATAAGACATGTAGGTGCAGTAGCACTCCCCTACTTTGCTGTCTTCGGAGCTTCATTTCAAGCCAGCGATGAAGAAATTAATAATAGTGCAAAAGAATATATCAACTATATCTTTAAGCACCAAAAGTAACGAAATACAAACACAACAGGGGCTATCCTAAGTCCTTATCTAAGACTTTATAGATAGCCCCTACTTCACAAAAGTGGACAACGCACAGTCAAATGAGTCTACAACGTTTCCGTACTGAGCGTAAATCCTTCGATCACGACATCCTCGTCAACCTCAATCATGATGCAGCGTTTTCCTTGATAGTTCACCTGCTTCACATACCTTAAATCCTGCGGGCTGACGGTAATGGTGGCTACCTTGGTCTCGATCTTAATCGATTTTGAAGTAAATTTCGGTATAACACTGCTTGCCTTCATTTCGTAGTACTTGTCATCGACGACCGTTTCGAACGCCCGCTCCACCTTTTCCGCCGTCACGTTCTCTACGCCGCTTGCCGCCAGAACACGTTCCACATCTTTGTAATCCAGCTTAGGAGGTTCTTCCTCCCCTTCGCCCCCTTCGATAACCAGCTGGATTTCCTCATACACCTGGGCAAGGGTGGTCGTATCAAGCTGTTCGCCTGCCAATTCCTTCACGATATCTTCGAAGAAGCTTCTCTCTTCCAAGGCTGTTACAGATCTCTCGGCATTCAGGACCTGCTCGATGAACTGCGGATCGGGATAATTCGATTTTCCCGTACAATACAGAATGCGGTTCACATCTGAATAGTTGTCCGTTACGCTGGGATAAAAGAATCCTTGCTCCGGCGAACTGAGCTTGATAATCGGATCGACAATGATATTGTACTTGAATTCCCGCTCCACATAATCGAACATGAGGTTTTTGCGCTGCTGTTCCGTGGAATTCACGCTGCACAGAATGAACGGATGCGCGAACATCTCGTCCTTCTCACTCTCTTCGGCTTCTTCATTTCTGGCCTTAGTCGGCCGGTAATATTGCCCGCGAACAAAAGTGATCACCATATCCTTCTCATACTTAACATCCACCAGCATCTTGTCAACAAGCAGCATCATCAGGTCCTGCCATTCTTCAGCATCACCTGTCACCAGGCCTTGGTGAAGCATTACCCGCGTCGGGTCCTCCGCTTCCTCCTGAAACTTCAACTCGAACAGCTTATGGTCCAGCTCACCAGTGAGCAGTTTTTTGAAATTACCCATATACAGCTCCTGCTTCTCTCTATCCACGAGGCCAAACGGCAGGCGCTCCCAATGATAGATCTCGTTGCTTTCCTTCATAATGTACACGTTAAGAATATCGTAGATGTTCATCAAATCATGATCCAGCTTAAACTGCTTGCGTATGTGTGCGACTTCTTTTTTATTCATAATGGGTTCGGCGGCTCCTTAGATGTGTAATAACTTTATTCAGTATAAATGATAAGGAATGAAAATGGTAAGGACGGATTATCATTATTAATTTTGATTTGGGAGGGATTGCTTTGCAAGAGTTATTTAAAGCAATCATCACGAAAGACGTCAAACCCTTTTTCTCCAAACATGATTATCTTAAAAAGGATCTGAATTTCTACAAACCGGATGAAACTCTCATCTATAAATTCAATATTCAAAAATCGAAGGCGAACACCTGGAACCACGTCCTGTTCTATATCAACTGCAGTATTCATTCCACCGAGTTAGCGCTATTGCAATCCACTCCGCCCTCGGCGTCTCCTCTAGAGGCCAAGTCTCACTTTACCGCCCGAATCAGAGAAATCTGTCCCTCCGCTCCGGACCATTATTCGTTAACGCCTGATATCGATCCGGACCAATTATCAGATGAGCTAATGCTGCAATTGGAAGAGGCCCTTACTTTTATGCATTCAATAACCAGCGCCAGAGCAATAGTCGATTATTACATGGCAAGGGTTGCGCTGCATTTAAGCGAAGAGACCTTCCGGTTTTTGCTGCAAGCAGGAGATACAGAAGCCGCCGGGCAATATCTGAAGCAGCTGCAATTGAAATACGGAGCCGAAAAGCGCTGGGCGATATTTGAAAAGAAGTATGCGGGTATTTTTGGTGTCCGCTAAAACCTCACTCCCGACTGCCCCAAACCGAATCAAGCAGCTCGTCTACTGCCTGAATTCTGGTCACCGATGGCGTCTCTATAAGATTTCCTTTGACCATAACCATAGCAACCTCCGACAAAGCTTTTATGTTGTCCAGCGGGTTCTGCTGCATCACGATTAAATCGGCCTGTTTGCCGATATCTATGCTCCCTGTCAGGTGATCAATTCCTAAGATTTCCGCATTAGATTTGGTTACCCGTTCAATGATCTGGCTCGAATTCAGCTTCGTTTGTCTCATGTAATGGTCCAGCTCCCGCCACAGATCATAGTGGGTGACATAGGACATCGCAGCATCCGTTCCAATACCAATTTTGATATCATGTTCTACAGCCTGCCGCACCCCCTTCAGCATGGAGTCATACACAAGCCGGGAATTTTCCTTAACGGTTTCATTCACCTTCGTCAGGCTCAGGTCCAATTTTGCGCTGGGATACGCCGCATGCAAAGTAGGGATCAATGCAGTGTAGCCCTTTAATGCTCTGGGATTATTCTGGTACAGGCTGATAATCTCCTCATCCATCTCCGCGCCGTGTTCAATAGTATCGACCCCGCCCTTTAGCGCGATTCTCACCCCTTCGGTACTTTCCACATGGGCCGCCACACGTATGCCGATTTTATGGGCTTCCTCGCAAATAGCGGCAACCTCTTCCTCCGTCATTTGCAAACGGCCTGCTTCCCCGACCACTTTGGCATCGGTAACCCCGCCGGTCACGCAGATTTTGATGAGGTCTACCCCGTTTTTTACGTTGATTCTTACATTCCTTCTCGCTTCCCAGGGTGAATCGCCAACCAAAGCCAAATAAGGTGCACCATGACCGCCCGTGACGCTCAGGAAATAACCGGACACCAGAAGATTGGGTCCCACAAACTGATTCGCCTTAATTTCATCCCTCAACTGTACATCGGTATAAAAGAATTCCCCTACACTGCGCATCGTTGTTACACCGGAATGCAGTGCGTTCAGGGCATTTCGCTTCATCCGTTTTTTCAGCACGCTTCTGCCTAGTCTCGTATCCAAAAGATGCTGAAACGCAAAATTCAGCAGCTCTTCGCTGGCAGACAGCGTAAACGGCTTACCGTCGGCAAAAAGATGGACGTGCGCATTGATCAGACCTGGCATCACATATTTCCCCGAACAGTCGATCGTCTGATAATGACTCGGGATAACCACATCGCTTGCCTTCCCGATCTCCTGAATCAGTCCGTTTTCATGGATTAGAATCGTCATATGGGTAGCTACGCCTCTTCCCGCGTCTCCATAAATCACATTGCAGTCCTTAAATGCATAACCTGTCTTCATCGTTTCTTCCCCCTTGTTGTGATTATACAATCGAATAGTGAATCAATAATTCATTATTCGATTAAAAAAATAGGAACTATTTTTTAGATGCAAAATGTCCCTATCGTGACCTGAATATTCCCGATTGCAGCGCTACGCCCCAGCTCCAGCTTTATTACGCCCATAGGCATTATTCATTTATGCCTTTTACTCCATGCAGCCAGTATAAGCTCAGCGCCTCAAAAATCCGCTTCCGGCTATCGGTGCTCATCTCCCGCTTCAATAAATCCAGAATCATATTAATGACATTGCTTGCGATGATGTTCAGCAGAATCATATTTTCTTCGGTTCCGATCTCATATCTTCTATAATGATCCTTCAAGTAGGGCTTCTTCGTCTCGATCATCAGATCGATCAGCTCGTTTTTGGCATTGCTATAGACGGTCCCTTTATTCTTTTCAAAAATAATGACGATCTGCATGCTATATTGCGTTAACAGGTTCATTTGTTCCTGTACGATGGCTGATTTCTTATCATTATTGGCTTCCTCAAAAAAAGTCTGGTTATCGATACGAATGCTCTCCACTAACACATTCTTCAAATAGTCTACTAAAGACGGCGGAACCACTGAATAAAACAGCTCTTTTTTATTTTTGAAGTACGTATAAATATTTCCGACGGAAATGTGGATCTCATCAGCTATATCGTTCATTTTGGCATCCGCAAAACCTTTTCGGAAAAACACCTTTAAAGCGGCGGATTCGATTTCCTTTTTCACTTCATCTTTTTTGGCCTGCATGAGGGATGCTCCTTAATAGTGAATATGTTATTCATTATTAGGGTAAACCTTTGCTGTAGGTTTGTCAAACCAAGCTTGGGTTTAATAGAAATTGATCTCCTTAGCAAGTAGCTGAACATATGGCAGGCTATTATAGAATTTCCCCGTTCGTCTATTCGCTAAAAAACAAGTATTTCGAAGAGTTAGTATCGGAACAAAAAGACCCTGCCTTTTCAGACAGAGCCATGTGGATTTTTGACGAAAATCCACCGTTAAACCACATTCATAATATTAGTGTCCTGCTCCATGATTGTTGAGAGATAAGCTGCTGATGGATACTGGCTTTGCTGAGAAATCCTTATCATCTGCGCTTGCGGAAGTCATGACTACGCTAGAACTAATTAACAATACGGCTGCCAATAACAAAAATGTTCTTTTCATCTTTCAAAAACTCCCTCTCTAAGATATTTTTCATTATATTTTGATGTATCTCTTGTTGCGAAACTGAAGCGTAACACCTGAGAAGTTCATAAAATGCAATAGCTTTTCTGAACCCTGCCCCATCATCAAATTTATCACAGAGTATTAGAATGTCTAGTGTCAGGTTTATTGTATCAAAAACCTTTCCTCTTTTATACAAATATATTGTATGGAGGTACATGTAATCTATGTAATACCTTACATCTTCTCTTCTTTCTTTACTGCTTAACTCTTTGACTTGTTCTTTGAATTCGTCAAGAACCCAATCTATAGAGTAATTATATTTAATTGATGATTCCAATACTGTAATCAGACCAGCAAGAAGTTCTTCCTTATCGTTCTTCCTAATGAATTCTATATAATCAGAAAGCACATCTACCTTGCCTTCGAGCAAATCAAGTACGTATGTGTTAGCTACAGCAATGTTCTTGTAATAACCCTCTTCAGTAAGACCTTCAGGAGTGGAATCCTTAATCCAACTCAAGTCTGAGTATTGGGCTATACACTCCCTTGCTTCAGGAAGTCTCCCCAACTTCTGAAGCGCAATCCCTTTCATACATGAACTGTATCCGAAATAATACACGATGCTTCTTTTAAAAGTAATCTTATTGAAACTATGCTTATTTGAATCGTATGCTATAGCTGCGACTTCGAGCAGTTTGTCTGAAATTTCGAGAATTGCTGACCAGTTCTCCCATGAAAAGGACATTTTAATCATGTCTATTAGTGAATCGGCATTTACACCATCTAGTTCTAGCAATTTCTATATCACTCCCTTGTATACCATTTTATGACAATTGTAGCCTTTAACTTTCCAACGGTCAATTACCTAATAAATTCACACACTTAATAATCCAGACAAATTAAACGAATTAACAAAAGCGAAAGCCAGCATTTCTGCTGGCATTATTTATTGAATATTATGTTTTTACTCAATACATTCCTTCATCTTCTTCGTGTACCGTTAAATATAAGTCAGGGTATTTTGCATATAAATATTCAGACCCGCCTTATCTTTGTAGACAACATAAGTTCCAGGGATAGCCTTTAATTTCAATTCAAGGACAGCCGATTGCAAAATAGGCTCAGCAATGCGGCAGCTTCCTGCCTTAATAGGGGGTCGTTTGACTGGTAGTCCAAGGTTCCGGCGGAATTCCGTGCAATTTCCGGCCCGTACATGCCATTATTCACAATATACTGCACGGCATCTACGGCCCAAGGCGCCGTGTCCCCCGCAAGCTTGAACCCGGAGGATTTGCTCATATTTACTCCGGCTATCATCGCCGCCCGCCACATCAAAACAGCAGCCTCCTGGCGCGTAATGGCCGCAGTGACAGCAAAGCTCTGTTCCGGGCCGCGCCCTTGCATAAGCCCCAGCTCAATGGCTTTCTGCACATAGCCCAAGTAGTCCTTCGCTTCCAGTTCGCTTGTTAACGACGTGTTTTTAGAAGGGGCCATCCCTGTCAAACGCATAAGCCCCGAAATAAACTCCGCCCGGGTCATTTCTTGCTGCGGATGAAAAACACTATCCCCTCCAGGAGTCAATACACCGAGCTGACCGGCTTCATGAATCCATGACGCATAAGGATGCTCATTCCCCACATCCGTATACACATTGGGTTCAGGAACTTTTTTCGCCCAGCTATCCATTTTATTGTAAAAGGCATATTGGGTACCATTGGAATTGACTTGAAAAGCCGCCTTACTCCCGAGCTCATCTTCAAACAACAAGGGAGCTATTTCCCGGAGTGTATGCGAGCCATAGGGGTCCTTGATTTTCAGCTTGCCATCGTCCGTAACGGAAACCTGAAGAATCCAAAATGGAAGGCGCAGATCCTGATAAATCCCTGTCAGCTTGCCCAGTTCCGCCTGGGATGCGACTGGAGTGGAAGTAGTTGTTGGTGTTCCGGGATAATAATGATTCATAAAGGCTTTGAAAAAAACCTCCCGCAAATCCGGGCCGTCACCATTAAAAATAACGAACCCGCCTACTTTCTGTTCCGGCATAAGCCACATCCAGGAATGATACCCTGGCAAATCCCCGCCCTTACCTATGACTCGCTGGCCATTGTAGCTATTTTGATAAAAGGATTCAAAGCCGTAGCCTGTGCCAGCAACCTGCGGATGAATTTGATGGTGGATTTGCTGCATATCCTTAACCGAATCCCGGCTCAAAATCCGAGCCTCTGCCAGCTGTCCGTCATTCAACTGCGTAATCATAAATTTGGCCATGTCCCTTCCGGTGGAGAACATGCCGCCATCCGGAGACTCAGCAGGCCTGGACGGATATTCGGGTATCGGATCTTTTTGGGCCGTATAGGGTACAGCTAGATACTTCCGCAGCTCGGGCGTCAGCTTAAAGCTGCTGTTCCCCATGCCAAGCGGCTTGAAAATATGCTCCTGAACATATTGGGTAAACGGAACACCGGACAACCGTTCCACGATATACCCCTGCAAATTAAAGGCATAATTATCGTACCGGTAAGCTTCACCGGGCTCCCGGACAATGGTAGGCACATTTTCCTTGATGAACTGACTATTGGGAACCTCTTTTGCTGAGCCGCCGGCGCTATCTGTATAATCGAATCCGGAGGTGTGGGTCAACAAATGCTCCATGGTGAGTGTTTTATTGGTTTTATTGACAATTTTCAAGTCTCCCAGATAAGTTTGGAGATCAGCCTGTAAATCAATGGCCCCCTGTTCGGCCAACTGCATGACAGCTGTTGCGGTGAACAATTTCGAAATGGAAGCAACACGGAAAACAGTCTTTTCCGGATCAATGGGCTTCTTGCTGCTGATATCGGCGTAGCCATAGCCTTTTTCAAGCAAAACCTGATCATTCTTGACTAAAACAACGGCAGCCCCTGTAAGCTGCTCCTTGATTTTTGGCTGATTGAAGAATTGGTCTGCAAAAGCTTCCACTTCCTTCGCTTCCGTTGCCCGGGTGGCTTGTTGTTTAAGGGCAGATGCAGATGCTGTCGGCTGCGGGACAAACGAAGATATCAGCAAACTGCTTAATACAAGCAAAAGAACTAAACGATGTACGAATGTACGAATATGCATTAGACTGCCTCCTGTTTTTGAATGTCTAGATGAATGTGTCGCATCAGCAGCAAGAGGTCCATTGATATTATAATCGCCTTGCTGCCTATTCCTTTGTGAGCTCGCCAAGCTGTAATAACGGCAATGACACCCCTCCTTTTCATATATTGCGGGTTAATCCGGGACCTCCCCAACCTAACAGAAGCATTGTCATAAAGCCGAGTGACAACTCGTCATAACTTTCATACGACAAGAAAAAGCCGGGAAAAACAGGAGTGAGTCCCTGAATTTCGCGCGGCTCTTAGCATGATTTTTTAGGCATTATTACGACTATTTAGGCTTTGTGTGAACTTTGATTGATTTAATGTTTAAAGTCATTAACTAACGCAACAACCTGATCCATGCAAACCGCGAACTCTCTGATTTTCGCCGCAATTGTTGTCCGCTTCTCCTTGTCCTGCAACGTGTTTAAATTCGCATTAAAACCGCCGCCCAGAGCCTCTAAATCCTCACCGTTCTGATCGTTCCAATATTGCCCCGTTTGACGGTACAGATCCATGATTTGTTCGATAAAAATCAAGTCAGGATTAAGCTTTTGCGCCGTTTCCAAAAAGCCTCTGCATCCGCCGCTATTGGTGGCCAGATTGCACACATACACCTTATGCATACCCCAGTCGTCGTATTCTTCCGGGTTCATTCGTTCAAAATAACCGTTTTCGATCGAATCCGCCCAGTCACGGAACGCCTTTGCTCCGAAGCAATAATGATTACTTTCAAATGTCAGCAAATCGGGCAGGCTTAAGATCCGGTTGCGATAAATGTCTGCAAGGGACATCTCTTTTTTCTTTTCGCCCAGGAAAATCCAGCCCTTGCAATGCCCGCCCTCCATTATATAATCCTCCGGCAAAAGGTCCTTAACCGGGATCCGGTCCGGTTCGGTAGCATCGCCGCCCATGTAAAGCAGGGTTTTGCCATAATCCTCGTACCCCACGAGCACGCCCCAGCCAGGGCGATTATGGGGGTTGTTACCATGATCGTTAAGAATGACAGGAATGCCCTTATCAATATAAGCCATCAGCGTTTGAACATACATTTCCCGATTGCTCAGAATCTGCTTAAGAGGCACAAAACTGCTGGCGTATCCGCATTTTCCAAAAACATCCTCGATAAAGCCGTGGTTCCCCTTTTCGCTCAAGCGGTAATCCGTTACCCCGTCGCCTCTGAAATGATTGTGTGAATAGACCTGTGTAAAATTCTCTCCCGTCAGCCCGGCGAAAAACCAATAATCGTAATCCGGTTCACCCAGGCATTCCATAACGAAGCCTGCGCAGCCGTTAAACCAGTAATTTTCTCCGTAATGCGGCGTTACCATTGGATGAATCTTAGGCAATCTGTTATTGCTTGCTTTGACTTCCATCACCAATGCTCCTTTTTTGACATTAATTTTCGGTGTGGATTTTAGCTGGGATATTGTAATGGAACGAAACAGCTTTTTACCCTGACCATTTGAGCCGATGAAGATTGGAGCGGGCTGCCCAAGGTGTAAATCCATGTTCATATAAGGAAAATTTACTCCGCAATACCGCACCTCGCCGTTGATCACAACCGAAAAATGCTTTTCGCCGATAATCCAGGAGAACGTATTGTATTCATCATATTTGATCATTCCGGTTTCAGGAAAAATAAAGCGGTTACCCATTATGGGCTGGTCAAACAAAATGGCGTGCTTGGATAGACTGCTTTCTGAGCTGTTCTCCGCATTGATGCAGAATGTGTGATTGTTATGGGAAAACCACAGACTCCCTTCGTCAGCGCCATAGCCGTAAGCTTCGCTTGCCGAATCTGCCATGAATACAATATCCACACGAAAAGGCAGTTTCACCGCAACATTAGTATTAAGCATGCGTGCGCTGATCCAGCAGATGAACTCCGCTTCTCCGTTATCGAGCACCTGATAGTGCGGGTTATAAATGGGGGTCATTTGGTGAAAGTCAACGGGGTATTCCTTCAAAACAGGGTTAGCTTGCTCGATTTCTGCAAAGGTAACGCTCTCTAATTGCTGATTTTGCTCGATATCACTGGTATCAGGCAAGCGTTTCTTTACTGGCAGGTAGAGATTGATTTTTTCCCTGCCGCTGTCAGGCGAAAGTACGGATTCCACAAGCGTGTCATGACGCAGCACTCCGCCATGTTGAAAATCCACCTCATAATAAGCGTTATCATCAAAGCTATGGATCATCTGATATTGAATTTCGCCAAGGCCGTTCTCGACAAAGACGCTACACATGGCAAACAAGCCGCCCTCAAATATATAATCCTCAAAAATGCTCGTATTTTGAAAATTGTCATCTATTTTCTGAATGATAATCGTTTCTGTATGCTGTTGATATTCAAAAAGATGATGGCTTCCGGGAGCTCCGAAGGGAATCTGGTTGCTGGACATATAATCCCAAAGTCCGCCTGAATCCGAGCTTTCGGTTCCCTTAAGTCTGGAGGATAACACACGCATTGGAGGCAAGGAAATAATGCTTAGCTCCGGCAATTTCACCAGTTTCTCCGATACTTTTGAGAGGCGTTCCAAGTCGGGGATTTCAGCCTTTTTGTTGCAGCCGAATTGATGTTCAACTTTCTCATAAATTAAAGGCAGCGCTGAAATATGAGAGATCCCGTTATCCAGCATAGCTTCAAGAAAGTCATTCACGATGGCTTTTAGTTCTGAAAGTGTAGCGATTTCATCATTAATCGTCTGAATACGGCTGACAAAGGTTTGCACGAGCACCTTCATGTCACGGCTTTCATAAATCCTGATGATTTCTTTAATCGGAATTTGCATTTTTCGAAGCACTAGAATCTGCTGCAGCCGGTTAATGTTCTCCTGATCGTAATAACGGTACTTCTCATGGGATTGCCTGGTGCTTTGCAGTATGCCCACCTGCTCATAATAGCGAAGGGTGCGTGATGTTACGCCAAACCTCTCCATGATACCGGTGATTTTTTCAAGTTTCATACTATGCTCCTGCCCCCTCTTTCATCATCTTTATTAGGATTATATCTCTTGACGTTACGTCAATGTAAAGGGGGGGGCTTGATCGCAATTAGAATTAACAAGAACATTCGTGTCAGATGAAATATTTAGAATGGCAAGCCGAACAAGCAGAACCGGATAAAATCAACCACGCCATGCCCAATCATCGCTGAAGTCACATCCCGCTTCCACTGCAAATAAGCAAAAGGCAGCCCGAAAATGACCGTATACAGTATGACAACAACAAGACCAGAAATCACGCCTTTGCTCATAAAGGCCTCTGGGGTATGAATCAGCACATGCGGAATGACCATCATAAACCAGCAGGTAAACCGCTGCCCCTTCGTAGCAATTCTCCCTTGCAGCAGGCTGTAGCAAAAGGCAAAAAACAAGGTTCGCATAGCGATCTCTTCAAGAACTGCCGGACTCAGCGATACGAGAAAGCGTGACAGCGAAAGCTGAAAATCGAGTTCATTATTGGAGAGCATCAGCCCTACATTTACAGCACCTAAAGCCAGCCCGAAGAGCAGCCCCCATACAAGACTACCCGTCACCCCGCCCTTTCCTTTCCGTCTCAAAAATTGAACCGGACTCTCCCGATAAACTGCAAATGTACTGAATACAGCAAGTGCAGCCATCACGGTAATCAGAAAGCTGCTGATTATGGAAAAGGCACTTCCTTGAAGATAGGACAAGGATACCAGCCCACCCAAAATCAACGAGATACAAATTTGCTTGGCCGACGGCAACCGATGCCGGAAAAGCAGAACAATCGAAAGGACCAGCGACCACACATCCATTACAAGCCACATCCGCTGTGTTGCAGTAATAACCGATACCATACCCATATTCAAAAAAAAGATAACGACAAATACGGCAAACATGATCCATATGCCTCGAAGCGATTTGCCCTTCATACTAGCCCTCCCGAACCCTATGTTGTTCCTCGGCCACCATCATATCGGAATAAGCCGCAGCTTGTCTGTGAGCTTTTTTCGAATGATTTAGCAGTTACTTTAGATGGTTTTATTGAAGGGACAAACGGGGAGCTTGATTGGTGCATTATGGATTCTGAGATGGAGTTTATTCATTTCTTAAATCAGATTGACACTATTTTGTATGGAAGAACAAGCTATGATTTATGGGGAAAATTTTGACAATGGTTAATACAAAAAAGTTCTCCTCTGGCGTTGTGCAACTAATCTATCATTTGAATGAGAATTAAACCAAAAAAATGAAGCGAGCATACGCCCGCTCCATTCCTTAAGCTTCAATTTTCCTTAAATTAACCTGCCATATACTGACTTTGGAAAAGCAAATCATAGGTTTCGTTTCTGTTATATAGGTTTTGATGGGTATCAAAGGCTACCACCCTGCCATCTTTTAGAACCATTACCTTGTCGCAGTCCAGAATAGTAGATAAACGATGAGCAATGGAAATCATGGTTTTTCCCGATGAAAGGCTCTTGAGTTCTGTAATGATGTCATTCTCATTTTCGTTGTCAAGCGCGCTGGTACTTTCGTCAAAAATGATGATGTCCCTGTCCTGTAAAAAAGCACGGGCAATCGATAAGCGCTGTCTCTGGCCTCCTGAAAGCTGTACACCTTTTTCTCCGATTATCGTATCCAATTGATTCTGCAAGGTTTCAATGAAGTCATAAATACTCGCTCTGCGGCAGCACTCTATCAATTCCGCATCGGTTGCATCGGCTTTTGCCAGCAATAAGTTTTCTCTGATCGTCATATTGAAAAGAACGGGTTCCTGCACAACTATACTAACTTTTTCTGACACACTCTCGCTGTTCACCGTATAGATATCAATGCCGCCAATCTGTACAGTCCCCCCTTGCGGGTTAATCTGCCCGGTCAACAGTTTAGCGATTGTAGATTTGCCGCTGCCGCTTTCTCCCACGATGGCCAGATGTTCGCCCTTACTCACGGAGAACGAAATACCGTCAAGAGCAAATGATTCGTTCCCCTCATAGGTAAATTTCAGATTTTCAACGTTTAGATCTGTCCCGTCAATTTTCTTATAGGGTCTCTTGCCTGCTTCTAAATTTAATATCTCGATCACTTTTCCGATATTCACCGAATCATTCTTATAATTCATCATGGAATTACTAATGCTCTCTATGTACCCGAAGAATTGCCCGTAAAAGCTGATAAAAACGAGCAGCACACCAACTTGCGAGTAGCCCTTAATTACAAATAATCCGCCAATAAAGTAGATAAACAGCTGGGTAATAAAGTTTTTCGTGAAGAACGAATAGGTAATCCCCAGATGCAAATAGAGCTGGTTGAGAAACCAAATATGCCTTATTTTCTTGTAGTGTCCGTTTAATTCATCCAATTGTGCGTCTTCAAGGTTGTTGGTCTTAACATCCTTCCAGTTCTGAAAATTCGAGTGTAGGAAGGATTCATATTTAATTTGCAGTTTCCATAGTTCCTCTCCGGTTGTCTTCGTTTTACCTCCCAAAAAATTAACCGTAAATAAAGAGACCGGAACAAAAACAAAACTGAGGAGCGCGATTCGCCAGTCGTAGCATAATAAAATAACTGCCAGCGCAACAGCGTAAACGACAGCGTAGATAAAATCTAATATATGGGTCGTAAAAAAGTTCCCGGCAGCAATAGAATCGTTCTCAATCCGGCTTCTAACGTCGCCAATGCTATATTTGCTATATACATCATTATCAAGGCTGATATACTTTTTCAGCAATTTATTCTTTATTCTCAGGTCATATTTAAGTATTAACCGGTTGGAAAACCGCTTACTGACCGCAATCCCGATTGTCGCGAACAGGAAAACAGCCAGATAACCGGTGATGACCGGCCACAGCTCGTTCATATTCTTATCTACTAAAACACGATTAACCAAAAACGAGTACAAGAACAGAGGGATAAGCCCGAAAATTAAGTTCCACAGCTTGAAAAATCCGAGCGCAATCAACGGCTTGTTAATACCGTCTATATCCCGGGTTAATGTCTTAAAGGTGTCCAAGCGTTTCATACAGCTTCACCTCCTAAACACTGTTCGCTGAATAAGTCTATATACGTTTTATTGTTTCTAATCAGTACGTCGTGAGTATCAAAGCCTTTGACAACGCCGTCTCCTAAAACCGCGATTTTATCACAGCTTTTAATGGTGGAAAAACGGTGGGCAATGATAATAAGCGTCCGGTCTTGTGACATCTCACTCATCACGTTCCGGATAAGCGCTTCGTTCCGGCTGTCGAGGAATGCTGTGGCTTCGTCGAAGACCAGAATCTTAGGATTCTTGACTAGTATCCTTGCGATAGCCAGACGCTGCTTCTGCCCGCCGGATAATTCTTGCCCTTCAGTCCCAAGCAGCGTGTCCAGTCCGTCAGGGAATGTCAGGACAACATCATAAAGGGCGGCTTTCTTAATAGCTTCCATTAATGCGTTATCATTATCCTTGTTGTTGGTAAATGAAAGATTGTAACGCAGGGTATTATCGTAAAGGATGGTCTCCTGATGGACAATCCCCACCTGGCTCCGCAAGCTATGCAGGTTATACTCATTGACATTCATCCCGTCGATCAGAAGCTCGCCGCTGTCAACGTTATATAAATTGTAGAGCAGGTTCCCCATCGTTGTTTTACCTGCGCCGCTCTTCCCGACAATGCCAATCGTACTTCCTGCATCCACGCGGAGATTGAATCCGTTCAGAATAGGTCTGTCTTCGGTGTATCCAAAGGTGACATTGTTAAATTCAATCTTGCCCTCCTTTATTTGTTTTGGAGGATGGTTTTCTTTATAATCTTCTTCCTCTTCATTCAATATATCCACGACACGTTGTAAGGAGACGTTCTGTCCCCAGACATCGACAATTTTGCTGTTAATGGAGCTGAAGTAGTTCACGGCTATATTGAAATAGCTTATGGCGGCTACAAAAACGCCGAGCTGCATTTGGCCTTTAACGATGAAATAGGCGCAGATCACAAATATCAGCAGCTGTGCGATAAGCGTGATGAACGAATTAAGCCTTTCTGTCGTCACTTCGATTCTTCCGTTTTCTACGTTCATTTTATTAATGGATGTCGTTTTTCTTAAATAAACGCTCCTTACTTTTTTACTTGCGTTAAGGATTTTTATCTCCCGCAAATTTTTCACAATCTCAAATAAGTAAGAGGATAGTTTACCCTGTTCCGCTGCAATATCTTTGTTGACCTTCTGCGCTCTTGCCTTGAAATATTTCGAGGTAAAAAATACGACGGGAACCAGCACGACCGTAAAAGCCCCCAGAAAGATATTGTAGTAAAACATAAAGCAGACAGCGAATAGGATATGCAGAAGGTTGGAATATCCCCAAAGTCCGCTCCAGAAAATGAGATTCATAATATCCGCGGCGTCGTGGTTCATCCGGCTGATCATATCTCCGCTGTACATCCCGGAAAGGTCCTTCCCTTTTTTATGTAATATCTTTTTGAAAAGCGCCCGCCGTATATCAAAGACAAAACCCGTCATCAATTGCGACGAAATGAGATTATTTAACGTCGCAACGACAAACTGATTGAAAATGAGTATGCCGGCATAGATTAAGCACAAATTCAAAAAGGCGCTCATGTCTTTATCATAAAATGCGATATTGATGATTTTCCCGCCCAGGAACGGATAAATCAGATTGATCATCGTCATTAATGTAGTGATTATGAACCCGCATACAAGTACCCATTTGTGCATCAGCATAAATTT
Source organism: Paenibacillus sp. EB106-06-01-XG199 (assembly GCF_058791575.1). NCBI lineage: Bacteria > Bacillati > Bacillota > Bacilli > Caryophanales > Paenibacillaceae > Paenibacillus > Paenibacillus sp. EB106-06-01-XG199. The sequence goes on along the minus strand of NZ_JBYTDQ010000010.1, from coordinate 94,612 downwards.
AGTGACCCATTGCCTTTTTGTCATAAACTCACCGCTTTCCATATATTCACAAAGGATATTGTAGCACAAATGTTCGTATGTAAAAAGCTCAAAACACCTGCCAATGACAGGTGCTTGTGAATTAATAACAAATTTATTCAGTGGCTCCGCACTAAGCTGAGGTTCCTTGGCTTGCCGCTCAGGCCAGCAGGGCGCGGGCCACCTGATCCACAATGCAATTGATGCCTGTCGGTCCATAGCAGCCGATCCATGTAGCGGCATCCACCGGATATATATGCTGCCGCCTGTCTGCATCCAGCATGCCCCAGACGCTTTGCTCTGTCACAGATATTCCCTCCTGCATCATCTCGTTGCTAAGTAAAAAGTAGTGGTTAGCATGCACAGCCGGTAGTCTGTCGACTGAAATATGATAAGCCGTGTCGGAGGTGTCTGCGACAAATAGCGGAGCAGGCAGACCAAGGTCCCGGTACAGCACGGCGCCTGTGCGATGAGAGGCAGTATGTACCCGAACCACTGACTCACGCGGGCGGATCAGAGCCACGCTCTTCCCCGCCAGTACCGGGGCAAGTTCTTCTGACAGTAATGCCGTCCGGCGAATGTAATCCGTAATAATACGTTCCGCCTCCGCCCGCTTGCCCGTCAGTTCGCCGAACAGGCTCAGAATTCTCTGCCAGCTCTCATTACGCTTAAACATTATAGTTGGAGCAATCCGGCTTAAGCGTTCATAGTGCTGATCATGCACCTCGGTACAGATAATCAAATCCGGCTGCAGCCGTTCCACAGCCTGCAGGTCCGGGTACTCATAGGTTCCGAGCATTTCCGTTGCCTTAAGCCTGTCCCTGATATATGGGGGGAAATTTAACGCCGCACTGCCTAGTCCTACACTTCCTGCCGGTAGCATCTCAAGCGCAAGCAAATGGTCAGCATATTGAACGTCGAGTACGGCGATCCGCCGCGGAGAGGCTGTAACGCAATATTCGCCTCGCATATGGCATATCACCGGTCCCTGCAGCGACTCGTACGAGCAGGCCAAGCGGTCCGGCAGCCCGGAACAAGCGGAGAGCGCACCGGTCCCGGAAGCGGCAGTGCGCCTGTAGAGCTGTGGGGGAACTCCATAATATTTCTTGAACGCTCTGCTGAAGTAATACATGTCGTGGTAGCCTGTTCTTTCAGCGATTTCGCCGATGGGAGCGTCCGTATGACGCAGCATCCGCTCTGCATTCTCCATCCGCAGCTGGATCACATATTCCATCGGTCCGAGCAGCTTCTCCTGTTTGAACCGCCGCTGCAGCTGTCTCGCGCCGCAGCCGGCAAGCGCAGCCAGCTCTTTAAGCTTCAGCTCCTGACGATAATGCCCCGCTATATAGGCAGACACAACATCCACCATGTCCGGCGCTGCGCCGCCCCGGCCGCGTTCATGCTCCATAATAAGCTCATACAGCACTCCTTGCAGCAGCGCATTGGCATGGAAACGTTCCAGCCCCTCTCCCCGGCTCCATTTGGCTACGATCTTGTCCGCCGCCTGATGCAGCTCCGCCGGGAGCACAGGATAATGAACAAACGAAGTGCGCAGCGGGTGATTACGCTGCGGGAACAGAACATGGGCGGCTCCCGTCATAGGAATTGCCTTGTAGATAATAATGGTATAATGAATGTTTTCTGATCCGGCAGTCAAAGTAAAAGCTGATCCCTTGACAGCATGACAAGCAAAAGAGGCCCGGATATGGCAAACTTCACCATTCATCACAAGCCCCACTTCTCCGCCGCCTGCCAGCAGCAGCAGATTGGCTGTCAATCCCGTTTCGCTCATCACACCGCCAGGCGGCAAAGTACCGCTGCGCACGTCAAGCGTTTTGATTGTCGTATCACTCCATAAACTTGCCTGCTCTTGCAGCGGCATTCCTCTCATCTCCTGACAATGTTTCTATTGTCATTTTAATTGAGATTCATTCTCATTGTCAATTTTCGGACACTTTACGCAATATTCTCCTGACATCCGGTAATAAAAGCAGCAGGTGATGCGCTTGTTCTTCGCAACCTGTACCCGATCATTGTTCTCTGTAAAACGGGTAAACGGATTCCGCCTTTCGCCAAACAGTTGCCCGGGGGCCATCCGGGTCAGGAATGTAAAATCTGCATGCATCCGCTGCCTTTCTTGTCTGGATTCGTCTGCTCCAGGAGAATACAGCGGAGCAATACGCACCATAATATTCTCCCAAAGCACCGCTATAGAGACGGGGCCAATGGCGGCAAGCGTCTGCAGCAGCGGCGCAAGTCTTACCGCAAAAATCTCCTCTACGACCTCTTCCCGCCACGCTTCCCTGTCTTCCGGTGGCGATGCAGCCCGAAGTCCGTTCAGCGCCAGGAAAGGAAAAGGCGTATCCACTTTAAAAGCCGGGGAAGCCGGATGATAAAGGAAGCTGTTCTCCATCGGGAAGGAGACTTCCCGATTATGAAAGGTCATAGCTGTCAGAAGCGGCGCGATCCACAGATAGCCGATCCGCTTGGCCAGCATGGAAGCGGCAACCTGCATATCCGGCGCGCCGATATAATCCTTAAGCCAGCTTACATATTCACGGCATGCAGCTTCTTCATGCAACTGGCTCAGGGCAATAGTACGGACGCTGCCTTTAGGCGGCTCGCCTAGCCACAGCCGGTATTCTTCCGCTATTTGCTTCCAGGAGACAGACGACAGATAGTTGTCCATTTCAATGCGATCCCAGCAGCGCTTCCGAGGCCTGATCTACGATAATGTTAAGAGCAATGGGACCATAGTAAGCGATCCAGAGCGTTGAATTCACGTTATATGCACGGTTATTCTTGACTGCATCAAGGGATTTCCAGACCGGACTGCTTGCCAGAGCCTCTGCCTCTTTGGCAAACAATTCATCCGACAGCAGGAAATAGTGATCTGCTCCGATATCAGCGACTCTCTCCATCGAAATTTCAACGGAGGTGTCATCTTTAATCTCCTGAACGAATGCAGGAACATTTAACCCCAAATCCTCATAAAGAATGCTTCCGGTCCGATGCCCGGGACCATGTACACGAATACCTTCCGGTCTAGGGCGAATCAGCGCTACCGTTTCGTCGCCCAGCTTCGCCGACAGCTGCTCCCGCAGTCCGGTGATCTTGTCCTCGTAAGCCTGACGCACTACCTCCGCCTCCGCCTGCTTGCCTGTTATCGTACCGATGGTAGCCAACGTATCCCGCCAATCCTCGTAGAAGTCGAGTACTATGGTAGGCGCAATTTTACTGACGCTGTCATATACCTGCTCCTGAAAGTCGGTCATCAATATAAGATCCGGATTCAACGCCACAATAGCCTCAAGATTGGGTTCATCGCGTGTACCGAGGACCTTCACCTCACCCAGTTGGTTGCTTAAATATTCTGGAAACTTGGCGTCCTTCCCTCCAGCCACAACGCTGCCTGCCGGGTGCTCACCAATCGCTATCAATTGATCGACAAATTTCACATCAAGCGCAGCAATCACCTTCGGCTTCCCGGTCAGCGTATATTCGCCCTTCATGTGCTGGATGGTAACCGGGAAGGCTGCTGCAGCCTGCGCCTCCGGCGATGTCTGAGCCTGTGTTTCAGACGCTGAAGACGGCTCGGTTGAAGCTGCAGCAGACGACTGTGCGGCTGTGCCTGCATTGGTGCCCCCTCCATTGCCGCAAGCCGTCAGCACAAGTACCAGTGCCAGCATCCATACCATTAATGGTCCTGATTTTTGGGCGGCATTTATCCTGCTGCCGGTTGCCTGCCTCTTTGTTGCTCTGTTCATGCTGACTCCCCCTTTTGTATGATAATGATTTTCATTATCATATTATATAAAGCGAGTATAATCGATCCACACACTCCGTTTCCATGTACTTTTGCGACATTGCAGCCGGATTAATGCGACATTGTGCTCCATAGGAGCATGTTTCCTTTTACACAGTATCCCTTCGGGATTCCGATAATCCAATATAAAAAGACTGCCGACAATACCTTCGACAGTCTTAAGGAAGGGGACCTGCTCCCCTCTTTAACTAAGTTAAATATTAATTACCCCAATATTCCTGGGCAATCTGTTGTCCTTGTTTGATCTTCGCCCACTGTTCATCTTCCGTTAATTCATTGCCGCCATCACAGGACGCGAACCCGCATTGATGAGAAAGTAATAATCTATCCTTATCAATAATTTTAGAGGCTTCATCCAGCATTTGAACTACACGGGCCTCATCGTCAAGCGTATTGGTCTTAGAAGACAACAATCCAAGTACAATTTCTGTATTAGGCTTATCTTTAAACACCGCAAGCGCCTCAAGGGAGCCTGCACGGTCATCATCCCATTCCAGGAAAAAGCGGTCGTACTTAAGCTGCTTCAAGAACAGATTAGCAATTTTGGCATAGGAGCCACCACCCATATTACGGGAATCATAGTTACCACGGCAGTTATGAGTCCACATTTTGAGGCCTAAGCTATGACCATAATCAATGATTGTATTGTTAATGTCAATAAATTCTGTAGCTAGAGCCTGTACTTCCTCTTGATTGATATTCTCGCCGGTATATGGAGAGTTCGGGTTATCATCTGCAAATAGCTCCCATAAGCAATCGTCGAATTGCAGGATTTGTCCTCCGGCAGCAGCAAAATCCGCAACAAATTCCTTATAAGCCTTAACCAGACCGTCTTTAAGCTCATGTCTGTCCTTATAAACCGCTTCTGTGCCGCCAATGTTATCTGACCATGACAGCTCACCAAAAATATGGGATGGAGAAGGTACGCACAGCTTGGTTTCACGGTCGCCCGCAAGGGCTTGAAGTTTCTTAAATACATCAATAAAATGATGGTTCTTTCCACCTAATTCACCTGTGATGCGCAAACCAATATCTTTTCGAGTCTCATATTTTGAGGCCCCATCTGTATCTCTGAAAAAATATCCATGATCCGCTATATAGCGGCTAATTCCTTGGAAGCCCCAGACAAAGTCCAAATGCCACATAGATTTAGAATGTTCTCCATCCGTAAGAATGGACAAACCATTGTTAATTTCTTTATCAACTACAGCCTGAATCGCCTCAGCTTCACACTGCTCATACCCTTGGAAATCCTGGTAAAAAGGATAACTGATATCATCCCGATGCTCAATCTGATGTTTATATTCTAATAAATTCGACGGACGCAACAGGCTGCCTACGATTTGAAATCTATTGCACATGTAAAATCCTCCTCATATTAACCACATGTCTTTCTCTAATGGTTAGATTCTAGCATGGAGGATTATTATCTACATAACACTTAAAAGTAATATCTGGCTATAGTTAAAAGGTATAATGAGTATCTTAGCTTTCTAAGGTTATCAAATAAATAGCTATTATAGCCTTCTTAAAGGCGAACTATATAAACAACAACCCGAACTTAGAAAAGTTCGGGTATCATAACCAATACCGCAACGGATTCCACATGCCTTGAGCGGTTATCACGGAAGACGCTTCAATTCCGGAAAGAAATAAGCAACCTCCGCTTCATATCTGTCCTGTGCCGACAGGCAGGTGTCCAGCAAATATCCTTTTTCCGAAGAGTACTCCTTCAGGCCGCGGTAATAAAACAGCTTATACTCATGGTCGATGATAAAGGGGAGTATACCATTTTTCAAACATTCCTTGAACAGGATGATCCTGCAGACATGACCGTTTCCGTCCTGAAAAGGGTGGATGCTTTCAAATTCATGATGGAAGTCTACGATGTCCTCAAACGAAATTCCGGGTTTTTGGTGATACATGGTGAGCAGCTTCCCCATCGCGCTTGCCACTTTTCCCGGAGCAGTTGTTTTCATATCTCCTACCACATTGGGCCTGACTTTGTAATCCCCCACGCGGAACCAGTCTTTTCTTTCATCTGAAGTATTTCTTTTTAAGATTCTATGGAATTCCTTGATCATTTCTTCGGATAAGTCTTCATGTGCAAGGTTCAACATATAGTCAAAGCAGGCGAAGTGGTTTACCGTCTCAATAATATCGTCAACACTTGCTGTTTCTTCAGGTTCTACGTTTATTGTGTTGGTTTCAAAAATATATCGTGTCTGATCCTCAGATAACCGACTGCCTTCGATCCGGTTGGAGTTATAGGCAAGCTTAATTTGGGTCTGATGGTACAGCCCTCCTTTAAGCCCCATCTTCATTTCTTCCTGTAAGAGCTCTATTAATGTTTCATATTTCATCCACATTTCTCCCAGTAAATTCAGAATGATTCCATGTATCTTAATAGTCAAAATAGCCTTACCTATTGTTATCATTATAGCATTCTCTATTGTAAAATATGCAGTTGTGCAAGATTCTGTCTGAGCTTCTCCACATCCGCGAATTCCGCGAGCACGCCCGACGATGATGAGCACTACATCTATGCTAAAACGCTACGATCATAGACAGCCACGGTCGCGCGCAGCTGACCGAGCTGTTTGTCTCTGCCACGATGTCTCATGAAATTAGATCTATAGCGTAGAATAGTAGAGAAGATTGAGGCCGTTATACACGATATGCACCACGACCCCGGGCCAGATGGAACCCGTCTTACGGAACAGTATACCATTCAGGATGCCGACCATGAATGCGTCGAACAGGATGACGTTGAATCCATGAACGACGCCGAAGATCGCAGCGCTGCCAACCACGCCGGCCCATGCTCCGTAACGGTTCAGCGCATTGGCAATAACGCCACGGAATACAAACTCCTCGCCGAGCGGCGTGAGGATAGCGCCAGTGATAAGCAGAACGAAGAGTGAGAGCGCACCGCCTTGCGCCGCCGTCTGGAAGTCCGCTTGGTTGTTCAGCTCGGTGATGAAGTGAAAATACACCCCCTCTATAACGAAGCATCCGCCGAACGCGACAACACCGAGGCCGGCTCCCACAAGCAGCCATTTCCGTTCGACCGCCCGGAAACCGAAAGCGCGCAGATCGCGAACCCGCAGGGCGTAGGCTGCGAACAAGGCGGCGAGGCCAACGTGACCATTGCCTACACCCCCGATGTTAATTCGCAAGATGGCTTGCTCGTCAGGGATTTGCGCCATCCAAAGACCGAGCATAACAATGCCGATCAGATAGAGACCCAGTGCAGTTAGGGTCTCTGGCCAGCCAGGTCGGGCTTGGGGCATAGTGGACGTGGAAGAGCTAATTACCTCCATAAGTTCCTTTTCAGTTTCAGACAATTTTTGAACATTTTTCACGGGTGTACACCTCTTTGCATCGTTATGCGTAGATAACGACTTATTTAGTATATAAGTTGATGCGCTAGAGATTTCAGAGATTATCGGCAGAACGGAACGAACGGTCTATAAATATTTGCGGCTGACGAAGGAACAGCAAGAACAACTGAAGCAGACCATCGTATCACCTATACGCTAGCTGCGGTGGATGAAATCAAGCAACAAGCCTTCACAGAAGTAACTTTTCCTACTTTAAAAAAAGGTGAATGGACGAGAAAACCGCTCACTTGCTCTTCAAAGATGAGTCGATGATCCGCGATTACCAAGCGCTTCAGCATACGTGGTTTCTCAAAGGCAAGCAACGTGTCATCCAGACAACAGGCAAACATCGTGGTGTTAAACGATCACGGCCGTCCCGCTTACGGCAACCATCAGCATGCCATCGCGAATGACTTCGTAATCAATGTCGACTCCGACAATCGTATTAGCTCCCATCCCTGAAGCTTTCTGAGTCATCTTAGCAAATGCCGTATCTCTCGCTTCCTGAAGCTTGCCCTCGTAAGCGCCCGAACGCCCCCCTACGAGGTCGGTAATCGAAGCCTTAAAGTCTCTGAATACGTTGGCTCCTATAATGACTTCACCGGTGGCAATGCCCAGATACTGCCTTATCGGGGAACCTTCAATAGTTGATGTAGTGGTTATAATCATAATTTATCCTCCTCAATTGGCCTGGCTATAGGGTAATACTTTTGTTGCTGTTTTCCGCTTCAGGCCCCAACCGACCTTTTTCGGACGACATGAATACAACAAGAGCGGCGGTGACTTGGGACGATCTTCTCATAAACCAATCCTTTGTATGTTCGAATAGCTTTCTCACCCCTATCCTACCAGCCCCAATGAAACAGAACCTAAACGGATAGACAAACATCAGCTTAATTTCACTCCCGCCGTTTAGGTTCTGTTAAAGTGATTATGCTACTATGGAAATGGGTGAAAACAATGACAAATCTATCCGATTTTAAAATCGCAATCGTCGACGACGAGCCTTCGATTGTCACGATGCTGCAAATGGTGCTTCGCAGGGAAGGGTTTCATCAGCTGTACGCGGCTTCCACCTGTGCGGAAGCTCTCGATTTAGCGAAGCGTGAAGCCCCCGATATCCTCCTGCTCGACATCATGCTCCCCGACGGCAGCGGCCTGGAGCTCTGCTCCAAGCTCCGCAAATACGGGAATCCGTATATTTTGTTTCTGACGGCCAAGGCTTCCGATCTCGATGTCCTGCGAGGCTTCGCTATGGGCGGGGACGATTATATCACGAAGCCCTTCAATCCTCTGGAGGTGGCCGCAAGAATTCAGGCACGCATACGCCGACTGGAGCCAGAAACCTCGACGTCCAGTCCGGCGAAACGGCCCGATCCGGGGATTTACCGGTTTGGCCGCTTCACCGTCAACGAGGTGGAGGGCGAACTAATCGTGGAGGGACAGCCAGTTCCTTGCCCCGCGCAGGAGTTCCAGCTGCTGCTGCACTTCTGTAAGTTTCCCGGCATCGTATTTTCCAAAACACAGCTCTACGACAAGGTTTGGGGGATCAACGGACAGGGCGATGATTCGACGGTAATGGTGCATATCCGGCGCATCCGAGAGCGGATCGAGATCGACCCCGGTAATCCGAAGCTGCTGCTCACCGTACGCGGGCTTGGCTACAAGCTGGTGAAGGAGCCGCAGGAGCGATGAAGATCCAACAGCGCATGGCCTTCCACTTCACGTATCAATTGATTTTTTATGCCCTGCTTATGGTGGCTATTACTCTGGTTGCCTGCATCTTGTTTTTCCAGAACATGACGAGTAATGAGATACGCCGGAACTTTCCGGTTGGCGTCCTGCAACAGATCGCTCAAGAAGCTCATTACAAGGACGGGACGATTCAGATCTCCCCCGAGTGGGACAAGCTCATCGAGGAAAAAGGCATGTGGCTGCAGGTTGTCAGTGCCGAAGGAGAGGTGATCTACGCCGTCAATACAACTCCGTATCATTCGCTGCCGGCCTCCTACTCCATCGCTCAACTGCTCGATATCCAAGAGACACGGACGTTTGGGACGTATGCCGTACACACTCAGCTTAATTTTGCTTTCCAAGACCCGCTTCTGTATATGCTGGGCTATCCTAGTCCTGACCTTGACCAGCTCGTTGCCTGGTTTGATGCCTACGGGCAGCATGGAATCGTGCGTAGCGAAGCGGTTTCCCACTTGGACCAGCGGCTGCGCAAAACCGGCAGCTATCTGCAGGTGATCGACCCCGAGAGCCATATCGTACAAGGCATCGGCGATGGAGCATACGTGCAGAAGGCGTATCGACAGCTGGATATCCTGGCCATCCAGCAATCGCCCAGCAACTATGACACGAATATTGTCGCCCATCGGGACAAGCTGAGCGGAATGACGTGGATTCTCTATACACCCCATGCAGCGGGAGCCCCTCTGAAGCATCCTGTGATGGAAAAGGCAACGCGTGGACTCGTCCGGATTACAGTTCTGATCCTGCTCTTGGCGCTGCCGATCTCCATCTGGCATGGCTACCGCTACGGTCAGCCGCTGATTCTGTTCGCAGGCTGGTTCGAACGTATGGGCCGGGGACAGTACGACCAGGTACTGACCGCCAAGGACATGCGCAAGGTATTCCGCCGCAACGGCATGATGCGCATCCGCTACAGGCTCTATAAGGAAGTGATTGAATCCTTCTATCAGATGACTCATCAATTGGCTCAGATCGAGAAGGAACGCGAGAGGCTGGAAAAGGCGCAAGCGGAGTGGATGTCAGGGATTTCCCACGATCTGCGCACGCCACTGGCCACAATTCAAGGTTATGGGTATATGCTGGAGAGCTTGCCTGAGCAATGGAGCCAAGAGGAGATGCGCATCATGGGCTCGACGATCCGGGAAAAGGGGGATTATATGCTGGAGCTGATCTCCGACTTCTCATTGATTCATCAGCTCAAGCAGGGCGATTCGATCATGAAGTTTCGGGAGATCGACTTGGTTGAGCTGGTGCGCTGCTCCGTACTGAAGTACGTCAACGACGCCATGATGTCTGAGTATCAGTTTCACTATGTTGGGGAGGATTGTCCCTTGCTGATACAGGCCGATGAAACCTGGCTGATGCGGTTGATGGACAATTTGCTGTCCAACGCCGTGAAGCATAACCCGCCTGGCGTGATTGTCAACGTCTATGTCGGCAGGATGAACGACAAGGCATGCATAAGAGTAATCGATAATGGCAAAGGGATGGACGAGGAAACGCTGCATCATTTGTTCAATCGCTACTACCGGGGAACGAATTCCGATGAATCGACGGAAGGCTCCGGGCTCGGGATGAGCATCGCCAAAACCATCGTGGAAGCGCATAGCGGCGAAATCCAGGTAAAATCCAAAGTGTGGCAAGGCACGATAATTGAGATCTTATTGCCCAACTGAGCGTTTGGCTGGGAATGATTCTTCCCTGTGTAAACGCTCAGCTGAGCAAAATCAGGACACCGCTCTTTCTCATCTCTAGGGGGAGACTGATCTGTAAGCATAATTGTAAGCGGCCCCCCCGCCCATAAGCACGTATAATATCAAAAAAACTGCAGTCTCCAGTATGTACTCCCAACATTGAACACGATTCCACATGTGTGGAGTAAGCAGAGTCAACACATACAACAACAATTAATGGGAACGTGCAGCCATCACGGTAATCAGGAAGCTGCTGATTATCATGATGATTTGGCCTCCCGTTACTTCAAATATTCCGAACCTCCACAACCCTCCCTAAATCCACATACTGCTCATGATCCAGTTTCACCTTCACTTTACCCCTGCGGCGTTTCTCACGCCATTCGCGAATATCTTCCTCCGTTTCTAAACGGAGCTCTGCAAGCTCCAAGGCCCGGTCCAGGATATACTTACTGGTATAGAGCACCGTATAAATCCCTTGTCCTCCCAGCAAGACAGGCACCGCTAACCGCTGCCAGGCCTCAATCGTGAAGCGTATATACAGCTCTTCTTCTGTACCCGGGCGAGAAGGAACCTCCTTGATCTCCTTACGCCGCAGCACCTTCCAATCTGCCACTTTGCCTACCCAGTGAATGCCCGTTTTTGCAGGATCATAAAATTTCTTTCTGGATTGGCACATCGCCACATATTCGAGCTGGGTGAGTATCTTTACATCTGAAAGGTTTTTTAATGGCATATGATAAAAAGATTTCTGCAACGCCACCTCAACTTGCTCCGGTCCCCGCACAGAACCGACCAGCACATTTTTGCCAGCAAGCTGATTGGCATAGTATTCTCTCGTCCCCTGTGGACGGGTGGAGCGCTCAAAAGCTTTTTCCGGACTATCCTGAATAATCTCATCTAAGAATTGCTCCACCAAGCTTGTAGAATTCGGTAGGAACGGTAACGCGCCGATATTCAATAGCTCAATGCTTTTGTAAAAGTGGTGGGCTTTGTACCGCTCCTCATCCGGATACGGAAATAACACATACGCTCCAAACATGCTTCGCTCATATTCCCCTGTGCCTTTTTCCTGATACACAATCGCGTCCCGATAACGGTGCATCGTGTTGATGTCATCCTCTTCAGGCCCAGGCTGTCCATAAGTCCGATGATAGGAAGTCCCCTCGTAAGCAGGGTTTAAGCGATACTTGGCATCGAAGACATACTTGTACTCTTTGATTGTGCCCGCATCCTTCTTTTTCAGGGTTAGCACATTATCCGGGCGTTGACTCAGCGTCGGGGTCTTGTCCGTTCCAGGAATCGCATTATAATACAGGATGAACTGCTCGCCATTGATTGGATTCTCATAGACCATCTTGGCGCGCTGCGAGCGATCCAGCGTAACAAAAATACCGTTCCGATTCACCTTAATAATATCCTGCTTCACCAGCTTATACTTCTGCCCCAGGAGCTGATTCAGCTTCAAGAAGCACCAATACTCATAGAGCTGAGCAACATCCTTCATAGATAAGCGGAACAGGTCGCCTTGGATAGACAGGCCTTTAAGCAGCATCAGATAACAACGATAGACCTCGCGGTATCCAGGAGCCATCTGCAGCACAAGCGTAACGGACATCTGCTTCAGCACTCCAGCCTCACGCAAGAAATCCATCTTGAGCACCCGCTCTAGCTGAGTGAGCATGGCGTCTAACCTTTTGATAAGTAATGGATCTGGAGTTCGGCTGTTCATCTTCCAGCGAGCCTTGAGCTCCTTCAGCTTCCCATGAATACGTTCCAGCATCCACCGGATGAACCGATTCTCATTAGTATCATAGGCTAGGCGTTTACGTGTCTCTATTAAATGTGTAGCTGTATAATTCCGGCTGCCGATGGTCAAGAATCCATGGTTCGTATCTTCTCTCAATCGTTCGGGATGCTTCGTGAGCTCGCGGATATTCTCTCTTCCTGCCTTTTTGACCCGATTGGCATCCACTAGTCGGCGATCCTGGAGCAGCGCGTAATTAGGATTCTTGTTGATCCGCTCGACGGCATCCAGAAGCTGTCTAAATACATGCTGTAGGATGGTAAAAAACTCCGTCAGGCTCTGATGCTGCGTCTCCCGCAGGCCTGTTAGTTGGTAGGTTCGGCGCAAAAAATCAAAGGCCAAATTATAAATCTGTGCGTTTACTTCATTCAAAATATTCTGGTAATCCAGCTTGTAATCCATCTTGGAGGGGAAAATCTCCATTTCTACCCGCAGTAAAGTCTGTCCCGCGCTTCGTACCTCCCACTCCGTCAAACCAACCTCATTCCCAAAGTTCAGAACACCCGCAAGAATAGAGTCCCCTAGAGGCTTAACCGCCTGCCGCAGCAGCACATTCTCATGGTAAAAAGAAAGGCTATCCGCGCACTTGTTCTGGATAACCAGTTCATACGACTGTGTCTCATAAAAACATGGAAACACAGACTCCCCCGGCTGCCACTCCACCATCCCGCCCAGCTCAGGTGAGAAGACTTTGATCTGCACATTACCCAGCCGTTCGGAGCAATCTAGCCCAAGCTGTGCATTCACCCACTCCTGACTAGAAGAACGATGAAGCTGCAACGTCTCTACCGTAGGATGATAGGGCCGCCCCTGCACATAAAGCGTAAAAAGCTCCGTTTCGATACGGAGCAACTCGGCCGCCCCATTAAGAGAGCCAGAATGAGGTAAATCCATCTTCCTCCAGCCTCCTGAGCATAAAAGCCAATTTACGAGCAGTTTGCGGATGTTTGGCCGTAGGCGGAGTTTGGCCAGTAGCCCATTTCATATAGAGTGGAGTAGCATCCTCTTTGAGTTCTTCAATATTTACCGTCACGCCAGCACCACTACCAATAGCACCCTTAATCAAGCTCAACAGGACTCGTCGAACCGAGGAGTGGCTCCCTTGGATGCGAGGTAGTATCTTTTGCAGCAGCTGCCAGTCAAAGGCTTCTTCCTCACTCATCAGCTTGTACCGATCGTTATAAATCATATAGAAACAAATCGAATCCCGTACCCGAAAGCCCACATGAGCGTGAATATCCTCAAGCAAGGCATTGATTTTAACCAATCTTTCTGTCGTCCGGACAACGAGCTCTTTGTTGACATCATAAGCATCAACTAGCTGCAAATAATCGGAGCGCAGGAAAAGATGATTCAGTTCGGCAGCGTCAAAGCTATCACTAGCCTCTACCTGCTCACCCAAATCAGGATACTGCTCTAGATTGATGTAATTGAACTCTAGCGTGTTGGCACGGTCGAGTACTTTTTTGCTAAAAGGATGTGTGGTCTCGTCCATGTTCACCGTCCCGATCAAGAACACATTCTCCGGGATGCCAAGACTGCCATACTCCTCTTGATCCTCAAGCGTATCCAGCAAGGTAGGCGAGATAAGGTCCTGCGTCGTAATCCTTCCCTCCCGCCACTCCTGTGTTTCCAGCACACTTAACAGATCACTGAAATAATGCTCCACCCGTGCCAAATTCATCTCATCCAGGCAGATAAAATAAGGCTTATGCTGATTCTCCAGCTTCCGCGCCTCCACGAACACCTTCGTAATCGGACCCGGTTGGAACCTGCCCGAGAGGTCCTTGTATCCCAGCAGATCCGCAGGATCACTCCAATCCGGCCGGACTGGGATCAAGGTAAACTGACCATTATCCCTCGTTGCTCCAAGCGCCTCCGCAAAGAGCTTCACTAGCCGAGTCTTTCCTGTGCCCGATATACCTGCCAGGATGACAAAGGGCTTGGCCTTCAGTGAGAGGTAGAAGTTCTCGATCAGGTGCTCAGGGAAGAAGAAGCCTTGGCGGCGGATGTGGGATTGGATTTGGTGGAGTAATGTTGTAATACTAGAATCTGACGGCGGTAAAATAGGAATCCCCTCATGCGAGCTCTCCGTATTGGAGGCAGCCTCATCTTGATCTAGAATGATAAAATCAGGCCAATTCACTTCTGCCGTGAGTGACTGAAGTACTTGAAGCCCTTGTCTTGAAAAGCGGAACAAATATCCTTGATTCACACCGCCTCCAGAATGAAGCGGACCTTGGGTTAAGTTCAGTTGCATAATTTGTTGATTAAACTGTTGTAGCCTAATAGGCGGAATGAGTTCCGCATACTCCGAGCGAACCAATCGTCCTTCTTCTTGCCAACTCGTATTGGCCATGGAGCCTGGTTTAGGTGCTTCTACTGCCGCATTTGTTACTTGGCTAACATAACGAATAGCTTTATTTGAATAATGGAGGATGATATCTCCTTGTTTAACTTCATTCATCGTCTCCCAATGATACAGTTTCCGGCCTTGAGTATTCAGTAGGGGCGCCCACAGAATCTCCTCTTCCTTCTCTGCTTGAATGGTAGTTCCCTGGTTTACCCACCATACATTAGGCTTCGACTTATACGTTATAAACTCTAAACGGTATTCGAAAGGAACTCCTGTCGCGAAGAAACCTATGTATTCTGCTTGATCTTCAGGAACGACAACCTGGGGTTTCTTCGCATCATCTGCTAGTTGATTCGTTCTCTCTTGCATAATGTAGGAATATGAATGCTTGAAGGTTTCAATTAACAAATCCTTCAACGTTTGATTTCCGTTATAGCGGAGTTGAAGAGCCTCCCGGCTAGCAGAAACTTGATCGATTTTAAATAAAGTGGCTTCATAGTTTCGATCTTCATATATGAGCTTAACCTTTATTCCTTCACCTAAGTTAGGCTGTTGACCTTGATTTGCTTCTAAGAAATCCGGGTGAAACTCAACTGGAATATGAGTACCGTCACGAAAGATTGAAAAGTCTACTTTTTTGCGACCAATTAAGTTAGGAATGTCTGTGTCTTTCCACCAGCTTCGTAGTTGTTTGATCATTTATGTTAACTCCCTTAGTCCAATGATAGGTAACTTACAGATGCTGCTCGTTCTTCCCCTTTATTCTCTGTACATGAAGCTTGCGAATCTCGGCATCGGTGATATTAGCCTGAACCAAATGATCGTATATCGTTTGGGCCTGCTCCGCAGAAATAGGAGGTTCAGGAGTTCCCGTTTTCAAACTGATCAGCTTCCTAGAAATAAACTCACTTAGTTCCACATCATAGACAACCAGTTCGTCCGAGTGGATTTTCCGAAGCTCCGGGTCAATACTGAACCGACATCTCATCGTGAATGAAACCATAGAGATGAATTTCACTGCGGCTACACCTTTTATCAGACTCTCGATAGCCTTGATATGTCCATAGTTTTGCTTCAGCGGATTATACATCTTGTAACGGTTGCTCACTGACCATTGTTGATCCGTCCGCCCACCTTTAATTTCCCCATTGTAGTTTTTCGTCTCAATGACAAATAAGCAATACGGGGAGATAACGATGTGATCAATCTGAGTGTAAGCTGTTCTAGACTTTGGATTAGCGAGCAATAAATCACTTAACGATTTACACTCCTTAGGTAGCTGGTCAAGTTGGATATTGATTTTATGCTCGCCTAGCTCTCCAATTCGTGTGGCAGTAACCTTCGGTTTCGACTTAGGAGTTGGTGCCTTACGCACAGTCTGTGGCGGCTTAGTGTTGGATTTTTTGAAGAGAGATAATAGCTCTTTAAACATAGCAAAACCTCGATAACAACTAGATTTACAATATGTATGGTAATTCGACAATTTGGGAATGTATTCCTTCCAAACATGCACACAAGAAAAAAGGACTGTCGCATGGACAGCCCCAACATAAAGTTAACGCATACCTTGGATTCCCTCTTAATCCGAGAGAACAGAAGGAGCAGCAAATGCACTAGCAAGCTGCATTCCATCCTGTAGTCCTTGTAGATATAGACGTTCATAAAGAACGGAGTGCTTTATAGAAAGCTTATCCTCCCAATTTTCAAACTCTGGCTTACGTGCAATATCCATGGAGGCAAACAACACTTGAAAAGCTTTGCGCTCTTCTTCAAAAGCTTGTCTAGGCTCGGATTGATGTTCAATCAGTGCGCTTACCTCACCCAAACGACCTTGAATCGTTTCTATAAACCATACTGGAAAGCTCACCATATCTCCTCCAAGACAAAAGTTCATATAAAAATGACACTGCATGCCTACTTTTTTCTTGATACATCTGATTAATAAGTTCGTCTACTCTATGACTCTGAGCCTGAAGCGCCTTATTCGTACTTAACGGAATTCCCTGCTCCAGTGATTTCTGTCCAAGTTCATTCAGCTTTCGCTTTTCCCCCTCATATTTGTGTAACAGATTGTGCATTGCATCCTCACCTTTCTGGCAAAGTTATTTTCATTAGCTAAGCTTTTCTAATCGCTCCACCTCGCACTCCAATAAAATTTTGTCACCCAGAGAATCTTTTCGATGCTTCATTTCGGTATCACCTCACAATATAGCCAAATTGTATGCGAAGAAAATGTTATTTAAATGTGAATATCGAATTAAATTAAAATAAACTAATGGACGCATTAGAATTTCTATACCCATCTATAGAAAAGAGAATTCATTTCCAAGCTGCAAACTTTCGGCTTAGACATTAGCCCAACCAGTTTATCAAGATTGGAAGGTCAACATAGACTCGTGCAGGATTATGAGGTGGTTGCTGTTACGAAAGCATTGGATGCTTCTGTTGGGGAGTTGTTGGGAGAGAGGTTGAAGGGATGGTGGAGAATAACTCTGCTGCTGAAAGAGACTTGGCTCTCAAGCGTAAGTACGTAGCTGTATTTTTAATAGTCGTAATTTTTCTACATGAAGTTTGCAAAGCTCTGGTTGGACAACAATATATAATTATCTTTCCCTCGCTTACACAAACTACGTGAGAAATACTTATGCTATTATCCTACCTTCTTTGTAGTACTAAATTAAAGCTCGCAGAGGCCTCTTTACAATGTGTTCTCCATGAAGGATCTTGGCTCTCATCCTTGGCAGCACGTATAAACACAGATTTTCGCGAGCTTTTCTTTAAAATATTCCTACTATTTGAGGTATCATTCACTGGGTTTACATAGCCTTTGTTTTGCGACAGCTTGGATAATTACTACAGCCCCAGAAAGCCCTACCCTCCTTACTTTTACGCTGAACCATTGGTGCCCCGCATGCACAGGTTACGGCTTTGACTTGGGTGCTACTAGCTTTTTTAGACTTTACTTTGCCTTTTGCAGGCTGCCATTTCCCCCAAGCTCGGAGCTTGTTCTCGATTAGAGCCCCATGCCAGTAATCAACTTTGAATTGCTCCGCCTCTCGTTTTGCATCTGCTGTAAGATCGGAGGTGGTGATTAACAGAGACAAGATGCAGTCATGGTTTCTTTTAGCACCTACCAACTCGCGAACCGTCATAACCTGCACTTTATTGTGTTCAGCATAACACTTGGCTTGCACCGCAGTTTTCTCACCGCGCTTATCGATGATGACCAAGTCTACACCCCCATCCTTGCCTCCCACTCCTACTTCCTTGACGGTATAGCCTTGATCTCTGAAATACAGAGACAGCAATCTTTCAAACTCAGCGCCGTTAATTTGGTCTAAAGATGCTTTCAATAGCACTTCATCCGGTCTGCATGTTGTCGAGGAACGGTTAAAGGCAGTGGCCGTGCTTTTCTTAACGGGTGTTTTCCGCTTGGCTGAACTGCGTTTTTTCTTCTTATTTCCTTGCATCAGTCCGGACAAGATGGATAAAAGGATGATAACTGCTATAAATCCAATAATTGATGCCATAATTGCTCCTTAGATACATTAGTATAATTGAGGTGTTATGCCATTACTCGCTTGAGTTGACCTTCCAGGTACTCTCTTAGTTCTGGGGTTCTTCCTTTACCCTGTCTGGGCCGTATGCCCATCTTGCTGATAAAAGCATTCTCAATTTACACTGTTAACTGGTTACTATCGACTTTCTCTCGAAAAGCTACAGCACTGCTGTTGTAAACAATCATGGATGCTCTCCTATAGGTCAGTATATTTGTCTTTCTTCCCAAATGCCTTCTCAATTGGATATTTAGCTTCATTCTTTTTAAGCTTAGTAAAGATTATGTCCTCAAGGTCTAGATCTAATGACTGAGCTAAGTACACTGCGTAAACTAGCACATCCGCTAGTTCATCGGCGATCTGTTCTTTCTTAGACTCAACCGCTTCTTCTGAAGATTTCCACTGAAAATTCTCCAGCAGCTCTGAGGCCTCAATACTCAACGAGATAGCCAAATCCTTTGGATTATGGAATTGTTCCCAATTCCTATTCTCTCGAAAGGCTAAGATTAGTTTTATAAGCTCTTCTTTCATCCGTATGCTCCTGTCATGAAAAGTGAGTAAACAACCCAAAAAGAGGCAGTTCTCCCGTTACCTGGGATACGCCTCTGAATGGTCAATCACGGCCATGCTTTGGCCTTGTTATATGCTTCTTAATTAAGAATATTATGGAGAGCAGGAATAGTCAAACTAAATAAAACACACTACTCTATTAAGCCTTCCGCATTTTATATAAATCTACTAGATAACAAAACCTACTGTACTTAAAATGCGCAGTTTTTTCCTGTGCTAGCTTGATTTGACTTATATCATCATTTAAGTGACTCAACTGCTCGTCCACGTTCAGTCCATAACAAAGCGCAGTTTGCATAATAACAACTAGCCCATCAAGTAGTCCCTTTGGATAGGTCTGAAGAAAGTGAAAATAATCATCCAAGAGTTCTATTTTTCCAGATAAAATCTCTACAGCATATAAATTCACTTTTGCCAAATGTCGAAATTCACGTGCAATTTCTTGCCCATCCGCCCCTAAATCCTCCAACCACCCAAGTTCTACGTATCTGTAAATACTATCCCTGGCCTGCTCGTAATCCCCCAGATGCTGACATGCAACTCCACGCATCTGTTGACTGAACCCAAAATAATAAACAAGAGGGTGCTGCATCTTAACAAAGGGGATCGTCATCCCCATCGACTTGCAGTACAGCCGCTCTTCATAGATACGCTGGGCATAGCTATGCAAAATATCTGCAGTGTATAGCAGCTTGTCCCACTGTTCGAAGTAATGCGCAGTTTCCAGCATTTCGACAAGAACATCCGGGTTGAAGGACTTTAGAATTGAGAGGTGCATAGGTATAACCTCCTTATAGAGAGTAATTCCAGAAAAAGCTTCTTTCTCTATTTATGTGCTAGTAGTAGAATAATTAAAATATACTACTTATAAGGAGTTTTTTCAATAAATTTTACCGTCTATGAAACCCTGCTATTTATACCTGTACTCTCCTACCCTTTAGGAGAGGTGAATAATAATGACAAAGTTACGGAACTTGGTTGGGGATAGAGTAAGGGATATTCGGAAAGCAAAGGGCTTAACCCAACAAAAACTTGCGGAGTTATCCAATCTGGATGATGCCTATATAGGGTCAGTAGAACGAGGGGAACGAAATTTCTCTATAGATTCGCTTGAGAAAATTGTGGCAGCCTTAAAGGTTCAACCAAGTGAATTTTTTCAAAATTATGATAAACAAAATGAGATTGAAGCTGCACAAAGAGCGGCAGTTGATGAGTATATAATTGCTGTGAGCGGGTTAAGTATTAAGCAAATCGAGGCTATGATGAGGATTGTAAAAGAGGTTAGCGAGGCCTTAGAATAGTGCACTAAGCTTTTTAGGTTATCTTTTTTATTTTCCCTTCATACATAAATGTTCTTTTCTGTAATAGTGATTAATTTAAAAATAGCTTTGGTATTTTGGAGCTAATTGCAAATATAGGAACAGCGAAGTCCTGTATCCACTCTCTATGACAATCCAATTATGCAGGAGACTAAAATGACGAATGAACTTGCTTTTGAAAAAATAGGCTTTAATAAGTTGGATTCTGATCACATTCAAGCAGATTATTTAATCAACCATCCAGTCGTCTATATTCTTTATAATCAAAAGTTATCCCAAGCTTATATTGGGCAAACTGTTCACGTGAAGAGACGCCTAAATGAGCACCTAAAAAATCCACGACGTAAAATCCATAATCAAACAATCATTATTGGAGACGAGAGGTTTCATCAATCTGCCACTTACAACATCGAGACCAATCTAATTAATTATTTTATTGCCGAAAATCAATATAAACTCCAAAATGTCAGTCAAACAGTAAAAAACCAGATGCATAATTACTATCAAAAGGAATATTACAACCAAGAAGTTTTTATGCAAATATGGGAAAGGCTAAAGCAAGAACATATTGTAGAAGAAACGCTTGAGAACTTAAGAAATAAAGATACGTATAAGCTTTCTCCCTATAAAGAACTCTCGGAACAGCAACTAGAAGTAAAAAATTCTGTTATAGAGTTTTGTCAGAAGCACGCTAAAAAGACTACTCCTCACGTACTTGTAATTGAAGGTAATGCAGGCACAGGAAAAAGTGTATTATTAAGTTCAATATTTAATACTATTCAAGATTATGCTAATGATACTAGCTCCACTTTGAATGGTACAAATAATTACTTATTGGTTAACCATAGCGAAATGTTAAAAACTTATCAAAGTATAGCTAATAGTCTCCCTAATTTAAAAAAGAAAAACTTTTTGAAACCAACGTCCTTCATAAACAAAACAGTAGATCCAAATACTAAATTAGCTAATATTGTATTAGTAGATGAAGCACATTTACTCTTAACTAAAGAAGACAATTATAATAACTTCCGGTATGCGAATCAGCTAGAGGAGATCATTAAAAGAAGTGTTGTAACTATTGTAATCTTTGATCCGAGGCAGGTTCTCAAGATTAAAAGTTATTGGAATAGACAAATGCTGAATGAAGTAACAGAAAAATATCCTACCAAAAAGTTTCAATTAACTGATCAATTTCGAATGAATGCGGGTCCAGAAATCATAAATTGGATCGACTGCTTCCTTTCAAAGAAGCTTGTTAAGATTCCTACAGACAACAAAAATGCATATGATCTGCAAATCTTTAGTAATGTACATCAATTTAAGAAAGCGATTGAAGACAAGAATCAGGAATTTGGTCTGTCAAGATTGGTATCAACCTTTGATTATGAACATAAAAAGGATGGAGAGATATATTACATAGAGGCTGATGGGCTGAAAATGCCATGGAATATAACGAGTAACAGTACTACTTGGGCCGAAGAAACTCATACTATTCAAGAAGTAGGTTCTATTTATACCATCCAAGGTTTTGATTTGAATTATGTTGGTGTAATCCTCGGCCCATCCATTGGATACGATGAGAAAACAGATCAAATTCTAATCGACGTTACTAAATACAAGGACGTAGGTGCCTTTGCCTCACGAACTGATTTCTCCAATGAGAAAATAAAACAGATTAAAGAAGAGATCATATTAAATTCGATCAATGTTTTAATGAAACGTGGCATCCATGGACTCTATATTTATGCTACCGACTCAAAGCTAAGAGAGAGATTATTATTATGCCGTCCCTAAAATTGCTATTTTACATAGGCCTATAACCTCGAGATGAAAAAACAATACCCTCTCAATGAAGAGAGGGTATTCCTACTTTAACTTCTCATTCGTTAATTCCATTTCATACTAATATTAAATAGTTCACATGGAGCAAGTAATAATGACAACGAGTTAGATGTGGCAGTATTCGTATTTTTAGATTGTAAAAGCAACTCAAACCAAAACTGAGTCATTTAATGATAGACTTAAGAAGGACAATCACGCAGCAATATACTACCAATTCCCTCTAGTTAAATGCAATTTTGACACTCTGCCACTCGTAAAAGCTGCCTTCCTGCGGTTATTTAATATTAATTTCCATCTCGG
This sequence comes from Paenibacillus sp. EB106-06-01-XG199, assembly GCF_058791575.1. NCBI lineage: Bacteria > Bacillati > Bacillota > Bacilli > Caryophanales > Paenibacillaceae > Paenibacillus > Paenibacillus sp. EB106-06-01-XG199. Next base: position 72,185 of record NZ_JBYTDQ010000010.1, on the reverse strand, counting down.
TTTATTGATACATAGCAATAATCTCAATATTTTTATATTCTTCATCTACATAAAGTTGCTTGAGTCCATCGGGTCGATCTTCTTCCATCGATCTTCTCACAGATCTGTTTAAAGAAATAAAGTCTTTTAAAGGATCATAAAATGCCTTTTCTTTATTAACGTTGGTTGAAGATATTATTCTTGCAAGAATGGTTACTTCCAACAATTCATATTCTTCTAACTGACCATATAAGATTCTCAAAAATTTAGAATCAATTTTTGAACAAAGCAATCTAGTCCCACACTCAGTAATTATTGGTATTTTGGCATTTGATGTCTCGAAAAATATCTTGAATGCTTCTTGCTCATCTTTACTCATCTCTACAGAAATTGAATTCAATATCATAGGTTTAAACTCACCGATCATTTGAGTTAAATCAAAATTCTCTGGAATACTGAGATAACTATCAAATTTAATAATACTACCTCGCCTAATCATTTCTATTTCAGAATCATCAGATTCTGTGAAATCAAAATAGTCGTCCCTTCCATATAATAGTTTCTCAAACTCATCACAGTCATACAATAAGCTTTCTTCAATAACTGCTTCATATGTTTTTGATGCTTTCGCATCACCCATACTTATGCCTTTATCACTAGAGAAGTTCAACCTCTCTATTTTCAAGTTTTTTTCTCCTCTTAAAACGGTTTTATACTCGTTTATTTTAATATTATCGTAATACACCATATTCCCAAACAACTAAAAACCTCCTTAAGATTAGCAACACTACATGTCAATAATATTTAATTGCTCTTTAGAACAATAATGAAAAGTTTTTTAAACAAGATCATTCGGTGTGATATCGAAACTAATTTGACCGTGTAATATTCAGAAAATTCATTTTAAACAATTAATTATTAGTATCTATAGTAACGGGCTAATCGCTCCTTTAAATTGAACATAAAATGGAGTATTTTACCTAAAACCAGTAATTCTTAGCGCTTCTTCATATATAAAGTCGTATAATGGAATTTTTACCATTATCATAAAATAGGACTTTTTAAATTTCCAATATGATTCCAAAAGTCCTGAGAGGCGATTTAGACTTTGATTCAAGTATAATGTAACTACTGAAGTCCTTTACTTCAATTGGCTTACTTTAGTATAGATCTACTGAATCTTTTGCAACAAAAAATGGTCATCCAAAACGCCACTTTCTGATAGCTCGCAGGTCCTATGAATCGTCCTTCTTTGCCCTCAACTGATATTAAACCCAGTTTTAATTCGGAATATTTCATATTTTTTCTACTCTAGGCCTAATAAGCTGAAATGACAGATGTTGTTACATTCCAAGTTTTATTTCTTCGTGGATTGTAACCAGAGGAAATATCAAAATCGAAATTAATTACTTCACGTCTGTTCTCCTGGCCAAAAATAACATATCCATTTAATCTCTCGGGATTAACTTCAAGAGATAGCGTTTTTCCATTATCATCTACCAGTTCAATGATAACCTCTTGAAATTCAATAGGTAATTCTCCACCATTTATAAATCTAATAGCTATTTCGATTTTGTCTTTTCCTATTGCTTTTATCCTTTCTACATCGACTCTAGCGATCGAATTACTATAAATATCTCTTCTTTCTAATTTTTCAATTTGGTCGAGAAATTTTTTTCTATCCCTCTCCCAAATACTGTTATCGATTTGATTTAAATTAAAATTTGCAATAATCATATCTTTAAAACTATTTAGTTTTTCTGAATCGTTAACCCTAAAGCATATTTTTGTCGGATCTATTGCACCTACTATACTTTTAAAATCAAAATACGGTAGTAATATCGAATGATATGCTCTTGAAGTGATCCATGTTGCCCCCATTTCGTTGAGACATGGCACACTATTGTAATAATTTTTTGACAACATAAATATAACAAGTATGTTTTGGTTAAACTGCTCTTCCAGAAAATCATAGATTTTTTCACCTAATGGAATTCCATATCCTTCAAATGAACTGCAAAAGATTTTTTTTTTGTCTTTAGGTACTCCCATGTCATTTAATAGTTGAATAACTAATTCTACGTAATCCTTATCCATTGTAGCGTGACTGATAAAAATCTTTTCAAACGGTGTAGAATCATTATATGTTTTATTCTCTGTTCTCATATTAATTACATCTAAGCTACCATTCAATCCTTCTAGAACCCCGATCATTGTATCAAAATATTCCCTACCGTTCCCCACTGCGTTTTTACCGGCTTCATCAAATTTTATTGTTATTGGATTTCCTTCAAAATATTTATTTAAAAATAGGATACTTTTTGTAATCCATGTTTCGTATTCCTTACCATCAATATACGCACCCAATTGACTTCCTTTAAGATTCTGTTTAGCAACAATATTACCTTCTTCAACTAGCTCATTTATGTATTTTCTAATCATTTCTTTATTCATAGTATCTCCCTTTATAAGTGTAATTTCGATTTATCATCCGTTGCTATGCATGTATTACACTTCTAATAAGTTCAATTTAAAGTTATATCTTGCTTCTTAAAGTAAGATATAACTCTCTTGTTGTAATATTTTTAAAAATAATCATAATTTATACTTCCCTTCTATAGTCGTTATAGAACATTTCAATATTACAAATAGCGTAGCCATATTAATTTACAAATTCGATACCCTTTTTCACTGACACTAGCTTATCGCCTCCCAAACCAACTTTTAGTTACGGAAATCCCTAAATCACATCTTAGAAACACTATGGAACTTTCAGTTGATACAGAATTAATTGATAATATTCGACTTTTTCCTTCTTTTACCTCTTTATTTTAAATACTTTTAAGTATAGTCATTTGGTTTTCTAACCACATTTATTTCAAATTCACCAGTTCACCTCTATTTTTAGTTCATGCGGATAATAATTGTCCTTTTTCCCATGAAAAAGCACCCTTAGAATTCATCGGGTCAGGGGGTTATCCAATGTCCATTTTAAAGAGTTCACTTCAATTAAAAGAGCGCTATACACCGTTTACATCTCGTTATTCCCCGTTCCAAATTAACAGTAAACAACACTCCACATGTGTGGAGTAGACAGTATGAACAAACTTTATACGAAGTGCCTCCAACAAATGATTACAACCATTCTCCTTAATTATCACTACTCCATCCATTTGCCAGGTGATCCCTTGCCTATCTATGATCAATAGCGGGTATCATACTTCACAACGTACTACGCCGTAATTCATAAAAATACCGCACAAGCGGATGCTTCAACTCCATCTTCTCCGCCATGCTCAAGATCCGCTTCTTCCCAACCCTTCTATCGACCAAAGCCAGTATATTCAATACCATATCGCTGCTCTCCAAGCTCTCCTCTATAGAAGTAGTCAGAAACTTATTAGCGACAACGATAAAATTCGATTTACTTAATGCAGCCTGTGCTGACATTAGCTCTTTTGCATGTTCTGTACTTTTTCTGCTTCTGGCCATTACGATTAGACGATCCTCCGGCACTGGTCCCTTGGTAGCTTGTCTGACCGCTTCAATGTCGTCACTAGTGATAGGAATATGAATATCCGGATCATTCTTAATTTCCAGCTCTGTTTGATACCATCTGATGACGTTCGTTTTATCGCTCATATTGAGTACGTTCTTTTTATCTACCGAGATATAACAAATCCCTGATTTATCAGGCAGATAACGGTAACCTGGTGCGCGGTATTCTACCCTTCCATTTAACGCAGGACTGAGAAAGCCCTCCAGTTGCTGCTTCAATTTGCTCCAGAACATTTAATCCCTCCATAACAAAACAGAGGAAAGGCTGGTTGGCTCCGGGACCCCCGCTCCATTCAGCCGATCCTCAATCTTTTCACGTCTTTTTTCTATTTTAACTTGGTAGCTTAATCTCCACGTTCCTCCGCCCCATCAGGCTCCTTGCTTCCAAATTCATCGAGCAGCGCACGCACTTCATTTGTTGACTTTGAGTTCATCAAGCAATTCCTCACTACTGTGATCCTTCGGCTCCTGCTCAAAAGCAAAGCGATTATAAAAAATACTAGCCCAATCATAATACCATCTACTCCGTATTGCTCAGCGAGCTTGAGGGCGGTCGTGATTGTCAGGGATATCCCCGTTAATGGTCAGCAGTGTATCTGGTGCCACCTCATCACGAAGTTTCTTAATCTCCGGAATCAGTTCAAAGTGGGCATCTACTTTACTCATTTCCACTCGTGTGCGCAGATGATCTAAAACGGATTGTGAAGCTGATGTAAAGGCGGAACAGCTCTGGTAGGCGATAAACCCAAAAAGACGACATGTCATTCGAGAATCTTAGAATGAATGTCGTCTGTTGGGGTGTGTTCACTTCCAGCTATCTAGGAAAGCCATGTTTTTCAGTAGCCTCCGATAAAGAGAGGGCATTCCACATCACTTACTCTGTTGCTCCAACATTCTCAATAGGATTGTTACTGCTTCCGCTCTGGTCGCTTTTGCAGCGGAATTGAATTGGTTTGCACCTGTACCTTCCATAATGCCAATCTTCTTTAGTGCCGCTGCTACGCCTTTTGCCCATGACGGGATATTCTTATCGTCTGCGAAGCCAGTCGCAGTATTCCCTTCGATGGACAGCTTAAGCGATTTTGCGATCATTGTTGCCATCTCAGCACGTGTAATTGCAGCATTCGGACGAAAGGTGCCGTCCTCATAGCCTTTAATAATGTCTGCTTGTACCGCTTGTGCAATTGCCTTCCGTGCCCAATCTGGGCTCCCCGTTGTATCAGTGAATGTTAATGCCCCCCCTTCATCTTGCAGCTTCAGCGCCTTCACCAGCATGACCGCGAATTCGCCGCGAGTAACCGCAATGTTAGGCTTAAAAGTCTCATCCGGATAACCTTCGATGATTCCGTCTTTTATCGCTTGGGTAATGTCCGCCTCTGCCCAGTGTCCAGCGATATCGTTCAAGCTAACTTTCACTTCAGATGGCTGATCTACTGCAAGTACCGCATATTTTCCTAAATGATCAACCTCTACAATCATCTGATTGCCTTTTACGATTCCGCCGGCCCTTGCCCATTTCCTGGTCGCTTCATCAAAGTAGAAAATAGCTGGTGTTTGGCCTTCCTTCAAGCTTGCTGGCTCAAAAACAAGGGTCAGTGTTACTGGTTTTTTGAAATTCTCAGGGAAGTTTTTCAGAATTTCAAAGATCGGGCTGACGGGCACTTCATTATTTAATAGTAGACTTTGTGTTTCCAATACTTTTTTGATCGTTAGTATTAAATCTTTTTCTGTTGCATTGGCTGGAATTCCAATCGTAATCTCATCGCCCAAATGAACCTCGCCATGTTTGCCTGCCGGAAGCGATAGTACGCCATCCTTTGAGATCACTTTGCTGTCATTCGTTGGTATGGGGACACCCCCGCTGCCACCGCCAACACCCCCGCCAACACCACCATCGCCACCACTGCCAGGAACCGCCATCCATTTCGCGTACAACGTTGAGTCCGCAGTCACTGTATCCGTGCTGAAATTCCACGGGGTAACGTAGTTTGCTTCCTTATACCAGCCCGCAAAAGTGTAGCCGCTTCTCGTCGGCTCTGCTGGAGCAGTAATCGTAGCTCCCGAGCTTACGTAGGTGATGTCCGTGACCGTGCTGCCTCCCTGCGAGTCGAAGGTTACCGTGTACGTCGCTGGGGCCGGGATCGCTGTCCATTTCGCGTACAGGGTTATGTTCTCCGTCACCGTATCTGTGCCGAAATTCCACGAGGTAGCGTATGTTGCTTCCTTATACCAACCCGCAAAAGTGTAGCCGCTCTTCGTCGGAGCTGCCGGGGCCGATATCGTTGCTCCCGAGCTTACGTAGGTGATGTCCGTGACCGTGCTGCCTCCCTGCGAGTCGAAGGTTACCGTGTAAGTTGCTGGGGCCGGGATCGCTGTCCATTTCGCGTACAGGGTTGTGTTCTCCGTCACCGTATCTGTGCCGAAATTCCACGGGGTAACATAACTTGCTTCCCTATACCAGCCCGTAAAAGTGTAGCCGCTCTTCGTTGGAGCTGCCGGGGCCGATATCGTTGCTCCCGAGCTTACGTTGGTGATGTTTGTGACCGTGCTGCCTCCCTGTGAGTCGAACGTTACCGTGTACGTCGCTGGGGCCGGGATCGCTGTCCATTTCGCGTACAGGGTTGTGTTCTCCGTCACCGTATCTGTGCCGAAATTCCACGAGGTAGCGTATGTTGCTTCCTTATACCAACCCGCAAAAGTGTAGCCGCTCTTCGTCGGAGCTGCCGGGGCCGATATCGTTGCTCCCGAGCTTACGTAGGTGATGCTCGCGACCGCGCTGCCCCCCTTCGAGTCGAACGTTACGGTATACATGGGTGCCGGATCTGCCGTCCACTTCGCGTACAGGGTTGTGTTCTCCGTCACCGTATCTGTGCCGAAATTCCACGGGGTAACATAGCTTGCTTCCTTATACCAGCCCGTAAAAGTGTAGCCGCTTCTCGTCGGCTCTGCCGGCACGGAGACCGTCGTTCCCTCATTCACGCCAGTGATGCTCGCGACCGCGCTGCCCCCCTTCGAGTCGAAGGTTACGGTGTGTGTCGCCAGATCCGCTGACCACTGCGCATACAGCGTTACATTCGCCGCTTCCATGCTAAATGTATCGTTAGCTGTGTAGCTCGTTCCGCTTCCGTCGGCTGACGTGTTCCAGCCCACGAACGTGTTGCCTGTTTTCATTAGACTTCCCGTGTTTCCTTGTACTGTTACCGAGGCATTTTGCTCATACGCACCACTATCCGTCGGTACCGTCCCTTCCGTACTGCCGTTTCCGTTATACGTTAAGGTGTAGGTTGTCGGCACATAATTACCGGATTGCAGAATCGTTCCAGCGTCACCCACCGCCACATAAGAGCCTTCACCGTAGGTGATGCCGTAAAGAGAATTCACGATGTCAGTAATTCGGCTCGTCCAGTTCGCCCCATTACTGGAGGTGAAAATTGCTTTACTGCCCCCCACTGCCATATAAATGCCATTGCTGTAGCTGACATCCATTAATTGGTTTCCAGTGTCCAATGTGTGGCTCATCCAGTTCTCCCCATCGCTGGAGGTCACAATTATTCCACCTTCCCCTACCGCTACATACATTCCGTTGCCATAGGTTACGCCATGAAAATCATAAAAGGTGTCCGTTGTCCGGCTTGTCCAACTCGCTCCGTCACTTGAGGTCAATATCATGCCTTTGTACCCCACTGCTACATATGTGCCGTCACCATAGGTGACCCCGTAAAGAGGATATGCGGAGCCCGACAGGCGGTTCGTCCAGCTCGCCCCGTCACCCGAGGTTAATATCGTGCCATTGTCCCCCACTGCCACATAGGTGCCGTCGCCGTAGGTGACGCCATTAAGGATCTCCTTTATGCCGGACGTCCGGTTGGTCCAGCTCACCCCATCACTGGAGGTGACAATCGTTCCATCGCCCCACATTCCCCCTACCGCCACATACCTGCCGTTGCCATAGGTGACGCCAAATAGATTATTAAAGGTGCCCGCCGTACGGTTCGTCCAGCTCATCCCATCACTTGAGGTAACTATCGTCGCTCTTTGACCCACTGCCACATAGGTGCTGTTGCCGTAGGTAACATCTACCAGGATAGACGAGGTTCCTAACGTACGGTTCGTCCAGTTTGCCCCATCACTGGAGGTCATTATCGTCCCGCTGTCCCCCACTGCCACATACATGCCGTTACCGTAGATGACGTCACTAAGCATTCTCCAGGCGCCTGTCGTACTAATATCCCATTCATCACCATCAACAGAAACTTCAACCATCCCCGGGTATCCAAGCGCCACATACTTGCCGTTCCCGTAAACAACGGTTCCTAGATATTTAATAGAGGAGGAGTTTCCCGCTTTGGACGTCCAGCTCACTCCGTCGCTCGAGGACTTGATCGCTTCACGATTCCCCACCGCCACATACATGTTGTTGCCGTAGGCGATGCCATTCAAATTTTCCAAGTCATCTGTATAGTTTGTCGTCCAGCTCATCCCGTCACTGGAGGCCAATGTAATCCCTCTATCCCCCACTGCCAGATATTTACCGTTGCCGAAGGTGACGTCATTCAGATTATTCGCGGTGCCCGACGTGCGGCTCGTCCAGTTCATCCCGTCACTGGAGGTCATTGCCGTTCCACCTTCTCCCACTGCCACATACCCGCCACTGCCATAGGTAACGCCAAGAAGCTTCGCGGTACCCGACGTGTGGTACGTCCAGTTCACTCCGTCACTGGAGGTCAATATCGTCCCTTCGCTCCCCACCGCTACATACCTGCCGTTGCCAAAGGCAATGTCTAAAAGATGGTTCCCGGTGTCCGACGTGCGTTTCATCCAACTTAATCCGTCACCGGAAGACACTATTGTTCCATAGTCCCCCACTGCCACATACATGCCGTTCCCATAGATGACACCATTCATATTCTGATTCGTGGACAAAGGACTCCTGGCACTCCAATTGTCAAGAGGATCAGCAGAAGCAAAACTAGGGAACATGCCTGCTAAAATAAATAATGCCGTTAATAAAGAAATACAACGTCTGATCATCGATTCTTACACTCCCTTTTTATCGCTCGAATAGAATTAGTTCAAATTTCCCTTATCACTTAACTATAAGTCTATGCAATCCAAAAAAAACCTCCCCGAATGGGGAGGCAGACGATAAAAAAAAGGGGGGGGCATCACTCAACAAGTATTTGTAATTGTTTAGCGCGCTGCAACGCTTGAACGCGATTGTTTACCTCAAGCTTTCTGTACATATTCTTAATATGAAACTTTACGGTTTCAACCTTGATATTAAGGCGATGCGCGATTTCCTTGTTCAATAATCCGTCCGCTATCAGCAGTATGATTTTGGACTCCTGCTCCGTCAGAAGCTCTTTTGGCGACCGCTCTTTATCCATTGAAACATTCATCGCCTGTAACAGTTGTTTGACATAGACAATTGAAGGAGAAGTGCGGCTGTCCGGTCTTGCCTTCAAACAAGAAGAAAGCATCTCCGGCATCACAGGTCCTTCATCCATAAAGCTGCAGATATAACCTTCCGGCTCTGCCAGTTTCAGAGCGCTTTCCAATTGTTCGAGCGCTGCATCCGTTTGTCCGGAACGCCAACGGACTATGCTTTGCACAATCAACACCTTGATTTGTTCCCGAAGCCTGCCCGCCTCAGTTAACCGGCTATACATTCTATCCAAAAGATATAACGCTTCATCATAACGTTCGATTGCCGCAAGTATTCTCGCCGCAACCATATGCTCCGCCATCAACATCAAAGAAATCTCATCCGTGTGCGAATGACTATTCGTTTGCAGCCACTCCAGCCCGTATTGCAGCAAGCCTTGCCGCAAGTATAGATAGACGAGCTCCGCCTCGATTTTGGGCATAAAAACCTCATAATCCGTTTCATTCATGCCGGATTTCACGCGCATGAGAAGATCTGTTGCCGCATCGGAATCCCCTCGGGCTTGGTAGATACGCGAAGCCGTGACAGCAATATGAAAAACCAGCGCAAAAGGCTGATCTTGATTATTTTCCATCACTTGGCTAATGTAATACAATGCCTCGTCCAACTGATTCCACTCGTATAAAAATTCACTATAAATCACATATTTGAAAGCCACGAAAGAAAAATGCCTCTTACTCTTCAAGCTTTGAATCCACTTCAAAAAGAAAGGTGCTGCTGAACGCGGCTCGTAGTAAGATGTAATATCGTTAAACGTGCCATACCCTTGATATCGATTAACTAACATGGTCTTAAAGAAGCTTGTATCTGGAACATAATGCTCGGCAAGCTCCAAATATTCCGATGCGTGGGAATAGTCTTTTTGCAAAATGGCAGCAATCGCGCAGTAGAAATAGATGGGGCCGATCACCTTTTTCCAGGCTTCATCCGGTAATTCTGTCCGCTCTGCTTCAAAGCGGTCTTTAACCTGGTATACTCTTTGAAAAAAATCTTCCCCATTCCCGCTTATAGGCATGGAGGATATGTACAGCATTTCGATAAGAGGCTTATCCGCATAAGAACTGGGCGGCAAAGCCGTTACCCATCTCTTTAGAGCGCCTTCCTTGGATTTCATAAAAAAATGAAGATTCTTTTCAATCAGACGAATCGCATCCCGAGGCTGTCTCCCCTCTACAAAATGCTCCACCGCCATCTCATCCTCTCCTTGCTCCTCATACCAACCCGCCGCTCGTATATGCGCCTGCCTCCATTTATCCGGGTCGTTTCTGAATAACCGCTGCTGGAGAAAATCGGAAAGCAGATGATGATATCGATACCAGTTACGCCCGTCATCGAGCCGCATAATGAACAAATTCAGATGCTCCAGCCTCTCCAATTGTTCCTGGCTGTTCATTTGGCCCGTCACGGCTTGGCACAAAGAATAGTTCATTCGGCTTAACACAGACGTTTCCAGCAAAAAACGCTGTATCGGCTCCGATTGCTGATAGAACACTTCCTCCAGCAAATAACTCGAAATCTGATGATGATGACCTCTGAATTGATGGATGGACTCCACTATATCATTACTGTGCTGAAGAGAAATTGCGGCCAACTGCAGTGCGCCTATCCAACCTTCGGTCTGGTCATACAGCTCCGCCACTTGTTCGCTTATGAGCAATAAACCTATCGAATTCCGGAAAAAGTCTTGTACTTCGTCCCTTTCTATACGCAAATCTTGAATAAGGATATGTTGAATTTCACCCCTGACCATCAGCTTGGCCGTAGGGATATCGACATCAGTGCGGCTTGATATATAGAGATGAATATGACGGGGCAGATGCTCAAGAAGATAGGTTATGGAATGGTGAATTTCAGGTTGCTCAATGACATGGTAGTCGTCCAGTATAAGGGTAAGCTCGTCCGTTAATTGATTCAACTCGTTCAGCAGCACCTTCACGGCATGCTCCCCCTGCGAAGACCCTCCCTCAATGATGGACGGCAGAGCCGCTCCAAATCCGGAAATCTTCTCCTGTATGGAGGCAGCTACATATGTCCAGAATTGAATCCAGTCATTATCTAGCTTATCCAACGACAGCCACGCCACAAGTCCATCGCTTTGATGTGCCCATTCGCTTAGCGCCGTCGTTTTCCCGTAACCTGCCTGCGCGGAAACAAGCGTCAGCTTGTGCCTCATTCCTTCATTAAGCTTATGAGCCAGCTTGGGCCGGGATAACAGGCCACTTCGTAAATGAGGGATATAAAGTTTGGTCTTTACAAGCATCCGAATTCCCTCCGCATTAAACTCGTGGTTAATGATCAGTTAAATGAATGGTGCGATGAATACTTGCTTCATAGTATGTAGCATTACACAGGTCCCTTTATTTTTCAAGAGTACCTAGTTTTATTTCGGAGACATCGTTCTATAACTATCATTCGCGGGTAAAAATCATTCACTTCATAATGTACCACGCCGCAACTCATAAAAATACCGCACCACCGGATGCTTCAACTCCATCTTTTCAGCCATGCTCAAAATCCGCTTCTTCCCAACCCTCCTGTCCACCAAAGCCAGTATATTCAATACCATATCGCTGCTCTCCAAGCTCTCCTCTATAGGCGTCGTCAAGAACTTATTCGCCACCACAATAAAATTCGATTTACTTAATGCAGCCTGTGCTGACATTAGCTCTTTTGCATGTTCTGTACTTTTTCTGCTTCTGGCCATTACGATTAGACGATCCTCCGGCACTGGCCCCTTGGTAGCTTGTCTGACCGCTTCAATGTCGTCATTGCTAATAGGAATCTGGATATCCGGATCATTCTTAATTTCCAGCTCTGTTTGATACCATCTGATAGTGTTCGTTTTATCACTCATATTGAGTACGTTCTTTTTATCTACCGAGATATAACAAATCCCTGATTTATCAGGCAGATAACGGTAACCTGGTGCGCGGTATTCTACCCTTCCATTTAGCGCAGGACAGAGAAAGCCCTCCAGTTGTTGCTTCAATTTGCTCCAGGACATGTAATTCCCCTCCATATAAAAACAGAGGAAAGGCTTGTTGGCTCAGGGTTTGTCCCCCTCCCCATTCAGCCGATCCTCAATCATTTCGCTTCAATTTTCTATTTAAGCCAAACACCCGCGCACAGCTTCATTTCTCTCGGAATGGCAATTCCGAGCCTGAATAACATTCAAGCGTATACACTAATTTCATCACCCAACAAACGGACTCTCAGGCAACCCTAGCGCTATACGTAAAAGGTTCGCATCGTTTATTTGAAGTTACAATCCTTTCACATAAATCCATCTTCAGGTTCACCAACGTCAAAATCTAATACCTTTGTTGCTTCTGATTTAAACCTTGTTATCCAGGAATCCCAATCGCTCTGATTCATCTGGGCATAAAATGACAATCCGCCCGGCTCAACGGATGCTTCAATAAAAACATCATCATCTTCCTGCCCGAACCAATATGGAATCCCGTCTTTATACCCCATCCAACCGGGCATAGACTTATATATAGCAGCAACTTTACTCCATACTTCATCAGGTAGATGATACCATATATTGAGATTACAATGATGAGAGTTTATGTTATTCATTTACTGGGCACCACTTCTCTTATTGCTGCCTACAATTGTAGGTCAGCGAATCAGTAAGTCGAGTTTGGCAACGACATCTGACAGTATGATCTGTGGTACTTTACAGATGAACACTGCCTGTCGGGATTGCCAATCTAGACTCTTTACTTGATCGGCAAGGATAACCCCTTCGATGGGCAGATCCTGCGGAATGACTACTTCAAACGGGTAGCCCTTTGGTTTAGAAGTTACCGGACAGAGCAAGGAAAGTCCGACCTTACCATTATAGGAAGCAGGAGACACGACCAAGGCCGGACGTTTCCCTGCCTGTTCATGCCCCGCTTGCGGGTTGAACTGCAACCATACCAAGTCGCCTCGATCCGGCACATACCCGTCCGTTACCATACTTCCCGTCCTTGTTGTTCGCCTGTAGAGACCTCATTATGGAGATTTTCCGGGGTGACCTGGGAAAGGATTTCGTCCAGTGTAGCCGACTTCGGCTTGATGATAAGATGTCCATCTTCCACATCAAGATCGACTTCGGAGCCTTCCTCAATACCGACCTTTAGGGCAAGGGATTTCGGAATGCGAATGCCCAAGCTGTTACCCCATTTCCGAACCTGAAACATAGAACCGCCTCCCAGAATGCAATGTATAAACAAAGTGTAAACAAAGTGTTTTTAGAAGTCAAATCATTGTGGAGAATATATATAAAAAAACAGAGAAAAGGCTTGCTGGCTCAGGGTTTGTCCCCTCCCCATTCAGCCGATCCTCCATCTTTTCACGTCTTTTTTCTATTTTCCACACGAATTTCTACAAGCTTGGCAGCTTAATCCCCAAGTCCCTCCGCCCCGTCCTGCTCCCTACTCCCAAACTCATCCAGCAGCGCACGCACTTCACTTGTGGACTTAGTGTTCATTAAGTTATTTCTTAATTCACTTGCCCCGCGAAATCCGCGGACATATATTTTGAAGAATCGTTGAAGAGGGCTGAACTTACGTGGTTCCTGTACGGAGTATTTATCATAGAGATCCAGATGCAGCCGCAGCAGATCAAGCAATTCCTCACTACTGTGCTCCTTCGGCTCCTGCTCAAAAGCAAACGGATTCTGAAAAATACCGCGCCCAATCATAATACCATCCACACCGTACTCTTCAGCGAGCTTAAGGCCAGTCTGACGGTCAGGGATATCCCCGTTAATGGTCAGCAGTGTATGGGGTGCCACCTCATCACGAAGTTTCTTAATCTCCGGAATCAGCTCCCAGTGAGCATCTACTTTACTCATTTCCTCTCTTGTACGCAGATGAATGGACAGATTCACAATGTCTTGCTGCAAAATATGGGTCAACCAGCCGCGCCATTCGTCTAAGTCACTGAAACCGAGTCTAGTTTTCACACTGACAGGCAGTTCCCCGGCTTTTGCGGCTTGGATGATCTCCGCTGCGGTTTCCGGACGGCAGATCAGGCCGCTTCCCTTCCCATTCTCTGCTACATTTGATACAGGACAACCCATATTAATATCGATGCCTTTGAATCCTTCTTTCGCCATACCGATGCTCATTTGACGGAAGTATTCCGGCTTGTCTCCCCAGATATGAGCTACGATGGGCTGTTCATCCTCTGTAAAAGTCAAACGCCCGCGCACAGCATGCTTCCCCTCCGGGTGACAATAACTCTCTGTATTCGCAAACTCCGTAAAAAACACATCCGGTCTGGCAGCATTACTTACGACATGGCGAAACACAACATCCGTCACATCCTCCATGGGTGCCAGTATGAAAAAGGGGCGTGGTAAATCACGCCAGAAATTATTAGTCATCTCAAAAACCTCTCTATGAATACCAGGACAAATCCTTATCCCGAAGTGGTAAAACTAACCTGTATATGCCTTTACTTCTTCTTCACTTACAGTATGTTAAATCAAAGTATATCATAAAAGAAGGGGCGCCCCCACCTTACATCTTTAGCCTGTGCGGGAACGTGAACTCCTTTCCACGCTCCCGTATTTTTTTGTTTTATACCTCAGCCTATATATTTCCGTCCAAAGAAATATAATAAAGCTATGGAGGTGTTGTGCGTGGGAAATACATGGCTTGTTCCGGTTGACGCTGAAAAACCGGCTGACGGACGATATAGGAGCGCTAAAGTAAAGGATGGTGAACATAAATGAAACGGATATTTTTGGTTGAGGACGATAAGGCAATCGCCAGAAACCTTATACTTTTGCTCCACTCGGAGGGATTTACAGTCATCCACGCCCCTTCGCGGAGTGAAGCCCTTGCCGCACTTGCCGGGAATAAATTCGACTTGGCGTTGATTGATATTTCTTTGCCTGACGGAAATGGCTTCACGGTTTGCACGGAAATCAAAGAAACAGGGGATGTTCCCGTTATCTTTCTGACGGCTTCCGGCGATGAGGCGAGTGTTGTTACCGGGCTGAACATGGGCGCGGACGACTATATCACCAAGCCCTTTCGTCCGCGTGAATTGATTGCGCGAATTGGAACCGCCCTGCGAAAAAGCGGGCGTTCCGGGGCGGATTTTGAAATTTGCGGGCTTCATGTCGATACGGCAAGCGGCGTTGTGAAAAAAAACGGCAACGAGGTTTTTCTTTCAGCATTAGAATACCGCTTGTTGCTGGTGTTTATTAGCAACCCAAAAAGTATTATCACGAGGGGCAAGCTACTTGACGAATTGTGGGACGCGGCGGGCGAGTTTGTCAATGACAATACACTTACCGTGTACATCAAACGCTTGCGGGAGAAGATAGAGAACGACCCGGCCAGCCCGCAAATCATTCTGACCGTCCGCGGGACAGGATATAGATTGGGGGACGGGTATGCTTCGGAATAGAGAGTTTCGGCAGCTTGTCATTTGGTTCTCCTTAATAGCTGCCGCGACGGTGACGCTGGGATTTGCAATCAATAGAGCGGCTGGAATCCTTGCCATTGCTTCTGCCGCCGCCTTTGGCACAGCGTTTTTCGTGTTTACCAAAGCCCGATATACAAGCATTGCGCAGATTTCAGATCAAATCGATCTTGTGCTTCATAACGCTGACCATCTGTATATTGGTGAATCGGACGAGGGCGAACTTTCCATTCTGCACAGCGAGATAACAAAAATGACGCTGCGTATTCGGGAGCAAAACGACGCACTGAAAAAAGAAAAAGAACATCTTGCCGATTCGCTGGCCGACATAGCCCACCAACTCCGCACCCCTCTCACATCCGTGAACCTTATTCTGTCATTGTTAGAGAATAGCCCTGACGAAAATGACAGGAAAGCATTTGTGCGGGAAACAGAGAAATTGCTTGTACAGATGGATTGGCTGCTTACTTCCCTGTTGAAATTATCCCGCCTGGACGCGGGCATTGTGGTGTTTCAAAGCGGGCAGACCGATGTAAACGCTCTTGTATGTGCCGCGCTTCGCCCGTTCCTTATCCCAATGGAGCTGCACGATATTGATTTGCAAATAGATGTACCGAAAGGGATGATTATTCAGGGCGATTCAGGTTGGCTTTCGGAAGCCATTCAAAACATCCTCAAAAATTGCATAGAAAGCGCAGGCGAGAACGGGAAGATTGAGATTGTATGTAAGGACAACCCCTTGTTTACCGAGATTGCCATCCACGACAGCGGCCCGGGCTTTGACAAAGAAGATTTACCCTGCCTGTTTGACAGGTTCTATCGCGGGAAAAACCCAAACGCTACAGGCTACGGGATTGGACTTTCTCTCTGCAGGATGATTATAACCCGTCAAGGAGGGACGATTACCGCAAAAAACCACCCCCAGGGCGGCGCGAACTTTGCCATTCGTTTCCCAAAGTGACGAATCTCTCACCTGAAAGTCACAGTGATGTAAGTTGAAGCTGCTACTATATGGTTAAACCATGAGATAGGAGACTTACATAATGGAGTTTTTAAAAATCGAAAATTTATGCAAGGTCTACGGCAAGGGCGAAAACCAAGTTACTGCGCTTGACCATGTTTCACTTACCATCGAAAAGGGGGAGTTTACCGCAATTATCGGCTCCTCCGGCTCCGGCAAATCCACATTGCTTCACATCATCGGCGGCGTGGATGTGCCGACAGGCGGAAAGGTGTATTTGGACGGGCAGGATGTATATGCCAAAAACAATGAAAAACTCGCCATCTTCCGCAGGCGGCAGGTCGGACTGATTTACCAGTTTCACAACCTCATTCCCACCCTGAATGTGGTGGAGAACATCACCTTGCCTATCCTGATGGACAAGCGCAAGGTCAACGAGGAACGGCTGAATGACCTACTCGAAATGCTTGGGCTAAAAGACCGCAAAACGCATTTACCCAATCAGCTTTCGGGCGGTCAGCAACAGCGTGTTTCCATAGGACGCGCTTTGATGAACGCCCCGGCGGTCATGCTTGCTGACGAACCCACGGGCAGTCTGGACAGCCGAAATGGACATGAAATCATCAAACTGCTGAAAGAAAGCAATAAAAAATATGGGCAGACCCTGCTCCTCGTCACCCATGACGAAAATATCGCCCTGCAAGCAGACCGCATTATCGGCATATCAGACGGCAAAGTAACGCGGGATGAGAGAATGGTGCGGCCATGAATATTTTTAACAAAGTCACCCTGCAAAGCATGAAAAAAAGCCGGACCCGAACGATTGTCACGATTATCGGAGTTGTTCTGTCCGCTGCTATGATCACGGGCGTACTCACCTTTGGCATTTCCCTGCTGAACTATATGACAAACGGCGCGGCCCAGAAATACGGCGATTGGCACGTTGAGTTCTTGGACGTTGATTCTTCTTTCGTACAGGAACGAACCCACGACAAGGGGGTCGCTAACACCGCTGCATTTGAAAATATCGGCTACGCAGCACTTAAGGACGGGCAAAGCCCCAACAAGCCGTATCTTTTTATAGCCGGATTTAGCAAGAGAACCTTTGATACCTTGCCCATCAACCTGATGTCCGGCAGGCTGCCTGAAAACAGCGGAGAGATTCTTGTTCCGATGAGCGTCGAAGTAAAGGGCGGCGTTAAATTTGCGGTGGGTGACAAGCTTTCACTTGGTGTTGGAAGCCGCATGAATGGCGACAAGAAACTCGGTCAACACACCCCTTACCTTTCGGGGCAAGAAACTCTTGTGCCAAAAGCCAAGAGAACTTACACGGTTGTCGGTATCTACCAAAAAGCCTACTTTGAGGAATCTTCCGCGCCAGGCTATACCTTGATAACGAAAGCAGATGCTGGAGATAAAGCGGACAGTTTCAGCCTATTTGTCACGCTTAAAAACCCGCGTGGTGTTCACGCTTACTCAAGCAGCACAGCCGGAAGCCAAGCTTACGTCTTTAACGATAATGTGTTGCGCTTCATGGGTCTTTCAGACGATAATATTTTCAACACGCTTCTGTACGCGGTTGGCGGCATTGTGGTCGCCATCATCATGATCGGCTCGATTTTTCTGATTTATAACGCATTCACCATCTCGCTGAACGAACGCACACATCAATTCGGGATTCTCTCGTCGGTGGGAGCCACAGCAAAGCAGCTGCGAAATTCGGTGCTGTTTGAGGGGCTTTGTATCGGTGCGGCCGGTATACCCATTGGCGTTATCGTTGGCATAGGCAGCATCGGGCTTGTGATTTCCGTTGTAGCCAAGAATTTTGAAAGCATTATCTACAGCAACGTCCCTTTTACCTTAACGGTGTCCATCCCCGCCATTGTCGTTGCGGCGGCGGTCAGCATGGTTACGATTCTGATTTCGGCCTATATCCCGGCCAGGAAGGCCGCAAACACTCCCGTAATGGAGAGTATTCGCCAGTCAAACGAGGTCAAAGTTGAATCCAAAGCCGTGAAAACATCAAAACAGGCTCAGCGTATTTACGGTTTGGAGGGAACCCTTGCCCTAAAGAATTTTAAAAGAAACAAGAAACGCTATCGCAGCATTGTGCTATCACTTGTTCTAAGCGTAGTACTGTTTATATCGGCCAGTGCTTTTGTAACGGATCTGAAGCAGGCGTCAGAGCGGGCAGTAGTGGCTACTGACATTGACATCAGTTTGGCCACGCAGGACATGGACGATAGAGAAATCTTGTCGCTTTACGACAAACTAAAAACCGCCGACGGGGTTTACGAAAGCTCTTATCAAGCGCTCATGAAGTATTCAGGCGTTGCCAAAGCAAGCGATCTTTCAGACGCTTACTGGGAGGACGCGGGTTCACATTCGCCAGATGAAACGGTTAACCTGCCAATGGAAGTTCAGTTTCTTGATGACAGCGCCTATCTGAACATTATCAAAGGCTTGGGCTTGCCCGAAGAGGAATATACCGGGCAAAATGCGAAAATCATCGCCGTTGCCAAACTGACAAACCACATGAAAGCCAATCGGGAGCATGAGCTTGACGAGTTTATAGATATGTTCAAGAGTTCTTCCATGAATTTTACCATCGCTCCCGAAACCACTGGCAAGCCGAAGATGGAACAGGGGCGAAACGTAAGTATTAAGTTTGTCAATACCGTGCCGCCTGATGGCCCCCCGATCCCAGGAAACTCCGGGTCGAAGAATCCGTTCATTTTTAAGGTGATGGCCCCCTATTCGCTCAAAGAGAAGTTTGAAACCTCCGATACCCATCTGGCTATTAAGGGCTTGACCTTTCGGTCAAAGCATCCCACACAGTCGATGGCTGAAATGAAAACGATGATTCAGGATGTGGGGATTACATCCAGTTACACCCTGATCAATTTCTCTGAAATGCTTGATCAGAACCGCAATATGATATTCATTGCCAACGTGTTCGCTTATACTTTTATCATTATGATTTCGCTGATTGCGGTTGCCAATGTGTTCAACACGATTTCCACGAATATCAAGCTGCGCCGGCGGGAGCTTGCCATGCTCCGCTCTGTGGGGATGTCTGAACGCGGTTTCCAGAAGATGATGAATTTCGAGTGTGCCTTTTATGGCATGAGGGCGCTAATCTTCGGGCTTCCCATAGGCGCAATCTCTTCTTGGCTGATTTACAAAGGGATGGGCGGCGGGGCGGACAATATCGATTTTGTGTTCCCGTGGGGCAGTATCGGAATCAGCGTGTTCAGTGTGTTCTTTGTGGTGTTCATTACAATGCTGTATGCCATTAGCAAGATCAAAAAGGAAAATATTATTGATGCGCTTCGGGATGATATGACTTGATAGAAAACAGATGTTAAAGTAAAAAGGCTGTTCAAAAAGTAGTGCAAGCCTACTTTGAACTGCACCCCGTCAAATAGACAGCGTAAATAATAAAAGATCCTTAAGCGGCCTTAGTCCTGAATTCATTGGGACTGAGGCCGTTTAGTTTTGCCTGTAACCGTTCGTAATTGTAAAAATGTATGTAATTATCAATGTCTTTTTGGAGCTAGACGGGTATGACAAGCCTTAACATCGGCTCAGAAGCAATAATTTGTTCATCAGGCACTGGGTGGGGGATACTACAAAGGACGACTATCAATAGCCGCCCCAACTAAACTTATGGACAAAAAAAGAAGCGGGATTTCTCCCGCTGCGTTGCTGTATACGCCAATACATCTCAACTATTCGTCTTTCCTGACCAACAGTGAACAGCACTCCACATGTGACGAGTAGACAGGGAGTACAGGCTTTTAATACTAATGGAATGGCATTTACCCACAACTTCTAGGCGCCCTAATACGGCGTCTTTTCTTTTGCGCGGGAGAATACACGAAACGCTATACTGCCAAATTCGGCGTCTGACGGCATAAAATATATCACGTAATATCTCTATCTTGTTTTTGACGTCACTGTTGATATATTCTCTTGAGAAAATTCATACCACGTTACATCCCTTTTAGCTTCTTCTTCTTTAACAAAAGCATTATATGAATCTATAGTAACTAGTTTATTATTGATGTAGTATGCTATGGCGAATGTGGTGGATGATTCATCAGTAGCACTTGATTCATGATAAGCTAAATCGTCAATTTCACAGAAATTGGTTTGGAATCTTAATTTTCCATATCCGTTGTAAGTTAACCCGCCGCTTAACCATCTAAATGTCCCGTCAGTTTTAAGAAAACGTATCTGGTCGTTTCCAAAAAAGTAGCCATAGACTTCACCGTTCATATAATGCAGGACTTCAACAAAATTTGGATTCTCATCTACTGTTAATCCAAGAACAACTTCAGGTATTCTGTCACCATCCATATCAAGCACGGCAAAGTGATTTATTTTAATTTTAGATGTAGTTCCATAAATC
Source organism: Paenibacillus sp. EB106-06-01-XG199 (assembly GCF_058791575.1). Taxonomy (NCBI): domain Bacteria; kingdom Bacillati; phylum Bacillota; class Bacilli; order Caryophanales; family Paenibacillaceae; genus Paenibacillus; species Paenibacillus sp. EB106-06-01-XG199. The sequence goes on along the minus strand of NZ_JBYTDQ010000010.1, from coordinate 51,398 downwards.
TCGTTATTAGTTAAAAAATCATTCAAATATACCTTTTTCTTAGTTTCTGTGCTGTAAAATTCAATCTTATTTTGCAATACTATCTTATATGCTTCCATTGCTAAACTCTTATTGTTCTCAGGTTTACTTTCAGAAGGAGTAATATGGGCAGAAGAAGTAATTGTTGGAACACTGGTGTCAGAAATTTTATTACTACTTGAGCTACTGTCATTATTCAGGTTTGAGCTGCTTTTATTGGTGGAACACGCAGTTATTGAAATACTTAACAGAAACATAAGAAGCACACACTTAATTTGTGATTTCATTTAATCTCTCCTCAACTATTCGCTTCTAGAATGTTCAAGTCTTCTTTTCCGAAAGGTTATTTCAGTATAGCGGGAAATGGGCAATATTGGAACCTTATATTTCCAGGAAATTTGCGTAAATTATAGAGCCTTATTGACGGCAAATATCCCCCCATTCTCCCGTTGGGGAGCTTCGCTCGGTTTTGAATTATAAGTTACAAAACAATAGACAAAAGAAAAGACGCCGATCAATACCTTACGGTTATTTCGACGCCATCTATTGGAAGTTAGGAACAACGATGTGGGCGCCATTCCTTTATCTATAAGTCACTTAATCTGTCGTGCTTGTGACGTTTTTCCTTCTATTTATTTCACGGTATAATGAACATGCCGATCAACTGGAACGTATCCCGGACGCCATATCTTGCCCGAAGACAGTTAAGATACCCACACAAGCAAAAGTAGGTTAATGTTCAGCTTGAAAGCTATTCTTGCGGAAGACGAGAACGCCAAATTGTCGGAACGTATCAAGCTTGGTGCGGGGTGCACTTCAAACCCGACAGGCGTAATGGGGCGTATATTTGCGGCGGTTACGTTAAGCATACGTCCGCTTTCTGTTCGTCCCACATTATCGAACAGCAGAAGCTTGGTGAAAGGATTAAGATTCACTATAACCTTTCCAATCCTTACGCCACCAACTAAGGTACAGTCTATTCGGCTGTATCCTTTCTTTCAAGTCTTACTACAGCCTCCACATGGGATGAGTGCTGACGGTAGAATAAACTATGATGTGGCTGTTTTCACCTTTTTAACAAGAAGGAGGTAGTCAAAAACAAATATAATTAACCATTACATTTTTTCCAAAAAATAGATGTGCTATTGTAATTTTATACAATGATAACGAGGAGAGATCTGCGATTGGATAAAAACTTAAGTATAGCAAAGAAAGCATTAAGTAACTACTCCATAACATGTAAATCGATTGATTTCATTGCACAAAGCGGAAATACGATCTACAAAATCACTGACCTGGATAACAACAGTTATAGCCTCCGATTGCATATATCCAAAGGTGACGCTCTTGAAAGTTTTTGGAGTAAGCAGGAAGTGCTCCACTCCGAAATGGTCTGGCTTCACGCCTTAGCCTTAGATACAGATTTAACCCTGCCTTCACCTTACAAGAATACCCGCGGAGAATTCATTACGAACGTAAATAATACAAACTGCACTTTACTACAATGGGTGGAAGGTGAGCAGAAACCTTTTATCCTTACAATAGATGACGCTAAATATATAGGTGAAATGACCGGTAAATTACATAGGCAAGCCTCTAACTGGCAAATCCCAAGTTTATTTGAACGTCCTGCCTTTGATAGTTCCCGTATATTACAATCACTGGGCAAGCTTAAGGAGCGGGCTAATGCAGGTCTGCTTAATACAAGTGATACCGAACTTCTTCAGATTGCAGGTGGGCAGGTAATTACAATGATGAACTCTATTGAGAGAACGTCCGGTAATTGGGGAATGATTCATGCCGATTTGATTCCAAGTAATATTGTGTTTCATGAAAAAGAGGCGCGGCCCATCGATTTTGGCGCTTGCGGGTTTGGTTACTATTTGGTTGATCTGGGCTGGACGTTCTCATATATACATCCTTCATTCAGAGAACAGTTACTGAAATCATATTCTAAGTATCATTCATTACCGGATAACTATATTGAGCTATTGGAAGGTTTTTTCGTTGCAGCACAGCTTGAGACCATGAATTTCTGGCTGGGTCTGCCCGACTCGCAGGAGTGGTTACCAGACCATATCAGTAAATTAGCCAGTAGAGAAATTAATGCCTATGTAAACAATGAATCGTTTCTCTTCACAGGTGTTCCGTATTGGGAATAACAATTTATACCGTCATAAGCAAGAGAAGAAAGGTATATCCTTAAAGGCGTATCCTCGTATAACATTCTCTTTATCATTAGTAGGAGTTGTTGAGATGAACTACAGAATGGAGCATACACCGGATGAAACATTCGAGCAAATCGCCGATGGGCAATATTTGAAATACCCGGCCCCTCTGCCTGCAGCAATGGCAGAGATATGGAGACGGATTTTACCGATTGGTTTCCAGCATCCGGTAATAAACACGCAGAAGCACCAGAAGTGGAGTGGTACTCAAACGGTGACCAGAGCTCGTCTGACTATAAAAGCGAAATATGGATCCCCGTTATTAAGAAATAATGTTCTTTCTTGAATACCAAAGTTGAAATGTTCTCAAACGAAAGCATTAGCATACACAATATCTTTCAACCCTGATGTCAAAAAGGAGCCTAACCGGCTCCTTTTTGACATCAGTTTTTTTGAGTCATCCACGCTACCGACTCCACATGTGCGGGTTTCGTAATTTATTTATTTATTTATTTTGCCGTTTGATTGATAAAATCAACTTCTTACTGCCGCTCACCGTATTTTTTTCATTGTCAGTAATATAGGAGTGTTGTTCGATCATGTGTTCAGTTAAAATCAAGGCCGCATTGCCCTGTGTATCAAGAATGCGCCAATGATACCCGCCAAATGGTAAGATGAGCCGATATTAAAGTCCCTCATTCTCTTTCTCCTAGTCCCCTTACTTTTTATTCGAATCAGGGCGCCGCGGATTGACCGTGCCAAAGATATGATATGGTGTTATCCCATTTGCAAATAGGCTATCTACCAACTTGACCAATTCTTCCGACGATAGATCTTTGCCGTTGCGTATCCAAAGGCGAAACATAGATATTAATGTTGATATGTAAAACTCAATTATGTATGGTGCTAAAACATCATTTGTTGGAAAGTCCACAATCAATCTCTCAAAGGGAATTTCTCTTTTCAGGCGTTCAACAAAATGAACAGAACCATAGTCGCCCAAGAGGGCTTTAAGAACTGAAATTTCCTCTGCATTTTCCAAGCATTGAAGTGCATCTTGGAAAGTATGTGTAGAAAACTCTCTGCTTGCCATTTCCTCGTTAATGGATTTAAAGACACGCTCTTCAACGCAGTCCAACAACTCATAGATATCCGTAAAGTATTGATAAAATGTACTGCGATTATATCCTGATTGGTTAGCAATCTCTTGAATGGATATTTTTTCAATTGGTTTTTGGCTATATAAATCACAGAATACATTTATAAATGTTTGCCTAGTTTTGTCAGTAATTTCAGGTTGCTTATTCATTATTTGCCTCCATTTTCTGTTCAATCGATTATACAACAGATATTAAAAATCTGATGGTTGATGACCGTATAGTGAATCTATACAATAACATTATACAACACGTTGTTTGATCATCAACAAGGATTAATATATATTTTCAGGAGGCTAATATGAGAATTTTATTCTTCGGTAGAGGTGTAATATCGACCCAATATGCTTGGGCTTTTGAAAAGGCAGGGCATACAGTTGAGTTTTATGTTAGAAAAGGGAGAAAAGAAACCTTCGGAAGCAACATAGAGCTTGAAATGTGGGACGCACGAAGAGGGAAACAGTTAATAAAAGAAAGCTGGAACGTCAAACTGCATGAGGAGATGAGCCCAAATTATGATCTCATTATTGTGAGTGTCAACACGGAACAACTTCCAGAAGCAGCACAATTACTATCGACTGCTGCTGGAAACACCCCTGTCCTAATATTCAATAACGTTTGGCAAGATTTGAAATCATCGATCTCACCATTGTCTATGAACAATGTTGTCTTTGGGTTCCCAGGAGGAGGCGGCGGCATCGCGGACAATAGGCTTAGAGGTGGCTTTTTAAAAATGCTATTTCTGGAAAAACCACGGGTAGGCACTGAACATATTAACAACAAGGTCAAAGAACTATTTGAAAGTGCCCATTTTAAAATTAGTTGGATAAAGGATATGCAAAACTGGCTATGGAATCACTTTGCCATGAATGCGGCTATAGAGACCGAGGTGTTAAAACTGGGAAGTTTTCCAGCACTCATGAATCATAGTGACTCATTTGCAAATGTTGGTAAGAATATGAGGGGAATTATCCCTGTACTTAAAGCAAGAGGTGCAAAGATTGATACGATTTCTCTACTGTTAACTAAGATTCCACCGGCACTTCTCGGCACGCTTTTTAACAAGGTTATTTTTGCAAAGGGCAGCTTACCACGACTTTTCATCGAATACAACAATAGTAAAGCAGGTTTTGCGGTACTTGAAGTTGTGAGAGAAGCAAAAAAGTTAGGTATACCTTTACCACGTCTTACTTTGGCATTTGAAAACACTGAACAACACAAAGCTATTGAAAATTTCATATCATGAAAATTTCCAGGATTCTCTGTCATCATGCGGATAATTTTGGCCTTAGATTCTATTTTGTTCCAATCCTTTCCTTCATTGAGCTTAGCTTTTGATTATCGTGGTAAGCACCCGCCCGTATCACAGCGTTAATACCATAAAGATTTTATACTCTTTCTATGGGGTTGGTGCCAGAAGGACCAAATCGGCGTTTTTGCCGATATCCACGGTCCCCATATCATTCATCCGGTCCAGAAATCCAGCCCCGTTCAGGGTTTCATCTGAAGAACATGAAGCGGCGGGATACCGGCCTTCTCCAACTCGTCTTCGATATCTTAATTTATTTGTAGAATCCGATTGTTCTTCTAAAGCGTAAGCCAAAATTAGTGATACATTAGGACTCATTCAGGTAAATGTGGCTCCAAATCACTACTCCCTCACCAACAACACACAGCATTCCACATGCACCGTATGCGGGAACATATCCACCGGAGTTACCTCCACTGTTCTGTACCCGCCATCCTCCAGCACCCGCAAATCCCTCGCCAGTGTCGATGGATTACAAGACACATACACCACCCGCTCCGGCTTCATCGCCAGAATCGTATCCAACAGGCGCGGGTCGCAGCCCTTCCGCGGCGGATCAACGACGATGACGTCCGGCGTGACACCTTGCTCTTTCCAGTTCGGGATCACGTCCTCGGAGGCACCTACCTCGAACACTACGTTGTTCATATTGTTAAGCCGTGCGTTCGCACGCGCGTCCTCAATAGCTTCAGGCACAATCTCTACGCCGTACACCTTAGACGCGTGCTGCGCCAGAAACAACGAGATTGTCCCGATGCCGCAATAGGCATCAATTACAGTCTCCTTGCCTGTCAGACCGGCATATTCTACGGTTTTACTGTACAGCACCTCAGTCTGCGCCGGATTCACCTGATAGAACGAACGGGCGGAGATGGCGAACTGCACATCGCCGATGTAATCGTAGATGACGTCGGTGCCCCATAAGACACGGGTCTCATCTCCGAAAATGACATTTGTCTTCTGCGTATTGATGTTCTGGCAGATGCTTGCCACAGCCGGCAGCTGTTCGCGGATGCTGCCGAGCCAGGCGTCCAGATGCGGGATGTCACGGCCGTTCGTGACCAGTACCAGCATCATCTGCCCGGTGCGGAAGGCTTTCTTCACAACGACGTGGCGCAGCAGGCCGCGTCCGGTCTCTTCGTTGTAGGCGGAGATGCCCAGCTCTCTGCCTATGCGTTTCACTGCGGCAACGACGTCGTCGTTATGCTCATGCTGGATCAGACAGGTCTCCATGTCTACGATCCGGTGGCTGCCGCGGGCATAGAACCCGCCGACAAGGCCGCCTTCGGTGACGCCGATCGGCACCTGGGCCTTGTTGCGGTAACGCCAAGGCTCGTCCATGCCCAGGGTAGGCCGGACGATTATGCCGTCAGCTTGGGCCCCCACAGCACTTGCATTTGCATTTGCGTTTACACTTGCACTCGCAACGCCATCGCCCTGGCCCTCAGTCGCCCCGCTTTCTGCCCCGGCAGTCAGGTCCGCCGGTTCAACGGCTTCCTTTGCACCAGCGCTCCCAGCACCTGCGCCTCTGCCCTGCGCACCCGCCACCTGCAGCTTCCCGATCCGCTGCAGGTTGTCCACCACCAGCTGGCGTTTCCACGCCAGCTGTGCAGTATAGTCCATATGCTGCAGCTGACAGCCGCCGCATTGGTCATAAATGGCGCAGGGCGGCGCGATGCGGTCGCTGCTGGCCTGCACGAGCTCCAGAAGCTTGGCGTAGCCATACTGCTTCTTCGTCTTAAGCACCTTCGCCCGGACCTTCTCACCGGGAAGGGCGCCCTGCACAAATAGGGTAAAGCCTTCTACGCGGCCTACCCCTTCGCCTTCATGGGTCATGCCGATAATATCGAGCATAACCTCGTCATTCTTATTCACTGGCAGTCCGGCGACAGGCGCCGTGCCTTCCCGACGGCTTGCGCTGCGTCCACTGCGGTGTTTACTCATATCTATAGGTTCACTTCTTTCATTATCTTCGCTTTTGCAATAAAAGTGCAGGCTAGCCTTACAGCCACCTGCACTTCCTTTCATCTAACTGTCTCAAGGCTTCTGCGCAAAAATCCGCAAATGCTGCGGCAGGATCTGGAATTTACCTGGCAAAGTGCCGCCGAGTTCACCATCCAGATTGAGCTGGACATATCCCGGGGAAGTGACTTCCATGGCATCAGTACGGAAATAAACGACCTTCTTATCCTGCAAATGCTCGCCACGTATTGCCAAAGTCACGAGACGGATGAACTCTGCAAGGTTGCATTTCTTAACAGCAATGACGTCGAACAGTCCATCGTCAATGCTTGCATCCGGGGCAAGCTTCTCAAAGCCGCCTACCGAATTGGTGTTGGCGATCAGGAACAGCATGAATTCGTCATGAATCAGCTCCTGGCCATTGGCACGGATGTAAAGCTCCTGCGGAGAGAGACTGGCCATTTTCTCAATACCCTTCAGGTAATAAGCAAGCTGGCCCATCATCGTCTTAAGTCTGCTTGGAACCTCGTATGTCAGCTCGGTCAGGCTGCCGCCGCCGGCTATATTAATGAAGTATCGGTCATTGGCTTTGCCTAGGTCAATCAGGCGCGACTCCTGGCGAAGAATCAGATCACAGGAATCCTCCCAGTTCTTCGGAATACCCATAGCCCGGGCAAAATCATTGGTTGTACCCAGCGGCAGTACACCAAGCGGGGGAAGATTCGGTCTCTCCGCCATACCGTTGATTACCTCATTTAATGTGCCGTCACCGCCGGCCGCTATGATCAGATCATAAGTTCCGCGTTCGACCGCATCAATTGTGGCTGCCGTAGCATCGCCCTCACCGGTTGTTGCATGACATGAGGTTTCGATGCCGCCAATATCCAGCCGGTCCAAAATGTCGGCGAGCCGCTTTTTCATTTCTTCCCGTCCAGAAGTGGGATTATAAATCAGTCTCGCAGTTTTCATTACCGGAACGCCACCTGTTTTTATAATAGATAACCTTACTGATTATACCCAATTCTGCACCCCACAAGCAATGCCAGAGCCTAGTAATGTATATATTTTACTTATTGCGATGACATCAAATTAGCAGCAGCAGCAGAAAAGTATAAATATATGTATGCGGCAGCCACCGAAAAAAACACAATGGAAACGCGATCTTTTCAAAGTTGGGAGCTTCACCGGACCTTAGTCAGCTTGCGCCCGCAGCTTCACCAGCATCGTATTTACCTGCTCTTCAATCCAGTGCGGCAGCAGCGGATGAGGCAGCAGTGTCCGTCCCGAATAAGCATACTTTAATCCCTGAAGTCTCTCCGGAATGACTACCTTGGTGAAATAGCCTTCACTTAAAAAGAGCGGAGCCACCAGTACATCATAACCCTGCTCCTGCCAATATTCCGTCCGGCTTCTAACACTGTCCGGGTTCAGCAGGCCGTAATCGGCCGCCGCCACTCCGCTCACTGTGCGCACACGTTCCGCCAGGGAGGAAATGCCCTGCTCCCAGCGCTGGCGGAAGCCGTCATGTTTGCTGCCGTGTCCCACGAGCAGAATCGTCTCCCGCTGCGGATTAGCGGACAGCTCACGGACCTTGTCCCAGATCATGACCGCAATATCCGGATCATCATCGACGGGGTAGCCGAAATGGATACGCGCATTAACCGCAAAACGTTCAAGATCCGTTTCACGTTCAGGGGCAGCTTTGGCGCCGAGCGCATACTCTATTTCATCAATATGCGTACTTCCCGAAGACACAAACAAGGGGATCACAATAATATCTGTGACCCCTGCATGTTCCAATTCATTTATACCATCCTGTATCAGACAGCCCTCTACCAGCTCCAAAAAAGAAACCGCCACAGGCAGCTCCTTCTCCAGTGATAAATGGCCGACGGCTTCTTCAACAATAGAAACCCATGTCTTGTCCCGTGAGCCGTGACTAATAATGAGTACGCCCGGATTCATCAATTATCGTCCCAGACGTTCCAGTGTAAGCTTATACCCGTCATTGCCGTAATTCAGGCAGCGTTTCACACGTGAAATGGTCGCCGTACTTGCGCCAGTCTCTGCTTCAATCTGATTATAAGTAGAGCCTTTGCCCAGCATCCGCGCAACTTCCAGACGCTGTGAGAGCGATTGGATTTCGTTTACTGTGCAAAGATCATCAAAGAAAACATAACATTCTTCCATATTTTTCAATGTTAAAATAGCCTCAAATAATTGGTCAATACTTTTATCGTTTAGCTTCTTAAGCTGCATCGTAGATCATCCCCTAAAAGTTTGGTCAGCATTAGCATCATTGAATAAGCATCGTACAAAACTGACATTAAATACATAATTTAATATGACATCTTGCCTCTACTATATTGTACTGGAGCAGTTTTTTCAAGCATTAACGGTTTCACGCTGTAAAGAACGAAAATCATGGACAAACGTCCACCCCAGACGCACACAATTTATGTATTCGACAGTCTTCCTTCAAAATCCTTAGAGGATTACCGCCATAATTATAGTACTACATAAGCACCGAAAATCAAGCATAGACACGGTTTCTTCACTTCCCGTCCCTCCTTGTAGGCATTCGCCCTTTTCCGCTACTATCCCGGTAACCCGGGCATTCGTCTATACCTTATGTTCGCCCATGACATACAGTATAGCAAACCACTAACGAAGGAATGTGATGTTATGCCTCATCATTACTATAATCATTCCCGCCGGGATGGGCGTTCGCTGGCCGGGCCGTACACGTCTTCCCCCTATCCCGGTATCACTTCATATGCGCCGCCTGTTCCTGTGGAAACCGGATTGCTTCCTGCCCTTGGAGCGGAAGCTGCCGAAACAGCGCTTGCCCTGCCTGCCGCAGAAGCCGCCGCCCCCAAAGCAGGCGGATTGCTGGGCAATCTCGGCGGACTCGGCAATCTCGCGAATATGGAGCAGATCAAAGGTATCGTCGACCGGCTGGGCGGAATTGACGGCATCGTAAACTCCATGGGCAAGGTGCAGAAGGTGATGCAGGGTTTTCAGCAGATGGCCCCTATGGTTAAGCTCGTAATGGGAAGCTTCGGAAAAGGCAAAAAAAGCGGGGCAGGTGCGCTCGCAGCGGAAGAGGATGCCGCTCTGTATAGCCCCAAACGGCGTAAAAAAAGACGCCCCGTGACGCAGCGACGCCATTCCTCACCCAAGAAGAACCGTAAAAAAACGGCTCCCGCCTCCAGTAAACGCCGCCGCACTTAGGCGGTGGCGTTTACGCTTTCCTTTACTTAAACCAGCCGCTCCGCCGGAACCATCTGAACATCCCCACTCCGAGTACCAGCATGAGCAGCAGCACCAAGGGGTAACCGTAGGTCCAGTTGAGCTCCGGCATTACCTGGAAGTTCATCCCGTATATCCCGGCAATCAGGGTCAGCGGCATGAATACGGTAGTGATTACCGTGAGGGTCTTCATGATGGAATTCATCCGGTTGGAGTTAAGCGAAATATAGCTGTCGCGCAGATCAGCGGTCATTTCCCGGTCCACCTCGATCATATCGGTCAGCTTCAACAGATGATCATAGATATCGCCAAAATAAATCCGTTCCTCTCCATTGCTCTGCACATGCTGCGAATTGACGATCCGGTACATCAGGTCCCGCATCGGCACAATCGTCCGGCGCAGCTTAAGCAGCCGTCCGCGCACATTGAAGACCTGGCTCATAAGCTCTTCCACTGACTCGCTGCCGCCGCTGCTTTCCAGATCGGCCAGTTCATCTTCAAGGCTGTACAGGCTAGGAAAATACTTATCGACCAGCTTGTCCATTACGGTGTAAGCTGCCGCAATTGGACCGCCCGACCAACCCTTGCGGCTGTGAATCTCCGATTGCACCGAAGCCCAGGCCTCATCCATCTCCGACTTCTCCTGATGGTGATAGGATACGAGAAAGTTTTTGCTCAGAAACAGGTCGACCTCTTCCGCCGCCAGCGTGCGCTCATTGAGCGCATGCAGTACAAAAAACTGCACATCCTCGTAATAATCCAGCTTCGGCCGCTGCAAGATATGCATACAATCCTCAATGGCCAAGGGATGAAAATGAAAATAGGTGTCCAGCAGCAGGGACTCCGCCGCCGTAGGCATAGCAAAATCCGCCCAAATCCAGGCATAATCAGCGATCACTATATTTTGCAGTGCCAGCCCAGTCAGCACTTCACCCTGATGTGTTATTACTAATGTACGTATCATAATGAATCCTCCGTTTGTTCCTACTTACGCCTTGCAGCAACTTCATGTTACCATTGTACCGCATGAAGCATCTCCACCCCAAATATTGGTGTGAAGCCTACCTCACTTACATATCCGCGAAAAAAATAACCGCCAGCCTGCTGTACAGCAGTTCCGGAGGTCCTATTATCCCTACATCTATAGTTGCACCTTAGCGGCCCATGCCGTCCAGCAGTTCCAGATGCAGCACTTGCAGAAATTTCTTGATGTTCACCTTAACCTTGCCGGAATCCCGGCCCTGCTCGATCTCCCTCATCTTCAGCCGCACCTCCTCAAAATCAAAATAAAGCGGCGCGTAATATTCGAACTTGGGGTTCCCGTAATCCGTCAGTCCAATGGAGGCCAGATTCGTCAGTCCGGCAGACAACGCGCGGCGCAATCGCTGTTCAATTGCTTTAACCTCTTTCGCTGCTTCGGCGGGAACGGTTTTATAGCTGGCTGCAGCCATTTCGTAGAGTTCCTTAAGCGGTGGCAGGCTTCCGCGGTTACTGTGCGTTGCGGCCAGCTCCATCATCGTGATAATATCGCGGCTTCCGCTTTCCGACACCATGCCCATATTCATCAAAATCGGCTGAATGATCTCCCGTACGGAACGTTTGCTGACCTGCACCGGCGGCAGTCCGAGCTGCAGTCCCTCCAGCTTGCCAAGGCTAGATTTGATCTCATCCAGATAGCGGCTAATCGCATAACGCTCGTTCACCTTATACAGCACGGCCTCCACTTCGATCTTATTGATCGGTTTACGGATGAAGAACTCGATTCCGCTGCGGTAAGCGCGGCCTACCATGTCACTGTTTTCAATCTGCGAGATCATCACGAATTTGGAGCGGCAGCCTTGGGCTTGCAGCGAGATGATCGTCTCGATCCCATCCTGATCCGGCATGAGCAGATCCATGAGCACAATGTCCGGACATTCACTTAAGATCAGCCGCACCCCGTCCTGCCCGCATTCCGCCGTACCCGCCACTTCGCCAAGCCCGCTATCCTCAATGATATGCTGCAGCATTCTTCTGGCGGCCGCATCGTCATCCACTATACAGAAAGAAAGCGGCATCCTTTATTCCTCCTTCCGCAGCTTTGCCGTCGGCAAAATAATCTGAAACATCGCCCCTCCGGTATGGGAGGCCTTATGAACCGTAATCTCGCCCTCAAATGCATCAACAATATCCCGCACATGCGAAAGTCCGATTCCCGTAGCAGCAATGCCCTCTTCATCAAATTTCGTTGTGAACCCGGGCTCGAACAGCAGCTCACGATCACGTTCCATAATTCCGCCGCCGCTGTCAGTTACGGTGAGGATCGTAGACCCGGCTTTCTCATAGATATCTAGGGATACGCTACCTCTTCCTTTTATAACCTCAACCGCATTGGCGGTGAGATTGTTCAGCAGGGTAAGCAGTGGAATGTAGCTTGCGGTGGTATAATCGGAGTCCTGGGAAATATGGGTACTGAAACTGATACTCTTACCCAGCATTTCGGCGTATTTGGCATTGCTCTTCACGGTAAAACTCAGGATGCCGGATAGACGCATGTCCCCGGTAACCTCGCGCTCCACCAGCTTCACCAGACCGGCCAGAATCCGCTGGGTATCCTTCTTCACCTCATGAATCTGCTGGGTAATATCCAGCACCTGGCGGCTGTATAACTGATGCTCCTCACCGGCCTTAAGATTCCGATATAGGTCATAACTGCTCAAGGTAACACTCTCCAGTGTTCCGATCGACTTTTTCAGATAAAACACTTCACCGTAGAGGCCCGAACCGAATCCGAGCATTTGCTCAATCCTCTGCTTCTGTTCTCTTTGCGCGATTCGCAGCTGGCTGACGGAAATGCTGCTGTACACTCCGGTCGTAAAATACGTGCGAATGACAGCAATAACCATCAGATAAGTCCATTCATTCAGCCGGAAAGAGGACGAGTCCAGCACAAGCAGCCGGGTCAGCAGTTCCATTTCATTCGATACCAGATCAATAAGCGACGCAACACCGCCGAGCACAAGCGGATGGAAGGTATCCAGCCGGCTCTTAAGCAAATGCATCAATATTGCGAAGACGATATAATAGACCATTGCCGAGAAATGGCTGGTTACACTCTGCACAAAGCTCAGCTCAGCGCCTCCCGCAGCATCCAATCCGGTACGAAACAGCAGCACCACAATGCCTGTGGCAATACCTGTACTAATGTAAGGCAGCCGCCTCATTAAAAGCAAAAACAGCAGAAACGCACTGCTGCCCATTGCAATCCGGAAGATGTCGCCATCAAACGGATTTATTTTGAATTCACCGGCCAGTGCCGTCCCGGCGGCTACTATGATAATCTGCGCATATTTGGATTTCAGTATGAAATGTCCCATCGCCCACTGCTCCTGCCAAAGATGTTGACATTTATACTACCATAACCGCCCCTGCTTTCCTACGCTAAAGTACACGATTCCTGTCCGTCAGACCACTTTATTCTCCAATCTTCGCGAGAGGATCGACAGCAGGAAATTGACTACAAAATAAATCAGTGCTACGAGCAGCAACGTAGGAATTGCATAGCTGTAACCGTGCCCGATGACAATCCCGGCGTTATGCATCAGCTCCGGCAAAGAGATCACAACTGCGAGCGAGGTATCTTTTAGCAGTGAGATGAATTGGCTTACCAGAGGCGGAACCATGCGCCGCAATCCTTGAGGCAGCACTATATGCCACAAGGTCTGGAAGTTGCTGAGACCGGAGGAGCGCGCCGCTTCAATTTGCCCCTTGTCAATCGAGGTTAATCCGCCGCGCACAATTTCTGCAATCATTGCAGCTTCAAATATCGTTAATGCGGCAATAGCTGCCGTGATCAATCCCAGCTTAATCCCCACCTCCGGCAGCGCAAAGCGGATGAAGAAAATAATCAGCAGCAGCGGCAGATTACGGATCAGCTCCACCAGTATGAACATTACCGGCGACAATACCGGTATTTCCGAATAACGGATCACTCCCATAATACAGCCAATGACAAAGCTCAGGATGATCGATACAAAAGCTACGATGAGCGTAATATACAGCCCATCCAGCAGAAACTTTAAATTATCAATGGAGTATGCGCCGGTAAAATCCAAAATAGTAACCCTCCTTAGGTGCTTTGCATGGGAAGTGTTGAAATGTTGATATACGGACGGATGATTGTCCGTAGGGTTTGGAGCAGGGAACGTGATGCGGTAGCTGGCTGGAGGCTGGGGCTATGCTGGATACATGGATTCTAAAGATGCGGGCTTGGTTCGAGCCGGTGACGGGTAACTGCGGTGAATGTTTGGACCTCCGGCCGCTGTTATGTTTGGATTTCCTGATTTGAACCGCTGGCTGCGGTAGAAATCCAAACATAAAGGCGGACGCTAACGCTCCTCCAGTTCCAAAATTCCCCTCCGTTACTTTCACCTTCTCTATGGCCTGCTTATCTTCATCATTATTTATCCGGTATAGCAGCTTAGGCTTCCAGGCGGGCGCTATCGCTTCCGCCCCCTCAGCGCCAAACCCTCTCTCCATTCATTCCTGCTGATCAACTGGAATTCAAAGCTTCGCCAAGCAAAGCTAAGATCGCGAGCCATTGATCGAAGACCTGTTGTCCCGGCCTTCTCTCATCCTTACGAACCTTAAACTTTAAACCGCAAACCTTACAGCCGCTTCACGGACTGTAAAACCTTAACCCTAAACCGCAAACCTTACAGCCGCTTCGCGGACTGTTAATAACTAACATCCTATTCTAGTAATTGCGCTGCAGACGGCGCTCCCATACCCGCACGCCATAGCTGAGCGGAAGAGTCAATACGAGATAGAACAGCGCTACGAAGATGTAGGTATCGAATGTGCGGTATGTTTCAGTTGAGATGCTATCCGCAAAATACATCAAATCAAGACCGGCGACGATGGTCAGCACCGAGGAGTTCTTAATCAGGTTAATAAACTGGTTGCCAAGCGGCGGGATGACCAGCTTAATCGCCTGCGGGAGAATGACATGCAGCATAGTCTGTATGTAGCTGAGTCCGGACGAACGTGCGGCCTCCATTTGTCCTTTGGGAACAGCCATGATTCCGGCGCGGATCGCCTCGGCGATAAACGCTGAGGTATACACGGCCAGGCCGATGGTTCCTGCCTTGAAGCCATCAAGTGTGAATCCCAGTGCAGAAGGACCGTAATAGAAAATATACACCACGAGCAATAGCGGGATATTACGGATAAACTCGACGTAGCCCGTTCCGAACCAGCGCAGCCCCTTCACCGATGTAATGCGGAAGACGGCGATTACTGTCCCCACCAGAAAGCTGCCGAGGAGAGCGAGTACGCTGGAGAGTAAAGTGCCCTTGAAGCCCTCCATATACTGGCCGAAATAATCGGTTAATATCGTAAAATCCATGGATCTCACCTACCCTTGCCTAAAGATACCTGCTCACTTGCCCCGTTCGTCATCCATTTGATCTTACAAGCAGAAACGGCAGAGCCGCCCTTTAAAGGACGGCTACCGTTCATGCAAGGACCAAGGGTGAATGTAGAGCATGATGTTAATAATGCCCTGGCCAGTCTTATCTTGTCGGAGCTTTACCGATCCACTTCGTATAGATGGCAGCATAGTCACCGCTTGCTTTCAGTCCGTCCAAGGTATCATTAATGGCTTGAACTACATCGGTGTTGCCCTTCTGTACAGCAATGCCGTAAGGTTCGTCGGTGAACGGTTCGCCTACAACCTCGAAGCCCGGGTCCTGCGAAGCCATGCCATACAGGATAGCATCATCTGTTGTTAGCGCGTCCCCTTGACCGGCCTTTAGGGCACTGAACGCATCCTGGTAGTTATCAAATTCCAGTACAGTTACACCCGGAACCTTCTCTTTAATGTTTTTGATCGAGGTTGCACCCTTGGAGCCGAGTATCTTGGTATCCTTCGTTACATCCTCAAGACCAGTGATCGCACTGCCCTTCTTTACTAGCAGCGATTGTCCGGCTTGGAAATAAACGTCGGAGAAGTCAACCTCCTTCTTGCGCTCTTCGGTGATGGTCATGGTAGCGACAACCATATCGATCTCACCATTGTTCAGCATTGGAATCCGTGTCTTGGAGGTTACTTCCTTCAGTTCAATTGCGTTCTCGTCACCGAGGATATGCTTGGCTATGGCTTTGGAAATGTCGATGTCGAAGCCCTCCACGTTGCCCGATCCCGGATCTTTCAGTCCGAAGAGTCTCGTATCGTATTTCACACCTACCAGCAGCTTGCCGCGTTCCTTAATCTTGGCAATGGCTTTGGAATCCGTAGCTCCCCCTGCAGCATTGCTGCCGCCGGCCGCATTATTACTGCTCGCATTATTACTGCCCGCATTGTTGTTGCCACAGCCGGCAATTACGAATAAGGCAGCGATCATCAGCACACTTAACCGTTTGAAGCTTTTGGACATTTTCATTTCTCTTCCTCCCCTTATGGCTGTCTATTTGGTTAATGACTTAATACACGGCTGAGAAATGTGCGTGTCCGCTCTTCCTGCGGGCTGGCGAAGAACTGCTCCGGCTCCGCTTCCTCTACGATTTGTCCCTGATCCATGAAAATAACCCGGTCCGCAACCTCGCGGGCAAACCCCATCTCATGGGTGACCACAACCATCGTCATGCCTTCACGGGCCAGCGTCCGCATCACGTCCAGCACCTCACCAACCATTTCCGGATCCAGCGCGGATGTTGGTTCGTCAAAAAGCATTATTTTCGGCTTCATCGCCAGTCCCCGGGCAATCGCCACGCGTTGCTGCTGGCCGCCTGACAACTGGGACGGATAAGCCAGAGCTTTATCGGCAATCCCTACCTTTTCCAGGTAATACATCGCTGTCTTCTCCGCTTCCGCCTTGGAAAGCCCCAGCACCTTGATCGGTGCCAGTGTAATATTGTCGATCACCTTTTTATGCGGATACAGGTTGAAATGCTGAAACACCATTCCAATTTCTTTGCGCAGCTTATTGATATCCGTCTTGCGTTCATTTACAGTTATCCCGTCCACGGTCAATCCGCCGCTCGTAATCGTCTCCAGCCGGTTAATGCAGCGCAGCATTGTGCTTTTACCGGAGCCGGAAGGACCGACCACGACAACCACTTCCCCTTCCTGAACATGCAGGTCGATTGCTTTCAGTACATGAAAATGTCCGTAATGTTTGTCTACTTGATGAAAGTCGATCAACGACAGGCCTCCTTTGCCACGTTTTTTAAGTTCTTGAACAATCTTCGAACCGTTCTCTGTCAGCTATGGTAACACTTAAAACACACCTTACTTCAAAGACTACGAAATCCTACATAATACTACGCGAATCACAAATTTTTCATGTCATTTTCTTTTTTAAACGTGATATATTTCCTTTTCTTTTACCTCTGATTAATGTATTTTATCGGGATCGCGTTACTTTTTGTGACATTCCTCTCTTGAAATATAAAAAGACACCTTTCGGTGTCTCCGCTCTGATCCTATTCCATTCATCTAACAAGACAACAAAAAAAGATGTCCGCAGCCATCCGTGGCTTCCGTGACATCTTCATACCCGTGCTCTAGAAGAAAATTGTGAAGATCACTCCCGCCAGCACTGCACTGATCGGAATTGTAATAAACCAGGTGACGATAATCCGTCCGGCAACTCCCCACTTCACAGCGGAGAAGCGTTTGGCAGAGCCTACACCAAGAATAGAGGATGTAATGGCATGCGTTGAACTTACCGGCAAATGCATCAGCGTGGCCGAGAAAATAACAGAAGCTGCGGATATATCCGCTGCAAAGCCGTTAATCGGCTCGATTTTGAAAATTTTGGTTCCCATCGTTTTAATGATCTTCCAGCCGCCAATCGACGTTCCGAGTGCCATTGATGTGGCTGCAGCAATCTTAACCCACAGCGGAACTTCCATAGTCTCCAAACGTCCTGAGGTCACGAGCGCAAAGGTGATAATCCCCATCGCCTTCTGGGCATCATTCGTGCCGTGCGTGAAGGATTGCAGCGCCGCTGTAATGATCTGCATCGAGCGGAAGCCTTTATTCACCGTGTGCGGACTGCGTTTGGCGAAGATCCATTTCAGTATCGTCATAACAATATAACCAATGACAAAGGCAATGAGCGGGGAGAAAATCAAACCTTCCACAATCTCAACAAAACCGCTCCATTTGATGTGGTCCGTACCGGCCCCTACATATACAGCACCTGCCAATGCCCCGATAAGTGCATGTGAAGAAGAAGAAGGAATCCCCAGCCACCAGGTAACCAGATTCCAGATAATCGCGGCTATCAGGGTAGCTATAACAATATCAATCCCGTTATCTAGCAAGGTAGGGTCGGTAATGCTGCCGCCGATCTTCTTGGCTACTCCTGTAAACATCAGAGCCCCTACAAAGTTCATCGACGCCGCCATAATGATAGCGGTACGCGGCTTTAGCGCACGTGTGGAGACGGAGGTGGCGATTGCGTTGGCTGTATCATGGAAGCCATTGATGAAATCGAACGCAAGCGCGAGAAATATAACAAAACCTAGCATAAATAATGATGTTTCCATATTTCAGAGCCCCTTATGAGTTACGCATGATGATCGATTCCAGCATGTTGGCTACGTCTTCACATTTATCCGTGGTCGTCTCCAACCGCTCATACAGTTCTTTGCGCTTGATCAGCTCAATCGGGTCTTTTACGGTCTCGAATAAGGCTTTGGTGCAAATGCGAAGCACTTCATCCCCTTGATTCTCCAGATCATTCAGGCGAATGGTATACTCACGAATCGCCAGGAGTTTCTTCTGGGACAGCAAATGAACGGCTTTTTGGATTTCATAGGCAGATTGGCGCAGAATTTCCGCGAATTGAACGATATATTCATCAGGGTCCAGCAGGTTATACATATAGAAACGCGAGGCCGAAGCTTCCAGGCCGTCAATGACATCGTCCATACTGGTAATTAAGTCCATAATGTCGTCGCGTTCCAGCGGCGTGATGAACGTCTTGTTCAACTCTTTAATGACGGTGTGCGTGTAAGTATCGCATTGGGATTCGTACTTCTTCATCACCGCAGCGAAGTTTTCGACATTCTCCTGGAGAGTTGTAATATTCTGAGCGAAGTAGTCTGCAGCCTGGACAATGGTGTCAGCCATATTTTCCAGCGTCTCAAAGAAAATGTCCTTCTTTTTAAACTTCATTAGTTTAAACCCCTTTACATAAAATTGCCGTGAAAACTTGAAGCCACTCATATGTAAACAGCATGAAAATGAATGACAACCCTTGTTATCTTATCATATCAATAGAAGGGATAGAAGTAAAAAGAACGAACTTTTTTACACTATATTAACAATTCCCAGTAATAACAGAAATAATTCTCTGAACAGCCATTTTTCAGGTTTGGAATCACGTTGTACTTGGAACCGCTGTATAGTTCACATGGCTGCTGAAGGCTGGCGCATTAGGGACGATCAGAATATGTGTGACGCCTGGATACATCAGCGCTTCTGTCCCGTCACTCTTCACAAACCGGATCACATCGTCCGGCTTGCGTGACCATTTGCCTTTGATCACCTGCCCGCGCTGAAACAGCAGCGCTTCGCCGCCCAGCTCCACATCAATCTGCAGTCTGCCGACATCATCCAGCACCTTATGGTCCGATCCTATCACCATGACATTCGCCGCTTCCACAGGACTGGCATTATTCAGATCCAAATGCGGCTTCCCGTTCACCCAGCGCAGGTAGGTCCGCGTCTCGGGATTATATTTATAACCTACGTTATAACTCGTCAGCAGAAAGTTAACATTCAACTCCACAGCAGCCTCACCTTCAGTCGGCAAGAAATCCGGATCAGTGAAGGGATACCCGGGAACCTGCGCTTTCTCGGCATACCCCAGCTTTCCGGCACCCTCCCGCAGCTTGGCTGCATTGCTGTAGAGGTTATGCGGAGCTTTGCGCTCCTTGTCCCGCCAGAAATAGGCACCGGCCCGGCCGATCTCATCCATATCCTCCTTCTTCTGACCTTGAAGAATCGCATAAGCAGCAGGACTGCCGCCGGCATGTACCGTGACCGCCCCATAACTCTCACCGATATCGATCAGATAAGGGCGGATACTGCGGATAGGTCCGATTTTGACGACTCCGGTATGACTCTGGAAGATCCCGATCAGCCGGGTAATTCCGCCTTCGGCCAACACTTCGTACAGCATGTCCGCTTCGCTGATACCGGACTGCGGCCGGGCAGCGGGTGCATTATTGATCATTACAGCCAAGGGCCTCAGCAGCTCCCCTTGCACCGGAAGCCCGGTCAATCCGGACAACTGCCCGGTGTTAGCCGGGTCGGTTGTCGGCGACGGCTCTATGGAAGCTGTTGGCACCGGAGACAGTGTAGGCGACGGGGACGGGGCAGGCAGATTCTCCGCGCTTGGTGTTCCGCAGGCGGAGAGCAGTAGTGCAGTAAGCATAAGACCGGATATGAGACGGGAAGAATAGCGGTTCATGGTCATAAACTTGTTGTTCCTCCTAAAAGTTTTGTGAGCTTTACTTCTTTGAAATCACTTCGTACAAAACCCGCTTCGCGTTTCCTCCATTTAATCATAGGCTAGCAGATTTGTCTTGCACACTGCCTTCTTCACCTGCAAAATAAAAAGGATACAGCCCGTTACCAGCTGTATCCTATGTTTATTGTATGAATTTGCCCTAGTCTACCATCCAGCAGTTCAGACTGAGCGTTCCGTATTGATACGCCTGAATCATCAGTTGTGCCCGCTTGCCTTCATCTGCGGTGCCCATAATATAGAAGAGCGGAACAAAATGTTCCCTTCCATAAGACGGAACCGCTTCGCGCACATGCGGTGCCTGCTTCTCGTACGCGAACAAAGACGGCAGATCCCATGCCGCAAGTCCCTTGGCAACCCACTCATCGAAATCGAGCGCCCATTGCTCGGGTGTGTCATCCTGCTTGAGCAGCCGCAGATTGTGGACTAATCCTCCGCTTCCGATCAGCAGTATTCCCTCATCACGCAGCGGAGCCAGCATGCGCCCGATAGTATACTGCTCCTCGGGAGAGCGCAAAGAATCGACAGATAAAGCCACTACCGGAATATCGGCCTGCGGGAACATCTTCTTCAGGATCACCCATACGCCATGATCAAGGCCGCGCCCCAGAACAGGCTGATGGGCGAGATTATTCTCCTTGAAGAGCTCGGAAATACGGTTGCTGAGTACGGGATCACCCGGGGCAGGATAGGTCAGCGAATACATTTCTTCCGGAAATCCATAGAAATCGTGCTGCGTCTCATGCTGTGCGTCCACGGTAATTAGCTGCTCAGGGCTATCCCAATGCGCGGAGAAAACTACAATACCGCGGAGCTTCCCCAGATCCTGACCAAGCCGCTCCAGGAAACGGGTGTACTCATTATCCTCCAGAGCGAGGAGCGGAGAACCGTGCGCAATAAAAAATGCCGGTAATTTCATAGGGTGCCAACCTCCATAACCCAGTATATGGTGTGCCCCTTTATTTTACCGCTAAATCACAGTTATTGCTAATGCTACATATCACCTATATCATCCAGTTCTGCCATTCCTGCTGCAGATGCTCCTGCTGGTTCATCCACTCCCGGGTCCGTTTCAGCACCTGCTCCTGCGCCGGGCCTGAGGAAAAGGTATGGTCTCCCTGAAAAATGATCTCCTTGTCGCAGCGTCCCTCCGGCCGGGTCCAAAACAGCTTCTGATAAAGGAAGGCGTAATCAACCGGAATGACATCGTCGGAGGTTCCATGAATAACGAGCACATCTCCACTGAACTTGCCGGCCTCCTGAAAAGGCTGGAAAGCAGCCAGCGAGTTGAAATATACCGGAGTAAACGTATATCCGGCGTAATCGGACGACCCGCCCTTCACCGACCGGTCATAAGCTTCCCTTCCTACAATCTTTACGATATCATTGAACGGATAGCCGACGGCAGACCACAGGACCAGATTCTTCACCCTCCGGTCGCGGACTCCGGTCAAGAGAGCTACGGCACCGCCTAGACTGTGTCCGATAAGCGTAACGCGCTGCGGATCCACATCTGCAGAACCGATCCCGTAATCAAGCACAGCCCGGGTCTGGGCAATCATGGATTCCATATCCTCGCTGCCGTAATTCCCGGTGCTCTCTCCGCATCCCGCATAATCAAAGCGGATCACCATATATCCGTCCTGCGCCAATTCACGGGCAGCCTTGACAAAGATCCGGTCAACGCCGATCCGGCTGCCTACAAAACCATGGCAAATAACCGCCAGAGGCACACGGTCCTTGCAGCGGCCGCTGCTCCCCTTTTCACGCGATGGATAATGTATGCTTGCTGTGAGCTCCTCCTGGTTATGCCGGATAATAATGTTCCGTTCCATGGCCTTATCCTCCTCTAAAAGTAAAGCTATTCCAAAGTATAATAATTCCGATTAACTTAGTGTGATTTGTATCTTTATTATACGGTTTACGTTATTATTGTCAACAAGAAGCCAGCGGAAATCATTAATGATCGAAAAGGCCCCTTCCGCTCCCAAAGGAACAAAAGAGGCCCTGCCCGCAAAACTCACTCAATCGTAGCTGTCGTAAAACATATCATGGGTTTCCCTTCTGCCTTCCCAATCCTCCAGGCCGTTATCCTGGTCCTGCCCCGCTGCGTCCCACAGGCTGAAGCCGTCGGAATTGCCCCAATCGCCCACTTCATTAGCCTGCGCAGGCGCGAAGCCGTCACCCATGAATTTGCCTGATTCTTCTTTTTTCTCATGCGCCATAACGCTGCCCGCCTTCCTATAAGCTGTATTTGGTGAAGCAACTTCAAACTTCATTATCAGTGTTCACTCTTCCAAAAGGATTATTCACGGGACAGGCAAAATGGATGTCCTTGCACACAACAGCCGCCCAACCGTATACTCTAGGTTATAGGCGATCCCGATCAAGACTACTGGAGGTTTACATCCATACTATGAAAGTCAAAGCTATGATTAAACAAAATAACGTTCTGCGCGAGCAGATGACACCCTCTAACCGCTCTTATATGGAGGATATGATTCTGGAGCTGCGGAGCAGCCGGGTAGAAGCTGTCCGCGCGGAGGAACTGCTGCTGGAAGCAGCAAACCTTATGCTGCGGGAACAGAGTAAAGGCAAAGATGCCAAGCAAATATTCGGAGAGCATCCGGGAGATTATTTCCGGGAGATCATAGACAGCATTCCTGAACGCCCTGTGCGCAGCCAGTGGAACTATTATTTGATGATATCCTGGGCATCTCTGACGAGTCTGTTCGCTGTACTCGCGATTGCCGGGCTCATCCTGTTATGGATCACCGGGTCAGCAGGCATATTCAGCCAGATCAGCCTGTTTACGATTCTCCTCGTAGGCGCAGGGTCCGTGGTTATCATTGAACTGCTTATGAAATGGCTGTCTTCCCTGTCCGAAAGCGATGCACCCAAACCTAAACCCTTTGATCTTAAAGGGCTGGGCGTCTATGTCGTTATCGTCATCATCGCCGTATTTGCCGGGACATTCCTCGAAAAATTGTTTCCGGTCATCTCCATCTCCCCCTGGGTGAGCCTGATTCTGTGTATGGGCGGAGGGCTTGGACTAAAACTTATATTCTTCAGATCATAGATTTCTTATTCTACTTCCGACCAAACAGGAGGAACTTCCATGAAGAAGCACATCATACTAACCGCGGTTATTGCTGCAGCACTGGGAATCCAGCCGGGCTTCGCTGCACCCGTGCAGGCGGAAGGCTCTGCCGCCGCATCTGCCGGAGCCTCCAAATCGGTGGTAACTGAAGCCGCCAAGAAGCAACATGCCGAGGCGGTCTATAAAACGACCTTGTCGCTGCTGAAATCTTCCAGCACGCTTCATCAGGGGATAAGCTACCTGAACAGCAATATTTACTCGGTCACCCCCTACCAGGCGGCATTAATGACCCTGAGGCTGGAGAATCTGCAAAAATCGCTGCTGCAATCCTGGGAGAGCAAATTCAGCAGCAACGAAATCCAGCGTAAACTCGCCTCCATCTACAAAGAGGGCAGCAGCATGGCCAAGCTTGCCGAGAGTACGGAGGATGCTGCCTTGCGCAGCCTGCTGAAGAGCGCCGGAGAGAGCGGCTACAAGCTGGAGAATGCGGAAGGGACTTTTTTTCCAATCATCGATTATTCAACCTACCGCAGATATAAAATGTATGTTACGGATGACATCCGCGATTATATTACGATTATGGCCATCGAATCGGAGCTGCCTTCATCCAAGGACAACGGCCTTGTGATTTCCTGGACCGATGTTGTTGCCCGGGCGCTGTCCCAGGAAGAGTTCACCCTGTCCTACCCCAAATCGAACCGGATCGCGGCAGTTAAGACGCTGTATTCCATGTATGTTGGCGATACTTTCTATGGCCAGAACAATACGCCGCTCTTCCACTATGACAATCTGGAGATGGATCTGGAAGCCCAGAAAGCCTATAGCAGCATACTGGCCAAACACAACGGCAGCAGTCAATTTCTCCAGAAGCTGGATGGCCTTATGAAGCTGTTGAAGGAGAATGGCTATAAGCTTGATGAAGGTGTCCAGCAGTATCTGAAGACAGAAGTCCCCCTCTCCTGAGCTATGCAAAAATGCCCGCCCCCTGCTGTTTCGGGGGCGGGCATTTTCTATAGATAACCGGTATACCGTGTTTCCCTGCTTAAATCAGCATATTAAACAGATTGGGATCCTTGTTGATCTCGGTATAATCAAGACCCTTCTGCTGCATCCGTTCGATCAGCGGAGCGTAGTCATCTGTGTTCAGAAGCTCGATGCCGACCAGCGCCGGGCCGTTCTCTTTGTCATTCTTCTTCGTATACTCGAACCGTGTAATATCATCGTTAGGCCCAAGCACCTCGGCCAGGAACTCACGCAATGCACCGGCCCGCTGCGGAAAGTTGACCATAAAGTAATGCTTCAGACCTTCATAAATCAATGACCGTTCTTTAATTTCCTGCATCCGGTCAATGTCATTATTGCCGCCGCTCACGATGCAGACCACCGTCTTGCCGCGGATTTGATCACGGTACTGATCAAGTGCAGCCATGGGCAGTGAGCCTGCCGGTTCAACGACAATAGCATTTTCGTTGTACAGCTCCAGAATCGTCGTGCATGCCTTGCCCTCCGGCACCTTAATAACGTCATCCAGATGCCGGGAGCAGATATCATAGGTAAGTCCGCCGACACGCTTCACGGCTGCGCCGTCCACAAACTTATTGATTTCTTCAAGGGTCACTACAGCCCCGTTGTTCATGGCTTCACTCATGGAAGCCGCACCAGTCGGCTCTACACCAATCACCTTGGTATTCGGGCTTACAGTCTTCACGTAGGTGGCTACACCCGCAGCCAGACCGCCCCCGCCAATGGTAACGAACATGAAGTCCGCCGGCTTGTCCAGACTTTCCATAATCTCCATGGCAACCGTCCCGTTGCCGGCGATAATACGTGGTTCATCGAAGGGATGGATCAGTGTCATCCCGTGATCAATACAAGCCTGCAAGGCTTCGTCATACGCATCATCGAAGGTATCCCCCTTTAGGATAACCTCAACATATTCACCGCCGAACTTCCGGACCTGTTTGATCTTCTGGTTGGGGGTGGTGGTTGGCATATAGATCTTGCCCTTAATGCCTAGTGCTTTGCAGGAATACGCCACGCCCTGCGCATGGTTTCCCGCGCTGGCACAGACGATTCCCTTGCTTCTATCCTCCGCAGACAAGCTGCGAATCATATTGTACGCGCCGCGAATCTTGAAAGAACGGACAATCTGCAAGTCCTCACGTTTCAAATACACATTGCAGCCGTATTTGGCCGACAACACCGCATCCAACTGCAGCGGTGTACGGACGATAACCTCCCGCAGCACATGGTGTGCCCGCACAATATCTTCCATTCCTACGATCCGGTTTTCGCCTTCTCTCATCAATTCCTCGCCTCACTGTCTCTATCTAATCTATTTGCTTCTTGTAACATACTCTTCCAAGGACATTTTATCAAGCATTGTCCTCTGTGGGCAACACATGAATACCTAGGTTCTTGTTGTTGTCCTTAATCGGGTTAAGTGTACGGATTTCACTATAGCCGTTTGTCGTCTTAAGTGTAGAACCTTAAGCTCAGGCGGCTGCCCGTTCTTGATCTTCTCTTCCTTATTTTTTCTTAGTTCCACAGGACTCCCCGCCTTCCATAAAATAGGGCCGACAATACTCTCTCTATGAATGTTCCCTTGTTTTCGACCTATTTCTAAAAATCCCTTTGTCCCTTTAACGTTTTACTACAGTTGTGAAAAAACTGTGTACATGTCACCGTATTTTCACAAAACAGCATAATAAAAACCACATTTTTATGTAAAAATGCGTAATTCGACCCTATTTATGCTGATATCATGGATATAATTGGTTTTCATGTCAGGATTTATATCAGTAAGAGATTAAATAGTGAGTGAAAAGGGAGGTGATCCGATAATATTCTTAAAGCTTAGCGCTGGGAGAGGATTGCAGTTGCGGCACCAGATGATACTTCGAAGATTGTGCAAACGATTTGCCGCAACCACGCAAGTTTGTATAACTTTTAACTATCAATCCTTCTGTGTTCAGACAAACCGGAGACGCAGGGAGTGGGTAGGCCAAAGCTCCTCGTTTACAGGTTCATTGTTGCTATGGAACGATTTCATGGCTGAACGCGTGTCAGAACTCCTGTTGTATTCATTTATAAGTTCGTCGAGCACCATTGATTGATGGAGCACGGCGGGATGGCCCAGAGTATATTGATTTTCCAACTTATTCAGCTTATACCGGGCTTGTTCAATGCGTTGTTTCAAACATTCCGCTTCCTTCACTCTTATCCCTCCTCATTTAAGTATTTTAGAAGAGTATTTCTTTTTCCAGTGAAAATTTTTTTCAGAGAATTCCCATAGAAACTAAAAAAACACAGCCTGAGCGGCTGTGTCCGGTATACATCATATGATGAACTATTGTTTCAGCATCCACTTGAGCAGGTCCGGCATGCTGGCCCATAAACGGGAGTGCATGATGACATATTCAATCGCTTCATTAGAATCTCCCAAGCCTACAAAATCCGGCAGGTTATGCGGCAGCCGCTTCACGCCCAGTAAATAATCCGGAACATGCTTGTTCACGCCACGCGCCACACGGTACAGCATCTTGAGCTGGGAAGTAATTCCGTTCTTCTTGTATTCAAGGACAATCCGGTCATAAGCAAACGCGGCCGCTGCATCGTCCTTGCCATATTTCTTCAGCACACGTTCTGCATCATTCAACCGGTTGGTGTACAAGTACGCAGCGGCCAGCAAATACCGCGCACCGGTATTGTCTTCCGGATTAAGCTCCATGATGCGTTCCAGCATCTGCGCCGCTTCTTCCGCGTTGCCACTGAACCAGCAAGACTCGGCATAGCTCTTGCAGACGCGGATGTATGGACGGGTTTCATGCAGGCCCCAGAAGTATCCTTTATTTTGGCTAAAATACAGCTCACCCAGCTCACGCTCACCCGCAGCAATTCCTGCTTTGAGGTAGGCACGCGCCTCCTGCTCATTCTCCGATTCCTCAGCCAGAATAAGATAAGCGTCGGAATTGTCCGGATACAATTCAAGTGCAGCTTCAGCCAGTTGAATCCGCCGTTTAGTAGAAGTGGCTGAAGCTGCCTGATACAGAAGAGCCTGTGCTTTCTCCTTAGGAGTACCCGGACCGTTCAGTACTAGCAGCTCGTCAGACTCGCCGCCCATACCGTATTCCTCCACGTAGTTAAGCATTTCCTTAACCTTGCGGGAAATCGTAGCCGCAGTAACCTCATATTTGGTTGCAAGTTCCGCCTGCGAAATCATAAAGCCGTACTCCTCGGACAGCAAATACTCGATCGCGGCACAGAAGGAGCCCATTTTCTTCACAGCAGGTTTAGTCTGGCGGGAGAAGCCGTTCCAAAGCACTAATGCTTCAAAAATCAGCTCCCGCTCGTACTGGTTCCTCATGCTTTCGATAAGCTGCATCGCCAGCTGCTCGTGGGCCGGATGCTCCCATTTCAGCTCGCGTGTTACCATCTTTTTCAGCTTGGTCAGGGTTAGCTTGCTCTCTGGGCGAAGGACAGGCTCCAAAGCCTCAGGGCTGATGACAGATTCAGTTACTGCAGCCTCACGGGCTGCCGCCTCCTCCGTTGTTACGAGCCGAAGTATGGATTCAACCGCTGAGGTTTCTTTACCAAGGCAGCATCTTTTATATTTTTTCCCGCTTCCACATGGGCACAAGTCATTTCTTCCAACCTTACTCAAAAATAATTCCCCCTTAAATCTGTGACTAGCCATACACATAAGCGCATCGCTACTTTTGCACTATAAGTATCATTTCCCGGCAAGACGTATTCTATATTACGGGAACTTCACGGGCACTCCAAAAACCTAATTTAAAAAAGGCCTTTCCATGAAAGGAAAGACCCTTTATCTGTATATATCCGCACATTTTCCCCCGTACGAATTGTATTATAGCACTTCTTCTATAACTTGTCAGTCCTTTTTTGGGACTAATAGCGTAAAAATTTGCTAGGCTGCAGTCCTTTATCCTCAGATGAGCGCCTTCATGGCGATGTCACTGCGGCTCTGCTTTCCCTGGAAAGATATTGTTTCTGCACTGGCATATGCGGCCGCACGGGCATCCGCAATACTCGCGCCCCTGCCGACAACACCAAGCACCCGTCCGCCATTCGTAACCCAGCTTCCATCTTCACCGCGTGCCGTTCCGGCATGGAAGATCAGCGCGTCCTGGCTGCTCTCCAGACCGGAGATAGGCACATCTTTAGGATAAGGACCCGGATAACCCTCCGAAGCCAGCACTACGCATACAGCCGCTTCATCGCTCCACTGAATCTCAATATCCGCCAGCCTGCCCTCAGTGACAGCCAGAAAAATCTCCAGCAGATCACTCTTCAGCCTAGGCAGTACGACCTGCGTCTCGGGATCGCCGAAGCGGGCATTGAACTCAATCGTTTTCAGCTTGCCATCCGGTGAAATCATCAGCCCGGCAAACAGTACGCCGCTAAAAGGGCGGCCTTCGGCCACCATGGCTTTGGCTGTTGGCTCGATGATTGTCTCCACCGCCTCGCGGATAATATCCTCAGCGATGTGCGGCAGAGGTGAATACGTGCCCATTCCGCCGGTGTTCGGTCCTTTGTCGCCGTCGAATATCGGCTTGTGATCCTGCGCCGCCGCCATTGGCCGCACCGTTTCACCGTCAACAAACGCAAGAATCGACATTTCCTGCCCGGCGAGGAATTCTTCGATGACTACCTGCGCACCGGCTTCCCCAAATACCTTGTCCACCATAATATCACGCAGCGCCTGCTCGGCTTCTTCACGCGAATAAGCTACGGTAACGCCTTTGCCCGCAGCCAGGCCGTCGGCCTTGATGACGATCGGCAGCTCCTGTCCGTGCAAATAAGCAAGCGCCGCTTCATAACCGCTGAACTTCTCATAAGCTGCTGTCGGAATGCTGTATTTGTGCAGCAGGTCCTTCATGAACGTTTTGCTGCCTTCGATTTCAGCTGCATTCTTGCGCGGGCCGAACACAGGAATATTCTGCGCTTCAAAGACATCAACGATACCTGCCGCGAGCGGATCATCCGGTCCGATAACTACAAGACCAACCTCACGCTCTTTGGCAAAAGCAGTCAGCCTGTCGAATTCGAACACGCCGATCGGCACACATTCGGCAAGCTGCGCGATCCCGGCATTGCCGGGTGCACAGTAGATTTTACCGGCCTTGGGGCTTTGGGATAGACTCCAGATGATCGCATGCTCCCGGCCCCCGCCGCCAACCACTAAAATATCCATATATACGAAATCCTCCCCGGGCTTCTAGTGTTTGAAATGGCGGACGCCGGTGAAGACCATGGCAATTCCATATTCATTCGCAACCTTGATGGATTCCTCATCCTTGATCGAGCCGCCCGGTTGAATGACTGCGGTAATTCCAGCCTTCGCAGCCATTTCCAGCGTATCGCCCATCGGGAAAAAGGCATCCGAAGCCAGTACAGCGCCCTTGGACTTCTCTCCGGCCTGTTCAATGGCAATTTTGGCCGCTCCGACACGGTTCATTTGTCCGGCACCTACACCAACAGTCATATCATCGGCCGCCAGTACAATCGCATTGGACTTCACATGCTTAACCACTTTCCAGCCGAACAGCAGCTGCTTGAGCTCTTCTTCGGTTGGCTTGCGGGTAGTGACCACTTGAAGCTCTTCCGGATTCACGGAGTGCACATCGCTCTCCTGCACCACCATACCGCCTTCAATGGAGGTAACGACAAAGTTGCTCTTGCGTGCAGAGGCCGTGCTTAAGCTGCCGATTTTGAGCAGGCGGATGTTCTTCTTCTTCGTAAGGATCTCCAGCGCTTCTTCTGTGAAGCCCGGTGCCAGTACGATCTCCAGGAAAATATCCTTCAGCAGGTTAGCGGTATCCGCATCAATAATACGGTTCGCAGCCACAATCCCGCCGAAAATGGAGGTTGGATCAGCATTGTAGGCTTTTTGGTAAGCCTCGTATACACTTGCGCCTACGCCCACGCCGCATGGATTCATATGCTTAACGGCCACAACCGCCGGCTCTTCGAATTCTTTGACGATTTGCAGCGCCGCATTGGCATCGTTAATGTTGTTGTAGGACAGCTCTTTGCCGTGCAGCTGCTCAGCAGCCGTCAGCGTATCCTGCGCAGCGAGCGGCTTGCGGTAGAACGCCGCCTTCTGATGCGGGTTCTCCCCGTAACGCAGATCCTGAATCTTCTCGTAAGTCACCGTATAGCGCTCCGGCAGCGGTTCACCGGTCACATTAGCCAAATAATCGGCAATCAGGGCATCGTAAGCCGCCGTATGGCGGAACACTTTTGCCGCAAGACGTTTGCGGGTCTCAAGGGTCGTATCTCCGCCTGCGCGTACCTCATCAAGCACACCTGCATAATCGGCCGCGTCCACCACCACACTGACAAAAGCATGGTTCTTCGCCGCCGAACGCAGCATCGTCGGTCCGCCGATATCGATGTTCTCGATAGCTTCCTCGTACGATACATCCGGCTTGGCGATCGTCTCCGCGAACGGATACAGGTTCACCACGACCAGATCAATGTAGTCCAGCCCAAGCTCGGTCATCTGACGCGTATGCTCCTCGTTGTCACGAACAGCCAGCAGGCCGCTGTGTACGGCGGGATGCAGCGTTTTGACGCGTCCGTCCATAATTTCCGGGAACCCAGTGACATCGGAAATACCGATGACTGGTACACCTTCTTTAGCCAAAAGTGTGCTAGTGCCGCCTGTGGAGATGATTTCTACGCCCAATGCAGACAACTCGCGGCAAAAATCCACGATGCCCTGTTTATCCGATACGCTGACCAGCGCTCTTTTGATACTCACTTTGAATAGTCCTCCTCCGGATGATGCTCGATTAGTTGTGTTTGAATGGTTAACGAATAAACCAGCCTTGCCAAATCACTGAAATTTCAGCAGCTTACAGCATTCTTCCTAAGGTATAAATCAGGCATTCCATCACTCTCCGACACCCTTTGCCCGCTTGTGCAATATTTCCCGAGAAATATCGGAAGTGACCGCAGAGATTAACCTTTGTCGATAAAAAGCTCAGCGCACCGCGCAATCCGCCAGTATTTAACGCTATAGACGTGCTACACAATGCTGTTCTAAAAATTTCTGCGGAATCGCAGCTCATGTCCATAGTATGCGACACAGGATGACTTCATTTATGGCAAGCTCCCTGTCCTTAGCAGCAATCGTGCCTATACTTCTATTTGGAAATTGTAGCTTTTCTTCCGTCCAGTCCAATTTTCCCGGCGGCAAAAGCAGATACTACCTCAGGGTAAAGCTCATACTCTACCTGATGAATTCGTCCGGCAAGGGTTTCCACTGTATCTTCGGCCTCTACGGCAACGCCGCGCTGGGCAATAACCGGTCCGGTGTCCATGCCCCCATCGACAAAATGCACCGTAACCCCCGTCAGCTTCACACCGTAGTCCAATGCCTGGCCGATGGCATCCTTGCCGGCAAAGGCTGGCAGCAGTGAAGGATGAATGTTGATAATCCGCCCGGCGTAAGGTGTAAGCAACACCGGAGTAATCAGCCGCATATATCCCGCCAGTACGACAAGCCCGATATCCCGGCGCTGCAGCTCGGCAACAATCTCCGCTTCATACAGCTCCCGGCTTGCGAATTCCTTCGGCCGCAGCAGGAGGGCAGGAATCCCCGCTTCCTCCGCACGCTGTGCCACTAGCGCTTCCGGCCTGTCAGATACCAGCAGCTCAATGCGGCCTCCGCCAAGCTTCCCTGCGTTCTGAGCCTGAACCAGCGCGGCAAAATTGCTGCCCTGCCCGGAGGCAAACACAGCGATCCGGCTGTACTGCATCACACTTCAGCTCCCGTAAAGGTAACCTTGCGTTCCCCTTCCGTTACTGTGCCGATCAGATAAGCCTCTTCCCCGCCTGCTTTCAGCAGTTCCAGCGCTTTTTCTCCGTCTTCAGAAGACACTACCAGCACCAGGCCTACGCCCATGTTGAAGGTAGTGAACATATCGCGGTTACTTACATTGCCTTTGCTCTGCAGCAAGCCGAAAATCGGCAAAATCGGCCAGGAGCCATAATTAATCTCCACATTCACATGATCCGGCAGTACGCGTGGAATGTTCTCGATGAACCCGCCTCCGGTAATATGCGCCATGCCTTTGACCGGCAGCTGTTCCAGCAGCGCGAGCAGCGGCTTCACATAAATCTTCGTCGGAGCCAGCAGCACATCCACCAGCGGAGCTCCAAGCTCAGGGACCACATCGTTCAGCGCATAGCCGTCTTCCTCAAGCAGAAGCTTGCGTACCAGTGAGAAGCCGTTGCTGTGCACACCGCTGGACGCGAGACCGATCACCGTATCTCCCGGTGCGATGTTCGCGCCCGTAACCAGCTTCGCTTTGTCGGCTACGCCAACTGTAAAGCCGGCGATATCATATTCGCCCGCCGAATACATCCCCGGCATCTCAGCCGTTTCGCCGCCGATGAGCGCGCAGCCTGCCTGGTGGCAGCCTTCCGCGATGCCGGCAACAATAGCCTCGATCTTCTCCGGCACAACCTTGTCGCAGGCGAGATAATCGAGGAAGAACAGCGGCTCTGCGCCCTGCACTACAATATCATTCACACACATGGCTACGGCATCGATGCCAATCGTGTCGTGGCGGCCGGCCGCGAAAGCGATTTTGAGCTTTGTACCCACGCCGTCAGTTCCCGATACGAGCACCGGTTCTTCATACTTGTCCTTATTGAGACCAAACAGCGCGCCGAATCCGCCCAGCTCCGTCATAACCTCCGGACGGTACGTGCGCTTTACATGCTTCTTCATGCGTTCAACGGCTTCATTGCCAGCCGCAATATCCACTCCGGCGTTTTTATAAGCTTCCGACACTTTTGGACACCTCATTATTAGTTAGTTTAGAGCGCGTTTCGGGGCGGCAGGGATTGGGTGTGTGGTTCTTGGACGCCATTGCGATGAATGTTTGGACTTCCGGTCGCTGTTATATATGGATTTCCTGATTTAAACCGCTCTTCGCGGTAGAAACCCAAATATATAAGCATCTGCTTTCGACGCGAGCTTTCCTGCGGAAAGCTTTCAGGCGAACGCTAACGCTCCTACAGTTCCAAAATTCCTCTCCATGGCTTCCGAACCACTCCGGGGCAAACCCAGCCGCAAGCCGCTGTACGCGCCTTGCACAGCAGCAGCAAGACCTCGGCGCTTGGCAAAGACAAGCGCCTCCTCAGCGAGAGAACCACCGATTTTGCGCAGCAAACAGGATGGGTTCTTGAGTACTTGATCTTGGCGCGCGGGGCAAAGCCGGGCGCGCCTTGAGCGAGAGAACCCCCGATTTTGCGCAGCAAACAGGATGGGTTCTTGAGCACTTGATCTTGGCGCGCGGGGCAAAGCCGGGCGCACCTTGAGCTCAAGAACCCCCGATTTTGCGTAGCAAACAGGGCGGGTTCTTGAGCCTTTGATCTTGGCGCCCGGGACAAAGCCGGGCGCGCCTTGAGCGAGAGAACCACCGATTTTGCGCAGCAAACAGGATGGGTTCTTGAGCCTTTGATCTTGGCGCGCGGGACAAAGCCGGGCGCGCCTTGAGCGAGAGAACCCCCGATTTTGCGCAGCAAACAGGATGGGTTCTTGAGCCCTTGGCCCGGCGAGGCAGCATGCCGCCAGGACGCGGAGCGCCGTAGAGCGTGTCCCGGCCGTGCGAGCACACAGGGACAAAGCGGGCACCCGCACCCCAGCCTTCTTAGCAAGTTAAAAGCAAACTCCTACCGCCAAACTTTCGGGTGGCCGGAGGGCAGAGCCCTTCGGAATCCCCCTTCGCAAGGGGGACTTAGGGGGATGGGCGTCAGCAACTGCACCCGTCCTTCTCTTCCCCGCCGAAATCCACCTGCGTCGGGTAATCGTTATCGAAGCAGGACAGGCATAAACCGCCTTTGTAATCATCGCTATTATAGCCGCCGATGGATTGGATCAGCCCTTCCGGTGAAAGGAAGGCCAGGGAATCGGCGTTGATCTCCTCGCACATTTCCTGAATACTCTTATAGGAGGCGATGAGTTCACGCCGGTCAGGTGTATCAATGCCGTAGAAGCAAGGGTTCTTAAATGGCGGCGAGGTAATCCGCACATGCACTTCAAGCGCCCCGGCCTCGCGCAGCAGGTTCACGATCCGGCGCGAGGTGGTGCCGCGTACGATGGAATCGTCGATCATGACGACGCGCTGTCCTTCAACGACCCGGCGCACCGCGCTCAGCTTCATCTTCACGCCTTGCTCACGAAGCTCCTGGCT
Source organism: Paenibacillus sp. EB106-06-01-XG199 (assembly GCF_058791575.1). Lineage (NCBI taxonomy): Bacteria > Bacillati > Bacillota > Bacilli > Caryophanales > Paenibacillaceae > Paenibacillus > Paenibacillus sp. EB106-06-01-XG199. The sequence continues at coordinate 16,675 of NZ_JBYTDQ010000010.1, read as the reverse complement.
CGGCTGGATGAACGTCCGGCCTGTGTATTTGTTCTTGATCAGTCCCAGCTCATAAGGGATACCTGTTTGCTCGGCAAAGCCGATGGCTGCGGAGATACTGGAATCCGGTACGCCGGTTACAATGTCTGCATCCACAAAAGCTTCAAGCGCCATCCGGCTGCCCATCCGCTTGCGGGCGGAGTGCAGGTTCGATCCGTTCAGGTCGCTGTCCGGCCGGGCAAAATAGATATATTCCATGGCACAAAGCGCCTTGCGCTTCGGCTCAGCGAAGCGGTCTTCCCGTAAGCCGTCCTTATCAAGCACGAGCAATTCACCCGGCTCAATATCACGTACCAGCTTGGCACCGATAACTTCCAGCGCACAGGACTCTGAAGCGAAGACATAGGCTTCACCGAGCTGGCCCATGACGAGCGGACGAAGTCCGTGCGGATCAGAAGCAACGATCAGCTTGTCGTTGGTCATCAGCAGGAAGGCGAAACCGCCGACCAGCTGCTGCAGGGCATCTTTGGTGGCTTCGACAAAATCCTTCTGCGAACGTGCGATCAGATGCGCCAGTACCTCGGTATCGCTTGTAGTCTGGAAAATAGAGCCGCCTTGCTCCAGCTGCTTGCGGATCAGCGGTTCGTTGACAATATTGCCGTTGGTGGCAATGGCCAGATCGCCATCACGGTATTTGAAGACAAGCGGCTGCGCATTGGTCAGCCGGCTGTCGCCGCTGGTGGAATAACGCACATGGCCGATGGACATGTCACCAACCAGTGAAGCAATTTTATCTTTATCGAATACTTCCTTGACGAGGCCCATGCCGCGGTGATAGTTGAAGTCGCGTCCGTTTGCCACGCAGATGCCCGCGCTTTCCTCTCCCCGGTGCTGCAGCGCATGCAGTCCATAATAAGACATGGAGGCGGCTTCCGGGTGTCCGAAGACCCCGAATACGCCGCATTCTTCTTTTAAAGTGTCAAAAATATCTCCCGATCCCGATCCTTCGTTGTAAAAATCGCCGGTCCACAGGATAGGAGCCGCCTGCTCTTTCCCGGTCTTTATTTCATAAGACATGGAATAGCATCCTCCCAAATGGTTTTTAGTTCCGTTACAGCTTCATCCAATGCAGCCGTACCGTCTAGGGCCAGGCGCAGTCTGTCCCCGCCGACGGTTCCGATGATTTCCACCGGCACGCCGTAAGCGGCAACTGCTGCTTTCAGCTCTTCCGCACGATCAGGAGCAGCGGTCAGTACGATACGGGATTGGCTCTCGCTGAACAAGGCCACATCGGGCCGCAGCCCGTTCGCGGACAGCTCTACGTTAGCGCCAATACCGCCGCTGATGCAGCTCTCTGCCAGTGCAGCCGCAAGGCCGCCTTCGGAAAGGTCATGCGCCGAGCGGACCAGACCGCCGCGGATCGTGCCAAGCACAGCATCCAGCAACTTTTGTTCAGTAGCCAAATCCAGTGCCGGCGGACGGCCTTCCGTCAGGCCATGTACAGCATATTGGAACTCACTGCCGCCAAGCTCAGCCTTGGTCACCCCAAGCAGCAGAATGGCGTCACCCTCTTGCTTGAAGGCTTGAGTGGTAATGTGATCGGTATCTTCCACGAGACCCACCATGCCGACAACCGGTGTCGGATAGATCGCTCCGGAAGCATTTTCGTTGTACAGGCTGACATTTCCGCCGATAACCGGCGTATCCAGCACACGGCAGGCTTCCGCCATGCCGTCTACCGCACGTTCCATCTGCCAGAAAATCTCCGGCTTCTCGGGACTGCCAAAGTTCAGGTTATCTGTAATCGCCAGCGGTTTAGCCCCGGAGCAGACAATGTTGCGGGCCGCTTCGCTGACGGCAATCCGGCCACCGACTTCAGGGTCCAGATAGACATAACGGCCATTGCAGTCCGTAGTCATTGCCAGGCCTTTGCGTGTGCCGTGGATCGTAACCACTGCCGCATCGGAACCGGGACGAACCGCTGTGCTGGTGCGAACCATATAGTCATATTGGTTGTATACCCATGCTTTGCTTGCTACGGTAGGGGAAGCGAGTACCGTGCGCAGCGCGCCGCCCAGATCGGTAACCTCGGCATAACGCAGAGTATCGACCGATGCATTCTCTTCATAATAAGCAGGAACTGCTGACGGTTTGTTGTAGATTGGACACTCATCTACTAGAGCCGTTACCGGCATATCGCCGACAACCTCACCGTGATGGAACAGCTTCAGGCGGCCGTCATCGGTTACCTTGCCCACTTTGCGGCAAATGACGCCCCAGCGGTCAAAAATCTCCTGTGCCTGCGCCTCATCCTTAGGCTCCACCACAAACAGCATCCGTTCCTGTGATTCCGACAGCATCATCTCGTAAGGTGTCATGCCTTCTTCACGCTGCGGCACCTGATCCAGATACAGCTCCAGGCCATTGCCCGCTTTGCTGGCCATTTCTGCGCTGGAGCAGGTCAGGCCTGCCGCGCCCATATCCTGAATGCCAAGCACGATGCCGCTGTCGATCAGCTCCAGGCAGGATTCCATCACCAGCTTCTCCATAAACGGATCCCCAACCTGCACCGCTGTCTTCTTGGCTTCCGACTCCTCGCTCAGCTCCACGGAGGCAAACGTCGCCCCGTGAATACCATCACGCCCTGTAGGCGGACCTACGTAGAATACGGGGTTGCCTACACCTTTGGCGACACCGCGCTGGATTTTATCGTGGTCGATCAACCCGACACACATCGCATTGACCAGCGGATTGCCGTCATAGCTGTTGTCGAACATGATTTCGCCGCCCACAGTCGGAATACCAATACAATTGCCGTAACCTGCGATACCGGATACGACATGCTCGAACAAATATTTTACCCGGTCGCTCTCTAGCTTCCCGAAACGCAGGGAGTTGAGCAGTGCTACCGGTCTAGCACCCATGGAAAAAATATCGCGGATAATCCCGCCCACACCTGTAGCCGCACCTTGATAGGGCTCTACCGCCGACGGATGGTTGTGGCTTTCGATTTTGAATACAACCGCCTGGTTGTCACCGATATCGACAATGCCGGCGCCTTCGCCCGGTCCCATCAGGACACGCGGCCCGCTTGTCGGGAACCGGCTAAGCAGCGGCTTTGAATTTTTGTAGGCGCAGTGCTCGGACCACATCACGCTGAACACACCGATTTCCGTATAGTTAGGCTTGCGGCCCATGAAGGATGTGATCAGTTCATATTCGCTGTCCGACACGCCGAATTGACTGTAGATTTTCTGCTCCGCGATTTGCTCTGCGGTCGGCTCCTTAGCGGATACTTGCTGCTTCATAACGATCCCTCCAGCTTTTGAGTATAGATGTAAACATCCGTTTGCCGTCTTCCGAGCCCAGCAGACTGTTCGCTGCACGTTCCGGGTGAGGCATCATGCCCACCACATTGCCCGCTACGTTGCTGACGCCTGCAATATGGGATACCGAACCGTTCGGATTGTCGCTATATGTGAATACGATCTGATTGTTTGCTTTGAGCGACGCCAAAGTCTCTTCATCACAGTAATAATTGCCTTCGCCATGCGCGATCGGGATGACAATCTCTTCATCCTTCGCATAATCAACAGTAAACGGGGTTGTGTTATTAACGACCTTAAGCACGGTATCATGACAGCGGAATTTCATCGACATGTTGCGGCGCAGCGCACCCGGCAGAAGTCCAGCTTCGGTCAGAATCTGGAACCCGTTGCAGATGCCAAGCACGAATTTGCCCTGCTCCGCAGCTTTGGCCACTTCAGCCATCACCGGAGCAAACCGGGAAATCGCGCCGCAGCGCAGATAGTCACCATAAGAGAAGCCGCCTGGTACTAGAATGCAGTCATACGCCGACAGGTCTGTCGCAGTATGCCACACATAATCCACGGGTTCGCCAAGGCTGTCTTCTACCGCCTTATAGCAGTCAATGTCGCAATTCGAGCCTGGAAAGACGAGTACAGCAAATTTCATGACTTTTAGTCCTCCAATTCGTATCGGTAATCCTCGATCACCGTGTTGGCCAGCAGCTTTTCGCACATTTCCTTGAGGCGTCCTTCCGCTTCGGCGCGGTTATCTGTATCGAGAGTAAGCTCCATATATTTGCCGATACGCAGACTTTCAACTTCCTGGAACCCTACCGAATGCAATGCTCCTTGCACGGCTACACCTTGGGGGTCGAGCACGCTTTTCTTGATGGTGACATAGACTGTCGCTTTTAACATACGCTTGTAGTTCCTCCTAAAATTTTATGGGCCTCAATGGGCAATCAACAAGAATTAACAAGAACTCGGTTGTACCTGTGCTCACTATTGAGATAACTGCATTCTGTACAGCTAAATTCCTTTTATTTCGGTCAAAATCCACTTTAGTTGCATTCCATACAGCTATATTTTGAAATAACCGCCGTTCCAGGCTTGTTCGCCTGATTTAGTTGTACCGGATACATTTAAAAGGCAGCCCGCGGCGATTTTGCTCAAAATAACTGCAGAGAATGCAACTAGCGGATACACTACAGCTGGCCAAGTTAATAAACTATAAAGACTTGCCGGTAAGGCGATGATAGATGTCCAGATAACGGCGGCTCGTTTCTTCCACGACTTCAAGCGGCAGCGGGTCCGGCGTGCTGTTCTTGTCCCAGGAGGATGCGGCAAGATATGTCCGGACAGGCTCTTTGTCCATGCTGTCAATCTCAATATCCAGACTGTATTTATCTTTGGCCCAGAAGCGGGATGCATCAGGGGTGAAAATCTCGTCGATCAGAATCACTTTGCCGTCCAGCAGACCGAACTCAAACTTGCAGTCCGCAAGGATGATACCGTGCTCTTCACAGTACTCTTTGGCAAAAGCGAACAGCTTCAGGCTTTTCTCCTTCAGCTCAAGCGCCAGGTCGGCACCGATCAGCTCCTGCATCTGCTCAAAAGAGATATCCTCATCATGGCCTACATCATTTTTGGCCGCAGGGGTGAAGATCGGCTGGGCCAGTACAGCGTTTTTGCGCAGGCCTTTGGGCAGTTCGATTCCGTTAACTTTGCCGGTCTCCTGGTACTGCCGCCAGCCCCCCCCGGTGATGCAACCGCGCACGACACATTCAATATCAATGCGCTCTGCTTTGCGGACAACCATGATCCGGTTCTTGAGCGCCTCTCTGTCGCGTGCGATATCTCCTAGCTGGTCCACATCAATATGCACGACATGGTTCTCCATCAGGTCCTTCGTCAAGCCAAACCAGAAAGCGCTGAGCCGGTTCAGCACATTGCCCTTCTCCGGCACCGCCGGATCAAGCACATAATCGAATGCAGAGATCCGGTCCGTAACAACAATCAGGGTCTGTTCACCCAAGTCATACAATTCGCGAACCTTTCCTTTATAGAGCAGCGGTGCATTTACGAGATCCACAGCCGTGGATACGGCAGGGTGTGTCATGACCTTTCCTCCCTTGAACAAATGATCTTGCATATATTAGATAAGCTCCAGCTTACGGAAGATAGTGTCGACATGCTTAAGGTGCCATGTAGGGTTGAACGCATCTTCAATCTCTTCCGGGCTAAGTACAGCGGTGATTTCAGGTGTGGCTTCGACGATGTCGCGGAACTGGGTTTGCTCTTCCCAAGCCTGCATCGCACGAGGCTGAACGGTATCGTAAGCCTGCTCGCGGCTGAAGCCCTTGTCGATCAGCTTGGTCAGGATACGGCCGGAGAACGGCACGCCGAAGGTCCGGTTCATATTGCGCTTCATATTTTCCGGGAACACGGTCAGGTTCTTCACGATGTTGCCGAAACGGTTCAGCATATAGTTGAGCAGCATGGTCGCATCCGGCAGGATAATCCGTTCCACCGAAGAGTGCGAGATGTCGCGTTCATGCCACAGCGGTACATTCTCATAAGCAGTAACCATATGACCGCGAATGACACGCGACAGGCCGGAAATATTCTCGCAGCCGATCGGATTGCGTTTATGCGGCATGGCGGAGGAGCCTTTTTGACCTTTGGCAAAAGCCTCTTCCACCTCGCGGATTTCACTCTTTTGCAGCGCGCGGATCTCGGTGGCGAACTTGTCCAGTGAAGTGGCGACCAGCGCCAGCGCAGCCATATATTCGGCATGGCGGTCACGCTGCAGGGTCTGCGTGGAGATCGGTGCCGGGCTGGTGCCCAGCTTGCGGCAGACGAACTCTTCCACGAACGGGTCGATGTTGGCATAAGTGCCGACCGCGCCGGAGATTTTACCGAACTGCACGCCGTTCGCGGCATGGCGGAAGCGCTCCAGGTTGCGTTTCATTTCCTCGTACCACAGCGCCATCTTGAGTCCAAAGGTCGTCGGCTCGGCGTGAACGCCATGTGTGCGTCCCATCATCGGCGTATCCTTGTAAGCTACCGCTTTATCCTTAAGAATTTCAATGAAGTTAATGATGTCCTGCTCCAGAATTTCGTTCGCCTGGCGCAGCAGGTAACCCAGCGCCGTATCGACAACATCCGTGGAGGTTAATCCGTAATGCACCCATTTGCGCTCCGCGCCAAGGCTTTCGGATACCGCACGGGTAAAGGCGATCACGTCATGGCGGGTTTCAAGCTCAATCTCGTTGATGCGTTCAATATCAAACTTGGCGTCCTTGCGCAGCTTAGCGGCGTCTTCCTGCGGAATAACTCCCAGCTCCGCCCAGGCTTCACACGCACATATTTCCACTTCGAGCCATGCATTGAATTTATTTTCTTCGGTCCAAATGGCCCGCATCTCAGGTCTGCTGTATCGTTCGATCATATCTTGTCAGTTCCTCCAAAGGTTAGTTTGCTCCACCCAGGACAGACCGTCTCCGGTGTCCTTGCAGAGCAGGTTGATATGGCCCATCTTGCGGCCGGTCTTGCTCTCAGTCTTGCCATATATATGAAGCTTGGGTGAAATCCCCAGCCGGTTTGCTGCTTCGTCCATCCCACTAATCCGCTCTATTGCCCCGTCCTGATGCTGCCCAAGCACATTCACCATGACTACAGGAGTCAAAAGCGAGGTATCTCCAAGCGGCAAGTTGCAGATCGCCCGGACATGCTGCTCGAACTGCGAGGTGACGCAGGCGTCCATCGTGTAATGCCCTGAATTATGCGGGCGCGGAGCCAGTTCATTGACGAACAATTCTCCGTCGTCTGTAACAAACATCTCTACCGCCAGCAGTCCGACGGCATTCAGTCCGGACACCAGCTGCTCGGCAAGCTCGCAGGCTCTCCGCTGAATCTCTTCCGGCACACGGGCAGGCACAATCGACAGATGCAGGATGTTGTTCACATGAATATTCTCGGCAGGCGGAAAGCTCTTGACCTCACCGGATGCGCTGCGGGCAGCAATGACAGAGATTTCGCAGCTAAAAGCAACGAATTTCTCCAGCACCAGCTCCGGCATAACGTTTCCGGCTGAGGCTGCGGAATGGGTGGAGCTGTCTGTTCCGCCAGCTTGGGGCGCCTCCTGCGCTCCGCCAGCTTCCGGCGCGACCTGCCGGAAGGCTGCTTCCAGCTCTTCCGGCCGGCGGATGACGGCTTGTCCCTTGCCGTCATACCCCCCTGTGGCTGTCTTCAGCACACAGGGCAGGCCCAGGTCGGCGGCTGCGGCGTTCAGCTCCTCCAGGCTGCCGACCTTGCGGTACGGGGCAACGGGCACGCCTGCCGCCTCGATGGCCGCTTTCTCGCGCAGCCGGTGCTGCGTGGTGTACAGCAGCGCGCTGCCCTGGGGCACGTACGACTCTGCCGTCAGCAGCGCGGCCACGCCCGCATCGACGTTCTCGAACTCGTACGTGATCACGTCCGAGCGGTGCGCCAGCTCCCGCGCCGCTTCACGGTCGTTGTACGCCGCGTGTATCTGCGGCGTCACCTGCCCGCAGGGCGCATCCGGCGCCGGGTCCAGCGCCACGAAGCGGTAGCCCATGGCGCTGCCGGCCAGCGCCATCATCCGCCCGAGCTGGCCGCCGCCCAGCACGCCGATGGTTGCACCGGGGCGCAGCGTCCGGGGCCTGTCTCCACCCGGTGCGGCGAGTCCGTAGGACACCGCTGCCTCCTGGCCTTGAGCTTTCAGGTCATTCTCTTCGCCCCGCTGTCCAGCCTGTCCCTGCTGTGCCAGGACTTCCAGGCCATTCTCTTTGCCCCGCTGTCCAGCCTGTCCCTGCTGTGCCAGGACTTCCAGCCCATTCTCTCCGCCCCGCTGTCCAGCCTGTCCCTGCTGTGCCAGGACTTCCAGGCCATCCGCTGCTTCGCCCCGCGATTGTCTCCCATCCCGCATCGTGCTCACTTCCAAACCGTCCGGCTTCAGTTCTTCCGGTTTCATAAGGTGTCGCTGCTTTCCAGCACTTCGCGCTCTGTAGCTTCGCGCCGCTGCTGCACCCGGCTCTGTACCTCTGGCTCGAAAGCGCCGATGATCTGCGCCGCGAGCAGCCCTGCATTGACGGCCCCGGCCCGGCCAATGGCTACTGTCGCCACCGGAATGCCGCCCGGCATCTGCACAATGGAGAGCAGCGAGTCCAGGCCGTTAAGCGCCTTGGACTGCACCGGAACACCGATAACGGGCAATACCGTCTTCGCTGCCACCATTCCCGGCAGATGCGCCGCGCCGCCTGCTCCGGCGATAATAACGCGAAGTCCGCGGCCCGCCGCTTCCTCCGCATAACGGAACATCAGATCCGGTGTGCGGTGTGCGGAAATCACTTTTTTCTCATAAGGCACACTCAGCTCTTCCAGCACCGCACAGGTATGCTCCATCGTTTCCCAGTCGGATTTGCTGCCCATAATAACCCCAACTTGCACAGACATGACTCAACCTACCTTCCGTTCCCGATATAGATACTCTTATCTGCTTTAAGTTTGTCCCATTTCCCGCAAGTTTCCCATAATTCCGAAAAAAAAAGCCCGGATTCCAAACGCATTCTGCTGCGGGTGGACCCAGACTACTGCAGGAATCAGGAGGGACTACCCCATCTGTCTCCGCCTCGGCAGAGCATACAGGGACAAGCACATAGTGCACTGCCCAAATACCCCGGGGCGCTCTGATGGCCATTCTAGTCATCCTATTTCCTCGTAGTCCGGGAATTTACGGTTGCCGGGTAGAAACTTCCGGGCCTTATCCCCGGTTTTATACGAGCTCTTCATAGGTTCAGTTTAACAATGGCCTACACTTCATGTCAACTTAAACACGAACATTGTAAAATTTACACGTTAAATCGTTCGCTTTTTGCCAATTTCTAATTCCTGTTCTTGGCTAATTGGGCAGGGAAACTAAAGAAAAAGGGGGGAACACCTTTGTGCTCCTCCCAGAATAAAATCTATTATTTTACGACCAGTACCGGAATACGGGCGCTCTGCACCACATTATGGCTTACGCTGCCCAGAACAAATTCACGTATTCCGCCAAGACCGCGGCTGCCGATTACAATAACATCCACATCATGCTCCTTGGAATAATTCAAGATCACTTCTGCAGGAGATCCTTGCAGCAGCTCCACCGTAGCATTCAGTCCTTCCGCTTCAAGCCGGCTCTTCACTTCTTCTGTGGTCTGCACCGCCAGATCATAGTAATCTTTGTTTACAGAAGCTGGTAGAGGTGCAAGAGCTTCCCCAATAAAAAAGCGCGGGAATTCAAATGCGTGTACAACGTAAAGAGATGAACCCGGAGTTACCTTAGCCAGCTCGATCGCACGCTCCAATGCCTGATTGGATGCCTTGGAACCGTCATAGGCGAGCAAAATTTTTGAGAATAACATGTACGCCACCTCTTTTTCTGTTTTGTGTAGCCATAACGTAATTCAAAAAAGCTTACCTTAAAAAGTACCCATACAGCAGGATATTAAGCAGCAACAGCAGCGGAATTCCGATCCTGAAAGAAGTATGCCGCGTCTTGTGGCGCTTGCGGTACATGGCAGTCAGCACACCCAGCGCACCGCCCATAAATGCCAGCAGAAAAAGCGTCTTCTCAGGTACGCGTTCCCGCCTTGTTCGGGCCTTGTTCTTGTCCTCGGACATTACCACATACCCGATAATATTAATTAGTGCAAACCACAGCAACACACCCTTGACCATTCCTTCCGGCTCTCCTCCCTCTTATCCTATCTACTTCATATTATAGTACCCTTTCCGGCAAAAAACCAATAATCCTCACATTACCTGCCACGCATGCGCCCTTGTTTTCCTGTTATTTCGCGGGACCCGCCAGCATCCGTAATCCATACCCAGGATAATACGGCAGCAAGGGCTGCCGCGATCCCTCCCAGCCAGAATCCGCCGCTTAAGCCATAAGCAGAGCTCATCCACCCCGCCACAAATGGCCCTCCTGACATGCCAATCGCATACACCGCCTGATAGAAGCCCATCGCAGTTGCCCGTTTAAAGGGCGCCACTCCCGATACCGATTTGCCAAGCAGCAGCGGAAAAATAAGTCCCTGCATAAAGCCGTTCCCGATTTGTGTCGCACACAAGGCGGCAAGCGTCGGCATTGAAGGAATCAGCAGCGTGAACAGCGCGCTTCCGGCAAAACCCAGCAGCAGAGTCCCCCGGTCGCCAAGCAGCCTGCCAAATAGACGGGAACCATAGAGTGTCGCAATGGCATGGGGCAGCATAAATGCCAAAGTCAGCCAGCCTAAGCTCTCCTTGCTTGCACCGATGTCCAGCGCCTGGTTCGGAGTATAGCCGAACATTGTAATAAAGAGCACACAGTGCGCCAGCACGGATAACAGCGAGACTTTGACCAGCAGCGGCTCTTTAATTACCGCAGCAAGGTCTTTAAGCTGGATCGCATTCTCCCGCTTCTCCTGCTGCTGTTCCGGCAGACGCAGGGCGAGTACCAGAGCCGCTATCGCCACAAGCCCCCCGATAACAAACGGGGCATTCCAGCCCCAGTGCTCCACCATGTAGCCGCTGATCATCATGCTCATCAACTGGGCGATGACCGTAGTGAACTGCAGCATACCCATCGCTTTTCCCGCTTCCTCTTTCGGAAAATAGCCGGCAAACATCACCGAGTACACTACCCAGGCGGAGGCTGCTATTCCGGATACGGCACGAGCCGCCAGTGCCCAGCCCGGATGCGCTCCCGCCATAAACAGCAGGCAGCTTGCGCCGCTGGCGATCAGCCCCAGATAAATGAACGGCCGCCGCCGGTTCAAATAATCCGAGCCGATTCCGATCGGCAGCCGGAACAGAATCTGCATCAGACCGTATATCCCCAGCACTGAGCCGACCATAACATACGAAGCTCCGAGATGCTCCACATAGGGAGAGAGCACCGGAACATAAATATATGAAGAGAACCAGAACATAAAGACGATGACCAGGAAGAAGAAACGGCTGCATTCCTTAGTCTTTGAACCTTCTACCGCCTGGGCCCCGTTTTCTTTTGGCTTAGGCACTGTCACTTTACCACCCGCTTATTCATTTTTTAGAGTTGCTCCTGCTCTTTTGCCGATCTTCTTAGTAAAACATATCTGTCTTTTGTTTGACAGCCCTAAAACGGAAAGTGATTTGGAACCTGTATCTCTCCAAGACTTCGGTGCATGCAGCACCCAAGTCGCCCTTCTTAACCTAAATAAGCCTGCCGGGGATTCCGGCAGACTTATTTAGGTTTCTTAATCTATAGTTTAAAAGTCCGCTCCACAGAGGTTATTACGGTTAATCCCCCTTCTGCTTGGCCTCCATTGCCGCTTTGAGCAGCTCACCCAGATTCGAGCCTACGCTTTCAGGTTTGCTGTACTGCTGCACCAGCTTCTGCTGCTCACGTTTATTGATATGCTTGTGGTCCTTGTCCATCGTCTCTGTTATTCCGCAGCCCAGACACTGCACATAGAGACCCGCCTTGCCTTCCTTAAGCTCCATTTTCTTATGGCACTGCGGACACCGGCGGTTCGAAAGCCGTTTCTCTCCGGCACGGGTATAGCCGCAGTCATCAGCAGGGCAGACCAGCAGCTTGCCCTTTTTGGTCTTCTTCTCCAGCATTCTTGTCCCGCATTCAGGACAATGGCTGCTGGAGACATTATGCGGCTTGTATTCTGCGCCGCTGCTCTTGACGCCGGATACGAGCTCCTGCGCCATACTGCGGATGCCTTGCAGAAAAGGCTCGGGCCGCCCTTGTCCGCGGGCAATCTTCTCCAGCTCGGCCTCCCAGCGCGCCGTCAGCTCCGGCGTGCGCAGCTGCGCCGATACTAGTTCAATTAACTGCTTCCCTTTGCCTGTCGGGTGAAGAGAATTGCCTTGCCGCTCGATAGTATCCGAGCTGACCAGCTTCTCAATGATATCGGCCCGGGTTGCGGGTGTTCCGAGGCCATGCTTCTCCATCTGAGTCAGCAGCGAAGCCTCGTTATACCGTTTGGGCGGCTGTGTCCGCCCTGGACGGATCACACAGCGCAGTACCTTAACGGCCTCACCTTCACGCAGCTCTGGCAGCTTCACACTGCTTGCCGCAGGCTCATCGGCTGTATTGTCTTCTTCGTCGTCATTGCTCATATCACCGCCGTATACCTCACGCCAGCCTGCGTCCTTTACCGTGGTGCCTTTCACATGAAAGCTCTCGCCTTCCACGCTTACCGTGACGGCCACCGCGTCATAACGGGCCGGCGGATAGAACAGGCTGATAAAACGCCGCACGATCAGATCATAGAGCTTACGTTCTTCCGCACTAAGCAGATTTAAGAGCACTGTCTGCTCCGTAGGAATAATGGCATGGTGATCGCTCACCTTGCTGTCATCTACTATCCGCTTTGTAATGGGCAGCGGTTTACGCAGCAGCGGCCGTGCCAATGCCGCATAGGGTCCGACAGCGATGCTGTCCAGCCGCTCCTTTAACGTTCCCGTCATATCCGAGGTTAGATAACGGCTGTCCGTACGCGGATAAGTGACCAGCTTATGCTGCTCGTACAGACGCTGCAGCACACTGGATGTTTGTTTTGCCGAGAAGCCGAACTTGCGGTTGGCATCCCTCTGCAGCTCGGTGAGATCATACGCCAGTGGATGCGGCTCGCTTTTCTCGCTTTTTTGCACCTTGGCGATACGCCCGCTGCGGCCGGTAAGCTTGTCATTGAGCTTCGCTGTCTTCTCCTTGTCAAAAATCCGGCCATCCCCGCCCGGAGCACGCCAACCCGCCTGGAAATTCCCGAAATCTGCGGTCAACATCTCATACTCCTGGGAACGGAAGCCTGTAATTTCGTTCTCCCGGTCCATGATCATGCCGAGCGTGGGTGTCTGCACACGGCCTGCCGACAGCGGAGCACCGAACTTGCAGGTTAAAGCACGCGTAACGTTAAGACCAATCATCCAATCCGCCTCTGCGCGGCAGCGCGCCGATTCATACAGACGGTCAAAATCCCGGCCCGGACGCAGTGACGCAAATCCCTCTTTGATCGCCTTATCCGTCTGCGAAGAAATCCATAGACGCCGGAACGGCTTTTTCCAGCCGGCCATATTCATAATCCAGCGGGCCAAAAGCTCCCCTTCCCGCGCTGCATCCGTTGCAACGATCAGTTCGTCGATATCCTGGCGTTTCATCAGCTGCTGCACAGCCTTATACTGCTGGCTTGTCTCACGCAGCACCTTCAGTTTGGCCTTCTCCGGCAGAATCGGCAAATCCTCCAATGCCCAAGAAGCAAATTTATTGTTATAGTCTTCAGGCTCTGCCAGACCAACCAAATGCCCTAAAGCCCAGGTAACTACATATTTCGGACCTTCAATATAGCTCTTCTGTTTATTCCCGCAACCCAGCACCCGTGCAATCTCACGCGCAACCGACGGCTTTTCCGCCAATACCAATACCTTCATAATTCTCTCCCTCCCTTGCCAACAACCTATTATACCATGATCTAAAAGACCGCAAATATCGTCAGGCTGAATTCTGCCTCCACATTATACAATAGGCTGTATCCGTTATACGAAAGGAGTCACAGCAAATGTCCAAGCAAGAAGTGTATAATGTCATACCAGTAGGTGTGGTTGCCGGGCAGCCTGACAATCTGCGTCTTGAGCTTAAACCTGAATTTCGCCCTGCCTTGAAAGGCCTGCAAAATTTCAGCCACTGCCAAATCCTTTGGTGGATTCATGAGTTTGCAGATGACCACTTCCGGCAAACCACACAGGTTCAGCCTCCATATGAGGCACCTGTAAGTGGAGTTTTTGCTTCCCGCTCTCCTGTCCGCCCCAATCCTTTAGGCCTTAGTGTAGCTGCCATAGTGTCTGTCGATATGGGATCGGGCATTGTGGAGGTTGCCGGACTGGATGCTTACCCTGGTACGCCAATTCTCGATATCAAGGCTTACTTTCCCAGTACGGACCGCGTCAAAGATGTCTCTGTCCCTGAATGGGCCGCCGGCTGGGGAGACTGGGTAGCTGATTAATTATTGTGATAGCTGCTCAGCTGCAGCAAATCACATTTTATTCCATTAATTCTTGAGGGGGTAGACATGAACAATTCCCAGCTCATCGTCCAGGCTTTGGACCATATTGAAGCTGAACTGAAATCTCCATTGTCTGTCACTGCCCTCTCCAGGAGAACCGGCTATTCTCTGTATCATTTCATTCGTTTATTCCAGGCCATTACGGGGATAACACCGGGGGATTATATAGCCAGACGCAAAATTACCGAGGCTGCCAAGGATCTTAAACGATGGCCGGAGCGTTCTTTCCAGGACATTGCACTGGATTATCATTTTAACGACTACGAGACCTTCACCAGGGCCTTTAAAAGGTTGCTGCATACCACACCGACGCAGGTCCGCAATAAACGAAATAATCCTCTGCTTCCACTGCTGCACCGGCTTCACGAACAGGATCTGCTTCATTTGCCTGTAGTTCAAGGAACGCCTCCGCAGATCGTAAAGCTAGATGAAATTACTCTCAAGGGACCTATTGTGAACGTTATCGCTGACTATTCTGTAATCTCCGAAGCCTGGTCCCAGCTGTTCACCAGAGTGCCCAGCCTGCACGGCCGCAGGCTTCCCGAACGGTATTATCAAGTGGGCTACTGGGCTGACGATTTTGAAAACAGCGGGGCTTCCTTTATATGTGCTTGCGAGCTTTACCCTCAGCCAGAGATATCGGGCCGTCATCAATATGCCGTAACTCAAACCGCTTATCGCCATTCCGCCTCTGAACAAGCGCAACTATCGGCAGATTTTCCTGTTTATACCTTGCCTGCAGCCACCTATTTAAAGTTCATACATAAAGGGTTGTCGAAGGATGTCTCTTATACCTACAAATATATTTATGAGACTTGGCTTCCAAAAAGTGAATACCGGCTTTCCCTGCCTTACGAATTCGAATATTATGGCGAGCAATATCTGGGCCCGGATGACAAAGATTCAATAAGCGAGATTTATGTTCCCTTGGAACTGCTATAACACAAATGTCCGTATCTGCTAAGCAGACACGGACATTTGTATAGGGGGGTCTAAGTATCGGATAGTTCCCCCTCATGTATAATTCCTATATGTATTTCCGTTAATGTACTTCTTCACCAAGTTCCAGACAAGCTGCAAATGATATGACCTGCTCCAGCTTTCCCTGAACAAATGCACCTTCACTTGTTAGCAGTGACCGCACAATCATCAGTTCATCCCCATACTTTGCCTCCTGTACATAAGTAATCCGGAACCGCTTCAGTTCCTTCAAACCCCATTCTTCCAGAGACAAAACATCGCAGCATAAATCACCATAACGTGCATTGTTCAAATGATTATTGCTGTCCAGACCACTATATCTGACCTGATACCGGTAAGCTTGTTCCATGGAGATGTCCTGAGGAATGGTTACCTTATCTGGAATACTGCCGACCGAATCACCTTCATAATGCAGTACTGATATGGGAAGAGCAGATGGCCGCAGCAGCTTACGCTTCTCCGTATCCACAAGCGCCC
The DNA here is from genome assembly GCF_058791575.1 of Paenibacillus sp. EB106-06-01-XG199. NCBI lineage: Bacteria > Bacillati > Bacillota > Bacilli > Caryophanales > Paenibacillaceae > Paenibacillus > Paenibacillus sp. EB106-06-01-XG199. Next base: position 834 of record NZ_JBYTDQ010000010.1, on the reverse strand, counting down.
AGATTGAACGCGCCACAGCTACCTCTGTATGATCCTTATCATAAATACGGTAGTCACGCTGCCACATGGCTCCCTTGGTCCCTTTACTCCATGTGTGCACTGTCAACTCATCATTCAGCCGGGGGATGCGTTGAAACTCCAGATCAAGAGTGATCATCATCCAGCCCATCCCTGCCTCCAGCATCTGTTCAAGACTGAGGCCAAGTGCACTTACCGCTGAGTCAGCCGTACGCTGCATCATTTCCAGAATAAAAGACAGCTTAGCCTGGGAACGGTAATCCGTATCGCTGGCTTGAACTACAAATCGTTCTATCCACACAAGATTGTCTGTATTATCCACTGAAATATCCCCTTTACTTGCCAAGCTCCTTATTATCAACATTAAAATTCACATATATCCACAAATACTCAATACTATCCACATTAATTGGGGAGTACTTTTGATTCGCTGTATGTTTCATGATTCTTATCCACATGTGGACAAGTTTTTCTTCTGTTCACTTTATCCCCTATCCTATCCACATTCAATAGCCAGCAGTTAAATCTTAACGCAAAAGGCAACAAAAAAGCCACTGTTGAGAAACTCAACAATGGCTTTGTGTGCTTGGCGGCGTCCTACTCTCCCAGGACCCTTCGGTCCAAGTACCATCGGCGCTGGAGGGCTTAACGGTCGTGTTCGGGATGGGTACGCGTGGAACCCCTCCGCTATCGCCACCAAACGGGCATTTACAGCGTAAATGCTTCAGGAACCTTAATTCCTGAAAACTGAATCCGAAACGAATCTGCGTCTTAATTTGTTGGATAAGCCCTCGACCGATTAGTATTGGTCAGCTC
>NZ_JBYTDQ010000009.1:0-242745 GCF_058791575.1 Paenibacillus sp. EB106-06-01-XG199 | reverse complement strand
TAACTCCGCTCGACTTGCATGTATTAGGCACGCCGCCAGCGTTCGTCCTGAGCCAGGATCAAACTCTCCAAATTGGTTTTTTCGAGCGGTTACTCCATCCGAATTACTTCGAGAAAATAACCATCCGAAAAAGATATTGAAAAGAGCGATTGCTCATTTTGAAACTGACGATTCATTAAATGAATCTTTAAAAATTAACGCGTTCCATTTGTTCAGTTTTCAAAGAACTTGCTCCCGGCTTTCAACGACATGTCTCTTGCACAGGAATTAGATCATATCATGTTTCTGCATTGCTTGTCAACTTATTTCTTCTTCGCTAATCAAGTTCAGCGTCGATGCCTCATAAGCACAAGAGATAATATATCATGCTGAATGAATGTTTGCAACCCTTTTTTATAAAATAATAAATTAACGCATAATTGGAACGACTCGAGCACAAATTGATTCCCATAACGCTTCGATTGTGGCTAAAATAGGATTTATCGGATTTCCATATATATGCTCACCCATTAACCCGTTTGAAAGGAGCTCAGATGAATAAGAATTCTATACCCGCTGCTCCCTCTTTAGTTGCAAAAGACCGGGAACAACGCAATCTGCAGCAGGATACTATTTACCGGATTTTACTCGCCGTAAGCTTTGTGCATTTATTCAATGATTCCATTCAGGCGCTTATCCCGGCGATGTTTCCTATCTTAAAGGAAAATATGCTGCTCTCCTATGCACAGGTCGGATGGATATCCTTCGCCCTGAACATCACTTCTTCGGTGATTCAGCCGATAATCGGCTATGCTGCTGACCGTAAACCCCGACCGATCCTGCTCCCTCTGGGGATGTGCTGCACGTTCGCCGGAGTGTTCCTGCTCGCTTTTGCCGGAAATTACGTATTGGTCATCTTCTCTGTTATGCTTGTCGGCTTCGGTTCGGCTGCGTTCCACCCGGAGGGCATGCGTGTGGCTCATATGGCTGCAGGTCAGCGCAAGGGATTGTCGCAATCCATCTTCCAAGTGGGAGGCAACGCCGGACAATCCTTGGGTCCTCTTTTGATGAAATGGGTATTCATTCCCTTTGGGCAGATGGGTGCACTTGGGTTCACCGTCATCGCTGCCGCCGGAATTGCCGTACAGACCTATGTGGCCAAATGGTACCAAGAAATGCTAAATTCAGGCTATACGTTCCGCAAAAAATCGACTGGACGCACGCTTGACCCTGCCCGCAGCAAAAGCATTCTGACCGCAACCGTGATCCTGGTCTTTATCGTGTTTGTACGCTCCTGGTACAGCGCCTCCATCGGCGGCTATTATGCCTTCTACTTAATGGATAAATACGGAATGAAGCTCGATGACGCTCAGATATACATCTTTATGTATTTGGCGGCCGGCGCAGTCGGCACCTTCTTCGGTGGCCCGCTAGCCGACCGTTTCGGACGGCGTAATCTCATACTGATCTCTATGGTGAGTACGGTGCCTTTTGCGCTGGCGCTGCCTTTTGTAAACCATTTCTGGGCCGCTGTTCTGCTAATCATCTCCGGTTTTGTCCTGCTGTCCAGCTTCTCAGTAACAGTCATTTATGCACAAATGCTTTATCCGGGCAATATCGGAACCGTCTCGGGACTGATTACTGGACTGGCTTTTGGGCTCGGCGGGATCGGCTCGGTAGTTATCGGCGACCTGATCGACCGGATCGGAATTGTGACTGTGTTCATAGCTTGCGGCTTCCTCCCCCTGCTTGGCCTGCTTGCTCTGCTGTTACCCAATGATAAGACGCTGGAGAAATGGGCCGCTGAATAAGCAGCATGATTTCAGCGCTTCGTCTCTCTTCTATATCTATATAGGTCCATAAGGGTCCATCCTACTCTATTAGAGTAGGGTGGGCTTTTTTCACAGCAGAATATATAAACTCTTAACAGCCAGCAGAATTATCCAACCGCCCTTTTTTAGGGTACAATTAATTAAAAGTTGAACTAATTGTCATAGCGCGGAAGGCTGAGGAGGAATGGCAATTGAAGAAAGCACTCACGAACATTCGTAAAGGATACGGGAAGAAGCTTGTCTCCATTCATATGTGGAATGCCTGGCTGGTTCTGTTTCTGGCACTCAGCGGATTATTGCTGGTCGGCGGTTTCTGGCGGGAGCTTCTGGGTGAGGGCAGGGTGTGGCTGAAATGGGCACATATCGCGTTTGGACTGGTGCTGCTGATTCCGGTCATTTATTATTTACTGCTTGCTGCAAAACACTGGAAAAGGCTCAAGGGGAAAAATGGGCAAAAGGCTAATGTGATTTTTGTGCTGGTCCTATTGACCGGGTGGATTGTGTCGGGTGTCGTACTCTGGCAATTCAGGCTTGCCGGGCCAAAAGCGGCCAATACCGCACTATTTATACACGATCTTCTGACTTGGGTTGGACTTCCGGTTATTATCTACCACTCTATTACCAGAGTCAAATGGCTCAAAGAACCGAAGAAACGCTCTATTGTACCAGAACCGGTAACGTCAGCTAATGGAGCATCTGCTTCTAATGATGAGCAGAAACAGCCGGGAGCAGCCCACGTCCAGCAGCCGATGTATACCCGCCGGGGTTTCATTAAAGCCGCTGTGGGTGCCGGACTTGCGGTAACGCTCGGACCGACCTTTGTCCGCTGGATCGGCAAATCTTTTCAGTTGCCCGGCACCGCGGATTATGCAGCAAACAATGCCAACACACTAATTCCCGACCCTATTCCGCTGGCAGATTCAGCACCACCAATCGGGGGAGGGGCCGATGGGAACTTCCGCGTGTATACTGTAACCGATATTCCAGCATTCGATAATTCGGATTGGTCATTTACGATTGACGGGCTGGTGGATAAGAAGTTCACCTGGAACTGGGAGGAATTCGTCAAGCTGCAGCGCGAGGTGCAGGTCAGTGATTTCCACTGCGTCACTGGCTGGTCTGTGTACAAGAATACCTGGGAGGGTCTGCCCCTCTCCAAGCTGCTTGATCTTGCCGGAGTAAAAAGCCAGGCGGTGATGGTCAAGCTGTATTCCGGCGACGGCGTCTATACGGACTCCCTGACACTCGCACAGGCGCGAATGGAGGATGTTATGGTTGCCGTCATGCATGACGGCAAGCCAATTCCGAATCAGCTGGGCGGGCCTGTACGTTTGGTCACTCCGCAAATGTATGCCTATAAATCGGTAAAGTGGCTTAACCGGATTGAACTCATTAATGAGGACCATGTCGGCTATTGGGAACAGCGTGGGTACGACAAAGACGCCTGGCTGCCTGGAGCAAATCGTGTATAACTGCGGCCAGCGCTCTTTCAATTCCGAACAGCTATTGCTTTGTTCATCACTGCGGAGAATAAAGCGGCCGCCATCCCGCTGCCCGCAGTCATATAGTTATCCTTATCGGTACGGTCAAAACCCATCCATACAGCGGCTGTCCAATCCGGTGTGTAGCCGACAAACCAAAGATCCCGATTAGCCTTGCTGTCGACACCGGGAAGCGCTGCCTGAGTCGTTCCGGTCTTGCCGGCAACCGGTATGTTCATCCGCGCTTTTTTCCCGGTTCCCTGATTTACTGCATTGCGGAGCATGAACGTCATGCTTTCCGCAGTTCGCGCCGAGATCACTTGACGCTGGCTGGAGACATGCTTGTATAGAACCCGCCCGTGCGCATTGGTTATGCTGCTAATGGTATGTGCTTCATTAAACGTCCCCCCGCTCGCAAACACACTGTAGGCCTGGGCCATTTTCAGAGGAGATATCCCATTGTGGAGCCCGCCGAGCGCAATGGACAGATTATTATCCTCCTGCGGCAGTTCTAACCCCAGCTTTCCGGCAAATTGACGGGCGCTGGAGATTCCCACCTGCTTCAGCAGCCATACGGCCGGAGCATTGATGGATTGCTGAAGCGCCTGGTTCAAGCTAACTTGACCACGGTATACGCCATTCAGATTACCCGGGCTGTAACTCCCGTAAGACTGCTTACGGTCGGGAACTATACTCGATGGAGTAAAGTTGCCGCTTTCCAGCGCAGGCCCGTAATCAATAATCGGCTTAAAGGCGGAACCCGGCTGGCGCGCATCAATAATCGCCCGATTAAGGCTGCCCGTTTGGGGATTGCGCCCTCCCATCATGGCAGCAATCTCCCCGGTGTGATGATTGAGTATCACCATGGCCGCCTCGACCTGCTGGTTTTTCCCATCGGGAGGAAAGGCATCTGCGTTACGAAATGCTTGCTCCAGTGTCTTCTGGATGCCTGTATTCATTCCTGTCTTGATCCTGTAACCGCCTGTTTGCAGCTCTTCCCTCGACTTACCCGTAAGCCGGGAGGCTTCTTTCAGCACAGCGTCAATATAGGAAGCACCTGCAACCTCAGTCTTAACTTCTTCCAGAGGCTGGTACTTTTGATTGCGCGCGGCTGCCATTTGCTGTGGGCTGATCAGCCCCCGCTGCTGCATGATTCCCAGAACAAGCTCCCTCCTCCCCTCGGAAACCGCGTTGTTCTCCGCAGGATTATAGATGGAAGGACCTTTCGGGATAGCCGCTAAATCAGCGATTTGCGAAATCTCCAGCTTTTTGAGATCACTTACACCGAAATAGTACTCTGCAGCCGCCTTTATTCCATACTGCCCCCGGCCCATATAGATTTGGTTCAAATAAAGCTGCAAAATATCCTGCTTTGACAACCTTTTCTCCAAAGCTGTAGCAATGGAGGCCTCGTTCAGCTTACGCAGCATATTTTTATCTCTGTTTAGATAGAGATTGCGGGCTAACTGCTGGGTGATGCTGCTGCCTCCCTCTGTTACTCTGAAGTTCACGGTATTGTTTATGGCGGCGCGCAGGATTCCCGTATAGTCCAGCCCCTGATGGCTGTAGAACCTGCGGTCCTCGACTGCCAAAAAGGTGTCGATCAGCAGCGCCGGCATCTCTTCGAGCTGAGCCATCGTCCGATATCCCGATTCCGGCAGCGGAATCCGGCGCAGCACATTCCCCTCTGAATCGGTAATGACGCTTGATTGATCTAAAACCAGCTTCCCGGCCTGACGGCTTACCACAGCCTCTCCATATACACGGACATAAAACAGCATTGCCAGCAGCAGTAACACGCCAATTACCGCAAGATCAAATCCGGTATAAAAAACACGCAGCAGCTTTCGGCGGGTGAGCCGGGTGCCAGCATTGCCCCTGCTCAACATTTTGCAATCAGGTCCACAAGGAACCGCTCCAAGCCCGCCGCTTCACGTCTCACCGCATCCACCTGAACGGCCTCTCCTTCTGCAGCCTTCAGCTCATCCAGCAAGCGCAGCAGCGTCTTCATCCTTAATATGAGGGCCATACTCTCTTCGCTGCCCCATCCCGCTTCTTCTGCAGCTGCCGATTCAATCTCTGCCGTACCGGTGAGTTTTGTTTGCTGGCCTTTGTTCAGCTTCCGCAGATTAGCAGCCAGCCTGCCCAGCTCTCCTCCGGTGGATACCTCCAGTTCCTTAAAGAAGCCATTCGCCGCAAGCTCATCCGATGCCCGCAGCAGCGCCTTGAAATCATCGGATAATTTTTGCGAACGCAGCAGAAAAAAACTGCCGGAAAGAGCGGTAAAAAGAATTACAGCCAAAGGCAACCTGCCGATATGATTGATCATCCAATGCAATAAGCGGACTGTAAAAGCGCCGGAATCTGCGCTATGCTGCGAATATAGAAAGGAAACCACCGCCTGTAGCACCATAAGAACACCACCGCTGAGCAGCAAGCTTCCTCCAATAACATACAAATATCCGGTTCGTACCGTATTTAGTCTTCTCAAGTTTATCCCTCCCGGTATCTGTGCATTTACTACTCCATGACACATAGAATACCGGCAAGTTCTTAAGAACCTCCCGCACAAGTTCTAAAGATTCTCTAAAGACTCCTGTGGAGATAACGGGAAGCGGGTGATAAAGTCGGTACGGTTCACATCGCTTTGGGCTGTAATTTCTCCATGGTGGCGCTCCACAATCCCTTTGGCTATAGCAAGTCCCAGCCCCGAACCTCCGGTATGCCGGGAACGGGAGCGTTCAGCCCGGTAGAATCGTTCAAAAATATGCGGAAGGTCGCTTTCGGCAATCATTTCTCCAAAATTACTGATCCGCACGACCGCTTCATCCCCTTCCCGGGTGAGTACGATCTCCAGTTTTTTCCCTTCACGCCCGTAACGGATGGCATTGGTAATCAAATTTTCATAAGCTCGCAGCAACTCGTAAGGCGCTCCCTGAATCCATAAGGATTCTGTATGGTCTACCAGCTCATAGGCCATGCCTGCCCGGGCTAGCTCTGGAACCGCCTCTTCCGCCAGCTGCCGAATGAACGCCTTGAGGTCCAGCTGTTCTGCTGCAAGCGGCAGTCCTCCACTGTTGACACGGGTATATTCGAACAGATCATCAATCAGCTTACGCAGCACCAGTGCTTTCTGATAAGCAATACCTACATAATAGCGTACCTCTGTCTCTTCCCGGCAGCGGTCCTGCTCAATAAAATCCAGATAACCCAAAACCGAAGTCAGCGGAGTACGCAAATCATGAGAGACCCCGGTAATCAGCTCATTTTTGGCCTGGATCGCCTTACGCTCTTCAAGCAGGGACTGCTGCAGCCGTTCGGACATAATATTAATATTCTCTGCCAGTACACCTAGCTCATCACTGGTCCGCACTTCAATCCGGTGCGACTCTCCCAGTTTGGTGATTTGCTGAATCCCCTGTGTGATCTCTTCGAGATAGGATACTACTTTTCGCGTGTACAAAAAAAAGAACACCAAAAAGCTGATAATGCCTACGGCTGTCATTACCGGCACTGAGCCAATATGGTTAATAATCCATTTCAAAACCAGGGAATAGGGTGCCGACGGTGAACTCGTATTCATGTGAAGCAGAGAATTTACCAGCCGGTAACCTCCCAATAACAGGATGGCTCCTGACAACATGCTGAGAATAAACGCCCAAATGAATTTCCAGCGTATAGTACTTATATATTTTGCATTCACAGTATTATCACCTCAAGTTCTCAGGATGGCCCGTCCAATTTATACCCGATCCCCCATACAGTTTGCACATAACGGGGCTGCTTCGGATCCAGCTCAATTTTCTCGCGGATATTGCGGATATGTACCATTACCGTGCTGCCTCCGTCCAGAAAAGGCTCATTCCAGATATTCCTGTAAATCTGCTCCATGCTGAGCACCTGACCCTGATATCTCGCCAGCAGCTCCAAAATGGAAAATTCACGGGGGGTCAGCCTTACCTTACGCCCATCCACACAAACCTCGTGTTTCAATATGTCGATGACCAGATCCTCGAAGATCAGCTCATTGTCATTCATCCTTGGTTGGGTATCCTTGTTGAATTTATGATAGCGGCGCAGCTGTGATTTGGCCCGGGCCACAAGCTCCAGCGGATTAAACGGCTTTCCGACATAATCGTCGGCGCCTATACTGAGTCCAAGAATTTTATCCATATCCGAATTTTTGGCGGACAGCATGATGATCGGCATATTTTGCTCTTCACGGATTTTCATGCAGGCTTCTATTCCGTCCATCTTGGGCATCATCACGTCCATAATAATGAGGTCTACCTTCTCCTCTTTTAAATATTCCAGCGCTTCCTGTCCGTCAAAGGCTTTGAGCAGCCGATAACCCTCGTTGCAGAAATAAATATCCATCAGGTTAACGATCTCCCGCTCATCGTCCACTAGCAATATTGTTTCTTGTCTCACAGGTAGGCATCCTTTCCATTCCATAAGTGGTAATCTACCTTCTAATATATTAGAAATTATCCAATCTATAAACCCAAAAAAAGCCCCGTATCCCCATAAGGTATACAAAGGCTGGTGTTATTTCATTTTATTAGGTTCTTTAAATGCTCTTGAAGGAGGCATCATAAAGCCGGAACATCGTTTTGTAGCCCGACTCGTCAATCTTGATGCCCACGTCCAGACGTCCGGTAATTTGCAGTGGGCCGGAGGTATGCCGGAGCTTGCTGCCTTCAGGCACAAAGACAATCATAATCTTGTTCCAGTAGGTTTCATCCCCATTGTCAAAGGGACACTCCGCCCCGGGCTCTGGAATCAGCAGGAACCAGTTCTTCTCAAAGGAGAGGACTTCGCCCATAAAGCCCTTAATCGTAACCTCGCTGCCGCTGAGGTCCCAAAACTGCTCCGAGGGGCGGGTCTGGTCGCTGCCGTCGAAGAAGCCGTTCCAATCAATGGCAGTGTGGCCTGTAGAAGAAGTCTTCAAATGGGCCACTGCGGTTGGGGCAGGGCTGGCCTCAGGGAGGGAGCTGGCTTGTGGAGACGGAGATACAGCACCGCTCTTTCCATCGCTCTTATCTGCTTCCCCTGTTTTAGCCTTTGACTTCGTTTCAGGTGCTGGAGATGCCGGGCTCTTGCTATTACTCTTGCTGGAGCCTACAGTCTTCTTCGATGTATCCTGAATGACTGCTGCTGGAGCGGAAGGCTTGGATGTATTTGGTGCGTGAGATTTAGCCGTAGTATCTTTGGCCTCTCCCCCTTTACCTGTATCCGATACAGGTGCGATGGATGGCGCCGCAGCCAGTTCAGGTTCCGGTGAAGGTCCAGCTGTGGCCTTGGCGGCTTCTGGAGAGCGCTTCACGGTTGGCGAAGCTGACGGTGATTCTTTTGGAACTATGGGTACTTCTGTAGCTTCGGGTGATTGTGCCACATCCTCTACTACCGGACTGTCCGCCTCCACTGCAGCAGCAAAGGATTCTCCACCGCCATCAGCTGCACTGTTCTGGCCGCATGCTTGAAGCAGCAGCATGCTTGTAACAGCAGCCGTCATCAGGATCAACCTACCCTTTAATGTTATCAAGTGAATGTACCTCCTAGGATTTGAACAAAGCAAGAGGATGCATCCGGTACATCCGGAATGCAGGCCCTAGCGAAGACAGCAGACCAATGGAAAGCGCCCCTGCAGCAATAAGCCAATGATCAGGTGTCCACTGATAAGGTTCAATTTGAATGCCAGCTTGGGCGAACAGTGCATCCTTCAGCAGGTAAGCGCCAAGATGACCCAGCAGCAGTCCGGCGATAAGTCCGGTAGCTGTCACCAGCAGACCTTCGCTCGTTAAGGTCAACCATACATAGGCTCTGGATTTGCCAAGAAGACGCAATAGCCCCACATCCTTGGTACGTTCACCTACTGCGGCGATCAAGGACAGCAGGATCGCTATCGCTGCCAGAATTACGCATAATGCCGTGAGCACACTCAGCAGCTGTGCACCCTGATCAACAGCGTTCAGCACGTCGGAAACCGCCTGGCTTGTATAGGCAGCCTGAACTCCATTACTGCCATCCAGCACCTCTTTCAAATCATGGGCCCCCAGCAGACTTGCCGGTTTAACCAACACGGCTGTAATCTCCCGCTCCTCAGGAGGCAAGCCATGTACGGCCCAGGCATAATCAACAGTCGTAAATACTGCGCGGTCATCTGGGGTATGAAGGGCCGGAAGAATGCCCACAACGGTATACTGGAAGCTTTCATGTGCGTGTTCTTCGCCATGTTCTTCGCTATGTGCTTCGTCCGGCGAATTTCCGGCCGCCTCGGCAGCATGGTCTTCCTCATGATCTTCCTCATGCTCCTCCGTGTGTTCCGCCTCAGCAGTTTCATGGCTGTCTCCCTGAACAAGCCCATGTGCACCCGTAAATGTATCCCCAATGTGCAGACCCAGAGATTCCGCCACATACGACCCAATAATGGTCTCACCGGTGTGCGCATATAAATTCCCGTCCTGAAGGTTACGGTCGCCGTAACGGGTAACAAAATATCCGGAGTCCATGCCGACGATCGGAAAGCCATTATAGTTATCTCCCGTTGTCATTGCAAAGGCCTTATCCACGTCCTGATCCTGCTCCACTTGATCCAGAACAGCAAGCGGGATATTGCCTGTCGGAGCACCGATATGATAAAAGGTATTCAGCACAAGCTGGGTTTCACTGCCGGCTGCACCAATTACGAGATCGAAGGGACCATACCCTTTTTTGGCGCCTTGCTCAACGCTTTGCCGGGACAAGGATAGCAGGACGATAAAAGCAACCGTAACTGCGACCGCACATACCGTCAACAACGACAGAAACCGCCGGTGCAGCAAATTACGCAGTGTTAATCTAAAGAGACTCATACAATTCCCTCTTCCGTTTCTCCCGGCTGCTCTGGAGTTTGGGCGCTGATTCCCGGCGTATCCGGTTAATCTCTTGAATGTTCAGACAGCGGGGAAAACGGTTCGCCATATTGAGATCATGCGTTACAACAATTAAGGTATGTCCATGAGCGACGCTGAGATCCAGTAAAAGCGAGGCAATTTCATCTGCCGTTTCCCAGTCCAGACTGCCGGTGGGTTCATCAGCCAACACAAGCGGCGGCTCATTCACCAGCGCCCGCACAATCGCTACCCTCTGCTGTTGCCCGCGGGAAAGCTGGGAGGGAAGATGCCTGCCCCGGTCTGCCAGACCTACCTGATCCAGCCAATCGTCGACTACCCTTCTTTTCTCCTTAAGCGGAAGCTTTGCGGTCATAGCGATCTCCACATTCTGCCTTGCCGTCAATGAGGGGATCAGATGGAAATCCTGCAGCACATACCCGATATTGGAAGCCCGGAAAGCATCACGTTTCGCCTCTGTGAGCTCGCGGAGCGGCTTGCCGTCCACGACAATCCCGCCGCTGTCGGCCAGCAGAATTCCGCTGACCAGATGCAGAAGAGTGCTTTTACCGGACCCGCTGGGTCCGGTAATCGCTACATTCTCTCCTTTTTCAACACTCCATTCGGGAATATCCAGTATCGGCACATTTCTTCCGTCTACACGAAATTGCTTTTTCAAATCGTGAATTTGGAGCAACTGGGCCACTCCTATCTCAATTTAATACGTTCGGACAAAGCATCCCAAGTCAAGGTTGTGCCCTTCAGCTGGCTGAATGCACTAAGCGGCAGGTACAATACGCCATTATCGATATCAACGATATAAGAAGCAGCCTTGCCATTCAGCTTAGCGGTTTTGTCGGTCAGATTCACATCAATTACGTTCTTCTGCAGTGTCAGCTTCGCAGCGGCAGCATCCCCTTTGTAAGTGCCTCCCAGCGCCTTGATCAAAGCTTCAGCAGGATAAAGTACTTTGTTATCGCGGCTGATTTTGAACTTCGGATATACGTATTGGGATTGCAGCTCTGCAGAACGTTTGTTCAAATCAAGGCCCAGTATGCTGGCACCCGCCTTCGCGAGCTCGGTGTTGTCCACCTGTCCTTTTACCTGCTCCGCAATCGGACCATAAGCCCAGACACCCACATCTACTGCGGAATGCCCATGGCCTGACCAGCCCACGAGCAGACGTTTGGAAACCACTGCATTGTAAGCTCCTTCACGTTTATACGAAGATCCGTCGCCTTCCATAATTTGTGCAACTTCTTCGTCTGTAAGGTCGGTAATCCATGTATTGGCTGTTACGATGCTGCGGATTTCTTCAGGTGTCTGTGCTGCTTCCAGAGCGGAAGCCAGGCTTTCCGAGGAATGTTTTTGCTTATCCCACAGGTCGATATTAATTTCGTAAATGTTGTCGCGGGAGAGAGACAGTCCGCCCGTTTCATGGTCGGCTGTGACCACAACGGAGGTGTTGCCGTTTTTCTTCGCGAAATCAATCGCCGTCTTGACCGCGGCATCGAAGTCGAGTGCCTCCTGGACAAGTGTCGGCAGATCGTTGGCATGACCGGCATGGTCAATCCGTCCGCCTTCAATCATCATGACAAAACCTTCTTTATCCGCTGATAAAATATTCAGCGCTTTGGAGGTCATTGTCGCCAGGCTTGGAATTTCCGCTGTACGGTCCGGAACATAAGCCACATGGGAACTGCCGAACAGGCCCAGCACCTTGCTGTTTTTGGAGGTAAGCGCATTTAAGGCTGTTTTATTTTCAACTACAGTGTATCCCTTGGCTTTAAAATCAGGGAGGATGTTCTTATCCGTCCGTTTGCCCTTTTCATCTTTGGTTACAAAAAACTGCTTGCCCCCGCCCATCAGAACATCTACGCCGCTCTCCAGGTATTGCGAGGCAATCGCCGATTCATTATCACGGCTGCGGACATGGGAGGCGTAGACAGCTGGCGTCGCGTGAGTAATCCGGGCTGTTGTAACAAGTCCTGTTGCTTTGCCGCTCGTTTCCGCAGCCTCAATAATGGAGGCAAACGGTTTGGATACATCTTCATTGGAAACGCTGATGCCTGCGTTGTATGTTTTGTGGCCTGTAGCAAATGCAGTACCGGCTGAGGCGGAATCTGTAACGATCCCCGAAACGATTTTCCCGCCGTCCTCTCCACGGTCTGCATATGTAGTCGCTTGTCCCACGTAGTACGGATCAAGATTAAGATGGCTGACTCCCTTGGTGTATTGCTGAAAATATCTAGCGGCAGAAATTTGGGCCGGACCCATGCCGTCACCAATTAGTACGATAAGATTTTTGGACTGGGCTTTTGCAGCTCCCCCAGAAGTTTTAGCACTTTGTGCCGCTCCGGCCAGTGTAGCTCCTGAGACTACTGCTACTGCCAATCCTCCAATTACCACACTCTTCATCAGCTTTTTCATTATAAACCCCTTCCTTGATATAAAGTTCTTAACCAATCTTACCTTCGAAAGGTTAACCAATTGTTAAATGTAGTCAGGGGTTGTATTAAATTATCAACTGTTCATATATCAACGGGACACAAAAGAACCCACACCTTGTCACCAAGATGAGGGCTAGTAACGTTTTCTGTACAATCATCTTTCATTTATAAATTCAGCAATGGTTATATGGGGATTTGTATATCTTCCTTTGTTTTCGGTTTTTTGGCCATATTGATAGGCTTTGACGGGCAATAATGAATACACGCTAAACATAGTGTACAATTTTGCCCCCACTGTGGTTTTTCAGAAACTTGAATGTTATTGCAGTTAAAGACTTGCTCACAGGTACCACAGCCGATACAACTATCATCTGCCTGAAAGTTGACTGGATCAATGGCTTTTTTAGTAAATATAGGATTTAGAATACCGGTTAACAGCCACGGAAACATACATTTATCTATCCTGAATTCTCCTATTATTCTTTGCTCAATGTCATGGTTGATTTGTTTTAGTGTCTCCTCTGCCGCAGATAGCTTGTGCTGCTCCACTTCTTTGGAATCCACATCACTATAATTTAGAACTCAGCAGCAAGCGACAGCACCTCATAGGTATCCGGACTCAACTTCTCACACTTCATACCCGCTGACCTGTTGACCCTGCTTATCTCGCTATCGGGTATAAAGCGGCTTAGCAGGTTCTCAAGCCTTGCAGCTTCATACTCGACAGCTCTGAGTGCTTCTTCCCCATGATCGCCAAAAACTTTGTGGATCATCTCTGTACCCATCCCATAGTGAACAGACTGGGCCGTAATGGCTTTGTTCATTTTTAGTCCTCCTTTCATGGACCGTTACAATGATGCGTATGCTTCCATCAAGGCAATTGATAAATCTGCAGCTACAACCAGGTGCATGTGAATAAATATATAAATATTCATTCATTTTAACATAGAAACTATCCCTTCTCAGGATTAAAATCCCCACTCCTTACTACATTCTCTTTCCATCTCAACTGTAAAGAAAAGCATCTTCTCGACAGGAATGATCCTGCTGTATCAGATGTACCCATTGATTTATACATACTTACCTTTCACAAAAAAAGCCCTGTGACCTTTCGCAGGAAGCGAAATGATCACAGGGCTTGGTATCTTGCTGTACATTGCTATTCAGTACTATGCTGTATAACGGTCTAAATCTCCAGCAGCCGGATCAATTCTTCCTCATCCTCAATGACCTGAATGCCCAATTGCTGTGCTTTGGCCAGCTTGCTGCCCGCTTTTTCACCGGCAATGACCAGATCGGTTTTCTTGGAGACACTGCCCGATACTTTGGCGCCAAGCGCCTCGAGACGTTCCGCAGCTTCCTCACGGGTAAGCTTCTGCAGCGAGCCGGTTAACACTACGGTCTTGCCGCTGAAGAAGGAATCGGTACTCACCGGCCGCGGAGCTTCAGGCGCCTTAGCTTCTACACCCAAAGCCAGCATGCGGTTAATGCCCGTAACCACAAAAGGATCAGCGAAGAAGCTCACGATGCTCTCTGCCACAATCCCGCCGATATCCGGCAATTCAGATAATTCCTCAGCTGTAGCGGACATTACAGCCTCCAGACTGCGGTAATGATCGGCCAGCATCCGTGTGGTTGCTTTGCCGGTGTTCGGAATGCCTAGGGCAAAGAGGAACGAGGCTAGATCACGTCCTTTACTCTCTTCCAGCGCCTTCAGCAGATTGTCTGCTTTCTTCTCACCGAAGCGATCAAGCTTGACCAGCTGTTCAAAATTCAGTTCATATAAATCGGCAGGCTCCCGCACATTCAACTCTTCGTGCAGCTGACCGGCCGTCTTGTCGCTGAAGGTCTCAATGTCCATCGCATCACGGGAAGCGAAATGGGTGATCCGTCCGATAATCTGCGGCTTGCAATCCAGCTTGTTGTTGCAGAAGAGATGCGCCCCGCGCATTTCGAGCGGGAAGCCACATGACGGACAATTCTCGGGGAATACAATTTCCCCGCCGTCGCTTTCTTCCGTCACCTTGCCGAGTATCTCTGGAATGACATCATTGGAGCGGCGGATAAACACCCGTGTGCCCAGCGCATGCTTAAGATTCTTGCGTTCGATATCTCCGACGTTGTTCAGCGTGCAGTTCTGGACAGTAACTCCAGCCAGTTCTACCGCCTCCACACGGGCCAGAGGTGTGACTTTGCCTGTGCGGCCTACGTTCCAGCTGACTGACTCCAATATCGTCGTCGTTTCTTCAGCTTCGAACTTGTAGGCAACCGCCCAGCGCGGGAATTTATCGGTATAACCCAGCGCTTCGCGGATACGGAAATCGGTAACCTTGATTACCGCACCGTCAATCAGATAGTCCAGACCGGAACGGCTCTCTTCAATCTCCGCCAGCTGTTCTGTAACCTCGTCAAAGTTAGCGAAGTAGGTGAGGTACGGATTCACCTTAAACTGGTTGGTCCGCAGGAAATTCATCATCTCCTGATGATCGGCAAACTGTACCCCTTCAGCATAACCCACGTTATAAAAGAAAGCATTTAGCCTGCGGTTCGCCGTAGTCTTAGGATTAAGGTTACGCAGCGCTCCGGCAGCGCCATTGCGTGCATTCTTCAGCGGTTCGGCAGCCCGTGTATTGTAGTCAGCCAGCACCGAAAGGTTCATAATCCCCTCGCCCTGCACTTCGATAAGACCTTCCTTAAACGGAATCGTCAATGGAACAGACTTGATCGTCTTCACCTGAGCCAGTATGCCTTCACCCGTCACTCCATTACCTCTTGTCGCCGCCTGCACTAGCACACCGTCACGGTAAGTCAGGTTTAGGGTCAGGCCGTCGAATTTCAGTTCGACGGCATAACAAGGCTCGGGCAGAGGTGTATTCGGATTCTTCGTGTTGTAGTCGTTCACGAGACGCAGCACACGGGCATTCCAGCTCCGCAGCTGCTCAATATTCTGCGCTTTGTCCAAACTCCATAGTGGAGCAAGGTGACGATGCGGGGTAAAGCCTTTCAGCAGTTCCCCTCCCACACGCTGGGTAGGAGAATCCGGCAGCACAATGCCGCTCTCCGCTTCCAGGGCCACCAGCTTATCGTAAAGCACATCATATTCCTTGTCGCTGACCTGCGGTGTATCCAGCGTGTAATAATGGTAATTGTATTGATTCAGCTCAGCCACAAGCTCTTCCATCGTATGCATAACGTCCATCCGGGCGTATCCCTCCGTCATAAGGATAATGTAAAGCATGTGAATGATACTTCTACTTTATCTTTATATTCTAAAAATGCATTCGTTAACCGTCCCCGGATTATTCGACTTTGGTAATCGGAGCAAAACCCGCAAGCAGCCGTTTCACACCGACCGGTGCCGGAAAAGCAATCTGCAGCTCCGTGTCGTTACCGCTGCCTTTCACGGACACAATGGTGCCGGTGCCCCATTTGCCGTGGGCTACCTTGTCGCCGGCTTTATACTCGCCTGGCGCCGCGGCCCCCGCTTCCGATGCGCGCTGCGCACCGCTTCCGGAGGTTACGGTCACGCGGCCTGCTCCGGCCGCTGACGCTGTGCTGCCGCCAAAGCCGGCGGTCACGCCGCCTGCTGGCGCATTCCCGGCAGCGCCTCCGCGGCTGCCGAAGTTCCCCCGGGCGCCGCCGGTGAAGCCACGGCCGCCATAGGCACCGCCAACCTCCGCGCCTCCGCGCCGGAAGCGGTCCGAAGCAGAGCCGGTATCTTCCTTAAGCTCCTCCGGAATCTCCTCCAGGAAGCGGGACGGCGGATTGGCTGTCGTCCGTCCGAACAGCGTGCGGCTGCGGGCACAGCTGAGGAACAGCTGCTTCTCCGCACGCGTAATGCCTACATACGCCAGCCGCCGTTCTTCTTCCAGTTCATCATTGTCCTGAAAGGCGCGGCTGTGCGGGAATACGCCCTCTTCCATCCCGATAATAAATACGGTCGGGAATTCCAGCCCCTTCGCGCTGTGCATGGTCATCAGCACTACAGCATCGTCGCGTTCCTCCTCATCGTCATTCACACTGTCGATGTCAGCGATCAGTGCCAGATCTGTGAGGAAGGAGACCAGTGACTTGTCTTCGTTATTCTTCTCGAATTCCATCGTCACGGACAGGAACTCATCGATGTTCTCCAGCCGTGAGCGGGATTCTAGCGTATTCTCATTCTGCAGCTCCAGCCGGTATTGCGAGAGCTCCAGAATCTTCTCCGTCAGCTCCGTTACCGAGAGGAATTCGACCATCCGGTGCAGCGCTTCGATCATATCATAGAACTCCACCAGCGTATTGCGCGTCCGTCCGGCAAAGCCCAGATCGTCCACCGTCTGCAGCACGCGGAAGATGGATACCCCACGTTCTGCTGCTGCTACAGCCAGCTTGCCCACAGTGGTATCACCCAGCCCCCGCTTTGGCACATTGATAATACGCGTCAGACTGATGTCATCATCCGGATTGGAGAGCAGGCGCAGGTACGCCAGCAGATCCTTGATTTCCTTACGGTCATAGAACTTGATCCCGCCGACGATCTGATAAGGAATGTCTGATTTGATCAAAATTTCTTCTATTACGCGAGACTGTGCATTCGTGCGGTACAGGATGGCATGATTCTGGTAAGCCTGGCCCTGCTTGGCACTCTTACTGATCTCTCCGGTGACAAAATAACCTTCATCATGCTCGGAGTCGCCCCGGAACACTTTGATCTTCGGACCTTCCTCTGAATCCGTCCACAGCTTCTTCGGTTTACGTCCGGAGTTCAGCGCAATTACGCCGTTGGCTGCATTTAGTATATTGGAGGTCGAACGGTAATTCTGCTCCAGCAGAATCGTCTTCGCTTCCGGATAATCTTCTTCGAAATTAAGAATATTCGAAATGTCTGCTCCGCGCCAGCGGTAAATCGACTGATCGCTGTCACCAACTACGCAAATCCGGTGATGGCTTTCCGCCAGCATGCGGCAAAGCATGTACTGCGCACGGTTCGTATCCTGATACTCATCCACATGAATGTATTTGAATTTCTTCTGGTAGAAATCAAGTACCTCAGGCACTTCCTTGAACAATTGGATCGTCTTCATAATTAAATCGTCAAAATCCAGCGAGTTGTTGCTTCTCAGCCGGTGCTGGTACTTGGTGTACACTTTAGCAACAAGACCTTCAAAATAATCGCCAATCTTCTGCTCGTATTGCGCCGGAGTAATCAGCTCATTTTTGTTTGTGCTGATGACGGCCTGGACAGCCTTTGGCTCAAATTTCTTCGTATCGATATTCAGGTCTTTCATACAGTTGCGGATGACGGACAACTGGTCTGTAGAATCGAGAATTGAGAAATTGGAGGTAAAGCCAATCCGTTCAATATCCTTGCGCAGAATCCGTACACACATCGAGTGAAACGTGGATACCCATATATCCCGTCCTTCTGGTCCAACCAGCTTGGAGACACGGTCCTGCATCTCCCGGGCCGCCTTGTTTGTAAAGGTAATCGCCAGAATTGCCCACGGCGGAGCCTTGCGGTTCGCAATCAACCAGGCAATGCGGTGGGTAAGCACCCGGGTCTTGCCGCTGCCCGCGCCGGCCATAATCAGCAAGGGACCTTCAGTAGCTTCTACAGCCTGGCGCTGTGGAGGATTAAGCCGGCTTACGGCTTCCTGTATGTTAACAAGTTGCATGTGTGACATGCTCCTTTCTCAGTTTAAGCTTAGAATGTCAAGAGCAGCGCTATCTCAACTTGCTACTCCCAAAGCATCTGCGGGGTCTTCTTTACCGCCTGCACGGTGAGCAGTGCTTGCTGTATATCCTGGTAAATAATGTTCCCGACTACTACGGTGTCGCAGAGGGCTGCAACCTGCTTAGCCTCTGCCTCGCCGGTAATACCGCCCCCGTAAAACAGCTGGCTGTTCTCCACCATCTCTCTTACCAAACGAACCGTCTTCATATCACCGAACATGCCGCTGTATTCAAGATACACAACCGGAAGCTGCATCAGCTTGTCCGCAATCTGGGCATAAGCCGCAGCCCCCTCGGCGCTAAGCGAATGGTCTGCACCCGTAAGGCGTGCTACGGAAGAATCGCCATTCAGGACAATATATCCTTCGGCCAGCAGCAGTTCCCATGGAATCAGGCTTCCGTAACGTTGAATGGCTTTGCGGTGTTGGCCAATAATCCAGGCCGTGTCTGGTGTATTAAGCACCATAGGAATCATATACAAATCAAAACCGGGAACGACTGCCTCCAGATCCGAAATCTCCAGTGCGCAAGGCAGCTCATAACGCCGCAGCCGGTTCAGCAGATCAATAGTATTCTCATAAGTCACACCGGTGGAGCCTCCAACCAAAATCGCATCGGTTCCAGACAGGCAAATGGCCTCCAGCTCAAGGTCTCCGAGCTCACGGTCCGGATCGAGCTTAAAAACATGCCGCCAAGGCTCTATCAGTTGCCGCATCATATTCATCAATCGTCCATCTCCATCATTCATCTAGCAAGCCAAATACACTCCGCTACCGCAAAAAGCCGTAACTCTAGTCTATGCCAGCGCTAAGGGGAGTGTCAATTTAAAGAGCGAAAAAATGCGAACATTTTTTCGCCTTTTTATAATATAAGAATTCATTGTTGTATGCTATAGATCAGTCTTATCTTTCTGGTAGAAAATAAGCTTTATGTGCATCGTTCAACGAACAATGATTGCTCATTATCACCTCTGCCGGCTGCTAGTTTCGCCCCAGGCCTCCGAGCCTCTCCATGTCATCTTCAGAAACGAAATCAGTATAGAACCCGTCCACACCCAGACGGGACAGCTGGACGATTTCTTTCTCATCATTAATCGTATGCACATAGACGCGGGCACCGGCCCTTTTCAGTTTTTGCACAAAGCTCTTGGTAGCCCTGTCGTCAGGCATGGTGATGTTCGCCCCGGTTTCCTTGACGAATTGAGTCACCACTTCATCACTGTCCTCCGATTGATATAACGTATAAATGACTTCGGGAAAGACATGCACCTTACGGATCATATCCAACATCTCACGACTGTAAATCTGCGGGACAATCCGCTTCAGCAGCGATGGATCCCTACGCTCAGCTGCCTCGACAATCACTTCAAACTGCTGTGTGACCAGTTCCGCTTCAACCTCCTTCGTATCGGTTACGATATAGGCATCCGGATAAGCCATCATCAAATCCATGATCTTCTCAATATCAGCCGGCGAGTATAGGCCCAGAATCGGACTGTCCATAAATTCGGCATAATCCAGTACTTCCCCTTCCTTGTCTGCAGGAAGCACCTCCTTCTGTCCTAACTGCTTAGTCATATCCCTTGACCACTCATGACGGGCCACTAGTTTCTGATCCCCGGTGAACAGCAGATCGGCTTCAAATATACGTGTTCCCTGCTCATAATTGGCGATAAAACCTTCAACAGCGTTGGTATAGGCATGCCCGTTGATGCCACCCATTGCATGGGCAACAATCCGGTGGGCTGCAAAGCCGGCGGCCGGCTCTTTATCTTCCGGTGTCAGCGTAATCACAAGCAAAAGTACTATTGCTATAACCATGATGACTGATGCAGTACTCTTTTTTTTATCCATTATAGTAGGTTTCCTTTGCAAAAGTTGGAGTATAAAAACAAAAAACGGCTGTGGCCTTGGGTAAGGATAGCAACCGTTTCTATGTGAAATTAATAGGCATTTTTAAATCCGTTGCGAATCGTTTTGACAATAATCCGAATATCAAACAGCAATGACCAATTTTCAATATAGAAAATATCATGCTTAATCCGTTCTTCAATCGAGGTGTCCCCACGCAGACCATTACTCTGTGCCCATCCAGTAATACCTGGACGCACATGATGCTTCACCATATACTTGGGGATCTCTCCACGGAACTGCTGCACGTAGAACGGCCGTTCCGGGCGGGGCCCTACCACACTCATATGCCCCAGCAGCACATTAAAAAATTGCGGCAGCTCATCCAGACTGGTCTTGCGGATAAAACTCCCAAAGCGGGTGCGCCGCGGATCCTCCCGTGTACTCCAGCCTGTATCTTCTTCGCCGTCCTGCTGCATTTTCATCGAGCGGAACTTATACATCATGAAATTATGCCGGTTAAGTCCTACACGCTCCTGCTTGAAGATGACCGGGCCCGGAGAAGTCAGGCGAACACCGAGGGCTACTATGAGCATTACAGGCGACATTACAAAAATGGCGAACAGCGAAAAAATAATATCAAACAGCCGCTTGGCCAGCTTATTCCCGGTCATATCTAAAGGAATATCACGGACATTAATCATTGGCATTCCGGCAAAATTATCAAAATAAGGACGGGCCGGCAGGTAGTCGAAGAAATCTGGAATAATCAGCGTCCGTACTCCAGCCTTTTCGCAGGCAGCAATAATGGCGGGATACTTAGAGTGGGCATCAAGCGGAAGCGCCAGAATCACCTCGTCTACCGGCAGCAGCTCCAGTATTCCAGCCAGTTCATCCACCTTGCCGAGTATTGGCTTAAAGCGCCGTTCCTCTATCCCGTCCCATTCCTGATAATCATCAAGAAAACCAATGGTCTCATATCCCAGCTCCGGATACTGCACCAAATTGTTGTAGAATCGTTTGCCGAGCGAGCCTGCACCGATAATCAGCACGAATTGACGGTTAAAGCCTTTTTCACGGAGTGATTTCAGCATCGTCTTCAGCACATAACGGTAAAGCATGATTGAGAGAATATTAAAACCCATATATATGGCCAGATACTGACGGGAAACGTCGATTTCCTTCAGGAAGAACATCAGGCCAAGCAGGATAAAGACTGCCATGATGTGCACCTGAAATATTTTGAGGAATTCATCGACAAAACGTTTCTTACGCTTCGGCAAATACAGGGAAAGCACAATCCCTATAAATACAGAAATCACACCATAAATAAGGCTCCAATAGGCATAGGATTCAACCGGAAGCGTATTATAGGATTCCAGCCAGCCACTCTTGAACTTCAGCCACCAGGCCGCCAGAAAGGAGATTTGGATAATCAGGAAGTCGGCAACCATATAGAGTTGTGTTAAAAACCTCTGATTACGGCGAATCATAATCTCACCTCAGCATTCGTTTCATTGCGTGAACCTGCTTCTCCGGAATCCGCAAGGCTCTGCGCCGGTGAAGAAACCACGCGTGAAGACTTTAACATATTGCGGGCAAGCGAAAGGGTGAACTTTACCCCGACTCCGGCATATACCGCTCCATTAATCATACTGTTGTACCTCTTGCTAAAATGCTTGCGATGAAATAAAATCATTGCTCTGTGAAACTCATAGACAATTTTAAATGGTCTGCGCCGCGCGCTGCCGCCTTTTAGATGCACGATGGAGGTCTTCGGATAGTAATAAATCCCCCACCCGGCTTCTTTAATCCGGAAGCACCAATCCAAATCCTCACCATACATAAAGAACTCTTCGTCCAGGCCGCCGACCTGCTCGATCGTCGCCCGCCGAACCAGCATAAAAGCCCCGACTAGACAGTCTACCGGGTAATCCAGATCTGGATCCAAATAACCTAGCTGGTAGCCGTTGAATCTGGGCCGGCCGGGAAACAGCTTGCTGAAACCAAAAGCATAATAAAAGGATGCCGAGGGTGTCGGAAATCCTCGCTTGCAGGCCTTGTCCAGCGATCCATCCGGCAAAATCACCTTGCAGCCCGAAGCGCCAAGATCCGGCCGGCTGTCCATAAAGGAAACCATCGTCTCCAGCGTATCCTTCCGCACTACCGTGTCGGAATTAAGCAGCAGCACATAACGTCCGGAGGCCGCCTCCATCCCCTGATTATTACCCCGGGCGAAACCAACATTCTCAGAGTTGGCAATCAGCAGCACATCCGGGAATTCCTTGCTGATCGACTCGACAGAATGATCACGGGAATTATTATCTATTAAAATGATCTCATAGGAATAATTAGTTACCGAATCATATACCGACCTAATACAGTCCATCGTCAGGCCACATGTGTTGTAATTTAAGATTAATATACTGACATCTATATTCACTTCACTACGCTCCTGACTAATATAGTAATCTACCGACAACTATTATAACATAAAAACCTCCCTGATAGGCGGAGCCTAATTAGGGAGGTTTTTACAGATTTCCCGTGCCAGTAAATTACCTTACGCGTCCGGTTTCCTGGATGCTTTATTTTGTATATATCGCCGTTTCTGTTTAAGATGTCTCCGTTGTTGGAAAAAAGCAGACCAGGCCTTTAGCAATTGGCGTTCCTTAAGCAGTGTATAACCGTGTGCGGCAAGCTCATACGGCAGTGAATACAGCAAAGTGAGAAGCAGCGTGCCGGCAGGCTCGTTCTTGTAGATCATCTTGTAGCGGTTAATATACGAAATCCGCCTAATGAACACCGGTTTGCTGTCCCGGCCGGAAGGTTTCCAGCCACGTTCGTGGTAGCCTATGGCTTCTGCTTCAAAGTAAGCCAACCAGCCGAACAGCCCAGCCCGCCATGCCACGTCCACATCCTCCTTATAGGCGAAGAAATCCGCATCAAAGAACTCCCCCTCAATGCTGACATCTTCAATCATCCGGCGTGAATACATCGCTGCGGCCCCAGATACGCCAAATACGAAACCAGATTCCAGCCAGTCTGTGGAGGGATCTCCTGCACCGCGGTCAAAGGCACGCCGGGCTCTATTCATCCGCAGACCTGTGCTGTCCACAAGGGAGTGATCAGCTTTGAGCAAAAGCTTGCCAGTAGCACTGCCAATACGCGGATTTGACTCCATCTGCAAGATAAGCCTGGAAATATAACTATTTTCAAGCGTCAGATCCGGGTTAAGCACAAGTACATAATCTGTATCTGTTGCCGCCAGGGCCTGGTTATGAGCGGGGGCGAAGCCAGTATTAATCTTATTTTCTATGAGAACAAGAGAAGGAACCCCCGTCTCTTCGATCTTTTGATAAAACCCCCTCACTCTTTCCACGCATCCGTCTGTTGAGGCATTATCCACCACCACAATCTGCTTCACCGGATAATCCTGGGCGAGTACTGCCGTCAGACAATCAATAATATCATCCGCACTGTTAAAGGTAACAATATGTACACTGACTGTTTTGTTATTCATAAATATCCTCGGATTCTTGAATTCATTATGGTTCTGAAGCTATTACACATTATTATAACGAAAACAACAGGTTGCGGCTATGTTACCTGGAATGATGGTATCCTTAAAGGAGGAACAAAGTGAAATAAAAGGCATAATTTTAGCACTATAAAACATGTTTATGTGAACAGTCGTTACAGCAGCAAAAAGCTCCCGACCGTCGATAACGGTTCAGGAGCTTAGTTTGCGCTTATCTATTTCAGTTCCAGCAAAAAGTCCCTCAGTCCGGCCCGCCAAGGCCGGATATCTGCAAACCCGTTCGTGCGGATGGCTAAATGCTCCATTACCGAATTGCGCGGACGTGGTGCCGGGCGTGGAAACTGTTCTGTAGCACATGGCTCTAGCTTTGCTGTGAATTTCAGACTCAGAATATCTTCTGCCTCCGCGAAAATTGCCTGTGTAAACTCATACCAGGTGCAAGACTCACTGTTAGAGGCATGATAAATTCCGTATCTCTCCGTTTGAATCAGCTCAAGCAGGAAACGGGCCAAATCTACGGTGTAGGTAGGTGAACCTTGCTGGTCGTCTACTACCTGCAGCAGCGGCTTCTCCTGTCCCAGCTTCAGCATCGTTTTCACAAAGTTGTTGCCATATTTGCCATACACCCATGATGTACGTACGATGAAAAATTTCGAGGACAAAGACTGCACCAGGATTTCTCCTGCCCGCTTTGACTTGCCATAAATACTTTGCGGATCCGTATTATCATATTCATGATAAGGCTGAGTTCCCATGCCATCAAAAACATA
The DNA here is from genome assembly GCF_058791575.1 of Paenibacillus sp. EB106-06-01-XG199. Taxonomy (NCBI): domain Bacteria; kingdom Bacillati; phylum Bacillota; class Bacilli; order Caryophanales; family Paenibacillaceae; genus Paenibacillus; species Paenibacillus sp. EB106-06-01-XG199. The sequence goes on along the minus strand of NZ_JBYTDQ010000009.1, from coordinate 218,255 downwards.
ATCCGTACTAATGTATACCAGCTTGGCTCCGGATTTCTCCGCAGCCAGTGCTACATTGCGGCTTCCAGTGGCATTAATTAAATAGGCGGCATCCACATCAGTTTCCGCAATATCCACCGCCGTATGGGCGGCACAATGAATGACAGCATCCGGACTGAACCCGCTGATAACCTCAGTACATTGATCGAGATCTGTAATATCCATCTCCTGACGGTCACAGCCTAGAACCTCATGTCCTTGCTGCTGCAACAAAAGTACAAGGTCCTGCCCCAACTGTCCAGCGGAACCCGTAACCAATACCTTCATCTTCGACATTACAGCGAATCCCCCAAACGGCTGCCATACTGAAGTTCGGCATATTTCTGGTATTCACCGGATTGAATACGGGTCCACCACTCTTTATTATTCAAATACCATTGAATGGTTTCTTTAATGCCGGTTTCAAATGTATGCTTTGGCTTCCAGCCCAACTCGTTGGTAATCTTGGTTGGGTCGATGCCATAGCGGCGGTCATGTCCGGGACGATCCTGCACGTAAGTAATCAGAGAATCCGGTTTGCCCAGTTCCTGCAGCACAGTATTCACTATATGCACATTTGTGCGCTCATTATTGCCGCCAATATTATAGACCTCACCGTTTACCCCTTCATGAATAACCAGATCAATTGCACTGCAGTGATCTTCTACATACAACCAGTCGCGGATATTCATTCCATCGCCATAAACCGGCAGTGCCTGATCAGCAAGCGCACGGGAAATCATGAGCGGGATCAGCTTCTCCGGAAATTGGTATGGCCCGTAGTTGTTAGAACAGCGGGTGATATTAACCGGCAATCCAAAGGTTTCGTGGTAGGCACGCACAAGCAAATCTCCGCCCGCTTTGCTGGCGGAATAAGGACTGTTTGGAGTAAGTGGAGTTTCTTCAGTAAAGAGTCCCGTGGTTCCTAACGTTCCATACACCTCATCTGTAGACACTTGAACAAATTTGGTCACACTATATTTCTTTGCTGCATCCAACAGCACCTGTGTGCCGAGCACATTTGTCTTCACAAACACATCCGGCTCCAGAATGCTCCGGTCCACATGTGATTCCGCCGCGAAGTTGACTACGATATCGACTCCCTGGCTGAACAGTGTGTCCATCGCCTCTACATCCGTAATGTCCGCTTTGGCAAACGTATAATTCGGATTGCCCTCCACCGACTTCAAATTCTCCAAATTCCCCGCATACGTCAACGCATCCACGTTCACGATCTGGTAATCCGGGTGCTGCTGCAGCATGTATATTACAAAATTGCTGCCGATAAATCCGGCCCCGCCGGTAACGAGCAGTTTCATATGTTAGCCCACCTTTTGTTCAATGAATAGTATTTAATCGAAATTGAGCTCTGCATCCTTAAGCAAAGGATGGCGCCCATCTTTGTCCGACAGGACTGGAGTTGACACCGGCCAGTCAATGCCAAGTGCCGGATCACTCCATAATATGCCGCGGTCGTTCTCGGGGGAATAATATTGGTCCACCTTGTATAACACTTGGGTGTTCGGCACCAGCGTACAAAACCCATGCGCAAAGCCCTTTGGCACCAGCAACTGACGTTTATTATATTCACTGAGAATTACCCCAACCCACTGTCCGAAGGTTGGAGAATTACGGCGAATATCAACAATAACGTCATAAATCACACCCGAAAGAACTCGAATAAGCTTGGTCTGCGCTTTCGGATTCAATTGATAGTGCAATCCTCTAAGTACTCCAACCTCAGAAGAAAGTGATTGATTGTCCTGGATGAACTTATAGTTCACTCCTGCCTTATGCATTAATTCCTCATTATAGCTCTCCATAAAAAAACCCCGGTTGTCACCATGAACCACCGGCTCAAGGATGCATGCACCCTGTAATTGTAAGGCTATAGCTTTCATATGATAGCGCCCTCCAAATCTATAGTTTCAATTTACCGAATTCCTCACCAAACGTAATCTCTTGAGCTAAGCCGTTAGCTTTTGCCAGTGAAACATGGGTACCTGCATCCGTCCACCAACCTTGAAGAACATCGAAAGTTAATTCTCCTCGATTAATATATGCATTATTCACATCAGTAATTTCCAATTCTCCGCGCGCTGAGGGAGATATAGTTTTAATGATCTTAAACACTTCGCTATCGAACATATATATCCCTGTTACAGCATAATTGGATTTAGGAGTTGCGGGCTTTTCTTCAATCGAAACAATACGATCACCTTCTAGTTCAGGCACACCAAATCTTGAAGGATCAATTACCTCCTGAATCAATATCTTAGCTCCAGCTTTCTGTTCACGAAAATTATCAACGAATGGTGCAATATCATCCTCAAATACATTATCTCCAAGAATAACGATCATTTGATCTTGTCCAACGAATTGCTCCGCCAAATCCAGAGCCTGAGCAATCCCACCTGCTTCATCTTGTACTTTATAGGTGAAGGTAACACCCATTTCTCTGCCACTTCCTAATAAATTCACGACGTCGCCCATGTGTTCCTTGCCTGTGACGATAAGAATATCTTTTACATCCGCCTGCTTTAATTTATAAACGGAGTGGAAGATCATCGGATATTTGCCTACAGGTAATAGATGCTTATTAGTCACTTTAGTTAAAGGGTAGAGGCGCGAACCAGTGCCTCCAGCTAGGATTATGCCTTTCAATGTCACTCAACCTTTCTTGCGCTTAGTCCTTGAATTAAAGGCGTACTATTAGAGAAACATAAAGATGCTACGAATGCAAGTTTACCAAAGACCGAGAACCTTATCATATAATGTATATTACATTAACATTATTCTAGTAGTCCAATCGGAAGCTCCATTTCCAAAATTAAATTAGTTTAATATGATATAAATTAGTGTTAGAATTATCATGAAATATTTAAAAGTGATAGAGGGAGCGATTTTGACTTGAATAGCAATTATATTATTAGCCCCAACTTAACATTGGTTATACCTTGTTATAATGAAGAAGCTGTTTTACCTGAAACTATAAGACAACTTACACTTATTCTAAACAATTTGATTCAAATAAATAAAATTTCTCAAAATAGTAAAATTTTATTTATCGATGACGGAAGCCGAGATAGTACATGGGAGCTTATTGAGAGTCATAATAAAGTCAATAAATATGTACATGGGTTAAAACTAGCCAAAAATGCTGGTCACCAAAACGCATTATTGGCCGGATTAATATCAGCCAAAGATTATTCTGATATTATAATTTCGATTGATGCTGATCTTCAAGATGATCTAAATGTAATTCATGAATTTATTAATAAATATAAAGAAGGTTATGATGTTGTATACGGCGTAAGAAAAAGCAGATCGACTGACACCTTCTTTAAACGTTCTACTGCTCAAGGTTTTTATAGATTAATGAACACAATGGGGGTTAATTTAGTTTTTAATCATGCGGATTATCGTTTGATGAGTAAAAGAGCAGTGCAACATCTATCAGAGTTCAAAGAAGTAAACCTTTTTCTAAGAGGTCTGGTACCTTTAATTGGGTTTAGATCTACTGAGGTATATTATGATAGGAATGAACGCTTTGCAGGAGAATCTAAATATCCCTTAAAAAAAATGCTAGCCTTTGCTTTTGATGGAATAACCTCATTTAGTGTAACTCCAATACGATTGATTACTGGACTGGGCTTCATCATATCTTTGTTCAGTATTTTGGTTGCTATATATATCCTTATTAGCAAATTTTCCGGAAGCACTACATCTGGTTGGTCCTCGTTAATGATTTCGATCTGGTTTATTGGTGGTGTGCAGTTGGTAGCCTTGGGGTTGATTGGGGAGTACATCGGAAAGATATACAAAGAGGTCAAAGCTCGCCCTAAGTATATCATTGAAAAACTAACCTTAGAGGTTAAGGACTCTAACCAGAATGAAAGCAAAGAACTTGCTTCTTTAGCTCGCTAGAAATAAATCCATAAAAAATCTCCATGTCTTGTATTTCCTAACATGGAGATTTTTTTATTTAGTACAATATATAGTACCCCTTAACAATCCAAATCATTAATAGAGACAAGATGTTAACAACAGGAAAAGCAAAAATAAATATATACCCTAGTTTATTTTTCAGTTCTATTTTGTTAAGAACATTAATTGATACAAGCGAGAGTAAAGCAGCGCTTACTGTCAGAGTTCTATTCCCCGAAGCATAAATAGTGGGAGAAAAAAACATAATACACATTGATGCTATTGCAGCTGCTAGGCATAATAGGATAAACCATTTTCTTTCAGATATCATTATAAGCATTGAAATCAGCAATAGAGAAAAAATCGACCAGAAAATATACGGAATTAACGCCAAGATAAATTTCGGTTCTATTGTCCAGATATTAATCAGATTATGTCCAAAATGAAAATTCCTGATAGCTTCAAAGTCAAACAATACGTTATTTGGATTTCCGATTATAAGAACCGAGAATGAAGTTGCAACTAAAACAATAAATATAAAATTCAGAAGTCGAGTTACGTAAGTTTGTTTCACATTCGATTGAAGATTAAATACATAGAGGGTTCCTACAGAAATTAAAAGCAATAACCATTTTAATTCCGTAAAAGCTTTCCCAAAAAACCATATTACACCGAGGTATAAATGATCTTTTAACGACAGTTCATTAAAATTCGGAAACCAAGTGGCGGTCTCGGAAACAAATCTGCTACTATTTCCGGGAGCCTTAATGGAGATGATAGTACCAACCAAAAAAATAACTGTTAGAAAAATTAGTCTAATACTATATTTCTTAGTTTTAATAAAATGTGTCGTTATAGAAATGAAAGCAAAACTAACCATACATAAGGCAGCTTGTTCATTAGCAAACACAGCCAAGAGACCTGATAATAATGAGAGCAGAATACGTCTATTACTGGTATCGTAATTATTTCTAAATGTATAGTCTGCAAAAGGTATCATTGCAAATAGCCCCATCGCTATTGACCATAAATACACCATAGAACCAGTAATCCAAAAAACTCCCGAACTAAGGATGCTTTGACTGAAATACCCCATAATACACAAGGCAACAATAAAATATTTTAATGAATTCTTTTCTCTAATTATTCTAACTAGCGAATAGGCTACAAGCATAATAAACCCTGCATTAACGAACTTCCAGAGCCAAACTTTCCCCCCCAGAAAGAAATAGAAAAAAAGTTCACCTGACATTCTTCCAGTCCAACCATTATATCGCATGCTTAAATACTCTGTAAGTGAATACTGGCTTGACATTCCACTAAAAAGAGTATCATCACCAGGCGCAATTTTTATTATGAAATGAAAAAAGTAGATTACAAAGTAGATCAGTAAATATTTCATTATTACATTAATATGTATTTTAATACTATCTCCCCCTTTACTTAACCACAATTATCGTATCAGTTATATATACCCAACCATTACCAACATTTTGAATAACATATTTCCAAAAAAATTTTGTCTGTACAATTTACTTCTTTTTAAAAAGACTAACTTCTGTACAAGAGATTCTCTTTCATCTAAAAATAAGCGTAGTTGTTCTTTGTTTTCCCCTGAAATCTTATCTCCATAACATTTCCAAAACTCCAAGGCCTGTTTATACAACAACCGTCGCCCTCTGTTCTCAGAGAAGCTCATAAATTTTCTGAGTAATATATCCAGGAAAGTTTTGTTGCCCCCTACAACATTCGATTCATGCTGTCTGTAAAGTATAGTTGGATCGGATTCATAAATAATCTCACCAAAAGCAGAGATACATAAATAAATCCACCAATCATGCATAATGATATTTTCGTTGTCGGGCACGCACTTAATTAACCCGTCTCTAGCCTTTCTGTTAATAGTAATGGTGGCACCGACAACAACATTCTCCACCAATGCATTATAAAAACCAAGAGCTTTTCCTGGCCGCTGCGGCCACACTTTAATTTCCTTTAATTTTGAATCAGTCAATTGAGTAGCAGAACAAAATAACAGGGGCTTATTGTTATTTCGTTCCACTAATTTTAATATAGAAACTTCAACCTTAGTTTTCTTCCATATATCATCTTGGTCGCAAAAAGAATAATATTTCGCATCTGTTCTGGCTTCTTTCAAAAGCTCAAAAAAACTATTTATAACTCCAATGTTTTTGCCTCTTATTAATCTTATTTGTAATGGATATTTAGACATGTACATCTCAATAATATCGAGTGTTCCATCATTTGAGCCATCGTCTCGAATAAGAATATCCAGATCACTATAAGACTGAGACAATAAACTATCAATTTGTTGAGAAATATATTTCTCACCATTGTATGTTGATAATAGAATTTGGACAGTCATCTATATACCGCCTTTGCCACTACAATATCCTCGGTAATTTCATATTCTACCTGAGACGGTTCTTGACTCTCAATATGAGGTGTATTCCTTTTTTGCCCAATTTCAAAATAAAATGATCTCGACTTCTTAATACATTTAGCACTTTCCAACCAATTGTAGATTTCACGGCCTCTAGTTCATTTTCCAATTTCTGAACATGGGAATTGTATTCATTTAATGATACTGAACTATCATTAACTGGATGATAATATTTCAATCCTTCTAAAACTGTTCTATTATTCAGAGCATTCATTGATAACAAGGGTTTAGAGACAAGAAATTTATTATATATCTCAATATAATCAAGAACCATCTTCTCTTTAGTTTTCACGTTATTTCCTTTTATATTATCTACCTTTTTATGATATTCTTTCATCTCTCCTTCAATGATATATTTCAATTTGTCCATTACATCATTTACATCATTCGTCTCAGTCACCCATCCTCCACCAATTAGCTCAACTCTTTCTTTCAGTGCGCCAAAAGGTGTAACTAATACAGGTATATTGTGTGCCCAAGCTTCAGTAAGCGTATATGAATAGGTTTCTGGCCATGGAGACAACAAGCAAACCAGGTCTATTTCATTTTTTTCAATTAGCTCTTTCAAGTCCTCTCTTTTATACCGTCCATACTTTTGTACATTAGACTGATTAAGCAAATTCAGTTTTTGATCACCTAATCCACCAATAAGATGCCAATTAACATTACTTTTCGGAAATTTAGTAATCAGACTGTAAATCAGAGCACTACCTTTGTTAGGAGAAAGCCCTCCTATAAAAGCAATATTCCAGTTTTTATTCTCTTTGGTTCTTAGAATAGCATCATAATCAGGAAGAGCTATTCCATGCTCAATGGTAATAATTTTACCGTTAACCTCACCAAATTCTTCTTCAAACATTGCCTTAGTGGAGTTAGATGGAGTTATAAACAAATCTACATTTGACATCATTGCTGTAGCTTCAGCCTTCCACTTGTTAATAAAAGTAGAATGAAATCCATAGGTCTCTCTCAGGCAAGCATTGCATTTTTGTTCCGATCTCATGTCTTTACAATAAACATTATTTACATCCAGTAAATTAACTCTAGGACAAAACAAATAAAAGTCATGTAGTGTAAAGATTGTCTTTATCCCATTTTTTTTGGCGACATACGGGATATCAAATGAATGTCTAATTAGATGATGAATATGCACTAAATTTATCTCAAAGGTATTAATTATCTTTTCTACAATTTCACTATATTCTTGATGATGAAAATGTTGAAGTCCTATTGGTTCTTCTAGAGGGAAATGATATTTAGCCAACACCTCACCTTGAAAATATTGCTTCAACACGACTTCTTGACCATTTGTAACTAATACATATATAAAGTAATCTTTAATACCATCAACTATATCTTTTACGTGGTACTCGGTCCCGCCTATAGGCTGAGTGTAGCTTTCATCGAAAAAATTATGCAAAACAAATAACAAATTCCCTTTCGATTTATAAGAGTCAACGTAACTCGAAAGTCTAAATCTAATGTTATCTTGTATCTCTTTCAACGGATTTTTAACTATAAAATCATGTATTCTTTTATCATAATACGGGTACAAAGTATTTAACGTCTTCAAGTTTTTCTTTAGCAATTCAAGCTTCTCGCCTTGAAATGACATAGAGCCTTTATGATATATAAAGGTATGATCATCTAGAATGTTTTTATATCCATGTTCAATGACCCTACAACAAAAATCGTTTTCCTCTCCGTAGCCTTTTCCAAAGTTTTCTTGGTCAAAGAGTCCTATCTCATCTATTATGTTTCTCTTAATATACATACAAAATCCTACTGCAGTAGGGATTTCACGAAATTGTTTCAAGGAAATATTTTCTATATAATGAGCAAATGAATCTATATCATATCCTGCAGGTATATGGTTATCCTCTAAAAATGTCGGAACAGAACAAATGCTTCCGTTATTCGTAAGAGGAGTTACTGTAGCAATAGAGTGATCAAGGTATGCAACTTTTCTCATCTTTTCCAGCCATTTTTCTGTAACAATCGTGTCACTATTCAACAGTACCACATCATGTTGAGAGTAGCTCATTCCTCTGTTTACAGTCCCCACAAATCCAAGGTTCTTTTCGTTTTGGAGAATCACAATGCTTGGATTATCAATTTCGCCCAAAAACGCAGATACTCCTGGATCAGGACTACAATCATTAATAATAATAATTCTGTTATTTGAAAGATCAGTGTGTTGTATTAGAGAGTCTAGACAATTCTTCAGTTCCTCAGGTGCATTATAAACCGGAATTATAATGTCACAGTTAATTATATCTTTCATCTATAACCAATACCCCTTACTTCCCTCTGATTTTATTCGCCATTCTTCTAAATAAAGCAGTGCTTCGCCATGAAAAGGAATACTTCATCAAGCTAATTTCTTTTCTCAACTCTTCTATTAAGATTTCTTTGTCTCTAAGGTTCGAAACATATTCAAGAGATCTTTCCTCATTTTGTTTAATAATTGTTTTATGATTTTCATCTAACAACTTATATATTTCTTTTAAATCTGCGAACTGGTTATTTAAATCACTGTATGTTTCACTCCAGGCCGTATTCTTATCAAGAAGTTCTTTCTCCCTAGCCAATAATACATTAATTTCTTCACTATACCTTTGATTTTCTTTAGATAAATTCATTATTTCCAGTTCATTATTTTTCATTTCATGCGATAGTTTAGTTATTATTTCTTCAATCGAATTATTAATTTGCATTTCTACTTCGAGTATATATTTTAAGTTTCCATTTAAACTAATACCTTCGATATAAATTGAAGGATCATTATCAGTTGCGAAGAAACGAAAATCGCGCTCATCAGCTAATTTATATATATTATTTAAAGGTTTTAATTGGGATGTGATTTTTGTGTTATCTGGATTCACTTCTCTTTTAGTCCCCGATGAAGTGATTTCAAAAAGTTTAACCCCTCTAATTGCTCCATAGACCGGAGTATTCGCAGGATCTAACCGCAAGTTCCCTTTAACCCCTAAGGGGATGTCAAAAGAGTATGTCTTAAAGTCATTATTAAACACCACTGGGACTTGAATTGACGACAATTCGTTAAATGAACTATCTTCGCCCCAATATAATTGACAGTGATCTAGATCTAGATAATTAATATGCTGTCTATAAGTAAAGTCTAGAGGATTTTCATCTGATTTCTTCTTCCTAGACATAGTTACAAACTGATAAACATCTCCATCCAGCCTATTTTCCAAATAGTGTTGGACCAATACAGGGAAATCACTATATTTTTGTTGAAATTCAGTAGTATCAGGTCTCCTCATAGTTGTGAGCCATTCGAATGGTTCAAGTCTACAATCATCTAATAATTTCAACAAACTCTTTCTTGTAAAAAAATGGACATGAGTGTCATCCAATAATCCCGTAGAACGATAATCAAATCTCCCTTGCATTAATTCCATTATAATAGCATTGTGAGAAATATTCGGAACTGAAGTTAATACAATTCCATCGTTATTCAAAAGAGAAGTTGCCTGTTTCAGAATAACTTCAGGATTTCTCAAATGTTCTAAAACATCAGCAAACAAAATAAAATCAAACGAAAATTCACTAACTTTTTGAAACCAAGGATCATTTTCAATATCTGCTACAATCATTAAATCAGCATATTTCCTGGCCTTTTCAGCTGCTTCCGCATCAATTTCAATGCAGACAATTTCACAACCGAGTTCCTCTTTCATATATTTTGTCATATAACCTGAAGCAGAGCCGAACTCTAAGACTTTAGTATTACGCTTAATTTTGTTTAATATCAAAGAATGGGAGGTACCCACAGAAATGTCCAAGTCAACATTATATTTCACTACCAGCGCCTCCTGAAGTCCAACTGTGATCCAAATGAATTATTCCCTCCGCAATATAATCTGCAGATTGAATACTAAAAGAATTAATTTTTGTTTTATAATCAAGTCTCACTAATCCAGCACTTTCAAAAAAACCCACATCAATATAATAGGTGCCAGGTAATAAATTCAACTGATCATATTTACAGACTAATGTATAGTTTCCGGGCAATGAAGGTAGTGAATAATCATCTAGTTTGGTATTAACTCCACAGATGTAAGCATCCCTTTGGTCAGTAACAGCAACTCCACCAACAATTCCTTTTAGTTTCGTTTTAAGCGTGTACTCAATTTCAACGTATACATCTTCCTTAAAAGAGAATGTTTCCTTGGCTTTGCCGGAACCATCTTTGGTACGTATATTGTTGATCAATAAAACTTTTTTTTCATGTTCATTTGAATCCAGTACTTTTTCTTCTGCAATCGGTTCGCTCTTTGTTCTCATGAAGATTTCGTATTCATTTGTTACTGATAATACATCCCCGTATCTGTATATCCTTCCGTCTTTCATCCAAATAACTTCATCACAGAAATTTTTCACGGAATAAGTATCGTGACTAACAAATAAAATTGTTTTCCCTTCCTCTTTAAATTTCTTCATTTTATCCATGCATTTTAATTGAAACTGCATATCTCCAACTGCTAATGCCTCATCGATAATCAATATATCCGGATCCACATTAACGGCGCAAGCAAATGCAAGTCTCACGTACATACCTGAAGAATACAGTTTTACTGGCTGATCAATAAATTCCCCTATCTCAGCAAATTGTTCAATGATAGGCATTCTTTCCTTCATTTCTTTTTCAGACAAACCCATTATACTTCCATTAAGATAAACATTTTCTCTACCTGTAAACTCTGGATTAAAGCCACTTCCTAGTTCAAGTAATGCTGCAATTCTACCTTTTATATTTAGTGTGCCAGAAGATGCTTGGAGAGTACCCGCAATAATTTGTAGTAATGTACTTTTCCCTGATCCATTCCGCCCTATTATCCCCAATGTTGTTCCAGATGACACGCTAAATGAAACATCATTCAGCGCCCAAAATTCTCTATATAGCTTTTTTCTATTCTTATAGAAAAATTGTTTTAACCTGTCTTGAGGTTTGTCGTACATCTTATACATCTTCGATATATTATTGATAGTTATTGATTTATTATTATAGGACATCTGCAAATCCACCTTTTGTTTTTTTAAACCAATAGTATCCTAATAAACAAAAAACAACCCCAATCAACGTTCCATAGCCGAGCCATACAAAATCTGGTCGAACACCCCAAATCAGAACGTTACGCATATCTTCAACCGTAAAGCTAATGGGATTCAAGTTGTATAAAAACCTTAGTTCCTTAGGAACTGAAGAAACCGGATAAAATATAGGACTCAAAAACATTAATGCACTAGTCAAAACATTCACAACATAACTGACATCTCTCACATAAGTCCCCAATGATGCTAGGAACCAACTTAATCCTGTAGCAAAAAGGAGAATGGGTAGACAAACAAGAGGGAGATAGAGTGCGGTTATGTGTATACCCCCTCCAAAAAAGGCAAGTCCAATAAATAAAATAATAAAACTAATAAGCATATGCACTATGGAAGACAATACTATCGAAACTGGAAGTAAGTGTAATGGAAATATTACTTTTTTCACATAATTACTATTCCCTATAATCAATGTTGGTGAACGATTAATAACTTCTGAAAAAAAGTTAAAAATCGTCATTCCGCTAAAAATAATCAAAGCAAATTGAAGGTGATTATTCGACTGAACATTCCAACGAGCCTCAAATACCACACTAAAAACAAACGTATATATCGCCAGTAACATAATTGGAATTACCACTGACCATAATATACCTAGTGATGAACCTTTATATTTCGCTAAAACATCTCTTTTAACCAATTGCTTTAGTAAGTTTAGATTGCTAGAAAACATTTCATTTTACTCCCTTTCTAAATTAAAGCTACTTTGAAATCAAACAACAATATTTATTCTAAATTACTGGCCCCCCAAACGCTCAATATGCTAGAATATCCACGTACCTACAGAAAAAGGAGATTAAAACGTGTCTAAACCAGTATACGGAAAAAATGCTGTTCAGTCGAGAAATGTTGAAAAGATATCCAGCCCCATATGGGCATTAGTTGTCGCTTTTATTGTGTTTTTGGTTTGGACCCCGTTTCAGGTGGGGGTGTTTAACGGACAACAGATTGATTTTGAAAAACCGGTCTATGTGTCTGCTCTGCTTAGCGGCCTGATGTTATTGGTGTGGATGGGCCTCTACTTCAATAAATTCAAGCTTGAGGAGCAGCGCGATCTGCTGGCTGTTGCCTCACTGCTGCTTCCAATAACGTATGCTTTGTCACTATTTGGTGCAGCCTCGCATTATATGGCGATGAACCTGCTGTTAATTCAGAGCATGTACATTGCAATATTCATTATAGCGTTATATCTCTTGAAGCAAAAGCAACTAAATGTTGTCATCCAAAACGCTGTCCTTGCGGTTGCTTACTTTATTGTGGGATTCGGACTATTGAATTGGCTTGGCAGCTCGAAATTTGCCGGCAGTCTGGTTGGCTGGTTCTCCAATACCGTAAGTAATGGTAAATATTTGGATGCGGTTATGACCGATTCCAATGGTCTTCGGTTAACTTCCATATTCCAATACGCAAATACCTATGCAGCCTTCCTGATGGCTTTTCTGTTTGTAGCCGTATTTGCTTTGGTCCGCTCTAAAAAATGGTACGGTACGCTGACTCACGGATTTATGCTTGTGCCCATTATTGTATCGCTGCTGTTGACGTTGTCCCGTGGCGGGCTCGTCATGCTGCCTGTGGTATTCATCCTGCTGCTGCTGTTCCTGAAACCTGCTCAGCAAATTCTCTGGATTATCCACATTGCCATTTCCGGCCTTGCAGCCCTGCTCGTTACAAATCCGCTGACTACGCTGGGACTAGAACTGAATACCAGCTTCACTTCAGGGGCTGCTCTTAAAGCTTGGGCGTACCTGCTTGGGGCCTCTGCTGTCGTTGCTGCTCTTGGGTGGGCGGTTCAGCGTGTTGTTGCACCTTGGCTGGAAGCAAAGCTATCCGGCATGTCTTCCCGTAAGTTTTCCGGGCTGTGGCTTCCACTGGTATCGATCTTGCTTGTTGGAATGGCGGCTTTCCTGCTCATTGGTACAAGCGTCCGTAGTGTTCTGCCGGATAATATTGAAACGCGGCTGGAGAATATCAACTTCAAGCAGCACAGTGTACTAGAGCGGTTCACTTTCTATAAAGATGCTCTTAAGGTTGTTAAAGATTATCCGATTCTGGGCGCGGGAGGCGGAGGCTGGGCTTCTCTCTATGAGCACTATCAGAATAACCCTTATACCAGCCGCCAGGCGCATAATTTCTTCCTCCAATATCTGATTGAGGTTGGAATTGTCGGATTCATCGTATTTATGGGCTTCATCGGATACATTTTCTATAAATATATCCGCAGTTATGTGAAACGGGAGAAAGATGAATTTGATAATGGCTTCTTCTTCCTTATTATCGCCTTGTCCATTCTCGTCCACAGCTTGCTGGATTTCAACCTAAGCTATGCCTTTATGGGGATCCTTGTCTTCCTTGGACTGGCTGGAATGGCCGCTGTCATGGACAGCAAACCGCTTCGCCGTGGCTGGAGTAAACCCGGACTGCGTATCGGCTACTTGGCTGTACTCACCATCGGCACCATCTATCTGGTCTTTATATCGATAAGCTATATCGGATCCAGCAATGACGCAATGAAAGCCAAAAAACTGATCGGCGTCAGCCAATCTTATGAGGAAATTAAAGTACCTTTGGTAGCTGCCCTGAAAGACCGTCCATTCCACCCGGAATCGGCGATATACTTATCGTCCATGGATCAGCAAGTCTTTAGCCAAACCCAAGATGGGCAGTATCTGGAGGAGGCCTACACCGTAATTTCCCGTGCACTTAAGGACGAGCCTTATAATAAGGATTTGTTGAAGCAATTAGTCGGATATTATGACCTTAAGGGGCAGAGCGATCTTGCCCTGGGCGTCTACCTTGATAATGCCGATAAATTTGTATGGGACATTGATTGGTATGAGACAATAATCAGCCGGTCCCAAGCGCTTGCAAATGCAGCAAGTGTGCAAAAGGATGAAGCTAAAAAGCAGGAATACCTGAATAGTGGCTTTGATGCCTACAAGCATGTGGTTGATGGAGTGGAACACCTGAAAACTTTGCCTCCTGAGCAGCTGCAAGGCCGTCCATTCTCGATCACACCAAACATTGCTTTAAATATCGGCAGAATGCAGCTTCTGGCTGGAGAAAATGATGCTGCTGCTGCAACGTTAAAGACTGGCTTTAACGAGAACTATGCCGATATCGTGAACAGTACAACTCTCTGGGATACTAACTGGTATAGCGCGCTTATCAGCCGTTCCTACGAGCTGGCTCAGCAGGCTTTCACTCAAAAGAATGACGATGGTAAACAGCTTAATCTCAAGATCGGCCTCGAAGCCTATCGTCATATAACGACAGACTTGCAGGGCCAGGCCATTCCTTCAGCAATTTCTTTGAATGCAGGCCGAATTCAGTTCATGGCAGGTCAAACTCAGGTTGCTGCCGCAACATTGAAGCTTGGATTGAGTGAGGATTATACTGATGCTACTAACCGCGAAATTGCCCGTTGGTATCTCGCCGCTCAACAAAAGGCTAACACCGCTCTCGATCAGGATGTATATAATAAGCTAATCGCTGCTGATCCTGCGGAAGTTGAAAAGATTACTGAAATTGCAAGCACATCATTTCAAGAGTAATTAACAGGATAACAAGGCAGCGGGCGATATTGCATATGGAACCAGCGCCCGCTGCAATGGGAACTATGAACATCGTCTTATAAGTCTTTAGTTCGAAAAATAAATAAGAGCGTCCCGCAGTTATAGACAGCGGAGCGCTCTTATTTATTTTATGTTATGGTAAATGCCGTGCGCAAATATAAGGGAACCGACGCTCAGTTATTTACCGACTTTCTGAGCCTGGCTCTGGATCACTTCCTCGAGGTACTGCAGCAAGCCGTCCTTAAGCTCCTCATGTTGAAGCGCATAATGGATCGTCGTCTGGATGAAACCCATCTTCTCGCCAACGTCATGGCGTTTGCCTTCAAAGTCGTAGGCGATGATCCGCTCCACTTCGCTTAAACGGGCAATGGCATCCGTAAGCTGAATCTCACCGCCTACTCCTACCTGCTGTTCACCCAGCAAATCGAAAATACGCGGAGTCAGTATATAACGTCCCAAGATTGCCAGGTTGGACGGTGCGTCCTCACGCTTCGGTTTCTCTACCAGCCGGTTGGCTTTGTAGACACGTTCAGCCAAAGGTGTACCATCTACAAGACCGTATCGGGATACCTCTTCCCAAGGCACCGGCTGAACTCCAACTATGGAGGATTTATATTGATCGTAAACCTCAATCATCTGTCTAAGGCAAGGTTTGTCCGCTTCAACAATATCATCTCCGAGTAATACAGCGAACGGTTCATTCCCGATAAATTTGCGGGCACACCAGATAGCATGTCCTAGTCCGCGCGGTTCCTTTTGCCGGATATAGTGAATGTCAGCCATTTCGGAGGATTTGCGCACAGACTCCAGCAGCTCCCACTTCTGTTTCTCAGCCAGGTTGAACTCCAGCTCAAATGAGTTGTCGAAATGGTCTTCAATCGCGCGCTTGCCTTTACCCGTCACGATGATGATGTCTTCAATGCCGGAAGCAACGGCTTCCTCCACAATATATTGAATCGTTGGTTTGTCTACAATCGGCAGCATTTCTTTGGGCATCGCTTTGGTCGCGGGCAAAAAACGGGTTCCGAGACCGGCAGCGGGAATAATCGCTTTACGGATCTTCATCATATAGCTCCTTCGTATTCTTTTCTTTTTCCGGTTTTAAATGATATGGTAAAATGCATAATTATTTTAATTATAGCAGTTATGGACGATTTTTGGGAGTTATATGGTTAGTCATTTAGGAAAATTAATCCTGCAGACAAAAAAAGACAGTGCGGCATGGAGGATCCATCCCCCCTCGTTTGCCACACTGGCTCTGCATAGAATCGGAGCTAGGGACTGGCTTACCATGGGATTGGTAAGCCAGTCCTACTCTTCTTTACTTCGCGTTGACGAGCTGTCCACGTGTAACGCCAAGCTGGTTGGTGGCTTTCAGGCTCTTCCATACCTGCGTGCCGGAGATTTCACCACGGAGCGCACGGGAGTAGAGACTAATGACCTCGGCAACCTGCTCCGGTGTTTCTTCCAGAAATTCGACGCGGAAAGAAGAAACGCCCAGTTCGCGGAAATTGTTCAAGTATTCCGCGCCTGACTGTTCAACCGCATTGTACACGGTATTGCGGCAGCCTTCATCCACACGGACAGGATGGGACATGCCGATCCGGTCCTGCAGAGATGCACGCTGCTCCTCGCAAGGGCGTCCGCAGTTCGTATAGTCTGTGCCTTCACTCATGAAGGTGCAGTACACGCAGTGCTCGGTGTGGAACATCGGCAGATGCTGATGGATCACAACCTCCATCCGTGAGGTGTCGCTGCGGTCCAGCAGATCAACCATTTGCTGAATGTTCAGGTCATAAGAAGGCGTGACCACATCGCAGCCCGCTTCCAGGAACAGATCCACCGCCTTATGATTGGCGATATTCAGCGAGAAGTCGCCAATCAGCCGCGGATGCACAGCATCCGGCTGCTCCATGCGGCGGCGCAGATAATAATACAGCGCGCCGGTATTGCGCACCAGCACAGCATCCGGCTGCAGGCGCAGAATATTGGCGTGATAGCCGTTCTCGCCCGGCATATGGATGCGTGGCGTGGCCAGCGTGATGCTGGCCCCCGCAGCCCGGACAGCGTCTACTGCTGCCGGGAACTGCTTGATAAATTCGAAGTCGGCGTAAATGCTTCTTACGCCGGCTTCGAGGGCAGCCTGCACCTGCGGCAGGCTGCGGCACAGCGCGGTGAGCTCCGCATCACCGCTTGCAGCGACGTCCCTGCGGGAAGCGTCGCTATAGATCTCTACCGCCCGTTTCACGTAGACGGGCGGTTTCGGGCGCTCGCCGGCAAGCAGCTCCACCGCTTGGCGGCGGATGCTGTTCAGCTCGCGCATAGGCACGATCACGTCGCCTTCCAGCTGCGACGTAAGCGCCTCAAGCTGGAACACGGTCCCGCCCAGGCGGCCGAATTGTTCTTCCAGCAGGGCGGCGTCCATCGGGCGCTTTTGCGCAGTCTCCAGCAGCAGCTCCGAGTCCACACGGACAGTCACGTCCTTCTGCACGTCCGTCCACCATGTAGCCAGCTTCTCTCCTGCGCGGCCTTCCACCTTGACATGAACCGGGAAGACGCGGTACGGCTTCTCGGTTTCGTAGCTCTGGCGCAGCGCCTTGTCGAGCGCCGGATCATTGGTCTTCCAGATGCGGTCACCGACATGCAGGCGGCGCAAATCCACATCGTTGCGACCAGGCACAATGTCGATGATCCAGCCTTCGCCGGCTTCGCCCTCAAGCTTCACGCCTTTGCGGCGCAGGTCATACACGCGTCCGCCTTCTTCCTTCTTGGTCGGATCACCGGCGTCGAACACGATGCCGTCTCCGCGTTTAAGCGGAGCATGAATGCGGCAAACTACGCCATCACGGAGAATTTGCTCCACCGTGCCCATATACACACCACGGCTTTTCGGGAAAGTCCCGTCAACCAACTTTTTGTTGTTTGTTCCCTCAAGGAAGCCATGCGTAAAGCCGCGGGAAAAGCTCTGCTGCAGCTCACGGATATCTTCCTTAGAGGTCGGAGACCAGTTCCCGTCAAAATACCGGTCAATAGCCTTACGGTACTTGCTCACCACGTTTGCCACGTACTCCGGGGTTTTGAGACGGCCTTCTATTTTGAAAGAGGTCACACCCGCTTCGATCAGCTCCGGCATCAGATCAATGGCCGCCAGATCCTTAGGAGACAGCAGATAGGTTACATCACCCATCGGCTTCACTTCACCGTCGACCATCAGGTCATACGGCAAACGGCAGGCCTGGGCACACTCCCCGCGGTTCGCGGAACGTCCCCCCCACATTTCCGAGGTCAGGCATTGCCCTGAATAGGACACACATAGTGCTCCATGCACGAAAACTTCCATCGGCAGGCGGGCCTGCTCACCGATCGTGCGAATCTGTTTCAGATTGTTCTCTCGGCCAAGCACTACACGCTCCAGCCCGAAGGGCTTCGTAAACTCCACTGCCTCCGGTGAAGTAATCGTCATTTGCGTCGAACCGTGAATCGGGAAGTCCGGAGAAATCTCGCGGATCATTTTGACAAGCCCCAAATCCTGTACAATCACCGCATCCACACCCGCATCTACACAGGCATCAATTAATTCTTTTGCATCTGCCAGCTCGTTCTCAAACACCAGTATATTAAAGGTCAGAAACCCCTTCACGCCATAGCTGTGCAGGAATGCCATAATCTCCGGCAGCTCCTCCGAGCGGAAGTTGTTTGCTCTGGCCCGTGCATTAAATTTCTCTACGCCAAAAAAGACAGCATCTGCCCCGTTTGCCACCGCTGCACGCATGCACTCCCAGTCACCTGCCGGAGCCAACAGCTCCACGTCTTCCCTGCGTATTCCTTGCTCGTTCATTTATATCCTCCCAAACCGTCCTATGGACGGGTCATTTCCATCTCTTTAACTTATTAATTGTATCAAATATCACAGCCTTGCGCCATTGATTTGCCAGAAATTATACAGGGAAAGGACTTTAACCGGATTATTTAAACCGAACTTATTCCTAACCCATCCCTTCCGCCTTGCACATCGTCAAAGGAGAAATGAATATTTCTTCAACCCAGCCCTGATAAAAAAGTGTCCCGGTTCAAAGAGTATCTGAATCTCTCTGTCCATATTTTTGACATGACTCTGGTAACCATCACCATTCCAGGCCAAGAGTGGCCACCAGACATTTTGCAGCAGAAGTTTTTTCGGCATATAGATGTCTTCTAGCCAAACGTCCCCGCCGTTCCCCTGTTCCTCCTCATTTCTTCATAAAAAAAAGAACGCCCCAGCCATAATTGGCAACTTGGGACGTTCTTCGTCTGCAATAATTATCCTATTTACTATTGATTCCTTATTCCTCAACATGCCCTGCCTATTTTTCCTCCCCCGCCAACACAAAAGACTTCAGCGTCTTGTCTATGAGAGCCTGCTGCTCAGGCGTTGCGTTAGCGTCATTTAGCGTGACAGTGAGGGTATAGACCCGTTCATTGTTGCTGAAAACGATGAGCTGGGTGCGGTAAGGAATGCCGTTTTTGCTCTGGTGCACAGTAAGGCTTGTGGCTGGAACTTCGGCAAAGGTGATGTCCTCCACACGTTCGACCTGCGGGCCTTTGGGGTCATTTTTCGTGTTCTGATAGTAGCTTTGGAGCTGGCTCACAGTGTACTCTGCCGAACCTTCGGGGCTCACAGTGATTTGGAAACGCCCTCCGGTGAAGCGGTACTCTACGTTCTGGGTTTCAAAGACATCCTGGACAGCTGTCCATAATGACGGAATATGAATGCTGTAGCCATAGGTTTTGGAGCTTTTGTTGACTGTTTTAGCGTAAAGTACCGGATAGTCATCTGTTTCCAGCCGCCCGAAGTTCTCTTTTATTAATTCAAAATCAATATCAATTGAGCTTAAAATATCCTTGAACCGTGCCTTGTCCTCATCCTGACCGGCAACTACCACATATTCTACGTAATAGCGGTGCCCATTCTTCAACAGCAGGGTTTGATATTTCGTAATCCAGCCGCTGCCCGGGTTCAGCAGACTTTCAATGACCCGCGCCGGTTGACCGGAAACTTTTGCAGACGTGCTATCTTTAATCGTATAAGCCCCGTCCACATAGTTGGCCCGAATCTGCGCCTCCAACTCCTTGCTCCAGGTTTCCAGCGTAGAACCGGACGGAGCAGATGTCACTTTCACACGCAAATAGCTCCCCTCTTTGCTCTCATAATACAGATGCTGGTCATCCATACTCCAGTCTGCCGGGACCTGCAGCGCAATGCCGTAGTCCTCATTGTACCCTTCATGCAGCCCGTTTTTTACTGTGGAGAGATCACGTTGGCTTTTATCATTCGGGTCAAAGGTTGGGCGGAAGGAGTTCAACAGCACCGCATATTTATCAAAATCCTTATAGTTTACTGCATTGTCATCGGTCAGATACAGCTCATAGAGTCTCCCTCCGGCATTATATTGCCTGTTCTCCCACAGTGCGCCGCTGGAATCCTTGCTGACAATTCGCGCGTAGGGTACAACGGCATTCGGATAAGTTTCCCGGTCCAAAATCGTTTCCCCGCCTTCCTCAGCCGAGCGGAGCAGCCCGTCCAGCAATTGTTCCGGGTCTGCCGGATTCTCCTGCGGTGAGGCATGAACCTCCAGATAATACTGATTCTCTGAATTCATAAAGGTAGCCACACCTCCATTGCCGCCGCTGTCGCCAACTACCAGACCGGGAGGATAATTCATGCTCCACTGAAAATAGCTGTTCCCTATCCGGGTCTTACCGACATCGCTGTCAATGCCGCTATCCCCGGGCGCCTCTTCTTCAGTGACCGATGGCACAAGCGACACTACCAGCTCACCGTTGCTGCCGGAAGTTACACGTGCGTCCAGCACTCCCGCCACGAACCTCAGCGGGACCATCAAAACCCCGGAGACCATATGCGGCGGTGCAGCAAGTTTGATTTTGACGCCATCCTTCCAGGCAGTGCTGCTGCCTATCACCATCGTTCCCGTATGCCGTCCGTACATCACCTTGACCACATCGCCGGGTTCGAGGGAAACCGTGCTGCCAAATGTTTTCTTAAACACGCCGAGCGGCACCATGACGGTACCATTCTTCATAAAAGGCTGCTTAATCGTAATTTTCTTGCCATTCACCGTTGCAGCCGGACTGCCGACCTTAAGGGTGAGCTGCAGCTCGGCTTTCTCCGCCGCGTGCACCTCTGTGGCCGGGAGCACAGTCAGCAGCAGCAACAGAGCAAGCATCATTGTAGATAGACCACGAAAAGTATATCTGCGGTCCCTATTCCGCCCCTCTCTTCCCAGTGCCTTTTTACTCTTCCGCTTGTCCATCAGCATCACCTTCCACATCAGCTTCTTCATTGTTTATCAGGGGATCGACCTGGCCAAGCGTGAGCTTCCGGGTAACAATATCGCCGTCGCTCTGCATAAGCAAATTTACCACCGCACCCGGTGCGTAGCTTTTGAAAAGTTCATTAACATCCACTAAGGAGCCGACACGGTGGCCGTTAATCGCGTATAAAACATCCCCTTCAAGAATCCCTGCCTTGTCTGCTTCCGCAGAGATGACCTTCGTAACTGTTAATGGATCTTGGGAGGGCAGGCCCACTAAAGCAGACCAGCTTTCCTCCAGTTCCAGGCCAAGACTTGGATGTTTTACCTCACCATACTTGAACAGCTGGTTCATAATGTACTGCACCGTATCAGACGGGATAGAAAATCCCATATTCTCTACGCCTACTGCGGCAAATTTCAGACTGTTCACGCCCAGCACCTCGCCTTTCATGCTGACGAGCGGACCGCCGCTGTTGCCTGGATTAATCGCTGTATCACTCTGGATGAGCCGATAGGCAGCATCCACTGAACGGTTAAGACCGCTGACCACCCCTACCGTAGCAGAATTTCGCAGCGAGAAGGAAATGGGTGTACCGATGGCAATCACTTTGTCGCCAACCTGAATGCTGGCAGCAGCTTGTGCAAACTTCGCAGGCTTTAATGCCTTGGCATTGATCTTGATCAGTGCCAGATCACTAACCTCATCCAGATACGTATTTGTGATGCTGTAGGACTTCGCGTCCGATGTAACGACCACAGCATTCTGCAGCCCCTTCATCACATGCGCATTCGTAATAATCCAGCCGTTTGCCCTGACGATGATACCTGATCCATGGGACAGATTAAAACGGTCATTGGGTGCATTAGAGCGATCTTCTGAATATTTGCCGATGATTCCTACTACCGACGGGGAAACCTCTTTGATAATTTGCGGTACCGGATCGGTTATCGAGGCTGCACTCTTTTTGCTGCCGGTCAGGGTACTTCCTATTTCTTTGATCTTTCCTGAAGACGATACATTCCCCGCAGTCTGCAAGCCATCCGGAAACGGCGCCCCCTGCGCAGAAAGCGATCCGCCTCCTATTCCTGTCAGCAATACTCCGCATAGCAACAGTCCGAGGCTTTTCTTAACCATGCTCTTCCCCCATTTCCCCAGCCTTCGCCGGGCGCTCTCTCTGACCTTGTTCCAGGTTGTACATAATGCAATTTACTCATATGAAGACGTGCATAATTTGAAAAAGACGCCTTTAGTCACGCCAGCTGGCGGTTAAAGGTGTCTTTGGGTAAACTTAAATCTGCAATTGTTTTGACTTGAATTTGAAGCAGGCAGTGCCCCTGTGTCAACTTAACCAGTGCATAAGCATCGCGTAGTCCGAAACCGCAAATACCAGCAAGCTTACCACTCCGAAGCCAATCGCAAATTTGTTCTTCTGCGGAGCCCGCAGCAGCCGGATGACCCCAATGAGTATCAGGATGGTAAAGGCGATCATAAATACATCGAAGGTATGAAATTTAGACGGTTCTTGCGCAGCAGCTTCTGCAAGCAGCATGGCATTACCTCCTCGAAAGTGTTGTCAAGCAAGTTCATCTAATCCATATCTCCCTCTATGTTATCGCTACCATTTCAGTGACGCAATAGGAATTGCATAAATTTTATGTAAAAGTCACGAAAAATATTTTTTAGCGCCGGATTCGGGATAAAAATCATGATATTTTTCATTGACACCTTGTTTTATTGATTTTTCAAAGAGCAAATTATATGTAACGCAAATCCTTCTCTTTGAATCTTACTGCGGACATGCTCCCGATATGCCTGATTCAACTATTAACTGTCCTTATTTCTAAATGGCTTTCAAGCCTGCTTGAGGTACAAAGCTTGCTGAGCTGACCAAGCTTTAATTTGGCAGAGTACAGCAAGACTGACTGAACATTATCTGAATGATTATTGAAAAATAAATCCCAAAAACTAAAAGAACCACGGCGAAGATGCTGTGGCTCTTTAGTTCTTTGTGGGCGATTGCTACTTACAAACTTCAAAATGAAGTGTACCCCGCTCAAAAAGGCAATCTCGTACAAGTGTGATCTGATACCTATATGTGCACCCGGATAAGACTAGATGTAAATAACGCAATTAAATCGGACGATCTTAACCTGTAGGAAACTTAAGTGTATTTCGTGCAGCTATTTTCACTTGAATGGCTTAGAAACGCCCCTTTTGCAAGAAATAGCTGCACAGAATACAATTATATCTGCTTGTGGCGCTCATTCAGTGAATATAACTGCACAAGTGCAGTTATACTGTCTCCGACGTCTGCAGCTGCAGAGCTTCAGTCCGCTCTGTATCGCGGATCAGAATCGGCTTCAGGTATTTGCCGGTATAGGACTCCGCAACGGTGATTAACTTCTCCGGTGTCCCTGTAGCCAGTACCGTTCCCCCGCCGCTGCCGCCTTCCGGTCCCATATCAATAACATAATCGGCCGTCTTGATCACATCGAGGTTATGTTCGATGACCAGAACGGATTCGCCGGAATCCACCAGGCGGTGCAGTACCTCCAGCAGGCGGCCGATGTCATCCACATGCAGCCCTGTTGTCGGTTCATCCAGAATGTACAATGTCTTGCCGGTACTGCGGCGGTACAGCTCGGAAGCCAGCTTCACGCGCTGCGCTTCACCCCCGGACAACGTCGTTCCCGGCTGGCCAATCTTGATGTACCCAAGACCCACATCCAGCAAGGTCTGCATTTTGCGGTGGATGCGCGGGATGTTCTGGAAGAACCCGGTTGCATCCTCTACCGTCATCTCCAGCACATCAGAGATGTTTTTGCCCTTGTATTTCACTTCCAGCGTTTCGCGGTTGTATCGTTTGCCTTTGCATACTTCGCAAGGAACATAGACATCCGGCAGGAAGTGCATTTCAATCTTGATAATTCCGTCTCCACGGCAGGCCTCGCAACGGCCGCCTTTGACGTTGAAGCTGAAGCGGCCCTTCTGGAATCCGCGCACCTTGGCTTCATTGGTTTTGGAGAACAAATCACGAATATCATCGAACACCCCGGTATAGGTAGCCGGATTGGAACGCGGCGTGCGGCCGATCGGCGATTGGTCGATCTCTATGACCTTGTCCAAATTGTCCAGACCGCGAATTTCCTTATGCAGGCCGGGACGGACCTTAACGGCCTTATTCAACTGACGGGCCAGGCTCTTATAGAGGATTTCATTAACCAGCGACGATTTGCCGGAACCGGAAACTCCAGTCACTGCAGTAAAGACGCCCAGCGGAATCTTGACATTTACGTTCTTCAGGTTATTCTCTTTGGCTCCGCGAATTTCCAGCCAGCGGTCATCGGTTGGCCGCCGTTTGGACGTAACCGGAATAAACTTGCGTCCGCTTAAGTAGTCTCCGGTCAAGGAATTCGGGTCTTTCATGATTTCCTGCGGCGTCCCTTGGGCAATAACCTGTCCGCCGTGGATACCGGCACCCGGTCCGATATCAATAATATAGTCTGCTGCCATCATCGTATCTTCATCATGCTCAACCACAATTAATGTGTTGCCGAGATCGCGCATATGCCCCAGTGTGGCGATCAGCCGGTCATTGTCCCGTTGATGCAGACCAATACTTGGCTCGTCCAGGATGTACAGAACGCCCATCAAGCTGGAGCCAATCTGCGTCGCCAATCTGATCCGCTGCGCCTCACCACCGGAGAGTGAACCTGCCGCACGGCTGAGTGTCAAATAATTCAGACCCACATTCACCAGGAAGCCAAGTCTGCTGCTAATCTCTTTCAGGATAAGATGGGCAATGGCCGTTTCCTTCTCGCTAAGCACCAGATTATCAAAGAAGTTCAAACAGTCGCCGATCGAGAGATCCGTAACATCCGCTACATTCTGCTCATTAATTGTGACCGCAAGAATTTCTTTCTTCAGCCGTTTTCCCTTGCACACATTACAAGGCTTGGCGCTCATGAAACCTTCGATAAACTCACGGATTCCATCCGATGCCGTATCACGGTAACGTCGTTCCAGATTCGGAATAATTCCTTCAAAGGCAACCAGCGCATCTTTTTTCTGGCCGAAGTCATTTTCATACCGGAACCGGATTTTCTCGCTGCCTGTGCCGTGGAGCAGCTTGTTCATGTGTTCAGGAGTCAGGCTGTTTACAGGAACATTTTGCGGAATCTTAAAGTGCTCACAGACCGATTTCAGAAACTGCGGGTAGTAGTTCGATGTGCTGCCGGTCCAGGCCAGAAATGCCCCTTCTTCAATCGATTTCTCGGAATCCGGAATTAATAGATCGGGGTCGACAACCATATTCACACCAAGCCCATCACACTCAGGACAAGCGCCGAAAGGGCTGTTGAAGGAGAACATCCGCGGTGCCAGCTCTTCAATACTAAATCCGCATACCGGACAAGCAAAATTCGAACTGAACAGAAGTTCTTCCTGGCCGATGACATCAACCAGAATCTGTCCACCCGAGAGCTTCAAGGCTGTTTCAAGTGAGTCAGTCAGACGAGTCTCCATATCATCCTTGATGACAATACGGTCAACCACGACCTCGATGGTATGCTTCTTGTTCTTCTCCAGTTGAATATCTTCAGTAACTTCCCGCAGCTCGCCATCAACGCGCACACGGACAAATCCCTGCTTGGAGATGTCCGAGAACAGCCCCTTGTGTTCACCCTTGCGCCCGGAAATAACCGGTGCCAGAATCTGCAGCCGCGTCTTCTCGGGATACTGCATAATCCGGTCCACCATCTGTTCGACGGTCTGTGATGTAATTTCGATCCCGTGATCCGGGCAATGAGGATGGCCGACCCGGGCAAATAACAGCCGCAAATAGTCATAAATCTCCGTAACCGTACCTACCGTTGAGCGCGGATTGCGGCTTGTAGTCTTCTGGTCGATCGATATTGCCGGAGATAATCCGTCAATGGAATCAACGTCCGGCTTCTCCATCTGGCCCAGGAACTGGCGGGCATACGCCGACAAGGACTCGACATAACGGCGCTGTCCCTCCGCGTAGATCGTATCGAACGCCAGCGACGATTTGCCGGAGCCGCTAAGTCCCGTAAGCACGACGAAGCGGTCCCGCGGAATCGTTACGTCAATGTTCTTGAGATTATGCGCCCTAGCGCCTTTGATTACTATATTTTCGTTCGCCAACGGTACCTCTCCTTTATATAAATCATTTAGTTCAAAACTAGTTCAAAGCCTTATTTAAAAGCCACATTTCAAAATATTTCCGATCCCTCCCAAACCCTCCCTTCCAAGGGAGGGCCCCAAGGGCTGCGCCCTCTGGACACCCGCAAGGTTGGCGAAGGAGATGGGTGGTGCTGTACTTAGCTGTTATGGTGCTCGGAGCGCTTGTCCCTACAGGGACCGCTTCAACGCCAGTGCTCCACTGGCCGGCACGCTGCATGCTGCTGCGTGCCGGGATGCTGTCCCTTCGGGATGCGCTAAAACCGAAAACCTTCAGGACGGCTGTCCCTGCGGGATGCGCTAAAACCGAAAACCTTCAGGACGGCTGTCCCTGCGGGATGCGCTAAAACTGAAAACCTTCAGAGCGGCTGTCCCTGCGGGATGCGCTAAAACCGGAAACCCGCCAAGACGGCTGTCCCTTCGGGATGCGCTAAAACTGGAAACCGCCAAGACGGCTGTCCCTTCGGGATGCGCTGACAACAGCCAACGGAGCAGTTTATCTAAAAAGAACGGCCTGGGAAGCGCCGTTCCGGTACTCGCTTAAATATTTACTCGGCACGCAGCTCCAGCAAAGCATCACGCAGCTCGGCGGCGCGCTCGAATTGCAGGTTCTTGGCGGCGTCCTTCATCTCGGCCTCCAGACGCTGCATCAGGCTTTGGCGGTCCTTCTTGCTCATCTTGCCGCCCACGCCAGTGAGATATTCGGCCTTGGATTCGGCGACCTTGGTCGCCTCGATGATTTCGCGGATTTTCTTGTTGATCGTCGTCGGGGTGATTCCATGCTTCTCATTATAGGCAATCTGGATCGCCCGGCGGCGTTCGGTTTCGCTCATAGCTTTCTCCATGGAATCCGTAATACGGTCACCATACATAATGACGCGGCCGCCAGAGTTACGGGCGGCACGGCCGATAGTCTGAATCAGTGAGCGCTCAGAACGGAGGAAACCTTCCTTGTCGGCGTCGAGAATCGCGACAAGGGATACCTCTGGCAGGTCTAGTCCTTCTCTTAATAAGTTGATACCCACGAGGACATGGAACGTACCGAGACGCAGATCACGCAGAATCGCCATCCGCTCCAGCGTCTTGATGTCAGAATGCATATATCGGACCTTGATCCCGATCTCCTTGAAGTAATCGGTCAGATCCTCGGACATTTTCTTCGTAAGTGTCGTTACCAGTACCCGTTCATCGCGTTCCACACGCTCGCGGATTTCACTGATCAGATCATCGATCTGGCCTTCTGTCGGACGCACCTCAATAATCGGATCAAGCAGACCGGTAGGGCGGATAATCTGCTGCACCATCGTATCGCAGTGTTCCATTTCGTATGGACCTGGCGTAGCGGACACATAGACAATCTGGCTTACCTTGTCTTCGAACTCCTCAAACTGAAGCGGCCGGTTATCCAGCGCTGACGGCAAGCGGAATCCATGCTCTACCAGGACGGTCTTCCGCGCACGGTCACCGTTATACATGGCCCTGATCTGCGGGAGGGTAACATGAGATTCATCAATAATAATCAGCATGTCATCCGGGAAGTAGTCCATCAAGGTATAAGGGGTTGCTCCCGGCTCACGGAAGGTGAGCGGTCCCGAATAGTTCTCAATCCCGGAGCAGAAGCCGACCTCCTTCATCATCTCGATGTCATAACGCGTCCGCTGCTCAAGCCGCTGGGCTTCCAGCAGCTTGCCTGCGTCGCGAAGAACGGCCAGCCGTTCCTCCAGTTCACGTTCAATGTTGACGATCGCTACCTTCATCGTTTCTTCCTGGGTTACAAAGTGAGATGCCGGAAAGATCGCGATATGCTCACGTTCACCGATTAATTCTCCGGTCAGCACGTCAATCTCGGTAATTCGTTCAATCTCGTCGCCGAACAGTTCTACCCGGATGGCATGTTCTCCCTGTGATGCCGGGAAGATCTCAACCACATCGCCGCGCACACGGAATGTACCGCGGACAAAATTTATGTCATTGCGCTGATACTGGATATCTACTAATCTGCTTAAGATCTGGTTGCGTGGCTTCTCCATCCCTACCCGCAGCGAGAGCAGGAGGCTTCCGTATTCCTTCGGCGAACCGAGGCCATAAATGCAAGATACGCTCGCTACAATAATGACATCACGCCGTTCAAACAATGAACTGGTCGCGGAGTGGCGCAGCTTATCTATCTCTTCATTGATGCTGGAATCTTTCTCGATGTAGGTGTCGGAGGAGGGAATGTAAGCCTCTGGCTGGTAGTAATCGTAGTAGCTGACGAAGTAATCTACCGAATTGTTCGGAAAAAACTCTTTGAATTCACTCGCCAGCTGCGCAGCAAGCGTCTTGTTGTGCGCAATTACCAGCGTGGGGCGGTTTAACTTGGAAATCACTTGTGCGACGGTGAATGTCTTACCTGTACCCGTCGCTCCCAGCAGCGTCTGGTGCTTCTTGCCCTGCCGGATGCCGTCCAATAATTCCTCAATGGCATGAGGCTGATCGCCCTGGGGTGTGTATTCGGACTCCAGTTCAAAAGTCTTCGTACTGACGACAATATCGCTCATTTGCCCGTCTCCCCTCTATCGTCTAAAATATAGTAGTATAGTATAATTGTGGCCCTAAGTACTGGCTCTCCATACAATCCTGAAAAATATGGAAGATAAGAATACTTGTTCCCGTTTATTATACAGTGTTGCCTACATTCATGCAAACCATAATATATAGAAAAGTAAGGAGTCATAACCTATGGATATCACCGCAATTATCGGCCTCCTGGCTGGACTGGCCGCTATGATCGGCGGCTTCTTTTGGGAAGGCGGCAATCTCTCCGGATTGCTGCAGCCTAATGCTGCACTAATTGTCTTTGGCGGCACATTCGCCGCTGTTCTCATCAGCTTTCCAGCATCTAAACTGCGCCATATCCCTGCTGCACTGCGCATGGCCTTCGGCAGGCATCCGGACCTGAGTGAGCAGAACGCGGAGGAGCTGATCTCCATGGCTGCTATTACCCGGCGCGGCGGTGTGCTCTTACTGGAGCAAAAAGCCGAAGAACATCCCAATCCCTTTACCCGTGAAGGATTGCTGCTGATCGTTGATGGCACAGATGCTGACGAGGTTCGCCAGATTCTGGAGCTGGACATGGATGCCAAAGAGTTAAAGTACAACGGCTACGCCAAAATTTTTGAGGCGGCCGGAGGCTACGCACCCACGATGGGGATTATCGGGACGGTCATGGGACTGATCCATGTCCTCAGCAATCTGACCGATCCTTCCAATCTGGGAGCATCCATCGCAGTCGCTTTTACAGCGACGCTTTACGGTGTAGCCAGCGCCAATCTAATATTTTTACCCATTGCCTCCAAGATCAAATCCCGCAGCCAAACCGAGCTGGCTGGCATGGAGATGCTGCTGGTCGGCATTCTGGCCCTGCAGAACGGGGATCATCCGCAGCTGGTGCGCAAGAAGCTTAGCTCCTTCACTGCGGACTCTGCCGGAAGCCGTGAGCATGAGTATGCAAGAGGGCTGCTATGAGGCAGAGAAACCGGCGTAAGCAGCACGCCGAAGGCCGGGAGAGCAATGACCGCTGGATGATCACTTATGCCGATCTCATTACACTTTTACTTATATTTTTCGTCATTATGTTCGCCATGAGCAGTCTGGACGTGCAGAAATACAAGATTGTCACCGGTTCCCTTTCGGAAACGTTCAGGAGCGGCAACCCCGTGCTTGAAGGTGGCGATGGCATTCTGGAGAGCCAACAAGAAACGGAAAACAGCGGCTCAGCAAACAGTCAGGATAATGGGACAGGAAGCGAAGCTGCAGGCACAGCCGATGCCGGAGAGGCGGCTCAGCCGCCTTCGTCACGTGAACTGGCTTTCAAGGAACAGGAAGCAAAGCTGGCCTCATTGATGGGCGTCATCACCAAATATGTTGAAGACAACAACCTCGGGGATCAGATCTTTGTTGCAGATAAACCACAGGGCATTGCCATTACGCTTAGCGACCGTTTCCTGTTCGATGCCGGCAAAGCCGAGCTGAAAGCACCTGCATTCCCTGCGCTCCGCCAGCTCTCGGGCCTGTTCCGCGGCATCGGTGCATCCATCAGCATTGAGGGGCATACCGACAATACCCCGGTGTCGGTTGGCTCACGCTATAACGACAACTGGGAGCTGTCAGGCGCACGGGCGCTCTCCATCCTGCGTTTCTTCCTCGACAATGAAGGACTGGATCCGGATACCTTCCAGTATGCAGGCTATGCCGATACCCGGCCCGCTGCCGACAATACTACGCTGCTTGGAAAACAGAAAAACCGCCGTGTCGAGCTAATCGTGCTGCGGCAGCTTCAAGACGAAGAATAATTCCGCCTTTCAGCCCGGAGAGCAGCAGATGATGAAAGGTTACATTTGCTTCTAAAGGAGTCTGAGCAGGTATGGAAACTCTAAACGCAGCATCACCTGATCCCGCCCGATTTTTAAAAAATCTGCGTCTACTAGTCTCGCTATTGGTTACCGCGTTTCTCCAGGGAATCATTACGTTCTTCGTTGGGGGCATGGCTTATTTCCTTTTACTCTCGTCGTACTCCCTTTTCTGGGGCGAACAAGCCAATGTATATCCGCTAAGCAAGCTGATTCAAATCGCCGTTCGTTTTTTGCTTGCGGGCGGCGCTTTTGCCTTGCCCTGGCTGGGAGTCTGGTGGATGCTCTACGGTCTGGCCGGCAACGGACGCATCCGCTGCTTTTTTCTGCACCTGTTTTTCGCTTATGTGCCGCTTGTGGTTATCTTTTTGCAGCTTGATCCCGTGTATTACCCGGACACAATGATCCCCAGCTCAGCCGGTGAGATGACCTTTTTTGTCTGCATGGCCATGGCAGCTGTCCTGCTGTACCCCTTTTACTCTATCGGCGTTTACTACTTTGTGCTCAGACCGGCTGCACCCCCTCGCAAAGTCTACAGATTTATCCTTCTATGCTGTTTATTCGTCATGATTGGCCTTGCACTGCTGCCCCTCTTGTGGCGGATGGCTCCACATTTTTATCCGGGACTTGCAGATTTCCCAAGCCGCTGAAAGCGCAAAAAAGACAGACTCCTCACATTAGTGCAGCTAATGCGCGAAATCCGTCTTTAATAAATTTTCCACAAAACCAATTGCTATTCCCCAACCCGTTCACGGTAAGCGGCTGCGTCCAGCAGTCCCGATACGGCGTCAGCATACTCGCCTTCGATCTCCAGTTCAAAAATCCAGCCCCCGCTGTACGGCTGATCGTTAATCAGCTCCGGGCTGTTCTCCAGTGCATCGTTAATCTTGGTAACCGTTCCCGATACCGGTGAGTATAATTCGGAAACCGTCTTCACGGATTCAATGCTGCCCACGCTGTCCCCGGCAGAAATAGCCGATCCAACTTCAGGAAATTCCACAAATACGATATCGCCTAGTAAATGCTGGGCATGGTCCGTAATCCCAACACGTATTAACCGTCCTTCGCCCTGCTGCGCCCATTCATGCTCTTCGCTGTACAGCAGGTTATCTAGCACTTCACTCATTTCAAGCCGCCTCATTTCCGAATTGGAGTTGTGAATTTAGTTATAGACTAAGTTATCGTCCTGCTCAATGTCAATATAACTGACAGGAAATAAAAATTTGTCATCTTTTTGACGTTTTTTTGTTGACAGTGCACCTCCATACCCGCTTTAATGGAGACAGCAGAAAATTATACGGTTTGCGAATGATGGCATAGGGAGAGACCGTCTCTTGAAGACGGCGCCGAAGGAGTAAGCCCTCTACGGGGTGAATCTCTCAGGCAAAAGGACCTTTGCCGGACGCATCTCTGGAGAGCATCAGGCCCTGCAATTGCAGCGTACTGGTCACCAACGGGGAAACCTGCCGGGTTCACAGCAGGGTAACTCTCAGGTACAAAGGACAGAGCGGAAGTCTATATGCGCGTGCGCATATTTGGCTTCCGCCTGTCCTTTTTTTAATGGGCAGAAACGGACTCCGTCCCTGCCGGCAAAGGAAATCCCGTTAGGCTTGCATGTAATCAGACCAAGGGAGTGAGCACATGAACGCTTTGAAAAGAACGCCTTTTTATGACCTATATTCTGCTTATGCGGAGTCCAGATGCATTGACTTCGGCGGCTGGGAGCTGCCGGTGCAGTTTACCGGAATCGTCAAGGAGCATGAGGCCGTCCGCGGACAAGCCGGACTGTTCGATGTGTCACATATGGGTGAATTCATGGTTAGCGGCAGCGGCTCGGAAGCCTTCCTGCAAAAAATGACGACCAACGATGTCAGCAAGCTGGCAGACGGTGGAGCGCAGTACACGCTGCTTCTATATCCAAACGGCGGTGTTGTCGATGATTTGCTCGTATACCGCCTCGGTGAAGAGCGTTACATGCTTGTCGTGAACGCCTCCAACATCGACAAGGACTTTCAGTGGCTGCAGCATCATCTCACCGCAGAATTCAGCGGCGTCAGCCTGAGCAATATCTCGGATGAGACTCTTCTGCTCGCCCTGCAGGGCCCGCTGGCTGAGGCCATCCTCTCCAAAGTTACAACGGCTCCCATTGCTGAGCTGAAGCCTTTCCACTTCATCGAGAACGCCGAGGTGTGCGGTGTGAACGTTCTGCTCTCCCGCACCGGATATACCGGCGAGGACGGATTCGAGCTCTACGCGCCGCCGGATACGGCGGCTGCGCTGTGGAACGGCCTGCTGGAAGCGGGGGCTCCGCACGGCCTGACACCGGCCGGTCTTGGCGCACGCGACACGCTGCGCTTTGAAGCCAAGCTGCCGCTGTACGGCCAGGAGCTGTCGGCGGATATTACGCCGCTGGAAGCAGGCGTGCAGTTCTTCGTGAAGCTGGATAAAGAAGATTTCATCGGCCGTGATGCGCTGCTGAAGCAGAAGGCTGACGGTCTGCCCCGCCGCCTCGTCGGTCTGGAAATGATCGACCGCGGCATTCCGCGTTCCCACTACCCTGTATACGGGAATGGAGTAAAGATCGGTGAAGTGACTACCGGAACACAGTCTCCAACACTCAAACGCAATCTCGGACTTGCGCTGCTGGATGCAGCTTACAGTGAAATAGGTACAGAGGTAAACATAGAGATCCGCGGCAAGCAGCTCAAGGCTGTCGTGGTCAAAGCGCCATTCTACAAAAAGAGCCAGGGAGTGAAGCCGCAATGAAGCACCGTTATCTGCCAATGACTGAACAAGACCGCCACGAAATGATGGAAGCAGTCGGAATTCAGTCCATGGAGGAGCTGTTCTCCGATATCCCCGAGGCCGTCCGTTATCAGGGAACTATGCCGATGTCGGAGGCACTGGATGAATACGCCTTGCTGCGCCATATGAAAGAGCTGGCCGACAAAAATGCCAATTTCGATACCCACGCCAGCTTCCTCGGCGCCGGCCTCTATGACCATCATATCCCGGTCGTTATCAATCATGTCATCTCCCGTTCGGAATTCTACACTGCTTATACTCCTTACCAGCCGGAAATCAGCCAAGGCGAGCTGCAGGCGATCTTTGAATTCCAGTCCTACATTTGTGAGCTGACCGGCATGAAGGTGGCCAACGCCAGCATGTACGATGGCGCTACGGCTTTCTCAGAAGCGGCAGTACTTGCAGCTGGTGCCACCAAACGCAAAAAGCTGATTGTCTCCCGAACTGTTCATCCGGAGGCCCGCCAGGTGTTGCGCACTTCGGCAGGTGCCTGGGGCCTCGATGTCGTAGAGATTGACTATAAAGACGGTGTAACCGACCAAGCGAAGCTTGCCGCAGCCATCAACGGCGACACGGCGGCTGTCCTGGTGCAGTCACCGAACTTCTTCGGCGCGATAGAAGATCTCGGTGCCATCGAGCCGCTGATTCACGGCGTCAAAGGTCTGTTCATTGTCAGCGCCAACCCGCTGGCGCTCGGCGTGCTGGAAACGCCGGGCAAGCTCGGCGCCGACATCGTCGTCGGTGACGCGCAGCCGCTGGGCATTCCGGCTTCGCTGGGCGGACCAACCTGCGGATTCTTCGCCGTAGCGGAGCATCTGATGCGCCGCATGCCGGGCCGGATTGTCGGCCAGACCGTTGACCGGAACGGCAAACGCGGCTTCGTGCTGACGCTGCAAGCCCGCGAGCAGCATATCCGCCGTGAAAAAGCCACTTCGAACATTTGCTCTAACCAGGCGCTGCTGGCGCTGTGCGCTTCCGTCTATTTGTCCGTGATGGGCAAAGAAGGCATGCGCGAGGTTGGCGGGCTGAACATCCGCAAGAGCCACTATGCCGCCGGCAAACTTGGTGAAATAAACGGTGCTGCAGCTGCGTTCTCAGCTCCTTACTTTAACGAATTCGTCCTGAAGCTTCCGAAAGGAAGTGAAGTCAGCGAGATTAATTCCAAGCTCATTAAAGCAGGTTATCTCGGCGGTTACGATCTGGGCCGTGATTATCCGGAGCTTGCCGGACATATGCTGGTTGCCGTCACGGAGAAAAGAAGCAAAACCGAAATTGACCAATTCGCCAGCGCACTGGAGGGCTGTTTATGAAACCGGAACAAAGTCTGATCTTTGAGCTTAGCCGTCCCGGCCGCTCGGCCTACTCCCTGCCGCAGTGTGATGTTCCGCAGGACGAGAACCTTGATGCACTGATCCCTGCAGGACTTCTCCGCAGCGAGCCGGCCGTGCTGCCGGAAGTATCCGAAGTGGATGTCATCCGCCACTACACCGCGCTGTCCCGCCGCAACTTCGGCGTTGACAACGGATTCTATCCGCTCGGCTCCTGCACGATGAAATACAATCCGAAGATCAACGAAGATGTTGCCCGTTTCACGGGACTGGCAAAGATTCATCCTTACCAGCCGGAAGAAAGCATTCAGGGTGCTCTGGAACTGATGTACACCCTGCAAAATGATCTTTCCGCTTTGACCGGAATGGATGCCGTCTCCCTGCAGCCTGCCGCAGGCGCACATGGTGAATGGACCGGCCTGATGATGATCCGCGCCTACCATGAGAGCCGCGGCGAAACCCGCACGAAGGTGATTGTGCCGGACTCCTCGCATGGCACCAACCCGGCCAGCGCCGCAGCAGCCGGACTTGATACGGTGACGATTCCTTCCAATACTAAAGGAATGGTTGATCTTGAAGCGCTGAAGGCAGCTGTCGGCAGCGATACCGCCGCGCTGATGCTGACCAACCCCAGCACACTCGGCCTGTTCGAAACGCAGATTGTGGAGATTGCCGCAATTGTACATGAAGCGGGCGGACTGCTCTATTACGATGGAGCCAACTCCAATGCCATTATGGGCATTACCCGTCCCGGAGACATGGGCTTCGATGTGGTTCATTTGAATTTGCACAAGACGATGAGCACCCCGCACGGGGGCGGCGGCCCGGGAGCCGGACCTGTCGGCGTGAAGGCAAAGCTGATTCCTTTTCTTCCGCAGCCTACAGTGGTCAAGAATGAAGATGACAGCTTCTCGCTGAACTATGGCGGCCCGGAATCCATCGGGCGGGTCAAAGCCTTTTACGGCAACTTTGGAATTCTCGTCCGTGCCTATGCCTATATCCGCACCTACGGGCCGGACGGCCTGCGCGGGGTTTCCGAGAACGCCGTGCTGAATGCCAACTATATGATGCACCGGCTGGCACCGTATTTTGAAATTCCGTATCCGGGTGTCTGCAAGCACGAGTTCGTGATGTCCGGCAAGAATCTTAAGCAATACGGCGTGCGCACGCTGGACGTAGCCAAACGCCTGCTCGACTTCGGCTACCACCCGCCAACCGTCTACTTCCCGCTGACTGTGGAAGAGTGTATGATGATTGAGCCGACCGAAACCGAAAGCAAGGAAACGCTGGATGGCTTCATCGAAACGATGATTCAAATCGTCAAGGAAGCCCAGGAGACCCCGGAAATCGTCATCAATGCTCCGCATACTACGGAGATCAGCCGTCTGGATGAAACGCAGGCCGCACGCAAGCCAGTACTGAACTGCTCTTGCGGTTAAAGCTGATTATCCCTAAACCGGCCCTATAAGGATTGAATAAGAGCCAGCCCTGGATACCAATTATCGCGGGCCGGCTCTTTTTATATGTATAAAATCTGTTAATGCGCAAGCTTTTTGGTGAACTGCCACCGGTCATTCACACGCATTTTACTGTAGATGTTCTTGACCATGTTACGCACTGTGCCTTCGCTAATCCCCAGCTCGTTGGCAATGTGCAGCGCACTTTTCTCCATCAGCCATAACCGGGACACATCTTGTTCGCGCGCAGTCAGTCTAAATTCCTGAAAACTGGCCTCCAGCCGGTACTGCTGCATCTCCGGGTGCTGCTCCATCCACTTCTCCGAAATGTTCTCAGCCACCTGCTGCACGAAGGGGATGGCAAATTCAATCTGTTCATTTTTATTGAAGGAAATATCCACATAACCATACACTATGCCATCTCTCTGCAGCGGAGCACATACGCAATTCCATCCTTTAAATACAATATTGGAATGTTCCTCGCCTCTAACTACACCTATACAGTTCATTTCCATAGCCAACGAGACCGCATTTAAACCAGAATATTGCCCTCCTAGGCTGACACCGACACCCACACCGGCCTGAAGCATATCCGCTTGAAGATCTGGAGAGGAAGATACCAGCTCCAGAATGACGCCCTCCTTGCCAGTTAAGAACACAACATAAGGAATGGAGATAAAATGGCTGATTTTTTTCATTTCGTTGCGGATGGAAGCAATCATTGCTGTATGATAAATACGGTCCTTGCCTTTTTCATCCGAAGAAACCGCTGTCAA
Organism: Paenibacillus sp. EB106-06-01-XG199; assembly: GCF_058791575.1. Taxonomy (NCBI): domain Bacteria; kingdom Bacillati; phylum Bacillota; class Bacilli; order Caryophanales; family Paenibacillaceae; genus Paenibacillus; species Paenibacillus sp. EB106-06-01-XG199. The sequence continues at coordinate 180,861 of NZ_JBYTDQ010000009.1, read as the reverse complement.
TTCAGCAGGTATTGCTCCTTCTTGTATGGCGACTGGCTGGAATAATTTAAGTTGTTCCTCCTTCAAGTCCCCGGGCAGGCACCAGACTCTCGTCTTGTCAAAGATACTCAAATAGCTCCACCTCCATTTTTACCATAATCTATTATAATCGATTTCAGAAAAACGTATTATAACATAAATCAGAGAATTAAGAACATGCATCATCAGATTGTCTATGATGGACAGATATAGCTCCACTATAAAATCCGTATGTTCATCAGACAGAGGTTTTTTTGCAGGATTCGTCATAAACTAATAAAAATATAATTCTTTCGATTTATTGTGATAGTTTTCGACATTACAGCAATGCTATATTAACGGAACACGCCTTTTTATGGAATATCAACACTGAAGGAGGATGACCCTTGAGTATTATTGAAGCTAAAGGACTGAGCAAGTCGTTTATGCAGGCGGTGAAGGAGCCCGGCCTCAAAGGCGCGGTCAAGCATCTGCTGATCCCGAGGCATATTGAGAAGATGGCGGTGCAGTCGCTGGACCTTAGCATCGAGGCAGGTGAGACGGTGGCCTATGTCGGGCCGAACGGGGCTGGCAAGTCCACCACCATCAAAATGCTGACCGGTATACTAATGCCTACCGCGGGCAGTATTTCTGTAAACGGTATCAACCCTTACCGGAAAAGAATGGAGAATGCCGCCCAGATCGGAGCGGTATTCGGGCAGCGCACACAGCTGTGGTGGGATATTCCGATTGTGGAGTCCTTTTCCCTGCTGAAGGATATTTATCAGATCCCTGATGCTGTGTACAAGACCAACTTGGAGATGTTTATTGAGATGCTGGGTATGCGTGAATTTATTCACTTATCTGCCCGGAAGCTCTCCCTCGGCCAACGTATGCGAGCGGATCTGGCTGCTGCTTTATTACATAACCCGCCGATTGTGTATCTGGATGAACCGACGATTGGCCTCGACGTCTCCGTGAAGCAGAAGATCCGCGAATTCATCAAAAAGATCAACCAAGAGCAGCAGACTACAGTCATGCTGACTACCCACGATCTGGGTGATATTGAGGACCTCTGCAAACGGCTGATTATCATCGACCACGGCTCCATTATCTATGACGGCAGCTTAAGTGAAGTCAAATCCCGTTTCGCCAGAAACCGGGTGATCTTCTTCCAGGTGGGCTCGCCATTGCCCGAGCTGTACCAGCAGCTCTCACAGACTCCGGGAATGAAGCTGGACTTGCAGAATGATCAGGAGTTCTCCGTATCTTTTGACCGTTATGAATATACCGCCAGCGAAGTGGTCAGCCGGGTGATGAAACATGGCGAGGTGATTGACTTCCGGATGGAGGATGCCAATATCGAGCAAGTCATCAAAGCCGTATACGACGGAAATCTGAACCTGAACGAAACCGGTGCATAAGGAGGAACGAACGCAGTCATGCCTGTACCCAATCTTAAGAAATACAGAAGTATTGCCAACCGGTCCTTGCAAAATGTTCTCGCTTACCGGACTTCTTACGTGATCACCTTTCTGGCCAATTCGATCAATCTGCTGGCAATCTACTTTTTGTGGCAGGGCATTTATAGCGGCCGCGATATCGTAGGCGGGTATTCCTGGGACCAGATGAAAACCTACTTGCTCGTTACCTTTCTGGCCAACTCTGTGTTGTCCTGGTATTCCGAAACATCCATTTCCGGCAAAATCCTCGATGGGAGCGTTGCCGTAGATTTGCTTAAGCCCATTGATTTTCAAAGCGCAAGATTTGCGGAAACCTTGGGCTCCAGCCTGCTTGAAGGAGGAATGAGCACGGTGTTGCTCGTTCTGTTTGCCACCTTCCTGACCGGTGTAACCTTCCCGCAGTCGGCGCTGGTCTATCTGCTGTTCGCCGTCAGTCTGCTCGGAGCGATCCTGGTAAAGTTCGGCGTTGTCTATCTTGCGGCATTATTATGCTTCTGGTCGACCGGCTCCATGGGTATTGTCTGGACAAGAATCGCCCTGACCAACCTGCTATCCGGAGCGCTGGTACCCTTGGCCTTTTTCCCGGATTGGCTGGAAAAGCTCGCATTGTTCCTGCCTTTTCAGAGTATTATTCACACACCGACGATGATCTTTCTGGAACAGGCGGACACTTGGGAGAGCGTCAGGCTGATTAGCCTGCAATTCTTCTGGGGGATTGCACTCTGGATTGCCGGAAAATGCATGTGGAACTGGGCAGTACGTCAGGTAACGATTCATGGAGGTTAGGCGGAAGGAGAGCGAAGCATGAAGTTATCACGCATGTTCTATCTATACAAAAGACTCTACATACAGCAGTTAAAAGCCATCATGGAATATAATAAGGATTTCTATATCCTAATGTGTTCAGCTGCCTTAACACAGGTGCTGGGATTCGTCTTCCTCTGGGTCATCTATGACCGGATTCCGGACATCAACGGCTGGCAGTTCTGGGAAGTCACCTTTATGTACGCGATGATCTTTCTGACCGAAGGCATTGCCTCCCTGTTCTTCGAGGGGACCTGGCGTATGGGCAGATTGGTCAACATGGGAGAAATGGACCGCTATCTGCTGCGGCCGGTGCCTGTCGTGCTTCAAGTGTTCTGTACCGGCATTGGCATTAACGGCCTCGGAAATCTGCTGATCGGCGGCGTTATTGTCTGGCAAGCACTGGTCCACACCCATCTCCACTGGACCTTTGGCAAAATCATAATTATTGCCCTGCTCCTTGTGACAGCAGTAGTTATCCGCGTGTCGATCAATCTGGCCGGCAATTCGGCAGCCTTCTGGATCCGTAATGCCGGCAATGCCTTTCCCTTAATGGTGCATAATTTGTCCGACCTGGCCAAATATCCGATCACACTGTTCCCGCAGGCTGTACGGGTGTTTATTTCTACCGTGCTTCCTTATGCGTTTATCAGCTTTTATCCGGCGACATATATCTTCGGCAAAAGCGAATGGTCCGGCTGGTGGATGCTGGCCCCGGTAGCTGCGATAGGAAGTGCAGCTGCGGCCTACGGAATTTTCCGCTTCGGGCTATCGCGTTATGAAAGTACGGGGAATTGATCCGTAAAGAGCGCACTGATTATTAAAGAACAGAGTGAAAATACTAAAAACCCCACTTGTCCATTTTGGGCCGGTGGGGTTTTGACGTTTATATGAAAATAGTAATTACGATTACGTTAAATCAATCAATAATTATTAATAGATAACTTTAAAGTTCCCTCCGAAACTTGAAGTTACATAAATTTTATGATAGCCCCATAATTGGCTTGTATACTTACCTGAACCAATAATCTCTGTTCTATAGTACCAATTATTACTGGGATCGATGGCATAGATTACGTAATTACCGCCTGGTTCGCCTTGAATCTCGACTGTATAAACGCCATTGAAATATATATCCGTAGTAGGAGTTCCTACTGAACCGTAAAGTGTTGCCAGCGGTGTAACAACTCCGCTCGCTGCCTGAACTTCCTGTGCCGCAGGAGCAGCAGCAGGGGTAACGGCTTCATCGGCGAACGCAGCCGGTACAGATCCTAGGAGCAAAGCCATGGAAGAAAGTGCGGCAACTGCTGTTTTTTGAAACTTTTTCACAATTTAACATCTCCTTTAGTAATTGAGTTGGAATGAATCCTTCACCATATCCTTGCAGCTTACAAGAATACTACTAAAACGGGCGATAGAAATTGTGTAGCGAAAAGAACAACTTCCCCCCCTCGCCTATTATTTTATTACAAGATTAATAATACATATATTCCCATGGAAAAACAAGTATTTTATATACGAATATGTGTTAAAGTTATATATTTACACAAAAAATCATATTATTTTACATAATTCAGTTGGGAATTTTGTTTTTATATGTATATTATTGATTGTAAATATTTTATAAGGATAAATGAAAAAGTCTTAGCTCATGAACTCCACATTCCGTAATGGAAGTGTGGAACACAAGCTAAGACCTTAATTGTCACTGATACAAGCCTTCCCTGCCTTGTTCGGCCTATGCTGCAACCGCAGCTTTTGCCGCCTTTTTACGTTCCTTGGCGGATTTGCGGAAGTACAGCAGCTCGTAGATGGCCGGCACGACCAGCAGCGTCAGCAGAGTGGCTGCGGTTAATCCGCCGATTACTACGATGGCCAGACTCTGCGAGACAATGCTGCCCTGCTCGGAATGTCCGAAGAGCAGCGGTAACATGGCGCAGACAGTGGCAATCGCCGTCATTAGAATCGGGCGCATCCGTGTGCCGGTTGCTTCGAGAATGGACTCGCGGATCGACATATGCGCTTCATTCTGCTTGATGCGGTCGATCAGCACCACCGCATTGGTGACCACGATGCCAATCAGCATCAATGCGCCGAACAACGCGGTGAAGTCGGGCGTTACCCCGGATAGGATCAGGGCTACAATCGCTCCGATGGCTGCAAGCGGCAACGAGAACATAATTGCTAGTGGTGCACGCAGCGTCTTAAAGGTGAGCACCATAATCAGGTACACCAGGCCGATTGAGATCAGCGCCGTCATTCCAAGATCACCGAAGTCCCCGGCCTGATCTGCCGATGCTCCGCCTGCGAACAGAGTTACACCGTCCGGCAGCGTTATGCCGTCTGCCTGCTTTTTAATATCGGCACCGATGGCTGATACCTTCTTCGGATCCACTTCTGCGGTAATCCGTACATAAGGTTTGCCGTCCTTATGGTACAGCATGGCCGGCTGATCCGTGACCTCAAGGGCTGCCACTTGCGACAATGGCTGCGGACCAGCGGCGGTCATGATGGTCATATTCTTCAGGTCTTCCTGTGATTCCGCCTGAATGACAGGTTCAAGGATAACGCCGGCCGGGGAACCGTCCAGTTGGATCTGTCCCAGCGGAACCGGATTGAGCATCGCCCCCAGCTGCATGGAGATTTCCTGGGCGTTAGCTTCAGCAGGATTCACCTTGAAGGCAAATACCGGCTTGGTATCCTCCATGTTGCTGCTGACCTTTTGCACACCTTCTATACTCTTCACCTTGGCGGCGACCTCTTCAGCAATTGTATTGATAGCTGCGACATCATTGCCGACAATATCGACATATTCACTGGTGGAGCTTGAGCCCATCATGCTGGCTTCATTTGCGGTCAGCGTTGCCCCCGTATAGGAAGCCTGAAGACTGCGGACTTGATCCAAAAATACCTGTGCATCTGTTCCTTCTTTGATCATTACTGTATAATCCACCTGGGTCAGCGAGGTAACACTGCCCCATTTCGCCGAATCGGCACTGTTCCCGGATTGCATGATGACCGTCTGGGCCTGCGGCTGGTTCATCAGCTCCTGCTCCAGCAGCTTGCCATTCTTCAACACCTCCGAAACCGGAACATCATTCGGATATACCAGTTGAACGGATACATTGCTGGCATCGCTAGCATCCAGAGCGGCCTTCGGCATGGCAATATAAGCGCCAATAGAGCCGACTAACAGCACCAGTCCCAGGCTCAGCGTGAGCCATTTGCGCTGCAGATTCCAATCGAGAAAACGGGTGAACCATCCGGCGGGCTCATGTTCCTTCAGGGAAGAGCCGCGCAGCAGCCAGGAGCTTAGCAGCGGAACGACGGTCAGCGCCACAACAAGCGAAGTCAGCAAGGAGTAAGTTACCGTCAAGGCGAACGGAAGCAAGAAAGCTTGCAGTCCGCCGCGCAGCAGCCCCATCGGCAGAAATACCGCCACCGTAGCAAGCGTTGAGCTGGTTATGGCTCTGGCCACCTCGCGGGTTGCGCTGATCACCATATCACGGGACAAGGGTTCCTTCTGCATCCGCCGGTAAATATTCTCAATGACCACGATGCTGTCATCCACCAGCCGTCCGACAGCAACGGCAACCCCGCCTAAGGTAACAATGTTCAGGGTAATTCCCGACACCTTAAGCAGGTAAAGGGTAACCGCCAGGGACAGCGGAATGGATATCGCCGTGATCAGCGTAGCCCGGATGTTGCGCAGGAACAGCAGGATTACGATTGTGGCAAACAACGCACCGAGCAGGACTTCACGCATCATGCTGTTGACGGAGGTGACCACCATATCAGAGGTGCTGAAAATGACGGAGGCCTCGGCATTTTTAATTCTGTCATTGATATCGTCTGCAGCGCTGCGCACCTTATCGCCTACATCCACTGCATTGGCATTTGCTTCCTTGGTAATTACGACGAACAGCACATCTTTACCATTGGAGCGGCTGACGCTCTCCTGGTCTATCTTGGCCTCAATAGCGGCAATATCCTGCAGCTTTGCTCCAGCCCCGACCGGCAGCTGCTTCAAGGTATCTATACTGTCGATCGAAGAGATTACATTCACATTCCCCGTCTGGCCGCCGATCGTCTGCTCGCCGATGGAGGCGGAAACATTGCGCCCCTGAAGCAGCCCCAATACCTGCGCAGTGGGTACCCCTTTTGCCGCCATCGCCTTCGGATCAAGCTTCACTCTAACTTGAGGAGCTGTCTTGCCATACAAAGCTACGCTGGCTACCCCTTCGATCTTCTGCAGCTCAGGGATGATGGTATTCTCGGCAATCTCAAGGTTATTCTTGGTGAGCCCATCATCGAACGACAGCGTAAGCTGGGAGACAGGAATCATTGAGGTGTTCAGCTGAATGATGAACGGGTCCATCACACCTTCGGGAAACTGCAGTGTACCCACAGCTTTCTCGACTTCCTGCGCCGCCTCCTTCATATCAGACTTGCCGTCAAAATATATGTCTACCTTGGCATATCCGTCTCCGGAGGTAGACATTTGTTCGGTCTTGCCCTTCACCTGAGAGGTCGCCGCCTCAATCGGCTTGGTAACCGAGGTTTCCATCGAATGCGCATCCTGGCCGGGTCCAAGCACTGTAACCGTGATCTGTGGATTATCGGCCTCCGGCATGAATTCCATCGGCAGCGAGGTGTAGCTCATTATCCCCACCACCAGTGCCATGACAACTAGAAGACCTACAGCCCCCTTATTGCCAAACGACCATTTCGTTAACCATGTCATTCTTTTTTCCCCTTCCACTCCATTATGGATTGCTCTCTTTAAGACTGATCCCTTATGTATCAAGCATTGCTTTCCTGCTTTAGTGTAGTAGCTTTTAGCCGAAGTCAAAACCGCCCAACGAAGGGTTTCGCGCTCAGTCCCGAGGCGGACGTGATCCCATTCCCGGGATGGAGCCCCTCCAAATAAGCCAAAGCCTGGCCGAAGCAGCACAATATAAACCTAAAATAATCCACTCGTTCTGCCTCAAACCGCCAGTACAATCTTTCGATAAAAAAAAACAAAAAGAAGCCCATATGGACAGGCTTCTTCAAATTCAAACATATATTCGGTTGATCAAGAATGTTTATATGAGCAACCGTACTATTTCAAATAAAATACCTCGCGGAGCGGTTCCATCGGTGTTGCTTCGTTAAAATCAAAGGAGCCCTCAACCATTTTAGAGGTAATGGCGTTCCACCGGTTGCAGGCATCGCTCTGGGCAATGTAGGCAAAAGCCGCCTCTTTGTCTTCACATTCGAAGCAGTAGAAGAACTGATTACCGTTCTGAAAGATCGAATAATTGCTGATTCCTGCTTTGCTGTGCTCCTCAAGGATTTCCGGCCAAGGGTTCAGGTGCATCTGCACATATTCCTCCAGGTCCTCTTCCTTCACCTTCCAGGTCCAAGCCAACTTGTTACTGCTCATCTTCCCGACCTCCTAAATGTTTTGTTAGCATTACTTCGTTGAATCCACTTCGTACAAAACTCACTTGGAAAGCATACACTTAAGTTTTGTTAGCATTACTTCATTGAGTGAACTACGGATAAAACATGCTTCGCAATATTTAATGATACCGCTTCCATCATAACTTTAGCAACTCTTTTCATGGGGAATATTGGGTAATCAAAGGATTATTTAGAACGAAGAGCCTTTATCCCCCGCCAGCAGCAGTCCTCTTCTGCTGCTGTGAGAAATAAAGGCTTTGTGTTACAGTTCATTCTTCCTACGCTTTGATTCCCGCTTCATTAGGGCGAAGAATCGCGGAGCCGATGGCCAGCAGAATAACGGCCATCAGGCCCAGAATGGCAAAGGGCAGCCATAGCTCATCCCAGCCTCCACCGGCTGCGGCAATGTCCACCGCTTGAATCGCCCATTTCTGCGGCATGAAATTAGCCGCCTTCTGCATGTAATCCGGCATGATGGACAGCGGCCAGAAGCAGCCGCCCAGCATGCAGGTCGGTGTAAGGATCAGCGAATTCAGCGTCCCGGTATTGTTCGGATTGCGGATCAGACCTGCCACCGTCCCGGCGATTCCCATGGATACGAGCATGAATGCAGCGAGGACCAGAAAGTACAAATACATCGGCACCTCATAGTCATAACGGAGCACCCACTTACCCAGCGATAGCACAACAGCGATCTGGATCAGTCCTACCATAGAGCTGCCGAGGAAATTGCCGAGCGCAATTTCATAGGAGCGTACCGGTGCGCTGAACATCCGCATCATTGTCCGCCCCCTGCGGTCTGCCATAATCAGCGACACGCTGCTGGTCACGAGGCTCATCAGAAACATCAGTGTCATACCTGTAATAACACCCAGTGTCTGCCGCGGGTACAGATTATAATCGGTTCGGATACTGCCTACATTATGCTCTTCCGCCTGCTTCAGAATCGCGGTGAATCTCTCCTCCGAATCCGTACTCCCGGTTGCAGAAGCCTTTCTCACCGTAGCTGCGGTTGACAGCATTTCTACAGCGATAGCATCGGTTTTCATCTTGATTAGTATAGAATCCTCTGTCGTCTTCAGCTCATATACGGTAAGCTGCTGCGCTTTCCCCTGCAGAATTCCTGAGGTAAAGCCCTCCGGAATCCACAATCCGGCCGCACCGTCCTGCGAGGTGACACCTTCCTTCAAATCAGCCTCATCGCTGCGCTCGATAAGCTTGTAATCCCCGCTATTCTCCAGTTCAACAATCAGATGATTCCCGGCTGCTCCAGTATCCTTGTTGGTATACAGCAGAACCGCCTTGCTATCTTCCATGCCGCCGGTAACGGAGACAATACCAGCTACCACTAGAGAGGGTAACAGGATATACAGCAGCAGCCCTTTGCGGGAACCTATCGTTCGCTTGACCATATTCCAGCCAATCGTAAATATGTTATTCATGGTATCCCACCTTCCGGTATGAGAGAATTGCCGCACAGAACAAAATCAGGCAGATCAGCAGCATCATCCATAAATTAGGCAGAATCTGCTCTAGATCTGAGTGCAGCATCATTCGGATTACGGCTTGCAGCGTCCAATGATTTAGCGTAAACGCTCCAATACTGTTCACCCACGAATCAGGAAGCGGAGCCATGCCGCCGCTAAGAAAGGTCATGCCTACTGTAATGACATTGATGATACTCGTGGCTTCCGTCTCTTTTTTGCTGAACATGCACGCAATTACAGAAAAGGTCAGGGAAGCGAGGATCATCAGCAGGCAGAACAGCGCCAGCAGACCCGGACGATTGCCCCAATACACACCGAACAGCCAATGAGACAACAGAATGATGGCCGCACATTGAAGCATGGTGACAATCGCAATGCCCAGCATTTTTCCTATAAACAAATCCGACCCTTTAACCGGCATGGAGTTGATTCTGTAAAGCGTGTGATTGTCCTTCTCGCTGAACAGCGAATGAGTCACCGTAAGGCCGCTATACAGCAGAAACATCAGCAGCATTGAGGCTGCATAAAATTGCGAGGCTGTGTAAGTTCTTCCTCCATTACTCAAATCGCCAAGTTTTACGGCTGTCCCTTCTTGGTGGGAATCAGCTCCGGCGCCAACAGCTTCCGGTCCTAGGGTCATGGCTGCGGCCTGCTTGTAATTCATGATGCTGAGAAAATTGTCAAAGGCTGTTCCAGCAACGGTGTTATCCATCCGGTCATTACCAAGAATGAACTCCAGTTCAGCCTTTCCCCCGCGCTGTACTCCACTGTCAAATTCTTTCGGCACAATCACCGCATAGCCGTAGATCCCGGACCGCAGCCCGCTCTCTGCTTCCTGCCTGGTTTTGGCCTCTTGGGGAATAATATAATCCTTAACTTGGGCTGAATCCAGAAAAGTCTTGATCATCTTGGAGCTTCCTGTCCCCCCAGCATTCACTACAGCTACCTTCACCGGGTCGATAGTTTCAGCCTCTTTGTCTCCTACTACCCCGGAGAGCGACGCGCCAAGCAGGAAGATCAGCACCAGCGGCAGCAGGAACAAAGTCATCAGCACCCACCGTGAACGGGTCAGCCTGCGCAGTTCGTACACCGCAATTATCAAAATGTTCATTTCAGGTTCCCCCTCCTTTAATCGCGCAAGGTCCGTCCGGTCAGGCTCAGAAACAGCGTCTCCAGATCCGGCTCTTCGATATGCAGGGAGACAATGACCCCCTCATGCTTGGAAAAGATAAACAAAATGTCCTGAAGCTCGCTCTGTGAGGATGGAAGGTACAGCTCCACCGCCTGCTCCACTTCCTTGACGCGGTTAATCCTCGGGTGAAGACTAAGCTCTTTAATCAGGGCAGCCGAGATATTGACAGCCTTGATGACAATTTTTTCTTCATGGGCAACCTTCTCCCGCAGTTCTTTCTCTGTGCCGCAGGCAATAACATGACCTTTATCCATGATTGCTACACGGTCGCAAATCGCTTCGACTTCCTCCATGTAATGGCTGGTGTAAATGATGGTCGACCCCAGCTTGTTCAGCGTCTTGACCGACTCGAGGATATGATTCCGCGATTGGGGATCAATACCTACCGTAGGCTCATCCATAATGATCAGCTTCGGGCGGTGCATAATCGCGCAGGCAATGTTCAGCCGCCGTTTCATTCCCCCGGAGAAGGTGGCCGGTTTATCCTTCGTCCGGTCGCTTAGTCCGGTGAATTCCAGCGCCTCTTCCACCCGTTCTTTCAGCAGCTTGCCGCGCAGGCCATACAGCTTGCCAAAAAATCTCACATTTTCCTCAGCCGTCATCGTTTCATACAAGGCCAGTTCCTGCGGAACCAGACCTATTCTTTTTTTCACCTCTAGCGGAGCTGCTGCCACCGACAGCCCGTCGATGATAATCTCGCCGCCGTCAGGCTTCAGCAAGCCGCAAATCATACTGATGGTTGTGCTTTTCCCGGCGCCGTTTGGGCCGAGCAAACCGAAAATTTCGCCTTCCTCGATGCTCAGATTCACATGATCTACCGTTAATTTCTGGTCGTACCGTTTCACTACATTACTGAGTACCGCAAGTGTCATCTCTTCATCTCCCCTGTTCCTCAATCTCTATGCTCTTATTGTAACGCGCCAACAACATCACCGAAGGTACGAAAGGTCATCTTCTGGGGTGACTAAAGTCATCTCCTGAAATGGCCGGGGAATATGCTAAGATGAACATAAGAACAAATAGAATGATAGATTCGGGCATTCCATTGAAAAAAGGATGACTTCTATTGATTAGAGAACTGAACTCTTTGCGTTGCGGCCTCATTCTGCTCCCTGCGGTGATCACTATATATGTCTACGACTATGCCGACTATGAATTATTCACCCTGCATTTCCTGCTGCTGCTGCTTGTGGTGACGCTTGAGTACCGGCTGCCGAAATCACTGCCGCTCCTGTCCTGCATAGAACTGCTCTTCACGGCCTGGCTATGCCGCCAGTACGGTACGCTGATGATATTCCCGGCCATCTCGGCGCTGCTGCATTATTCACGGCAACAGTCAAAGGCGGTATCTGTCGTGTTCACCTACGTTCATCTGGCTGTCCTGAATATCGCCTTCAGTCAATCAACACCTGCCGAATGGGGAGTGATGAATCTTACCTTCCTGCTGGCTGTTTTTCTCAATGTACTGCTCCTGCGGACCGGCCGCGGCCGCGAGGAAACGCAGTTTCTCTATGATGAGCTGCGCCGCAAGCATTTTGAGCTGGAAGAAGCCCGTAGCCGGCTGCTGCAGTTCACCTCTCAAGTAGAGAATGCCGCACAATCGGAGGAACGGGTACGGATTTCCCGCCAGCTTCATGATGATATCGGCCACAGGCTGATCCGGGTCAAAATGATGGTTGAAGCTGCCATTCATACCTTGCCGGCTGCTCCTGAATCCGGAATGAAGATGATGGACCAGATCCGCGATCAGCTCGCGGCAAGCATGGACGATATGCGAGCTGCCGTAAGACGGATTAATGTTGCGCCACAGCTTGAAGGCGCTTATGCCCTGGACCGCCTGCTGGAAGAAACCGGGCGGGATACGGGGATTGAAACCACGTATTCCATACATGGGTATCCTTATCCGCTGTATCCAAGTACCCAGGTCGTACTTTATAGAAATGCCCAGGAGGCCATCACAAACGCCCTAAGGCACGGAAAAGCAGCGGCAGTATGGATCACACTGTCCTATAGTGAGCAAGAGGTTGTGATGGAGGTTGGCAACAACGGCAAAGTGCCCGAAGGCGACCAGCTGCGAAGAATGCAGGGCAGCGGCGGCATGGGCCTGAAAGGCATGACCGAGCGGACAAACCTGATCGGCGGAACACTGGAGCTGCGTACGGAGCCGCAATTCACCGCAATTACCCGTCTGCCGGTTTATAGGCAGGCGGAGATTAGGTAACGTTGCATAAAGAACCGTAGGTGCAGCAAGTGATCATAAATTAGAGATAAGGAGTTTTCCCGCTATGATTAATGTAGTAATTGTTGACGATGACTCTTTTATACGTGAAAGCCTAAAAGTGCTGGTAGGACTGGACCCCGACATTGCGGTTGTTGGCGCAGCAGGCGATGGCAATGAAGTATTAGCCTTGCTGCAGTCGCTGCCGCAAACAGATGTGGTATTAATGGATATCCGAATGCCGAATTGCTCCGGCGTGGAGGGCACCCGTCTCGTCAAAGAGACTTATCCCAATATCTCCGTGCTCATGCTGACCACCTTTGATGATGATGAATATATCATTGAGGCACTCCGTAACGGCGCCAGCGGCTATCTGCTCAAGAACATCCCGCCGGACCGCATCATCCAGGGCATTAAGACGGTGCATGAAGGCAACATGCTGATCCATCCCGACATCGCACGCAAAATGGCCGGCTTTCTGCAGCCCGCCTCACGTACAGTGTCCGCACAGGGCCAGCCGCTGGAATCCTTCGGCTTAACCAAAGCAGAGCTGGCCGTCGTCGCTTCCATTGCTGAAGGGCTTACCAATAAAGAAATTGCCGCCAAGCTGTACTTGAGTGAAGGTACCGTAAAAAACTACATTACCGATATTCTCGGTAAGCTCGGACTGCGTGACCGGACACAGATTGCGATATTCTATTTGAAAAACCAGCAGGAGAAGTGATGGCCAGCCGGAATTACGTTAAAGAGAACGGTTGTGGAACGGAGAAGTAGTTCACGGACAGAAAGGCGCTCCCGGTTTCTCTATGGATTGGAATACATAGATTCACTCAGTTAGAAAAAGGCCTGCTTCCCGCAGTTAGCGGGAATGCAGGCCTTTTATTGGTTTAGTTGATGGTGTGGATGCAACCACTTGCGAATTCAGCAGCAGGATCAGCCTCCGGCGTTTTCCTGTTTGGGTTCAGCGCCGGCAGGTTGGGTCCGCTTGAGTCCATCTGCCGGAAGACTGCGGCGACGGGTTCCGGTCTTCATCCCGATGATGCTGAAGATGCTGGAAGGTTTGGCCTCAGCAGTACGCAATTCATCCGGCTCCGGCACCAAAATCATCCCGAGCTGGTGATGGTCGCCGTCATATATCGCCCGCTGCAGATATTTGCTCTCGCCTTCCCGGTTCTTTACCTCCAGCTTGCAGAACGCCGGGTTCATGCGCAGCGCTTCATGCAGCTGCGCCGCTTCGGTCAACAGGACCCCGTTGACCTTCAGCAGAATCTCGCCCGGCAGGATGCCCATCTCCTGCGCGGGGCTGTCCGGCAGCACGGCAAGCACCTTGCGGCCGGCCGGGGGATGCACGAAGATGGGACTGGTACTGCGCTCCTCCAGAGCGCTGTACCAGCTTAAGCCTTCGTGCAGCAGAACAGCGGCGAGCGCCGCGAGCACGGTCAGCGGGCTCCACCAGGCCGCAAGCAGGCTGATGCCCAGCAGGACGATGCTGTATAGCAGCAGCCGTCCTGCCGTGCGGGCCGCCTTGCGCCCGGGCAGCATGCTCTGGGTCATCTCGCTGAAGCCGATGATCACCGGCAGCGAGACCAGCCCAAGGCCGCCGCCCAGCAGCGGCTGCCAGGGCAGGTCGCCGATTCCCGTGCCTGAGGGAATCAGCAGGAACAACGGCAGCGGCCAGAAGGCTTGCAGCTGATAGCCGCCGACGACCTTGCCGCGCTTCCCTGCCAGGAAGAGCGGGGTTGCCAGGCGCGCGCCCTGCCAGCGCGCCAGCAGCGCCTCCGCGAGATGAAGCAACGCGGCCAGCACCAGCAGCGCCGGGATATCCATATCCCGCAGCGCCGTGGCGAAGGTGCTTACGCCTCCGCTCTGCAGGCTATCCGGGAAGAAAGAAAGCACAAATTGCGCAACTCCCAGCAAGCCTATGGAATAGGCGAAGCATAAAAAACGCACACGGAACAACATCAATACCAGACTGACCACCCAGATGAGAGCTACCGCAGCCCCGGGCAGTGAAATGCCCAGGGCGATCGCGGCAAGCGAGACAAGCAGCCCCATGACCAGCCCGCTCCAGATCGTCCGCCATGTTTCCTTCCCCCAGCTATGCTGCTTCACATGAATCAGCTTCCGCTCCAGTGCAACCTGCCTGCGGTAATACAGTGCTATAAATATTAGTGCGATATAGTAGTAAGGCTGAAGAAGCAGATGTATGACCGCATTCCCCCAGCTTGTAAGCAGTTCCGTCATCACATTCAATGCGTTCGTCACACTCCTTATCTCCCTGGCTTGACTCCTATTGCAGTGTAATCCACTATCGTCTACCCGTCATAGAAAAAAAGAAGGCTAAATTCAGCCTTCTTACTTTTTCGACGCTGTTGCCTTGATTTCCTTCTGAATCTCTTCGATTGCCTTGTTCCGCTGGTTATCATTGACCGGGTCCTGAATAACCTTGATCAGCGCCAGCTCCATAGCTTCTGCAGTCTTGGCGTCAATGACACCCGTCGCTTTCAGCTTTGCCGTGCTTTGGAATTTCTTGACTGCTTCCTTCGTGCCTGCATCAAAATATCCATCCTTGCGGCCCGGCTTGTAGCCCAGACCCTCCAGCATCGTCTGTGCGCTTTTCACATCGGAACTGTTCATATTGAATTGCAGTGTGGCACTTTTGTTAATAGGTGCCACCGAGAAGTAATCAGGCTGGGCTACGGCGATATCCGGCTTAATTCCCTTGCCGTGAATCCATGTGCCATCCGGCGTCAGCCACTTGGCAATGGTAATCTTGAGCAAACTGCCATCGCCAAGCTCCTTTTCAAAACTGGTCTGCACCGTGCCCTTGCCGAATGAATTCTCACCGATCAGCTTAGCCCCGGCCGATTGCTGCAATGCCCCGGCAAGAATCTCCGATGCGCTTGCGCTGCCTTTGTTCATCAGCACGACTACCGGGTATTTCTTGCTTGAGCCCTTTGAGGTACTGACCTCGCGCGTTTTGTCCTTATTCTCGACCTGGACAATCGTTTTGCCGGACGGTACGAACTGCTCTGCCATCTCAATGACTCTTTGCAGCACACCCCCGGGATCGTTGCGGACATCAAGGACAAGTCCCTTCATGCCCTGCTTCTCCAGATTAGCCAGCTCTGTCTTGAAGCGTTCGGCGGTATTCATGGAGAACTGGGTCACTTCGATAACACCCACCCCGTTCTTCTCCATGGTCGCATACACAGTCTCCAGCTTCACGTCAGCACGGGTAATTACAAATTTCAGCGGCACTGCAGAACCTGCCCGCTGGATTTGCAGCGTGGCTTCGCTGCCTTTCGGGCCGCGTATCTTGGCTACAGCCGCGTTCAGCTCCAACCCCTCCAGCGATTCTCCGTTCACCGACAGGATAACATCCTTGGCCTGAATTCCGGCTTTTTCGGCAGGTGAGCCCTTAATCGGGGACACCACCACGACCTTGCCGTTGTCCGAGGAAACCTCCGCACCGATTCCCGAGAAGGAGCCTTCGATACTCTCCTCGAACTTCTCTGCCGTTTCCTTGCCCATATAGTTGGAATAAGGGTCGCCCAGGGCTTCCATCATACCGTTGACCGCACCATCTATCAGCTTTTCCCGGTCCACAGTCTCGTAATAATTGCCCTCAATCAAACTCAGAGCGGTTCCAAGCTTCTGTGACTCCTTGTCCTCCAGGCCACCGGTCGGCCGCACCGACGCCGCCAGGCCTTCGCCTGCGGCTTGTCCAAATACTTGCACATATCCGGTTACGCCCAAGGTCAGCAGGCTGCCGCACAGCAAGGCGGCGACGATCATAAAGGCCGCTGTGCTTTTCTTTAACATAACGTTCCCACCGTCCCTTCTTGTCCATCTCGTAAAACCCACATTAGTCCGTCCAGGAAAGAACGGTATCTCTCCCAGTATATGCCGTATAACGAATTTATATTTATTAGTGCTAAAAATTAGAGATAAGGCATTGGATTAACCGCTTTTTGATCAATCCGGACTTCAAAATGCAGATGGGGCCCCGTTGAACGCCCTGTCGATCCCGATTCAGCAATCACTTGGCCTCGTTCTACCTTTTCGCCTGCTCTCACTTTAATGCCGCCTTCACGGATATGCCCATACAGTGTCCAGACACCGCCGCCGTGGTCAATAATTACACAGTTTCCGTAACCGCTCCACCATTCTGCAATAATAACGGTGCCGGAATCCGCTGCATGGATGCTTGTTCCCTGCGGAACTGCAAAATCCACACCCGTATGCATTTTACCGACCTCTCCCGTAACCGGATGGGTACGCGGACCAAAAGGAGAAGAAATACGCGCCTGGCCTACCGGCATCAGGAAAGGACCACTGCCTCCAACATATTCCGAAGAACTCGAACTGGAATTCGAATCGGAACTGGAGCTGCTAGCGCTCGCAGCCTCCTTCGCTCTAGCTGCCGCTGCCGCCGCTCTGCGGGCCGCCTCCGCTTTCGCTGCTGCTGCCCTGCGTGCCGCTTCTTCAGCCTTAATCTTATCCTTCTGCACTTCCAAAGCGGAACGTTCACTGGCAAGCTGCACTAGCTTAGCATTCTGCTCTTCACTGATATCATCCGTATCTTGTATTTCCTTGTCATAATAAGCGATAAGTTCCTGTCTCTGCGCTTCCCTTTCCTTAAGCACGCTGCGCTGGGATTCAAGATTCGTGTACAGCTGCTTGGCCTGGGCATATTGCCCTTCAAGCTCCTGCTTCTTCACAATAACGGTCTGCTTGTCCAATTTGTGCTGCACCAGCAAATCCTGATCCTGATCCACAATCATCTTCAGCGAATCGGCCCGGTCGAGAAAATCCGCAAAGCTCTTTGAAGACAGCAGCACATCAAGGTACGATACCGCCCCATCTGTATACATCAGCCGAACGCGAGATTCCAGTAATTTCTCCCGGGAAGCTACACGCGCTTCTGCTTCATCCAGCTCGGCCGCGGTAACATTAAGCGACTCTTCGGTGCTGGCGATTTTGCCGGAGGTGGTCTTCATTTCGCCTTTCACTTGATCTATTTGCTCCAGCACAAGCTGGAGATTAAGCGTTGTCTTGTTCTTATAGTGCTGGGCTTCCTGATTGCGTGATTCCGCTTTTTCCTGTGCAGCCTTGGTCGTCTGCACCTCTTGCTGCAGCTTCTTCAATTGCTTGTCAATTTCAGCGACACTTGTCTTCTTGGCATATCCGTCAGAGGGTCCTACTAAAGTGACAACCAGCAGTGCAGCGGCTAATCCGGCGGCAATCTTCTTCAAATCGCACTCCCCATCCTTTATTCTCAAATATATATCATTTCGAAATTTCAGTAGTATTGAATGAAGACTTATACTTTCAAAAACTTGCGGATCGACACGGTACTTCCCCACACACCAATCAGCACTCCCAGGCCAACCAGCAGCCCGCAGAGCATCAACCAAATATCCTCAAAGGGAACAAGTTTCAGCCCAAGCATCGGATCTCCCTGTACGGAAGACACCAGACTGCTGTAACCAACGTAGAGAGCACCTGAAGTGACCAGTGATCCGATCAGGCCAATAAGCGCACCTTCAATAAAGAACGGCCAGCGGATAAAATAATTCGTTGCACCCACCAGCTTCATAATGCCAATCTCCTTGCGGCGGGCAAGAATGGTCACCCGGATCGTATTGGAGATCAGGAACATCGACATCAGCGCAAGTCCTGCCACAAAAATAAAGCCGATGTTGCGTACTGCACGCGTTACTTTGAACAGCGTCTCTACCGATCCTTTGCCGTAGTTAACTTTAAAGATTGGCTGCTCTTTATGGGTCTTGTTGAGTGCTTCAATCTTTTCGGAGACAAAAGGAACGGTTGTTGGTTCGATAACTTCCACCAGCAGCTTGTCCGGCAGCGGATTATTGTCTACATCAAAACCTTCCAAAAGCTCGGCGGCATCCGGGCCCATATCTTCGCGGAATTCCTTTAGCCCCTGCTCCTTGGAGACGAACTCAACCTTGCTGACTTCCGGCATGCTGCCGATTTCGTTCTCCACCGTTTCACGCATCTTCTGATCCGTATTCAGCGCTAAATGCACATTGATCTGCACCTGGCTGTCCGCCTTGTCTGCTACGGAATTAACATTAAGCACCAGCAATATAAATACGCCTAGGACGAAGAGAGAGACGACAATGGACGTGATGGAAGCCACCGACATCCAACCGTTGCGGAATACGTTTTTGAAGCCTTCCCGCACATGCCGCAAGAAGGTCTTAAAACTCATAACCGTATTCCCCTCTCACTTGGTCTCGAACAATGTTACCGTTCTCTATAGCCAGCACCCGCTTGCGCATTTTGTTGACTATATCTCTGTTGTGGGTAGCCATGACAATGGTTGTGCCGCGAAAATTAATCTCGTCAAGAAGCTGCATAATTCCCCATGAGGTCTCGGGATCCAGATTGCCGGTGGGCTCGTCCGCAATAATAACAGAAGGATTGTTGACGATGGCCCGGGCAATCGCGATCCGCTGCTGCTCCCCGCCCGACAGCTGCGACGGCTCACGGCCCGCTTTGCTGCGGAGACCTACCAGGTCGAGCACTTCATTGACACGCTTCTTAATGATCTTCTTCGGTGCTTCAATAACCTCCATAGCAAAAGCGACATTCTCGTATGCTGTCAGCCTGGGCAGCAGGCGAAAATCCTGAAATACAACGCCGATATTACGGCGGACATAAGGGATCTTGCGCGGCTTAAGCTTACCTATATTAAACCCGCCTACAGATATCTGTCCTTTGGTCGGTGTTTCTTCTCTATAAATTAATTTCATGAACGTTGATTTCCCTGCGCCGGACGGTCCGACGATATAAACAAATTCATTACGATCGATCTTAACGGATACACCTTGAAGGGCATGGGTTCCGTTCGGGTAGGTCTTCCATACGTCCTGCATTTCGATCATCTTATCACTTCCCGATTCTGACATATTGCTCCGGCTCCTGCCTTTCGACAGTAAACAGCGGGAGCTTCCATAAACTGCATTATTATCGCAGGCGTATCTATTGTAACAAATCCGTAACCGATTGAGTACCCGAAAGTTTTGCCGGAGCCGCACATATACATATATAAAAGCGTGATTGTTGTCCCCTGTACATATATATCGGTTGCAGAAACCGTTCTTTAAGCATTGTTACTACATAGCATTGTTACTATGGCCCGCGCCGCTTCAAGCGCCAATCCGCCCCCAGAAGGAGAATTTTCATGAAAAAAATCCATGCTGCGCTTATCGCTCTGACCGGGCTCATCCTTGCCGGTTCTCTTTTCGCCGGAGCGCTTCATTTATATGGGAGCCAAAAAACCATTCCGAAGGACACCCATTTGGCAGGCTGGAACATCGGCGGAATGGACATCGGCGAGGTCCGCAACGGATTAAATGCGCGGCTGGAGGCGCTGGAGGCGGTCCCTCTTATCCTGAAGGCGGAGGGTAATACGGAGTTGACCCTCACGCTGAAGCAAGCGGGAATGACCTACGAAGCGGAACATTTCCTCCGGGGACTGAAGGAGCTGACAGACGGAAAACTCTTGGACCGGGTGCGTGCCCGCCGGAGTTTCCCCCGCAGCTGGAGCTTCGGTGCCCATCTGGAGATCAGCCAGCTCCAGAACAGCTTAAGCCCGGCCTGGGAAAGAGAGTCTTTTGGCATTCCCGTTGACGCCACGCGGCGGATTACTGAAGATGACCGGGTAGTCTATACACCAGAGAAGACCTCCTACGAGGTGGATTGGCACGGACTGGAGCTTGCCCTCCAGGCAGCCCTGCCAACCACACTCAGTACCGTAGATTCTTTGCAGGGTAAAGGGATCACTCTTGAAGTGCCGTTGGCCGTCCAGGAACCTGCAGTCACACTTAGGGCTTTGAAAGACCAGGGGATTGAACGGAAAATCACCCAATTCAGCACTTCACTCGGTACAAGCGGACCCGGGCGGTCCTTTAACGTAGAAGCCGCCGCCAAAGCCGTTAACGGCACAATGCTCCCGCCGGGCGCTGTGTTCGATTACGGTAAAGCGATTGAAAAAGCTCAGGTTGAATACGGCTTCCGTGAAGCACCGGTCATTGTGAACGGAAAGCTGCAGCCCGGTACTGGCGGTGGAATCTGCCAGGTCTCCAGCACCCTCTACAACGCAGCACTCCGCTCTGGGCTGGAAATTGTGGAGCGGCGCAATCATTCGCTGCCGGTCAGCTATCTGCCCAAGGGACAGGATGCAACTTTCGCCCAGGGCTACATCAATTTCCGCTTCCGCAACAACACTGGTAAATACTTGATTATTAAAGCTGCGGTACAGGGGCGCACCTTAACTGTAAAGCTGTTCGGAACGTTCCCGAAGAACGTTACCTATGCTGTCCACTCCCAGACCGTGGAGGTGCTGCCGCTAACCGATAAATATGTAGGCGACTCCTCGCTGCCTCCCGGCGGAACACGGGTACTGCATAACGGCAAAACCGGCTATGTGGTTGAGACCTATATTACCCGCTATGAGGACGGCAAGGCCGTAGAGAAGACAAAGCTCTCACGCGATGTCTATCCGGCGCAAAAACGGGTCATCGCCATCAACCGCGGCGGCATGAGTAGGTCCACCCTGCCGGAATCGCCCAAAAAACAACTGGTTGAGGATGGCATACGCAGCAGTGGGCAGCAGTGAGCCTTCCCTTTACTGGCAGGCATTCTGGAAATTCGAAAAAGACGGTCAGCAGCGGATGCTCTGACCGTCTTTTTGGGCAATATAAGTATAAGTTTCACAAGTGTATATATCCATTTTACACTCTGATAATCTACAGCGCCACCGCAGTTAATGATATGACGTTACACTGACAGTAAACTAGCATCTGAAAGGATGAATTATTATGAGCACAATACTTGTATCCGGAATTCCCTCCGTCGTCCGCAGCGCTCCTGCCGTCTACGCCTCGCGCACCTGCCGTGAAACGCTGCGTGTGATGTTTCAGCATCCGGAATCCAAATGTATCGTCGTCTGCAATTCCGTGAATGAACCTGTTGGCCTGCTGATGTGCGAGCGCTTCTTTTTGAAAGCCACCGGACGTTTGGGCATGGATCATTTCTACAGAGAATCTATAACCAAGCTGATGAACCGCAAGCCGCTGATTGCAGACCTCTCCGCCTCCCCGGCCAACGTGCGGACTGAAGCAATGAACCGCCCCGAGCCTATGAGAAATGATTGCATTATTATTACAAGCAACGGCAAGTTCGTCGGTGTTGTCTACCCTTCAGATCTACCTCAGCCCGAATAGCAAACCCACTCACTGCCTCTTAGAAAAGAATGTCCGGTGACGTGTCAATCCTCCAGTACCCGTTCACTTTTTTCAGTTCGACGACTACATTTTCTGTCGGGCCCTGGCCCTCTGGATAAGGCACAGTAAGCTCGAACACTGCTGAGGTTGTGGTTTTGGAAACCATTCTGGCCTTGGCCTTCTCATATTGCAGTGAATTGCCCATGTCGGCATTCACCTGCGCCATTCTCCCCTTATACTCAAGAAATTGATTTTGTACATAATAAGCTGCGGCCTTGTGGGTATACGCACGTTTTATGTAACTGAGCAGCTTCTGCTTCGTTCCGAGATCACTGGAAAGATACCGGTATTCCATAGCATTATAATGAAATAGCTCCGGCATATATGAACTTCCTCCGCGATGCGTATACGTATACAAAGCTTTGGCATGGGCCACCAGCGGAACCACGCTATTGACTGTCAAATTATTGATCAGTACCGGCCCCTCTTTGCCCGGTGCCACTGCGGCCACGCTTTTTACTCCCGTATTCGGGAGCGGCAGTGAAGCCGCCAGTGCCCCGCTTCCCGCAGACATCAGCCCCAGGGAGAGAGCTAACGAACCGATCATCCACTTCTTGTTCATCCTTTAAACGCCTCCTTCATTGTCTTTAAAAATCAGCAGTGCTCAAATGCTTCCATTGCAGCGATAGCTACTTTATAGCTTACGGTGTCCCGTAAGCTAAAATACCCAATCCCTCTTCTTATGAAAACGGATTGATGTCCGGCAAGCACAAAAAAACTCCGCCGAGGATGTATATCGGATTTGCATTGTGCTATATTTGGCTGAGAGGAGGAGTGAATAAATGGCTTTAATAGAATGCAAATTTTATTCGGAAGTATTGGGACTGAACACTTCGATGACTGTCATTTTGCCGCAGCAAACCACTACACAGATCGGGCTCAGCAATGTAAAACGGGGTGATCTTCATCCGACGCTGTTTTTGCTGCATGGCTTGTCTGATGATGACTCTATCTGGCTGCGCCGGACTTCAATCGAACGGTATGTTGCGAAACTGGGGATTGCTGTGGTTATGCCGCAGGTACATCGCAGCTTTTACACAGATATGGCCTCAGGGGGCAATTACTGGACGTTTATCAGTGAGGAACTGCCTGCGCTGGCGCGCTCCTTTTTTCCGTTGTCAGCGAAACGTGAGGATAACTTCGTGGCCGGCCTGTCGATGGGCGGTTATGGGGCGATCAAGCTGGGGCTGCGCAAGCCGGAGGTTTTTGCCGCTGCTGCAAGTCTGTCGGGGGCACTCGATATGGCCCATCATTTCTTGAACTGGGAAGATGCCTCGAAGAAAAGTGAAGAGTACGAACTGATCTTTGGCAAGAAAGACATCGCAGGCACTCCGGATGACTTATTGTGGCTGCTTCAAGAAGTTGACGGCTCGAAGGGACCCAAACCGCTGCTCTACCAATGCTGCGGCACCGAGGATTTCCTGTACGAGGATA
The DNA here is from genome assembly GCF_058791575.1 of Paenibacillus sp. EB106-06-01-XG199. Lineage (NCBI taxonomy): Bacteria > Bacillati > Bacillota > Bacilli > Caryophanales > Paenibacillaceae > Paenibacillus > Paenibacillus sp. EB106-06-01-XG199. Next base: position 157,498 of record NZ_JBYTDQ010000009.1, on the reverse strand, counting down.
ATCAGGCCTTCCGTGAAGCCTGCAGCAAGACCTCATTGCCCCTCACTTATGAGGAAGGCCCGGGCGAACATGAATGGGGCTACTGGGATACCAAGATCCGCGATGTGCTGGCCTGGCTGCCATTATCTAAATAGGCTTTTCATTGCCAATACAGAGTTTTTCCCTAGCATAGAAAAAAGACTGTCCTCCCGCATCCTAAGATACGGCTTGAAGACAGTCTTTCTTGATTTAAGCTCTTTCGATGATGCGTTGGCCTAAAGTTAACTATTCAGCGCGTTCCCATGCTGCGCTACCCATTTATTGGCCTCAAGCAAGGAAGCCTCTGCCCGTTCAATCGCTGCCTTCACCTGCACAGTGGCTGTGCCTCCGTACACGTTGCGCGCATCCACCACCGCTTCCGGCTGCAGGACTGCATAGATCTGCTCGTCGAACAGCGGCGAGAATTGCTTGAATTCCTCCAGTGTCAGATCGAGCAGGAATTTCCCCTCGTTAATGCAGAACAGTACGGTTTTGCCAATGACTTCATGGGCCTGGCGGAAAGGCAAGCCTTTACCGACCAGGAAGTCTGCAATATCGGTCGCGTTGGAGAAATCGGTATTCACCGCTTCACGCATCCGCCCCTTGTTCACCTTCATGGTGGAGATCATCGGTGCAAACAGCTGCAGCGCCCCTGTAAGAGTGGCTACTGTGTCGAACATGCCTTCCTTGTCTTCCTGCATATCCTTGTTGTAAGCCAGCGGCAGCGACTTCAGTACGGTCAGGAGGCCAATCAGGTTGCCGTAGACTCGGCCGGTTTTGCCCCGCACCAGTTCCGGTACATCCGGGTTCTTCTTCTGGGGCATAATGCTGCTGCCGGTACAGAAGGCATCATCCAGCTCCACGAAGCTGAATTCTGTGCTGCTCCACAGCACCAGCTCCTCACTGAGCCGGGACAGATGGGTCATGATCAGCGAGGCGTTCGCCAGAAACTCCACGATAAAGTCACGGTCGCTGACTGCATCCAGGCTGTTCTCGTACACACTGTCGAAGCCAAGCTGTTCCGCTACAAAATGGCGGTCAATCGGGAACGTGGTCCCCGCCAGCGCGCCCGCTCCCAGCGGCAGCACATTGATCCGCTTGTAGCTGTCCGTCAGGCGCTCCGCATCCCGGCGGAACATCGACACATAAGCCAGCAGATGGTGGGCGAACAGGATTGGCTGTGCCCGCTGCAAATGCGTATAACCGGGAACAATCGTCTCCACATTATCCTTCGCTTGACCAATCAGCGCTTCCTGCAGCTCATGCAGCAGCCCGACCAGCTCTACCACCCGATTACGCAGGTATAGATGCATGTCGGTCGCCACCTGATCGTTACGGCTACGTCCGGTGTGCAGCTTCCCGCCGACCGGACCGATTTCCTCAATCAGGTTCTTTTCAATATTCATATGAATGTCTTCATCTGCTACGGAAAAAACAATTTCTCCCGCCCGAACCTTATCCAGCACCTTATTCAGACCCGCCTTGATCGTTTCTACATCGTCCTGCGGCAGAATTCCGCATTTGCCCAGCATTGTGACATGGGCCAGACTGCCCTGCACATCCTCTTCGGCCAAAGCCTTATCGAACCCGATGGAAGCCGTATATTCCTCCACCAGCTTATTTGTTCCTTTGGTAAAACGTCCGCCCCAAAGCTTGCTCACCTGTTGTTTCCTCCTCTGTTGACGCCAGAAGGGCCGCTCCTGTCCTGACGGGAGGAACGGCCTTCCGAAGTCTGCTTAATTAAGCTGAGCTTATTTCTTGATTAATACCGACGCGCGGTTAAAACACTCTACTTATTAGATTCCGCTACACCTGCTGATACTTTCAAACGCAGGGCATTCAGACGGATAAATCCTGTGGCATCGCCTTGGTCATAAGCTTGTGTAGGGTCAGCTTCCATCGTCGCGATATCCGGGTTGTACAGGCTGACCGGACTCTTGACGCCGGCACCGATGATATTGCCTTTGTAGAGTTTGAGACGCACCGTACCGGTCACGTTCTGCTGGCTTTCTTTGACCAGAGCCTGTAGAGCAAGACGTTCAGGCGCAAACCAGAATCCATTATATACCAAGGTGCTGTAACGGGTAATGAGGCTGTCACGCAGGTTCATCACTTCACGGTCCATGGTGATGGACTCCATCTTGCGGTGTGCCGTGAACAGGATCGTTCCGCCCGGAGTTTCATACACGCCGCGGCTCTTCATACCGACAAAACGGTTCTCTACCATATCTACGCGACCAATACCGTGCTTGCCGCCCAGTTCATTGAGTTTCTCCATGACTTGCAGCGGGGTCAAAGCTTCGCCGTTCAGCGCAACACAATCGCCTTTGAGGAAATCCAGCTCCAAATATTCCGCCTCGTCCGGAGCATCCTCCGGCGCGTTGCTGAGCAGGAACATTCCCTTGTTCTCAGGTGCGCTTGGATCAAACCAAGGATCCTCCAGCACGCCGCTCTCATAGCTGATATGCAGCAGATTGCGGTCCATGGAATATGGCTTGGCCGCTGAGGCCTGTACCGGAATTCCGTTGGCTTCCGCATAAGCGATCATTTCTGCACGGCCCGGGAACTGGTTGCGGAACTCTTCGAGCCGCCAAGGTGCGATAACGTTGATGTTCGGAGCCAGTGCAGCTACGCCCAGCTCAAAGCGAACCTGGTCGTTGCCTTTGCCTGTTGCGCCATGGGCAATTGCTGTAGCGCCTTCAGCGATGGCAATGTCCACCATCCGTTTGGCAATCAGCGGACGGGCAATGCTGGTGCCCAGCAGATACTGTCCTTCATAAAGTGCGCCCGATTGGAACATCGGGTAGATGAAGTCATTCGCGAACTCGTCGCGCAGATCATCAATGTAGACTTTGGAGGCGCCGGTCGCCAGTGCTTTTTCCTCCAGACCATCCAGCTCTTCCTTCTGGCCGATATCGGCTGTAAAAGCAATGATCTCCGCATCATAGGTTTCTTTTAGCCATTTCAGAATGACCGAGGTATCCAGTCCGCCGGAATAGGCGAGTACAATTTTTTCTTTAGCCATGAAGAAGCAACTTCCTTTCGTGTGGGGGGTATAGGATGAACTTCAAAAATTCGCTTATAGAACTCTGGTGATCAGGCGCAACTGGGTGAAAGGTTTGGACTTTCGGCCGCTGTTATAATCAGATTTCTATGATTTATAAGCCCGCGTACAACGGGAGAAATCTGATTATAAAGGCGGACGCTATCGCTCCTACAGTTCCAAACTTTCACTCCGTTGCTCCGCACCAGAATTCTAACGCTGTTTATTAAGTTCAACCTATATAGTGTTTTATATAGTATAAGACCAAGCAAGACCCTTGCAAGATCAATCTTGATTTACTCTAAGCCTAAGGCGAAATTAATTAGCCCATCAGTGCGGCCATCAGAGCCTTCTGCGCATGCAGACGGTTCTCGGCCTGGTCAAAGATGACCGAATTCGGCCCGTCGATTACACCGGTGCTGACCTCTTCCTCGCGGTGGGCCGGCAGGCAGTGCAGGAACAGGTAGTCGCTCTTCGCGCCTTTGACCAGTTCCTCATTGACCTGATAGTCCTTGAACGCCGCTTCGCGGGCCAGCTGCTCGGCCTCAAAGCCCATGCTCGCCCACACGTCCGTGTAGATGACATCGGCATCCTGCACCGCTTCCTGCGGGCTGCGGGTAATGACGATGACAGAGCCGGTCTCCTTGGCGATCTCACGCGCTTCCGCGACCACAGCGGCATCCGGCTCATAGCCTTCCGGTCCGGCGATGGAGACATGCACACCCAGCTTGGCTCCGCCGATCAGCAGGGAATGCGCCATGTTGTTGCCGTCGCCGATATAAGCCAGCTTCAGCCCTTTAAGCTTGCCCTTATGCTCATAGACCGTCTGGTAATCCGCCAGCACCTGGCAAGGATGAGCCAGGTCGCTCAGCCCGTTGATTACAGGGATTGAGGCATAACGCGCCAGATCCTCCACTTTATCATGGCCAAAGGTACGGATCATGATGCCGTCAAGATAACGGGACATTACCTGCGCCGTATCGCCGACCGTTTCTCCGCGTCCGAGCTGAATGTCATTATTGCTTAAGAAAAGCGCATGACCGCCCAGCTGATACATCCCTACTTCAAATGAAACGCGTGTGCGGGTTGAGGATTTCTCGAAGATCAGTCCGATCGTCTTGCCCTTTAGCGGCTGGTAGACCTCGCCGTTCTTTTGCTTCTGTTTCAGCTCGATGGCCAAATCAATCAAATACGTGATTTCTTCCGGACTGTAATCGTTCAGCTCCAGTAAATCACGGCCTTTGAGCTGCTGTGCGATTGTATTCGCAGCGTTTTGTACACCCTGGCTCATGAACCTGCCTCCCCGTTTTTTTTGTTAGCATAAGTATGAATTAGTTCGGAAAGGATGTCCACCGCCTGGTGGATCTCCTCTTTGCTTACATATAAATTAGGCAGCAGCCGAATCACATTCGGTCCGGCCTGTACGAACAGCAGTCCCTGCTTCTGTCCAGCCAGCACAATATCGCTTACCGGCGACTGGCATTCGATGCCGATCAACAAGCCTTTGCCGCGGATCTCCTTCACAAACGGCGTATCTGCCAGCTTCTCTCCCAGCAACCCGGTGAGGTACCGGCCCATTTCGGCTGCGCGCTGCGGCAGCTCATCTTCAAGCATCGTCTCGATGGTCGCTTCCATCACCGCTGCGGCAAGCGGCGTGCCCCCGAAGGTGCTCGCATGGCTGCCCGGGCTGAAGGCTTCGCGCAAATAGCCTTTGCCCAGCATAACCCCCGCCGGAAAACCGCTGGCCACACCTTTAGCCAAAGTAAAAATATCCGGCTCAATGCCGTAATGCTGATGTGCAAACAGCTTGCCGGTACGGCCCATGCCGGTCTGCACTTCATCGACGATCAGCAGCAGACCATGCTCCTTGCACAGTTCCACCACTGCGTCCAGGAACTCCTGCTTCACTTCAAGCACGCCGCCTTCCGCCAGCACCATCTCCAGCATAATGGCTGCCGTATTCTCGGAGATCGCTTCCTTAAGCGCCGGAAGATCATGCAAAGGCACCGTCTTAAAGCCTGCCGGAAGCGGCAGGAAGCCTTCTTTCACTTTTTGCTGGCCGGTAGCCGTAAGTGTCGCCAATGTGCGGCCATGAAAGGATTGTTCGAACGTAATAACCTCATAACGCCCCGTGCCCTTTACCTTCTGGTGATAGCGGCGGGCCAGCTTGATCGCAGCCTCATTCGCTTCTGCACCACTGTTGCAAAAGAACACCTGATCCGCACAGCTGTTGCCCGTAAGCAGCGCTGCCACCCGGTCCTGGCCCGGAATGTGGAACAGGTTGGACACATGCCATAGCGTATCAATCTGCGCCTTCAGCTTCGCGCCAACCTTCTCCGGAGCGTGCCCCAGACTGGTCACAGCCAGACCACACATGAAATCAAGATATTTGTTTCCTTGATCATCCCATACCCAGCTGCCTTTACCCTTGACCAGACTGATGTCATATCTGGCGTAGGACGGGAATACCGCACCCAGCTTGGCAGGAGCAGCCCCCCGATCCTCCAGTTCCGCTGAACGGTTTTCCGTTGCCCCTGTTAAAGAATCCTTTTCCGCTTGCGTTAGCTTACTCATTCTTAGTCACTCTCCCACCATGCTGCTTCCGGTATTCCGGCAGCGCTGTATTTTGTGATTCCAATCAGCAATATGGCTGTGCAGTACATCTTCTCTTGCATTCTATCAATTTCTGTTAGGAAGAGATAATCTTCGTTCCTAACTCTTCGCCCTGCAGCACCCGGCTGAGTACTTTCGGCTCCTTGCCGTCCACAATAACGACCTCCGACACACTGCCCTGAATGCAGTCAATCGCGGCCCTCACTTTAGGAATCATCCCGCCGTAGATTTCGCCGCTTTCGATCAATTCTTCAATTTGCGCCACCGTCACCGATGGAAGCACAATCTTCTGTCCTTCCACTGTACGCATAATGCCGGGAACATCCGTTACTACAATCATTTTGGGCGACTCTACAAAAGAAGCCACCGCTCCAGCTGCTGTATCCGCATTAATATTGTAGCGCTGGCCTGCTGCATCCACACCGATAGGAGCAATTACAGGAATATAACCCAAATCAAGAATACCCTTGATGATCTCAGCTTTGACCCCGGTTACTTCACCGACCTGGCCCACTTCATCGCTGTTCGCTACCGGCCCCGCCATGATGAGATTGCCGTCGACACCAGATAGGCCAAGTGCCTGCCCGCCGCTGCCCTGAATTCTTCGGACAATCGCCTTGTTGATACTCCCGGCCAAGGTCATCTCCACCACATCCAGCACTTCCTCGGTCGTCACCCGCAGGCCGTTCACGAAACGGCTCTCAATACCCAGCTTCGCCAAATTTCCGGAGATCGCCGGGCCGCCGCCGTGCACGATAACAGGCTTCACACCGCTGCTCTGCAACTCTCTTAAATCCTCAAAAAAAGAGTCAGGCAATGCCGCCAGCGTACTGCCGCCGCATTTCATCACGAACAGCCCGCCGGCCCTATTCTTCTCTATACGTTCTTCGGTCATAGTATCGGTATCCTTCCCATGGACTTATGCAACAGGTTGGTCAGGTACGGTAGGCCGCATTGATCCGCACATAATCATAAGTGAGATCACAGCCCCAGGCTGTAGCCGAACCGTCCCCATCAGATAAAGCTACGGTAATCAATATCGTATCGCTTTTTTGCAAATAGTGAAGTGCCTTCTCTTCATCAAAAGCAACCGGACGCGACTGCTTCAGCACCTCAATCTCACCCAGCGATATGTCTACACGCTCCGGTGATACAGGCACTCCCGCGCGTCCCACCGCAGCAATGATTCGTCCCCAGTTGGCATCCGCACCGAATATCGCCGATTTGACGAGACTGGAGCCGACCACCGTTTTGGCAATCGCACCTGCAGCCTCATCATGGACTGCCCCGCTGATCTGCACCTCAATAAGCTTTGTTGCACCTTCGCCGTCACGGGCAATTGCCTTGGCCAACGTCTTGCAGACATGTATAAACGCAGCAGCAAAAGCTTCCCAATCGGGATGTTGCCGCGTCAGCTTCTCGTTCCCGGCCAGACCGCTGGCCATCGCTACCAGCATATCATTGGTACTCGTATCTCCATCTACCGTGATCATATTAAACGTTGAATTGGTAGCCGTGCGCAGCAGGTTTAGCAGAGCTTCCCCGTCAATGGCCGCATCCGTGGTCATGAAGCCCAGCATCGTGGCCATATTGGGATGAATCATTCCCGAACCTTTAGCCGCTCCGGCAATTGTAACTTCCTCGCCGCCGACCTGTACCTTTACGCAGCATTCTTTTTTCACCAGATCGGTAGTCAAAATAGCCTGGCAGAATTCCTCCGCACCACCCGCTCCCCCATCCAGCTTCTCCGGAAGTCCGGCAATCCCGCTGCGTACACAATCCATCTTCAGCAGCTCACCGATTACCCCGGTAGAAGCAACTGCAACATCCAGCTCATTCACACCGAGATGACGTGCAGCGGCGGCGCGCATTTCGTAGGCATCGGCTTCTCCCTGTTCACCAGTGCAGGCATTGGCGTTTCCGCTGTTTACGATTACCGCCTGCAACACCCCGTTCGCCAGACTTTCCCGTGTCACCTTCAGCGGAGCAGCCTGAAATATATTGGTCGTATAGACAGCAGCAGCCGTGGCAGGCACCTCGCAAAGGATGGCCGCAAGGTCATTACGGTCGGTTTTTTTGAGGCCGCAGTGCAGCCCTCCAGAGGTAAATCCCCTCGGTGCAGTTATACTTCCGCCTTCCACGACGGTATAAGCTTTACTCTCATTCATTGTATGTTTGACCGCTGAACCTTACGGATACACAGGCGTGTAGCCAAGGCCACGGGTTTCCTCCCATCCCATCATCAAATTCAGGTTCTGAATCGCTTGCCCTGCTGCGCCCTTAACGATGTTGTCAATCACGGACACTATGGTAACCCGGCCTGTACGGGCATCTGTGGCAAACCCGATATCGCAGTAGTTGGAGCCGCTGACTTCTTTCGTCGCCGGAACCACGCCAGCCCCGCGGACACGGACAAACGGTCTGCCTTCATAATACTCACGGTATAATTCCACAAAATCCTGCTCGCTATAATTTCCGTTCATCCCGGCATACATCGTACTCATAATCCCCCGGTTCATCGGAACCAGATGCGTGGTGAACGTTACGGTTACCTTCTCTCCGGCAATCTCCGTGAGCACCTGCTCAATTTCCGGGATATGCTGGTGTTTGTTGATTTTATAGGCTTTGAGATTCTCATTGATCTCGGCAAAATGGACCATCAGACTCGTTCCGCGCCCTGCCCCGGAAACTCCCGATTTTGCATCAATAATGATACTGTCATGCTTAATCCAGCCTGCCTTCAGTGCCGGAATCAGCCCCAGCAGTGTTGCCGTAGGATAACAGCCCGGATTAGAGATAAAATCCACGCCGGCGGCACGTTCCCCGAATACCTCACATAAGCCGTAGACCGCCTGCTCCAGGTAAGCTTGAGGGGGAGCCGGATGCTTATACCACTGCTCATACTCCGCACCGTCTTTCAGCCGGAAGTCACCCGATAAATCGACGACCTTCAGTCCTGCCTCCAGCAATTGCGGCACCAGCTTCGCACTGACTCCCGACGGCGTAGCCGTGAACACAACATCTGCCCTTCCGGCGATCTCTGCCGGGTCTACACCATCCAGATTGCGCTGGATAATTCCCGTTAAGTGGGGGAATCCATTCTCAATGGGCTCGCCCGCACTCGATGAGGAGATCACTGAAGTAACCTCTATATCAGGGTGGTTCTGCAGCAGCCTAATCAGCTCCACGCCTCCATAACCCGTTGATCCGACAATTGCCGCTCTCAGCTTGCCTTCCACTGTCATCCCCACTTCCTGCTTCATAAATTGAATGAATACCGTCCTGCAAATATGTATTATTATACGTCCGAATTAATATAAATACAACACATAACGTCAACTTTGTTCAAAAGCATTTTTAGAATTTCAACCGCAGCCCGTGACCCGATAACTAAGAAAAAAGAGAAGCGTTTAGCTTCCCCCTAAGGAAAAATCTATGCTTCTCTTTTAAAACCTTCGCCCAATACTTCATGAGCCTCCGTTATAATGACAAACGCCCCCGGATCGACCGAGCGGACAATGGCCTTCAGCCTCGTAATCTCATTCTGCCCGACAACTGCCATGAGCACCGTACGATTGTCGCCGGTGTATCCGCCCTCAGCCTTCAGCTTGGTCAGACCACGGTCCAGGTCATTTAAGATCGCCTGCGATATCTCTTCCGTCTGGTCTGAAATAATATACGCAACCTTGGTCGTACTAAAGCCTACCTCCAGTGCGTTGATTACTTTGCCTGTAACGAACAGACCGATCAATGCGTACATCGCCTGCTCCATCCCCAGTACAAAAGCAGCCAGCGTAATGACCGTGCCGTCCAGCAGCACAACGGAGAGTGAGAAGCTGAACCCGGTGATCTTCTGGATAATCTGCGCCAGAATGGTCAAACCACCTGTCGAACCGCGCCCGCGGAAAACCAGACCCAGACCGAGACCCACGCCGATACCACCATAGATGGAAGCCAGCAGCGGGTTTGTTGTAGGAACAGGCCCATCTTTGGTCAGGAAAATAAACAGCGGCAGCACAAAGCTCCCCAGCAAGGAGCGGATTCCATATTGCTTGCCGAGAAAGATGATCCCCAGCACAAACAGCGGGATATTCAGCGCCCACTGCGTAAATGCCGGCTCCGCATGAAACCAGGCTTCGGCAAGTACGGACAATCCCGATACCCCGCCGGATGCAATCTGGTTCGGCAAGAAAAACAGATTAAAAGCAAGCGCGGTAATCAGCGACCCGACCAGGATGAGCACAATATCTACGGTATGGCGCAGCGGCCCGTTCAGCGGGATCAACGGGGGTTTGTTGCGTGAATTGATTTTTTGCATGTATGCCTTTTCTCCTTAAGATGTGATCTTGCTTATATATCGCCGCCAAGTCAAGTTGTTGTTCCAGAGCGTTTCAACTACTTTGCGGGAATTACAGGCATTTCATTCTTACATCACAAAAATTCCTACACCTCCGAAGACGCGTAGGAATACAGTTCCGCTTATTCAACCTCTGTTTTGATTTGGCTCCGCAAGTACCCGTCAATGAACAGATCCAAATCGCCGTCCATGACCGCTCCGACATTTCCGGTTTCCACGGAAGTGCGGTGATCCTTTACCATGCTATAGGGATGGAATACATAAGAGCGAATCTGGCTTCCCCAGGCAATTTCAGATTGCTCGCCGCGGATCTCATCCAAATGCTGCTGTTGTTCCTGTAATTTGCGCTCATACAGCTTGGAACGGAGCATTTTCATTGCCTGTTCCCGGTTTTTGATCTGCGAGCGCTCGTTCTGGCAGGTTACCACCACACCTGTTGGCAAGTGAGTAATCCGCACAGCTGAGTCGGTCGTATTGATATGCTGACCGCCTGCGCCGCTGGCCCGGTACGTATCGATCTTCAGATCCTCTGTACGAATATCCACCTCTACATCATCGGCTATTTCCGGAACGACATCGCAGGAGACAAAAGAAGTATGACGTCTTCCGGAAGAGTCGAACGGTGATATGCGCACCAGCCGGTGGACCCCTTTTTCAGTCTTTAAATAGCCATAGGCATTAAAACCCTTGATCAGCAGTGTAACACTCTTAATCCCTGCTTCATCACCCGGCAGATAATCGAGCACCTCTACTTTAAATCCGTGTTTTTCCGCCCACCGCGTATACATCCGCAGCAGCATCTGGCCCCAATCCTGGGATTCCGTTCCGCCAGCACCCGGGTGCAGCTCCAGAATTGCATTCAGCTTGTCATACGGCTGGTTCAGCAAAAGTTGAAGCTCGAACTCATCGACTTTGCTGCCCACACTGCGAATGGTTCCGGCAATCTCTGCTGCCAGGGCGTCGTCGCCTTCTTCATCGGCAAGCTCAGCCATCATTGCGGCATCTTCATAATCCTGCTGCAGCCTCTCATACTGATCCACGCTAGACTTTACCGCGTTCATCTCGGCGATCACACCTTGCGCCTTCTCGGGGTCATCCCAAAATCCGGGAGCAGCCATTTTCTCCTCAAAGTTTGCGATCATCTCCTGCTTCAGATCTAAGTCAAAGAGACCCCCTAAGGTTGGTTAGTTTCTTGCCTATTTCACGCAGGTCTTGCTTCACGTTAGCATCGATCATATGGTTCACTTCACCTTTCAAAAATAAGTGGTTGCGCCGGGCGGCTGATTGGACTTAGGCGTTTCTAGAGACCAACGCGCTTCGCTGGCGGAATTGTTCTTCAGAACAAAGCGTATTATTCGGTGATGCCCGTAACTGCGTGGAATGTTTGGACTTCCGGCCGCTGTTATGTTTGGATTTCCTGATTTAAACCGCTATATAGATTGAACTTAAGGTTTTAGAGTACAGGATCAGTCGCAACTACGGTGAATATTTGGACTTCCGGCCGCTGTTGTCTTCAGATTTCTTGATTTTATCCGCTATTAGCGGTAGAAATCCGAAGACAAAGGCGGACACTACCGCTCCTCCAGTTCCAAAATCCCCCTCCATTGCTCCTTTTCCTTATCTCAAGTATTTAAGTTCAATTTATATAGTCACGGTAGAAATCCAAATATAAAGGCGGACGCTATCGCTCCTACAGTTCCAAACTTCCCCTCCGTTACTCTCACCTTCATGGCTAGGTTCTCAAGAACAATTCCGCGTGGTCCGCTTCTTGGTCACCAAAAGATCCCAAAGTCCAAAAAAGCGGCCGGGCCGCAAAACGGGGGGAGTCCCCCGGGCCCAGCCGCTTTTTATTGTCATTATAACCTTTGAAGCAATGGACAAGACCTAAAGCGCACTTGGTAAAAAACATTCGCAGCTTCAGATCTTCTCACTATTGTACCGGAAGACCGAACATCAGAAAATCATCCAAATGTCTTACGCGTTCTGTCCGTGGCAGTTCTTATACTTCTTGCCGCTTCCGCAAGGGCAAGGGTCGTTGCGGCCAATCGCAGACTCTACATGCACCGGACGTTTCTCGGCAGGCTCGGCATTTGTGGAGATTTTGTCCTCTTCCACTACCGACTGGCGTTCCTGATTCGTCTCAATGTGCGCCTTCATAATGTAGGTTGCTACTTCTTCCTGAATGCTGGCGGTCATGGCATTGAACATTTCAAAGCCTTCGAATTGATATTCGCGAAGCGGATCGGTACCGCCGTAAGCGCGCAGGTGAATCCCTTGACGAAGCTGATCCATCGCATCAATATGATCCATCCATTTGCTGTCTACGGAACGGAGTACGATAACCTTCTCGAATTCGCGTACCAGTTCGGCACCCAGACGTTCTTCACGGGCTGCATATTTCTCCAGCACACGGGTGAAGATGTACTCAATGATCTCTTCAACTTCCTTGCCCCAGAGATCGTCACGTGTCAAAACGCCTTCTTCCAACAGTTTGCTGTTTACATAATCAGCAACCTCTTGAAGCTCCCAGTTTTCCGGAATATCATCACTGCAGTGGGCGTTAACCACACGGTCAATGACCGGTTTGATCATTTCTACTACGATATCTTTAATGTTATCAGACTCCAGAATTTCGCGGCGTTGTTTGTAGATAATCTCACGCTGCTGATTCATTACGTCATCATATTGCAATACGACCTTACGGATATCAAAGTTGTTGCCTTCTACCCGCTTCTGGGCAGATTCCACTGCACGGGTAATCATACGGCTCTCAATCGGCTGATCTTCTTCGAATCCGAGACGGTCCATCATATTCAGGACATTGTCCGCTCCGAAGCGTTTCATCAGCTCATCGCCAAGCGACAGATAAAATTGAGTTGAGCCCGGGTCGCCTTGACGTCCCGCGCGTCCACGCAGCTGATTATCAATCCGCCGGGATTCATGCCGCTCCGTACCAATAATATGCAGGCCACCAAGATCGGTCACACCTTCACCCAGTACAATATCCGTACCACGGCCAGCCATATTCGTAGCGATAGTTACTGTTCCCGGTTGTCCGGCATGAGAGATAATTTCTGCTTCCGCCTCGTGATGCTTGGCATTCAGTACCTGGTGTCTAACACCCTTACGTTTCAGCATTTCAGATACGCGTTCGGAATTTTCGATGGATACTGTACCTACCAGTACCGGCTGGTTCTTTTTGTGGCGCTCTACAATCTCCGCTACTACAGCGTTGAATTTGCCGTTTTCGCTCTTGTACACGACGTCTGGCATATCATCACGTTTGTTAGGTTTATTGGTCGGCACCTGGAGAACTTCCAGCCCGTAGATCTTCTTGAATTCCTCTTCTTCCGTCTTCGCAGTACCTGTCATACCACCCAGCTTGCGGTACATCCGGAAGTAGTTCTGGAACGTAATTGTAGCGAGCGTCATGCTCTCATTCTGTACCTCAATCTCTTCCTTGGCTTCAATCGCTTGATGCAGTCCGTCACTATAACGGCGTCCTGCCATCAGACGGCCCGTGAATTCATCGACAATAACAACCTCATCATCATTTACTACATAATCCACATCGCGGCGCATAATAGCATTAGCTTTGAGAGCTTGTACGATATGATGGTTCAAGGTTACATGGGCATGGTCATATAGATTCTCAATGCCAAAAGCACGTTCAGCCGTAGCGACACCCTTCTCGGTCAAAGCCACGGACTTCACTTTAATATCAATCGTGTAGTCCTCTTCAGCAGTCAGCTTCTTCACGAAACGGTCTGCTGCGTAATACAACTCTGTCGATTTCTCAGCCTGTCCGGAAATAATAAGAGGGGTACGGGCTTCATCAATCAAGATGGAGTCAACCTCATCAATAATACAGAAGTATAGCGGGCGTTGTACCATTTGCTCCTTGTAGAGCACCATGTTGTCACGCAGGTAGTCGAAGCCGAATTCATTGTTCGTGCCATACGTAATGTCGCAGGCATAAGCGTTTTGTTTATCAGCATGGTCCATACCGTTCAGGTTCACCCCGACGGTCAAGCCCAGGAAGTTATAGATTTGTGCCATTTGCGCACTGTCGCGCTGAGCGAGATAGTCATTTACGGTTACAACATGCACGCCTTTACCCAGCAATGCATTCAAATATACCGGCAGCGTTCCTACCAGTGTCTTACCTTCACCTGTCTTCATCTCGGAGATCCGGCCTTCATGCAGCGCCATTCCCCCAACCAGCTGTACGTCAAAATGCCGCATGCCCAGCGTCCGTTTGGAAGCTTCGCGTACGGTTGCAAAGGCCTCGGGAAGAATCTCTTCCAAGGTTTCGCCCTTCTCAATACGGGCGCGGAATTCTTCAGTCTTAGCTTTGAGCGCTTCATCCGAAAGCGCCACAAAATCCGGCTCCAGTCCATTAATTACTTCGACCGTCTTCATTAGACGTTTGACATCCCGTTCATTGGTGTCGCCGAATATTTTCTTTACAAGTCCTAGCATGGTTAACCCCTTTCATGCAACACAGATGGTGGAATCGAGCCCATCCCACAAAATTGAAAGGGCCATATATTATTTCGATTCCGCTGCTTCATAAATTGTAACAGTTTGTAAGAGATGCCGCAATACGAGCAGGCCGCAACCTTATTTTACAAAAAAAAGTTCAGTCGCGTTTTATCTTCATATTTTCGCTGAAATGCCGCTGTACCTTTGGAGGGCAATGTTGCCCTTTTTTCTGTCTCCGTTTATATACGCACAAGAGCCCTATTCGATTCACACGAATAGGGGCTCGGTTAATTTTCTACGTCAGACTGAGACGAATAACGCAGCCTCAGCTATTGCCTTGTTGATTTTCAGAATCTAGTTCTGTTCAATCAGGCCATACTTTCCATCATTTCGTTTGTAAACAACACTCACTTCAGAAGTGTCGATGTTGGAGAACACAAAGAAATTATGTCCAACCATGTTCATTTGCAGGATCGCTTCCTCGACATCCATAGGCTTCAAGGTAAACCGCTTGTTACGCACAACCTCCAAATCATCATAATCCTGTTCCTCTACAGCAACAGCACCAGGGGCTCCTTCTACAAACAGCGTCTTCAGGCTTCCTTCCTGGCGGAACTTGCGATTAAGTTTGGTCTTGTGCTTGCGGATTTGGCGTTCCAGCTTGTCCACAACAGCATCAATGGAAGCGTACATGTCATCACTGCGGTCCTCGGCACGAAGCGTCACACCTGCCAGTGGAATGGTTACCTCCACCGTATGAAGGCCGCGGACAACGCCAAGCGTCACATATCCTTCTGAGGTAGGGGGTGCATCGAAATACTTCTCAAGTCTGCTGAGCTTCTTATCAACATATTCTCTCAAAGCGTCGGTCACTTCAATTTGTTGACCTCGAATGCTGAATTGCATGGGCACTCCTCCTTTGTTTACATTTTCATTATACCAAATTGTCAGCGCTAAGTAAAAAACAAATCATGACAGCCTTTACATTTAGCTAACATATGATGCTATGATTTCCCCAAAAATACACAATTGGTCCGGAAGGGGCAATTGTATCACCACCCTCTTCCGGACCAAAGTCAGTCACTACTACTTATTTAGTATGAATGCGCAGGATCTCCACCGGTGACCATGTGTTTCCACTACCGGTAATGAGATACACCTTGTAGCCGGTATTCGCAGTCAGGCCGGTTAACCCCAGCGTCTGTCTTACTCCAGGAGCAGGTGCAGGAGTGATTACCCCCGTCCAAGGAGCTGACAACACAGTTCCAGTGCTATCTTTTCCCTGGGCAATCTGGGCTGCACTCGGATCAGCTGCATTAGCCGGCAACACCACATATCTTACCGGTGCGGCAGTCCCGCTTGCTTGCCCGTAGGTAACATAAACATCTGCTGTAACTGTGCCTATCTCTCCTGGCTTAACAGCAGTAATAGACGTTGCACTGCCTGCAGCAGTGGTTAAGCGCAGTGTCGATACTTCTGACCAGTTTCCGTAGGAATCAGCAAGCGTTACATAAGCTGCATACTCCGTACCCGCCTGCAAGCCATAGACAGAGAAGGATACAGTTGTATTGCCTGTTGCTGCAGTCTTCCCGCTATTGACACCAGCTGTTCCGGCACTGGTCAACCCGTCTCTTATCTGCAACGCGCTCGGCGCCGATACTGTACTGCTGTAAGGGGCCACAACATAATAGACAGCACCAGTCACTGAAGGTGTAAGATACACATCAGCTGTAACAACACCAACATGGCCGTAGGTTACACCACTTACGGATGGAACAGTGATGCCACCACCAACGCCATTGCCTCCTCCACCACCGCTGCCTCCGCCTGTACCGCTAGTTGGAATTGGTGTTGGTGCAGGTGTTGCCGAAGGTGCAGGTGTCGCGGTTGGTGCTGTTGTAGGCGTAGGTGTAGGTGTTACAGTACCACCAGAGCCACCCGGCCGGTTAGCTACCGAATTTCCGATGATGGTAACCGCTTCGGCTCTTGTCAGCGATTTCTTAGGGCCAAAGGTTCCGTCTGTATACCCGTTGATAATCTTCTTATTGGCTACCGCAGCAACGGATCCCCGTGCCCACACAGAAATCTGGGTACTATCCTTGAATCCAAGAGTAGTACTGCCTGTGTTCAGACTAAGTAATCTGGCAGTAATCGCCGCTGCTTCCTGTCTTGTCAGCGGGCTTAATGGGCGAAAGGTTTTGTCGCTAAACCCGGCGATATATCCGGCTTTTACAGCTTTCGCTACTTCATTGTAAGCCCAGTTGGATTTATTAAGATCCTTGAAGCTGATAGCAGCCGTATCCGTAAATCCAAAGAGACGGTTTACAAAAGCAACGTATTCGCCCCGGGTAATCACCTTATTGGGCTTAACCGTACCATCAGGGTATCCACCCAAATATCCTTTGTCCAGCCAGTTCTGCAGTTGGCTTTGTGCCCAGTGTCCCTTAATATCCTTTGGCACAGAAGCGGCAGAAACACTGCCCAGAGCCCCGAACAACATGCTAACTCCAAGTAGTACGGTCATAAATCCACGCCATGTTTTCTTCATTCAGCTGTTCATCCTCCTGAGTGTTTGATGGGCATAGGCTTCACTCATCGCTTCTTCCACATCCTCCCGGAAGCATACGCCTAAGTAAGTAAATTGTGTCGAGTCATATAATTAGCCCAACGGTTTACATTACCCAGAAACTGGTTGAACATAACATTCAATTGGTAATCTATATAAATCCACCCTCTGATGTACAACAAAAAAGGACCCCGGGAGTAGTCCCAAGGTCCGCGCTAGCGTAGTCTCAATTGCTAACCATCTACCATATATGTAGGTCGGCTGCGCCGGATGATTATAATTTGATGACGTTAGCTGCTTGTGGTCCGCGTGCGCCTTCTACGATATCAAACTCTACGGATTGTCCTTCATCCAAAGTCTTGAAACCGTCAGTTTGAATCGCGGAGAAGTGTACAAATACGTCGCCACCATCGGCAGTTTCGATGAAGCCATAACCTTTTTCTGCGTTAAACCATTTAACTTTACCTTCCATTGATTAAACATTCCCTTCGTCATCAGATGAACGTGAGTCTTGCTCACAAGTCGACTATACCACCGCTGCTTCTTTATTGTCAATTGGAATAGTAAATGTTTTCTTTCAATAAATTACCATCCCTAAATTTAATATAAAGTCGTCATATTTGTGATATTTTCATCAAAAAAGGAGCAGACGCTATTTAATACCCGCCTGCTCCTGAGATGAATCATTAGGAAATTATTATTTTTTCCGGTCCATCAGAAAGCTGTCCGGGGTGTATCCGGCCTCGTAGGCATTGCGCTGCTGCTTAGCTTGATTACGCTTATAAAGCCAATCCTGAGCCTCCAGGCGAAGGGCGTTCATGCGGGCAGTGATTTCCGGATCGTGCTGCAGGATTCGTTCGATTTCGACTTTTTGCGCCGCCGATGCAGGAATCGACGAGAACTGTCGGATGATGTCATCAATCAGCTTCTGCCGTTCTTCCACGAAAGACTCCAAGTCTTCAAATTCAGCTTCATATAACCGCCCCATCATATTCTGCGTCAATTGCTGCAATTCTGCAATAAGCTTGTCCTTATCCATTAGCACTTTCCGTAGATAGCGGCTCTGGCCCCTGACCTGCTGCGATCTTTGAAGCCTGAAGCCAGGTTTCCCGCAGTTCAGTTAAGTAACCCAGCGCTTCTTCTGCCTTAGTCATGTCTTTACGAATATTGGCTTCGACCAGCAGGAAATTAGTATATTCATACATAGAGTATAAGTTTTTCGATATTTCATAGGTATAGTCAAGGGTACTCATCAGCTCACTGACAATGGTCTGAGCTTTGCCGAGGTTAAGATTAGTTTTCTCCAAATCGTGCTTGCTCAGCCCATCCATTGCCGTTCTCACGAAACGAATTGCACCGTCATACAGCATTACAACTAACTGTGCAGGCGTGGAAGTTTGGATAGAGGATTGTCGGTATTTCTCATAAGGAGATTTAAGCAAGATAGTCTCACCCTTTATTTTAAGATAGTCCCAAGCTGGACATTAGGCTGGAGGACTGTGTCGTCAGCTTGTTCATTGCGCTTTCCATTGCTGAGAATTGCTTATAGTAACGATTTTCTACCATTTGAAGATTTTTCTGCATAATATAAATCCGATTATTGTAACCTTTAAGTTGTTTCCCAATAACACTTTCCTCTTTAAATGTACTATTTAAGTCCATGGAAAATTTATTGGTACCTGCCCGCTCAGTGATCATATCTAAGGTGCCGGTAATGCTATTCGTTAATTTGTTGAAGATACCTTTTTCTGGAGCATTGGCGGGACCTTGAAAAAGATCGAGCGCAAGTTGAGGATTGGCGCTTATCGCATTTTTCAGCTTCGTCTCATCCGCTATGACCAGCTTACCGTTCTCCATATAATTCCCTGTAGTTATACCAATTGCATTAAGGCTTCCAAGTTTCTCAGTAATCGCTTCTCTCATTTTTGATAGAAGACTTGTGATAATATCGTTATTTTTGAATAAACCGCTTTTGGCTTTTACTGTCCAGCTGTCAATATCGTTTTCTTTCATTTCCTTTTTCTGCTCATCTGACAGTGGTTTAAAGTCACGATACCTAGTTTCATTAACTTTGGTATTAAGTGCTTTTATTAAGGCATTGTAGTCATCCATGAAACCCTTGATGGATTCCAGAGCTTTATCCGGATCACTTTGAGTTTTAACATTCGCTGGAATGTCCGTTCCATTGCTATCCTTGGTCACATCCAATAATGTTAGCTGAACCCCATTGATAGTGAAAACGTTGCTAGTAACGTTATTAATAACTTCACCATTAATCGTGACTATCCCATTTTCACCCTTGATAACCTCTTTGATGGGCTCTGGGCCTTCAGCAAAAGGTACGGCTCCTTTGAATAGACCTAAAAATTCGTAGGAGGCTCCATCCATCTTCACTTCTCCACCAGAGTTACCGGTAATCGTTAATTTACCATCTGCAAAGCTTGCCGTCACATTAGCACCTGGTCTTGTATTAATCGTTGACACTACTGTTGCTATTGAGGTCGAAGCAGTAAATACAAACTGATTCCCGTTAATAATAAAATCATAATACTTCGCTGGAGCATCCGGAGCAGGGTCTTTCCCATCCAACATCTTCTGCAAGTCAGCCAGTGTTTTGTCATCTGTGACGCCTGCACCAGCTCCGTTAGTCTCCACTACTGTTTTCTTTGAAAAAAGTGCCAATAATGAATTGCTTCCAGCTGGGGTTTCAACTTTAATCGTCCCATCTGCGCCACCAACCTTAGATGCAATCGACAGCTTTCCTGTAATCTCATCATAACTTGCAACAGCATTAGCCTTTGTATTGGTGTTTATCGCTGCCACCAGGGAAGAGATAGATGTGAGACCATTAAACAGAGAATTACCCGCGCTATCCTTGAAACTCACCCCATTAATGGTAATGTCGAAGCCTTTCTTGAGATATGCAGCCTCTTCTTCTTCAGAGAGCTCTGACAAAGCTACACCGTCAAGCTGTGCCAGTGAAGTTGAACTGGGTACACCTTGACCTAAGCCGGGGGTCTGAAGAGTAGTTTTGGTAGCAAGCTTACTTACACTTACCTTCATATCAACTCCATTTGCCGTTGCCGTAGCTTCGGCTTTCACTGCAGTTGTATTCCCTGTGGTCACGGCTTTATTCGCATTTAAGGAGTCGGATTTTTTATATTTATCGTTCAGTTTATTTGTACGAAAATCATACAGCACACTGTTCAGCTCACGGTATCCTTCTCTAGTCCACTGTAATACTTGCTTATCCTGATTGAGCTTATCCAGTGGCACCCGTTTAGCTGCCATCATACTCTTGACCATACTGTCAATATCCATGCCAGAAAATCCATTGATTCTTGTAACCAAATCAGCACCTCCAAGTGTTAGACTTTCTCGTCTACAAGTATTCCTGCGATTTCCATCATTTTAGCAACGAGATCCAGTGTTTTCTCTGGGGGAACTTCACGAATTAACTCACCGGTATCTTTATTAAGTACCTTGACCATAATATCATGCGTCTTCTCGTGGATGCTGATCTCCAGCATGGTCTGAGGGCCTTGTAGAGATTTCACTGCTCGCTCAATGGTTCGAATAAGCTGTTCTTCGGCCACAGATACGTTCACGCCTTGCTTCTCTCTCAAACTCATCTCCTTTGTATCTTGAATTGGGGAGAGTGGTTTCACCTGTGATGTCGGCTCTGTGCTGTGATTGCTCTCTGTGCCGTTAGGCTTGCTTATTGTAGAACTGGCACTAAGTGAAAACTGTACATTCATTATCCTGACCTCCAGCGACGCTCATTTATATAGTATATATCGGTTTCATTTAGGGATAATTTAGGATTTGATCCCTGTCAAGCAAAAAAAAGAAAAAAAGCTCCGGGAGTCCCCGGAGCTTTGGTCAAACGAGAAGAAATTAACGAAGCAATTGCAGAACACCTTGTGGCTGTTGGTTAGCTTGTGCCAACATAGCCTGTGAAGCTTGAGCAAGGATGTTGTTCTTCGTTTGTTGCATCATTTCTTTAGCCATGTCAACGTCACGAATACGGGATTCAGCAGCACTCAAGTTCTCGGAAGCCGCACCCAAGTTGTTGATGGTGTGTTCCAGACGGTTTTGCATAGCACCCAGGCTACTACGTTGGGAAGAAACTTTTTGCATAGCGTTTTGAACGGTTTCGATTGCAGTAGCTGCACCGAATTTAGAGGAAATATTAATGTCTTTTACGCCAAGAGCTTCTGCACGCATATCTCCCACGGAAATAAATGCGGTTTGACCAGCATTCGCACCAATTTGGGTCATGATGGAGTCTTTCAATTCAGCACTAGCGGGCTCATCTTTACCAAATACAAAAGTCATACTTTCTCCGACTTTCATAGCGTTCATACTAGTAACAGCTAAAGATCCACCAGCACCAGTAAGAATATCCGATCCAAATGTAACTGCAGTATCTGTAATTGTAATGTTAGTAGCAGCAGTTGTTATTTCACTACCATTTGGTCCAATAAGTTTGTAATCAGTAGCATCAAATGCCCCAGCTGCGCCATTTGTTCCAGTTCTTACGATCATGTAAGCACCGTCAACCTTAGACTTAGTAGCAGCCGTACCAGCGGTTGTATTCAAATTAGCTATCTGAGCTGGGTCAATCTTTACACCGGAGTTATTGTTAACTTTAGCAGTACCTGCTACTGCTTCAGTTACGCCTTTGGCAGAACCATCCAACAACTTCTTGGTATTGAACTCAGTAGTGTTACCGATACGGTCCAATTCAGTAACCAATTGTTTAACTTCGGATTGAAGTTCTTTACGGTCAGCATCTGTATTGGTATCATTGGCGGATTGAACAGACAACTCACGCATACGTTGCAGGATGCTGTGGGATTCGTTCAATGCACCTTCAGCAGTTTGAATCAAAGAGATGGCATCTTGTGAGTTCTTGGAAGCCATATCCAAACCGCGGATTTGACCACGCATTTTTTCGGAGATTGCCAGACCGGCAGCATCGTCACCGGCACGGTTGATACGAAGACCGGAAGACAATTTCTCGATATTTTTGTTAGTGTTGGCTGTGTTAGAAGTCAGTTGACGGTGAGTGTTCATCGCCGCGATATTGTGGTTGATAATCATTTGATATTTCCTCCCTGAAATTAAGTTAGTTCCACATCCATGTGGTAAACGCCGAACCATTAAGGTCGGCCGCCCTGCAGGATCAGCGTCTAAATTATATATCGACAACCCCAGGCAAACTATGTAGAGCAAACAGAAAGTTTTTCAATATTTTTTTATAATTTATCACTCATTTCGAAAGTAACCTTATTAATAAACAAAAAAAGGCTCCTTTCTTTGGTGGAATGGTGTTGTCAACTGCGACAATACCCAAAGAAAGTGCCCCTTTTAGATGAAATCAACCGCGAAGCTTATGAATTAATGCTTGAAGATCGGACTGCTGCGGGGCCGCCGATTCACGGTTGGCTTCCTGAATAGACAAATATACCTCTTTACGAAAAATATCGACATGCTTCGGAGCCGAGATGCCAATCTTTACGGTATCTCCCTCCACACTCAGTACGGTCAGCTCAATGTGATCCTGTATGACGATGGACTCGCCTTTTTTACGGGACAATACCAGCATTTCATCCACCATCCTTTCCGTCAATTACTGATTGATCCTGAAGCAGACTATGTTTGGTATGATAAGGGCTTCTATGCAGGACCACTTGTTTGCCAAGTCTCTCCGATGGATTCAGTACAACTGGAGCAAGCAAATTAAGGGTGGACTGCTCCGTTTGCTCCTTAAGCGTAATAATACAGCGGACAACAACATCTGAACCAATTGCCAGTTCTTCCGCCTCCTCATCAGGTAACTCGAATTCATAGGTCGGATAAAAAGCAAACGGATCACCCAGAAGAAAAGATAATCCTTGATCGCTCAACGACTGTAAATACCAGAACGGCGCTTCCTCCATAGCTATTAAGGCGAACTTTGTTTCCTCATCGAAACCCGGCAGCCCTTTGGGAAAATGGTAGATCTGTTCTTCACTCACTTCAAGTCTACCCCAAGACAACGTTTCTATAATCAAGTTATTCACTCCTAAAGTATAAATTAAGTTGTATAAAAATATAAAGCAGAAAAGCTATAGAGGCGCTGTAAGGCACGTCTATAGCTTGGAAGCTACCCTTGAACATTGATTTCTGGCGGAATAAATTGTAAAGAGCCATAACTCTGCATATAAATATCCAGCTTGCCACGGGTGAACTCAATCTCAGGAGCATTCCTTTCGATCTCCACATCCACCTGTGCAGGCCGGTAACTAAGCTGCGGCGCCTGCGTTTGAATATGAATGTCCACATTGTCATAGGATGCAGGACCACGCATCTCAGGAAAGGAGTTCGGCAAAGTATCCGTTCCATACACTTCACTAATTGTATTCCCTGGCTTGAAAAATTCGGCCATCCGATTTCCCTGCTCTACCCGTCTGGCAATTCCTTGTAAATACAACTGCTCAATACCGGAATAGATACGTTTATTCATTTCCAGCATTTTACCACCGTTATACGCTGCCCATGCTTTTGATTGATCTACGGTTAGCTCTGGACGAGTGGAGTGAACGGTAAGTTCTCCTGGAGTAGTCGTTATGCTCAGATCAGCCTTGGGCTGTCTTATAGAGAATGTACCTGGATCTGCATCTATGTTCATAACAGCAGGAGACTGGCGTATTTGTACGACAGGTTGGATCATCAGAGATCACCTCCACTATCTTATGAAATCAACCAGAGAAGTAGAGATAATCTTCGCACCCACGGATAGTGAAGCATTATAGATGTTCTCCTGAATCTTAGACTGCATGATCAGTCCCTCGTAGTCAGCATCCTCTGTCTTGGCTTGCAGATCCGTAAGATTCACATTAAGGTCACTCAGGCGATCCTGCATTAATTCAACACGATTGGTTTTGGCCCCTATTTCAGAGCGGGCCGCTAAGATAGTCTCCATTCGTGTGTCGAGATTAGTAAGTTGTGCTGAGACTGCAGAATAATTTCCGGAGCTCAATGCCGCTGAAATATCATTAATAGTCTTAAAGAGATTGTCGGGATCAGCAGTATCTCCGAACACCTCATTTCCGGTCAAATTAATAGGCATCTGTACACCTTCACCTACGATATACTGAATTTGACCAGGATCTGTTATTACAGCCTGAGTAGTATTATAGGTACCATCGGCGTTTTTGGTGAAATCATAAGGCTTAGTATTATACTTCTCACCGTTAAAAATATACTTACCGTTCAATGTACTGTTTGAAATATCCACAAGCTGTTCTTGAAGCTGCAGGACTTCCTTATTTATACTGTCTAAAGCAGACTGCGGATTACTGCCCGTCGATGCTTGCACCGTCAACTCCCGTAACTTTTGAACAACCTCCCCAGCCTGTCCTAACACTGTATCATTATAATCCAGCCAAGAGACTGCACTGTCTACGTTCTTGGTATATTGTTCATTTGACGAAAGCTCCGCACGGTAACGCAAGGAATATGTAATCCCTACAGGGTCGTCGGAGGGCTTGTTGATCTTCCGCCCAGTGGCCAGCTGCAGCTGTGTATCGTTCATTGTACGCGCATTGCGGTTCAAGTTAAGCAGCAGCTGTGAATTCATCATATTGGAGGTTACCCTCAACATATGCTCTTCCTCCTCTATCTGCCGACGGTGCCGGTAGAATTAATCAATTTATCGAGCATTTCATCAAAAGTTGTCATAAAGCGAGCAGCAGCGCTGTAAGCATGCTGGAATACCAGCATATTCGACATTTCTTCATCCAGTGATACTCCGCTTACAGACTGACGGCGGGAATTCACTTGCTCGACCAGAAAGTCCGAATTGCTCGCCTGGCGGGCAGCCTCTTGTGATTGGATACCAAGCTGACCGACCATAGAGCTGAGGTAGGACCCGACAGTGCCTGTTGTAGAGCCGCTTGCTGTAGTAAATGTATTGTTATCTTTGAGATTGCTGAACATCAGGGCCAAGGTATTATTGCCTTTGATCACTGAAACCTTGCCAGCGGTATCAGTAGTTGCACGCATCGAAGTAGCAAATAGGCTTGGGTCGGCTGCAATCTCCGGATTCAAACGAATATTGCCGGCAGTGATAGCTTCACCTGCGACAGCAGGGGTAAAGAATGCGCGGCCTGAGCTGCCATCCATACCAAATCCTAACTGATGCAAGCCGTTCAGGCCCTTAACAGTAGTCTTTAGATCACCAGTTAGAGGAATAGGAATTGCAGCACCTGCAAGCAGCGGGGTCTTTGTCCCGTCCACATTTATGATTTCTGAGTCTTTGAGTACAGTAGTTCCTGCGGGAACAGTAGAGCCTGCCGGAATAGTAACCTGCACCTCTCCGTTAGCAATCGTATTAGCCAAGGTATCAAGCTGTTTCTTGTAATCCGTGACATAAGTTCTGTTGGAAAATATCATCCCGTAAGCTTCTCCAGCCTTCAGATCTCCAGAGTCATAAGCAGCATTAAGGAACGCGCTGTCTACCGTTGCGCTAAGCGCTGCTCCCTGCACAAGATTCCGTCCCCCCAATGAGATGTTATATCCGGCGTCCGTATCTACCACCGTAATATTAGCAATCTTGGAGAGCTTGTCCGTCAACAGGTCACGTTGATCCCGCAGATCATTGGCTTGATCCCCCATGCCTTCAATCTTGGCAATGGATTGGTTAAGGTCGACGATAGAACTGAGGTAGGTTTGAATTTCCTTCCCCTTTACATCAATATTGGAGGTAAGATCACGGTCAAGATTATTTAATTGTGTGCTCATATAATTGATTGCATCAGTGAGCGATTGTGTGGTCTGCACTACAATCTTACGGGCCGTTGGGTCCTCTGGATTCTTGCTCAGATCTGACCAGGACTTCCAGAAGTTATCGAGTACGGTCCGGATGCCTGTATCTGAAGGTTCATTCACAATAGCTTCCAGCTTATCGAGAGTATCCGATTGGATGGTCCAGTTGCCGCTGGCGGCACTTTCTCCACGGTACTGGTCATCCAGAAACATCTCCCGGATCCGTTCGATGGAGGTGAATTCTACACCGGTACCCAGCTGGCCGGGAACGGTAGAATTAGTGAGTCCATACGCCTCAATAGGTGAAGCTGCTTTCATATTCACGCGCTGGCGGGTATAGCCTTCCGTATTTGCATTGGCAATGTTGTGTCCGGTTGTATTGAGCGCAGCAGTCTGCGTAAAAAGGCTTCGTCTTGCGGTCTCAATTGAATGAAATGTCGATGTCATGCTACTTGGTCCTCCCTTGTGATTGCTCCGGCAAAACAGCCAGTAATAAATACAATTCTATCCGCGGGTGTCAAAAAGGCCCGGCCGTGCTGCGCTGTTGCCCTTGTCGGATGGATGATGATAGGTAAAGTCCTGGTTCGGTCTTCCGACAAGCAAATCCAGGGAATAATCTATAAAGGTAAGCGACTGCTCAATCAGCTTCTGGTTCAGCTCATTGGCTTTCTTCAAGCGACGCACTGTGTCTGAAAGCTTCTGCTGAATTTGCAGCAGCCGTAATTTGTCTTCTGGGTCAAATACAAGCCGGGACAGCTCTGTCAGATTCAGATTCAGATTGGAGCGTATGCCCACATGCTGCAAAAAGGCATACGCAGCCTCCGTGCGCTGCTCTTCAAGCTGTCCAATCAGCTTCATTAATTTGGACTCACGGTTCATGATGTCAATAAGACCATCCACCTTGTTGTCCATAATCGTCTGTTTCTTGACAGCGGCCAGATCCAGCATCTGAAGATGCACTTCGTCCAGCCGCTCAAGCAATTCAAGCAATTTCGTCAATGCCATGGATGGGTTCACCTAATTCTCGGAGGATTGCTTAAAATAAGGGGCGAGTTTCTCTGCGAGTTTGGCTGCGTCTACTTCATAGGTACCTGCGGAGACCTGTTGCTTCAAGCTGTCAATCTTAAGTGCGCGTTCTGCATCAACCTTGCCGCTGTTCTGGGCTTGCAAGAGCTTAATAGCTTCGTCGGAAATAGAAACCTCATCTTTACGCGTACTCTTCTTCATTTGTTCCTGCCTTTGCGATTCCGCACTGCGTTGATACGGATTAATCGCATTAATTCGTCCGGTCTCGTTAATTTTCATAACTTCCACCTTCCTTTTGATATAAAAAAACCGATAATCTTTACTAAGTTTATCGGCCTACGTTGAAACATTCTTTATAGCTGCAAACGTTTTTTTACAGAATTTATATACCGCGGAGCTTATCGACTGCCCGGTAGGCGCCCTCAGATGACTTCTTAACAGGTTCTGCAGCGGCACTTTCTTTAGCAGCATTTGCAAGATCTTTCGTCAGACGGGAGCGGCAGCTGTCGCACATATGCCCTTCGCGGATCAAGGTTCCACATACTTCGCACGGCAGCATCATATTAGGCGCATTTGCTATGGAAATTCGGCCTTCGCGAATAAAACGGGTGATTTCCTTGATCGGAATCTCCGTAGCATCGGACAGCTCCTGAATATTGGTGCCTCTGTTTTTGCGCAGATATTCTACGCAGATTTCATATTGATGTTCAAGCTCTTTGAGACAGGGCTGGCACAGGTCCATGATATTTTTGACATATAACCGGCCGCACTTTGGACAATTGTCTAAATTCATTTCGGCAGCGGCTCCCTTCTTACATTCTTTACTGTGAATTCACGTCTTATGCTCTAGATTACATGATAGCTGAAATTCCGTCTATGATTAGTATCGGCTAAAAAATCGCTTTAATTATATTATAATAGCAAAAAATATGCTAAACGGTCATATCAAAGGAGAAATCACATGATTCGTATTCTTGTCATTGAAGATGATCAGGAAATTTCCGGGCTGCTCGAACGATATTTTCATAAGGAAGGCATGGAATGCGTGCGGATCGGGAACGGCCTTGAGGCAAAGGCAGCTTTTGAGCGCAACGGCCCTTTTCAGCTTGTACTGCTCGATCTGATGCTGCCAGGGATGGATGGACTGGAGGTGCTGCGAAGAATCCGTGCGGTCAGCTACGTGCCCGTGCTGATTATGACCGCCAAAGACGGGGAAACGGATAAAATCATCGGTCTCGGCAGCGGAGCTGATGACTATATTATTAAGCCTTTCAGTATCTTTGAATTAATAGCCCGTGCAAAGGCACTTATCCGGCGGTATATTGATTTTTCGGCCGATCCCCTCCTTGAACAGAGCAATCCACACATCTCCTGCGGCGATCTACTAATTGATCCCGAACAGTGCTCAGTCCTGCAAAACGGTGTCTCCCTCGGTCTGACGGCCACGGAATTTCAAATCGTCTATTTGCTGGCCTCTTATCCCAAAAAAGTGTTCACCCGGGAAAATCTATATACCCGAATCTGGGGTGAAGATTATGCAGGTACGGGTGCGGAAAACACCATTTCCGTACACATCCGCAGATTGCGCTCCAAAATTGAAGAGGACCCTTCCCTCCCAAGGCATATCATCACAGTCTGGGGAATGGGCTACAAGTGGGGTGAAGTATGACGGTTCTTGTCCTTACTATCAGCCTGATTCTTGCTGTCCTGTTGGCCATAGTCCTTGTCTTCCGCTTACTGCGGCTTCATCGCGAACTGAGTCATGTCCATGAGTTTCTTCTGAACAAGACTACCTTCACCGAACCCGGACAGGCTCTGCCTAATGAGCGAGTTCGGATCTTTAGCGAAAACCCTATACTTCGCAAGTTAGCTTCCGGCATTAACAGTCTTCTGGATCGTCTGCAAAATGCTGAATCCCGTACAAGGCAAGCAGAGGACGCACATAAACGGCTGGTATCGAATATCTCGCATGACTTACGTACCCCTTTGACCTCTGTGATGGGCTACTTAGAGGTACTGCAAACCGATGAGAATCTGAGCGGGGCGGAGCAGAAACAATTCATGAACATCGCTTATAAGAAATCCCGCTCGATGTATGAGCTGCTGGATCAGTTTTTTCAATTGGCGAAGATTGAAGCCGGGGATCTCCCCCTGCAAAACGTCCCCATAGACATGAACAGATTAACCAAGGAAATGCTGGTCGGCCTCTATCCTTCTTTTCTCAGCCTGTCACTGGAGCCTGTTGTGGAGATTCCAGAAAAACGATTGTATGCGCTTGGTGATAGCATGGCTGTGGAACGCATCGTAGGCAATTTGCTGTCCAACAGCTTGCGGCACGGCGCTTCCTCCGGAATAATCGGGGCTCGGCTCACCGAAACCGAGGATCACATTTCGCTTGAAATCTGGGATAACGGACCGGGGATTTCACCGGGGAATTTGAAGCTTATTTTCGAAAGAATGTACACCATTGAACCTGCCCGCACATCCGGCAGCAGCGGCAGCGGCTTGGGACTCACGATAGCCAGACAGCTGGCGCTCAAGCAGGGGGGAAGTCTCCATGCCGCTTCGATACCAGGGGAACGCACCTCTTTTATTTTGCAGCTGCCTAAAGCTTCCTCTTGCTGAATGTAGGAATATTAAAGAAAAAGTAAGAATTAAGTCATAGTTAAGTAAGGGTATTCCTCTAAGCTGAGTCCATACCTTTACTGAGGAGAGACAATCAATGATTCCTATTCTGCAAACCCGTGACTTAAACAAGCACTACCGAAATTCAGCCGTGGTTGAAAATCTGAACCTGACCGTGCGCCAGGGTGATATTTATGGTCTTCTCGGTCAGAACGGAGCCGGCAAAACTACGACCCTGCGCATGCTTCTGGGATTAATCCAGCCTACCTCAGGCAGCATCGAATGGCTTGGTAATCCGCTGCACAGAACGCTTTACAGCCGGATTGGCTCTATTATTGAAACCCCGGGATTCTATCCACACCTGACAGCCGCCGAGAATCTCGAAATTCACCGCCGGATGAGCGGCATTCCCGAGAGGGAGTCCGTGATGGAGCACCTGAAGCTGGTCGGTCTGCAGCAGGCCGCACATAAAAAGGCAAAACAGCTCTCACTCGGCATGCGCCAGCGTCTCGGCATTGCCCGTTCACTCATGCATCGTCCGGACATGCTCATCCTGGATGAGCCGATTAATGGGCTTGACCCCCTTGGCATTAAGGATACCCGCGAGCTTATTGTAGACCTGCAGAAGAAGCGGGAATTGACCGTGCTGATCTCCAGCCATATTTTGGGTGAAATCGAGCTTATGGCCAACCGGATCGGTATTATGCATAAAGGCAGACTCATTGAGCAGTTGGATTACGAAGAGATCCAGGGCAAAAACCGCCACTATCTTGAGCTTAAGGTGAATGATGATCAGCAGACGGCCGTGTTATTGGAGCAGCAGCTTGGAATCCACAAGTTCCAGGTGTGGGAAAAGGGAGTACTCCGCTTGTACGAGGGCTTCGACAACAGCGGTGAAATCAACCGCCAGCTGGTGGTGCGCGGGATTGAAGTGAAAGAGCTGGCCATCCGCGCCGACTCACTCGAGGATTTCTTCATCCATGTCACCAGCCAAAAGGAGCTGAACTAAGATGCTGTACTGTGAATGGCTCAAGTTCCGAAAATCGCCGCTCTTCTGGGCACTCCCCGCAGTAAGCCTGTTTGGCCCATTGTTGTTTATGGTAATGCGCCTCGGAGAACCCATGTCCTGGGAAGGGTATCTCTCGAATGAGAAGCTAATGTATGCATTCATGACGGTAACCCTTTGGATTGCTCTACTAGCCAGTCAAATCATCTCCAAGGAATATACAGATTTTACGGCTTCTGTGTTATACACCTATCCACGCTCCAGAATGTCGATTATATTCAGCAAACTATTCATAGCTTTCCTGATTTTATTGGTCAGCACGTTTATTGAATTTATAGGGATGTATATTACCATTTGGATTTTTAAAGGAGAGCCGTTGCCTGCAGAACTGTTGAACGATCAGTTGGCTCGCGCAGGGCTGTTCCTGCTGGGTCAGCTTGCGGTTCTGCCTCTGTTCGCTCTGCTCAGCCAGCTCAGCCGCTCCCTGCTTGTTCCCGTGCTGGTGGCAGTAGCCGCTACGATTACTAATCTTAGTCTTGGACTCAGCGGCAGCAAATTTTTTTGGTATTCGCCTTTTTCCGTGGTGGCTGCCCCATATGTATCCGATATTGGAAACATCGAGACCGGAAAGATCGTAATGCTGATTGTAATTGTGTTCCCGGTCTCGCTGGCTGCGCTGCTCATGCATACCTTCAAAATGGAAGTAAAATGAACGTTCTAAGATCTGGCCCAGGTCAGGCTGTATATTTCCGCAGTGCAGCCCAAACTCGCGCTTAGCCGGATTATCGTTTCCGCGCACGCACGGATGGTGCTTCCTGTGGTATAGATATCATCAATAATGATAATCTGCAAAGGCCGGTCCTGCGGATTCAATGATTCCAACAGATCTTCAAAACTTGATAGAACTTTAGAATCTCGGCTAGCGGCAAAAGCGTGCTTCATATCTGCCAGCCGCTCGGCCCGGGTCTTAAAGCTCTGTTTGCCGGTATGATGGGTACGGATCAGCAGCGGGAGCTGCGGTATCCCTCTGTGCCGGGATAGAATCTCCGTCAGCCGCTCAGCCTGGTTGAACCCTCTCTCCACGAGCCGGGAGTCACTGACAGGAACAGGAACCAGCAAGTCAGCCTGCCAGAGAAGATTCCGCTCGCTTTTTCTAACAGAAAATATGATGTTGTTTGAGAATCTGCTCTGCACCGGGCGGCGGCTGTGCATAAGCTGCTCCCGTTCTTCCTTCAGAATGGAATAGGCCCTGTCCAGCATCAGGCCAAGAATTGATGCCAGCTTCTCATCGCCGCGATATTTGTACCGTCCCAGAATCTCACGCATCACACTCGTATAAGCAACCGCACTGCGGTTACACACGAGTGGACCTGGCTCGCTGCTGCGGGTACAATCGGGACAGCCGACATGGCGTCCGCATTTACTGCAGCGCGGACAGCGAATCCAGGGAATAGCCGCTTCACAGCCCGCACAGACTCCAGGCAGTTCTGTTGCGGGCTGGCTGTGTTTCCCGCAGATCAGGCACTGCTGCAGGGAAGGGGCAAATAAGGATCGAATATTGGCCAGCCTCAAGAGTGAGAATTTCATATCCATTTCTCCTTGCTTATCAACCCTTGTCTGCGGGCAATGGCGTTCATTGTCCGAATCTGCGAAATGGCTCCGCGCTGTGACCTTGTCCACTGCGGAGATAAGAAGATCACCGATCCGTCTGGATCGTCCTTTGACCTCCCGGCCCGGCCTGCCATCTGGACAAGTGAGGCCTCATCGAACAGACCACTGTCAGCATCCAGAATAAACACATCGCTTCGCGGGACTGTTACTCCCCGTTCAAGAATCGTAGTTGTCACCAGCAGGGAGATTGCCCGGCTGCGGAATCCCGCCACCTTCTCTGCTCTTTCGGGGTCCTGGGATGAGGTGCCTTCAATCGCTTTGCCCGGAAAACTCCGGCGCAGAAGCGACAGCAGTCCGGCAATATGGGAAATCCGCGACACAAACACAAATATTTGTGCTTCCCGGGCAAAAGACCTGCCCAGCGCCTTCTTAAGCTTCCCGGGCAGAGTTCTGCGCTTCAAGCATTGCTGTACCGGCGCCATGGTCAGATGCTGCGGTACAGGCAGGGGATGGCCATGAAAACGCACAGGCACTCTGGCGTGCGGAAGTCTGCCGCTATGCGCTTGGCGCTGCAGCTCCGGTGGCGGCGTCGCCGACAAATAGATAAAACGGCCGTCCGGCTTGCACGCATGCTCGGCCGCAAAGGCCAGCATTGGATCATTGACATAGGGGAATGCATCCAGCTCGTCAATTATGACCAGATCAAAGCCCTGATGAAAACGCAGCAGCTGGTGGGTGGTCGCCAGCACCATCTGGCTCTGGCTCCAGCAGTCCGGACTGCCGCCGTATAGCACGGAGAGCGTCCTGTCCGGGAACGCCCGGCCCAGCCGCGGAGCCAGCTCCAGTACGACGTCGCGGCGCGGCGTCGCTATCAGCACGCGGCCCCCGGCGCGCAGCACCGCCTCCAGGAGCGGGAAAGTGATCTCTGTCTTTCCCGCTCCTGTAACTGCCCAGAGCAGGAACCGCTCTGGGCCCTGGGCGGCGGAGCGCTGGCGCGGCTCCGCCAGGAACCCCAGTGCAGCGCCGGCGGCCCCCGCCTGCGCGCTGCTCAGCCCCCACCGGCGCGCTGCTACGGTGGGACTGACACCGGCCGTACACCGTACGGCCGGAAGGGATGCGCTGCGCAGCAGCAGCGCACAGGCCCGGCTGCGCCCGAGCGCGAGGCAGGCCTCGCAGTAGGCGCAGCCGGTGAGGCCGCACGCGGCGCATGCCGTGCGGCCGGTGGCGACGCTGCCGCAGCGCAGGCAGCGTATGTCCGCGCGGCGGGCGACAGCGCCGCGCAGGGGCAAGCGGAGCCGCGGCAGGCGAAGCGCCGCAGCACGCAGGAGGCTGCCTGCGCTGGGCAGCCGCGCACGGACATCCCTGCCTTCGCTCTCTTTCAATTCTTCCGCCACAACCTCCCTGCTCTTCCTCTCACTCCATGCATCAACGCCTACTCTCCTGCTCTCCCTCCCACTCCACGCATCACCTACTGTATCCCTAGCTACGCTCTCATTCCATGTATCGCCCGCCACTTCCCTGCATCCCCGCCCCCGCCTCGCCTCACCTGCAGCCTTTTGCGGGCTCTCTGTCCGCGTAGCTCTCTTTTCTATCCCCGAGCTCCATTGCCGCAGTTTTCCCTTGCTCTCTTCAACCCTGCTGCAAGCGGCCTCAAGTTTCAGCCGCCCCTGCAAATGTGCGAGCTGCGCTGCAGCTTGCCAAGTGTCTGCCAGTAGCGGCTCCTTCTCCTCCAGTAGTGCTTCAACTTCAGACTGCAGCAAAGACCGGCCGGACAGCGCCTCCACTAAGCGATCCGCCTGCGCACTGAGTGCGAAACGCGCAGTCCGTTCACTGAAACTAGCGGTTGGATGAAACTGGGTACTATTCTTCCATTCGCCACCTGCTTCTTGCTCCTCATTAATCTCAGCCTGCAATAGATTAGCCAGATAGCCAGCCCAATGTTCTTCCGTCCATTCCTGCATGCCCTTCACAGGTTTGACATTGTCACGAAGTTTGACTGCCCAACCGAGCGGCAGATCCGCAGAAAGCAATACCCGTTTGTCCGCAGACTGTCCATTCCAGCCTTCACCTCCCACCCCGCTCCACCAGACATTGTCTACCTGGATATTCAGCGAAACCCACAGGTGCCAGCGTTCCTTATCCTTCACAGCATATAGGGCAACCCTCATCTGCAATCCCTCCTTAATTTATCCTGAGACACAAAAAAGCACACCACTCCATTCTTGGAGAGTGTGCTTCACCCGATTCTTGCGTATTTAATTCTCATTCGCCGCGCTCTGATTGATATCCCCCGCTTTCCGGCATCCGCATAAACCGCAACGGAGCAGTTGTGCCGGGAAACCGCAAATCGACCAATATACCCTGCTGTAACGGGCTTTCTGCCTGTAAGCTACGATTGTGCATGAACCGGGCAACATCAATGGAAGAACCGCTGCAAGCCAATCTGGAAGCCACAGCTATCGTAGCATCACTTGAATCATCGTCCATTACTGTCACCCGAAATAACTTTCCGGTCAGAAAAGCATGAATACCGATTACCCGGATATACCATTCGACAACCGCTTCATGATTACGGGTAATAAGAATATAATGCAGCCGCTTCCCAGAACATGCCGTCTGCCGGGTCAGTTCCCGGTTGCGCAAAATATGAACAAGGATAACTGCGGATCCGTATATAACCGCAATCCAGATTAACTGGGCTACCATGGAGATGCACCTCCTCTGTATACCGACACTATATGCCGGAGTTAAAAGGTCGGTGCCTGCCCATGGTTCCAACAAGACTGGGTATAGCCGGGTACATATTTACATCAGCGTTTTGCCGAATCGAATATAACTGTGCACTGAAACAATACGTTTGATTACAGCAGAATCGCTGCAGTCTGTTATGTAATGTTGTTCCGGATCATTGGGATTCTCCAAAACGTTCAGTTAAGGTTAAGCCTGTTATAGGGTTACCCAGCCGTATTTGATAGAATTAATGACTGCTTGAGTACGGTCGTCAACTTCCATTTTTTGCAGAATGCTGCTGACATGGTTCTTAACGGTCTTCTCGCTGATAAAGAGGTATTCTCCGATCATCTTATTGCTCTTGCCTTCGGCCATCAGCCGCAGTACCTCTGCCTCGCGCCGGGTCAATGGATTGTTGTCGCCTGCGACGAATTTGACGCCTGCTTCCTTAACGGCCGTTTCGGTCATTGCTCCCGTCTCATTGAGATAGGTCATGCGCCGCAGCTGATTAATCAGCTTGCCCGTAACCTTAGGATGGATAAATGCATGACCTTCACAGACGGAACGAATAGCGTTAATAAGCGACTCTGCCTCCATATCCTTCAGCAAATAGCCATTGGCACCCTTGCGCAGTGTTTCAAATACATAGCTTTCATCATCATGAATCGACAAAATAATAACCTTGACTTCAGGGAACATTTCACGCAGCTTTTGAGTAGCCTCCACACCGTTCTCGATAGGCATATTGATATCCATAAGCACGATATCCGGTTTATTGACATTGCAAAACTCCAACACCTGGATGCCGTCACCGCATTCGCCAATGACTTCAATGTCATCCTCCATATTTAAAATACGTTTCAGCCCTTCACGAAACAACTGATGATCATCGGCCAAAAGAACCTGAATGGGCGATTTGCCAGAACTTTGGTTCTCCATCACATTACTCCTTTCCCTTATCCACATTCGTCGGAATGTGGATTACAATTGTTGTGCCCTGATTCTCCGCTGACAAAATCTCCATTCTTCCTTCAAGCAGTTCCACCCGCTCCCGCATGCCTACCAGTCCAAAGCTTTCGCGGTTGCCCTGCTCGCTTACCTTCTTAACATTAAAGCCTAATCCATTATCCTTTACGACGATCTTAATCAGCTGCGCCTGATAAGTGATCTCTACTAGCACATAGCTGGGAAAGGCATGCTTGGCCGCATTGGACAAACCTTCCTGAACCAGGCGGTACACCGCCGCCTCCATGGCAGAAGACAGCCTGTGCTCCTTGCCCCTCGTTTCAAAGGAGGTTCTGATCTTCGTCTTCTCCTCATAATCATGAACGTATTTACGGAGTGTCGGGATCAGCCCCAAATCATCGAGAGCCATCGGACGTAAATTAAAAATCACCTTGCGCATTTCTTCGAGGCTGTATCGAACCTGTCCCTTTAAGTCTATTACTTCGTCCTGCACCAGGGCAAATTCCTGCTTTACCAGCATTCTTTCTACAATTTCCGTCCTAAGGACTAAATTCGCCAGCATTTGAGCAGGACCGTCATGAATTTCCCGGGCAATTCTCTTCCGTTCCTCTTCTTGAGCCAGGATTATTTTGAGTCCGATCATCTGCCTGTTCTTCGCAGTTTCGACAATTCTAGTCACTTGTCCTAGTTCTCCGGACAAATATTCCAGGACAACGCTCATTTGCGAACCAATCGATTCGGCACGTTCCACTGAGTTCTCCACACTTCGAACCCGCTGTTGCAGTTCATCCCGTCTGCTCCGGAGATAGGTTTCCCTTTCCCTTGTCATCATGAGCTCCAGCTGAAGCTCTGTCGCCTTCTCATACGCAATCCGGATATCTTTCTCCGAGTAGCGGACAAAATCCCGGCTAACCTCAGTCAGCCGGATGCGGGAGCGGTGGTACTGCAGCTCCAGTTTGTCTACCTTTTGCAATGTTTCATCCGTTTCTTCCATAACGCGCTGCAGTTCTTTGGTGAGTGCAACAAGCTCATCCCTTGCAACCTGCAATATTTCAAATATCTGATACTTGCTGCTCTCCATCACGTCGATGGTATTCTTAATAACGCGATCTATCGCATCGGCCTGAAATTCCACGGATGCTTGCCCCATTTCTATCGAATCGTATTAAAGGCTTTCCTTTATACTAACATATCACGATTCGATAGTTACGGTCTTCGTGTTCTGTTCCCATTTTACGGTCAAACCTAGCTGTTCTGAGACCAATCTTAGAGGTACTAAAGTCCTGCCCTGTAGGATCAAAGGAGCTACTTCAGCACTCTGCCGTTTCCCGTTCAACACATATTCCTTGCTATTCACAGTAAGCTCCATAACTTTTGCACCTCGCAAAACCAAGATCTTCTTGGTGCTCGAATTCCAACCCGCGCTGCCGCCAAACGCGTCCATCACATATTTAATCGGCACATAAGTACTCTCACCTTTAACAACGGGAGCTACGTCAATGGGTTTATCCGCTCCGTTCAGCGCCATGGATTTGGAACCAATCTTCATTACAGCGGTTCCCTTCGGAAGTCCGGCTTCACTGGAAAGCGACGGCATCACAAAGGAAAGATTGTCAAAAGCAACGGTGCCGGTTTTGGCCCGCTCATCTTGTCCTTCCTCTACATTCACCACATACAATCTCTTTAAAGATGCAGGGAATTTAATTCCGGAGCCTGACAAATCAATATTCAAGCTTTTCCAGCCGTTCCAGTCGATAACTTTGGCCAAATCAATATAAGCTGTAGTTCCGCTACTGTCCACTACTTCAGCCCGTAGCCAATTCAAACTCATATCGCCCATGACATCAAGCGACATTGAGGTTGCTGCTGCCGGGATGCTTTTACCGCCCGTGCCATTGAATTGGGCGTAGGCATACATTTTGCCGCTGCCGGCCGTCATATCATAGCTAAGCGACAGCACCTTGGAGCCTGCACGTTCAGCACTGCCCGCCGTAACACCCGCAGTTCCTGTTACAGTGTTGACGTTGGAAGTAAAGGCAATCGGATAGGTTACATTCTCAAAGTCTTCCCAGGTAGAAGCTGCCGCTGCCGACAATACAACTGCAGTGCTGAAGCCGTCATAACGGGCTATCGCATAGCCGGTAGTCACACCAGGATTGACAGAATCAACTGTGAGCTTACCCTCCTGCACATTGCCCTTAAAACCGACGAACTCCCATTTGAGTGCTGAATTCGGCACTGAAATTGTTGCTCCGCTCTTGGCAGCTGCCGTCACAGGCACGGATACTGATGCGCCAGCCGTCAGAGGCGCTGTAGCCGTCCCAACAGA
This sequence comes from Paenibacillus sp. EB106-06-01-XG199, assembly GCF_058791575.1. Classification (NCBI taxonomy): domain Bacteria; kingdom Bacillati; phylum Bacillota; class Bacilli; order Caryophanales; family Paenibacillaceae; genus Paenibacillus; species Paenibacillus sp. EB106-06-01-XG199. The sequence continues at coordinate 119,309 of NZ_JBYTDQ010000009.1, read as the reverse complement.
CAGACTGTTCAGATCCTCACCACCCAGAACAGTGACCTTAGTAGACGCACTAGCCTTACCGCTGGTCGCTGTCAAGGTGACTGTCCCCGGCTTCACTCCGGTTACTTCCCCTGTACTTACACTTGCACTGCCATTGCTTGCCACCCAAGCCGGGTTTGCTGCAGCTACATCGATTGGATTATAGTACGTATCATAGCCTTTTAAAGAATAGCTTTCCTTTTGTCCGATCAGAAGCACCGGGCTGCCGCTGATTTTAATCCCTTTTACTTCGCCTTTTGGAGCAGATGTAAATACTCCAAGCCCGTTGACAATGCTGCGCTGCTCTTTGCCATACTCTGTATTAAACGTTAGAGTGGTCGAGGTTTCGGCCAAAGGCCGGTCTACCATCGTTGTAGAGCCGCCTCCGTCCAGATTGAGCCCCTTCCAGACCCCGATATCCGTCATGAAGGATTGCAGCTCTGCCAGCGACATTCCGGCACTGTTGTCATTTTTCTCGACTGCGATAACATAAGCATACTGTCCATCCTGTGAATACCCCAGTGCTGTGCGGGCACGGTAACCGCCAAGACTGCTGGTTGAGCGCGAGAAGGTCGCAGCTTGGCCGCCATTAACCAGTATCGTATGTCCGCCTATCATCATCTGCACATTGGCGGGATCGAGCTCCTGCTGCGTTGTTTTGGAGCGTAGCGTATAGTCTGTGACCAGCTTTTGCCCTACAGCCAGGTGACCCGTAACAAACTGAGACGCGAGTCCATGTGTCCGCAGAATATAGGCACCTTTAGGAACTGCTATTGCCAGAGCTTTACCGGCTTCTGAAATCTGGGTAATAATATCATTCTCAACCAGAACCTCTGTGGGGCTGGCCGAGCTATTCTTTGGCCGCTCCCGCGCTGTCCAGGCATCCGTATAAACATAGGCAGCATTGGCATGGCTGTATGTGGAACTGCCTCCATCCGGAGTATAAGCTCCTTTGTTGATACCCGATAACGGGAATTGCGAACCATCCTCCGCCGTCACCAGCCCTTCAAACGTATATTCGTCGATCACAGGCTTGCGGTCCTTGGTAACAGCAAAGGCGTACATTCCATTAAGCTGCGACGGCGTTGAAACAACGACTCCGCCCGTTACCTGTCCACCAATAGGCGCGCCTTCACCACTTGTATTGAAATAGTCTCCATTAACTGCCGCCACTGCTCCGGTTTCCGCAGCCATACCGCCTGTGCTTTGGCGCGTAGTCAAGTTGCCGCCTTTGCCGGTCATCACATCTAGAGATACGTAGGGGTTATTCAGATCTACACGAATTACATCCGCGAGCCCAGTCGCATTCTTGCCGGAGCGGGTGGTGGAGAATTTATATTTCATCATAACTGCCCCTGAAGTGATTACCTCTTCACCTAATTTGGTTACTTTAATAGAGGCTGCTGCTTGAGCCAACGATGCGGTTCCTGGCCCGAAATGAGGCAACCCTTCACTGCCGATTACCGGCATGATCCACAGCACTCCTGCCAATGAAGCGGCGATCCATCTTTTAGCTGGCGACATTTTCATTCCCCGTAAATCTGCTCTGCTATTCTTGTCCTTGAATACTTCATTCATTTCAGCGTAACTCTCCCATCTCATTGTTAAAAATTTAAACTTCCCCATAGGTTCACATCTATTTTCAAAAATCCTATAAACTGTTTTCAGTGTCCCTGTTATATCTTTAATAGACTGAATTTATGGGAAAAAGTTGCGAATATTACTAGATTCATCAATTTGAACTGACAAAAAGCGCCCGGCGCAAAACCGGACGCTTGAGAGCGGACATATAGCTATTGTCAGTAGTAATGCCACACTCGGATACTCATGCTCTTGCAAGTGGAAACGGTTTTGCCGTCCTAAAAAGGACAGTATCCGTTTCAGCGAGAAATAGAAGGATAATTTATAGCGTGAAGCCATATAAATTCGTATATTTTTACAAAAAACCAGCCTTTGTCAGCATCCGCTGCAGCATTACTGCCGCTTGAGAGCGGGTGGCATTGCCTTGAGGCTGAAACTGGGCGCCAGGCATACCCAGAATAATTCCTTCCTGTACAGCTTTAGCCACAAATTCGGCGCTTTGACCCGAAACCTTGCTCTTATCTTTAAAGGCCGAAAGTACGGATGTGGTTGTGCCGCTAAGCGTAATCGGATTTTTGGTGTATTCCATAGCCCGAATCATCATTGTCGCCATATGCTCACGGGTAATATTGGCATTGGGACGGAACGTACCATCCGTATTGCCGGTAATAATTCCGGCCTTGGCCGCTGCTCCAATAGCATCTCCGATTTGGGTAGAAGCTTGAACATCACTGAAGCGCTGTGCCGTCTCACGGTCACCCAGCAGCCCAAGCCCTCTGCTTAGCATCACCGCAAACTCGGCACGGGTAATCTTCTGCTCTGGCTTAAAGGTGCTGCCGTAGCTGTTGTCTATAATATTTTTGGCCGCCAGCAAAGCTACACTTGATTTGCTCCAGTGCCTGCTCATATCTGAAAAGCCCCGGGTAGACAGAAACGTTCCTACCACCTGACTCCCTACCACCTTCGCCTGAATGAAGGTATAGCTTCCTGCCCCGCTGATTTTGCCAGGCAGATATGCTGCTTCAGAATAGACAAGGTCCAGTCTGGCTGCTAAAGTCTGGTCACTGACTAAAGAGGAAGTTGTACGGGCCGTATATTCCCCCGGAACACTTAGAGCCGTACTATTGGAATAATTGCCGCTGACCGCAGCGCTCAAACGGATATCCACAAGGCTGGTTACACTCTGCAGTCCCTGAGCTTTAAGCGTTGCCTCAACTGGCCCAAATGTGCCGAAAGGTACCTTTTCAAGTCTTAGCATCAGCGAGATATTGCTGCTGTCTGTAGTTAACTTGGAAGCAAGGCCGGTCATATCTATGTCATTTAGTGCAAGATTGTACAGGCTGTCACCATAACGTATAGCAAAGGCTGCCTTACTGTCGCGTTTTACTGCTTCCAGCAGGGGCTTAAGCGGTACAACTACATAGGCCCCCAATTCCGTGGAGGGCACTTCAAATGCCAGAGACGGACTGCCCATTTTATTGAGATAATCATAGCTGGCAGTTAATCGGTCAGCCGTAAGGATATATCTTTTTACCGACTGGTTATATACGGAACGGTCATCCGCAGAAGCTGCGGAGTCCCCCTTCAATAGCGGATACTCTTTGCCAAATTCACTTGCTGCCAAAGTTCCCAGATACGAAGGACGCCCGGTTGCCGATGTGCCTACACCGGTGAGGTTCTGAACAGAAAGCGCGCTGAATGAAGCAAGCGCACTGCCGTTCAGATCCAGAATATTTCCGGAACCGGACATATAGGATAAAACGACGGTTTGTCCGGTTTTGACTGCCGTGGACAACAGCAGCTTTAATGTACTTCCCGATACAGTATACGATTGTATACCCACGCTGCTTCCATCAGCTCTCACACCAAACTGGTTGGTGTACAAGCTTGAGGACGCCTGCATATTCTTGCTGAAGTTTACAATAAGCTCATCACCGGAGACAGTCGCTGAATTAATAAAAGGCACTGTTGTTGTACCATTACTACTGCTGGTGCCTGAAACCGACACTGGCTGCAAATTAATGTAGGCGGCCCGGTTGCCGTTCAAGTCACTGATACCAGATGTTCCTGGTACATAAGAGATCGTAGTGGAATTATTCGTGCTCAAGGCGCTCGCTAGCGTCAAGGTTACCAGATTTCCGCTTACGTCTACGTTTGTCACATAATTAGGTGTATTCCCCACAAGTACGGAGAATTGGCTGTTCATCGGCAAATTAGCCGTTGACAGTCCTTCATTATAAGTTAGTACAATCTTATTTCCCGAGCCTGCAGCGCTTTGATAGACAGGTGCAGTTGAATCACTGGTATTACGGATATAGAAATCGCTAAAATTCGCTATATTTTGGCTATATTGATCTTGGATAGGATAAGATCCGGCATAGTAGGTTACGCGAATCGTCTGTCCATTCGCTGCATCATTACTTAGCCCCAGAATGACCGTGGAGCCACTGGAAGTGGAGGAGACCACTCCAAGTGAAACACCATCTGCATAAACAGAAAATTGGCTGAAGGCGTTATTGGAAATTGCTTTAAGTGTATCATTGAAATTCAGCGTTAGTGTCTTGCCTGACAAAATTCCGTCCTTAGGCGCAGGAAGCGCCGTTTGGACTGTGTTCGTCACCTGTCGTAGTGAGAACGTAGCTGCTGCGTTGCCGGCGGCATCCTGAATCGTTCTAAGACCACCCGTATAGGCTATCTTGACAAATTGGCCTACTGCCACACCCGTACTAAGGGTCACATACACGCTGTCCCCTTGGATATATACACTCTCTACTGCCCTTCTCTCATCGTTGACCGTTACATTAAAGCTGGAGGACAGCAAGGCAACTGCCGAACGAATTGCTTCATCATACTTCAGCCGGATTGTGCGGTTACTTTCAAGCTGTGTAGACACCAGAACCGGTGCCCTTTTATCTAATGCCACCGTTCGGAAACTCCAAGAGTTTTTTCCGCTGAGTCCCTCATATGAATTCGGATTATTTTTTTCAACAAAAGCACCTGGAGGAATATCAACGTAATAAACCGTATCGTTTTCGAGAACATTTGAAGGTACGATTACGAATTCACTGTCGTTATTTCCGGCTATTACTTTTGATCCCATCTTAGTTCCATTGCTCTTATAGAGGCTCACAGGATTCGTCTCAATATACTTACTTGGACGGTTAAAGGTAATCTTAATGGGCTGATCAAGCGCCGCAGATTCACTGCGGTCTGCCGGGCTGAGCGAGTCTACAGCGTAACCAGTTTGTGAGGTAGTTGTAAAACTCCATACATACGGTGTTCCTGAGGCAGGAAAAGCATTGCCATCCTGGTCATTAAACGCGCCTGCAGGAATAGTGACTGTGTAAATAGTATTATTCATCAGCGGACTCGTCGCCGATGTCGATGCTACCGTTATGGTTCTGGTCCCGCCACCGGTAACAGCCGAGGAGTTCACATCAAAGTATCTTGTATCCGCTGCATTAGTGGAAGATAATTTGATCACTCCATTAACCGGCGTCATCGGCTGGTCAAAGTTCAGCTGAATGTTGCCGGCTGGGGATACGGCAGTAGCACCACTGGCTGGAGATACATTTACCGCAACGCCTGTTCCCTTTGTGGAAAAACTCCAAATGTTCCCACTGGTTATTCCAGCGAAGGTTTTGTTCTCATCATCCTTAAAAGCATAAGGATCGATTAGAACATAATAACTTTTTCCAGCCGTAAGTCTACTCGCCAGATTCAATCTCACTATCGTGGAAGAGTCGTCGCTTTGCAAATTGACTGAATAATCTCCATCATTAACCTTGAATTCCTGAACAACAGAATTGTCTGCCGAGGAAATGAGTTTAATGGATCCACCGCTCTTTTGCAGCTTCTTGTTCAGCTTAAAGCTAAGCTGAGTCAGTGTTGTGGAATCTACCCGTGAATAGTTCGCCGGAGTGAATTCGCTTGCCACAATATTCAGGTTCATTTCAGGTGATGAGGTAAATGTCCATGAAGCAGCCGCTGAGTCAGCACCCGCCCCGTCCTTAAACAGTCCTCTGGGAACAGTGACGGTATAGGTTTTGTTCTTCTCCAGCTGCTTGCCTAATTTAACTTCGTATTCCGTAGAATTGCTGATTAGCCCAGAACTGCCGATAGGCACTGTCACATATGGCGTGCCTGTGTCTCGCGTAGTAAGGGTGATATCTCCACTCTGCGGATACACCTGACGATCGAATTTCAGTTTAATGGAGGACGATACATTTACATTGACCTCACCTGCTGTTGGCGAAGTTGCCATGCTGAATTCGCTTGCAGCATAAACTGCTGAATTCCCGGGACCGATTGACGAATACCCTGCACTGAGCAACAGATCCCCTGCCAAAATGAGTGCTGCTAATATTGAAATTTTCCTTTTCATGCGGTGATAGACTCCTCTCAAGCCATACTTTCGTCTTTACATATATTCTTATATTTCGGCTAAATGGCTTCCAAAGTTTAGAAGAGTTCCTCTATAAGATAAGTTGACTTATATATATAGTTTCAGCATGTGCATACAAAAAAGCCCGCAAAAGCAGTTCTTCCTTGAATCGAAGAATTGCCTTTACGGGCCTGATTCTAAAGCTATAAATTATATCCCAGCCTGGTCTTTAAGCATTTCTGCCTTGTCCACACGCTCCCAAGGAAGATCAATATCCGTACGTCCAAAATGACCGTAAGCTGCAGTTTGTCTATAAATCGGCTTGCGCAGATCGAGCATGGAAATAATTCCAGCCGGTCGCAGATCGAAGTTGCTGCTGATTAACTGAGCCATTTTTTCCTCACTGATTTTACCTGTTCCGTATGTATCTACATTAATCGAGACAGGATTAGCAACGCCAATGGCATAGGCCAGTTGAATCTCGCATTTGTCGGCAAGACCAGCGGCCACCAAATTCTTGGCGACATAACGGGCGGCGTAAGCTGCGGAACGGTCGACCTTAGTCGGATCCTTCCCTGAGAATGCCCCTCCACCATGACGGGCATATCCGCCATAAGTGTCGACAATAATCTTGCGGCCAGTCAAGCCTGCATCACCTTGCGGACCGCCAATAACGAAACGGCCTGTCGGATTAATGAAATATTTAGTATTCTCATCAAGCAATTCGGCAGGAACAACCGGCAAAATAACATGCTCCTTAATATCAGCCTGAATTTGCTCAAGCGAAATTTCTTCGGCATGCTGTGTGGATACCACTACAGTATCTACACGTACCGGTTTTTCGCCATCATACTCAATGGTCACCTGTGTCTTACCATCAGGACGCAAATATTCCAAAGTGCCATTCTTACGGACCTCAGACAGGCGCCGGGCAATACGGTGGGACAAAGCAATTGGCAGTGGCATCAACTCAGGTGTTTCATTCGTCGCAAACCCGAACATCAACCCCTGATCACCGGCGCCAATGTTGGCGGTTTCTTCAGCAACCTGTGCAGGATCGCGGTTCTCCAGCGCAGCATTTACACCTTGGGCAATATCTGCAGACTGCTCATTCAGCGAGCTGAGAACGGCACAAGTATTATAATCAAAGCCATATTTCGCGCGTGTATAGCCAATTTCCTTAATCGTATTACGTACAATGGCCGGTATATCTACATACTCCGACTTTGTACTAATTTCGCCAATGACAAGTACAAGACCCGTTGCAACCGCTACCTCACAGGCGACACGTGCATTTGGATCATTAGCCAGAAAAGCATCCAGTACCGCATCAGAGATCTGATCGCAGATCTTGTCCGGATGTCCCTCCGTTACGGACTCGGAAGTAAATAAATGACGTCCTTTAATCGACATGTACAATAACCTCCCATATGGATAGTCTGACACTGTATAAGGGGGCTCCTTAACAAATAACAGGCCACATAAAATAAGTATAGTATAAATATCGGAATACCGCATATCTTAAAAAAATGAACCTTTTCCGCATGGAAAAGGTTTATGGCTTTCCTCAAAAGTCATATTATCTTATTTGCAGGATGGTGTCAATTATAGCCATTGTTACCCGTCATAGCGTAAGGCACTAGCTTATACCCCGCAAGCAAACCCTAGAGTGGTTCGGGTATTAAGTAAACAAAGATTGCTCAGCTTGTTTAACCAGTCTCTTTGTAATCTCTCCACCTACAGATCCGTTGTCTCTGGATGTAAGATGTCCGAGGTACTGACTACGCCCGATTCCACCTGTTCCACCCAAAGCCCCCAGTTCAGAAGCAAACTCTGTATCAGCCCCGCCACCGTAAGAAGCTCCGTATAGTCCGAATTCAGCAGCGATCTCGTATTGCATCTGTTTAAGCATTGCCCGGCTCTCCGGTACAACTGTGCGATTAGTACGTGCCATGTTACAGCACCTCCTGAATTTTTTTAAGATCACAGGAAGTATTGTGTGCTCTTTACCAGGGCCTCAATCGCCTCAATGTTTGTCAACAGTGGTAAACTGTGCCGAAGTATGATGAAACCTATATTAGGACATTATATTTATATTCGAGCCTATTTCAATGTGTAGGCTCCGCGTACCATGACAACCAGACCACCGGCCTGACCCTCTTGCACCACTATGCCCCGTCCGGCACGAGGGAACGATAACAGATGATTGGATGGTACTGCAGTACCGTTAACCAGATCTGCTCCATCCGTTAAATCAGCAACACCATTGCTGTCCTGAGAATAAATAGCAGCCTTTCCGGCGCGGACGATAAACTCGGCACCCGCTCCGGCAATCAGAGTCTGACCTGCTTTCACATCAACAATCTCAACTTCCTCGCCTTTATTTTGGCTAGGTGGTGCTGTAGGCGTAGGGGTTGCTGCAGGCGTTGGTGTCGCTGCTGGAGCCTGTGTAGCGATAGTCCCGCCCTGAATCGCTTTTTGGATCTGTTGATCCACATAGCTTTTGGTAACTACTGGATCTTCCGACGTTCCTGGCTGGTTGCCCACACTGGCACCGTCAGCTTGACCAAAAAAGATGGATCCACCCCACAGACTGCCTGTAATAAGCACAGCTGCTGTGATTATTTTGTAAGTTGGTTTCATACTAACCTCCAATGTACTGGGATTGTAAGTGCTATAACATAAAAAATCTAAAAAAAAAGAATAGCCTCCGAAGAGGCTATTCTGTGCTTCGGTAATCGGAGATTACTTAGCGGTTACTGTCTTATCACCAACGATAGTGTTACCTGCTTTATCTTTAGCAGTTGCACCATCGATAATTTTAACAGTAATACTGTTTACGTTGTTAGCATTGAGGTCAGAATATCCTGCAAGTCTAACATAGTATTTACCTGCATCGTTACCAACACCGGCAGTGAAACCACCAGTAATTGGTGTTGCAGTCGAGCTGTTGTTCACAATAACTACGAAGTCGCTAGCCTTAAGAGTAGCAGGATCGATCGGCTCGGAGAATGTCAATTGCAGAAGTGAAGTATCTCCAGTAGAAACAGCAGCTGAATCCAAAGTTGGTTTAACACCGTCTTTCAATTCTGGTTTAATGGTAGCGCCGTAAGTACCATTTCCTGCAGTATCAGTAATACCGGATGCAATAAATTCAATTGCTTCAGTTTTGCTGATTGCTGATTTAGGAACACGTACTTCAACTACTGCTTCTGTAGGAGCTGTTGAAGTTCCAGAAGATCTCAATAGCTGAGCGTAAGAATTTGTAGGAAGTGCTTTGCTGCCCAAAGTATAACTGTTAACATCACGCAGGGATACCACATTCAGACCAACGTTGTCTTTAACTGTTACAGTGAAGACAACTTCAGTATCAGCTCCCTCAGAGTAAGTGATGCTTGTAACTACAGGTCTTTCAGTGTCAGTTGTAGTCGCAGCTGCTGCACTAACATTAACAGTAGTGCCAACTGATTTGTTCTTAGCAAGTGCCAAATCTGTTACTAGACCAGCAGGAAGACGCAGAGTATAAGTTCCGCTAAGACCCTTCACATTTGGATATGTGAGCTTAGTACCGTCAACAATCTTAGCACCACTGAAATCAACACCAGTTACTACTAGACCAGTAGAGTCGCTAATCAATGTTGGTGTTCCACCTACCAGCGTAACATCTTCAGAGAATGGTACAACCAGACCTTTATCTGTGCTGAATGCTGCATTAGAAGCTACAGGGGCCGTAGTATCCTTCACAAGTGTGATCGGTTGAGTCACTGGTGTACCAAGCGTGTTGCCCAATGTGTCTTTAACAGTTGCTCCGAAAACAAGTGATCCAGTGTAAGAACCAGAATCTGGCAGTTTGAATCCAGCAGGAACTTTAAACTTAATAGTGTCGCTGTCAGCAGTTGCTTCGACACTAAGTGTTCCTTGGGACTCTCCATAAGTATTCAAGAATTTAACGTTACCAATCAAGGACTGATAGTTAACTTTCTTGTTGAACTTGACAGTGATAATGCTATCACCTGTCGCAGTAACAGAAGTAATTGCAGGAGCAGCAGTATCAGAAGTTACAGCTACGCTTGTTTTGATCGGGTTAGGACTTATCAGGTTGCCAGCAAAGTCACTAACATTCAACAGGGATACATCATAAGTTGTACCAGTCTTCAATGTACCTGCAGTCAAGCTGAAGGTGTCGTAAGTTTCACGGGTTACAGAAGCGGATACGCCGTTTACACTAGCAATGATTCCGGCCGGTTTAACTGGCTCACTGAACTTCACAAGCACTTTATTAGTAGTATCCTTAGCTACAGCAGTTACGCTTGCAACTGTTGGAGCCACTGTATCAGCAACAGTCAACATCTGGCTGTACTGAGCAAGAGCTGTTCCAGCAGTTGTCTTAACTGCATCTGTTACAACAACAGTGTATTGGCCTTTAAGGAATTCAAGACCTGGGAATGTAACAACCGCTTCAGTTCCAGCAGCGTTCACGCTCACTTCAGAACCATCTACTGTAATAGCAGGTTGGTTATTCAAAGGAATTACTCTGATAACACCAGTTTTAAGCTTATCGCTAGAAACTACAGTTGAAGTATCAATTGCACGGTTGAATGTTACTTGCAATTGCTTAGCATTTGGAGCATTTACAGAAACAACCTTAGGAGCTGCAAGAGTAACCTTCACGGTGTAATCAACGTTGTTGTGTTTGAAAGGAACTGTAGTTTCAACGCCTTCCACCAAAGCGGTAGTCAGAGTTACAGTTGTTGTAGATTTATCAGAGAAAGTCACCAATACGCTAGTTGGGTTCAAAGCATCACCCGAAACTACTGTTGGAGCTTTCGAGTAGTTAGCAGCAGCATAGGCTGCTTCTACTACCAAAGAGCGGGTAGCACTGGATTTGAAATCGATACCTTTTGCAACCAGACCAGCGTTAACAACTGCTTGTGCGTAACCTTTAGCCCAAACAGCGGCGTTGTTGTCAGTTGTAGTAGGAGTTTCAAGTTTCAAAGCACGGTGCAGCACAGCTGCGATTTCTTGAACTGTAACTTTACCACTGTAGTTAAAGATACCTTTTACAGGGTCAGTTCCTTTCATGTAACCAGCTGCAGTTACAGCTTCAATGTAAGGAGTTGCCCACATAGTTTTAGTGTAACCTTTGTCTTTGTAAGACAATGTTGTAGGAGTCACTTGTGGAAGATCAAACAATTTAGTGATGATCTTCGCGAATTGAGCGCGATCCAGATCTTTTTCAAGATGAGCTTGACCGTCTGGGAATCCATCAAGAATACCTTTCGCTGCCAAAGCATCAAATTTCGCTTGCGGAGTTGTTGCAGTTTCACCAAATGCTACAGAGGCAAACATCGAGAATGCCATTGCTGTAGATAATGCTACGGATAAAATTTTCTTCATAACCTTTTTTTCTCCTCCTTGGACGTTCATGAACTGAGATTTTTCTTTAGTTGGGTAGCTCATGTCACTCATTAGCCGATGCACCCCCTTTCCCGAGTTGAGCATATTAAGTATAAATAATGTCTGTGACGGGTATCACAGAAACTTGTAAACCGATTTAAGGCATGACAATACTAGATTCCTAATTCTACCTAAGTATTATACAATGTGCCTCAAGTCACGTAAAGCTAATTTTTCCAATCACTGCGCCTTCATTAATTTGGGCCATCCCAAATGTCTGGTGCAAATGACTCTACACTTTAAACGCAGAAGTTCTGGAAAAGTTGCGCATTACTCAAAAAAAGTTTTTTTGGCATCCCGATGCCGCTCCAATAGAAGAGCATATGTAGTTCTACTAACTATTTCTAATCATGGGTGACTACGGGAAACAGTATAGCACATGAACTTTCGAAACGTCATTAAACAATATTTGTTAAGTTAATAAACATAATCACCTTTTTTCAAACCCAAAAATTTCTTTATCATCCAAAACAAAAAAGCGCCGTAACCGGCGCTTTCACTTTATAGCATATAACTAACGGATCTTCATCGACAGCTGAATCAGTTCCTGCCGCTTCTCAGGGCTTGAATTGACATTCTCGTACATTGTATCAATCGCTACTCGGTTCTCCCGATAGCTCTTCTCATGCTTAATTGTAGTATGAGACCACTCAATTAATGCATTCTCTGCAATAACAAGATCATTATATGCATCATGGAATCCTGTAGCTTGTACAAGTTCCTCCATTAGATCCTGTGAAATTTCCTGTAATGCTCTTTTTGCTGTAATTTCCTTTTCCAGGATTTTCGCTCTATTCTCAAACATATTCTTTGCTTTCATATAATCCAATTGTGCTTTTGCTAAAATCGGTTTCATGGATGGCTTTCACCTTTCAGAAAATAATATTTACAATATTATTGTAACGTAAATGGGAGCAGATTACAAAGTTATCTAAATGGAAATGCAACCTGCGTGAAGTCACAGCTTCTCCGAAGAACTATATATAGTCCGTTTCTTATTATACCCAAAGAAAATTGATTTATAAAGGCATACCCTTAACAACTCCATTTGCATACAAAACGGAGGGCAAGTAACCAGCCCTCCGTACTATCATAATAAATTAAAATCTATCTAGCTCAGGGTTTTAGGGAAGATGGTGGTGCTCTTCTTTAACAGTTCCACAGCGATCTTTCCTGCCTCAGCTCTGGTCATATTAGACTTAGGATTAAAGTTGTAAGACGCCTTCTTTTGACCAGCTATGCTTACTTCAGCGCCATTCATAATTTTCGCCTTCGAAACCGCTTGGACTGCCGACAAGGCGTAAGACTCTATTTTACCGGAATCCAAAAATGATTTGGCGACTGAATCCTTTAATTTCTGATCGTTAGCTGCCAATTTCAATTTCAGGGCTCTGGCAATCATTACAGCTGCCTGCTCACGAGTAATTGGCTGATCCGGAGCAAATACTCCATCGGTAAGTCCAGTCACTATGCCTGCTCTCGACGCAGTTTCAATATGGGCATAGTCCCATGTGATTGAACTTGCTCCAGGTACCAGATCGGAATACGTCTTGTTGTCATCATAGTTAAGTGGAAGATTCAAACCTTTAACCAGAAGTGTCGCGAACTCACCTCGTGTCGCTTGATCATCTGTTCCAAATTGCTCAAACCGAAGATTTTTCATAATACCCTTTGAGTAAAGAGCGTTCAAAATATTTCTGGCCCATTGATGATTCGTGACGTCATTATAGCCCCGGCTCATTTTCATTACCTTATAATACCCAAATTCATCAAAAGGAACGGAGATCGTGTGCTTATTGGTATCTACAGTACCGCCAATATTCTCCCATTCCCTTTTATTGTTGTATTTGAAGACCGTAACAATAGTTCCCGCGTCTTGTACAACATTCGGGTCAAAGGCTAATGTCAATTTCCCCCGCTTAGATGGTGTAATGATACGTTCCGCAGGAGTCTGTGGATCCCCAAACAATCCATCTACAGAATAAGGAGCCAAACCATTCGTAGCTGGAATATGCCCTGGCGTTGATGTGGTTCCAAGCTCACCCAATCCTCCGCTGATCCAATACACTTCCGATATGCGTCCAAAATTGCTGCTCTCATAAGGAGAATTGAACCGGAGCGTAAATTCATCTGGAATCGTCCAAGTTGGTATGCCGCTCTCTTTAAAGGTTTCAGGGAAGCCGATGACGTTCCCATAATCGTTACGCCGTTCTACAACACCTGTGGATGGGTCTGCAATCCCAAACCGCAGCTTGTTATTAGGATAGTACTTCGTCAAATTACGCGTATCCGTACTTTGCATTACCGTTCCTTTTGGGAAGGTTAATTCCACTGCTTTGTTAAACACACTGTATTTGTCTGCTGTTTTAGGTGACATGTATTGTGCATCGACCGCTACTGTACCGGTATAGAATATTGAAATAGTGTCTGTACTTGTCGTAGCACCGCGAACAATTTGAATTTTGATGCTGTTAGCTTTATCTGCCTTCAACCCTACATAGTCCAGTGCAAATCTCCCTGGCCCCAAATCCGTACGCTTGACTGCTTTTTCTTTGTCTATGATGACATCTGTAGCCCCTTCAGCTTCAATATCAAAATGAACAAAGTTTTTATTAACAACATATTGAGTACCTACAGAAGGCTGAGGAGAGAGAATACGATAGGCACTTACTTCTCTAACAATCTCCAGCTTCTGACTGGTTTTGGCTCCTGTACTATTTATCAGCTCAAGCGTGTAAACATATGTTCCTGGCGTATCATTCACAAGATCCTGAATCCGCATTACAAAGTCTTTTTGACTTCCGGCAAAACTGGTGGTGTAGGTTTTATCTGCAAAAGTTGGGCTTGGAGTAATCGATGTACTCGCATTAGCAGGAATATCGAGTGACAGGATATTTTTTGTTCCTACATTTAAATTAAGTTTTACCGCTCCGCTACCTCTAAGAACCAGATCATAAGTTTTCAAGCTGGTTGTATACTGATTGTCTTTATATATAAAATCAGGAGTTAAGTTAAATAGTTTGGTCAGCAATTCATCCGTTGGTCCATAGGTTGGATCAGGGAACGCACTTCTTGCAGTACCGACAGCGGGTTGAAACTTACTTATGGTTGATACGTTCTCATCGAGAATGTAAATGCGCAGTTCCTTGCGGACTTCCCGGGTTTGCCCCTTTTCATCCGTACCTGTGCCTGTAAAGACAATTTTATTCTCTCCAAACACTAATGGACCCATAGTGGCATCGATAAGTAGATCAACATCAAATCCACCGTTGCTATTAAGCCAAGTAGTAGTTGCTCCCGTTGGTCTTATTTTCGTTCCATTCACATACATCTCAGCCAGGAAGTATTGACTGCTTAAATTGAAATCAATATATTGGCCTTTAATATTAAGGGTCTTACTGGCTTTAGAATCAATAACAATACTCTGCCCATCTGTGAGGTTGGATACATAAATATAGTTTTTTGAGGCAAAGGAAATATTAACATCTTTATACGCCGTGGATCCCTTAATGTTGAATCGAACGGTTTGGTTACCGTTTTGGAAATCCGATATTTTAAAGATATATTGCGTACTTGAAACTGATTTAATCCACTCTGGTGTCAAACCCTTAGTGGAAATAGGCAAATAACTCGCAAGCAGTTCCACAGGAGCTGCCGCTGCAGTATTTGTTTTAACTAAGATGTAGAATTCACCGGAGTTTACCTTAGCCCCATTCAAAGCTACTCCAGGCGGAATATCACCTGTGCCATCATATCCCGGAAGATATTTCATATCCGTGATTACAATTCTATCCTTCATGTACTGAAAATCAAAGGAACGGTTAATGGTTTTGGTTCCGTAAGCTACTGAAAGATTATGGGTTTGTGTCTCTAATCTATTGGCTGGTGTTGCCGTATCTTTATTAAGGGTCAACGGCATCTCAAAAGAAACCAGCCGATATGAAGGTGTATTCTTGATAGGAGAAGGTACCAGAACCTCATCTCCCGCGTTCAAAGCAATAAGACCAGCAGTGTCCAATGTTATATTGCTCCCGTAGGTAGGCGTTGACACTGCTCCATCCATTTTCACTACTGCCGAACCTGCGAAAGGAACTCCCGCATTATCCTGAACCATCATTTGAACCATTAATTTTGCAGTATCTGAATCTTCAGTCATCACCGGCTGATCACTATACAGCAGGTCCTGACCCTGACTGTGCGAATCAACCAAATACATTTTAACTATAGGATTCTTCTCATCATAATAAAAAAGCGTATATTCAAAGCTCAACGTATCTGAGCCATTCTGCACGACTAATTTCAGATTATTGACACCCGGATTAAGCGCCATACGCTGTGAGAAGAACGTTCCATCCTGCAGTAAGGAGGTGTTTGATGCACTTTCATTATTAATGGCAGCAGTAACCTTTGTTGCATTTAACGCTTTACCTTCAAGTGTAATTTCTTTGTTGGCTACGACCAATTGTGCCCCTTCGTTCAAATTAAGCTTCTCTGAGCCACCCAGAACTTGAAGCCTCTCGACATAAGGAACCTGATCAAATAGGACATAAAAAGCCTCAGAGCGATCATTGCTTCCCTGTGACCCCGTAAGAGTAATCTTGTTCATGCCTGGAAACAATGTCAGATTTGCGGTAAAGCGGTTGTCAGGACTGTCAATATCCAACTGCACAACACCTGGCGTTACATGAGTAGCATCTTCTACCCATTTCCCATCTTCCCAGTTCAAACGTTGTACATTGGCCCCCAGAGTAGAACTCGTAACTTTTGTAAATGTTCCTGTAACTGGTAAACTAGCATCCGTTACCTGTAATACATTAGTTCTTGAGATTTGATTTGTTGCTGGAGGCAGTAATGTCAGATCAACAGTGTTTCTCAATTTCGTATTATCTGGCGTAAAATAACTGGTAGGCTTAAGCGTGTCTGCAGCCACTGCAGTATTCATAAGTCCAGTTGGAATTAAAGATACAATTAAGGCGAACAGAAGCGTCCATACAAATGGCTTTCTCATGCGCTGCATGTCATTAATCTCTCCCTTTTGATGATATTAATTATTTTATCGGTCCTAGAGAAGATAATTTGAAGGAATTCCTTGAATTTTCTATACACTTATCATTCGTGCTTCAACAGATTCCTTCAATAAACACCCTCTAAAATGCAAAAAGCCCACCCTTCATCAGGATGAGCTTTTCAAAAAAAATATATAATAGCAATACAAATCTATAAACAAACCCTACAGCTTCGAGCCTCGTTCCTGACTAACTTTCATTCGCATTCTCAGGAAGAAGTCAATTACAGGCCGTTTAGTCTTACTAATAACACCGGTAATCTCCGCGCCAATTTGCAGGAAGAACAGCATTACACAAATGACTACAAAAGTAACCCAGTTTGCTTCGTAAAGTGAGGCAGAGGTCTGGATAACAGCCAATACACCGAAAAATGTTGCAATTCCATAAATGATCAGTACCGTTTGACGGTGGCTGAACCCCAGTTCGCGCAGGCAATGATGCAGGTGGCCTTTATCCGGTGCAAATATCGGTTTCTTCTGCAGCTTGCGGCGTACGATGGCAAAAAAGGTATCAGACAAAGGCACCCCGATAATGAGGAGCGGTGTAATAAAAGAAACGACGGCAATTTGCTTAAACCCAAGAAGTGCAAGCAGAGCCAAGCAAAAACCTAAGAATAGTGAACCTGTATCACCCATAAAAATTTTGGCGGGGTGAAAATTAAAGAACAGAAATCCTATGATGCTGCCCAGCAGCAGCAGGCACAGAAGTGCAACCATGGTATTTCCCATCAAGAAGGCCATCACTGCAATGGTGGCAATAGCTATACCGGATACCCCGGCAGCAAGCCCGTCCAACCCGTCAATCAAGTTAACGGCATTCGTGACCCCCACAATCCAGAAAATAGTCAGTGGAATAGCAATCCAGCTTTCCAGCGAAGAATACGTATTATGAAAAGGAATATTTACGAAATCAACAGTAATACCAAAACCGAAGACTACTATGCAGGCAGCCGCAATCTGGCCCAGCAGCTTCACCTTTGCCGAAAGTTCGAACCGGTCATCCAAACCGCCGATCAGAACAATCATTCCGCCGCCACACAGCAGCGCTTTGATGAAGCTTACCTCCCGCGGAGTGAAGTCATAAGGAATAATTGGCAATACGGCAAGCAGGCCCAACACAAACGCCAGAAAAATACCAAGTCCGCCAAGGCGGGGCATAATCTTCGTATGCACTTTACGGGCATTCGGCACATCTGTAGCGCCAATCTTAATAGCGAATTTCTTCACCAGCGGCGTCAAGAGTAAGGCGAGTCCCATGCACACAACAAATCCGGCGATGTATATGATTAACATTTGATCAGTCGACCCCCATTTCTCTACCGCATTGAATTATACGCTGAACTAAATACAAATTCCAATTCCGTTTTTGGGCTGCTATTCTTATTTTCACGGTGAATATCCGCATTTTACTGAGCTTTTGTCACTTTATCTTTCTCACGCATCACTTTTACTGCGAATTTCGGCAGCGCAAGCATTCTTTTATAGCGTGTTGGTTCTTTAAGAAGACGATATAACCATTCCGCTCTAAGTTTCTGGAAGGCTATGGGAGCGCGTTTGGTCTTGCCCGAGATCACATCAAAACTCCCTCCGACCCCCATCATCACCGGAATATTCAGTCTGGATTTGTACTTGGCGATCCAAGGCTCCTGGCTGTCAGCGCCTCTGGCAACAAAGAGCAGATCCGGCTGGGCCTCCAGAATTCCAGAAATAATCTTCTCGTCGTCGTCGGGTCCAAAATAACCATCATGATATCCCGAGATTACGATCCCGGGATACTGAGTTTGTAACCGGGAGGACGTCTCATGAATCACTTCCGGGGTAGAGCCCAGCAGATAGACCTTCCAGGTATATCTTTCGCCTTGACGCAGCAATTCATGTAAAAGATCAAATCCGGCCACACGCTCCGCCACGGGTTCACGACAATATTCCGCAGCCCACACGACGCCTGTCCCATCAGGCACCACCAGCTCCGCCGATTTCATGATTTCCATGTATGCTGGATTCTCCAGCGCGGTCATAACCATGATCGGATTAGCAGTAATTACCTGGTGCGGTTCACGGTTGCGGACTGCTTCTGTCAAATAAGCGACTGTGGCTTTCATATCGATTTTAGATACCCTGATGCCAAAAATTGGAACTGTAGGTACCGGACTTTCTGCTTTCACTATCAATCATCCTTTGCGGTGGAAATATTCAACAATTTGCCGGGCAGGAGCCTCGGCTTCTTCAACTAAGGCAGCAATTAGCGGCTCACGCTTAAGTTTCCAATCGTCTCCTGCTTCCAGAAGATGAAGGACTTCAGCGGCAACTTCTCCGCCGTCAAGCGAAGTCGTAGAACCGACGGGCCGACAGTCGATCCGCTCAAGAAAGTGATCGATCTTAGGATCATAGGAGATCCCCATCAGCGGCACACGCCTTCCGGCAGCATAGATGAGACTGTGCAGCCGCATCCCGATCAGCATATCGCATTCTCCTACCTCGCGCAACATCTGCCGGGGATGGAGCGCATCTTCACAAATGCTGATCCTGCCGCCCTGGCGCGCAATACCCTCCTCCAGTTTCTGCATCACATAACGCGAAGCCTCATTATCTGAGGAATGATGGAAAGGCAGGAAGCGCAGATGCAGCGGAACTTGCCCACAGGCAATTAGCAGGCCTTGCGCAATGGCATCCAATTCCTTACGGGACTGCTCCCAGTAACGCACCGATATCCCGACGGTCTTCAATGCAGTGTCGCGGGTAATCTCCTCAAAGGGTTGGGAAGCCTCTGGAAGAGAGAGTCCCATCACAGGATCAGGAACAACCACAACTAGTTCCCGGTCAAGCCCCATAGTCTGCAGCAGCTGGCGAGATTGCTCATCCCGCACAGACACATAGCTGCATTTGCGTAAAACGGATTTGATCAGCGGATGGAACAGCTTCCGGTTTACCGGACCGATGCCCTGGGCATAAATAAATGTCGGCTTTCTCATCCATTGAGCCAGCTTTATAATCCCCAGGTAGTAGGGAATACTCTTGCTGCCCGTCACGTCCTGCAGCAGGCTTCCGCCGCCGCTGATGAGACCTGCACTCTCGTAAATGGCCTGGCGTACCTCACCCAGCTTCATCCGGTGAACAGCTTTTACACCATAAGTAGCCGTTGTCCACTCCGGATCAATGGATAACACAACAGGTTCAACCGGTATGCCGGCAGCTTGTGAATGCTTCTGCAGCGCATCTAGAATGGACTGCAGCACTGCCTCATCCCCGCTGTTGCGGAAACCATAATAGCCGGAGAGAATTATTTTTTGAGCAGCGGCGACCATCGTTTCCAACACCCTTCTGCAATCTGCCATACGCCAACAGCGATGAGTCCAATAATCAGACCAAGCCCCAGTCCAAGCAATCCGCGAACAAGTGAAATCAGCATAGGAGAATGGATATGGGCGAAGGTATCCACCATCGAAAGCTGGCCGATGACCGCAATAATCATAATAAACGCGGCATTCCGGTATTTATAGGCCATGAAAGCACCCAGAATGAACAGCGGATGAGCCAGCAGGAATTCTTTATTGCGCGGCCGGACTTGAACTGTATTCTCCAGGAAGGTACGGAAAGTCATCTCCAATGGACTTACACTACCGCTGTTTCCAGTCCGTTTTAAGTAATACCAGCCAATGATCAACAGAACACCGGCAGCAATAACCATTATGAGTGTAATGGGAGTACGCAGCAGCTTGCCTGTCTTGTTAAAGGTGAATTCACCACGGTATAGAAGTACATACAGCGCAGTCAAGGCAATCGGCGCCAAATGCAGCAGGCTGACACCGCGGAACTGATTGAGCACAAGGCTGTACGTAATGTTGTTCAGAAGTGCAATTACAAACGGTACGGCACTAAGCGAGATCAGTGCTGTCTTCACATAAAGTACAAGACTGTGCGCCAAACGCCGCTTGGGACTCATGACCGTATAGGTTAGTTTATTGATTCGAAGCGGCGGACCCTGTTCATTAATCTTGCGGATCGCCATTACTGTCGCCACAGTCGGGGCGCTGATAGCTACCGCAAGTGCCAATGCCTGTTCAAAAAGCTGAGGCTTTATTACAAGTAATCCGGCACTTCCCAGCAATCCCAGTACCCAGGCAGGAAGTGTGAGCCATGGAATGAAAAATGAGACAAGCAAAGCTACCATGGATACCGCACCAATCACAGCCCCAAGCTTGAAATAACGCTGATAGGAGGAGTCAACGACTTCAAACGCCGTGGCTTGTCCCAGGGTAAAACCGTTATCCTCAATTTTATCTACAGCACCCCCGGGATCGCTTAGACTCGTTATGAGGTTATCGAGCGTGTCGGTCACCTGAGCTTTAGCAGTGTTTCTTGACGGAATCGTGTTGAGATAGATCATCCGGATATTACGGTCTTTGGTTGCAAGCGCGAAACGGTCAGCAATGACTTCCGGTGCCAAGCTGGAATCTCTTTCACTGAGAGAATACAACCGTGCGACGTTATAGTCGAGCTCATAGGCGAGTTTATTAAAACCTTTTTGCTGGGCCTTAATATTCTCAATTGCAGCAATCCCCATTCCGCGTTCCTTCATAAGTTTTCCAAAGGCGTCTAAACTCTTTAAGTCAGCGTCATCATTATATCCCTTGACCGACTCGCCTTCGAAAAGAATCCGCTTGACCCCGAGTTCCTCATAGCGGTCCAGCAGTTTCTGTACTGCCTCCTGGTTATACTTTAAGGAGTCCACTAGACGGGGGACAATGTTGAACCCTTTGCCATGCAGCATGTCCAGCGTCATCGGATCCGGCTGTAGAGGTTTCATTGTAGCATCTTCAATAGGAGTCTTGATGATCAGCCCCTGCTGTCCGCGGAAACTCCAGTCCTCCGTTCCAATGTCAAGACTGCTGAACGCTTCACGTATCATCGACGAGAGTGCATCACTATTATCTGCGCTCGTAAAGAGGACATATGTATAGTTCTCATTCTCCGGAATCACAGTGTCGGTAAGATTAGCGATATCAGCCGCTCCCCATAACATCAAACGGCGGGCCTTACGGTAATCCTCAAGCGTGCTTTCATAAATTGCCATGCTCTGAACGCCGGCATCCTTTAAACGGTCAAGCTGGTCGGAAATATAATCCTTTGGATTAGAGCGGTAGCTGGCCACTTCAACCAGATCGCGGTAATCAAATACAAATTCAACCGTTTTGGATGATTTCTCCGTCTGCAGCCGGTCATAAACAACCGGTAGCGCAGCCAAGACACCAATTATTACGATAATCCACAACCACTTTCGCGAAGCTATATTCCATCGTTGCCATTTCTGCTGCACCAAAAGTACCTCCTCTTTCACTTTGAAGCCTAGTACCGTTTATAAAACAGTCTTCACTGCCAAGCTGCATATTAATTAAAATCGCTCTAAACTCAAGCAGAAACGGATGTGCATCCGGTTAGGAGCAGTATCCGTTTCTGCGGGAAATTAGCTATCTCGTATTATTTCCCGTCAACGCGGGCCATAACCTGCTGCGTAAGTGCAGCAACCTTATCCTTGGCATTCTGGAGCGATTCACCGCGAACCGCAAAGTACACCTTGATCTTCGGCTCTGTACCGGAGGGCCGCAGGCAGAACCATGAACCGTCGGATAACAGATACTTCAGCACATTTTCCTTAGGCAGGCCATTCAGCCCCAGAGAGTAATCCAGAACCTCGCTTACAGAAGCACCTGCGATTTCCTGCGGGGGATTGCTGCGCCAGTCATTCATAATTGCCTGAATCTGGGCCACACCGTCTTTACCCTTCAGCGTGCGTGATTCCAGGCTTTCCAGGAAGAAGCCAAACTTGCTGTACAGCTCCTGAAGCACATCATAAAGCGTCTTGCCTTGTGCTTTGTAATACGCCCCAGCTTCTGCAATCAGCATGGAAGCCAGAACGGCATCCTTGTCCCGGGCATAATTGCCGGCAAGGTAACCATAGCTCTCTTCGTAACCGAAGAGGTACGTATATTCCCCGGACTGTTCGAACTGGGTCATTTTCTCCCCGATATATTTGAAGCCAGTCAGCGTATTGAATACAGTAGCACCATAATGCTCGGCAACCGCTGCGCCCATTTCACTCGTCACGATGGTCTTGACAACAGCACCGTTCTTCGGCAGCTTTCCTTGTTCCTGCAAACGGCTCAGGTAGTAATGGATCATCAGAGCCCCGGACTGGTTACCAGATAAAACAACGAAGTTCCCTTCATTGTCCCGTACGACGGCCCCCATCCGGTCTGCATCAGGGTCGGTACCGATCAGCAGGTCGGCGTTTAATTCTTCGCCAAGTTTTATAGCCAGGGTAAAGGCTTCCCGCTCCTCGGGGTTCGGTGATTTCACCGTCGAGAACTCAGAATCCGGCTGCTCCTGCTCCGGCACCACATGGACCTGCGTAAAGCCGATCTTCTTCAGTACACTGCGGACCGGCAAATTGCCCGTTCCATGCAGCGGAGTGTACACAATCTTGAAATCTTTGCCAAGAGTAGAAGCGATCTCTTCACGGGCAACACTCACAGCAGCTACTGTATCTGTAAAAGCTTCGTCTTCTTTCTCTCCCAGCCAATGCAGCAAGCCTTGACTTTCTGCATCTTCACGGGAAATCCGCTTTACGCCATTGAAGGAATCAACCTCCAATATGTAGGAAATGACCTTCTCCGCCTCGTCCGGTACCAGCTGTCCACCTTCAGCATTATAAACTTTATAGCCGTTGTATTCCGGCGGGTTATGGCTTGCTGTGATAACAACGCCACCTGACGCCTTCAAATGACGGACAGTAAAGGAAAGCTGCGGCGTCGAACGCAGGGATGGAAACAGATGCGCCTCAATACCGTTGCCAGCCAGCACAAGTGCCGCCTCCAGCGTAAATTCGGGTGAGAAGCGGCGGGAGTCATGCGCGATCACTACAGAAGGTCTGCCTTCTCCAGTATGCTGCTCCAATATATAATTAGCGAACCCTTGAGTCGCCCGGCCTACTGTATATCGGTTGATCCGGTTGCTGCCTGCGCCGATAACCCCGCGCAATCCGCCTGTACCAAACTCCAAATCTCTATAAAAGCGTTCTTCCAGTTCCTGTTTTTCATTCGCAAGAAGGTTCAGTTCTGCCTTCGTATTCTCATCCACAGATGGGTCCTGCAGCCAACGTGTCAATGTTTCTAGCGCTTTCGGGCTTAATTCAGTCATATGAATCTCTCCTTATCCATATTATGATATATGATTGTATAACAGGTGCTAGCTGAGCGCGAACATAATTTCGCCAGAGGCGACAATCTTCCCCTCCACCTTCGCGGTGGCTTGGCCTTTTCCGATGCTGCCTTTAAGCCGGGTAATCTCCACCTCAAGCGTTAGCGTATCTCCCGGTACTACCTGGCCACGGAAACGGAAACCGTCCAGTCCGGCCAGAAAACCGATCTTGCCCCGGTTGGTTTCAAGTCCCAGAATAGCTACGGCGCCTACCTGTGCCAGAGCTTCCGTAATCAGAACGCCGGGCATTACCGGATAACCCGGAAAGTGACCGGTGAAGAACGGTTCATTTACCGTCACATTTTTGATGCCGACAGCCCGTTTGCCCATTTCTATTTCTGTAATTTTGTCCACCAGCAGAAATGGAGGCCGGTGGGGTATTATTTCTTGAATTTGATTGATATCCAGCATTGTCGCAAAGCTCCTTTCGGATGTAACCGCGTGTTTAAACCATCCGCTGAACAGTACTTTGGTTTTATTATTTTACAAAGTCTGCATAAATATTGGCGGCTTCGGTAAAAACTATAATTATCCTTCACCACCTGCAGCAGTGGAGGTTAAGATAAGGGGCTTTCTCCACCGCACGCGGCAGCATGGCGGAGAGGGCCCTTTTTGGCGTTCCTTGGTCCCCAATCATTATACATTTTCCAGTATAAAAAAGAAAACTCCCTTAGACAACCAGGGAGCTTTAAAATACCTCATATTTAAGGTGCGAACACCAAATCATATACATGCTTCCAGGTACTCCACAGAAGCACATCACTGAATTCCTTTTTGCCTAGAACGACGTAACCGACCACAAGACCACTCGCAAGTGCAGCTACAAGCAGCAAGGGAATCATAATCCACTGGATAATGGCCCATGTGGATACTCCCCGCTTCTTCACCGGCTGCCGTTGTTCTTCTTCCGGTTTCTTATTGTCCTGACGACTCATTCCTTCACCTACCCGCGCATAGAATTAGCCAGGCCAAGCATTTGGTCACTGGAGGAAAGTGCCCGTGAGACAAGCTGATAGGTGCGCTGAATCTGCATCATTTCCGTTATTTCCTTGCTGAGGTCAACGTTGGACTGTTCCAGATATCCGGAACGCACTCCTACTGCCGAGGCTTCACCCGGTGCTCTTTGGAGAAAGGCCTGCTGCGCTGTGACTCCGTCAGCAAGCACGTAAAAATTTCCGTCGACTGCCTGCATCGCACTCTTGCTTAGCGGCTCTACAATCATGATTGTACCCGCTACCCGGGCCGGCGCATTCTCGCTGGTCTTCGTGAGCACCCGGCCGCGCTCATCAATAGCGGCACTTACATTCGCAGGTACTGTTAAAGGGTTGCCATCAGTATTCAATACAGGATTGCCTGTATTATCTACCAACATCATATTATCAGGGTTGGAGGCATCCGGTGTAAAATGAAAATCCCCTTGACGTGTATAAGCGGTAGCTCCATTCACCTGAACCCCAAATAACCCGTTACCTTGCAGCGCCAGATCCGTCGGATTCCCAGTTTCTTGAAGCGGACCCTCTTCCCAGTTGGTCTTAACCTCAGGCACACGGACCCCAAAGCCGATATTGAAGCCAAGCGGCATGCTGCGGCCGGGCTGATCGTAGTCTTTGGACTGCTGCTGAACACGGGTCAGAACGTCCTCAAACGAACCTTCTTTGCTCTTATAGCCATTGGTACTCATATTAGCAAAGTTATCCGCGATAATATCCAGACGCTGCTGAAGGCTGGACATCGAGACAGAAGCGCTGATTGACGAATTGTTCATGGATTAATCCCCCTCTATACTCTACCGACTTCATTGACGGTCTTCTGCAGACTGGTGTCGTAGAATTGAATGACTTTCTGGTTCGCCTCATACGCCCGGTATGCAGCATTCATATCAACCGTTACCTGGGTAGGGTCCACATTGGAATTCTCCAAATATCTCTGGCGCACCTGCAGGTTATCTCCTGCGTTAGCATAGCGGATTTCCGCAGCCTCAATATCATCCGCATGGAAGACACCGTTACCGTCGCGCACTAGTTCCTGCGGTCTCGTGATTACACTTACACCAATTTTGGTTCCGGAAGGAAGCCCTGTAGCCGTATTGATCAGATTGCCCTGCCCGTCCACTTTAAGATTATCCTGCGGGCCTGTCAAGACCAGCGGGTTGCCGTTAGCATCTAGAACATTAAAACCTCCGGCGCTGAGCACCTGTCCGGTCGCGCTAACGCTGAAGCTTCCGTTACGTGTATATAAATTATTGCCTTCGTTATCTTGAACAGTGAAAAATGCCTGCGGCCGGTAGATAACCTCGCCTTCAGGAGTTACATATTTGCCCGACCCGTCAAAAGCTATGTTGTCTCCGGTAGCAGGGTCCGTGACCTGTAAGTCAGTAGACAAGGCAAAGTCAATCGACTTTCCGCTTTCAATCAGATCGCCCTGCAAATATTGGGAAACAGATTGTTCTGCAAAAACCCCTGTGTTGAGGCGGCCTACCGGCTTCGTGGTGCCACCACTCATGGCTGAAATCAATACATCAGGAAAGGCATGGCTGACACTATCGACCTGCTTGTACCCCGTTGTATTCAAATTGGCAATGTTTTGTACCGCCGTATCATGTCTGCGCTGCTGCGTGACCATCCCGGCAGCGGCCGTATATAATCCTCTAATCATGAGGGCAATTCCCCTTCCTGAATCTGCTATTACCCTTTATTATCGGCAGCTTAGAACTTTTTCTTAACAACCTTGTCTAAATGATCCAGCATAATCCCCGTTCCCTTGACCACACAGTGCATCGGATCTTCCGCAATCCAGACAGGAACATGCAGCTGCTCCGAGAGCAGCTCGTCCAGCCCGTTAAGCAGTGCGCCGCCGCCGGTCAGTACAACCCCACGGTCAATAATATCGGCCGACAGCTCCGGCGGTGTACGCTCGAGCACTGATTTTGCCGCAGCGACAATAGAGGAAACCGGATCCCATAATGCTTCTTTAACCTCACCGGAGTTAATGGTCAGTGTTTGTGGAAGTCCGCTCACCATATCCCGGCCGCGAATATCCATTTCGGCCTGCATCCCGCCTGGCCGGACTGTTCCGATGGTGACCTTAATATCCTCAGCCGTGCGCTCACCAATGAGCAGTTTATATTTCTGTTTGATATATTTTAAAATGGCATCGTCGAACTTGTCCCCTGCGATTTTGATGGAGGAGGCGGTCACGACGTCGCCCATAGACAGGACAGCTACATCCGTCGTTCCGCCGCCGATATCGACGACCATATTTCCGCTTGGTTGATAAATATCCATACCCGCTCCAATTGCCGCGGCCTTGGGTTCTTCTTCCATATATACATCCTTGGCCCCGCTGCGTTCCGCCGCTTCACGGATCGATTTCTGCTCAACTGATGTAATATTCGTGGGGGCACAGATCAAAATGCGGGGCTTAGCGTACCAAGTACGGCCGCCAACGCGGTCGATGAAATATTTCAACATCATTTCTGTAACGGCAAAATCAGCAATAACGCCGTCCCTAAGGGGACGAATGGTTGTAATGTTGCCAGGTGTCCGTCCTACCATGCGACGAGCCTGTTCACCTACCGCAAGGACTTTCTTCGTATCACTTTCAAGTGTGACCACGGAGGGTTCATCTAGAACGACTCCCCTCCCTTTAACATGAATGAGCACATTGGCCGTGCCGAGATCGATTCCGATATCCTTGCTAAGCATAATGAAAGAGCCCCCAAAGTGTTATTTTAAATGAGATTTATTAGTGAGTACCAAATTTAAAAATACCATACTTTAGGGGATATACACAATGTAGTAAAAGCGAATTATTGCTTAAAATTCCGAAAATATCATGGCTTTGCGGCTACGGCAACCTCACGTTTTTTACCGGTCGTTTTCTTATATTTAATTTTTGTGGCTTCTCCCCCCCGCAAATGACGGATTGATTTGTGATATTCGAGAATGTGCTTCACCTGATCGGCCAAATCAGGGTTGATCTCCGGCAAACGCTCGGTTAAGTCTTTATGCACCGTGCTTTTTGAAACGCCAAATTCCTTGGCAATGGTCCGGACTGTATGCCTGGTTTCCACGATGCAGCGTCCGATTTTGATCGTACGTTCTTTGATGTAATCGTGCACGCTCCCGCCTCCCAACTGTGGATAGTTTGGTACATTATATGAGGGGCGGGCCTATATATTCGCGCTTTCAGGGGATGACAAGCCCTGGAAGGCTCATTTTATTTCCTGGACAACCGTAAGAAGGGCCTATTTCGGCGGAAAACAGCTTACTTCTGTCCTGCTAAGTTTCGCTGGACGTTGCAACAAAAAAACAGGAGGCATTCGCCTCCTGTCTAAAAGTTATGCTTAACGCTGCGGCAGCAGATCCGAAGGATTGACTACCTTGCCATCCTCGTACACTTCAAAGTGCACATGGTTGCCAAGATTTTTCTCAATTTCACTGCGTCCGGCTGTTGCCAGCGTGTCGCCTTGCTTCACTTCATCGCCTTGCTTCACTTTGGTGTCGCCGAGGCTCTGATATACTGTCTTCAGATTGTTCGGATGGGTAATCTCTACAACCTTGCCGAACACTGCAACATCTTCAACCCGTGTTACTTCACCGCTAAGCGCTGCCTTGACATCAAACGTCTTGTTGTCCTCACGTGCGATGTCGATTCCGACATTCGGCACGAAGGTGTCATTGTACTGCACCATAGCCGCTACATGGTTCTCTTCTGTCCCATTCTCGTCATAGAACGGTTTTACCACTTCCACTTCTCCGGGACTGGCTACAGGCCAGGTCAGAGTTTCTGCCGAAGCGACAACTTCCAGAGCCTCAGGGTCGTTTGCTGCACCGGCTTCTTTGCTGGGTTTAGCGGCATCCTGTGAAACGACTGCGTTGGTGTCGGAGTTCAGCGGCTTCTGGCCGGCATCCTGATAGACCCACACCAAGGTTAGTATAATAGCCGCTGCCGCCGTGTAGACTGCCGGGAATACCCACCGTTTGGAGAACAGCCTGTTCCATGAAGAAGGCTTAGCGCCTGAATCTCCCTGCTTGTTTTTGAGAGATTCATCATGGGTTGATTTGTTTTTTTCTTGTTCATTCATATGTTTATCACCTCAGTAACCAGTGTTACCGGGCGCTTCGCTTTTATACGTATCTTTCAAGTTATTTTTTCAGAAGAGTTGAGACTTGAACAAAAGAGACACCGCTGTAATAGTGTTTGAGAATTTGTGTCGCTGTGCTGCCTTCCTTGGCCATGCCGTTAGCTCCCCACTGGCTCATGCCGACTCCGTGTCCATTCCCGTAAGTTGTGATTAGAATCTCGCTGCCCTTTCGCTTCCAGGTAAACTGGCTGGAGCGCAGCCCCAGCTTCTCGCGCACCTCCCGTCCGGTAAATACGGTTCCTCCAATCGAGATTTCCTTGACCCGGTGTCCCGCAGTCAGAGACAGTACTTTCACAGGCATCTGTGCAGAGGAAGAGGAGACCGGCTTCGCCCCTCCGAAAGCTGCAAGATCCTTGGAAGCAGGTAAAACCTTGGCGCTTAACCCCAGCTTGCCTATCAGCTCTGAAATACTAAAGGTATAGGTTACCGCGAGATTCGGTGTAATCTCCTGCTCCCAGGGGCTGGCTACACTGCGCAAATAAGGCACGGCGGCATTCCAGTAGTCTTCCGAATTTTCCGTATAGCCTCCGCTGGAGGCGAAAAAGGAGGCGGTGATCGGCTGCCCCTTATAGGTCATAATGACGCCGCGCGTTTCGCGGACCGCGCGACGGAGTTTGGCCAGCCCGGCGCTTTTGCCGCCGCGCACCCAATCCCGTTCCAGCGCCGCCTGCGAGACGTAAGCCTGATGGCTTACTGTATCGGTCACATCCGCGCCCGGAACGGGCACGCCACTGCTGTCGCCGGCCACCAGGCGGCGCATAATGAACGTGCGGGCGGCCACGGCCTGTGCTTTGAGCGCTTCGAGCTCAAAGTCCGCCGGCATCTCGGCCGCCAGCACGCCGCTGACGTACTCCTCCAGCGGCAGGGTCTCTATTTGTCCGCTCTGCGACAAATAGACATGCACTTCCGGCTGCGGGGCCTCCCTAGCAGCCGTCTCAGGCGGCACAGGCCGTTCCGTGGCCTGTGGCACGGCCTTAGGCGCTGGCTGCCCGCCTCCGCGCAGCGGGACAATCGCCAGCGGCAGCAGCAGCGCCGCCAGCAGCGGCGCTGCGAGCCAGGCGGCCGGGGCCAGCCGCCGGATACGGGGCGCTCCGCGCCGGGTGCGTGCGTAACGGCGTTTGAATTTGCGCCGCAGGTAGTGGAAATCTTTCATCTCTATGGCTCCTTCCGTAAGTCACCGGTGATTCTTATAGATATGAGTTTTCCACAACTGCTAGAACGCTATTCTGAGAGTGAGAGAATCAAATTGCCGTGAAGTTAGCAAAATTCCCAATCGGCAAAAAAAAGACCGCACCGCAAATGCGGAGCAGCCTATTTCATTTATATTATTTACGATTATACCCAGGTTGGCTGAATCTGAAAGCGCGGCTTCAGTTCATCGCTTTTGTACGATTCGCTTTTGGCAGCTTCCGGTTTGGCAATTTCTTCTTTGGATGCCGCTACAGCCGGCTCTTCCATGGAAATCCGCCAAATGTCTGCACCAAGTCCCGACAGCTTCTCAGCCAGATTCACATACCCGCGGTCAATGTGATGCGTACCGCTCACTTCCGTAGTCCCTTCGGCAACAAGTCCCGCCAAAATAAGCGCAGCGCCTGCACGCAGGTCCGTAGCGCACACTTTAGCGCCGACAAGCTGAGCGTTGCCGGTCACAATCGCCGAACGGCCCTCAATCTTGATCTCGGCGTTCATGTTGTGGAATTCATCTACATGCATAAACCGGTTCTCGAAAACAGTCTCTGTTACGACACTGGTACCTACGGAGCGAAGCAGCAGCGCCATCATTTGCGACTGCATATCGGTAGGGAAACCCGGATACGGCAATGTCTTCAGATCAACAGCCTTCAGTGGTTTATCGCTGATGACGCGCACGCCATTCTCATCAGGAATGATCGTAACGCCCATTTCCTCCATCTTGGCAATAACAGGTCCGAGATGATCGGCAATCGCACCTTCAACGTATACATCCCCGCCCGTGATCGCTGCAGCTGCCATGTAGGTACCTGCTTCAATCCGGTCAGGAATCACATGATGTTTTACGCCGTGAAGCCGTTCTACGCCCTCAATACGAATGACGCCGGTCCCAGCTCCACGTACAATGCCGCCCATTCCGTTCAGGTAGTTGGCCAAATCAACAATTTCCGGCTCTTTCGCGGCATTCTCAATCACAGTCACGCCTTCGGCGAGTGCTGCGGCCATCATTATATTTTCAGTCGCACCCACGCTGGCCACATCCAGATACACCTTGGCTCCACGCAGTCGACCGTTTGATTTCGCTTCAATGTAGCCTTGGCCCAAGCTAATCTCGGCACCAAGCGCTTCAAATCCCTTCAGATGCTGGTCAATCGGCCTTGTACCGATGGCACAGCCGCCGGGCAGAGAAATGCGTGTATGACCCATACGGGACAATAAAGGGCCCATTACCAAAAAAGAAGCCCGCATTTTCCGCACCCATTCATAAGGCGCTTCACAGGAAGTGATGCTTCTAGCATCAACCTCGATGATATCGTTCTGGTATGTAACACCTGC
This sequence comes from Paenibacillus sp. EB106-06-01-XG199, assembly GCF_058791575.1. Classification (NCBI taxonomy): domain Bacteria; kingdom Bacillati; phylum Bacillota; class Bacilli; order Caryophanales; family Paenibacillaceae; genus Paenibacillus; species Paenibacillus sp. EB106-06-01-XG199. The sequence goes on along the minus strand of NZ_JBYTDQ010000009.1, from coordinate 87,875 downwards.
ACCCAGAGATTCCAGCACTTTGCTGATAGTCATTACATCGTCTAGCGGAGGTGCGTCCACAATGACGCTAACTCCTTCTTCTGCCAATAGAGAGGCGGCTATGATCGGTAGTACGGAATTTTTTGCGCCGCTTACTTTCACGCTCCCGGTCAATCTGTTGCCACCGCGGACGATAAATTTGCTCATTTCGGTTTCCCTCCGCGTCCATATTTCTGAAATAATTTTGAATTTAAGATTCATTTGTTAAATACCGGATATTCCGTCTGTGCGCCCGATGTGCGGGCACGTTCCTTAAACTTCAGTGTTGACATAATAAAACCTTATTATTCGACACCTTTTTCGCATCCATAGACCTATACAGATATAACCAAACCCACTTGCATTAAAACACATTGCGAAGCAGCCCGCTCCAGCCCAGGTAATCCAGCAGAAACCCAGCCACGAAATGACCGAGGACGATAGCCAGCAACAGATGGAGCAGTCTTCCTTGAGGGCTCTTGGGATATCTTATGACCAAATCGAGCTTAAGGTTCTGAAGTGCCCACCAAGATAATACGACACAGAGCAAAGAAACGATCATTGAAACCAAACCGCTGGTACCGATCGCGCTGGATAAATCATCGTAGATCATTTGTTCCATGTTACCTCCCGTGTGAATGTTACTTGGAAATCGACTCTTATATCATACTTGCGCAGATGAAAAGAATCCAGTACTTTTACGAATTTTTAAACATTTCGCCCATTAAGCCCCAGGTTCATGACAATATGTTCATTTCTTACAGGTTTTTTATTCCAAAAAAAATGCAGCCAAGCTATAGGCTTGACTGCATTTGGTGCTACTGTTGTCCTTTTCCGGTGGACACTTTAATCCGTGTAACGGCGCGTTGCAGCGCCAGCTCCGCACGGCGGTGATCAATCTCATCCTGTTTGCTGCGGGTCTGAAGACGGCGTTGGGCCCGTTCTTTAGCCGCTTCGGCGCGTTCAACATCGATATCCTTAGGCAGCTCGGCACTTTCAGCCAGAACTGTCACCTTGTCTTTATGCACTTCTACGAACCCGCCATGAACGGCGATAGTGACGGAAACACCGTCCGATTTTACAGTGAGCGGAGCAACCTGAAGTGGAGTCACAAGCGGAATGTGTCCCGGCAAAATGCCCAGCTCGCCATTGACTCCCCGTACTGTCAGGCTGTTAACCTGTTTGGAGTAGACAAGACGCTCCGGCGTGACAATTTCCAACAAAAAGGTATTCACTTCCATTCCTCCTCAAAGCTTTACCCAGTAAAGCTCGCATCGAAAGCATGATCTAAAGCTCAGAATTACATGGATTTCGCTTTTTCGACCGCTTCTTCAATCGTACCTACAAACAGGAAAGCTGCCTCCGGAAGATCATCGTGCTTGCCTTCCAGAATCTCTTTGAAACTGCGAACAGTTTCTTTGATTGGCACATATTTGCCTTTAAAGCCGGTAAACTGCTCTGCCACGTGGAAAGGCTGGGACAGGAAGCGTTCAACTTTACGGGCACGGGCTACAATAACCTTGTCTTCCTCACTCAGCTCATCCATCCCCAGGATGGCAATGATGTCCTGAAGCTCGGTGTAGCGCTGCAGCAATTGCTTAACGCCTTGTGCGACGTTGTAATGCTCTTCGCCGACAATTTCGGGAGCCAGCATACGCGAACTGGAAGCCAGTGGATCCACCGCAGGGAAAATCCCCTTCTCGGAGATTTTACGCTCCAGGTTGGTCGTTGCATCCAAGTGGGCAAATGCCGTTGCCGGAGCCGGGTCAGTGTAATCGTCCGCCGGTACGTAGATCGCTTGAATGGAGGTAACGGAGCCTTTTTTGGTGGAAGTGATGCGCTCCTGCAATTGGCCCATTTCTGTTGCCAGCGTTGGCTGGTAACCTACCGCTGAAGGCATACGGCCGAGCAGTGCCGATACTTCGGAACCTGCTTGGGTAAAGCGGAATATATTATCGATAAAGAGCAACGTATCGCGGCCTTCCACATCACGGAAATACTCCGCCATGGTCAGACCGGTCAAGGCTACACGAAGACGTGCGCCCGGCGGCTCATTCATTTGTCCAAACACCATGGCCGTCTTCTTGATAACGCCAGAGTCGGTCATTTCATGATAAAGGTCATTACCTTCACGGGTCCGTTCACCAACACCGGCAAATACAGAAATACCGCCGTGCTCTTGAGCGATGTTGTTGATCAGTTCCTGGATAGTTACCGTTTTACCTACACCGGCACCGCCGAAGAGGCCGATTTTACCGCCTTTGGCGTATGGGGCCAGCAGGTCGATAACCTTGATCCCGGTTTCCAGAATTTCCGCTTGGGTCGACAGTTCATCATAAGTCGGGGCAAGACGGTGAATCGGATTCTTCTCTGCGACAACCTCAGCACCGTTATCAATAGGGTTGCCAAGTACATTAAATACCCGGCCGAGTGTAGCTGCGCCAACGGGAACCGAAATCGGTTCACCCTGGTCAATCGCGTCCAATCCGCGAACCAGACCGTCCGTGGACGACATGGCGATACAACGGACCAGATTGTCACCCAGGTGATTGGAAACTTCAAGCGTCAGATCAATAATGCGGCCGTTCTCCAAGCTGGTTTCAATCTTGATAGCGTTGAAAATCTTGGGCAACTGGCCGCGTTCGAATTCAATATCAACAACCGGACCCATAATGCTTACAACGCGTCCTTTGTTCATCTTCATTTCCCTCCTCGAAAGCTGTTACATTGAGAAGAAACGGCGTGCTGTTTTCAGGAGACTATGCCCCTGAAGCGAGCGGTACGTTGTATCGCTCTACGGCACCCGTTTCTTATAGATCAAGACTGCGCATTTGCTCCGGCAACGATCTCAGTAATTTCCTGCGTAATCGCGGCCTGACGGGCACGGTTGTACGTAAGTCTAAGGTCTCCGATCATTTTCGACGCGTTCTTAGTGGCACTGCCCATCGCTGTCATCTTCGCACCCAGCTCACTGGCTTTACCGTCCAGAATTGCGCTATAAATCAAAGTTTCGGCATATTTCGGAAGCAGCACTTGCAGTACGCCTTCCGGGGATGGTTCGTATTCATAGGCTGCACTTGCGCCTGTGTGCTCCTCACCCACTGCATCCATTGGGAGCAGACGGTCAACGGTTGGCACTTGGCTGATGGCATTCACAAACCGGTTATAGCAGATATAAAGCTCATCATATACACCTGTCTCAAACTGCTGAACCGCCGAGTAGGCGATCGACTTAATATCAGAGAATTTCGGTGTATCGGACAGCTCGGTAACTTCCTCTACAATCGGGTATTCACGGCGCCGCAAGAAATCACGGCCCTTACGGCCGATGACGAAAAGCGCATATTCGTCCTTGGAACTATGCCGCTCTGCCAGAAGCATCGTCACTTTACGCAGGATATTGGCATTGTATCCACCCGCGAGACCTCTATCGGAAGTAACAATAATATAGGCGGTCTTCTTCACGGGACGGCTGACCAGCATCGGATGCTGCAAGTCCTGTGTACCGGCAGCAATACTCGATACGACCTCTTTCAGCTTCTGTGAGTACGGACGGGCAGCTTCCGCTTTCTCCTGCGCTTTGCGCAGCTTGGAGGCGGCTACCATCTCCATTGCTTTAGTGATCTGTCTGGTGTTTTGAACGCTCTTGATTTGACGTTTAATATCACGCATACTTCTTGCCATGATTTCACCACCTTAAAGCTTTGACGAAGTCAAAGCTGACCTCGTAAGCATAACTGAGCTTTGAAGAAGTCAAAGCTAACTTCGTAAGCATATATCAGAGCTTCGGCAGAGCCAAAGCCCGTTTCAAAGCATGGGTAGACAGTTATTTGCGATTAGCTGGTCGCGAAGCCTCTTTTGAACTTCTCGATCGCTTCTTTCAGTGCTGTCTCGTTGTCTGCCGTCAAATCCTTCGTATCAGTGATGGATTTGATAATGCCGGCAGCGCTGCTCTCGACGAACGCCAGGAATTCCTTCTCGAAGCGTTTTACGTCTTTAACAGGAATATCATCCAGGTGGCCTTTAACAGCGGTATACAAGCTGAGCACCTGATGCTCAACAGACAACGGCTGGTTTACGCCCTGTTTCAGAATCTCCATCATACGGGCACCACGGTTCAGACGGGCTTGCGTAGACTTATCGAGATCGGAACCAAACTGGGAGAATGCCTGAAGTTCGCGGTATTGGGCCAGATCCAGACGGAGTGAGCCGGCAACCTTCTTCATAGCTTTGATCTGCGCTGATCCCCCTACACGGGATACAGAGATACCGACGTTGATCGCCGGACGCTGACCGGAGTTGAACAGGTCAGATTCAAGGAAGATTTGGCCGTCTGTAATCGAAATTACATTCGTAGGAATGTAGGCCGAAACGTCAGAGGCTTGAGTTTCAATGAAAGGCAGTGCGGTTAATGAACCACCACCCAGCTCATCGCTGAGCTTAGCCGCACGTTCCAAAAGACGGGAGTGCAGATAGAAAACGTCACCTGGGAATGCTTCGCGGCCTGGTGGACGACGGAGCAGCAGGGACAATTCGCGGTAAGCGGAGGCTTGCTTCGAAAGGTCATCATAAATGACAAGGACATGCTCACCTTTGTACATGAAGTACTCGCCCATTGCACAACCTGAGTATGGAGCGATATACAGCAGTGGGGACGGCTCGGAGGCCGACGCAGTTACAATAATTGTATACTCCAAAGCACCATGGCGGCGGAGTGTTTCTACAACCTGCGCCACTGTGGATTGTTTTTGACCAATGGCAACATAGATACATTTCATACCGTTGCCCTTTTGGTTGATGATTGCATCAATTGCGATAGCTGTTTTACCGGTTTGACGGTCACCAATGATGAGCTCGCGTTGTCCGCGGCCAATCGGCACCATCGCGTCAATCGCTTTAAGACCGGTCTGCATCGGTTCATGAACAGATTTACGGTCGATAACACCCGGCGCATTGTTCTCTACCGGACGGAATTCTGTCGTATCAATCGGACCTTTGCCGTCCAGCGGCTGGCCGAGGGCATTCACTACACGTCCCAGAAGGGCTTCGCCCACCGGTACCTGCATAATTTGTCCCGTACGTTTAACTTGATCGCCTTCACGAATCTCCGTATACTCACCCAGAATAACAACACCGACGTTGCTTTCTTCCAGATTGAGCGCCATGCCCACTACTCCGTTGGAGAACTCCAGCAACTCGCCTGCCATTGCGTTTTCCAGACCGTAGACACGGGCGATACCGTCTCCGACTTGAATGACGGTGCCAATTTCGGCCACTTCGATATCGGCTTTATATTGCTCAATTTGACTTTTGATCAAAGTGCTGATCTCTTCAGGTCTGATGCCCAATATCCTCACCCCTATCTTCTATGCTTATCGTTAAAAGATTTCTCGAGACGCTCCAGTTTGCCGGACAAGCTGCCGTCATACAGCGTATCGCCGATTACGACCTTAAGTCCGCCCAGCAGGCTCTTGTCCACGAGATTCGTAACACGAATCTTGCGTTTAGTAAGCTCGCTGAATTCTGCGGCCACAGTATCCTGCTCATCTTGATTAAGCGCATAAGCAGAGTACACAGTAGCATCGCCGATACCGAGGGCGTCTCCTTCAATTTTGATGTATGTTTCCAGCAGCTCAGCAAAAATATCGGTTCTGCCCCGCTCAACCAGCAATTCCACCATGTTCATCACCGTTGGAGAGAGCTTATCCTGAAATGCTGTGCGAAGCACCTTCAGCTTGTCGGACTTTGAGATGCGCGGTGCATGAATGAACCGTTTCACCTCTTGATCGAGATGCAGTACCTCGACTACTGTCTTCAGCTGTTCTTCCACTTCAAGCGTAATGCCTTTCTCCACCGCTGCACCGTACAATGCTCTGGCGTAGCGCCCAGCAACTACCGTATCGCGGCTCATGAGCGGCCTCCTACCTCTTTGAGGTATTGATCGACAAGCTGTTCCTGCTCGCCGTCAGCCTTGACTTCTTTTTCAAGCAGCTTGGAAGCAATGCGGACCGAAGCCGTTCCAAGCTCGCTGCGCAGGGCTTCCACAGCCTTGTTCTTTTCGTTGGAAATATCGCGGACAGCCTCGTCCTTAAGACGTGCAGCCTCAGCTTTAGCTTGATCCATAAGCCGGTCTGCCTGATTGCTGCTTGTGGCCTGGGATTGTTGAATGATCTGTTGTGCCTCTTGACGTGCCTGCTGCAGAGCCTGCTTCTGTTCTTCTACATAAGCGACCGCCTGCTCTCTGGTCTTAGCTGCTTCATCCATCTGCTGCATCACCAGTTCACGGCGTTTCTCCATAACTGCGAATAATTTGCTGAATGCAAATTTACTGAGCAGGAAGTAGAGAATTACAAATGCGGCAATTGAAAAAACTATATTCGTCCAAACTATAGTCACTGTGGTCACTCCTTTCCGTTACCGCGGTGTGCGGACATATACAAAAGTAAGGCGCGGATGGCACTTGCCCTCCCCGCCAAACCGTAAGAACGGTTTATTAAGTAAACATGATCAGGAATGCAATAACTGTTGCGGCGAGCGGAATTACTTCGACGATACCTACACCGATAAACATTGTTGTCTGCAGTGCGTTACGTGCTTCCGGTTGACGAGCGATGGATTCTACCGTTTTGCTGACGATCATACCGTTACCAAGACCTGCACCGAGTGCGCCCAAACCAACCGCGATTGCTGCTGCCAAAAATTCCATTTGTAAATATCCTCCTTTAATTTTGAATCATTTAGTATTTGTTTAATGATATAAAAATCTCCCGCGAAGAGTACTCCGGCGTCTGCCGCTTTCCTCACGGCAGTTCATTAATGTGCTTCTTCCTCGTGGATCGTCATCTGCGCGATGTACACCATCGTCAGAATCGTAAAGATAAACGCCTGAAGCGCTCCTACAAAGATACTGAAGCCTTGCCAGATTGCCAAGAATGGAATACTGAGGAATCCCAGCTTCAGAATAACCGTAATCAAAACCTCACCGGCAAAAATGTTGGCAAATAGACGGATGGCAAGCGCCACCGGCTTCGCCAGGTTCTCAATAATGTTCAGCGGCAAGAAAATTGGAAACGGCTCAATGTAGTGTTTGAAATAATGTTTACCATTCAGCTTAACGCCCAGGTAGTTCATCAATACAAACACGATGATCGCCAGCCCTGCGGTAACATTGATATCGGCAGTCGGCGATTTATACCACAAGATCTCCACATGCTCGCCATGCGCCAAGTTTTTGGTCGCTTCGATAACATGTCCGAAAATCTTAACCGGCTCATGGGCTTCAGTGATGAAGGAAAACGGCAGACCCAGGAGATTGGAGACAAAGATAAACAATATCAGCGTCAATCCCAGTGAAATGTAAGGTTTACCTTTCTTCAGGTCCATGGCACTGCTGATGACTCCCTGTACAAATTCCACCACCCACTCCATAAAGTTCTGAAGTTTGGACGGATTCTCAACGGACAGGTTGCGGACAGACATCATTACCAATATGAACACTACCAGCGAACTGATTAAAAGCATCAGAACAGCGGATAAATCAATCGGTATTCCGCCGAAATAGATTAATGGCATTTCATGCATAGTATCATCCCCCTTTCTCTTTAATCTGGCTACAGCTTATTCCTAATACCTAAATATATCCCCACAGGAATAGAGAGAAGCTGGGGAATGAACAGGCCGGCAATGGTTGCCTCCAGCGAGAAATGCTCGATCTTGACCGAGAACATGGTGACCAGAATCGCAAAACAGATCCGTGTAAGAAAACCAAGGCTGAATGCCTTCCCCTCGTGGTTTGCAGCCGACTTTGTTACCCGCCTTACTTTGGCGGCAAGATAACGAAAGTTGACCAATCCCGCTAACAAACCAAGCGCCATTCCCAGTGTCACGGTACGGGTCTCATGATGCAGTGCCCATCCCATTAACAATCCGGACATCACAACGAGAGTAATCCTGGTAACGGAATTGATCATGGGAGTCATATTATCCATTTTGCTCCCCCAGAAATTTTTTGATTAGCAGGACGACGTTAACGATCCCGAGAAGCATCCCGGTGATTGTACCGATGGCCAGCCAGGATTTGGGGCCGTCCATCTGGTTCTGCAGCCATCTTGCCGCAAAAAAACCTATAATAATGTAAGCGGCAAGCAAAGTGCCTGCACTTCCGATGACTAAAGCGGTCCGTCCCAGTCCGGCTTCGTCCTTTTGTTCCTTCATAGGCTACAATCCCAACTAATTTTACTGAATATCCAGACTCTTTGTCAATTCATTGAAAATTGCTCAAAAGTGCTTGAAAACATGAAAATAATCACAGCAAAGCCTACCAAAACCATATAAACCGTACAGTTTCACTGTATGCTGTTTTTATTCACTTTAGTATATTAGTCGTTGTGCCTTTAATTTTTAGTTGTGAACATTCTGTGAAATTCCTCAGGACGCTCTTCAACGGCTCCAAAATGGTGCAAAATCGCATTGACAATTCTCTCGGAGGCTTTGCCGTCTCCATACGGGTTGGCGGCCCGGCTCATCGACTGATACAGATTCTGATCGGTCAAAAGAGCATGTGTCCGTTGATACACCTTCTCCTCGTCCGTTCCCACAAGCTCCAATGTTCCGGCTTCGATCCCTTCCGGGCGCTCGGTTGTATCACGCAGCACAAGCACAGGAACTCCAAAGGAGGGAGCTTCCTCCTGCAGGCCGCCGGAGTCGGTCAAAATCAGGTGGGTATGCGGATAAAAATTATGCAGATCAACGACATCCAGCGGATCAATCAGCTTAATTCTCGGGTGTCCGCCCAGTATCTCATGCGCTGGTTCCTTGACTGCCGGACTCGGATGCACGGGATAAACAATGGCTACATCTTCAAATTCATCAGCGATTCTTTTGACAGCACGGAAAATATGACGGTGCGGTTCGCCTTGAGATTCTCTGCGGTGCGCCGTCATTAAAATTAGTCTTTTTCCTGAAGCAAAATCCAGTACAGGATGCCGGTAGTCCGGCTGTACGGTATATTGAAACACATCGGTTACTGTATTGCCTGTGATATAAATGCTTGACTCTTTTTTGTTCTCGTGTCTCAAATTGCCTGCCGACAAATCTGTCGGAGCAAAGTGCAGATCTGCGAGGACTCCCGTGAGCTGGCGGTTCATTTCCTCAGGATACGGGGACAATTTATTCCAGGTCCGAAGTCCCGCCTCAACATGTCCTACTTGAATCTGCTGCAGGAAAGAGGCATAACTGGCCAGGAAAGTCGTCAATGTATCTCCATGCACCAGCACGAGATCAGGTTTGGCCTCACGCAGTACAGGTTCAAGCCCTTCCAGCACCCGAATGGTGATTTCATTCAACGTCTGGCGGTCCTTCATCACATCCAGATCGTAGTCAGGAGTGATTTTAAAGACCTCCAGCACCTGATCCAGCAGCTCACGGTGCTGCGCGGTCACACATACAACAGACTCGATGTGCTCGGGATGCCTGTTCAGTTCCAGGACCAGAGGCGCCATCTTAATCGCCTCGGGGCGCACTCCGAAAATCGTCATTACTTTAATTTTGGACATAACCCCCACCCTCTCTTCTAAAATAGATGCTTGTTTTACATTTATTCTATATTACTTCTCTAGAGATTATTTGGTTCCATATAACCGGTCTCCGGCATCGCCAAGCCCCGGAATGATATATCCGTGTTCATTCAGATGGTCATCCAGTGCTGCCACATAGATATCCACATCAGGATGGGCTGCTTGTACAGCGGCGACACCTTCAGGGGCGGCAATCAGATTCATCATCTTAATTTGGGTACAGCCGCGGTTCTTCAAAGAAGTGATTGCTGCAATTGCAGAGCCGCCTGTTGCCAGCATCGGGTCGATAACAATTAATTCCCGTTCCTGAACATCCGTAGGAAGCTTAATGTAATATTCGACAGGCTGAAGGGTTTCCGGATCACGGAACAAGCCGACATGTCCTACTTTAGCTGCCGGAAGCAGCTTCAGAACGCCCTCAAGCATTCCCAGGCCGGCCCGCAGAATCGGTATCAAGCCCAGCATTCTTCCTGAGATAACCTTGCCCTGTGTTTCGGCCACCGGCGTCTGCACAGTAATTGTCTCCAGCGGAATATCCCGCGTGATTTCGTAAGCCATCAGTGTAGCAACTTCATCGACATGCTCTCTGAATTCTTTCGTGTTGGTCCGCACATCGCGAATAAATGTTAGTTTGTGCTGAATCAAAGGATGATCGCAAATCACCAATTTTCCCATTTCTGTCCCTCCGGTAATTGTGAGTCTTGTTCGCCATAGAAAGCGCTTTTGCTTCTTCCGTGGCTAAATCCTGTCTATTATATCATCACCGGAGGCTCTTTTCACCTACGATGACTGAGTCCTTTTCATGGAAGCATAAACAAAGGCGAGCTATTCTTTCCAGTACAGTCAGGAAAATACGGGGTGCTTTGGAAATAGAGTGCGCTTTAGTTTGTTCTATTTGCTGCATTTAATACTATTCACATTTTTTTCACTTATTTTGTTGAAAACTCCATGAACTTTCATGAATATTTCATGACAACATCAGACTGTTTTCAATTCTAAGATGTGAACATTATGTCACATGAGGATTTTGCTTGTTTATTAACTTTCAAAAAAACCTCCGAAGCAGCCGGGATACCAGCGCAACGGAGGCGAAAGCTTTATGCTCAGATTAGTCTGATAGCAAAGTGGATATTTAGTACTGGAGACCCGGATAAATCGGGTATTGATCTGTAAGCTGGGCGACCTCACGGGCCGCTTCAGTCAATTTAGCTTCATCCTTCGGATTCTTCAGCACGTTTGCGATAATGCGGCCGATTGTTACCATAGCCTGCTCGTCCATACCGCGCGAAGTAACCGCAGGTGTTCCGATCCGGATGCCGCTGGTTACAAATGGGCTGGTAGGATCAAACGGGATTGCATTTTTGTTCACGGTAATACCGATGGAATCCAGTACTTTCTCCGCATCTTTTCCGGTAATGCTCAGATTGCGGGTATCCAGCAGCATTAGATGGTTGTCCGTACCGCCGGAGACGATGTTCACTCCTTCTCCGATCAGCGTCTCCGCAAGTACTTTAGCGTTCTTCACCACATTCTCGGCATAGGTCTTGAAGGATGGCTGCAGTGCTTCGCCGAAGGAAACTGCTTTGGAGGCAATCACATGCATCAGCGGTCCGCCTTGGGAACCAGGGAATACAGCTTTATCAATGGCCGCGGCCCATGGCTGTCTGCAGAGAATCATGCCTCCGCGCGGACCACGCAAGGTTTTGTGCGTTGTTGTAGTGACGAAGTGGGCATGCGGAACAGGACTCGGATGAACACCCGCAGCAACCAGCCCGGCGATATGAGCCATATCGACCATGAACAATGCACCTACGTCATTCGCAATGGAACCGAGTGCTGCAAAATCAATCGTCCGCGGATACGCACTTGCACCGGCTACAATCAATTTAGGACGGTGTTTGAAGGCGGCTTTGCGCACTTCATCGTAATCGATCAGGAATGTGTCTTCCTGCACGCCATAAGCAACAAAGTTATAAAGCAAGCCGGAGGCATTCACAGGACTGCCGTGTGTCAAATGGCCGCCATGCGCCAGGTTCATCCCCAGTACAGTATCGCCAGGATTCAGCGCGGCAAGATAAACTGCCATATTGGCCTGAGCGCCGGAATGCGGCTGCACATTGACATGTTCGGCGCCAAACAGCTGTTTGGCACGGTCGCGGGCCAGATTCTCCACGATATCTACATCTTCACAACCGCCATAGTAACGTTTGCCAGGATAACCTTCGGCGTATTTATTCGTGAGTACGGAGCCCATGGCTTCCATTACTGCTTCACTGACGATATTTTCCGAAGCGATAAGCTCGATGTTGGCACGCTGACGGCTTAGTTCCAGTCCCATGGCTTCCAGTACTGCAGGGTCACTCTTACGCAATTGTTCCATAATTTTTGATTTCCTCCCTAGTGCATTAGTTTATGTTGTACTTATTTAATCCCTGATTGTTAATGTATTGCTACAAGCTGCTGCCCTGCTTAATCGCAGAGCTGTGCACCACTGGTTTCCGGTGTACGGTATACCGCACGTTCGCCGCCGATAAGAGGCGGTCTGCTCCAGGCCGCATTGACTCTGGCCGAACCGATATAGCGCAAACTCGGGCGAAACGGAACCGCTACCCGGCGCAGATGCATGCCGATCAGCGTCTCACCGATGTCAATCCCGGCATGGGCTTCCACCGTTTCAGCCAAAACAGGGTCCGACATCGAGCGGTACGCTGCAGCAGCCATTGAACCGCCGGCTCCCGGTATCGGCACCGCCGAAACCTCCCTCAGTCCGAGCGACTCCAGCAAAGAACGCTCCATGACAAGCGAACGGTTCAAATGCTCACAGCATTGGTATACGGGATGAAACCCCCATTTATCAGCAACCTGGCGAACACCCTGCAGCAGTTGCTCTGCCACTTCAAGCGCCCCGCCGGTTCCAATCCGGACGCCGGCTACTTCGCTTGTACTGACTCCGACGACCAGGATTTTTCCCGGCCCCAGCTTGCCGGCTTCCGCCAGTTCGCCTACGACTACTGCGGTGGCAGCAGCCAAGGAAAGCCCAGTCCCCGCCGGTTCCACCCCTTCCACGGCCGGACTGCCGGGAGCGCGTTCTTCCCAAGAGTCCTGCTTCATGACTTCATCCATCACTTCTGCCTCCTCAACGTTGACTGCAACTCATTTCAGGCCAAAACCGTTTTTTTACTGCAGAGGTACTGCTGCGCCACAGCAGGGAATGAATGCTGAAGGATAGTACGCAGCTTAAGCTTACATATATTTTAAACAAAAAAGAGCAGTCCGCAGGAAGCTGCGGATGTGCTCTTTTGCCCAGGCGACCGGCCGTTTATTCCAGTGCTCCATCGTGGTTTGATCCACATTTGTCGCCAGTTACACCGGAACCGGATAATATTTATTTCATCTTAAAGGAAAGGCTGCGAAAAATCAACCTTCTTTACAAACGGCGTAAGGATTCCAATTTATCGAGCAGATTGTAAAGAGCGGTACGGATTTCCGCCGCTGCCAGCTCATAATCCTCACGGGAACCGCCATAGGGGTCGGTAATATCAAAGCTTGGAATGCGCTGGCGGATCTCGATTATCCGCTGCAAATCGGTCGCCTTCGGCTCTCCGCCCAATGCTTTGCTTAGTTCCGCATCTGCATACAAGCTGTCCAGCTCCTGAATATCGCTATTAACCGCCTCTTCATCATGGACATATTCTTTCAAGGTATACGTCTTCGTAACCGCATTAGGAAAATATTGCAGCAAATGCCGTTTATGCCCGCCCGTCAGGGTCAGTACCAGATCCGCCCAGGACACCATCTCTGCGTTCAGCTGTGAGGAGATCATCTGATCATTAATACCCTCTTCCCGCAAGATTGCTCCAGCGTGCCTGGATATGGAAGTGCCGGAAATGGCGGATACGCCTGCAGACCGCACTTCCAGCTCGATTCCGCGTTCCTTCGCAAGTTTCCGCAGAAGCCCTTCAGCCATAGGACTGCGGCATGTATTCCCGGTGCAGACGAATAAAATATGCAGCATGCTTTCCACCTCCAAATATAATATAAATTAATTTTTACCGTTATTGTATCAGAAGATGAACAGCAATCCAAACGCCAGCAGGATCGCTCCTCCCAGCGCCTCCCCGTAATCGCCCAGTCCACGGCTGACCCGCCTGCCCAGCAGCAGACCGGTAATCGCCATGAACCCCCCGCAGGCGCCAAAAGCAAGAACAGTTAAAACTATGCTATTCACAAACATGCCAAGCGATACCCCAACAGAAAAGGAGTCAACGCTTACACTCAGTGAAATAAGCAGCATGCCCCAGAAGGTCTGGTGATCCATAGACCGCGTTCCAGCATGACCGGCCCGGAAAGAGTTGAACACCATATGTCCACCGAGCAGAATTAACAGCCCCCCGGCTGCAAAAGTGGTTACCTGGCCAAGCAGATGTCCCACATAGCTGCCGGTAAACAAGCCAAGCAGCGGCATCAGCACATGAAAAAAAGCAATAAGCAGGCTGAGCTGCAGCACATGCAAAAGACGGATGCCCTTCATCCCGATACCTACACCGAGCGAAAATGCGTCCATCCCGAGTGCGATTGCCATTATGGCAATCGTTACAAGCTGGCCCCAGCCAGCATATTCCCCTGCTATGCCCATGCTCATGCCCATACCCCCAAAGTCCGATAGTCTTGTACAACAACGATATGCGGACAAGACGGCAATCATGACTGAGCAGGAGAGGTTGGAGGCGGGAAACCGCTGGGTGAAAGGATTTTGGTTAAAAATAGGCGGCCGGGAGGGACTCGACCGGCATTGCCCTGGCCGGGGTGCCCATGCGGGACTTCAACGCAGGGCACTGTGTGAGCGGAGCCGGAATTTATCCGGCGTCGATCACGGATCCACCGGCTGCTTTCATCAGCCGGTTCATGATGGCTGCGCCGAGACCGGCCTCCGGGCAAGCCTCGGCCAGGATGTAGGTCGCTCCCGCTTCATCGAAGCGCCGCAACGCGGCATACAGGGAGCGCGCCCCTTCCTCCGGCGAGTCCAGCGAGCCGAGGGAAACGACGCAGGCGGCCGGAACGGCGGGATACAGGGCCCGGTGCTCCTCGAAGAGGAGCAGGCCCGTCACTTCGCCATTCCGCTGCGCCGCCTGCAGCAGATCTGCGGCGGTTTCCGCCACGCGCTGCGGGGAAACGCCGCGCACTACGCCCAGCCAGCCGTGCGGGGCGTAGTGCGTGTACTTCATGCCCGGCGCGCGCGGCGCCGGGCTGCCGTTACCGGCGGCCTGCACCGCGCCGGCAGGCTGGCCGAAGGCGGAGCCGGAGCCGGTACCGGCGTCCGCTTCGGCCCGGGCCGCGGACGGGCCGGCTGCAGCGCCGGCAAAGTCCACGGCAGCAGCCGGGGCGGTGTCCACAGCCCCGGCACCCGCAACCGCCGCCAGCTGCTCGGCGGTGATGCCGCCGGGACGGAGCACAGCGACCGTCCCGTCCGGCTGCACCTGCACGACGGTCGACTCCAGGCCGACCCCGGCTGCGCCGCCGTCCAGAACCCCGCCGATGTATCCGGCGAGGTCTTCCATCACATGGGCGGCCAGTGTCGGACTTGGCCGCCCGGAACGGTTGGCGCTGGGCGCGGCAACCGGGCAGCCGGCTGCGCTCAGCAGCGCGAGCGCAAGCGGGTGGTCTGGCATACGCACCCCGACTGTATCAAGCCCGGCCGTCACCAGCGGAGACAACACGCCGGGCCGAACCGGGAGTACGAGCGTCAGCGGACCGGGCCAAAATGCGTCGATCAATGCCGCGCCCACCGGATGCACTTCCGTCACAAGGTCATCCAGATCCGCCCGCTGCGCAATATGCACGATTAGAGGATTGTCGGAAGGGCGGCCCTTGGCCGCAAAAACCGCCTCTACTGCAGAGGTATTCCGGGCATCCGCGCCAAGCCCGTACACCGTCTCAGTCGGAAATGCGACCGTTCCGCCTTCGCGCAGCATGTCTGCAGCCGCCGTGATCGCCCGCTCATCCGCCTCACTCCGCAGCACCGGAGCCGCAGCCGGGTGATCCCCAGTTTCCTTTACGGAATCCAGTTCCCAGTAAACCGTATTCTTTATGTTTCCGCTCCGGCGCTGGGCCGCGAACGGGTAAACTTTCTGCTCTGTCATTTCTCATCACCTTATCATCTCTTTAAATCTCAAAAACGGCCCCACCAGGTGGGGCCGCAGCAAATCCGCTCAAGTTCATCCTATATCGTAACATATCTCGCAACCGCGAGCCAGAAAGACTAATATCTGCTCAAGACCATAATCCGCTGATCCAGCTCCAGAGATTGTGCAGCAGCTCCCAGATAAAGAACCGCACTTTCGGGGCCGAAGCTTGTTCATCTCCATTGCCATTCTCAGCTGAAACGGTTGTCACCTTGCCCGCTTCCGCAGCCTTCACCTTGGCTCCATCCTCCGCTCCAGCAGCGGAAACAGTCTTTGCTCCTTTGGCGGAGGCAGCCGCATCTCCTGAGCCTGCATCAATGAAGCATAACGGCGGAAACAGTACGCACCACCAGTTCTGCCCTTTGCCTGCACCGAGCGTAACCCGTACCGCTTCATATTCCCCGGCCGGATACACCGTACCACCGTACATTTTGGTCGGGAAAGGAACCACACCCAGTTCCACCTTATAGGTGTACTCAATCCCCCGCTTTTCCAGTTCGTCCGCGACAAGCGCATTGAGTTCCGGCAGATGGCCCCGGATCAATGTCCGCGCCTGCTCCAGGCTCTGGGGATCTTCCAGTTCCGCTACCCACTGGTTCATTTGTTCAACAATGGAGTCCCGGATCTGGCGTTTGACCAGCTGATCGCCCGTCATATCCGAGTTCGCCAGAATGCGCAAACGGATCGAATCCTGAGGAATAGTAACCTCCGCTATCGCCGCATCACTTTTTTGCCCTTCCCAGGCCATCATCAGGATCATAAAAAAACAAACTAAAATGGCAGTATACTTAACGGTTACGCGCAAGGAATCCTGTATTCCCGGTTTATTGACATCCATCTCCCGCAGCCCCTCTCCCTATGAAACTCTTATGTCCCTAGTATGTCCAGGGAAGAGAGGCTGCAAACCTAGCAATCTATTAATTTATAATTAGCAGATGGATATGCGCTATTTCACGAATGGAATCATGCTGTTTAATTTGCCGGCAGGGGCTGAGGGAGAGGCAAGCATCGGCAGATCCTCTTCCATATCCTGCCCGTATAAAAGCACACTCATGGCAATGCCCATGCTGGCCATATTAATCAGAATCGAGGTTCCTCCAAAGCTGATGAAGGGCAGGGTAATTCCCGTCAGCGGCATTAAACCGATATACGCCCCGATATTCTCCAGAATCTGATATAGCAGCATGGCTACAATCCCTACGATGAGAAACGGCCCTGCGCGGTCCCTGCTGACAAGGGCTATCAGAATCAACCGGTGAATCAGGATAAAATAGAGCAGCAGCAGTACAGCCGATCCAACAAATCCAAATTCCTCCGCGATCTGCACAAAAATCGATTCCGAATACAAATAAGGCACCATATTGTTCTGCACGGAGCTTCCCTCCAGGTATCCCTCTCCGCTCATCCCTCCAGAGGCAATGGCAATTTTGGCATTCCGGGTCTGATAACTCGCATCCTTGCTCGCCACATCGGGAACGAGCCAAGGATCGAAGCGTCTGATAAAATGATCGCGCCCGAGGGTTTCTTTAATAAAAACTACTGCTTGATCATGATAGTTAATATAGGTCAAAATAAAGCCGGCCGCCGAGCCGCCGATAATAAGCAGCCCAATCAGGGCATGTGAAAATTTAATATGGCCAATCCATAGGACGCCTAACAGAATTATGAGATAGCTCAGCGCATTGCCAAGGTCGTTCTGGCTGATGACGAGAAGAAAGGGCACCAGTGCGATCAGACTGAGCGGCACGACATCCCGCCAGAACAGCAGCTGATTTTTATTTTTGCGTACCAGCACGGCAGCCAGAAAAATAATCAGAATCAGCTTGAACAGCTCAGCCGGCTGAAAGCTTAATTCACCGACTCCGATCCACCCCTGGCCCCCGTTCTTCACCTTTCCAAAGAAGCTGACCATCAGCAGGATCCCAATGCCTATAATATAAATAAACAGCGCATATTTAACGAGCAGGCGGTAATCAAATATCATCAGCACGGCAAAGGAAACAAAACCCAGCGCATAAAATTTGATCATTCGAATATGCATTCCGCCCATGCCTTCTCTTCCCTGGGTGACACTATATATAGAAAAGATACTGATACACATCAGCAAGAGCAGAATAACAATGATGACGCCGTCAATTTTTTTGAGCCTTTGCAGCATAGGGCGAACTCCTTAAGTTATCCAGATTTTGGACTTATGTATTACATAACCACACAGTATAGCAGCCACTTATTCCCATTGTAAAACATTTTACAGCCCGGATACAATTTTATAGTTTAGGCCCATAATCTTCCTGATCACTTACACCCCCACTTCGAACCTAATCATAGAAAAAAAACCGCCGGAGTTCATCTGCACAGATGTTCTCCAGCGGTTTGTTATTTAGCAGCGAAACTATCCCTGCTTGGCAGGGGAAGGGTATAAAGTAGATATCGGCAAATCCTCCTCAACATCCTGTCCATGCAGCCGCACGCTCATGACTAGGCCAATACTGGCCATATTAATCATAAGCGAGGTTCCCCCGTAGCTGACAAACGGCAGTGTGATTCCGGTAAGCGGCATTAAACCGATAAAAGCCCCGATATTCTCGAAGATTTGATACAGCATCATTGCGACAATCCCTACAATCAGGAAAGGCCCGCCCCGGTCTTTGCACTCCAGCGCAATCAGGATCATCCGGTGAATCAGAATAAAATAAAGCAGCAGCAGCAGCGCCGAGCCGACAAAGCCAAATTCCTCGGCAATCGCAACAAAGATGGAGTCGGAATAGGTGTACGGCACACGGTCCGTCTGTACGGAAGTCCCCTGCATAAACCCTTCGCCGCTCATACCGCCCGAGGCAATTGCCAATTTGGCGTTTTTGGTATGATAACTCGCTTTGGCCGTTGCTTTATCGGGCACAAGCCAAGGATCAAACCGTTCAATCCAGT
This sequence comes from Paenibacillus sp. EB106-06-01-XG199, assembly GCF_058791575.1. NCBI lineage: Bacteria > Bacillati > Bacillota > Bacilli > Caryophanales > Paenibacillaceae > Paenibacillus > Paenibacillus sp. EB106-06-01-XG199. The sequence continues at coordinate 69,172 of NZ_JBYTDQ010000009.1, read as the reverse complement.
GTGAACGCCCAATATCGTCAAGGAACCCCTTAATCTCATCGTGATAGTGAATATAGCTCATAATCCCTGCGGTAGCAGCGCTGGCTATTACGAGCAGTCCAATGAGCGCATGTGAGAATTTGATGTTGCCGATCCATAGCAGCCCCACCAGAATCACAAGATAAGAAAGCGCGTTACCCAGGTCATTCTGGCTGATGACGATCATAAACGGCAGTAATGTAAGCAGGCCCAATGGTACGACATCACTCCAGAAGCGGAGTTTGTTTCTGTTCTTGCGGACAAGCACGGCAGCTAGAAAAAGAATCAGGATCAGCTTGAACAGCTCCGCCGGCTGCAGACTGAATCCTCCAAACTTAATCCAGCCCTGGGCACCATTCTGCTCTGCGCCCACAAAGCTGACCAGAACCAGAATTCCGATCCCTGTAATATAGATATACAAAGCGTATTTAACGAGTATCCGGTAATCCACAAACGTCAGTCCGACAAAAGCAATGATGCCGAGCACATAAAATTTGATCATCCGGAGATGTGCCCCGTCCAGTTTTTCCCTTCCATGCGTAACGCTGTATATGGAAAAAATGCTGACGACCATCAACAGCACTAGAATCATTACGATGACGCCGTCAATCTTTTTAATCTTCTGAAGCATATTCCGTCTCCTTACTCTGTACTGGTTCTTCCAGATTCATGCCTGCAGGGAAGTTCCGTCAAAATCTATTGTAAAGGAAGGGGCAGCAAAAATAAAATCCCATCTTCTAACACTTAACTTTCCTGCTTCCTATCGTGCGATGCCCAGCACATGGCGCGGAATTCCGGCAAGATCGTCAACGGTCACGATCTCGTTCCAGTGGCCCGCCGCCTTAAGCAGCTCGGCCACCTGCCCGGCCTGGCCTTGACCGAGCTCAAAGCCGACCAGCCGCGGCGGGGCCGGGAGCAGCGGCAGCTGCTCCATCATGCGGCGGTATGGGTCAAGCCCGTCATCGCCGCCATCCAGCGCGGTGCGCGGCTCATGTTCGCGCACTTCGCGCTGCAGCCCGGCGATGTCGCCGCCGGGAATATACGGCGGGTTGGAGACGAGAATATCCGTCTCCATCCCCGCAAACGGCTCGAGCAGATCGCCGAGCCGCAGGTCCACTGCCGTGCCGTGCCGCAACGCGTTGCGCGCGGCCACCGCCAGTGCGCCCGGCGAAATATCGCCGGCGCAGACCACCCACGCCGGCGCTTCCGCCGCCAGCGTGACGGAGATCGCTCCGCTGCCGGCACCGATATCGACGGCGGTCAGCGGACGGGCGGCGCGAGCGTCCCCTGCGCCGCTGCCGGGGCTGGCTTCTTTGCCGCCTGCCTCTGTGCCGGGTGCAGCCGCTTCAGCTCCGGCTGCACCGCCTGCATGCACGGAGCTGTCAGCAGCTACCCGCGTTTCTGCTCCTGCATTCACCATCCTATCCGGCCACAGCTCCGCCGCGTAGCGCAGGATGGCTTCGACGAGCAGCTCTGTCTCCGGCCGGGGGATCAGCACATCGGGCGTTACCTCAAAGGCACGTCCGTAAAATTCCTGCTCGCCAATAATATACTGCACCGGTTCCCCAGCCGCACGTCGGGTAATTCCGGCTTCCCAGGCATCCTTCACCGCTGCCGGAAAGGGATCAGCCAGCGCCATATAATACGCCGCCCCGCTCAGGCCCAGCACATGCTCCAGCAGAAGCTGCGCACTGCGCTGCGGCTCAACACATCCATGTCCGGCCAAAAAAGAAGAAGCCTCCGCAAAGGCTTCCCGGATGCTTTGCACGTAAGGCATGACATAAGAGTCGTGTTTCAAAGCATTATTCTCCTTTTTCCATCAATTCCGCTTGTTCCGCAATAGACAGTGCTGAGATAATCTCAGTAATATCTCCGTTCATTACTTGTTCCAGACGGTGCAGCGTAAGTCCGATCCGGTGATCGGTAACCCGGCTCTGCGGGAAGTTGTACGTACGGATACGCTCACTGCGGTCACCTGTGCCGACCTTGCTCTTCCGCTCGCCGGAATATTTAGCTTCCTCTTCCTGGCGTTTCAAGTCTGAGATCCGGGCACGCAACACTTGCAGCGCTTTTTCCTTATTGGAGTTCTGCGATTTACCATCCTGACAGGTAGCCACGATGCCTGTAGGAACATGGGTTACGCGTACGGCAGACTTGGTAGTATTAACGGACTGTCCGCCCGCACCACTGGAACAGAAGGTGTCGACACGGATGTCTTTATCATGAATCTCAATCTCAAATTCTTCAGCTTCAGGCATAACTGCAACGGTAGAAGTAGACGTATGGATACGTCCCCCTGATTCCGTCGTAGGAATACGCTGCACACGGTGCGCTCCACTTTCGAATTTCATTTTGCTGTAGGCACCACGGCCGTTAATAAGGAAGATGACCTCCTTGAAGCCGCCAAGATCATTTGTATTCACATCCATCAGCTCTACGCGCCAGCCTTGTGCGTCTGCATAACGGGTATACATGCGGTAGAGATCGGAAGCAAACAGAGCCGCTTCGTCTCCGCCGGCAGCGCCGCGGATTTCCACAATTACGTTCTTCTCGTCATTAGGATCTTTAGGCAGCAGCAGAAGGCGGATCTTCTCCTCCAGCACGGTCTGGCGCGAGGACAGGTCGTCGATTTCCATCTTGACCATTTCCTTCATTTCATCATCGAGCTTCTCAGCCTGCATCATCTTTGCCGCTTCCAGCTCTTCCATTACATTCTTATATTCGGTATAAGCCTCAAAAGCAGGCTGCAAATCAGATTGTTCTTTGGAATAGTCCCTCAGTTTCTTACTGTCGTTTGCAACATCCGGGTCACAAAGCAGTTCACTGAGTTTCTCATAGCGGTCCGCCAGGGATTGCAATCGGTCCAACAAGGGAATTCACCTCTCCTGATTCAATTTCATATTCAATAAATAATGTTTACATTATTAGATACAATAAAAATAGATATACGACTTTATATTATACCACCGATTATGCCAATTGGCTACAGTGCCCCCGTATAGATTCGAGGGATTTTTATAAAAGGGAGCCATCCCGAGGTGAACATTCACCCCGAAATGGCTCCCCTTCTTGTCGTTTAAACGCAAAGCAAGACTGTTTATACGTGTTATACGTTGAAACGGAAATGCATGACATCGCCGTCCTGTACCAGATATTCCTTACCTTCCAGACGCAGCTGTCCGCGTTCCTTGGCACCGTTCATCGAACCTGCGGCTACCAAATCAGCGTACGCTACAACTTCCGCCCGGATGAAGCCGCGCTCGAAGTCGGTGTGAATGACACCGGCTGCGCCAGGCGCTTTAGTTCCGCGGCGGATGGTCCAGGCACGAACCTCTTGCACGCCGGCTGTGAAATACGTATACAATCCCAGCAGCTTGTAGGCTGCTTTGATCAGGCGGTTCAGACCGGATTCCTGCAGGCCCAGCTCTTCAAGAAACATCGCCTTGTCTTCACCTTCAAGCTCGGCAATTTCCGCTTCCACTTTGGCGCTGATAGGCACAACCTCTGCATTCTCGGCAGCGGCAAACTCACGGACCTGTTGGACATACGGGTTATTGTCGGCACTGGACACTTCATCTTCGCCCACATTCGCCGCGTAGAGCACCGGCTTCAAGGTCAACAGATGCAGATCGCGCACGATCAGGAGCTCATCATCGGACAATTCTACACTGCGTGCCGGTTTATCTTCGTACAGGGCTTCCTTGATCCGTTCCAGCAGTTCAACTTCCTGGGCATACTTCTTATCGCCGCCCTTGATATTTTTGCGGGACCGCTCAATCCGTTTCTCAAGGCTTTCCAGATCTGCCAGAATCAGCTCCAGGTTAATCGTCTGGATATCGCTGATCGGGTTCACTTTACCGTCCACATGCGTTACATTCTCATCCACAAAGCAGCGTACGACATGAACAATGGCATCCACTTCACGGATGTGGGCCAGAAACTTGTTGCCCAGACCTTCGCCTTTACTCGCGCCGCGCACAAGTCCGGCAATATCCACAAATTCAAAAGCAGTCGGAACTGTCTTGTTCGGCTGCACCAGCTCGGTCAGCTTATTCAGACGTTCATCCGGCACTTCTACAACACCGACGTTAGGGTCAATCGTACAGAAAGGATAGTTTGCGGATTCTGCTCCCGCTTGCGTAATTGCATTAAATAAAGTGGATTTACCAACATTTGGAAGTCCAACAATTCCAGCTTTCAAAGCCATTTATATGACAACTCCTATTTTCGGTTGTATTGATCGCCCGCATAATTACTGACTTGATCTAAACCATTATATATTAGAACAAAATCTCCAGCAACAGCGGATGTCCGGGGGATGTGTCAGATAAAGGGCGGTGGCAGCAGGCCTTTCGCTGCGCATGGCGGTTAAACGGCTGGCATTAGATCGCCGCGCTTATTGCCCTGAGGCAGCCACCAGTGCCTTCCGGATCGCTTCGTCTTTGTGCCAGTCTCTGTTTTTTTCCGGCATTCACAACAGCATCAGGCAAGGTCTTGAATTCATCATTTGCCGGTCCATCTGCAGTCAGACCAAGCACCACCGGAAAGTTGAGCACAAATAGGGACCCTACTTTCAATACTAATTCCCTGCTTCCCCAGAGCACTTCATTTTGAAGACATGCTCTAAAGACAATCATATTTTCCTTTTCATCCGAATTAATCAGATAAGTCACATTTTCCTAATCCAAAACGTTCTGGAGAATGCCAAAAAGACCCCTTTACGAGGTCTCTGTGTGCTGCGATGAGCCGGGCTTCTTAAAGCGTTTTGGACATGGTGATGTCCGTAACGAGGTAGCCCATCTTTTTGTACAGCTCGAAAGCGCGGTTGTTCTGGCCGAAGACATGCAGGCCGATTTTGGAAACCCCCATCTCCCGGGCGGACTCATCAAGCGCAAGCAGGGCCTGTTTGCCATAACCTTTGCCCTGATACGGCTCAAAAATATAAATATCATAGATGAAAGCTTCCCGTCCCGTGCGTGCTTCCGTTACATTAAACCAGATATAACCCGCCTGAGTATTGCTTTCTATTTCCATAACAGAATACAGGTAGGCCCCGTCGGTGTGAAGTCCTTTGGGCAGGAAACGCACCATCTCTTCCTGAGACTGCCTAAGCGCAGTCTCGGCATCCCATGCCCCCGCTTTGATCTTATCCTCCGCATAATCGCGGGTCGACTGACTCCAGAAAAATTGAAAAGCAATTTCGTCCATTTGGACTAATTTAATCATGATTTGTAATCCTTCCTTACTCCATAATCTTCGCTCGCCCCTACTTGCGGATCAGGCGCGGGTTGCCGCGCAGAGCTGCAAGATCCGGCGCGCCAATGCCGAACATCGCCGTCCTTAGCTCCAGCTCCACCTGTGCCAGCGCATGGTCCAGCGCTTCCTCAGACTGTACTGCCGGGCCTAGCAGATTCCGGCCGAAGCCGGCCAGATCAGCGCCAAGCGCCAGCGCCTTCGCTGCATCTACTCCATGCCTCAGCCCGCCGCTGCCGATAAGCGCGCCCTGCGGTGAAGCCGCCCGCACCCCGGCAATGCATTCGGCGGTGGGAATTCCCCAGTCGGCAAAGGCCTCCGCCGCCGCGCGCCGCACCGGATCGCTGCTGCGGAACTTCTCGACCTGGCTCCAGGAGGTGCCGCCTGCACCGGCCACATCTATAAAAGCCGCCCCGGCATTGTACAGCCTGACCGCTGTCTCGCCGTCGATGCCCCAGCCGACTTCTTTCACGCCTACCGGCACCTCAAGCGTCCGGCATACCTTCTCGATCTCTTGAAGCAGGGAAGCAAAACCCGTGTTGCCTTCCGGCTGAAACACCTCCTGCAGCCCGTTCAGGTGCAGCACCAGCCAGTCGGCGCCGGCAATCTCCACCGCCCGGCGGCATTCTTCCACGCCAAATCCATAGCTTAGCTGCACAGCGCCAATATTGGCAATGACCGGAATTCCCGGGGCCATGCCGCGTACATGAAAGGTCTCGGCCAGCTCGGAGCGTTCCACAGCTGCTCGCACCGAACCTACACCAAGCGCCCAGCCCCGGCGCTCGGCTGCTTCCGCCAGCCGGGCATTGATTGCCCCGGTAGCCTTGCTCCCGCCGGTCATGGAGCTGATCAGCAGCGGTGTGCGCAGCTCCCTCCCCAAGAAGGTCGTACGCAGCGCGATATCGTCAAAGTTCAGCTCCGGAAGCGCATTATGCCGGAACCGGTAATGCTCGAACCCGCTCGTTATCCCGGTGCCGCCGACCTCCTCGTTCAGGCAGAGGCGCACATGCTCAATTTTGCGCTCACCCGTTGTGGATGAAGGCAGCAGAGATGTATGCCCTGCACTGTCTGCAGTCTGCGGATCTCCGCCAGGCTCCGGGCTGAACCGTTCCTTTACTTGCCGGGGCCCTTCATCCTGCGGCATATGATTCATCCTGACTCCCTCCATTTCCATAGCATGCTTCATTATAGCATCGCCGCAGAGCAATTTACAGAAAGGGCCCCCCTTGTATCACGTCAGGACAATGGCATAAGGTATCAGAGGTTCAGCCAAGCTGTAGATTGGTCGATTTGGCAGCTGCTGCTTCACTTCTCCCCCACGGGTGTTAATAGGTTGTTACAATGCCAACGCAGGCTACAAGAACTGGCTTGACACTGCGGATACTCAGGAGGATTAACCCATGAATCGACGCAAACATCCCATTATGCCCGCAACCCTTCAATCTACTTATAATATGGAATTGGACTTATCCTTTGCTGCAAAAAAACGCTTCCCCCCAAGCCGCCGCTTATGGCTGCTTGCTGCTGCTGTGCTCGTATTATGGCTGGCTGGTGTGATGATTTACCAGACCCATAAACTGCTGCCTCCGGGCCTTTCTTCTGAAAGCCCGGTGTACAAGGTTCAAAATGTGCACTTTTGGCATGATTTAACCTACCAGGGCGACAACGGGTCGCAGCACCGGGAAGAGCAGATCCTGCCGAGGATACTGCAAATTATCGAAGAATCGCGGGAGTTTCTGGTCGTTGACTTATTTCTGTTCAATGGGTATACCCATAAGGATCAGCAGTTTCCTGCGGTCAGCCGGGAGCTTTCCGATAAGCTTATCGCGCAGAAAATAGCGTACCCCGCTATGGATGTTGTCTTTATCACCGATGAGGTCAACACTAATTACGGCTCTGCCCCCAATCCTCTGCTGGAAGAGATGAAAGCCGCGGGAATTAAAGTCATTCTGACTGATGTAGACGCGCTGCGCGACTCTACTCCTGCCTACTCAGCCGTATGGCGGACCTTTATCCAGTGGTTTGGGCAGACCGGTACAGGCTGGATTCCTAATCTTATGGCCAGCGGAGGGCCTTATATCACAGCCCGCTCATATATGAAGCTGCTGAATGTAAAGGCCAATCACCGCAAAGTTGTAGTCAGCGAGAATACAGCTCTGGTATCCTCCGGCAATGTCCATGACGCCAGTGCTTATCATTCCAATATCGCGCTGGAGGTAAGCGGTCCCGTTATCGCTGATATCCTGAAGACTGAGCAGGCCGCAGCAGACCTGTCCGGAGCAGGTCCGCTGCTTAGCAAAGATCCCGTACTCACGGGGAGCGAAACTGCCGCAGGCGGTCCGCTGGAGGTACGATATTTAACCGAGGGCAAGGTAAACAAATACGCCCTTGAAGGAATCCGTGCGGCCCAGAAGGGCGACATCCTCTGGATGGGCATGTTCTATCTTGCCGACGACACCATTATTGATGCACTGCAGGAAGCATCCGCACGCGGCGCAGAGGTGCGCCTCCTGCTGGACCCGAACCAAAACGCCTTTGGCCGTGATAAAATCGGCATCCCGAACCGTCCGGTGGCCTGGGAACTAAACCGGCGTTCGGATGGCAAGATTGCTATCCGCTGGTACAACACGGGCAAGGAGCAGTATCATACCAAACTCTTGTTCATTGCCAAAGCGACCGGCAGCTCAATCGTCCTCGGCGGCTCCACCAACTTCACGGCCCGCAACCTGGACGACTATAATCTGGAGAATAATCTCTGGGTGTCCGTGCCGCAGGATCAGCCGCTCTATGCGGAGATGGAGAGCTACTTCAACACAATTTGGAACAATGAGGGGGCGGAATACAGCCTGCCCTTGGAGGATTACCAAAGCGAGGTGACCTGGCTCAAATATATAATTTACCGTATGCAGACCCGCTTGGGTCTGACAACATTCTGATCTACAGAAAACCGCCGGAAAGCTGCAATCAGCTTCTTCCGGCGGTTTTTTACTTGTCCGTTATCTTTCCGTACTCAGAGCAGCGGCGACATCAGCCGGGCTGCAGATTCCAGCATCCGCTCCAGGAGACGTTTATTCATGAAGGTCTCATGTACAATCTGGCGGGTTGACAGCAGATCCCGTTCAAAATCAGCAACGATCCGGGAGACGCTCTCTGTCTGCAGCAGCAGCGCATTGACCTCAAAGTTCAAGTGAAAGCTGCGCATGTCCATGTTTGCAGTACCAATTGTGGCTATCTCACCATCGGTAATCAGCAGCTTGGAGTGAATGAAGCCCTTCTCGTATTCGTAGATCTTCACACCCGATTCCAGCAAGGCCGGGAAGTAGGAATGCGACGCCAGAAACGGCAGCCATTTATCCGGTTTGGCGGGGAACAGCAGCCGCACATCAAGTCCGGACATTGCCGCTACACGCAGGGCGGTCAAGATATCCTCATCCGGAATAAAGTACGGGCTGGCAATCCAGACCGATTTCTCTGCGGAGGTAATCATGGAGAAAAAGATATTCTTCAGCGCACGCCGTTCGTTATCCGGTCCGCTGGCAATAATCTGCACAGCTCCATCCCCGGCTGTGAACCGCAGCTGTGGCGAGAGGTAGTCCTGCTCCAGTATTTTCTCACCCGTTGTATGCATCCAGTCCTGCAGAAAGATAATCTGCATCGTACGCACTGCCTCGCCTCTGAGCAGCATGTGGGTATCGCGCCAGAAGCCGTACGTTTTGCTGCGGCTTAAGTATTCATCACCAACATTAAGCCCGCCCATAAATCCGACATCGCCGTCTATGACAACAATTTTGCGGTGATTCCGGTAATTAACCCTGCTGGAGAAAAAAGAGGTGGAGTTGCCGTATGAGGCAACCTGCACTCCTGCATCGCTTAATTCCTTAAGAAACGCTTTGGAAAGCTGAATACTTCCTACAGCGTCATACATAAATCTGACCGTAACACCCGCACGGGCCTTCTCGATCAGAATTTGCTGAATGCGGGTGCCGATATGATCTGCCCGAAAAATATAATATTCCATATGAATATGATGCTGGGCCTGCCGTAGCTCCAGCAGCAGAGTGCCGAAGGTTTCTTCCCCATTGGTAAGAATCCGCGTTTCTGAATTAAAAGAAATCGGCGTCCGCGCGAGCCTCTGGGATAATCCCAGCAGCTTCTGGCGGGCAGGATCAAAGACCGACCAGTCCTGGTGCATCCGCAGGGCATCATTTTCAATCCGTTCATAAGCCATGAGGTCCCGCTGGGCCTTCTTATCATATTTACGCCGTTTGAACACATTTTGTCCGAACAGGAAATAAAAGACGAGTCCCACTACCGGAATCAGGGCAAGCAGCAGAATCCAGGCCATCGTTGTGGAGGGGTTGCGATTCTCCATAAAAATCCCCAGACCGATCGAAATGACGGTCAACGTGGAGAAAATACTGATGATTGTACCGGCGGTACTTCCAAGTAAACCAAAACCAAAATAATAAAATGCCAGTAAAGCCCCGATAATGATTATCGCCTGCAATCCTCTTCTCATATGCAACCTACCTTCTCTTTCTTCCGTACATCACTAAAATGACACATTTATATATTACATGAATAATCTCTTTCTTCCTACTGGAATCGTCTGCAAAACAAAAATTTCAATAATAAGCTAAACTCTCCATACAGGAATTTGTATTGCCGCAAATTATATAATATAATCAGCTTGACCTTAGAGTCATTTACAGAACCCAATAGTCAGGAAAGGAGTTATACCTCTTTGTGATTGACAAAAACGCAAACAAAAAAGAACAGATTATCAAAACAGCCATGCAGCTATTCGCTGTAAAAGGCTCATCCTCCACCTCTATGCAGGAAATTGCTGAGCTATGCGGAATCTCCAAGGGCAGCCTGTACCTGGTGTTCAAGTCCAAGGAAGAGCTGGAACGCAGCATTTACATATATTGCTTCCGCATGATTCGTGATCCCCTGCAGCGCGAGGAATTGGAGAGCCGGAGAAGCCCGCGGGAGAAGCTGCGCAACCAGGTCGAGATCCTGCTTAATCATGTATACGAGCTTCGCGAGTTTTTGCAGCGTCAAATTCAGGAATTTGCCGGAAAAGGCGTAATGGAAGTGCCGGAATGGCTACGCAAGAGCAACGCTCCCCTGCTGACCTGGTTCCAGAATAAACTCGAAACCCTGTACGGGCCCGATATTCTGGCTTATACAGGAGACCTAAGCCTGCTTGGGAGCGGGATGATCCACTCCTATATCCGGGTTATTTTCAATCAAGGATCGCCTGTATCTATCGCACGTATGGCCGACCATCTTATGGATCTGCTGGACATCGTTGTCGCGGGTCTGCTCGCCGGCAAGCCTGATCCCCTGATTTCCTCCGCTTTCCTCATACAGTGGCTGGAGGAACACGGAGACAACCCGCGCAAAAGTCCGCTGCAGCTGATCAAAGAAATGAAGGTATTGCTCAGCGCTACTTCCGCCGTAGACACGCAAAGTCTGGAAGAAGGGCTTGAATCTCTGGGAATTCTGGAAAGTGAGATTCTCATGCCACATCCACGTAAGGCAATTGTCCGGGGAATGCTGTCCAACCTGCAGAGCTACCCTGCGCTGGACAAGGAACTGCAGGATCTGAATAAGCTGATTTCTCCTTACATGCAGAACACATGCGGTTTATATTAACCCTTAAGACCAAAGGAAGTGGAAACAGAGAGAAGACGTCCGGATAGGCAGTGCCAGTAAATATAAATAGAGGCTTTCCACAGGAAAGTCCGAGAGGAGCAGAAACACTACTTATGAAAAGCTTAATTAATTTCTCGCTTAAGAATAAATTCGCGATATGGCTGCTAACCATTATTATTGTATTCGCCGGTTTGTACAGCGGCCTGACCATGAAGCAGGAAACTCTGCCTAATATCAGTATTCCTTATCTCAGCGTGACAACGATTTATCCAGGTGCAGCACCGGAGGGTGTTGTGAATGATGTCAGCAAGCCGCTGGAGCAGAAGCTCCGCAATGTGGATGGCGTCAAGATGATCACTTCCACCTCGCTCGAGAATGCTTCCAACATCCAAATCGAGTTTGATTACGGCGCGAATCTGGATAATGCCACAGCAGCCGTTCGTGAAGCCTTGAACGATGTCGCTCTGCCGGAGGATGCCCAGAAGCCGACCATTTCCCGCTTCAGCCTGAGCTCACTGCCAGTTATCTCGCTGAGTCTGTCCGATGACAAATCCGGGGATCTGGAAGAGCTGACCCGCATCGCGGAGAATGATATCCGTCCTGCCCTGGAGGATATCGAAGGTGTTGCTTCCGTGCAGATTTCCGGGCAATACGTCAAGGAGGTCTCCCTGAAATTCAACCAGGACAAACTGAAGCAATACGGGCTGACAGAGGATACCATTAAAGGCCTCGTTCAAGCCTCCTCTCTGCGTGTTCCGCTGGGACTGTTCGAAATGGAGAAATCACAAAAGGCCGTTGTTGTAGACGGCAATATTACTACAGTAGACGATCTTAAGAATTTGACGATTCCGCTTGTGCCTTCAGCTGCGGGCGCACAAGCAGGTTCAGGTGCTGGTGGTGCTGCTAGTGCCGGTGGTGGTGCTGTTGCTGGTGGTGGTGGTGCTGTTGCCGGTGGTGCCGGTGCAGCCGGTACTGGTACTGCTGGTAGTGGTTCCGCCGGAACAGGCGCGGGCGCGGGAGTACCAACTGGCCTGCCGACGGTGAAGCTGGGTGAACTTGCCTCCATTGAGGTTATCGGCAAGTCCGAATCTATCTCCCGTACCAACGGCAAAGAATCTATCGGGATTCAAATTGTTAAGTCCAATGACGCCAATACCGTTGAAGTTGTAAACAGCGTTAAAGATACAACGAAAGAATTGAAGCAGCAGTATAAATCTATGGATCTTACGGTTCTGCTCGACCAAGGCAAGCCGATTGAGGATTCCGTAAACACTATGCTGTCCAAGGCAGTCTTTGGCGCTTTGTTCGCCGTACTGATCATTCTGCTGTTCCTGCGGAATATCCGTTCAACTATCATCTCGATCATTTCTATTCCCTTGTCGCTGCTTATCGCTGTTCTATGCCTGCGTCAAATGGATATCACGCTCAATATGATGACGCTCGGCGCGATGACCGTAGCTATCGGGCGGGTTGTCGATGACTCGATTGTCGTCATTGAGAATATATACCGGCGTATGACGTTGTCGGGTGAGAAGCTGCGCGGCCGGGAGCTGATCAGCGCGGCTACAAGCGAAATGTTCGTGCCGATTATGTCTTCTACAATTGTAACGATCGCCGTATTCCTTCCGCTTGCTTTTGTCAGCGGCATGGTGGGGGAACTGTTTCTGCCGTTTGCACTGACCATGGTATTCTCCCTGCTCGCTTCTCTGGTTGTGGCGATCACACTTGTGCCGGCACTGGCGCATACGCTGTTCCGTAACGGACTGAAGAAAGGCAAGAAAAACCATGAAGAGAAACCGGGCAAAATGGCTCTGGGTTATCAAAAGATTCTGAACTGGTGCCTTTCCCATAAGCTGGTTACTTTCGGGGTCGCGGTTCTGTTGCTGGTTGGCAGCTTGTTCCTGATCAAACCGATCGGGGTAAGCTTCATGCCTTCACAGGAAGATAAAAGTGTCATCATGACCTATGCGCCAAAAGCCGGGCAAACCGCTGAAGATGTCCAGGAACAAGGACTGAAGGCTGAGAAGTACATTCTGGCCCAAGAGCATATCGAGAACATGCAATACTCCATCGGTGGCGGTGGATTTATGGGAATGGGCTCCAGCAATTCAGGTCTCTTCTATATTACCTATGACAGTGATACTCCAGATTTCGATACAGTTAAGGAAAATCTGATTGAAGGGCTGACCAAGGAGGTTCCTGAAGGCGTGTGGGGCGATATGTCCGGCATGATGGGCGGAGGCCTTGGCGGCAATACGCTGACCGTGAATATTTTTGGTGACACCTTGGATCAGTTGAAACCGGTAGCCGATGAGATAGCAGGCATCGTGAATGCCGATACCGCTAATTTCAAGGATGGGGAAACCAGCCTTGCTGAAGGTTACGAACAATACACCGTGGTTGCCGATCAAGCGAAGCTAAGTTCGCTTGGCCTCACTGCCGGACAGATTGCCATGAAGCTGAGTCCGGTTAATGCCCGCCCTGTAATGACAGAGGTGGAAGTGGATGGCAAAAACTATAATGTCTATATTGAAGCCGACACCCATACGTACAGCAGTATTCAGGAAATGGAGGAGGCTACGCTGACCTCACCGCTGGGCTTTACAGTGCCGATCGGCGAAGTGGCAAAGATTGAGAACGGCACATCTCCGGACTCAATTACCCGCATTGACGGCAAAATGAGCGTTAATGTGACCGCTGAAATCATTGCTGCCGATGTAAACAGCGCTTCAAATGACGTGAAGGAAAAGATCGACGCCCTGAAGCTGCCTGACGGAGTTACCATCTCCTTCGGCGGCGTTACCGAACAAATCAATGAAACCTTCGGCCAGCTCGGACTTGCGATGGCGGCCGCTATTGCCATTGTATATTTTGTGCTTGTGGTTACTTTCGGTGGCGGTCTGGCACCATTCGCGATCCTGTTCTCACTGCCATTCACTGTAATCGGAGCACTCGTCGCTCTATTGCTGGCAGGAGAAACCCTAAACGTCTCCTCGCTGATGGGGGCACTGATGCTGATCGGTATCGTCGTAACGAATGCGATCGTACTGATCGACCGGGTTATTCACAAGGAAAAAGAAGGGATGTCTACCCGTCAGGCACTGCTTGAAGCCGGAGGCACCCGCTTGCGTCCAATTCTAATGACGGCTCTCGCCACGATCGGCGCTCTGCTGCCGCTGGTTACAGGACTTGAGAACAGCGCCGGCATTATCTCTAAAGGACTTGGCGTGACCGTTATTGGCGGTCTGATCAGCTCCACCCTGCTGACACTGGTCGTTGTACCTGTAGTCTATGAATTCCTAATGAAATTCCGCAGCAAAAAGGTTATTGAATAGAGCTAAGGACACTAACCAAAAGTTCATAAACAAGGCGCCTTTCCACAATTTGGAGAGGCGCCTTTTGTTTGTGCTTAATATGAAAGCATACATAGTCTATAGATAGCGGCCGGTTACCGTTACTTGGTCCAGGTTAAACCATGGCTGCCGCGCTGCTCTCCAGCGAAGACTTCCAGGCGCGCAGCATCTGCAGATCCTGCGGCAGAAATTCCTCCAGCATATGGCTCAGCCCCAGATATAAAGGACTGTCTGTAGCTGCATTCAGTCTTTCGCAGAATTGTGGTGTCCATTTCAGTAAGTGCTCTTCCAGGAAGTTCTCCTGGATTTCCAGCAATTCCATGGCGCTTCTCACCGAGAAGCTGTTGTACAGCATCCGTTCATGGAGCACGGCCATGAATTCCAGCTCAATAGCGATATGGTCATCGGCTTCGCCGCCGCATTTCTTGAACACAATCCCCGCCGAAGCGTATACATCGGAGAGCACATTGCAGAATTCTTGCTCACGGCCCAACTGGGCGGCTTCACGCGGCAGTTCGTTCATCAGCCGCTTGTATTCGCGGTTCTCCTTCTCGCAGATCAGCGGAAGCTGGGCAGGCTCCTGGCTGCACAGATAACGCTTCAGCTCCCTTCCGCCCTCCGTCATTTCCGCCGCTACGCTCATTTGGCGGTTGCGGCTCCACTGGGCAACCAGCGAAAGCGTTGGTTTTCTCCCGTAAAAGTCAACTAAAATCTGATATATTAATCCCCGGCTCTCCAGCCAGCGGCTAAATGCCTCCGGCACGACAAGTGATGGAACTGTTGTTATCGTCATTTTGCAAATCCTCCCTACTTGGTTTGACCGGATGCTGCACCCGCCGTTATTGCCGCGTGCATGCCCCGGTATCATAGCTGTGAGCTGCATCAAAAGTGAACATAGAATAGAGATGAATCTTTCACACTTAAATTATATCGAAATTGTAAAGCGCTTTCAGTGAGCATTTTATGACCATTCCCCGTAATTGTCGTACTATTGTCAAATTTAGACTTTGCCATTCCTCTTTTGTCCCCTATTAAAAGCTAACAATGCACGGTACCATTGACGGCAGCGGAAGCAATCTTTAAAATTTAAATAAGATACACAAATGAAGGGAGCAACGATATGGAACCGCTGACGGACCCTTTTGGACGTTTACATGACTATATCCGCATTTCGGTTACAGACCGCTGCAACCTGCGCTGCATTTATTGTATGCCGGCGGAAGGAATGCAATTCCAACCGCAGGAAGAGATTATGAGCTATGAAGAAATTACTGCTGTGGTGGAGGCGCTGGCGCCCCTGGGACTGAGCAAAGTCCGGCTGACCGGGGGAGAACCGCTGGTCCGTAAGGATTTAGAGAAGCTTGTATCCATGATTTCCGCTATACCGGGTATTAAAGATATATCATTAACCACGAACGGTCTCATGCTGCCGGCTAAAGCCGCCCTGCTGAAGCAGGCTGGCTTGTCACGGGTGAACATCAGCCTCGATTCGCTCAAACAGGAGCGCTTTGCGATGATTACCCGCGGCGGAGATGTTGCCAAGGTGCTGAAAGGCATAGAAGCCGCTGAAGCGGCAGGGCTCTCCCCGATCAAGCTGAATGTTGTGCTGATGAAAGGCATCAATGATGATGAAATTAAGGATTTCATCTCGCTGACCCTGCACAGCCCGCTGAATGTGCGGTTCATCGAATATATGCCGATCGGCAGCGCAAGCGATTCCTGGCGCCAGACTTATTTGCCGCTGGAAACGGTCGTCGAAGCCTGTACCGAAGCAGGCTGGGCAACTGAGGAAGCAGAGATGCCCTCGGGTAACGGCCCTTCGCAGAACCGGCGGGTGGTCGGAGCGCAGGGAACCTTCGGGCTGATCCACCCGGTCAGCGAGCATTTCTGCGATAACTGCAACCGGCTGCGGCTCACTGCGGACGGTCATATCAAAGCCTGCCTGTATTGGGCGGATGAGTACAACGTACGGCCTCTGACCGCTGATCCGGCGGCGGTGCAAGCCCTGTTCCGCCAGGCGCTCGGCAACAAGCCGCATAACCATGAGATGGCGCTGGCGCTGGAGAAAAAGGCGCAGAGCCATACTCCGACGGTTCGTCGCATGTCGCAAATCGGCGGCTAGCCTTTATGATTGCAAGTCAAAACGGATACCCTGCTGCCAGCAGCAGGGTATCCGTTTTTTCGGGAAAACAACTTACGGCAGCAGATTTGGAGCTAAAAGCTTACCCACAATTGAAAGCCCATATAGAGGGCAATTCCCCAGATCAGCACCGCCGAAGCCTTGTTCATCAGCCTGACCGCCTTGCCGGAGGAGTCGGCTTTCCCGAGCATTCTCCCTGCTGCCGCCAGTCCGATGAACCATACCCAGGATACCCCTGCAGCAGCTGCCGCGAACACCCAGCGTTCACTTCCGGCATATTGCAGTGCATTGGTGCCGATAACACCTACCGTGTCCATCAGAGCATGCGGATTCAGCAGGGACACCGACAAGGCATAACCCACCTGCCCTTTCAGCGATAGCCGTTTTGCTTCTCCTTTTGCCGGAGCGGCGGCCCATATTTTCCAGCCCATAAAACAAAGAAATAAGGTGCCCGCCCCCAAGACGGCCGGCGTCAGCCAATCCAGTGAGAGCAGAACCAGCGACACCCCGCCGACAGCAGCAGCAATAAGCAGACTATCGCACAGGGCAGCCGTCAGAATAACGGGCAGGGCACCGTGAAACTGCGGATGCAGCGCCCCTTGGTTAAAGACGAATATATTTTGTACCCCCAGCGGTAAAATAAGCCCAAAAGCCAATATTATTCCATGCACTATTGCATCCGTCATCATCCGGCTCCTTCCAGCCTGCCGTCTATTGCAAATCAACCTATGGCAACAACATACACGTCCGTCGCTGCACTATTGATCCTACTCCCCCTAACGGCTCAGGTAACCCTCCAAATCCTAAGGATACTACCCAACCAAATATAGTAGCCGGACGAAGCGTGATATACTCCAAGTAACAAAACACTTGTTCCAACAGCATTTACACCCTATATAAAGGAGCTAGTCCTTTGACGTGCCAACGCCAATCAGTTCATCCACTTACAGCCTCACCCTCGGCAGTTCCTCCAGTTCCATCCGCTTCCCTTGATGATTCTGCAAGCATAAGCGGCCATTGGAAGCCGGACCCCTCTTCACCGCTGCCGCTGCACAGACAAATCTCAGCCTATTTCATCAGCAAAATCTCCAGCGGCGCCTGGCCTCCCGGCATGCGGCTGATCCCGCAGCGCGAGCTATGCCGTCAGCTTGGCGTCAACCGCAGCACGGTTGTCACCGCACTCGGGCAGCTCGCTGCACTCGGCCTGATCGAAGGCAGTCGGGGCGGAGGAACCCGGGTTGCCGCTTCAAGCAGGGCTGGAGCCTCCGGGCCGGATGCAGCGGCCCGCTCCACTGGAGCTGCGGGCCAACTTGGCGGCAACTGGAATGACTACGTGGAGGAAGGCATCCACTACCCTAACCTGCCTGCGGTACAAGCCATCAACAGGCTTGAATATGAAGCGGGGCTGATCCGTCTCGGTACTGGTGAGCCTGCGCCCGGGCTGCTGCCCGGCGAGTCGATGCGGCAGGTGCTGCTCGGGCTGGCACAGAACCTGCTTCCGCCGCTCTCCTACGAGGAGCCGCTTGGCAGCCTTAGTCTTCGCAGAGCGGTCAGCCATGAGCTGTCGAAGAACGGAATAGCGGCCGATCCGTCTTCCATCCTCATTACCTCGGGCGCACTGCAGGGTCTGCAGCTCATTGCGCTGGGCCTGCTGCCGCGCGGCTCGACGGTGCTGCTGGAGAAGCCCTCCTACCTGTATTCCATCCACGCCTTCCAGTCGGCGGGAGTGAAATTCAGCGGCCTGCCGATGGACAAAGACGGCCTCTTAACAGATCAGCTGGCAGCCGCAGCCATCCGGAGCAAGGCGGCCATGCTCTACACCATCCCCAGCTTCCATAATCCCACCGGAATTCTGATGGGTGCGGGACGGCGGGACGCCTTAATGGACATTGCAGGCGGACTTGGACTGCCCATTCTCGAGGATGGCGCTTATCAGGATCTATGGCTGGATGGCCGCCCGCCCAACCCCCTGAAAGCCCGGGACCGCGAGGGAAGAGTGCTCCACCTGGGCACGCTGTCAAAGGCGGCAAGCCCAGGCCTGCGCATCGGCTGGATTGTCGGCCCGGAGCCGGTAGTCCGCCGGCTGGCCGATATCAAGATGCAGACCGATTACGGCGCAAGCTCCCTGTCGCAGCTCGCCGCCGCGCGCTGGCTGGAAGGCGGTTATCATGCGCAGCATCTCGTCTTGCTGCGCGGAAAATTGCGGCGGCGGCGCGATTTCATGCTGCAGCTGCTAGATATCCATTTTGCCGGGCTGGCTTCCTGGAGCATTCCGGCCGGAGGTTTCTACATCTGGCTCTCCCTGAACGGAGCTCTTTCGCTGCGCCGGCTCTTCAAGGCTGCACTACAGGCCGGAGTACTCCTAAATACAGGGGATCTGTATGACCGCAGCGACAGCAGACATCTCCGCCTGTCCTTCGCCTATGCCTCTGAGGATGAGATGGAGCATGGAATAGCCGCCTTGGCAAATATCATAAATAATCAAATGACATAAATTTAAATTTGTCATTTGTCATCCACCATGTTAAGCTGTACCTACCGAAGGGAGAATCCACCCGTGAACAAACCAAGCGCTTTTTTAAGTAAGACGGAAATATTGGACGCCGCTGAACAGACCTTGCGCAGGTTCGGGCCCGACAAAACCTCAGTGACGGACGTAGCCAAGCTGCTGGGCGTCAGCCATGGTACCTTGTACCGGCATTTTCCCAGCAAAGCGGCATTGCGGGAGGCTGTAACGGAAAGATGGCTGGAAGAGTTGATTCTTGGCCCTCTGACAGAGATCGCGGCAGCTGCGGCAGCCGGAAATGCTCTGGAGCAGCTAAGGAAATATATCGCAAAGCTGATCGAGCTTAAACATCACTACGCCGAGCAGGACAGCGAAATGTTCAAGATGTATGCATCTGTTACGGAAGAAGCCTCCGAGCTCATTGACACCCATATTCAGCGGATTATCAGCCAGATGGGCAGTGTAATCGACAAAGGCGTTCAGGAAGGCACAATTACGCCAATCGCCGGTACGGAGACGATTGCCCGTTCACTTTTTTACGCGACGGCCCGGTTCCACCATCCCTCCCATGCCTATGAATGGCATAGCGGAAGCATCGGACAGGAATTCGCACAGCTCTGGGCAATACTTGCCAGAGGCCTCGCGGCTGTCACCAGTTAAACCCGCTATCTTATACAAAACTAAGCGAACACTTCCGAAGCCAGTTTTGTCCGAAGCAGATTCTTATGAAGTAACGCTAACAAAACTTTAAGGAGGAACAATTCATGAATCAAAACCTGGAGGGTAAGGTAGCTATCATTACGGGGTCCTCTAGAGGGATCGGACGGAGCGTTGCGGAGAGACTGGCGGAGCAAGGGGCCGCTGTAATCATTAACTATTCCAGCAGTCCTAAACAAGCTGAGGCTGTGGTGCAGGGTATTCAGGGGAAAGGCGGAAAGGCAGCCGCCCTTCAGGCCGACATCAGTAAACCCGCGCAGATTGAGCAGTTGTTCAAGGATACCAAGGAGCTGTTCGGCAGGATTGATATCGTGGTCAACAACGCCGGAATTATGATAAACAGCCTCATTGGCACAGCTACCGAGGAGGAATTCGACAAGCAGTTTGCCATCAATGTCAAAGGGACCTACTTCTCCTGCCAGCAGGCCTTCTTCCATCTGGAAGAGGGCGGCCGGGTCATTAATTTCTCCACCTCGGTCAATGGCCAAATGTTCCCGGCTTACAGTATCTATGCCGGAACGAAAGGTGCAGTAGAACAATTCACCCGCCAGCTCGCCAAGGAATTCGGGGCCAAAGGCATTACAATCAACGCAGTTGCGCCGGGGCCGGTTGCCACGGATTTATTCCTCGAAGGCAAATCCGAGGCACAGCTTGAAGGGCTGAAGAAAGCCAATGCTTTTGGCCGCCTGGGCCAGCCTGAGGATATTGCCGGAGCCGTCAGCTTCCTCGCCGGGGAAGAGTCCCAGTGGATTACCGGACAAACGCTGCGCATAAACGGCGGATTTATTTAAGCCGCAATGGCAGGCTCACCGTACAAGCCGTCCCCTCACCGGGACGGCTTGTTACGTTTATCGTCCCGTTATGCAAATCTACGATTTTCTTCACCAGTGACAATCCCAGTCCGCTCCCGCCTCCGCTGGCGCTTCTTGCTTTATCGGCCTTGTAGAATCGTTCAAAGATGCGGGGCAGCTCCTCCTCGGCGATGCCTATGCCGCTGTCCCTGATTTCCACAATGGCTTGACCCTCTGCATGATGCACGCGTATGGTGATAAGCCCGCCCTCAGGGGTAAACTTGATACTGTTATGCAGCAGGTTGGTCCATACCTGGCTCATCAGATCCTGCACAGCGTCCACCGAAATCTCCTCCAGCTCGGCTTCCAACTCGATCTCTTTATCCAGCCACTGCGGCTCCGAGGCCAGAATCATATCTTGAAGCTGTTTGTCCAGCCGGTATGACTTCACTTCAAACGGAAAGCTGCCCGCCTCCAATGCCGACAGCTTCAGCAAATTGTCACTGAGCCCGGAGAGGCGGCTGCCCTCTGCTTCGATGATGTCCAGATAATGTCTCCGGTTGTCTGCACTAAGGCCCTCTTCCCGCAGCGCACGGGCGAACCCGCGAATCGAGGTGAGCGGCGACTGGATCTCATGTGAGACGTTGGAGATGAAATCCTGGCGCATAATCTCCATCCGGCCCAGCTCGCTGGCCATTTCATTAATCCCCTCCACGATTCCGCCAAACTGCCCATAACGCTTGCTGTTTTCCAGCTCCACCTTGAAATTGCCTTTGGAAATTTGCCGCATTGCTGTCAGGATGGGAATATAGAATGCTCTCTCATCCCCCCTGGCATGTCCGATAAGAGCCGTGGTACCGCCCACAACCAAAAGAATAAGAAACTGCAGCGCCATAACAAGCAGCCCCGATCCATAAGGGGACAGAGACCATTCAAAATGTCCCGACAGCAGCTTTACACCGTAATATCCCCCATTCCAGGAAGCATAGAGGGCAGCGATCAATATCCCCATTCCAAGGATTTCTCTCATAATCCTGCCAAGTCTTCTCATCCATTAACCACCTCCAGACGGTAGCCCAGCCCACGGATGGTGCGGATATTGAAGCCATATTTTTCCCAGGGGAAACGTTCGCGCAGACGGCCCACATGCACATCCAGCGTCCGTTCATTGCCCCCAAAATCATAACCCCAGATTTCTTCAATCAGCCTGTCGCGCGTCAATGTCTGCCCGGGATAGCTTGCCAGCTTGAACAGCAGCTCGAATTCCTTCAGCGGCAGCGTGATTTCCCCAAACTCCGAGGAGACTTCATAAGTCTTGCGGTTCATCCGCAAATTTCCGACGTTTACACTCTGTGCGGAGGAAATCTGGTACCGCTTCAGCAACGCTTTAACTCTGGCGATCAGCACCAGCGGTTCAAACGGCTTCACCAGATAATCGTCCGTGCCCAGCTCGAAGCCTTTAACAATTTGTGAGGTTTCCCCTTTGGCTGTCAACATCAGAATGGGAAAATCATAGCTTTTCCGCAGCGCGCGGCACAGCTCCCAGCCATCCATCTTCGGCATCATCACATCGATGATCGCCAGATCCACGCTGTTGTCCTCAAGCAGCCTCAGCGCCTCCACCCCATCGGAAGCGCCGTAGACCTCATCCATCCCCTCAGCTCTCAGAAACAGCTCCACCAATTCGCGGATGTGCGGATCGTCGTCCACTACCAGTATTTTGGCCATATTCTGCTGTAGCCTCCTCTTTACCACCCTCCAAAAGCTGCGGTGTGTTTATCTGCAGCTGCTGTTCCGCGAATTCCCGGTACAACTCGTGACTGCGCAGCAGCTCTTCGTGCGTTCCTTTGCCGGTGATCCGGCCTTTCTCTATAAAGATAATCTGATCCGCATTCACCACAGTTGCCAGTCTGTGGGCGATCACAATCGTGGTCCGGCCTTGCATAAGGTTCGATAACGCACTCTGCACCACTGCTTCGGACTGGCTGTCGAGACTGGAGGTAGCTTCGTCCAGCATCAGAATCTTCGGATCACGCAGCAGCGCCCTCGCGATGGCAATCCGCTGGCGCTGTCCGCCGGACAGCTTCACGCCCCGTTCCCCCACATCCGTCTGATAGCCGTCCGGAAGCTCACGGATAAAGCCGTCGGCATAGGCCATGGCCGCAGCACGGCGCATCTCCTCCTCGCTGATCTTCCGGTCCAGACCATAGCCGAGATTGTCGGCAATCGTGCCGGAGAGCAGCGGGCTTTCCTGCGAGACATACCCGATCAGCTTGCGCCAGGAACGCAGGGAAAATGCCGACAACGGCTTACCACCCGCCTTGATGACGCCATGCTGCGGTTCATAGAACCGTTCCAGCATTGAGAATAACGTCGTTTTGCCGCCTCCGCTTGGTCCGACAATCGCCGTAACCTGACCCGGCAGCATGGAGAAGCTGACCTTGTCCAGCACCTGTTCACCTGTTTTATAGCCAAAGCTTAAATCCTCTATAGCAATCGGTCCCTGCAATCCATCCGCTTCCTCTGACCCTTCATAAATCTCCTCTTCCGCAGCCAGTGTTTCAATGATCCGTTCCGAGGCACCTTTGGCCTTCTGCACCTGGGTGAAGAATTGGGTCAGCTGGGTGAGCGGCATCACGATCTGGATCAAATACAGAATAAAGGCTACCAATTCACCTGCAGTCAAGGCACCCGAGGACACCTGCATGCCGCCATAGCCGATAATGACGACAAGCAGCATCATGAACACAAACGAGACTAGCGGACTGATCATCGCACTGATTTTGCCCTCCCGGATGCCGAAGGACAGCAGATTCATAATTCCGGTCCGTCCGGCTTCATATTCCCTTTGCTCCGCGCCCGATGATTTCACCAGCCGGATTTCGGACAGCACACCGCTCAGTGTAGCGGTAAAGGACGCTGTTTCATCCTGAGTGCCCTTGGAGATTTTGTACATCTGCCGGCCCAGCGGCACCAGAATGAGTGCGGACAGCGGAAGCACCGTGAACAGCACCAGCGTCATTTTCCAGTTCAGATAGAGCAGTACTGATATCGAACCGACGATAGAGATTACCCCGGTAAATAAACTGGCCAAATGCTCGGAGATCAGCGTCTTGAGAATTCCGGTATCGTTTGTCATCCGGCTGACGCTTTCACCTGTACGGTTATCATTGTAGTAAGCCACCGGCAGCACAAGAAATTTGCGCCACAGCCGGTCGCGCAGTCCCGCGACAATCTTCTGCCCTACATAGTTCAGCAAATAAATGGAGACGCCTCCGGCAATTGTCTGGGCTACAAAAGCTCCGGCAATTCCCGCAATCTGCAGCTTGCTGATGGAGGCCAGCGAGAAGCCGTCCACCAGATTCTTAGTGAACATAGGAATGACCAGGCCCACCAGTGTCGATATCATACTAAGCCCTACCGCCAGAGCAAGCAGCCCGTAGGAGGGTTTCGTCTCATGCAGCAGTTTCAGGAACGGCTTCAAGGCCGCTCCCTGCTTCCGTGAAGATTTGGATTTATTCATAGAACTTCCTCTTTTCTGACGGATAGATCTCGGAGCTGTTCCGCTCCTGTCCGTCTTCCCCTCCACATTAACGCTGCTTTGTAAACTGAAGTTAAACGAAGGAAAAATTAGTGCTCTCAGCAAGGATCCTCGAGCTGTGACAGCAGCTTGACGGCAGCCAAATAATCATCCGTTGTATTCATATTGTACAAAGGGGAGGGCGTAGGCCGGATAGGCGTAAAGCCGGATTCTGGAACATATAGAACGTCCAGCTTCTCCAGGCACTCCATGACTTTGAACCTTCCACCGCTCAGCGCTGCTTCCAGCGCCGGAAGTGTCCGCTTATGATACAGCCCGAGCAGGGGCTGCGTCCGGCCGGAGGCGGACACCGGAACAGCGGCAGACGCGCCGAAACCGGCTCTATGCCTCACTGTCTCGGGATACGCTGCCGCATGGCAGCTGAGTATGTACTGCAGAAATAACGCCGAAGCAAACGGCAGATCACAAGCCGCTACCAGATTCCATTCCGTTGGTGAATGGCTGAGCGCCGCATGAAGACCTGCCAGAGGGCCGCAGCCTTGATAATGGTCCGTGATCTGGGGGAGCTGCAAGAAGTCATACTCCCTGCGCTCCAGGGGACCGCAGGCAATGACCGTACTTTCGGCTAGCTTGGCCAACTCGTCCGCCAGCCGGGCAATCACAGGTTCTCCGGCAAGTGTAAGCAGCGCTTTATCGCTGCCCATCCGCCTCGAAGCCCCCCCTGTCAGAATAATTCCCGTGTATTGTATCATGATTTCCTCCCGCTGAAATCTCCTGTTCTCTATGCGTATCGTATCAAACTTTACAGCGCGAAAACAGCAAGTCTGACGGGATATCACTTCAAAATCCTTTGCTGCAGGAAAGAAATGAAATTTATTACGCGGGCGAACTTTTTCAAAATTCGAAAAAATATAGACACTGGTTGATTTTGCGGAGGTCTGTGCTAGACTCTAAATTCAAGGCCTCCTAAGCGCCGGTTCCGGCAGCTGCCTAAGGATAAGCGAGGCTCATTCCATAAATGTTTACGTAAACATTATAGAAAACTTAGCTGCAAAAAGGAGTTATCCCATGAAACGTTACCTCGTAGACAGGCCTATCCAATCGAAGCTGTTAATCTGCTTTTTGCCCATTTTGGTCTTATCCGTCGTACTGACCGGATTCTTCTCTTATCTTTCGTCCAGTCGGCAATTAAAAGAAAACGCTTTCTACGCCCTCGCCGACACCACTCATCAGACAGCCCTGTTCATGAACGACAAATTTCTCACAATTTTCGAACAGCTGGTGCGCCTGGAGGATAATGATGCCCTGCAGAGCATTCTCTCGGGAGAAGGCCAGGCGGCCGACCAGAACCGGTATGACGATCTCATTAAGCTGCACGACCAGCTTGACGATGTATACCATTCCTATTTTCAGATGATCGATTCCATCTTTGTCGCGTTCAATAACGGAAGATCCTTCAATCTGCAGCAGGAATATGTCCCCCGGCAGGTCCATATTGATCTGAACGATTGGCTTAGGCGCTACAATACCTCGCAGAAAGGCTACTATTGGCTGAACAGCCATAAGGATAGGATCTTTGAGACGGTGGAGCAGCGGAGAGTTATGAGCAGCTTCAAAATGATCGGTACCGAACATTCCCCGGCCAGCGGCATTGTCCTTATCAATTTACGCGAAAGCTATTTTCTCGAGATTATGGAGAATGTAAAGATCAGTCCGGGCGGGACACTGATGCTGATCAGCCCGGAGGGTGAGCTGTACTCCAAGACCTTGGATGCCGAATATGAACTCAGCGGGGAAACCATTAACGCACTAAGAAACGGATCACAGGACAGCGGCAGCCTGACAGCCGACAGCAAGGCAGGCCGGAAAATGGCCATCGCCTACAATACCCTGCCGCTCAATCATTGGGTGCTTGCAGCGGTTGTGCCGGAGAAGGATATTCTCGAGGGAGCAATCCGCATTAAATACATCTCCCTGGTTCTGATCCTGTTTATCCTAATTGTGTTCATCGTGGCTGCCGCGGTTGTCGCCCGCAATCTCAGCAACCCGCTCCGCTACCTGTCCAAGCAGGTCAAACGTTTCGAGCGGGGAGACCTCGGCGTCAGCTTTGAGCTGGACCAGCATAATGAAATCGGCGTGTTGGCCCGCGGGCTCTCCGGCCTGGTGGCTTCGGTAGCCCAGCTGCTCGAGACAGTGCGCAGTGAGCAGGAGAAGAAACGCCAGATCGAGCTGCAGGCGATGCAGGCCCAGATCCAGCCCCATTTTCTCTACAACACGCTAAGCTCCATCAAACATCTGATTGATATGAATGAGCGGCAGCGCGCTTCCACCATGGTCAGCGCATTGACCTCCTATTTCCGGATCAGCATCAGCAAAGGCCGTGAGATTATTCCGGTCCGTGAGGAGATGGAGCATGTGCGCAGCTATCTGATGATACTCAACATCCGGTACAGCCAGGAATTTGACTTCGAAATTAAAGTCGAAGACGAGCTGCTTGAGCTTCCCATTCTCAAGCTTACGCTACAGCCGCTGGTGGAGAATGCCATTTACCATGGAATCAAAAACAAGCACGGCCACGGCTTCCTCTCCATTTCCGGCCGCCGTGAGGGGGATTATGCTGTCTTTGAAGTGTATGACAACGGGCACGGGATCAGCCCGGACAAGCTTTTACAGCTCCGCGCCTCGCTGGAATCAGAGACGGTAGGACATGAAGCCATCACCTACGGGCTGTGGAACGCCCACCGTAGGATTATCCTGCATTTCGGCAGCCGATATGGGTTAAAGCTTGACAGCGAAGAGGGTTTGTATACACAAATAAAGGTGTACCTCCCTTATACAGGCGATACGAAAGGAGAACGATTATAATGCTGAAACTGCTGATTGTGGATGATGATAAATGGATCCGGGAAGGCATACGGGCCAATGTGAAATGGAGTACTGAAGACATTGAGGTGACTGGAACCGCCGCGAACGGAGAAGAGGGCTGGCTGCTTGTTCAGCAGCTCCGTCCGGATATCCTGCTGACCGATATTCAGATGCCCCTGCTGGACGGGCTCCAGCTCGCGGAGATGGTGAACAGGGCGTATCCGCTGACCCGGATTATTTTTCTGACCGGCTATGATGATTTCTCCTATGCCAAGAAAGCTCTCCACCTCCAGGCTTCCGACTACATTCTGAAATACGAGGACAATGATACCATCCTGAAGTCCGTAGCGGCTGCCGGACGCAGTCTGCTGCAGGAGCTGCGGGAATCGGAGAAGGCTCAAAAAAGCCAAACCCTGATTGAAAATAAGTTCTTCTCCGATCTGCTGTCCGGTGTTCCCAGCATCGACTGGGCACGCCGCGAAATGGATCTCCTCGGCATCCGCTGGGAGGGGAACTACTTCCGGGTCGCGGTGATCCAGCCCGAAGATCTGCGGCGCTTCTCCCGGCCCGGCATTGAGGAGAACGCCGAGCTGCTGCTGTTCTCCATCCGCAATATAGGCGTTGAACAGTTCAGCGGCCGGGCCCCAAAGCCTTTTTTCGTCCATTACAACCACAGAATCAATATTCTCTTTAACCTGGAGAAACCGGGCGAGGCGGATCAACCGGACGGTTCCTTTGCCCAATTGCTGGAGGAGATGAGGAATACGATTGAGGCCTGTCTTAAAATTCCGGTAAGCATCGGTGTAGGCAGCGTGTGCGAAGGTTTCGCCCAGATCCCCTACTCTTACAATAAAGCCCTGACGGCTGCGCATATGAAGGATGTTGCCGGCGAACCCGGCCTGTTCTTCTGCGATGAAATGCGCCATTCACAGCATTCGCATCACATGCTGCTGAAGCAAATGGAGCAGTATATTATCAAACATTACGCTGATGAGAAGCTGAGTCTCGCGGCAATTGCCGGTGAAGTTCATATCTCACCATCGTACGTAAGTACTCTCTTCAAAAAATACAGAGAGATCAACGTAATCGAATATATCGCCGGCATCCGGATGGAAAAGGCGGCGGAGCTGCTGAAGCAGACAGATTACAAATCCTATGAAATTAGCGAAAAGGTAGGCTACCCTAATCCTCAATACTTCAGCGTGCTGTTCAAAAAGCACTTCGGCATGTCCCCTTCGGACTACCGTAAGGCTCAGCAGGGTTAAGCGGGCAGCCGCTAACTTATACGCAAACTGTTAAAGAAAACAAACAACCTTTGAAATATATCTTATTCAGCTGATCCGCTATCTGAATTACGATTGTTTTGGAGGTGCAGTTATGGATATTACGCGACAAACCGGGGGCAAGCTTGCCTTATCCAAACCGGGAAAAAGAAAACGCATCAAAGGGGACGGGTGGCTTCCCTATTTGCTTATCGCCCCCACAGTCCTGCTCATTGCGGGCATCCTGATCTTTCCGATATTCCGGGTATTCGACCTGAGTGTTCAAAGCTACGATTTCACCCGTCTGCAGGAAGCAGGCTATATCGGACTGGAGAACTTCCGCCATATCTTCACGGAAGACGATTTATTCTACTCCACACTCGTCACTACGCTAAAATGGGTGTTTTCAGAGGTGGCCCTTCAGCTGGTCTTCGGGCTGATTGTTGCCCTGCTGCTGAACCAGTCCTTCCGGCTGCGCGGCCTGGTCCGCTCGCTGGTGCTGGTTCCCTGGGCCGTATCCGGCGTGCTAACGACCATGCTGTGGTCGCTCATGTTCAACCAGCATATCGGGATCATCAACGATATCCTGATGAAGCTTGGCATCATTGATGAAGCCATCGCCTGGCTGGCTAATCCGAGCACTGTGTTCGGCTCCGTAGTCTTCGCCGAGCTGTGGCGGGGTATTCCGTTCTTTGCGATCACACTGCTCGCCGCACTGCAGACCATTCCGCACGAAGTGTACGAATCCTGTGAGGTGGACGGTGCCGGGCCCCTGAAGAAGCTGTTTCATATCACTCTTCCTTATCTGAAGGAGAGCATTATTTTCGCCACCCTGCTCAGAGCCATCTGGGAATTCAACTCCATCGACATGATCTTTACGATGACGAACGGCGGCCCGATGGATATGACGACAACGCTGCCGATTTATATGATGAAGACCTCGATCCTTGAGGGCAATTACGGATACGGCTCGGCGCTTGGTGTCGTCACCTTCCTGTTCCTGATGCTCTTTGTCATTCTGTACCTGAGACTCAACCGGGGAGGAATGCAGGATGAATAAGACTACCGGCCGCAAAATAGGCAGCAGGCTGCTCTTTTACATTCCGCTGGCCTTAACGCTGATCTTTGTACTCGTTCCTTTTCTATGGGCTATCTCCACCTCTCTAAAAAAAGAAACGGACATTATGAGCTCGACGATTCAATATCTTCCGTCTCCGCTGACCTTCGAGAATTATATCAATGTGTGGAACGATAATAATTTCTCGCAATATTTCCTCAACAGTGTGCTGGTCTCCATCCTGTCGGTGATCGTCATTACACTGCTGTCGGTGATGAACGGTTATGCGATGAGCCGGTTCAAGTTCAAGGGAAAAAGCGCCTTTATGCTGATCCTGCTGGCTACACAGATGATGCCTGTCATCCTGTTTGTAATTCCGCTGTTCCTGATTTTCAAGAACCTCGGGCTAATCAACACGCCTTACTCGCTCGTCCTGTTCTATATTGTGCTGCAGGTCCCGTTCAATACGATATTGATGCGCGGCTTCATTGCCTCCACCCCGAAGGAGATTGACGAAGCGGCCATGGTCGACGGTGCGGGAAGATTCCGCATTATCTTCGCCATCATTGCGCCGATCGTGCTTCCGGGCATCGTGGCAACCAGCGCCTTCGCATTCATCGGCGTCTGGAATGAATTCCTGGTCGCGTTCTCGTTTATCACAACGCCTGACCGCTTCACCATTCCTATCGGGCTGAAATTTATGATCGGCGAATTCAGTGTGCAGTATGCCTCACTGGCAGCGGGAAGCATTATCGGGCTGATTCCTCCTGTGCTGCTGTTCATGTACATCCAGCGTTATTTGGTGGAAGGCCTCGGCGGTGCCGTCAAGGGCTAATCCGGCTCCAGTCATTAAGGACGGGGCCGGGCTGGCTTTTCCCGGAAACGTCCTTAATATATACTACAATATAACTTTCAGGGAGGTCTAAAGATTTATGAAGACAAGAAAATTACGGAGTTCCGTATTGGTAGGCGCCTCGCTTCTGCTGGCATTGACCGGCTGCGGCTCGAACAAGACAACGAACTCCGCCTCATCAGGCGAAGCCAGCAAGAACGGGGATAAGGCTAAGCAGACGACCATCAGCTTCTGGGCAGCTGCGGTGACTACGGAGCGCAACGCTTTTTTCGAGAAAATTATCAAGCAGTTTGAGGAAGAGAACCCGGACATCAAGGTGGATTATCTCGGGGTTCCCGGCGATTTGTCCGCTTACGAGCAAAAGGTAAATGTCGCGATCTCCGCAGAACAGGCACCGGATATCATGAATGATTTCAAGGCCGACCTGCTCGCCAGAGATGTGCTGGAGCCCCTCGATGCCTATTATGACAGCTGGGCCGACAAGGATCTGATTTCCGCTGAGCTGATTGCCAGCAACCGCAAGCTGGATACCAAAGAAGGAAAATTGTATGCGCTACCATACAGCTCCCAGACCTGGAATCTCTGGCTGCGCCCTGACTGGTTCAAAGAAGCAGGCCTTGCGCTCCCCGATACCTGGGATCAATTCTTCGAGGATGTTGCCAAGCTTACCGATAAATCCAAAGACCGCTACGGGCTTAGTATCCGCGGGGGTGCCGGAAGTGCCAATACGCTGGAAATGCTGATGTACTCCTACTCCGGAATTGCCGATTATTTTACGCCTGAAGGAAAAGCAACGATTAATGATCCCCTTCACGCAGAGTTTCTGGAGAAATATTTAGGCGCGTATAATGTCTATACTCCAGAGGATGATCTCAACAAGGGCTGGAGCGAGCTCGCCGCCACCTTCCAATCGGACAAAGCGGCTGTTGTTGTGCATAACCTCGGCTCGGCAAGCTCCCATGAGAAAGCATTCAACGGAGACTATACCAAGTTTGAAGCCGTACCGTTTCCGAAGGGTGTCAACGGCTATCGTGAACATCCCGGCCTCATGCCGCTGGGTCTGACCATGACCAAAACCGCCGAAAACAAAGACGCGGTATGGAAATTCATGACCTTCTACCTGTCCCATGACATCAACAGCCAGTACGCCAAGCTATATGGTGAAATCCCTGCTAATCAGGAGGCGGCCGCCGATGCCTGGATTCAGGACATTCCTTATATGAAATCCGCTTCGGAGCTGCTCAATTCGGCCGACACGCATTTTGCCGGCACTCCGTATTATCTACCGGGCTACAGCAATATCCAGAAAAAGATTGAGCCTATGATTCAAAAGGTGATGGCCAAAAAAATGACCGGAACGGAAATGCTGGACGAATGGGCTAAACTGCTTGAGGCAGAGAAACAGTCCTATGATCAGACTCAAAAATAATACGCCACCGCGAATGGGAGGGCTGGAATGAATACTCATGCTGCTACAGGTTCCGGACGCTGGATTCCCGATCAGGGAGACGGAACTTACAGAAATCCGATCATCTATGCCGATTACTCTGATCCCGATGTTATCCGTGCAGGCGATGATTTCTTTATGACCGCCTCCAGCTTTGCGCATACGCCGGGTCTGCCGATCCTACATTCCCGTGATCTGGTCAACTGGAGCATCGTCAATCATGCGCTGCCGCAGCTGGAGCTTCCCGGCTATGAGCGGGTGCAGCACGGCAAAGGCGTGTGGGCGCCCAGCCTGCGCTTTCATGACGGGCAGTTCTGGATCTTCTACGCAACACCCGACGAAGGCATCTTCATGACCAAGACAGATAACCCGTTTGGTGCCTGGGAACCACCGCATCTGGTGAAGGCCGCCAAAGGCTGGATCGATCCTTGCCCTTTCTGGGATGAAGACGGGCAGGCCTATCTGGTCCATGCCTTTGCCCATAGCCGTTCCGGCCTGAAGCATATTCTGAGCCTCTGCAGGATGTCCCCGGACGGCAGAAGCCTGCTGGATGAAGGCCGGATTATCATCGACGGCACAGTAAAGCATCCTACACTGGAAGGTCCGAAGCTGTACAAAAGAAATGGCTATTATTATATCTTTGCCCCCGCCGGCGGAGTGCCCACAGGCTGGCAGGCGGTCTTCCGCTCCACCGCCATCGATGGGCCTTATGAGGATAAAATCGTGCTGTATCAAGGGGATACCCCGGTGAACGGCCCGCATCAGGGAGGATGGGTTGAGCTTGCGTCCGGCGAGTCCTGGTTTATTCATTTCCAGGATAAAGGCGCCCACGGCCGGATCGTCCATTTGCAGCCCATGGAATGGCAGGAGGATTGGCCGCTGATGGGCCGGCTTGCACCCGGGCAGGACATCGGAGAGCCGGTAGAGCTCTGGAGAAAGCCCAATATCCGTGCGGCCGGAGAAATTGCCGTTCCCCAAACTGCAGATGACTTCCGTGGACCGTCGCTCGGCCTGCAATGGCAGTGGCAGGCCAATCCGGCTACCGGCTGGTACAGCCTGAATCCCTGGGGCGGCTTGAGACTGTATGCCGCGGCACTTCCAGAGGGCTGCCGCACTCTTTATGACGCCCCGCAGCTGCTCATGCAGAAGTTCGCCGCTCCCGTTATTTCGGCAGCCGCACAGATTACGCCCAGCTTTGCCACCTCCGAAGAACGGGCGGGCCTTGTGGTCTTGGGACAGCGGGCCTTCTATCTGGCCTTGTCTATGGACCAGGACGGAGCGCTCCGGCTGACCCAGTATGAGAGCAGTGGTGTTACAGAGAACCTCACGGAAGCCGGGGATATTAAAAAGGCTGAGATACTCACCGGTGCAGACAGCCTGCACTTAAGGTTCAGCTTGGGGGAAGATTGCCTTTGCCGGTTCAGCTTCAGCCAGGACGGTTCACAATACACCGATTTCGGTGAGCCGTTCACGATTGCCGAAGGACGGTGGGTCGGAGCCAAAGTTGGCCTGTTCGCAGTCTCCTTTGCCCCGGTCGAGTCCGGGGGCTTTGCGGACTTTGACCATTTCCATATCTAAGTTAAACTCCTTGCCGATATCCCAGGATATCGGCTTTTTTCCACTTAAAAAGCTGACGGGAGCAGAAATTAGACAGCTGGCTGGAAAATCATTCAAAACTTGGTTTGTATCCCTTTTCAACAAGTGTTACAGTGTTAGAAACGGCCTATTTTAAGGCTGAAGCAAGGAATGCAAGACATCTGGCGGGAAAGGAGTGCCCAATTTGCGGGAGTACCTTAATAAGCATCCATCCTTCAGCTCTCTGAAATGGTTCAATTTCTTCGTATATGGAACCGTGGTCCTCTTCACCAGCTTCTTCCCACTATATCTGCAGGATGTAGGGATGAATAAGTTGGAGATCGGGAGCTTAATGTCGGTAGGAGCACTCGTTTCAATTATTGCCAATCCTTTCTGGGGCATATGGAGTGACCGTTATCAGAATATACGGCGGATTGTCCTCGTCATGCTGACGGGAACATTAGTATTGTCTCAGCTTGTATTTCAGGCGCATACATATGAAATGATTTATGTTTCCATCCTTTTCTTCTAC
This sequence comes from Paenibacillus sp. EB106-06-01-XG199, assembly GCF_058791575.1. Classification (NCBI taxonomy): domain Bacteria; kingdom Bacillati; phylum Bacillota; class Bacilli; order Caryophanales; family Paenibacillaceae; genus Paenibacillus; species Paenibacillus sp. EB106-06-01-XG199. The sequence continues at coordinate 35,601 of NZ_JBYTDQ010000009.1, read as the reverse complement.
TTTTTCCAGGGGCCGCTGTTCGCCCAGAGCAACACGATGATTCTTAGCTATATTGACGGCACGAATCACAAGTTCGGCTCTTTCCGGCTCTGGGGCTCGCTCGGATGGGCGCTGACCGCGATCCTGGCCGGGCCCGTTATTGAGTGGGCCGGCGTATCTATCTTGTCTTATCTCTTTGCTGCACTGCTCTGCGCTGCTATGCTTTCGCTGGTTGCCCTGCCGAGGCTCGATCATTCCATAGGCGTTGCGCCATTGCCGTTCAAGGGCTTCCAAAAAATCTTTTATAATCCGTTTTTTCTATGTTTTATCTTCTTCGGCATTCTGGTCTCCATCCCCAATACGATGAACAACACCTTCGTGTCGCTCTACATTACAGAGCTTGGGGGCAGCAAAACAATGATCGGCCTTGCCGTATTCCTCTCCTCTATCCTGGAGGTGGGAGTGCTGCTGCTGTGCAACCTTTTCCTGAAACGCAAGGTCTCTGTGCTGCTGGGCTGGCTGGCACTCGTAAGCGTCTTATTTGTCCTGCGCTGGTGGCTGATGGCCGGTGCGACAACACCGCTTCAGGTGGCTTTTATTCAAATTCTGCACTGCATTACGTTTGGCGGCTTCTTCTATGTGGGAACGCAGCTGACCATGCTGCTGGTTCCACGCCCCTACCGTTCCTCTGGACAAGCCCTCTACACTCTGACCTGGAGCGGCATTTCCGGCATTCTCGGCGGCGTTCTCGGCGGTTGGCTCTATCAGACCCTCGGGGCCCAGAGCATGTACCAGTCCGGTGTATTCCTCTCGTTCATTGGAACGCTTGGCTTCGGCTTAATGTGGCTGTTCGTCAGCCGTGGTGACTACCTGAACCCGGCGGAGCAGGACGAAGAGCTGGCGGGCTACGAATAATAACCTCATAAGCAGCGGATACACCCCATAGAACATAACACAAAAGCAGGCTTGGACTTCCCGATAAGGAAGCCAAGCCTGCTTTTATGTTAGCCTGCCAGATTACAATGCTACGAATTAGCCCTGCTTAGGCGGCTGGAATGAGCTTTTGAGGGATACCACAAGATTGAACACGAGATGTCCCGGCGCGGAGTATTTGCTGTCCACGTTAAAATAGCCATGGCGGAAGAATTGGAACTTGTCCTGCGGCACACTGCCCTTCAGACCCGGCTCCACAAAGCCCTGCAGAATCTCAATGGATTGCGGGTTCAGCTGATCAAGGAAACTCGGCTCCGGTTTGTCGGCCACAGGCTCCATTCCTTCGATCTCAGCCTCTGCATCCGCTTCTTCAGCGGAAATCAGCGGCTCATAGAGGCGGAATTCCGCCGGTACCGCCTGGCTGGCATCCACCCAGTGCAGTGTTCCCTTGACCTTGCGGCCGGTAAATCCGCTGCCGCTCTTCGTCTCGGGATCATACGTGCAGTGCAGCTCCACAACCTCGCCGTTCTCATCCTTGATGAACTCGTTGCACTTAATGAAATAGGCGTTCTTCAAGCGCACTTCGTTGCCGGGAAAGAGACGGAAATATTTGTTCGGCGGAATCTCCATGAAGTCATCGCGCTCAATGTAGATTTCACGGGAAAATGGAATCTGCCGGTTACCCATTTCCGGATTCTCCACATTGTTCTCAATCTCGAAGTATTCGGTCTGACCTTCCGGATAATTGGTAATGACCACCTTCAGCGGCCGCAGTACGGCCATCGTCCGGGGAACGGTCAGCTTCAGGTCCTCACGGATGAAATGCTCCAGCATTTGCAGGTCCACCAGACCCTGGCTTTTGGAAATGCCTGTTTCGTGCACAAAGCTGCGGATCGCTTCCGGAGTGTACCCGCGGCGGCGCAGCCCGGAAATCGTCGGCATACGGGGATCATCCCAGCCGTCCACATGGCCTTCGTCCACCAGCAGTTTCAGCTTGCGCTTACTCGTTACCGTCTGGGCCAGGTTGAGCCGGCCGAATTCATACTGATGCGGCACGGCCGGCATCTCGCATTCTGCGACCACCCAATCATAGAACGGGCGTTGATCTTCAAATTCCAATGAGCAGAGGGAGTGGGTTACACTCTCAATAGCATCTTCCAGCGGATGTGCAAAGGTATACATCGGATAGATGCACCATGCATCGCCGGTGTTATGATGATGCGAGTGGGAAATACGGTAAATGACCGGATCGCGCAGGTTGATATTCGGTGAGGACATGTCAATTTTGGCACGGAGCACCTTTTCGCCGTCCTTGAATTCCCCAGCCCGCATGCGGCGGAACAGATCCAGGTTCTCTTCGATTCCGCGCTCACGGTGCGGGCTGTTCTGCCCCGGCTGGGTCAGCGTACCGCGCAGCTGGCGGATTTCGTCAGCGCTGAGGTCATCGACATAGGCTTTACCCTTTTGAATAAGCAGTTCTGCCCGCTCGTACATTTCTCCGAAATAATCGGAGGCAAAACGCAGTTCATCCCATTCATAGCCGAGCCACTTTACATCCTCTTGAATGGAATTCACATATTCTGTATCCTCTTTAAGCGGATTGGTGTCGTCAAATCTCAGATTGGTCTTTCCGCCGAATTCATCAGCCAGCGTAAAGTTAATCCAGATCGCCTTGGCATGTCCGATATGTAAGTAACCGTTCGGCTCCGGCGGAAAACGGGTGACGACCTCCTTAACCTTCCCCGAGCTCAGATCTTCAGTAATAACATTCTTAATAAAATTGGAGGGTGTTCCACGGTTCTCCACAGCTATCAACCTCTCGTTCTGTATTGTTCTACTTCCTTGTATGAACATGTTTCCTACTAATATACCCGTTAACCGTAGAATGTTCAATAAAATGGGTGACTCACTCAGCCTTGCCGAATGCTTTGACTTCTCTCCCGGCGATAGAGTAGCATGGAAATTATAAGGCATGATTAACCATAACTTAACAAGGGGGACTCATTCTCATGAAACCGATGAAACTGCCTAAAGAGCAGCGCGACATTATTACAGAGAACATCCGCACTTACTTCGAAGCCGAACGCGGAGAGACCATCGGCCATCTCGCAGCCGACAATTTGCTGGATTTCTTCCTTAAGGAACTGGGACCTGCCCTATACAATGGAGCGCTGAGCGATTGCCGCGCCCTTGTCGGACAGCGGATGCAGTCGCTGGAAGAAGATATTTACGCTCTGGAATGGAAGAAGCGTTAATCAGTACATCCGGCCCTAGTGGCACAGAGGGAGGCAGCCGCTTGTTTAATTATGTCATTGATGAAGAGCTTGTGCTGAAGCTGTTGATGCCGGAGCAGGCCCGCCACATGTTCGCGCTGGTAGAGCGCTCGCGGAGCAGGCTCAGGCAGTGGCTGCCTTGGGTTGACGGAGTCACCGAGCAGGACCACATCGCCACATTTATCAAAAATGCCGCCAAGCAGGGCAGCGACAACGGCGGCTTCACCGCCGGACTGTGGGTCCGGGGAGAACTGGCCGGCATTATCGGCTACCATGAGATAGATTGGCAGAGCCGCTCCGTCGGAATCGGCTATTGGCTTGGAGAAGGATATGAAGGCAAAGGCTACATGACCAGCGCCTGCCGGGTTTTCGTAGATTATGCGCTGCTGGAAATGGAGCTGAACCGCATTGAAATCCGCTGCGCCACGGGCAACAAGCCCAGCCGGGCGATTCCCGAGCGGCTGGGTTTCGTATTCGAAGGAGTTCTGCGCCAGGCGGAGAAGCTGCCTACGGGCTATGTGAACCATGCGGTATACGGCCTGCTGCGCAGTGAATGGAAGCTGCTGAGCTAAACAGAGGGACATATACAAACCGGCAGAATGTAACGGAATTGTCGATCTTTTATAACAAACCAAGCCCCCCGTAACAGGCATCCGGGGGGACTTGGCATACCATCAAATTCACCGATTTGGATATCAGCAGTTGTTAGCTCTCCGCAGCCTCAAGCCAGCTCCGGAACTTCATCCGGGTTCCCGGCGCCAGGCTGTCCAGTTCCGATAGCTCAGCCAAACCGTTCTTGTCCTTTCGGCCATGTTCCATCAGGTAGAGCACCCGCTTTACAGGGTAGCCTCCCGCACCGGATTCCTTCTTGACGATTACATCACCAGCTGTAATCTGACCTTCACGCAGTACACGGAAATAAAATCCGCTGTATCCGGTAGCCAGTACTTTGGCCGGCATATCAGCCGGGCCATGCTTCTGCGAGAGCTTAAAGCAAGGAAACCGCGGCTGGCTAACCTGCAGCAGAGTCGAACCGATCTCATACACATCACCGATGCAGACCTCGGTCTCCAGCAGTCCGCTGACTGTGATATTCTCGCCGAAGGCGGAGAACTCCAGTTTCTTGCCGAGCTGCTCCTCCCAAAAGGCATAATGCTCAATCGGATACACACAGACCGCTTTGTCCGGCCCCCCATGGTTCACCAGGTCCGCTTGCCCGTCACCGGCGAATCCCTCAAGATGAAGCTGTACCGGCCCAGCCGCCGGCATTTTATAAATCCCCGTTTCCAGCGGCTTACCACGGTAATCTACCGTTACAGGTTTGCCTACATTAAGCGAAATGACTTCCATTTCCCTTCCCTCCAGTCAGCATGCAGCTCATAAATACCTCATCTACATAATGTCCGCCAAGATAAAACTCTTCCCTGAGCCGGCCCTCTTCCTCAAATCCGCATTTCCGGTAGAACGAGAGCGCAGGAGTGTTGCTGGACAGCACCCGCAAGCGGAGTTTACGTATCCCGTTCTCTCCGGCATGCTGCTTGATCGCCTCGATCAGCTGTCCGCCGATGCCAAGCCGCTGGAACTTCGGATGGACAGCGATGTTCACCTCGCACACATGGCGGTTGCTCTCCATCCCGCTGGGACAGCCGAAACCGACATACCCGCATAGTTCTCCTTCCTGCAAAGCTACAAGCTGGGAACCGGGAGGGGTATGGAGCAGATAATCCTCACGGGAACACCACATTAATGGACCCGGTGTGGTCTCCTCCGTCCAAATCATGTTATCGAGAATAATCAGCTCACGGGTATCCTTGAACTCCGAGGGACGAATCGTGAGCGAGCCTCTAATAATTTGTTGCATAGCTCTTTGCACTCCTTGACTTACCTTTAAATGATTCTTCTACAGACCATTATACCCCATTTTGTTCCAGTGCACGGCCAGAACGGTTGATGAAGGCATGGACCGCGAAGAACCCCACCGCCAGCAACGCCATTCCGCAAGCCAGCCAGCCTGTCGGCGCAAGGCCTCCCCGGTCATACAGGCTGCCCATCATATAGGGGCCGAGAACTCTGCCGACCGCACCGATCCCACCGCTAAGCCCGAGATAGAAGGGCGCACTGCGGTCCGCATGATCGGAAATAAATGAAGGCATTGCCGGAGAAATAAGCATCTCCCCCAGCGTGGTCAGCAGCATCGCCAGCACCAGGCCGGGATAGCTTGGGGTTAACAAGATCACTGCATATCCACTCAGGTAAAAAACAGCGCTTGCCGTCATCTGCGCCGTCGAGGTCTCTGCGAACCAGCGTTTGATCAAGCTTACCAGCGGCTGTGCGGCAAAGATCAGAATCCCGTTGAGCGTCCAAAGAAGGCTGTAGGTGCTCTTAGCCCAGCCTTCCGAAATAATAAACGGAGAAACTCCCGTATTCCAGATTGAGTTACCGATCAATAAAAACAACGAACCTAAGGCCATATACAGATAGATTCGGGTGTGGCCTATAAGCTTCCAGTTCGACAGCTCTCCGGGGCCGTTTCTCCTATGCGGCTCGGCATGGGCCGGCTCTGTGCCAACCTTCCGCAAATACACAAAGAAAAATGCGGCAAACACGGCTGAGGTCAGCCCATTAAGCACAAAGCTCAACAGATAGGAAATATCGGCCAGAAAACCGGCCAGCATCGTGCCCAGCGCTACCCCAATATTATTGGCGACATAAATTACATTAAAAAGCTCTCCGCGCTGTTCTGCGAAGCGGAAACCTATAAAGGCCTGAATGGCCGGCAATGACAACGAATTGAACAGACCCACCAGCCCCATCACCAGCATGAACATATTCCAGTTCACGCTTGCCGCCGGCAAGGTAAACAAGGCTAGGGCATTCATGGCCAGCGCACCGACAATCAGGCGTTTGACACCAACTTTATGATAGAGTGATCCACCCAGCAGTTGTCCGAATATGCCTCCGAGGGATTGAATAACAATAACGAGTGCGGCATCTGTCATACTGCGGCCCAGTTCATCAAATACATACATCGTGACAAGCGGCCACATCAGCGCGCTACCCGTTGCATTAATAAGACTGGCAATCAGAAAAACTTTGACTTCCTTTGGATAAGCTTGTAGAAACCTCATGACTTGTCTTTCAACCCCTGTAATATATGTGTCATTAATTTCATCCAGTATCATCCCAAAACAGGACGAAGAGCAAGCATCCACACTGACGCATTATCGCGTCACTTAAACACAACATCCCCCATGATTTTTGACCAAAACCTATGGACAGCCCTAGCAGTAAAAAGCCTGTCGAATCGGATCTTTGTATTTTATAACTGCTGCCGCCATGCGTAAAGAAATTTGCTGAACGAGACTGATTCGTTCTTCGTTTGCCCGGGTAATAGAGCATATGAAACACTCCCTATTATTCGCCGTGAGCCCGATTTCGTTCCCCCGAGTCGGTATGCACGGCGAATTTTGTGTTGTGCACCCCTATTTCACCTCACAAAAAAACACCCCGAGAACCTTTCCTCTTGAGCCGTTATAGGCTGGAAGAGGAAAAGTTACAAGGAGTGTCTATTGCCGTTTAAGACGGCATTTAATTAGTAAGGATTAAGCGTGTTTCTTCACTCCGACAGAGGATACACCCTCTACGGATTGCACAGCCGCCGGCCCTTTACGAAGGTAAGCCATATAATAGGCTGCGGCTACGAAGATGGCTCCGCCTGTAAGGTTGCCCAGCCATACCGGGGCAAAGTTTCCGAAATATTGTGCCCAGGTAAAATGCCCCTCAAATATAGCAGCAGGGATAAGAAACATGTTGGCTACAACGTGCTGGAATCCGATGGCCACAAATGCCATGGTCGGGAACCAGATACCGAGGATTTTGCCGCTAAAATTATCCGCCCCGTAAGAGAGCCACACGGCCAGAGCTACCAGCCAGTTACAGCCGATCCCGGAGACAAAGGCCTGCAGGAAGGTTGCGTCAATCTTATGTTCAGCCATATCGACCAGTTTATCGAGATAAACTCCGTCTGCGGTGAGGCCGACAACGTGGCCGAAGAAATAAGCAACGAACAACGCGCCTGCCAGGTTGCTGAGCGTGATTAGCACAAGGTTCTTGATGACTTCCCAGAAGGAAATCTTCTTCGCCATAAATGCCAGCGGCACGGCCATCATATTGCCTGTCAGCAGTTCCCCGCCGGCCAGCAGCACCAGGACCAGTCCTACCGGGAACACCGACGCCCCGATAAAGTTTGCGATGGAGCCCCATTCCGCCGGAGCACCGGCAATGACACGAATATCCAGTAAAAATCCGAGCGCAATAAACGCTCCCCCCAGAAAACCGAGAATAAGTACGGTGGCAAGCGGGTTGTGAGCCTTCTTGATTCCGTTCTCTACCGTTACCTCGGCGATCTGCTGCGGTTTGTTATAAGCCATGATTCCTATCCCCTTTTAATACTTAAAATTTGTTCCTTTATGCCATTGTAGCGTGATCGCAATCACATTTACGTGATAAAAGTCACGTCTAGGAAAACTAAGTGAAAGTTTTCACTGACATGTCAAATTTACCATTACTGTATTGGATGCAGAAACAAAAAAAGACCAGATCCATGGGCTGGATCCGGTCTCTTGGGTTTGTTTTATACAGTTACAATTTCTTTGACTGCAGACATCTTTGGCAATGCCTGAAGGCCAGCAGTGTTCAGGAAGTTCCATGGCTTGTTGTAATGCGGCTGGAAGAAGAAATCAATGAAGGCCAGCTGATCCACCGTCATTTTGTTCTGGATGCAGACAGACACGGTATTGATCGACTGTGTCAGATCCATCTTGGACATAATCTGCGCTCCGAGAACCCGGCGGGTGGCGCGGTCAAATACTACTTTTAACTGAACCTGCTCAAAGGTCGGCATAAACTCCGGACGGTAGTTGTCGATCAGCAGCACGCTCTCGATATCCATGCCTTCGGCTTTGGCCGCGTCTTCCGTCAGTCCCGTTCCAGCGATGTTATCCTCATAAATCTTAATCCCCGATGTTCCCTGCGTACCCATGTATGGGATCGTGTTCGTCACCAGGTTGCGCGCTACCAGTGTTCCCATACGTACAGCATTCGTAGCCAGCGGAATATACGCATGTTTGCCGGTTGGGTTATAATGAATCGCACAGCTGTCGCCGGCGGCATAGACATCCGGGAGGCTGGTCTGCATATAATCATTGACGATAATCGCCCCGTTAGGCAGCATATCCACTTGACCTTTCAGCAGCTCTGTATTCGGACGGAAGCCAATGCAGAGGATAACCAGATCGGTCTCATGCTCCCCTTTGCTTGTGATCACCTTGGTCACTTTACCGTTCTCTCCGGCAAACGAGCTGACCTTCTCCCCGAGCGCCAGCTTGATGCCGTGATCCTCCAGTGTCTGCTGGATCGGTGTAGTGAATTCTTCATCCAGATATTTGCTCAGGATCCGGTCCTCGCCGTCGATCAGCGTAACCTGCTTGCCGTTCATTTGAAAAGCCTCCACCAGCTCGACTCCGATATAACCGGCTCCGACAACGGTGATTCTGTCCACCTGCTGTGCTTTTTCGATAATGGTGTTGGAATGATTGTAGTTCTTCGACAGTAGGATGCCATCCAGCTCCATGCCTTCCAGCTTCGGCACAATCGGCCACGAGCCGGTAGTCATAATAAGTTTGTCATACGTATCTTCAAATTCCTGGCCGTTAGCCAGATTACGGGCTATTAAGGTTTTGCGGGCTGTATCCACATTGATCACTTCATGGCGCATCTTTGTATTAACACCCAGTTCAGCAAGCTTCTCAGGCGAAGAATAAAACAGGCCTTGCGGATCTTTAACCACTCCGCCGACATATAGAGCAATGCCGCACGACAGGAAGGAAATATTATCATTGCGTTCGTACACCGTAATTTCGGCATCCGGGTAAAGCTGGGCGGTATTAACAATTGCGGCGGTTCCGGCATGGGTACATCCAATGACTGCTACTTTCATGATTTCTTCCTCCTCCAAATTGGCAAGCATATTTTTGTCTGTTTGTTTGTGATATATTTCACTTTATATACTGATTATATTGTGATTAATATCACATTGCAAGCCTTTTGGTACATCTTCTCATATTGTTCACATTTGAAATGTATGAACTTCGCCTTTTTTTAGGTACTCTGCGGCTTCCTTTAGCTTTTCCCCGGCGGCAAGACATTATGTCTTAAAAATGCAGGAAGCAGCAGCCAGCCTAGGATCACAGCAGCAGTGCAGCAGGATAATATCAATGGAGGAAACCCGTCACGCAAAAAAAACCGGAGCCCGCGCAAATTACGCAGCGGGTCCGGGGTTTCGGCCATACTAAAAGATATAAAAACTACTCCAAGCCGTTAATTACACCGTCTTCGTCAACGGAAAGCCCTTCGGCGGCCGGCTTGGCCGGGAGCCCCGGCATGGTCACAATATTGCCGGTAATCACAACAGCGAAGCCTGCGCCCAGCGACAATGTAATATCACGCACCCCCATCGTGAAACCTTCAGGCGCACCAAGCAGTCTTGGCTGATCTGAGAAGGAATACGGTGTTTTGGCCATGCACACCTGAAGCTGCTGTAAGCCCAGCCGTTCGATGATGGCCAAACTGCGTTTGGCCGCAGGGGAGAACGCGACTTCCGCACCACGGTAAATTTCGGTGACGATTTTATTGATTTTGGACGGAATATCCAAGCTGTCTTCATACAGTGGGGCGTAACTCCCTGCATCTTCACGATCCAGCAGTTTCTTCAGCTCCGCTGCCAGCTCGAGTCCACCTGCACTGCCTTCTGCCCATACCTTGGAAACGGCCGCAGGCACGCCAAGGCGGCTGCAGGCGTTCAGCACCTCTTCTATCTCCGATGGCACATCACCTTCAAAGTGATTGAGCGCAACTAGCACAGGGACGCCGAATTTTCCCAAATTCTCAATATGGCGTTCCATATTGGACAGTCCCGAGAGCAGTGCCTCCCGGTTGCCGGCATACAGCTCTTCTTTGCGGACACCGCCGTTATATTTCAGTGATTTCACCGTCACGACCAGCACAGCCGCAGAAGGGGCAAGCCCGGCCTGACGGCATTTGATATCCATAAACTTCTCCGCGCCGAGATCAGCGCCAAACCCCGCTTCGGTTACAACCACGTCACCCAGCTTCAGCGCATAACGGGTCCCGATGACACTGCTGCAGCCGTGGGCAATATTCGCAAAAGGTCCACCGTGCACAATGACCGGCGTCCCCTCCAGTGTCTGCACAAGGTTAGGCTTCACAGCTTCCTTAAGCAGCGCAGTCATCGCTTCCACCGCCCCGAGATCCTTGGCCGTTACCGGCTGCCCTAACTGGTCATATCCGACCAGCATGCGGCCTAAACGCAGCTTAAGGTCAGCAAGGTTATCGCAAAGGCACAGCACAGCCATAATCTCCGATGCTGTTGTAATCTGGAAACCGCTCTCCCTCACTGTTCCATTGCCGTCGCCCAGCCCGGTCACAATGCTGCGCAGACTGCGGTCATTCATATCCATGACCCGCTTCCAGACGATGCGCTGCGGATCGAGGCCCAGCACATTCCCTTGGAACATATGATTGTCGATCATCGCCGACAGCAGATTATGCGCTGAAGTGACTGCATGAATATCCCCTGTAAAGTGCAGATTAATCTCATCAGCCGGAACGATCTGTGCCTTGCCTCCGCCGGTTGCCCCGCCTTTCATGCCAAGGCATGGCCCCAGCGAAGGCTCGCGCAGTGCCGCTACCGTCTTCACCCCCGCTGCATTCAGCGCCTGGGTTAGCCCGATGGTTGTTAAAGTCTTGCCTTCGCCTGCCGGCGTAGGATTAACCGCAGTAACCAAAACCAGCTTGCCATCGGGCTTGTGCTTCAGCTCATCCCATAGCGTTGGCGCCAGCTTGCTTTTATATTTGCCGTACAGCTCCAGATGCTCTTCACTAATCCCTGCTGCCGATGCTACCTCTGTTATTAACCTCATGCCCTTATAAAACCCTCCTGCCGTTATTATCCTGCTTCGTACTGCGCATTATGCGCTTAGTGTGTTTTATGTATGATCAACGATGATGTTGTCTCTTCAAAGGATACAGCGTCTCTGAAAGGCGTCAAGGATTATTTTCATAGTATATTTCACAGCACAAGCCGTGGCAATGGATTCTGTGGCTGCTTTCACCGGAGATCAGCTATGGCTAATCAAATAAAAGCCCTCCCAAAATGCGGTTTGCACCGGGTTTCGGGAGGACACTGAATTTGCACTAAGACAGGCATGGCCCGGGTTTGCAAATGCTGTTTACAGCAAAGATTCTATGAGTCCCTTCATCGTTTCAGGGGATTCCTTCGGCTCCACGCGGGCCACAACCTTGCCGCTGCGGTCAACCAGGAACTTGGTGAAGTTCCACTGGATGTCACTGCTCTCGGCTGCACCCGGCTGCTGGCCCTTCAGATATTGAAAGAGCAGGCTTGCATCCGGTCCATTGACATCCACTTTGGCGAAGACCGGGAATTTGACGCCATAATTAATCTGGCAGAACTCCTCCGCTTCTTCACTCGTTCCCGGCTCCTGGCCGGCAAATTGGTTGCAGGGAAAACCCATCACAACAAGACCTTGGTCACCATATTGCTCATAAAGATTCTGTAGATCTCCGTATTGCGGTGTAAGTCCGCATTTGCTGGCCGTGTTCGCGATCAGCAGCACTTTGCCTTCATAATCCTTAAGCGGCACTTCTTTACCGGAAGGCGTTACTCCGGCAAAACTGTAAATAGACATCCTGCATCCCTTCCTTTCGGGTGTATGTTAATAAATGACCGGTATTGCAGCGAAATGCCCAGACTGGGACTTTGCATTTCATTTCCCATCTTACCTTATCGGAAACGGAAAACAAAACTCAGCAGATTATTATCCAGCGTCTGAGCCCCGCCGGGATAACCCGCAAGCCTCAGCGATAAGCCGGAGGGATTTCAGCCGGCCCTCAAAGCTATGTATAAAACTTGCAAACATAATCTCTTCACATTGATATTGTTCGGCAAGAGCCTGAAACTGGCGCCGGATATCCTCCGGCGTCCCCACAACCATCCGCCTGCGGTTCTCCTCAATACGAAACCGGTCATACGGAGCATAATTATAGCGCAGCGCGGCTTCTACGGAAGGCGTGCCGGTGGAGACATGGCCTTTCTCCAGCAGTACAAGCGAAAGATCCATGCTGGTTGCCAGCCGGTCTGCCTCTTCAGCGGTTTCTGCACACACAGCAAATACGGAAACCAGCGCCCGCGGCTTCGCGGCAGCGGGAGACGGTCTGAAGTTGTGCCGGTAGGCCCTTACCGCTTCATATCCTCCGTTGCCGTTAATAAATTGGGCAAAGGCGAAGCCGGTCCCAAGCTTCGAGGAGAGTTCGGCACTGTCTCTGCTTGAGCCGAGCAGCCAGATCTCCGGCGCTGTACGGACGGCCGGAGTGGCCTGCAGTCCCGCAAAACGGTGCCCGGAATCCACTGTGCCGTGCAAATAGGCAATGAGATCCTTAACCTGCTCCTCATAACGGCTTATGTCGTCCAACCGGTTCTCTTGCAGGGCGCGCACAGCCAAAGCCGCACCTCCCGCTGCCTTGCCCAGCCCAAGGTCAATCCGTCCGGGATACAGCCCTTCCAGCACGCGGAAATTCTCAGCCACTTTAAAGGCACTGTAATGCGGAAGCAGAACGGCACCGGAGCCAATCCTAATAGAGGAGGTCACAGCAGCCAGGTGGGCCATGAGTACTTCCGGGCTGGATCCGGCCAGTCCGGGAGCCGCATGATGCTCCGATACCCAGAAACGGTGATACCCCAGTCTCTCCGCCTCCCGGGCGAGCATGGACGTTTGAGCCAAGGCCTCGGCAGGGGAGCAGCCCTCGGAGACCGGAGACTGATCCAATATGCTTAATTTCATATTCTAAGCCACCCCAATGATAAGATTTGAGATATCCAGATACTGCCTCCATTATATCCTGAACGTTCCCTGTGTACCTATTCCCCAACAGCAAAAGTCCTTCTCCTGTGAACCGGAGAAGGACTTTACCTCGCTATATACCAGCGCATGCACCGGTAGAGCCTGCATACCCGCTTAACCAGCCTGCGGGCAAGCTTTGAATTACTCCTGAACCAGCTTGACCAGCATGTGCGCCAGACGATGCCGCTCTTCCTTGCTGCCAACCTTCCACAGCTCCAGCAGCAGTTTCTCCTCGCTGTTGCGGGGCTCTTCATAAGCCGCCAGATAATCAGCGATTTTCTCGGCTGCTAGGACCAGCTGCTCATCGCTGAGCCCGATTTTTTGGGCAAGTTGAATCCGCTTACTTAAATAGCTTTTAAACTCCTGAAAATTGTTCAGAATAACCTCTTTCTGCTCAGGTTCAATCCGGTCCAGGGCGTCATTGACACGGTTCATGGTTACACTTCCATCCTTGCTTACCACATGGTTATGTTCGGACACGTGATGCGCCTCCTTATGAAAACTAATTAGTTTCCCACTACTTAACCATCGGCCGCATAGCTGAACCATAGCATTGAAGGAAGCAGACGTTACGCATTGGCCAATCAAAAAAAGCGGTCCCGTTATCCAGGGACCGCTGGTGGAGCTGTTGCTAAACGTGCCGGTTAATTCGATACGGGAACAGCATCAAAGTACTCTTCCAACGTAATGCCTTTCTCTGCAATGGAGGCGGCGATCTCCTTGCCTACATAGCGGACATGCCAAGGCTCGTACTTATAACCCGTAATCGACTCCTTACCTTCCGGATAACGGATAATGAAGCCGTACTCCGCAGCATGGCTTGCGAGCCAATCGGCTTCAAGCGTACCCGCAAAGCAGCTCTCGGCGGCGCATTTGCCGTCACTGCCGGAAATGTCAATCGCCAGGCCCGTCTGATGCTCACTATGGCCGGGAACCGCGCTGTAGGTGCGGGCTTTCTCTTCCCCGTCTCTGTCTACATAGTTGTTAAATAGCCTTGTCTGGGTTTTCTCGGAACGGTAGGCCGAAACACCGGCCAGCTGTATGCCATCCTTATTCGCCCCAGCGAACATTTCCTCGAGCGCACCAGCTGCAGTGCGGCGCATCATTCGCTTCTCAATCTTCTCCGAGAAGAGGAACCGTACATTCGGATATACCAGATCCGAAGGCTTATACTTATCCGGCAGCTTGTACTGCTTGTTGACCATGACTGACATGCTTTCGGGCTCTGCGGCAGTCAGTTCGGCTGCATTATTGCCTGAATCCGGCGTGCCCGGCTTATTTGTAGCAACAGAAGTTGGATTGGGAGGCGTATTCTCACCATCGTTCTCTTCCGGATCAGCCGTAGCAGCCGGAGACCCTTCGGCTCCCGTGTTGTTTCCAGAAGTGCCCTGGTCCTGCTCGTCCGGGTTTAAACTGGCAACGGGCGAAGGTTCTGCACTTGCATCCGGCTGACCCTGAAGGGCACTGCCGTCGCTTACTACCGTTCCTTCTTCCTCTGAAGCAGATGGAGCCGACGTATATTTTCCGATTCCCCAACCGATCGCAATCACGACAACGAATAAAATAACTATTTTGGCGGTCTTGGACATATGATGTATGTTTCCTCCTATACTTGTTGGCAACCTGCTTCCGATCCGTCTGTACGAAACCAACAGTTGCCTCATTCTCTGCACTCCTGCAGCTGGTACTCTATTTATCTATTAGACAGGCTAAAGGGCAAAAAAGTTTCAGTCGTATAAAACAAATGTTACCACAGGTGGTTGGCGGATACACCAACTGCCCTATGGTAACAAGTTTCATCTATAGCTGTCTATCGCCTTTATCTGGATGAGCCGCGTCCGCCGCGGGAACCGCCGCCGGAGCTCTTACCACGCCCGCCACGTGATGCACCGCCGCCGCCGCTGTTCCGTCCGCCGGAGCTGTACCCGCCTTTGCCGCCCTTGGAGCTGCCGCGCGCACCTTTGGGAGCTGCCGCATTGTAGCCGCCTGATTCACTGCTGCGGGCTACATTGGCTCTGTGTTTAGGGCTGGCTTGCGCACCGCCCGGATTATATCCGCTTCCCGAGCCTGCGCCTTTGGAAGCGCCATAGCTGAAGCCGCCAGCTTCCATTCCTCTGGTGACGTTGGAGCTGTAGCCGCTGCTCGGGCCGCCTTTGGATGGGGCGGCCGTTCTGCTGCCGCCACGCCCGCCGGCGGCATTGCCGCCTGCCCCGTAAGCTGCAGCCGGGCTGGCGCTTCTAGGGTCAAAGGCGCCGTAGCCGCCGCCCGGTCTTGGCTTCGCCGCGCTCTTGCCGGCGGAATCGCCGCCTCTGGGCGCTGCCGCCTCGTAGGCGCTGCGCTTGCCCCCAGCCGCTGCACTGCGGCTGGTCTTCTCGGCAGGCGCGCCCCAGCTGCCTGCTTCCTTGTTGCCGCCGCGGCCGCGCCCGCCCGGCCGTGCTCCGGCTTCGGCGCGTGGTGCTCCGCCGCTGCGCCCTTGCCCGCGCCCGCCGCGGCTGGCACGCGCCGCTTCAGGCGCTGCGTTCTGGCGTCCGCCGCGCGGAGAGCCGCCGCCTTGCACGGAGGTGAATTCGCCTACGCCGAATTCATCCTTCTCGTAGCGGCGGCGGTCCAGCCGCTGGGAAATACCGTGCTCAATCAGCTCGAGCCCGTTACGTTCGCGCGGCGAGGAGAAAGTGATCGCCAGGCCTTTGCCTCCGGCACGCCCGGTCCGGCCGATCCGGTGAATGTAGCTGTCCGCATCCAGCGGCAGGTCGTAGTTGAAGACATGGGTAATCCCTTCAACGTCCAGACCGCGCGCGGCAACATCCGTAGCTACCAGCAGCTGCAGCTTCGCTTCGCGGAACCGCTTCATCACTGCTTCGCGCTTGCCCTGGGACAAATCGCCGTGCAGCTCGTCGCAGTCATAACCCGCTGCCTGCAGCGCTTCGTTCAGCTTCGATACCCGCCGTTTGGTCCGGCAGAAGATAATTGCCAAATACGGACGGTCGCGTTCAATCAGTGCCTGCAGCGCTTCTTCTTTGTTGCGGTCGGAGCACTCTACGACCTGCTGGCGGATATTGTCCAACGGAATCGGCGAGCCGCTCTTAATCACGATGTCCAGCGGTTCCTTCATGTAGTTGGCGGCGAGACGTTTAATGGGATCAGGCATTGTGGCGGAGAAGAGCATCGTCTGACGGCGGTAAGGAACAGCCGTAATAATCGTCTCCACATCCTCCAGGAAGCCCATATGCAGCATCTGGTCGGCTTCATCCAGGACGAGCATCTTCACGCCCCCAAGATCCAGCGTTTCCCGCCGCAGGTGGTCAAGCAGTCTGCCCGGGGTTCCGATAATGAGATGTCTTCCGCCCTCCAGCTTGCGAAGCTGCTTCTCTACATCCTGGCCTCCGTAGACAGCCAGAATCTTCACACCCGTATGCCGTGCCAGCTTGCGTGCCTCTTCCGTAATTTGCAGGGCCAGCTCACGCGTCGGCGCGAGGACCAGCGCCTGCGGATAAGCCGCCTCCACGCGGATCTTGTCCATAATCGGCAGCAGGAAAGCGAGCGTCTTCCCCGTTCCCGTCTTCGCTCTGGCGATAACATCCAGACCCTGCACCACCGGCGGAATGGCTTCCTCCTGCACCGGCGTTGGTTTTACAATGCCTTGTCCTTTGAGCAGATCATTCAATAATTCAGAAACTCCTAATTCCTTAAAACCCGGCAATTTCTCCACCTCACTAATTCTCTAATTTGCCTTACTGTGCAGCATAACTTATAGTCATCCATTTTCGGGAGTAATGTACGCATCCATACAGCCTTCGCTGAAGCGGCGGCACAAGCTTATTTCAGGCGAAAACGGCATATTATCAAACAAAAGCGGAAGAACCCCGTCACCGGAGTCCTTCCGTCCCACTTGCCGATTCTGGCCCTGCAGACGTGCGGTCCAAGTCGGTTTCAGGGGCAGCAGCGTTCCACCGGACATTCAGACGGCACTCCATTTGCGTTCCATTACATACTATACGATAGCCTGTCCTGCCTTAAGGGCCGAACAGTGACCTAAGAAAGTTATCTTTATATTGTACTTGATCCTGGGGCGTTTGTGTGCAAGTGGCGAAGAATAATTATTGTGTTCCCTGCAAGGCTAGAAGCGGCCCGATTTAAAAATCGAGAAGAGCAGCCACAGAATCATCAGCAGCGCAATCACCGAGCCAATCTCCACCGTAGGAAAATCCCACAGCAGTGAAGGTTCGCCGCGCAGCGATGAGCCGATAATCAGCCCTGCCATAATAATGCTGAAGGCCAGCAGTACAATGCTGAAGGAAAGGCGGTTGCCGACGCGGCTAAACTTATGCTCTAAATTTTTCAGTTCGGGCAGCCCGACCTCCACCTTAAGCTTGCCTCTGCTGATTAGCGCCGACAGCTGCCGGGCCTGAGAGGGAAGCTCGAACAGACTTTCCGCCAGATCGGCGACTCCCCCGATAAGCTTGCGCCGCATGCGGGTGCCGCTGAAGCGCTGCTTCACCAGCTGCCTGCCGAAGGGCTCGGCCATCTGCACAATGCTAAAGGAAGGGTCAAGGTTGGCAACAACCCCCTCCAGCGTCAGCATCGTTTTGCCCAGCATCGCCAGATCCGGCGGAATGACCAGCCGGTGCTTACGGGCGATGCCGAACAGATCGTTCAGCGCCTTACCGATGCTGATCTGATGGAACGGGATATCATAATAGGACTCCCGGAGCCGGTCCATATCATCATGAAGCGCAGCACGGTCAGCTTCTTCGGGAATTACTCCCAACCGCAGAATTGCCCGCACCATAGAATCGGTATTTCTGCGCATCAGCGCGATGACGAGCGCGGACAGACTGTCCTTCATCTCCTCACTGAGCCGCCCGACCATGCCAAAATCAATCAGCGCCAGCTTGTTGTTGTCCAGCAGCATCACATTGCCCGGATGGGGATCGGCATGAAAGAAGCCGTGGATAAAGATCTGATCCAGCATCATCTCCACAAGCTGCTGGGCTACAGTTTTTAGCTTGACGCCCCGCTCCAGAAGCTCATCCCGGTGGTTGAGTGTAATGCCCTCCACATATTCCATCGTCAGCACACGCGCCGAGCTGTAGTCCCAATAGATCGCCGGAATATATACTTTATCATGTGCCGTCTGCTGGCTGGCAATACGCTCGGCGTTGCGGCCTTCCTGGCCGTAGTCCAGTTCAGCCAGCAGCGCCCGGGAGAACTCCTCCACCATCCGGATCAGCCCGTATTGCTTTGCCCAGTCCAATCTTCTTTCGGCAAGCGCGCTTAGGTCCTGAAGAATTTCCAAATCACGGGTCATGGTCCGCATGACACCGGGACGCTGTATCTTAACCGCAACCTGCTTGCCTCCATGCAGTACAGCGCGGTGCACTTGGCCGATCGAAGCCGCAGCAAGCGGTGTATTCTCGAAATATTCGAAGGTTTCACCCAGATGCTGGTCAAGCTCCTGCTCGACAATATTGCGTGCAGTTTCCGCCGAGAATGGCGGCACACTATCCTGCAGCTTCACCAGTTCCTGAATGATCGAATCAGGCAGCAGATCGGAACGGGTACTGGCCAGCTGACCCAATTTGACAAAGGTTGGCCCCAAATCCTCCAGTACCTGGCGAATCCGTTCCCCGAGTGTAAGGCTTGCGTGAGTCTCCTGTGTCAACATCCGGCGCGGAAGGGAAAGAATATGGTAGAGACCCAGTTCCTCCACCATATAACCGAAGCCATGGCGCATTAGCGCCATGGCAATGGTCCGGTACCGTCCGGCATGTCTGATGCGTACAGCCATTTATTCCGTACGCGTTTCCGGCAGAGCTTCCTTCTGGGCAGAGGCACCCTCCAGCTCAGCCACACGGCGCTCCAAAACGGCAATTCGAGTTTCCAGTGTAGCGATATCGCTTTGTACGGGAACTTTAAGATCCTTCAGCACACGCTGAACCTGCTCCTGTACGGCATTCTTGAAGGCCCCGCGTTCCTCGTCGCCCCGCTCCACGAGCCGGTCGACAAGCGCTTTGGATTCCGAGGGCGCAAGCTCTCCCCGTTTTACCAGCTCCTCAACTACCTTTTCCACCTTTTCCTTGCTGACAATGGTGAGGCCCACTCCTAAAGAGATTGCTTTTTTGAACAAATCACTCATAGTACTTTCCTCCCCAAGATTCCAGTTATGGATAAAGTATACCCCTTGTCAGAGCATTTCACAAAGGAAGCAGCCGCAAGGGGTATCATTTTATTGCAATCTCAAATTATCTGGGAATACGTGCCGCCCAGGTCGCCGCCCGCAGAATCAATTCACGGACCGCCGGATGCCGGAACGAAGGCTCATGATGTCCGGGCATAATATAGACAACCCGTCCCAGTCCGTAGCTGTGGCACCAGGCTGCCGGCAATCTTTCGCCCTCATATTCATACTCCAGCAGAATGGTCTTCTCGGTAAAAGGATCGAATTCAAACCGGTATGGCTCTTCATCGAGCTGGAAGTCTTCCATACCCTCTGTAATATCATGCTCCATCACTTTGAAGTTCAGCGGAGCATAGGGCGGATGTCCGGTGAATCTGCCGCCGATTAGATGGGCTAATTCATAGCGCTTGGCCAGGGAAACCCCCGTATGCAGCACGATCAGTCCTCCCCCTCCGCTCACATAGCTGAGCAGACCCGCTGTCTGCTGGGGGGAAACCGTTTCGTTCCATAGTTCATTATAGGCGATGCACAAATCGTAACCGGCCAGATGCTCGCTAAGCAGCAGCTTTTTATTCTCCGAGCACTGAACGATCAGCAGATCATTCAGAATTTCGCTGATTTGTTTGTCTACACCCTGCAGCGGATGGAACCGGGGATGAGTGTAATCGCCCAGCAGCAAACATTTTCTCTTGTCCATAGGTATCCTCCTCCTTGTCTCTATCTTGGATTATGGCACGTTGCTTTTATTCTAAGTAAAAGTGCAGCAGATGTCTATTACCGGCAGGATAAATGTCTGTTACCGGAGCCTTGCATCAGGCTAGTTCAGGACTGCGTTGCTAAGTAAGAAATAGAAGGATAATTAATAGCGTGAAGCATATAAATTATCTTTTAAAAAAACAAATCCTGCCCACGAACGGAGCAGGATAACCGTCTTTACAGATCCCCCGCAGAAAACCGCAGCGGAACCCGGCCGAAAAATCAGCGGTTTGCCGCGACATAACGCCCAAGCTCAACAAACATGCTGCCCATCCGTTCATGCTCCGGCATCACAATCCGCTTGACGCCTTCCTCCTTCAGGGACTCAGAGGTAATCTTGCCCACGGAAACCGCCAGCACTTTAGTTTCAAAGGCTTGCACCAGTTCCCCAAGCTTGCCTTGTTCCCGGGCGTACCCTGCCAGGAAGCGGAATTGCGGTCCGCTCGTAAATGCTACGGCATCCACCAAGCCCTCCGTGATTTCCGCCAGCAGCCTGGCAAGCGAACCCGGCTCGGGCGGGGTGTGAAGGTATGGCTGCACTTCGCGGACAACAGCTCCGGCTTCCGTAAGCCAGGCAACGAGACGGGGGGAGCGATCGCCATGCAGCTGCAGCACGGCCTCCTTGCCCCGCAAGTCCCAATCCGCAAGCCCGCGGATCAGTCCTGTAGTACTGCCATCGTCATCGCGCACCTCCGGCACCAGTCCCCGCTTCTTCAGGGCGTTCACTGTTTTATAGCCCCGGGCAGCAATCGGAGAGGACGAGAGGACCTCCTGAAACCGTTCGGCAAGCCCTATTTCCCCGGCCATTTCGAACAGTGCATCAAGCCCCATGCCTGTAGTCAGAATGGCCATATCCGGCGGATGCTGGGTCCAGGCTACGAGCGCTTCACGAAGGGCCTCACCGTCGAGAAATACCGTTCCCTGGGCAGGCCGATGCAGCGCCGTCCCCCCCATATTCTGCACCAGTTTGGCCATTTCCTCCGATTTTCGCGGACCGGCAAGGGCTACGGTAATCCCCTTTAACTGCTCTGCCATAAATATTCCTCCTAGTTAGCCCTGCATTATTGCTTATCAGTATACTTGCAAAGCCCTGGAAAAGAAAAGTAGCGTGATCAAATCCGTAATCGGGAATTTTCCGGTCCCTTCTGAAGATCCGCTTCCTGCGGAACAGAAGGTTCAAAGGAAACCTGCTGCCCCGGATGAAGCTTGAAGCGGCCTGCCAGCTTCTGCAGCTCTCCGGCAAGCTGGCTTAAGCCAGCCGTGGAAGAGGCGATTTCTTCAACGGAAGCAAGCTGCTCCTGTGCAGCAGCTGAAATCGTCTCCGTATTGCCTGCAGCCTCCTTGGAAATGCCCTGCAGCTCCCCGATTGCCTTCTCCATACTGGCAGCTTCTGCCGACAGGGTGTGTACGGCTCCGCCCATCGCTTCAATTTTCTCTGCCGCGCCTTTGACCGCCCTGCGGATCCGCGATAAGGAGCGTCCTGTAGTATCTACTGCCAGGATGCCTGCCGACACCTTCTCTTTGGCATCCTCCATCGTCACTGTTGCCTGCTGCATCTCCCCGTTGATGGAGGAAATCTGCTCCGAGATCATCCGCGCCGATTTCTCTGATTCCTCGGCCAGCTTGCGGACCTCCGAGGCGACAACGGCAAAGCCGCGCCCCTGCTCGCCCGCTCTGGCTGCTTCAATGGAAGCATTCAGGGCCAGCAGATTGGTCTGCCTCGCAATACCTGTGATCACACCGACAATGCCCTGAATTTGTCCGGTGCGCTCATTCAGCTTGTCAATCATGTTGCCAAGCTCTTCCACCGTCTCATGAATTCCGTTAATTTTGTCAACCACACTGATGACCGAATCATTCCCCTCGGCTGCAGACAGTGAGGTCTTGTCCATCATGGCTGACACCTGCTCCATGAACCCGGAAATATGCTGGACTTCATGGGTTGTTGCCGCGGCGCTCTCCAGCCCTTTTTGCACACTGCCTACCTGCCGTTCTGAGCCTGCCGCGACTTCCTGAATCGCTTCGGTTACATGCCTGATCGCCGTAGTTGACTGCTCAGCCCCGCTTGTCAGCTCTTTGGCCGAAGCGGACAGATTACCCGTCATCTGCTGAACACCGAGAATCATGCCGCGCAAATCAGCCACCATCGTGCGGAAATTGTCGGCCAATAGGCCAATTTCGTCCCTGCGGAACACCCCGATATCTTCAGACAGGTCGCCTTTCGCTATAGCCGCTGTAGCTTTGCGCAGACGGATCAGCGGACGGACGACGGAGGAGACATTGAAATAGATCAATACGAGCGCTAGCAATACAGAAACAGCAATCACTACAACCGCTTTATCACGGATGCCAGCTGTAGCATCAGCAACCTCTTGCTTGCTGATGGTGCCCCCGATTCTCCAGCCGGTAAGCTCATTGACCATGAAGGTCAGCTTTCTGGGAGTATCCTTATACACATAATCAAAAGAACCTGCTTCTCCCTCGAACATCTGCTTCACAAAATCCAGCGAGGATTCCTCGGCTATCGTCTCCGTGGGATGAACCAGAAACTTTTTGCTGCTGTCCAGAATCATTATGTATCCTTCCTTGCCCAGCTTAATGTTCGTAAGATCAGCCAGGGCAGACAAGTTTAGGTCGAGCCCTAAGACTCCGCTGCCATCTGCAAGCACTCCCGAAATAGCGATGGCCGTTTCATTATTTGCCGTTTTAAAAGCAGGGGAGATTACTGTCCCTTTCCCTTGCTTCAGCGCATTCACATAAAAGCTCTGCTTGCGCGGGTCATAGCCGTCCGGCTGCTGGCCATCGGAAGCATGAACAGACTTTGCCCCGCTGGTTCCGACGTAAATATCCAGAATATCGGGATGCAGCGCGGCATATTCCTGCAATCTGGCCTTTACATCAGCCGCACTTTCCCCTACAGCATTCACTGACCCGGAGGAAATTTGCCCGGCAAAATAGCTAACCGCGTCGATTTTGGACTGAATGTTTGCATTTATGATCTCGTTGGCCGCCATCACACTTTCTGTGGCGTTAGTCATCAGCTGTTCCTCCACCTTATGGCTGGCCGATTGATAGGTCTGCCAGCCGATGATAAGACTGGGGGCCAGAAGTACAAGCAGATATGTAAGAATAAGCTTCATACGGATGGTTAAGCGACTGCTTTTATTCATGGGTGAAATCCATCTCTCCTTCTTATCAGGTCTTAAGTATGATCATTTATGGCATATATAGATTGAACTTATAATTCTTCTATTTTGGGATTGGCCGTGACTACAGAGAATGTTTGGACTTCCGGCCGCTGTTAGGTTTGGATTTCCTGAAATAGCCGCGAATCGCGGTAGAAATCAAAAATCTAAAGGCGGACACTGTCGCTCCTACAGTTCCAAAATTCCCCTCCGCACTTTTCCCTACATGTAATTCTCAAGTTCAATCTATATAGGTATATAATTATATACCGGGTATGGAATCCCTCTTTTATTCTGAAATTTGCTATGAATTTCAAGACTTTCTTAATAAATTTGCTGATAAAACAGCAAAAAGACCGTTTATTTGAAAACGGTCTTTTATTATATATCTATTCATATGTGAGACCTTGGCCGGGATTTAGGCCCTTATTAAGCTAATTCATAACTTTGTTCCTGCAAGCCGGGCATACTCCGCCGAATACGACATGGGCATGTGAAATGGAATATCCGGTATCCTTAGCCACCGTATCCATCCACTCCTGGGGCACATGGCTCATTACCTCATCCACCGCACCGCACACCTCACAAATAATATGCTGGTGATCGTCCATACGCGCATCATATCTGCTGGCAGCTTCCCCAAGCTTCAGCTCGCGGATCATTTGTTTATCGGCAAGATAACGCAGTGAATTATACACGGTGCCATAGGCCAGGTTATGTCCCTGCTCTACCAGCCGGTTCATCACTTCTGCGGCGGTAGGATGATCATGTGACTGGCGGACGATATCATAAACGGCTTGACGCTGGGAGGTCAAATTCAGGTTCCTCATCTTTATCATCCTTTAACTTATTTTTAGATCAAGTATAAGTCTTGATTACTCCAGCGTCAATCTAATCGTCTGACTGTCGAATCCAACTTATTTTGGCATTATATCCCCGATTTCATGCACCTGGACCTTTGAGGAGTTTCTTTTGGCGGGACTGTGGTAATAAATGAGATGAATATGGTACCGATGGAGGGATGTTAAGATGAGTTCAACGCACGATGTATCTCAGGGTCTTCCGCAATTTCCGCAATCGTTATGGAGAGACAGCATCGACCTGCCTTCGTTTCCGAAGCTAACGGAGGATCTAGTTACAGATGTCGCAATTGTCGGGGCCGGTATTACCGGCATTACTGCAGGTTATTTGCTGGCAAACGCAGGGTATAAAGTCACTTTACTGGAGGCGGGAGAAATTTTTGCCGGCACCACTGGATTCACAAGCGCCAAAATTTCCGCCCAGCACGGGATGATCTACGATGATTTGCTGAAGCATTTCGGGGAAGAACAGGCCAGGCTCTATTACAGTTCAAACACTGAGGCGATGGAATGGATTATCTCCACTGCAGAGGAACTGAACCTGTCCTGCGGAATAACACGTGAAGACGCCTTCCTCTATGCCGATAACAGCGACGATAAGACGCTCAAACAACTGGAGGCGGAGTTTAATGCTTACGAAAAACTGGGACTCCCCGGGCAATGGCTGGACAATGTCTCCTTGCCGCTGATGGCAGGAGGTGCCATCAAGCTGCCGGGACAGGCCCGCTTCCACCCGCTTCAATACCTGCAAGGCTTGCTTCAGGTGATTCTGGACAAGGGCGGAACTGTTTACGAGCATACGATGATTGGAGAAAAGGTAGACAAGGACGGCGGCCTCACGCTTTACACTGAGGGAGAGAAGCTGAAAATTAAGTGCCGCCATGCCATCTCGGCCTCCCACTTTCCTTTCTATGACGGCGGAGCCCTCTACTTCTCGCGCCTGCATGCAGAACGTTCCTACTGTCTGGCGATTCAGCCGGAGACCGATTATGAGGGCGGCATGTATTTGAGCGCCGGAGATCCTACACGCTCTCTGCGCGCTGTCGAATGGGGCGGCCAGAGGCTGGTCATTGTCGGCGGGGACAATCATAAGACAGGCCAGGGCATCTGCACCTTTGGCCATTATGAGAATCTGGAGCTGTTCGCTGGTGAATTGCTGGGCATCAAGAGCATCCCGTACCGCTGGTCTGCCCAGGACCTCATTACCCTGGACAGAGTGCCTTATATCGGCAAGGTTTCCGGGGAAGAGGAAATCTATATTGCCACCGGCTATCGCAAATGGGGCATGACCAGCGGAACATTGGCAGCGCGTATGATCACGGATCAGATTTTGCGCAAGCATACTCCCTACAGTGATCTCTATGATCCCTCGCGCTTTAAAGCCAACCCATCCATCAAAAATTTCATCGTGCAGAATACCAATGTCGCCAAGGAGCTGATTGCCGGCAAGGTGGAGATTGTCCACAAAAAAACCCGTGATCTGGAGCCTGATGAAGGCGCGGTTGTTTTTCATGACGGCAAACGTGTTGGGGCCTACCGTGACACTGGGGGCAAGCTGCATCTGGTCGACAGAACCTGCACCCATATGGGCTGCGAGTGTGAATGGAATGATGGGGAACGCACCTGGGACTGTCCGTGCCATGGCTCACGTTACTCCTATGAGGGAGCTGTACTGGAGGGTCCCGCTACGGTGCCGCTGACGAGGCTGGAAGCGGAGACGAATTAAAGCTGTGACATCTCCAAGTGGCTCCGGCGTGATTGTCCGCCCACGCTCAGGTATAATAGGAACTGAATGTTTTTATTATTAATAAATTCAGAAGGAGCGTGACGGCAGGTTATGGATTTGAGAGGAAAAAGCATTGTGATTACAGGTGCCGGCAAAGGGATCGGCAAAGCCTTAGCAATGGCAGTGGCGAAAGAAGGCGCTAATCTGGGCCTGATCTCCAGAACTTCAGGTGATCTGGAGGCACTGAAATCGGCTTTGACAGAGGTCTATGATGTAAAGGTCAGCATTGCTGTAGCTGATATCGCTGTCCGCGAAGAAGCGGAGCGGGCCGTTGTTGCGCTTCAGAATGATCTCGGCACCTTCGACGCGCTGATCAACAACGCCGGAATTGCCAAATTCGGCACCTTCCTGGAAATGGACCCGGCAGATTGGGAGCGCCACATGCAGATCAATCTGTTCGGCACCTATTATGTAACCCGGGCAGCACTGCCGGCAATGATTGAACGCAGCGGCGGAAATATCATCAATATTTCCTCTACAGCCGGTGAGCGCGGCTTCGCCACCGGCTCGGCCTACTGCGCCTCCAAATTCGCCCTGATGGGCATGACGGAAGCGCTGGCCCAAGAAGTGCGCAAGCATAATATCCGCGTAGTGGCCCTGACACCAAGCACCGTCAATACCGGACTTGCCGAGAATGCCGGCCTGAAGATCGGCGATGAAGACCGGATGATGCAGCCGGAGGATGTGGCTGAGCTGACCCTGGCGGCCCTGAAGCTGCCGGACCGCGTCTTCTTGAAGACTGCGGGAATCTGGACTACCAATCCACAATAAATTGCAGAGTCTTTCGAGGGAGGAATCAGCATGCTGGTAGTAACAAACACCATTAAGGTTAAGGAAGGGCATGGAGAAACCCTTGCCCAGCGTTTTGGCGGAGCGGGCGGCGTGCAGGATATGCCCGGCTTTGTACGTATGGAGGTATGGCACAGCGTCGCTAAAGAGGGCGTGGAAGAGCTGAAAATCTGTACCGTGTGGGAGAACGAAGAGGCCTTTAAAGGGTGGACTGCCAGTCCTTCCTTCCGCGAATCGCACCGGGGGTCAGGCGGAAATGAAGCCATCCTGGGTGCGTCGCTCGACAAGTATGAGCTGCTGATCAGCCGTACACCGGGGGAATGATCCGGTAGAGGGCGCAGGCCCCATACTGCTCATACGGCTGCGCTAGGGCGTGTCAATCCCGTCTGGCGGCGCAAATGACTGCAAAATAAAGGGACGCCCTACTAAGCTATCATGGCTTAGAGGGCGTCCCTGTTTATTATCTGCCTGTAGCAAGCTCTGGCTTAATGCTCATCAACTGCCGGCAATGCCTGCTCCAGCTCCTGATGTTTGCCGGGCCAGAACGACCAGCGGCCCAGCAGCACTGTGATTGCCGGCACCAGAAACGGCCGGACGATGAAGGTATCCAGCAGCACGCCTATCGCGGTAATGATCCCGAACTGCACCAGCACCTGTATCGGCAGGCTCGCGAGTACGGCAAAGGTTCCGGCCAGAATGAGTCCGGCCGACGTAATCACCGATCCAGTCTCGTTCACACCCTCTGCTACGGCCTGCTTCAGCGGCATCCGCTTGCGCTTTTTCCAAATGTTCGAAATCATAAAGATGTTGTAGTCCTCGCCCAGCGCCACCAGGAAGACGAAGGAATACAGCGGAATCGAGCCCTGAATGGCATCTGCGCCCAGCACGTAATGAATAATAATCCACCCTAAACCAAGGGCTGAGAAAAAGGACAGAATGACTGTAGCCACCAAATAGAAAGTTGCCACTACAGAACGCAAGTAGATCAGCAGCAGCAAAGTAATAAGCCCAATGACTACCGGTATAATCAAATCGGTATCCCGCTCACCCAGCTCTTTCGTATCATGCTGGATTGCCGTCTGTCCGCTGACCCATACCTTATCGCCGGGCTCAGCCACTCCTACATCAATCAGCGCCTGCTCCGCAGTATCCTGAAGCGCCGGTATGTGGCTCATCGCCTCCAGGGAATACGGGTTATTCTTAAATTCGATATCATAACCGAGAATATTCTTATTGACCGCACCTTCCTGGGGGTCCGATACAACATCCACGTATGAAAGGCCGCCCAGGATTACCTTAAGATCCTCACCATCCGCTTTGCCCTCGGTATCTATCATCAGCTTGGCGGGAGCCAGCTCCCCGGGGGAGAACTGATTGCCTATCAGGTCAAAACCTTCGCGCGACTCCATATCCTCCGGAAAGGACGATAGGATATCATAAGTGAACTTGATGCCCCCGGAGAAGGAAGCCAGCACACCCAGAAGCACCACGGTTACTCCTACAATTGCCCAAGGACGGGAAACGACAAAGTTGCCGATTCCTTTGTTGCGGGCAGGTTTTGGCTGCGGAGCCGGCTTGCCTTTGGCTCTGGCCCGATCCGCCTCCATCAGCGGAGTGCGTGGAACAAACGGGAAGAATGAAGTCCGCCCGAAGATGGCCAGCAGCGCCGGCACCAGAGTCAGACTGGCGATGCCCATAATAAGAATGGAGACGCTGAAAGGAACCGCAAAACGGTGGTACGCTCCATATTTCGCCAGCAGCAACGCGAACAGCGCCAGCACTACTGTAAATCCGCTCATTGCAATAGCCCCGGAGGAATGGGTAATTGCGCTCAGCAGGGCACGGCCTTTACTCTCCTCCACCTTCAGCATCTGACGGAACCGGGAGATCAGGAACAGGCAGTAGTCCGTGCCTGCGCCGAACAGCAGCACGGTCATGATGGAGATGGCCTGTGAATCCACTGTAATCCAGCCCTCCTGGGCCATCTTCCCAATCACCGGACTGGTAACCCCATAAGCAAATCCTACCGCCACGAGCGGAATCAAAGCCAGAATCGGCGAACGGTAAATCAGCAGCAGGAATACCAGCACAAGAATTACGGTCGCGATGAGCAAGGAAACGTCCGCATCCTTGAACAGCCCTGTCGCATCAATGGAGATACCCACAGGACCGGTAACCCGCAGGCTCAACTCACTGCCGTCCACCTTGGCCGCAGCAGGATCACCGCCGGTTTCCGCAGAGATCAATTCCTTCATTTGCGTTACGGCCTCACCGAGCTGATCACTGTCCGCGGACTTGTCGAAGAGCACCGGTGTGACCAGTGTGCTGCGGTCCTCGGACAGAGAAGCTTGCAGCGCCTGCGGCGGCAGCTTTCCCAGCGGCGGAACATAGTTCTGATGCGGCAACGGCTGCTGCTCAAGCTTGCCGTATACAGCAATGATATGTATCAAATCCTCATCGGACAGCCCGCCCTCCCTATGCCATACAAGCAGTGCCGGCACGCCACTCCCTGCTGGAAACTCCTGTTCCGCAACCGCCGCCGCCCGGACCGACTGCGAATCATCAGGCAGATTCTGCGCATTATTCACTACCTGTGAGTTTACGGAAGGCCAAAGAAGTGTAAGAGCACCCACAATTACGATCCAGACCGCAAGAGTTATCCACTTTGTTTTACGGCCAGCCACCCATTTTCCGTAACCTGACATTCCTTTCACCCTCTCTTCAACCCCGGCTTCCCTAAAAAATGAGCCGCGGGTCATTTTATTAACCTTATCATATATACCCTATAATTTTTAATCAAATCTTTTTTATATTTTATTCTTTGCCATAAGCTATCCCCTTCATGCAAAACACCCCTCTGCTCACAGCAATAGTAGGTATGCTGTAGATAGAGGGGTGATATTTGATGGATATATTCAGATGATATTTGCTGCTTCTGCTTGCGGTTTAGCCCACATCCGGCAGATCGTCACCGGAAAATTGGCTGTTGTACAGGTCGGCATAGAATCCGCCTTGCTCCAGCAGCTCCACATGGGTGCCTTTTTCAATAACGCTGCCTTGGTTCATCACCAGGATCAGATCTGCGTCACGAATCGTTGACAGGCGGTGCGCAATTACAAAGCTTGTTCTGCCGTTCATCAGCGTATTCATCGCCTTCTGAATCTGCACTTCGGTCCGTGTATCGACACTGCTGGTCGCTTCATCAAGAATCAGGATCGAAGGATCGGCCAGAATTGCCCGGGCAATAGTCAGCAGCTGCTTCTGCCCCTGCGAGATATTCGAGGCCTCTTCGTTCAGGACTGTGTCGTAGCCAAGCGGAAGCGTGCGGATAAAGTGATCGGCATGCGCCGCCTTGGCTGCACGTACCACATCCGCCTCTGTTGCACCTTCGCGGCCGTAAGCAATGTTGTCGCGGATCGTCCCGTTAAAGAGCCAGGTATCCTGAAGCACCATACCGAATTTACTCCGCAGCTCGCTGCGCTTCATGTCGGTGATGTTGACTCCGTCAATTACAATCTCGCCGCCGCTGATCTCATAGAAGCGCATCAGAAGGTTGATCAGCGTGGTTTTGCCGGCACCGGTTGGTCCTACAATCGCTATGGTCTGACCCGGGCTGACTTCAATGTTCATATCTTCAATAAGAATAGCATCCTCTTTGTAGCCGAATTTCACATGACGGAATTCGACTGAGCCTTCTTCGGCAACTACAGCACGCTTAGCCTGAGCAGCAGTAACTTCCGGAATTTCCTCTTCTTCATCCAGCAGCTCGAACACGCGCTCAGCGGAAGCTATGGTGGATTGAATGATGTTGGCGATATTGGCCGTTTGTGTAATTGGCATGGTGAACTGGCGGGAATACTGGATAAACGCCTGAATATCACCGACCTCAATCGTTTTCTTGGTCACGAAGATCCCGCCGACCACACAGACCAGCACATACCCCAGGTTACCGATGAACATCATCAGCGGCATAATGATCCCGGAGATAAATTGGGAGCGCCAGCCGGAATTGTACAGATCGTCATTAATACTGTTGAACTCTTTAAGCGATTGCTTCTCGCGGCCAAAGGCCTTGATAATGCGGTGACCCGTGTACATCTCCT
Source organism: Paenibacillus sp. EB106-06-01-XG199 (assembly GCF_058791575.1). Classification (NCBI taxonomy): domain Bacteria; kingdom Bacillati; phylum Bacillota; class Bacilli; order Caryophanales; family Paenibacillaceae; genus Paenibacillus; species Paenibacillus sp. EB106-06-01-XG199. Next base: position 4,761 of record NZ_JBYTDQ010000009.1, on the reverse strand, counting down.
CTACATGGCCGTTCAGCTGACCCAGTGATTTCTGCTGGCCAATGAAATATCTTTGTGAACGCTTAGAGATCGCAATAATCACGACAAAGCTTAGCGGCAGGGTGATAACTGTAATTAAGGTCAGCCATGGGCTGATGGTGAGCATCATGATAATGACACCAATGATAGTTACGATGGACGTAATCAATTGAGTTAAGCTCTGCTGCAGGGTCGTACTGATATTGTCTACATCATTGGTCGCACGGCTAAGAATTTCCCCATGCGTCCGGGAGTCGAAATATTTCAGCGGCAGACGCTCCAGCTTGTTATTGATCTGCTCGCGCATATCGAAAACAACTTTCTGGGCCACGCCGGCCATTACATATTGCTGCACATAGCTGAACAAGGAGCTGAACAGGTACAGACCCGCCAGGATAAGCAGAATTTTGTTCACATAATCAAAATCAATCGCGGCTCCCGGAACACCCTTCAGTATGCCGTATGCGCCCTCGAACAGCTTGGTTGTCGCCTTCCCCATCACCTTCGGGCTGAAAATACTGAATACGGTGCTGGCAATAGCCATAATAAATACAATCAGCAACTGCATCTGCCGCGGACGCAGGTAGCGGATCAGCCGTTTGAGCGTACCTTTAAAATCCTTGGCCTTCTCCACCGGCATGCTCATTCCGGGCGGTCCGCCGGGTCCACCGCCATGTCCCCGCGGTGGTTTGGGCATTTGGGTTCCTTTATTCGCTTCACTCATGCTATTTCCTCCTCTGACAACTGCGAGGATACGATCTCGCGGTACACTTCGCTGTTCTCCATCAGCTCACGATGGTTGCCGATGCCGGCAATCACGCCGTCATCCAGCACAATAATCCGGTCAGCATCCATAACCGTGCTGACCCGCTGGGCGACGATCAGAACCGTTGATTTCGTTGTTTCGTCTTTGAGCGCAGCGCGCAGCTTGGCATCGGTCTTGAAATCAAGCGCCGAGAAGCTGTCATCGAACAGGTACACTTCCGGTCTTCTAACCAGTGCACGGGCAATCGACAGCCGCTGCTTCTGTCCGCCGGACACGTTGTTCCCGCCCTGGGCAATTTCGGAGTTGAAGCCTTCTTTCATCGCAGAGACGAAATCATAGGCCTGTGCTACCTTGGCCGCATGAATGATCTCCTCATCCGTTGCATCTTCTTTACCGTAGCGGATATTCTCGTTGATCGTGCCGGAGAATAACACCGCCTTCTGCGGAATATATCCGATCTTGCTCCGCAGCTCTTCCTGCGTCATCTCGCGCACATCTACGCCATCCACACGCACAGCGCCTTCAATGGCGTCATAGAATCTCGGGATCAGGCTCAGCAGGGTCGATTTACCCGAGCCTGTACCGCCAATGATCGCTGTAATCTCACCGGGCCGCGCGCTGAAGCTGATTCCGGACAGTGCAGGCTGCTCCGCACCGGGATAGGAGAAGGAAACATTGTCAAATTCAACAAACCCATGCATAGCATCCCGGCCATCCTTCTTCGTTACTGCAGCCGTGTTCTGAAGCTCGGATGCCGTAGGATCTGTAATCTCAGGCTGCATATCCAGCACTTCATTGATACGCAGTGCGGAGGCAGAGGCCCGGGGAATAAGCACGAACATCATCGACACCATGATTAAGGAGAACATTATCTGCATTGCATATTGAATAAATGCCATCAATGAACCTACCTGCAGATCACCATCGCCAATCCGGATTCCGCCGTAATACAGAATAGCAATCATCGAAAAGTTCATCACGAGCATCATAATCGGCATCAGGCCGGCCATCACCTTGTTGACTTTGATCGCCGTTTCCGTAAGATCCTTGTTCGCTTCAGTAAACCTTCTGTTCTCATGATCAATCCGGTTAAAGGACCGAATGACACGGATACCGGTCAAATGCTCACGCAGTACGCGGTTTAATTTGTCCAGCTTGACCTGAATCGCCTTGAACAGCGGCAGGCCCTTCATTCCGATGAAGAATATTGCTCCTACAAGCACAGGGATCACGACTACAAAAATAAGGGAAAGCTTGGCATCTTCTGATACCGCCATGATAATCCCGCCGATCATCATCATCGGAGCGCCGACCATCATGCGCAGCATCATAGTAAGTACGGTTTGTACTTGTGTAATATCATTAGTAGTACGCGTAATCAGCGAGGCAGTGCCCAGCTTGTCGAATTCATGCAGCGTAAAGTTCTCCACATGATTGAACATCCGCGAGCGGACATTTTTACCGAATCCGGCAGCAACCTTTGCCGATAAATAACTGGCAACGATAGAGCATATGGCTCCTCCGCCCGCCACCAGCAGCATAAATCCGCCGATTTTCCATATATAATTGCGGTCGCCCTGCACGATCCCTTTATCCACGATATCGGACATCAGCGTAGGGAGGTACAAGTCGCCCAGAGACTGCAGAAAGATAAGGATTAACACAGCGGCGACAGCCAGCTTAAAAGGGCTCAGGTTTTTTAATAGTTTAATCAAGTTTCTCATCTCCGTTCATTTGTAGCAGGTCTAGATTAGGCGGCGGATTATCTTCTACGAATGCGTGGACCTTCAGCAGAAGATCTGCCAGATGGTTGCACTCTTCTTCGCCCAAATGTTCCGCCAGTTTGTTCAGCGCTGCATCCATATGATGTTTGGCTTTGCGTGTGATTACTTTCCCCTGCTCCGTCAGCTTAATACGGACAACTCTCCGGTCGGAGGGATCAGCCACCCTGAGAACCATGTCTTTGGCTTCAAGACTGTTGATCAGCTGGGTAACGGTTGGCGGCATCAGCCCCAGGAACCGGCTCAGCTCCGAAACCTTAAGTCCTTCATCCAGGGGATGGGACCGCTTGGCAAGACATATCAATAAAGTCATCTCACTTGGCTTGTGGCCTTCCACAGTTTGCTGCCAATGAACTTTTCGCAGCTGCCGCAATGCGGCAAACAGCCTGTGCGCGACTGGATTTTCTTCATGGTTTATCCCAATGCTGTTCACCTCTGTCGTTAGTTAGGTTTGCTAATAATTAAACACTATATTAATTAGGCTACCTAATTATATTTTCACCGTAATTGTTTGTCAAACATTGAAGGCGTTATCAATTATTACGGAATGAAGAACATCAGCGCTGCAACTGCTGCGAAACCAAAACTCCCCCGCCCGAAGGCGGAGGAGGAATATTCATAGTATAGGATATGTAAGATGAGGTAACTGGGCAATACCGGATTGCTGATCAACGTTTACTGCGTTTTCATCATTTTTCCTTAACTCTTGTATGAGTTCTCTATACTTCTTCTGCTGGTCATCGGTAGCGTAATCCCTGCTTGTCTCGAATAAAGTCACACAATCAATCAAGTCCTTCGCACTGTTCAGCTCAACAGCGAGCGTGAGACATTGCAGAATGCAGTCGACTCCAGACATATACCGTTCCCGGTCTATATGGTAGATGGCCAGCTGATAGCTGAGCCTGTATACACGGTCTATATTCATCGGGTCCTGATACAGCACACAATGAGCCATCTCCACTGAAAACTGTTCCAGCACATCGTCTACAGCGAATCCGAACCGGTTGGCCGCCTCTATGATAATGACCAGACCAGGCAGAATCTCCCCGGGATGTTCCACCAGAAAAGCTGTATATGCCGGCAGTACTGCGTAATTGCCCACCAGCATTTCCAGGGTAAAGCTGTTCGCTATGGCAAATAAACGAAAGGCTTCAACCTCAGACCGGCCCTCATCATCAAGAAATTGAAACCAGCTTAAATCGGCATAGCCGGCAGTATATTTCTTGGCTTCTTCATATCTCCCCTGTTTCGTAAGAGAGGTCGCCTTGAGCAAATAGCCATGGGCATAATAAAAAACAAGCGGGCGCTCCAGTTTCAATTCTTCACCTCGCCTGCCTGCCTTCTTTTGCAGCTGTTCCCGGTACATCGCACTGGCCAGCGCCCTCAGTTCATCAGTGTACTTCTCCATTTCTTTGTACTTATGCAGGGTAAAGGTGACCTGGGCCAGCTTCAGCAGACCATCTAGCTGCAGATTCTCGGGAAGGCGTCCGCGGAACGGTTCAAAGGTGATCACTGCCCGCAGCTTCTCCTCCCAATTCACAACGGACATCAGCGATTTGAAAATACGGTACTGACTGATCGCCAGCCGTTCGGAGTAACTATCCTGTTCATTGTCCACTACAATTTTATAAAAAACCGTCGCCTCCTGCATCTTGCCGGCGGTGAACAGTTTCTCCGCTACTGAATAGACAATATCGAGCGGTTTGGGGTATTCCATCATTCTGCTTAACACTTCATCAATACAATGCTGCTTGCCAGTTTCGGCGCAGCGAATTAAAAAAGGCTCCACCCTGCGGCGCGAGACCTTCTCTTCACTAAAGCATTCATCCACATAAAGCGAATATAAACATCCTTCCGGAAATCCAAAGGCTCGGTTGAACGCATCCAGCTGCCTCAAAGAAATCGGCTTAGGCGGATTGCCATGAAGAATGGCACTGAGACTGCCGCGGTTCAGGCCGGAAACTTTCGCGAACGAGGCTAGATTATGACCCGAGCGGGACAGATTGTCCTCAATTTCAGAGCGTAATGTTGTCAGTTTCGCCTCCACTCGGCACCTCCCCCGGTCATGTTGAACTAGTGCTGCTATTAATTGACATTATAGGTGAAGCCTGTGGAAAGCACAATCAGGACCACCCGTCCAACGGGTGGTTTGCTCTAGGGGTATAACCCCTCGTTGCCAAACTGCGCCTAAAGACG
>NZ_JBYTDQ010000008.1:0-405974 GCF_058791575.1 Paenibacillus sp. EB106-06-01-XG199 | reverse complement strand
CTCGTCAGGGTGATTGGACCGCTATAAAGCGTGCTGCTGCTGGTTGGCGTTGTGCCATCCGTCGTATAGTAGATCACTGCGCTGCTAGTTGCGCTGCTCAGCGTTACCTCCGTGCCCGACGCCACTGCGCCTCCGGCTCCGGTTGGATTCGCTGTTGGCGCGTCCACTTGCGCTAGGGATCCGGTTGCCGCCATCACTAATTGCGAACTCCCGGAGATAACAATTCCACCATTCAGCTCCATCAGTGCATAAATCGCATTGATATCAATGTCCGACAAATCAACTCCAGCATCCTGCCAGGTAGAGCCCTGGTCTCCCGTGTAGTAAATCCCCGGAACATTGTTGCTGTCGTATGCTACTATATAAATATTGTTTCCCTTTTGTCCCATCATCGTAGAACCCCCGTAGAAACTATAAGTACCAGTTAAAGTTGGGGCGCTCCATGCCGAGAGATCATCACTCGTGCGGGAGAATACTTCATAGGTTATTGAATCATACCCGGTCAGGACATATTTACTTCCGTCATATACAATATTATTAAAAACATCCGTTTGATTCGGATAAGCACCGGAGTGATTTACCCAGGTGTCCCCATCCGCTGAGGTCCAGATACCGGCCTGGTCTACATTGCCGCTGCTATCATAACCATATCCTAAAGTTATAAATTGATTATTATCATAGGTTACGGTATATAGAGCATCAAGGGATTGCACAGGCAGCACAGGCTCATTCCAGACCACCCCGTCAACCGACGTTTTTATTTTGGGCACCGAGCCTAAGCCTGTCCCAACTGCAACAAATTTCCCGCTGCCAAAAGTGATATCTGTCAAAGATGTGGAATCGTTTATACTGCTCCGCACAGTCCACGCTGAACCATCGGTTGAGGTGGCCAGCGCTGTTGTCGTTTGACTCACGTCACCGATCGCCACGTATTTGTTATTGCCGTACGCTGCGGCCGTAAAGGTTCCTGTTCTTGAGGATAAAGCGGCTTTACTCCATGAAGTCAAGTCACCCGAAGTCCATATAGCCCCATCGCCCCCTTGTTTTCCAGCAGCGACATATTGGGATCCGTCATGGATAACTTCATAGAAAGCCCCTCCCCATTTATAGCTCCAATCCGAGCCGTTAGGGGATACCATCATTCCTTCATTTCCCAGACGGAAATATTTTCCGTTCACGAACATCGAGCTCTGAGTCACAAAATAATTCTTAAACGGCTGCATCGTCCATGTGGTTCCGTTCGTCGAGGTATACACAGCACCATAATTAGGAGATTCATAGCCGAACAAGTAGTATTTCGTACCATCATAAAATCCATTAAACATCTGATTATTATATTGAGAAGAATTCTGCTTAAAGGGGGCACCCAGTAAAGTGAAAGTTGAGAGGTCTGTAGAGGTCCAAATATATGCCAAAGGATCTGAAATATAATAGCGGTCCTTCATCCAGGTGATCATATTTGTACCAATAGATGGTCCTGAAGGGCCTGACGGCTGTGCCACAGTCCAGGTTGTGCCATTCGTGGTGGAATATATTTTCCCGTTCCCGGCGCCAATAGCCAGTCTGGATCCATTATTTCCTACCGTTATTCTCGTTACATAATCGCTAGAAGCAAGGCCAGTAGGGACGACTGAAGTCCAAGTAATTCCGTCTGCCGACGTTAAATATTTCCCCTCTGTTGTGGCGTAGAATGCACTGTTCCCATTAAATTGAAGAAATTCAACATTCCCTATCCCCTTGCTCACATTGGAGGTGCGCTGCGTCCATGTTGTGCCGTCGGGTGAAGTCAGAATGACTCCCGCGCTCCCGGCTACGACAAATAATCCGTTTCCATAAGCTACCCCGTTAAAAGTGAAAGAGCTCGGATCTGCCACTCCAGTGTAGGTGATGTCTGCTTTTGTTTTTACGTTCACCCAGGTCTCTGCATCCGCTGATTTAATAATCGCCCCGTAGTAACCAACTGCGATATACGTATTATTGCCATAGGCAAGATCCGTCATTGCACTGGATGGTAAATTGTCGTAGCTTTTCAGCGTAAAAGAATCCGGTGCAGGATTAGCAGCATTTACAGCCTGCGGGTGAAACAAGAACAGCGTTAGAACTCCAAGCAACATCGTTCCTACAGAAAAATAACTTAAACCTCTTTTCATCGTTAGCTGCCTCCATTATGTGATCTCGTCTATGAAACTGACAATTTTGTGAACAAACTTAATATCCCATAATTCGACATCTTACGCCTAACTCCTCTAAAAATTAATCAATTAAAAAAATAAATTAAAAAGCAGCTATTTGGACAACTCCGCATAGTTGCTTTTGAGTTAATTCGATCTGCTATTCAACTCTGATTTAGCATCTCAGGAAAAAATCTCCTGCTTACGCAACCATAATCCTCCAGCACGCATCTTAATAGTAAAGGGAGGGGAGCTTCATCTGGATATTATAGAAAGAATTATTGCTAGGGATGAGTCGGCTCTCCGCCTGTTGATGGAGCTTTATGGTGATATGCTGCTCAGAACCGCCTGCCTGCTGCTTAAAGACCAGCAATCTGCCGAAGAAGCCGTGCAGGATACCTTTATTCAGGCTTACGCCAAAATGGCCCAGCTTCATGATCCGCAGCGGTTAAAGGCCTGGCTGGTTTCCATTGTTGTCAACCGCTGCCGGATGAAGCAGCGGACGTGGAGCTGGCGGAGCATTTTCCCTGCGGCAGAGAGCGGACAATGGATGGAAGAGTCCGGTGCCTCCGCTGGAGCGGAAGATCACTTTATGGTGGAATGGCATCATGTGCGGTTGGTTGAAGCCGTCCGAAGCCTGGATTACATCTATCGTGAAAGTCTGACCTTGTACTATTTCCATGAAATGAGCATCCGCGAAATATCCGCGGAGCTGAACACAGCGGAGAATACGGTTAAATCCCGTCTGGCCAGAGGCCGGATGCTGCTTAAGCAGACTTTGGAGAAGGAGGGCATTTCCTATGAATACGGATCGTGAACAAATCAAAAAGCGGCTTGATGAGGAGCTCCGTCCCGTCACTTTCACAGGTCATGAACAGGTACTGCGGCAAACCCACCCTCCTACGGGCCGGGCCCGTCTGCTGGCACTTTGGAACAAGGAGCTGGATATTCCGCTCAAAGCTGTTGGCGCATGCACGGCAATCCTCGTAACAGGAGCACTGCTGTTATATTCACCGCATACCGGTACTGAAACCCAGCAAGCTGTTCAGCAGCCGGGACAACGTGAATTAATCAAAGCCGGAGGCAATATGTACTGGAAAGACATCTATGAGCGGGCGGTGAAACGGTATGAAAATTAGATTAAAGGTCAAACATCTGGTGCTGTTTGTGCTGCTGCCCCTCTCTCTGTTGGCTATTGTAGCTGTTGTACAGCCTTTCTCACAATCCCGAACAGGAAGCCCCTCCTTATCGGCTTCCACAGCCAAGGATGATCGAATAAAACTTCTCAATACTCTAAGTGGCAGCACCGGCAGCAAACGGATAGAGCTGATCCGCACAAAGGTCATTGAACCCGGCAATCTAGATACCTCGTACAGCTTCAATGTGTATATCGGAGCTTCGATGACTCAATCATCACAAAGCGAAAACGAAGAACCTCATTCCCCTCTGCTTCCCGGAGACAGGATCAAATTCCTGCAGGAGTATATTATGCAAGGCCCTGCTGACTATTCTATGCTGAATGCGGTCAAGCAGCTGCTCTATGAGTACGACGTGATTGGCACAATGGATGATGAGGCTGACCAGGCACTGGCAGCTGCGGTGGAGCGGATTAGCAGCAACTCCTCCTTGGCAAAGGAACTGACGCTGATCCGGGCAGAACGGGCACTGAACAGCGGTAATTTTACAGCGGCGGAAGACCTGCTGAAGCAAGCGGATTTCCCTGTCCAGTACAACGATCTGGAAATAGATGCCCATACGGCCTGGCTTGGCGGACGTCTGCTTTTTGCCCAAGGGAAAAGCCGTGAGGCATTAACTCTGGTTACAGCCGCGCTGGAACGTTACCGGATGGGGTGGGGAGAACTGGAAAATGAATATGGCGGGGGCGAAACGCAGGTGATCCATTCGAGAGAAAGCGGCGATGACAGCAGTACTGGAGCATTTGAGCAGGGAAGTACTAACAGCGAAATTAGGCTTATTGCCCTTCAGACGGCGTTGCAAGCTGTTGTAGATATGGGTATCCATACACCGGCGACCCTACAAGGTACACTCACCAAAAGCAATGGAACCCCGGTGCCGCGCGCCGGCATCTTTCTCCGTGCGGAAAGCGAGATCTATCATAGTGTGATGCAAGATTCCGAACCCTATCAAATCGTTACCGACGAGAACGGGCATTTTGAATTCAGCGGGGTCATTCCCGGCTTCTATCAGCTTCAGATCGGCGTCAGCTTTGCCCAGATTGACGGCTGGACCTGGCCTGTACAGTCTGAGGACTGGATTGAAATCAAGCCAGGGGATGATTTCACCAAAAATATCGTTCTGCAGCCACTGCTTGAACTGAAATCTCCCGTAAATTCACAAGTGGTTACAGATTCCTCTGTTAAATTTGAATGGGAACCAGTAAAAACCGCGGCATATTACAACCTGAGCGGTACCGTCATAGAGGGAGGCTCATTCACTACCATAGTCCGGCAGAACATTAAGGATAATAAGGTAACCATCCCGGCAGAAGAGTTATACGATGCCGGCGGCTTCTCCATCAGCGGTGGCGCAGATGACTGGAAAACTATTGATCCGTCCTCCCTGCTTGGGTTCGCAGATCCTGAAGGCCGGTTCTCGTGGACCATCGATGCTTTTGATGAGCAAGGCAAGCTGCTTACCCGCAGCAACGGCTACCGGCTGAACGATGATACCGTGGGCAATCTGCCTTTCTTTTATTACAAGTCGCGTACACTTACTGCCGCAGACAAGCTTGTTAAGGACAAGAAGCTCGAACAGGCACTGCAAGCCTACCGCCGGGACTACGCTGCAAATCCGCAGGATGCCCATGCCCTGAAAATGCTAACCCATCTCCTAACAGCCAAAGCCTCCTATGCAAAAGATAAACAAGCGGAGGATGCAACAATTCCCTTGTTAATCCAGCTCGTTCAGCTGCGTCCGGATGCCAATTTTACCTTTTCACTTGTAGATCACTACTTTGACCACGCCGACTGGATGAACTATAACAAATATTATTCCATATATAATGAGCTTGTTCAGGAAAAGCCAAGCTCTTATGTGATGGCCATCCATGCTGCCGCACTGATGTTTCAGGGGCAATTGGCAGAGGCCCGCAAGCAGTTTGCCGTTGCGCTGGAGGAAGACCTCAGCCACCGCTTTATCGGCAGCTATCTGGCGGCGGAACTAGCCGCCGGCCAGCCGCTTTCTTCCGTGCTGGAGCTGGCGAAGCGTTATCCTGAGCACGGTTATCGAACAAGCGGTTACCGCTGGCCCCTGATGATCTTGAAGCTTCAGTCTGAGCGGGAAAAGCAGCCGGAGGTTTTTGACAAATTGCTGCAAGAGAAGCTTGCTTCTTATGTCGCAGGTGAATCGGAGGCATTGCAACAATGGACCAAGGAGGGGGAGCCTTCAGCACTGAAAATCTTCATGAAGGCTGTACTTGAAGTTAGTTAAGGGGGCACTTTTTCCGGAGACAAGTAAAGGGATAGAATCGGGTAGTTGATCAACCCGTTTCCATCCCCTTTTGTCTTACTTCAGTTCATCCAGTGCGTCTTTATTTACTACATATGTTCCGGCCATCATATCGTGGAATGCCCGGTTGTAGCGGGTAACCACAATAATCAGGCAATCTACAATAATAATAAGGCCCAGAATCTCATTAAGACCATTGTTCAGATTCGCCCAATCGGAAAAATAGCCGGACAACGAAGAAATCATCTTTTCATCAGAAGTTATAACTACCGCAAGCAGCGAGTTGATCAGATAAAGACTGTAGCGGATCACCGACTGCTTCACCGTAGGATAAGCGCCGCTTCCGTTTACAATTCTTGTTTTGAGCAGCGGCCTCCCCGGTGTCCCGCCATACTTCACAACCATAAAAATATTGAACGCTGCCAGCGCCCCCCACTCAATCAACAGCGGGATTAAAGAATTGTAATTCTCCGCCGCTGAAAGCGACCATCTATTCAGATAATAGGCGGGAATGGCCAGAATAATAAAATCCAGCAGGCTGATCAACACCCTTTTCCAGAATCCCACAAAGTCACTCATTTCAAGCCTGGTTTCCAACGTTTGTCCCATAGAATATTGCACGCTCCCCCTGGAGTGCTTTTTACTGCTTCTCCATTCTAAGAAGTAATTCTCCATAATATTCAGTTTTCCTCCAGCAGCGTCCCGATGGTTTTCCGAAGATTCACAATCTCTGCCATCAGTTCCCGGTTCTCTTCCTCTGTCTCCAGGGCATCGCTCCGCATAAGCCGGGCCAGGCTCATCTCCAGCAACTGCAATTCTCCTTCACGAGTCTGCTCCTCAGGGGTCAGCACCCGGCCGCGTTCCTTTGCAGTATATTCCTCATAAGTGCCCGGGAAGAACTGCGGTCTCCGCCCATGCTCCAGCAGCAGCAGCCTGTTGGCGACCTTAGTGTGCAGATAACGGTCATGGGAGACGATAACCAGCCCGCCCGGATAGGCCGCAAGCGCCTCTTCCACCCGTTCCCTTGTGTCGATATCCAGGTAATTAGTCGGTTCATCCAGCACCAGCAGATTGCCTCTGCCGAAGTAGAGGCGGAGGAACGCTACCCGGCATTTCTCGCCCATACTAAGGTCGCCAATGTGCTTAAAGACATCTTCCCGGGGGAATAAAAAGCAGCCCAGAATCGTCCGTGCCTCCGTCTGCGTCATCCCCGGCAATTCCAGCAGACTGTCCAGTAAGGTCGATTCAGGATTGAGATGATCCAATTCTTGAGCAAAATAACCGATTTGAGTACGCGGATGTTGAGTCACTTCACCGCCGGAGGGCTGTGCAACTCCTGCGATCAGCTTCAGCAGCGTGGACTTCCCGGCACCGTTCGGTCCCAGAACGGCAAGCCGGTCGCCCCGCCGCAAGGAGAGATTGAAATCCTCCAGCAGCGCCGGGTTGTCTCCATAGGCACAACGGATATTGTGTAAGCTCAGCAGCGCATCTCCCTGGAAAGCTTCACTCTCCAGCTTCATGTTCAGCTTGGGTGCTGCTTTCGGCAGCTCCACGCGGTTTTTCTCCAGCCTTGCCAGGCTGGCCTCCTTGGCATGGAGGCGGGAAACATTTTTCTTCGATTTCGAGCGCAGGAAATCGTTCTGTCCGGCGGCGCGGTGCGCCTGCTGGAACCATTCCGCGTAACGGCGGATGCTCTCCAGCAATTGCTCTTTCTCCTGCTCCTGCTTTTTGTATTGCCCTTCAAGCGTGCGGGCCTCCAGCGCTTTCTGCTCGCGGTATTCCCTATAGGCGCCGGGATAACGGCGGCAGCCCTGTGGAGTCAGCTCCAGCACAGCAGTAGCTGTCCGGTCAATGAAAGTACGGTCATGGGAAACGTACAATACCGTACCGGGATAGCTCCGTACCCATTCCTCCAGCCACTCCATCGTCTCATTGTCCAAATGATTCGTCGGCTCATCCAGCACCAGCAGCTTCGGCTGCCGGGCGAGCAGCGCAGCGAGCTGAACCCGTGTCTTCTGGCCGCCGCTGAGCAGGCGGTACGGCTGGCCCCATAACACAGGATCAAGCTTCAGCTGTCTGAGGCATTTCTCCACCTTGGCTTCCCAGCCATAGCCGTCCAACTGCAGATAGCTCTCATAGACTTCTCCATATTCGGCCACCGCCTCTGCATCAGCACCTTCCGTATCCTGAAGCTGCTTGCCCAGTATCTCTAGTCTGCCTTTAAGCGCAGCTAGCTCTTTCCAGCCGGAGAAAACATACTCCAGCACGGATATTTCAATTGAGATCTCCAGCTGCTGGTCCAGCACACCCCATGCCTCCGCGGGCAACCCGTAAGAGACACTGCCCTCCTCAAAGGCCAGACGGCCGAGCAGTCCTTGCAGCAGCGTCGTCTTGCCGATCCCGTTGCGCCCGAATAACAGCACGCGCTCCCCTTCGGTGATTTCAAACGACACACCTTCAAATAGGGCAATGCCATTCCACTCTTTGCGTATATTTTTGGCTTTTATTAAGGTCTTGGTCATATTCATTCCTCCGCTTCATCAAATACCGAAACTAAAAAAACCGCAGCCAGCGGCCTGCGGTAGAGTCGTGTATGAAGGGGGAGCGATGCCAGGAAACAGAGGTGCGGACGTAGCCTCCCCTGTTTAATTGCAGGGCAAGCCGTCAACACCAGCTTCAATCCTCTATTAGCATCGTATAGGCCCCGAACGACACACGTATCCCTGACCGTACACCCCATAAGGGCGTCCCGTGGCTTGTGCATAAGCACATCACAAGTTAACTGGTCTGTTGCTGGGAAACGTGTTAGTTATTCATCAGTCGGGTGAACCTCCGTAATTGTCCGAATTTATTATTGGTTACAGTATATAAAGCCTGCCCGCGATAAGCAAGGTCAAGAATAATTATAGTTAAGAGCTACCTGTGATCAGCATTAACTCCGGGTGGGATCTCCTCATAGGAAATCATAGCAGTCTCAGTCTCGTTAGGGTCATAGCTCTTTTTGCATTGCGATCCCTACTAGCTTCTCGCCATCCGGTTTGACCAGCACCTTATATCCGCAGGGGCTGAATCCCTGCTTGCAATAGAACAGCAGTGCTCTTGTATTCGTATTGTGGCAGTATAGCTTCATCGTCCGGACTCCATGCTCCTGCTTGGCGGTATCCATCATGGTTTGGAGCAGGTGAGCCGCAACCCCCGTCCCCCGGTAGCTTGGACTTACAATCACATTGCCCAGCCAAATGGTATGGCTCTCCTCATCCTTATCATAAAGATTGGCATAGGCAAGCGGCTCCGGCGCATCACCGGATACGATGACTGTCGGGCTGTATCTGTTCTCAAGCACCTTCAGGATTTGCTCCGCCGTCAGCGGATAGTGGAATTTCGGGCTTACTAAATAAACTTCTTCGGCGTCCCGGACAAACGTACAGATGGTGTCCAGATCCTCCTGTGCTAAAGTCCGGCTGGTCAAATTCAGTGTCATACGGCTCACTCCTCACTCAGTTGTTTTCCTTGTATCCTCAGACTGAAAGAATCCGCCAGATCACTATTTTTGCCGGAGCATCCAGTCAGCTTATATTCAATCTTCTTACCGGTGACCTCTTTACTGATTCCTTTGCAGACACTGGTTCTGACTTTACCTTTTGCGTACTCATCGTGGGTATTGTCATATTTAAATTTTACCGTTTCTCCATCATAGGCAAGATCAATATAGATCGGGTCAGCTTTCATCGAAAACCTCCTTTGCACTTACCTACCTATAAATTCAATATTTATCCTGTAAATCCTGCCCTATCCCCGGTGAAGTGAAAAGCGTTTAAAAATTCCGCCAGTCGTCCAGCAGGCGTTTATGTTAAAAAAACCGTAGCCGGATGCCTTCCCGTCTGCGGTCTTACAATAATTACGATGAACGTTAATTTAGTCCGCGAAAGTCACTGTCTGCTCCTTCGGCTTCCAGGTGAACTGCAATCCGAATAGCCCGGTGACGTTGTCCAGCGGAATGAGCAGCCTGCTGCTCTCCAGCCGTGAAGCTGTCATTGCAACCACTTTCCCATTAACTACCGCTTGAGCAGTCTGCGGCTTGTGAATCACAGTGTGATCCCCGATGGTAATAATAAGTGCACCGGTCCCTGGCTGAAGTTTCAATGTGCCGCCCCAGAGGGCGACGGATTCTCTTAGAGGAATAAAGACTTTGGAGTCCTCCACTACAAAAGGATCCTTTAGCTTTACACTTTCACCATGAATGATGTACGTCCCGGCGAACACTTTATGGCCGAGTGTATAACCTGCTTTGGAAGCAATGGTTTCCATATCCGATGAGGAGGACGTAATAATAACGGTTGTATTCTTGGCCACCCGCGGATACAGCCAGTGGATATCGTCATTATGCATCCGGATGCAGCCGGCGCTGACATATTTGCCGATGGAGGATTCATTATTGTTGCCATGAATGGCGTAGGTTGTGCCCATCGTGCCGTTCACTTTTAGTCCGAGCCAGCGGTCACCGAGCGGATTGGCCGGATCTCCGCCGGGAATCTTCTCCTTGTAGTAAGGTCTGTTCTTGACCTTGACCACAATCGGGAAGCTACCTTCAGGGGTCAGGCTTTTCGTTTTGCCCGTTGCCACCGGAAAAATCTTCTCTAGCTTGCCGCCGCTAAAATAACCGAGTTTGTTTGTCTTCTTGTTGACAATGATCAGCTCTGACGACGCTGCCTTTGCTGCCGCCGCTCCGGGAAAGCAAGCCGTAAACAGCAGCACAAACATTAGCACCAGCTTGATACTGTGCGCCCAATAAGCCTTGCACCAGCCGGCCTTATCATGCGGATTCATGTTGCCCCACCTCCAGGTTATGGGTGATTATAGAAAGTCATCTAGATAGACGAAATCAAAGTTCATTAGTTGCACCGCTGCCTGTACCTATTCGTTCTGGCTAGTCCCACGCTCCTAAAACTGAATGGCCATGAATATTCCGCAGATTTCTCAGAGATAATAAACCCGCAAGTCCAAACTCAACGCCCAAGGAGGCAAATCACTTTGAATTCAAACCTTTCCAGCCAGATCAGCCATTGCGAGCAAATCATTCAACAGCTTGTGAGCCAGACCCAGCAAGCCAGCCAGAATTATCAGCAGCTTCTCCAGCAGGAGCAGCAAAATGCGGTAAGACTGGAAGAACTGGCCCAACGTGAGCACAAGGCTAGTCAAATTATTCAAAATGCGCTGCAGGGCCATAACACTGCTATTCAGCAGATGCAGCAGGTGTCACAGACGCTTAGACAGCTTGAGCAGTCCTCTCAAAATGTCGGAAATAATACAGGCGCTCAAAGCTTCAATCCGTCCTTCAACCCATCCT
This sequence comes from Paenibacillus sp. EB106-06-01-XG199, assembly GCF_058791575.1. Taxonomy (NCBI): domain Bacteria; kingdom Bacillati; phylum Bacillota; class Bacilli; order Caryophanales; family Paenibacillaceae; genus Paenibacillus; species Paenibacillus sp. EB106-06-01-XG199. The sequence goes on along the minus strand of NZ_JBYTDQ010000008.1, from coordinate 394,988 downwards.
TTAACCCTTCCTATGGTCAACAGCAGCCTATGCATGCGGTGCATACCCCGGTAAACCCGTCGTTTAATCCGGTTCAATCGCATTCCGGTTCTCCAATCGGCCAAAACTATGGCTCATTGATGAATCAAGGACGGAACTTTCAATAGGACTTGCTTACCTTTCGAAAAGGCTGTCTCCGCAGATTATTCTGCTTGAGACAGCCTTTTGTGCTCTTATCCATACGGTAAATCGGCTGTTGACCATAGCTTCACACTACCAGTCTCCCTCTTTTCTCAGCCAGACTGATGGTTGCCTCCACACCGGAATTGAACTCCAGAAAGTCGCTTTCAACTCCATCGCTGAAAATGACCCCGTCCTCCGGCATCTGCGAGGTAATCCGCAGCGGCTGCTGAGCGCCGATCTGTCCGAAGACAACTCCGGCGGAGGTCGTACGGCTGGGGAAAGGTTCCCGCACCGTGAAATAAAGCTGCGGATGATCCCAGGCCAGCCGCTGACCGGAACCGGCCAAGCCAAGTACTGCCTCCGCTTCAGCATCCACTTGCAGCCCGGCTGCGCTGCGGACAATGCCCGTCGCTCCGGCAAGGACGCTCTTGAGCCAGCCGGTGGAACCCATACCGGTGGAGACAATGATGCCGCTGGAGGACTGCTGCTCGGTTACACCATTTAGCTGAAGCTGGTAACGTGCAGACACATGGGTTTTGCGGCCGATGAACAAATCATTGACGCCGTATAGGCTCTGTCCGTCATTAAGCTCCGCCCGGGCAAGGGTCACTTCGCGCACCTGGCGCTGGCCCCGGAACACCTCAGGCAGAAGGAGCCGCAGATCCTTGACGGTGAACGGCAGCAGCACTCCATCCCAGCGCTGCGGATCGGGATTGACACCGATCAGCGGCTGCTCCCGCAAGTATTTCAGCGTATTGGCAACAAGTCCGTCCTGTCCAAGTACAACCACTGTATCCTCATCACCGAAGATGAAATTCGGGACATGCTGCCGCTCCAGCAGCTGAACTCTGCCTATGGCGCTCAGCTCAATCACTGCCGTCTCCACCGCCTTACGGTAATGATGATCCTCGCTGATATAGTCGCTGAAATCCGCACCCAGCCGCTCAATATAGAACTGGGCCTGCTGGATCGTATTGTAGCGGACCACCAGCTCTTCCAGCCGTGTTTTGCGTTTGATCAGAATGATTTTATTCTCGGACATCCGGCCGCTCATCGCCCTCCCGCTCCTCTCGCCGCACCTGCCCCGTTTCCGGCCGATCCGGCCATAATTCCCTGCAGAAGATCCGGCGTAATGTTCAGCTGGCCAATCTTCCCGGCATTCTCAGCCAGTTCCTGGAAGGCGATGGCGATCAGCTTATCCGGATTCATGCCGACATTGGTCAGTGCCTGCAGCACATTTGACGATACCCCCTGCAGCGAATTCATCACCGCCGACAGCTCATAGGCTTTGGCATCCGCTTCCGCTCTTTGGTTGGCCACAGTGAGTTCGATCAGTTCCTGCTTCTTCTCTTCCAGTGCGGTATCGAAGCTGAGCTGCTCTTCCTTCATTTCGTTCTGCTTTTGCTTTACTGAACGCTCTGCATCCAGCTGGGTCTCACGGATCTGCTTCTTCTTCGTCTCAACAGCAATCTCCGTATTCAGCTCGTTTTCCTTCACCCGCCGCTCCTGCTCAATGGAGGCATTGCGCCGTTCATACAGCGCATTGTCTGCGCTGCGGAGAATTTCTTCTCTGGCCTGCGCCTCCAGTGCACGAAGGGTCTCCTTGTTCGGAACAATCGCCAGAATCGACAGCCCCATCAGCTCGATCCCGAGCTTCTCAATTTCCGCGTTCCGTTCGATCTCCCCGGTAATGGTCTTGGCCAGACGTTCGCTTGACTGGATGGCTTCCCGCAGGGGCAGCTGCTCCAGCTGCTTCTTGGTCAGCACCTTGGCGATGTTGATGACCCGCTGGGCCAGCTTGCCGGGATCATCGGACAGGTACGTATTCTTTTTCAAATTGTAGGTATAATTGAGGATTTGTGTGGTCTTGCGGTAATCGACGATCCGGTAGGTCAGCTGGCCCTGGACGGTCACCGTCTGGTAATCGCTCGTAATCTCTTCGAACATAAACGGGACATCAATCGAGGATACCGGCACTACAACAACCGACGTGGTCGGCACGTAATAATGAAAAGAAAGACCGATGCCTTCACGGACGACTTTGCCGTTCTTCACTTTGAGCACATAATCGCTGGGCTGGAATTTCACGAATCGGAATCCGAACATAGACAAAACCTCCTGATTTATGTTATTAACATTTTGTTATTAACAACAGTTTAGCATGAATGTTTGATATTATCAAGTTGTTATTAACATAATGAAACTATTTCTTTTTGAAGCAACGTAACTACTTCTTCCTATCCGGGAGCAACAGATTTGTACAAAATGAAAGAACGGTTTGAATTTTGTCCATTGAGTAAAGAACGGGTTTCCTTTAAGATTGTTCTAACGAGAATGATTATCATTATTGTTAATCGTTATATATTTCTGGGGAGGCAAGATTCTATGAAAAAGGCAAGACAACCCTTCGCCGCGTTATGTGTCATCTTCGTGATGAGCATCCTTCTGCTCGCGTGCGGAAATTCAGAGGAACCATCTGCCGGCAATGCTGCGGCTAACTCTGCTGGCAGCAATACCGCCGCGAGCGCATCACCTGCTCCGGAGGCATCCGACGCTGGCACTGGTGAAGCTGCAGCGAAAACCCGCTCCTATACGGATTACAAAGGCCATACTGTAGAGATTCCGGTTACACCGAAACGTATAGTTTACTCCGGAGAAACCTATGGTGACTTACTGGCATTGGGTGTGCAAGCAGTCGGTTATCCGCTTTCGATGGGCGATGGCCAGGTGTTCGAAGGCCAATTGAAGGGTGTCGAGGATGTAGGATTCCCGATTAACCTGGAGAAGACTTTGTCGCTTCAACCTGACTTGATCATCTATGCAGGAACGGACGAAGCGGATTTCGAGGCATTGTCCAAAATTGCACCCACTGTAATCTTCGATACTTTCGCCCCGCTGCAGGAACGGCTGGCGGAAATCGGCGGACTTCTTGATAAATCGGCTGAAGCGGAAGCCTGGCTGACCCAGTACAAGTCAAAGGAAACCGCCATGTGGGAGCAATTGAAAAGCGACGGTCTGATGAAAGAGGGAGAAACCGCAGCTGTCTTCACCTATTATCCCGGTGACCGGCTGTTCGTAATGGCCACCACCGGACTTTCGCAGGTGCTGTATGGTGAGAATGGCTTCAAGCCAATCCCCGCGATCCAGAAGGTGCTTGACGAAGGTTTGGGATTCCAGGAAGTATCTATGGAGGCGATTGAACAATATTCCGGAGACCGGATTTTCCTGCTGATTCCTGTTGCCGATGAAGCCAAGCAATCCACAGAAGCAATGATGAAGAGTCAGGTGTGGAAGAGTCTTCCCGCTGTCAAAAACGGCTATGTCTACACACAAGACATTATGAAGACATCAAGCGATGCAACTACCCGTGAATGGCTGCTGGGAGAAATCCCTAAGTTGCTGAATAATAAATAATTCATCTCTTTCTTAGGGTTCCGGTGTTTAAACGGGGACATATCTGACACAAAAGAAGCTTGTCAACACCAGTTGATAAGCTTCTTTGTTTTATATACAATGTATTTATTGATAATCATTCTCACTATTGAAGGGAGACCGTACCTTGCAGCATCCCTCATTGCCACCTCTCCCTCTTCGCTCGCTATTGTTTCAGCTGTCCAACGCCGAACTGATTATTCAGCCTGCCGACTCCTGCCCAGTACAGCAGACACCACTCTGTCATACGCTTCTTGTCTTTACGGGCGGCAGCGGAGTGCTGCATATTGACGGCCAGATTGCGCCGCTGAGTGCCGATAAGTGTTACCTGCTGTCTCCCGGAACCTCCTATAGCGCGGACAATCCGGAGATGACCCTGTATTATTACCTTATCTCTTTTACAGCCATTCATGCGGCCGAACTTCCGGAGCGTTATGCCGGGGAGTTGCTGCCAGGCAGACGGGAATTAATCGTTCATCCGTTCACCAGAGTCATTCGTCTGGCGGAAGAACTGATGATGAAGGACAACAGCGGCGACGATGTGCAGCACTACAAGCAGCAATTGAAATTTCAGGAACTGCTGCTGCTGCTCTTCGAGCACAATTATCCTTCCGGACAGCTGCCAAGTCCTGCAGAATCCGTGGAAAGAACTGCGGAGTATATGCAGAAGCACTATATGGAGAGCATCACGGTGAAGCAGATGGCAGAACTTGCGGGCATCCCGCTCTGGCAGTATACTCCGCTCTTCCAAAAGCTTACCGGCACAAAACCGCTCGATTATCTGACCGAGCTGCGCATTCACCATTCGAAGCAATTTTTACTGGATTCCGCTGAACCCCTGCGGGAAGTCGCCCGGCAGGTTGGCTTCTCTGATGAATATTATTTCAGCCGCCGCTTCCGCCAGAAGACCGGGGTCACCCCCGGACAATACGCCTATACGCAGCGCCGGAAGCCGACGGTCAAGGATTGGACGGGCCATCAGGTGGAGATCCCCGAACGGCCACGACGCATTGTCTATCACGGAGAAACGCTGGGCGATCTGCTCGCGCTGGGCGTGAAGCCTGTCGGCGGAGATGAGGCTTTTGCGCGGAACAGTGTCTATAAGCACCGGCTCAAGAAGCTGGCCAATGTCGGTTTTCCGCTGGACCCGCAGCTGACTGCCTCATTAAATCCCGATCTGATTATTTTCGCCAACGCGGATGAGCGGGCTTACCGGGTCATCTCAAGCATAGCTCCGGCACTGACCTTCGATTCTTTCGCACCACTCGAACAGCGGATGCGGATACTGGGAAGCTGGCTGGGCAAGCAGCATGAAGCCGAGGCTTGGCTGGCATCCTTCCATGCCAAAAACGCCGCCATATGGCAGCGTCTTTACGAGGAAACACTCCAGCCCGGAGAGACGGCCTCCGCGCTGATATACGACCACGGAAACCATCTGTTCGCCATGGGAAGGACCGGGCTTTCCAGTGCCCTATATGCCCCTGGCGGCCTGCAGCCGACTGAGGTGATCCGGGGCATTCTGGATCAAGAGCTCGGATTCGCCGAGGTCGATCCGGCGCAGCTGCATGCCTATGCGGGAGACCGGATCTTCATGCTCATTCCGGAGCGCAAGGACTCGCGGGAGGCCATGGAGCAGCTGATGCGTAGCCCGCTCTGGAACAGCCTTCCCGCCGTGCGGAAGGGCCAAGTCTATCTGCTAGAGAACGCGAAATGGAACTCTGCAGACGCGTTGACCCGGGAGAAGCTGCTCAATCTGCTGCCCAAGCTGCTAGGCAGCCAGCCGGTATGACCGAAAGAGCAGCCGACATTCAGTTCACTTTCCCCATAGATCCAGAATCGAACGGACTTCCTGCAGCCGCCCGGGATCAATCGGCCGCAGCGGATCGCCGTCTTCTCTTACGGCGGACCCAAAATGCACCCGTTCCACAGCTGTTTCACCCAGAAACTCCCTCAGGCCAGATGCTGTGAGGCCGCTTCCGGCCAGAATGGAGACGGATTTCGCGGAGGATAGACGCTCAAGCACCGCAATCCGTTCCGCACCTTCGGGCGCAGTCCGCTGCCCTCCGGAGGTCAGAATATCCGTCACCTGAGGGTAGCGTGACAGAACCTCCAGGGCTTCGAGCTGATCGGCGGCCTCGTCAAAGGCCCGGTGGAAGGTCACCTCCATGCCGTCTGCAGCCTGAAGCAGCTGCTTGAGCAGCTCTTCATCCACCGTCCGGTCGTGTCGGAGCATTCCCATGACCACCGACAGCCCTCCTATGGCGGCAATATGGCGGATATCGCGCAGCATCGTCTGCGCATCCGCCTTATCATAACGGAATGACCGGGCATGCGGCCGCACCATGACTCTGACCGGGATGCCCACGGCTTCGCGAACGCCTTCCATCAGCCCCAGGCTGGGAGTCAGCCCCCCCTCAAGGATGCCTGAAATCAGCTCAATCCGGTCTGCTCCATGCCGTTCGGCAAGGACAGCATCATTTACGGTCGTTGCAATGACCTCTAACAGCATTGCTCCACTTCCTCTCCTTGATTATGATAATGATATAGAATTCATCCTATTGTATTTAGCTGTTACACTTTATTGGTGAAAGGAACTAATCCGATGACCCCTAAAATCAATGTTGTACTATTAGAGACATTACTGCCGGAGACAGAGCTTGCATTGAGCGGGCTGTTGACAGAAGTAGTGGAAGATGGCGCCTCGATCGGATTTCTCCCTCCGGTCACAGCTGAGGAGGCTTCAGCCTATTGGAAAAGCGTCCCTGATCCGCATGTGCTGCTCTGGACAGCAATGGAGGGCGACAAAATCGCGGGTACGGTGCAGCTCCATTTAGCTGCCAAAGCCAATGCCCGTCACCGCGCGGAAATTGCCAAACTAATGGTACATCCGGAGCACCGCCGCAAGGGCATCGCCGGACTGCTGCTCGATACCGCCGAACAAGCTGCAGCGGCAGCAGACAGAACACTGCTTGTTCTGGATACGCGGGAAGGCGATCCCTCCAACCTGCTCTATCAATCGCGGGGATACATCGAGGCAGGCCGAATCCCGAATTATTGCCGGTCAGCCAACGGGCAGCTGGATGCTACGGTATTATATTATAAGTTAATTTGAACAAAAAAAAGCACGCTCCTCTTTGCCAGGGCACAAGTCGAAATGGAAGCCATATACGCTGAACTTAAGAATGATGGCGTGCTGACTGGTGAAATCTGCGTCAAGGGTTTCACCAAAACAGAAAGTAGGATTCGTAAGTTCACTCTATATAGTAAATAAGCTTGCTCACCTTTCATTCCGCCTGCAGCGCGCGTATGGCGGAATCAAGTGCACTTCTGCTCTTCATTCCGCCCTGCAGCGCGCGTGCGGTAAAAATAAAAGCCAGAGTTTCTGCGATTCGCAGAAACTCCGGCTTTTGCTATAGACAGAACTAAAATCCCTTTACGCCCACCACATATCCAGTGGCTGGTCGCGGATGAGAATGGACTGCAGATTGGTGACAGCCCGGTAGAATCCTTCATCTACTGACATCAGCGGATCTTCATGCTCAATGCTTACCACATAGTCGTAGCCGTAAGTGCGCAGCGCGCTCATAATATCCGACCATTCGGAGATGCTGTGCCCGCAGCCTACGGAGCGGAAGGTCCAGGCCCGGGTCTGTACATCCCCATAAGGCTGCATATCGGTCAGGCCGTACATGTTGATGTTGTCCTGGTCAAGATAGGTGTCCTTAGCGTGAAAATGATGGATCGCGCCTGCCTTGCCGAGAATCTTGATCGCCCCTACCGGATCAATGCCCTGCCACCACAGATGGCTCGGATCGAGATTCGCACCAATGGCATCGCAGGTAGCTTCTCTCAGCTTGAGGATCGTATATGGCGTATGGCACAGGAAGCCGCCGTGCAGCTCGATACCGATCTTGACTCCATGCTCTTCGGCCAGCTTGCCGATTTCCTTCCAGTACGGAATCAGCTTCTGTTCCCACTGCCAGGTCAAAATATCGCTGTATACGGTAGGCCAAGGCGTTACCGGCCAGTTAGGTGCTTTGGCGTCGTCACTGTCCCCGCCAGTACCTGAGAATGTATTGACAACCGGTACGCCCATGAGTGAAGCCAGCTTGATCGACTTGCGCAGAATTTCGTCGCCTTGGCGGGCTTCTTCCTTATCCGGTGAAATCGGGTTATTGTGGCAGCTGAAAGCGCTGATGATAATCCCGCGTTTGGTGAATTGTTCGAGATAGGCCTCGCGGGCCGATTCGCTGGCCAGCAGCTCATCGGTCGGACAGTGGGCATTGCCCGGATTGCCTCCCGAGCCGATTTCCACGGCGTTCAGGCCAGCGGCAGCAATTTTATCGAGCATCTCTTCGAGTGTTAAGCTTCCGAATACCGGATCAAATACACCTAACTTCATTTATATTCCCACCTTTTCTCTGATTGGCTCCAAAGCTTCGGAATGGCCGTACACCGGATAATCACGTTTGGTTGGAGCACACCAATTGACGCCATTGATGATCACTTTTTGAATTTCCTGGTTGTAATAGGTCGGATATGATTCATGGCCCGGTTGGAAATAAAAAATCTTCCCGCTTCCGCGCCGGTAAGTCGAACCGCTCGGGAACACATTGCCCCCTTCGAACCAGCCTACAAAGATGAGGCTCTCCGGTGCCGGCACATCAAAATGCGCCCCGTACATCTCTTCCTGCTCCAGGTCGATGTATTCGCCGATGCCTTCGGCAATCGGGTGGCTCGGGTCCATTACCCAGAGACGTTCCTTCTCTTCTGCTTCGCGCCATTTCAGGTCGCAGCTGGTGCCCATCAGCTTCATGAAGATTTTGGACATGTGGCCGGAGTGCAGCACAATCAGCCCCATTCCCTTCAGGACCCGGTTGTACACGCGGCTTACAATCTCGTCGCTGACCTCCTGATGGGCAACATGCCCCCACCAGACCAGCACATCCGTATTCTCCAGCACCTCTTCCGTCAAGCCATGCTCCGGCTCGTCCAGGGTAGCTGTTGCTGTATCAAAGCCCGCTTCCTGCAGGAATCCGGCCAGTTGTCCGTGAATTCCCTGCGGATATACCCGGCGGATTCGTTCCTCCTGCAATTCATGACGGTATTCATTCCATATGGTTACTCTGGTCACTTTGGACACACTCCTAATTTGAGCTGAATTCAGGGATATGCTGAGTTATCCGTTAATGCAAAATAGATAAGCATAAAATACATGCGGGACTTTAACGCCCTACGTTTCTTAAAGCGGGAAAATTGCCCGCTAAATACATGGGAATGGTCATTTCTCGACACTTAAAGGGAAATTGGCCCTTTAATTCTGCCGGGTGCGGTGAATTTGAATGATCCTTGAAAATTAGCGGGCTCAAATCCCCTTACTTGTCATCTGGATCTACCAGACTCTTAATTAGCGGGCCGTTTTCCTGTTAATGCTTGAAGCATGAGGAAGGATATCCTTCCTTATTACTCAACGTTCTTTAGTCAAAAAACACCGGCATTCCGGTCTCTGACGATTTGTAGATCGCCTCCAGAATGCGGGTAACCACCAGCGCCTGCTCCGGTTTCACCACCGGCTCGGTGTCGTTCACAATGCTGCGGATCCACTGCTCGGCTTCAACCACTGCGGGGTCATCTCCGGCACCGTCATAGAAGTCAACGCCAGCGGCATCAAGTCCGATATACTTCTCGAACGTCTTGCCATAGGCCTCTCCATTAATGCGCAGCCCCTTCTCCATATCCGCTCCGCCTTCCGTGCCGCAGAGCGCGGTCTTGGCTTCGCCGACATCCAGCGTGTTCAGCGCCCAGCTGGCTTCAAGCACGATCGTTGCGCCATTCTCCATCGTAATGAAGCCGATGGCGGAGTCTTCAACGGTGAATTTCTCCGGGTCCCACGGCCCCCAGGCGTTTGCGGCATTTTTGCGGCCGGACAGCTTGTGGTAGGCATTGCCCACGGCATACTTTGGCTTGTAGTTGTCCATCATCCACAGGGTCAAATCAAGAGCATGGGTGCCGATATCGATCAGCGGACCTCCGCCTTGCGCTTCTTCATCGAGAAACACGCCCCAGGTCGGAACCGCACGGCGGCGGATAGCCTTCGCTTTGGCATAATAAATCTCTCCAAGCTCGTTGTTCTCGCATACGGCATGCAGATACGCTGAATCGGCTCTGAACCGGTTCTGATATCCGATCGTCAGCTTCTTGCCGGTGCGCTTCGCAGCATCAATCATCGCCTGTGCTTCCGCAGTCGTCTTGGCCATTGGCTTCTCGCACATTACATGCTTGCCGGCCTCCATGGACGCAATCGAAATCTCCGCATGGGAAATGTTCGGCGTACATACGTGAATCACATCTATGCTTGCATCCTTAAGCAGCTCTCTATAATCGCTGTATACCGCAGCGTTGGCATCTCCGTAATCCGCTTTGGCCTGCTCGGCACGTTCAGGAACGATATCGCAGAAAGCAACCATCACCGCACCTTCCACTTTTTTTAGCGCAGGCATATGTTTGCCGTTCGCGATGCCGCCGCAGCCGATAATTCCAACTTTTAAAGTCATTCTCTCTTAACCTCCACTTGTTGATGTAATATCTCTATCTTACAAATCCGCGGAAGGGCTTTCTTCCTGCAATCTTGCCCTGTTATTCCTGAATATTGTCTTATGATATTTCAGGGGCGATATTCCCGTCGCTTCCTTGAAAAAATGATGGAAAGTCTTCACGCTGCCAAACCCCGCCGCCTCCGCCACGGCAGACATGGGCAGGTTCTCATTGAGCAGAATCCACTTGGCTTTATTCAGCCGGTACTCATTCAGGAAGGCCACAAAGGTCATGCCCGTATTTTTCTTGAACAGCTTAGTAAAATAATACGGGCTGAAGCCCATATGTCCGGCTACCTCGTTTAGCGTAATCGGTTCCTGGTAATGCTGCTCGACATAGATGAAGATCCGCTCCAGCCGTTCCAGCGTTTCCCGCGACTGGATCTGAGTATCCTCCGAGAACTTGGGCCCTCTGTTGCTGCTATTCTTCGGCACTTCCCGCATAATAACCGTCAGCAGCTCGAACAGCCTCGCCTTGATGAGATAGGCATAGCCTTCACGCCGCTGCGTGTCCTCCTCGTAAATGCTCTCCAGAAGGCCAATCACCTTCGTTGCTACCGCTTCCGGCCAGCTTGAACTGGATTGCTCCATCTCTGTGAACAAATCGCGGAGCGAATATTCATTGCCGCCGAGCGCAGTAACCTCCTGGAACAGTCCGAGATCAAACTGGATCACAAACCGTTCACTTTCAGGCGAGGCGAGGAAATAGTGCACATCTCCGCCATTGATGAACTGTATTTCACCCTGTTCCATGCGGATCGGGGTATCATTTATTCCCAGATTTAGTCTTCCTTTGGTGACGTAAATAATTTCGATTTCTTTATGCCAATGCGGATATGTGAGATCATCACCTCCGCAGACTAAGCTGCGGAAGGGGAAATGCTTATCCACATCCGGAAGTTCGAGATAAATATTCATTAGCGCGGCTCCTTGTCCGGGTAATTAGCTGAAATTAAAATTTCATTGAACCCCACTTTATCTTATCCCCCGGCAGAGGACACATCAAGAGGCGCAAAAAAGAGCCCCGCGGGGCTCTCTTTCACACTATATTTTAAATCGAAAACAAATCAGAGTTTAATCTTCAAAACAACCTTCCGCACCGCTTCCTTCTTCCCCGCTTCAATCCCTGTCATATGCCCGTCCTGCGGATAGCAGACGACAAGCGCTCCCGGACCTGCGGTTACCGCCGACTCCAGCTCACCCGTAAAGAACACCGCATCTTTCTCGGCACTGTATTCATCTCTTACCTTGAGCTGCTCAATAGCGGAATAACCGATGCGCTCTGTGCCTTCAAGAATATAATGCAGATCAAGATTGATCCGGTGGGCTTCCCAGAAGCAGTCTCCGGCGTTCTTGGTCTCGTATTCATTGATGAAATAGAACATTTCATCATTCACCTCATGACGGCCTGCAGCCAGTCCTGCAAAGTCCGTATCCCGCAGGAACTGCAGTCCACGCTGAATTTTCTCTCCGTAAGCAGCCTCATTCTCCAGCAAATGCCCCAATGTATCCACTATCATGCCCGAAATCCTCCTATAATCTCTGATATATCCCCGTTTTGCGGAATAGAAAAAGAATAGTTGATTCCCCGCGGCAGGTCTATGTATTTGTTCACGTACCCCCGGCATAGATTCTTACAATAAGGTCTAAGCTCGCAAAACTTAAGTCCATGCTTTCGAAGTGAGTTTTGCCCGAAGTGGATTCAATGAGGCTAAGCTCGCAAAACTTTAAGGAGGCGGTATAATGCTCATTGTCCTGATGTACATGTTCGCCGCACTGGGTGCTGGCTTGCTGCTGGCGGCAGCGGTGCTGCGGCATAAACTGTCCGATCCTTCGTCCGACTTGAACAAGCTGATCCATACACTGGCTGATTTCAACCTTAAATTCAGCAAGCGGTTCATCACTCCAGACAAATCTCATATCATTGCCCTGGATGAAGGAGGGAAACAGCTCGCTATCGGCATGTATTCCCCTGACAACCACGAAACGTCCTCAGCTGCCCTTTACACCTTTGATGTGATCTTAGGCTCTGAAATTGTTGAGAATGCCCTCACCCTGACCAAAGTCAGCAAAACCAGCCGGATTACCAGCAGTGGCGCAAAGACCGGCACAGGTAAAGTGCTGGATGCTGCCGCAGTCGACGGAACGACAAACAGACAGGAAGACGGAACACCCGAGGAAATCATTGAGCTTACGCTTAAAATCTACCTCAGCAGTACAGATACGCCCGTGCTGTCTATTCCCTTTCTTCCAAGACAGGTACCGGCCAATAAATCGGACCCGGGATACTCCCAGGCCCTTATGGAAGTTCAGCATGTGCATGAGATGATCCGGGATATTGTCTCAGCATAGTACCGTACGGTCATCGTATTGCTTTCCAGCCCACCCTTGCTCAACCTGCCAATATCCTCGCCGTTCTACGGATTTCAACCGCAAATAGCGGGTTAAATCAAGAAATTCTTACGACAACAGCGGCCGGAAGTTCAAACATTCACCGTTGCGTTCTATGCCGGCGGGGTAAAGCTAAAGTTCAGCTTATATAACTACCAGCTTGCGCGCTTATTGATATTCTTCATATCCGTATTCGTCCACTTGCCATAAATAAAAAAAGCCAGATTTGAAATGTCGGGGAAGTTGGAGCGGATTCCCTGTTGTACGTTTTTATACTGGGCATCGGTCCAATCGGTATCCAACGCGGCGATGATTTCGGCATTGCCGATTTTTTGCCGGGTCTGGCTTAGTATACCTTCGCTGTCATAAACCCAGCTTTGCGGAAATTCCCAGTCGTCGAAATAGGCCATCGGAGAAACAAAATCCATGTATGGCATAAATTTGGCGGCATCCTGTCCGACTTCCACAAACTCCGGCGGCAGAATATAAGCCCCGAAAAAGAGCCCTGGCGTAATCCCGTCCAAATCGCTTTTCACATCACGCACATATTCCCCAAGCTTGGTCGTTCTCCACTCATTCCACTCCTCCCGTTTCGCATTATCTGAAGCAAAGTTAATAGTAATTGGATCATAGCCGTATTGATTTTTATACTGTGTTCTCGTGTAATCCCCCATATCCATGTTGTAATCGTCAAAGCGGAGCCAGTCCAGGACAATACCATCAACATCATAATTTGCCGCAACTTCTTTGATGATGGAGCGCTCATAGGCTTGCACACCAGGATCGAGCGGATTCACGAAATATTCAGTGCCATTGGAGCCTGTAAAAGGTTTCACCTTGCCGTCCACAAGCGCGCGCATCTGCCACTCGCTGTTCTTGTCAAAGGCCGCACGGTCGTGGAACTGCGGAATCCATGCCCTCACCTGAATATTCTTTTTATGTGCCTCAGCAATAACATCCTTGACTGCGTCAAAATTGGCGTATCCCGAAGCAACCGGTGCAATCTTGCTCTTATAAAATGCATAACCGGACGGAATCTCCTCATCCTCATCCTGCTTCACACTCAAATTGATGACAGAAATATTGTTCTTTGCCGCATTGCTCACGAAGCTGACAACCTCATTATGGTTTTTGAAATTGGCGCCTGTCCGCACGATGATCTCGGATACAAAGGGCCCTGTTTGGGCAGAGGTTGTCTGGGCCGGAACACTCAGCATAAAGCTCAGCAGCAGCGCGGGCAGGGCCGTCAGCAAAGTCCGTTTTCTTTTACCTTTAGTCATTGTTTTCTCCGCCTTTCTATAATTAGATGGGGTGCAGATTAGATGTTATGAATTCCTTATTCCTCCTCCTTTCCTAGACAGACTGAGAGCTCGGAAAGCTTCTGCCTTATCCCTGTGTCCCGCCGCTATCGGTGAGCTCTGTATGATGAAAGTAAGGGATAGTGATTTGAACAGTTGTTCCGATTCCAAGCCGGCTGTAGAGCAAGACACCGTATGAACCGCCAAATTGCAGCTTGATTCTCTGGTCGACATTGCGGATGCCATAGCCCATCTTGATCCCGCTTGGAGAGAAAATCTGCCGGATGGTTTCCTTGGTCATACCGATGCCGTCGTCAATCACCTTGAACACAATCCCTTGCTCGCCAGCCTCCGCCGTAATGCGGATATGAATGGTCTCCCCGTAAAAAGCATGCTCAAGAATATTCTCCACAAAGGGCTGCAAAATCAGCCTTACAGTATCAAAACCCAGCACCTTCTGGTCGATATCGAAATTAAAGGTGAGATGATCCTCATATTTGATTTTCTGGATGTCAATATAGGTCTGTACATGCTGCAGCTCCTTCTCGATCGGAATCATCGTCCTGCCCTCATTCAGTGTCAGCCTGTAGAATTTCGCAAGGCCGCTGACCATCGAACGGATTTTACTGATCTCACCGAACTGTGCCAGACGGTTTATGGAAGAGAACGAGTTATACAAAAAGTGGGGATTGATCTGTGCCTGAAGAATTTCCAGCTCTGCTTCCTTCTTGTGCAGATTGGAGAGGTAAACTTCCTGAATCAGGCGGTTCATATTCTCCCCCATATTATTTAGTGCCAGGGAGATCTGATTAAATTCGTCATTTCCCCGGTAACTAAGCCTTTTATGTAAATCCCCTTCCTGAAAGGAACGGAGAACAGACACAATTTTGACGACACGCCGGGAAAAATAGCCGGACAGCAGCATACCTGCTGCGGAAAAGAAACCGATCATGATCAGGCAGACGAGAATGGTTACGCTTTTGACCTTCTGGATATCCTGCTCCAAAACTTCATTGGGGATATTGACCGCAAGCGTCCAGTTCAGCTCCTCAACCGGCGCCTTGATTTGCAGATAATCCTTGCTCTCCAGCAGTGCAATTTGCTGAGGTTTCACATTTTTATCCCCTGAAGAAAGGTGGATAATGTCATGATTTTCATTTTCTATATACACTGTGCTGCCCTTGCGGAACTTATCATCTTTCACGCTTTCAAGAAGATCGGCAATCTTGACGGTAATCCGGACAAAACCAAATGGACTCGGGGCAGTGGGCTCATACGTATCCATCAATCTTCGGAGTAAGGAAATATTCCCGTAGGACTCATCATCTTCGATCTGGCGCCACTGCATCGTCACCCCGTATTGCTCCCGGGGAAAACCGCTGAACCATGGCTTGCCCAGAATCCGCTTTTGGTGAAACAGCTGGTAGAACCTCCCCTTCCGCAGCGGGTCCATCCCTTCGTAAGAATAGTAAACCTCGGGTATAGTCTCATTCTGAATATACAGGGACAGTGCAATGTTGCGGTTAGAGGAATGCACCGTATTTTGCAGCATCGGGATCAAATAGCTCTGCAGCGTCTCAAAGCTGTACCAGCCGTCATCATAGCGTCTTAAGGAATCCGCCAGATTGCGGTCATAATACAGTGAGTCCGTCAGCCGCTTGGTATCCTCCACCTTATAACGGATATTATCCTGAATCTGCTGAAGCGTGCCCCGGATATTGGCCTTTGTCTGTGTTCGGATGGATTCAACCGCTGTGTTATAAGCAAAGGCACCGACAAAAGCAACCGGGACAATCAGCAGTACAATATAAGAAATCATCAGCTTGTAGCCGAATGACAGAAACCGTTTCTTTTGCTTCATAGGCCGCTGTTCTCCTTTGTTCAGCACTGCTTACGGTAATCCCCCGGTGTCATCCCATATTTGTCTTTAAACTGCCTGCTGAAATAAGTCAGGTTTTTATAGCCAACCCTTCCGGCCACCTCGAAAATTTTATATTGGGGATTCTGCAGTAAAGTGCAGGCTTTCTCCAGCCGCTTCTCCACCACGTAATCGCTGAAATTAATGCCGGTTCCCTGCTTGAACAACACGCCGAGATGATTCGGGGAAAAGCTAAACAGATTGCTCACATCCCGGAGTGCGATATTCTGGTCCAGATGCTTCTCCACATAGGCGCAGACCGATTCAAGCAGCTTATTATTTTTCTTTTGCTTCTTTACATGCAGTGTTTCAGAGATTTCAAATACCCTCCGGCGCAGCCAGGATTGGATATCATCCATGGTTTCAAATTTGAACAAAATGTCCAGGTTCTCCATTCGCATGCCCAGCATCTGGAATAGATTCTCGTTCAGTCCTGCCAGATAGGCATCCAGCCGGGAGATAATCTGAATGGCAAAGTTGTAGACGGTAGATTTGGACTTCATCCGGCGGACCAAGGCGAATACATTCTCAAGTTCATCGTGCAGCTGGACAAGCCTGTAATTCGACATTGCGGCAAACAGGGCATCCAGCGTCATTTCGAGACTCTGCACATCCTCCACGCTGCCTGACTCCAGCTCGGAAAATTGGATCAGACGGCTTTTGCCCGCAAGCATTTTATAATCAAGCGCCTGCTTCGCCTGCTGATAAGAGGTGTGAATTGAAGCGGTGGAAGCTGCTGTGCTGCTCAGGCCTATTGTGATGGTGACCGGAAACCGGACCCCAATAAGTTCAATTAAACCGCTGAGCAGCGCTTCACATTCCGCCAGTTCCTCCATCTGCAGTACAAGCGCACATTCACGGCTGGAAAGCCTGCACAGCGACCAGATCCGGCACTCTGTGCAATAATCCAATACCGTTTGATACAGCTGATTGACGATCTGCCTCGCTTCCAGCTCGCTGTATGCATTCAGCTTCCAGGCCACATCATCAATCTCAATCACGGCGACCCGCTGCGGAGCAGATGGGCTAATCCCGCACTGCGCAAGGACTAGGTCATCCATGGTTTCTGCTCCGTCCTGCTGGCCATCCAGCAGGCCAAGCAGCCTGTTATTCTTAAGTACAGGCAAGGTCTTATAGTAATCCGATTCCAGTCTCGACTGCTGGGCCTCATGATCCAGCTGGGCCTTCACCTTCTGCAGCACCTCGATCATTTCTTCATCCTCTACAGGCTTCAGGACATAACTCTGCACATTCAGCTCCATCGCCTGCTTGGCATAGTGGAAGTCTTCGTAACCGCTTACAAATATGATTTTCAGCTGTGGGAGCAGCTGCAATGCTTCACGGGACAGCTCCAGACCGGACATAATCGGCATCCGGATATCGGTGATCAGAATATCAACATGATGATTCTGTATATAATCCAGCGCAGCGAAGCCGCTGCTCACCACCGCTGCTACATTCATCTGCAGATCCTTCCAGGGTATAAAGTGCTGCATCCCTCTTAAATCCAGCACTTCATCATCTGACAGCAATACGTTATACATGTTTGACCTCCAATCCGGCCGTGTGATCAAAGCCAACACTTTCTATTGATCACATCATATAACATTTCATTTTTACCGTGTTGCAAAACCTTCATCCTCATTGCAGAAGTCTACAAATCGTTGTTCTTATCAGTGTTTTTGCCGGAACGGTTCCTATACTATGAATTTCAGCAGAGAAATTTGCAAAGGAAGTGTTCAGATGAAAAAAAGTATCGTCACGTCTTCACCACCGGGAGTCCCTCCGGGCGTACGACCGGAAGCCCGCCGCAAATCCTTCTGGTTCAGATTCTCCAGGCAGCTGGATCTTCAACTGATGGTCATCCCGGCAATGATTCTTATCGTGATCTTTTCTTATCTGCCGATGTACGGGGTGCTGATGGCTTTTCAGGATTACGATATTTTCCAAGGATTTCTGCACAGCCCATGGGTAGGCTTCAAGTATTTCCAGATGTTCTTCGAGGCACCCGAATTCTGGACTGTCATGCGCAATACGATTGTGATTAGTGCCCTGAGACTCCTCATCGGATTTCCGGCACCTATACTGCTGGCGCTTATCCTGAACGAAGTGACTCACTCACGCTTCAAACGGATGATCCAGACCATCAGCTACCTGCCCCACTTCCTGTCCTGGGTCATCGTGTCCGGATTTGTGACCTCCATGCTGGCAACCGACAACGGAAGCGTGAACATGCTGCTGCAAAAGCTGCATTTAATCAGCGAACCTGTCAATTTCCTGTCCATTCCCGGCTACTTCTGGGCTATCCTGATCGGAACAGGAATCTGGAAGGAGATCGGTTTCTCCGGCATCGTATATCTGGCCGCCATTGCCGGCATCAATCCCGAAATTTACGAAGCAGCCTCCATCGACGGAGCAAGCCGCTTGAAGAAAATTTGGTACATTACTCTGCCCGGTATTTCCGGCGTAGTTACGATCTTCATGATTCTCGCAGTTGGCGATATCTTGAGCGCAGGCTTTGAGGACATCCTGCTCCTGGCCAAAAACCCTGTACTTCAGGACGTGTCCGATGTCATTGATACTTACGTCTACCGCGTTGGTATCCGCAACTCGCTTTTCTCCTACGCCGCCGCAGTCGGTTTATTCAAGTCGATAATCAGCGTCTTTTTGCTCACAGTTGCCAATCGGATAGCCCGTAAACTGGGACACAGTCTGTGGTAGTCTTCGGCATCGCAACTACACATTGAAATGCAGGTGATCACGGCATGAAAAACAGCTTTTCTGACAATTTGTTTCTCAGTCTCATTTACTCCATGCTCATTCTCATGGCTTTTGTAATGTTGTATCCGTTCTGGAATTCGATCGTCATCTCATTCAACGTGGGTTTGGACACGACGCGAGGGGGGATCACCTTTTGGCCCAGACAATTCACTCTGGAGAATTACATTGTAGTGTTTCAGGATAAGCGGCTAATGACAGGCTTCCTTATTTCCGTACTGAGAACAGTGATTGGCACAATCCTATCCATTGCCTGTACATCAATCTTTGCCTATGGCATGTCCAAGAAACAGCTCATGGGACGGAAAGGGTATATGATCCTGTGTATCATCACGATGTACTTCAGCGGAGGATTGATTCCCTCCTTTCTGATTAACCGCGAGCTGGGCCTGATGAATAATTTCTGGGTCATGATTGTTCCGAATATAATCAGCGTCTGGAACATGATCATTTTCCGCACGTTTTTTCTCGAACTTCCGGAAGGATTGGAGGAATCGGCGAAAATCGACGGCTGCGGCCACTTCGGTATCTTTTTCAAAATTGTCATCCCGATTTCGGGTCCGGTGATCGCCACACTCTCTCTATTTGCTGCAGTATGGCACTGGAATGACTGGTTTACGGCCAGCATTTACATCACTTCCGGGCATCTGCTCCCGATTCAAACGCTGCTTCAGCAAATCCTTAGCTCCAACATTATGTCTGAACAGATGATGCAGACCAATGCAGCCGCTCAAGGCCACATGGCCCGGCTCCAAAGCGTCACAACCAAATCGCTCACCATGTCCACCATGCTGGTAGCAACGGTACCGATTTTGCTCGTTTATCCATTTTTGCAGAAATATTTTACCAAGGGCGTCATGATCGGTTCCATTAAAGAATGAACTTGGATAAGATCGGTGTAGCAATCATGGCTCACGGCTTATTCTTGATAAAAAACAATCCCATGGGGGTATGAAGATGTCCATTACAAAAAAATCATTCCTGCTGCCGGTATGTATGCTGGGTATAAGTATCATGCTTGCCGCATGCGGTGGAAACACCGGTGAAGACGGGGCAAAACCAAGCAACAACACTGCCGGGACTGATTCATCTAAACCTTTTGTTTTCGGAGAAACTCCGCTCACCTTTTCCTTTTTCGGCAATTATGACTGGTATACGATGAATCCTTGGGGCCAGGATCCGGCGACTAAATGGATTCAGGAGAACAAGAAAGTAACGGTCCAGTCGATCCAGTCCGGCGGTGCGGCTCTGCAGAAATTCAATACAATGATCGCTTCCGGCGAGTACCCGGATGTCATCTGGGGAGACCGCGGAGCCGAAGTAGAAAAGCTGAGAAAAGCAGGCAAGCTCGTTGCGCTGGACCCCTATCTTGATAAATATCCTAATCTGAAAAAATGGGCGGGAGAAAAAACAATCAATATGCTCCGCTCCGAAGACGGCAAACTGTACCAATTTCCGAATTGGTACACGAAAAATCCGATGGGCAACGGTGGCTACGCTGTAAATAATAAAATCTACAAGGAACTCGGATCGCCGAAGCTGGAAACCTTTGATGACCTGTATGCCTATCTGAAGCTGGTGAAAGAGAAATATCCTGACATTATTCCATTCGAGGTCGGGATGCTGGGTCAAGGGATAGACTTTCTCTACGCCGGGATGGCGGAAGACCGGAATGTCGGGCAGGTCTCTCTGCGTGTGGTCCCCCAGGGGAATGAGCTGAAATCCCTCTTCAGTGATCCGGTCTACCGCGAAACTATGGTGTTCGCCAATAAATTGTTCCGGGAAAAGCTGATTACCCAGGATGCCATCACGCAGACCCGCGACCAGGTCAAGGAAAAGGTGAATAATGGCCGCATAGCGATCTACGGGGATTTCGATACCACCGTTATCGGCACGGAAGCGAACAGCATGCTGCGCGCCAAAGATCCTGAAGGCGGATACACGATGATCTGGCCTTTGCATAAAGCCGGCGTAGATCCGAAGAAGGTATGGGTCAACGAATTTGATTCTCTTGGCTGGAATGTCAGTGTCATCACAACCCAGGCTGAGAATCCAGAAGGTATATTTGCCTATCTGGACTGGCTGACGGGCGAGGAAGGGGAGCGTATTATTTTCTGGGGGCCTGAGGGCATGTACTGGCAGGGCACCAATGAGAAAGGCGCACCCGTCTATACAGAAAAATATAAAAATGAAGCCGAGGAGCGTTCCAAGCTCATGGCCATCTGGGATACGTTTCAATGGGCAGGAAATACAGCGTTTATTGATGGAGCCAAGGCTGAAAATGAAATGAGTCTGCCTGAAGATAAGCGCGACTGGGCTACGGTCTCCCAAACCACAATCGCCTGGAAAACCTCCTTTGATGCCACGGAATTCGGCAATATCCAGCCCCTTCCAGATTCAGAAGAGGGCATGATCATGCAGCGTGTAGCCGATATCGCCGATAAGGTGCGGGCTAAAGCCTTGTTCGCCAAGGATGAACAGGAAGTGATTGCCCTGCTCGACAAAGCCGAGCAGGATGCCCAAAAAGCCGGTTATGATAAGCTCCTGAAGTTTGAAACCGGGAAATGGCAGGACAATATTAAGAAGATAAAAGGGAATTAAACCATCCCGCTATAAAAAAACAAGGGTGTTCCCTGCCATGTAAATGGCGGGACACCCTTTGCTTTGTCAGGATGAGAGTGGAAATACATCAATGAATACGGCTGTGGTCAGAATCAATTGGCCCAAGGAATGGACCGAGGCCGCGCGTTTAAGCTTCAGTGAGTTTAAGGAGATCTACCTTGCCTGCATTCAGCTTCTCAATAATCGCCAGCAGAAAGGTCTCTGCCAGACTATTCTTTTTGATCTCCCGGGCTGCTTCTTCAAATGTGAACCACATCGCTTGATCCACTTCGGCACTCATCCGGCTCAAGTCTTCCGAATCAGCCATGCTTATAAAGTTCAGCATCAGCGTATTGGACGGCTCAAAATAAAGGCTGCGCATATATTCATAAGCCACGATATCCAGCCCTACCTCTTCCTTTACCTCGCGGATAAGGGTGGCTTCCGCATTCTCCCCTTTGTTGACGTAACCTGCGAGCAGGATGTAATCCGGCCGGTTATACTGCTTGATTAGCAGAATCTTGTCCATTTCTTTGTTCAACACTGCGGTACTGATAGCCGTGCTAAAAACAGGAAACCGGAACATTCCGCATGCCTCGCAAAAAGGGACCAGCCCCTCCCCGCCGCATTCTTTCAAGATCAGCTCAGTTCCGCATTCTATACAATACTTCAAGAAACATCTCTTCCTCTCCAAGTACACTGAATTCTATTCTATTATACAGATCCAGGGATATGTAATCGCTAGGTAAAATTTTAGGAATTCACGTTCTGAGGGGATTTTGGGACAGGTTTTTGTTATCCGGTGTGGAATAAGAAGAGTAGCCTGATTCATCGGGCTCTATTAAAAAACAACTTGGAGGGACTGCAAACAATGAATCCGCTAATTAACTTTGCGCATCGCGGCGCATCCGCTGTGTGTCCGGAGAATACGATGTCAGCATTCCGCAAAGGTCTTACCCTTGGAGCGACCGGGATTGAAACCGATGTACAGATGACTAAGGATGGCGCACTGATTCTGATTCATGACGAAACGCTGGGCCGCACGACAAACGGCAGCGGGAATGTGAAAGACCACACGCTTAAAGAACTGCTTGCCCTGGACGCGGGATCCTGGTTCGGGGAAGAATTCAAGGGAGAGCTGCTTCCCACCCTCGAAGATCTTCTGGATCTGCTCAAGGATAGCGATACGGTGCTAAATATTGAACTTAAGAACGGGGTCTTTATGTACCCGGGGATGGAGGAAAAGGTTATTGCCGCCGTGCGGGAATTCAACATGAGTGAACGCGTCATATTGTCGAGCTTCAACCATTACTCCCTGGCTCACTGCAAATCGCTTGCACCGGAGATTCGCACCGGGATTTTATATGGAGAAGGCTTGTACCGCCCGTGGGATTACGCGGCCTCTCTGCAGGCGGATGCGCTGCATGCCTATCATTTCGCTGTGCTGCCGGAGTTTGTCTCCGAGGCGGCGGAGCATGGCATCGCCTATCATCCTTGGACCGTGAATGATCCGGAGCGCATGAAAGAATTAATCGCTGCCGGAGTGTCAGGAATCATTAGCGATTATCCGGACGTGCTGGACAGACTGCTTACTGCCAAGGGAGTGTGATGGGGTGAAGAAAGTCTGGCTGCTGGGTTTCGGGTTTTTCAGCATCAGCATTACATGGAGTTTGTATAATGCGTTTGTACCTTTTTTCCTGGAGAAATATGTACACAGTGTAGCCTTGATCAGCTTCATGATGACCATTGATAACTATTTCGCCCTGTTTCTGCAGCCATGGATAGGCAACCGCAGTGACCGTACGGTGAGCCGTTATGGGCGCAGAATGCCTTATCTGCTGATCGGAATGCCGCTGGCTGCCGTACTGACGATGCTGATCCCGTTCCACACCGGGCTGTTCACGCTACTGCTCTTTATGATGCTGATGAACCTGGCCATGAGCCTGTACCGTTCGCCGACCGTCGCGCTGATGCCGGATATTACGCCGGATAAGCAGCGCACCAAGGCGAACGGACTGATTAACTTCATGGGAGGGATTGGGTCGATTCTGGCGTTTGGCGTCGGCTCATTCCTCTACAAGGCCAGCCCGGCATTGCCGTTCATTGTTGCCGGTCTCATCACGCTGCTCTGCCTGTTCATCGTGTCACAGTTCATCAAGGAGGAACGGGATGGGGTGAACAAAGAAGCCGGACTGGGTACAGAAGAAGCCACAGGTTTATCCGGAGATTCGCAACGCAGCGGTAACATTCCACGGGTCAAACCTACACGCATCTCCTTAAAAAAACAGCTCGACCGGACCACAGTCTGGCTCTTAGCAGCCATCTTCTTCTGGTTCGTTGCTTATCAAGGTGTAGAGACACTGTTCACATTGTACGGCAAACATCACCTTGGTCTCAGTGAACAGGCAGCCTCCTTCTCGCTGACGTTCTTTTCCCTGGCCTTCGTAGTATTTGCGATTCCCAGCGGCTGGCTGGGCGGGCGGTTCGGGAAGAAAAAGATGATTGTCACCGGAGTATGCGGACTGATGGCAGTTTTTTCCCTCGTGGGATTTGCGGAGAATTTACTTGTGCTGCGGATTCTGCTGCTCCTTGGCGGGATGTTCTGGGCCTGCATTAATATCAATTCATATCCTTATGTAGTAGCGACAGGCACAGAGGAAAGCATCGGCACACGCACCGGGATGTATTATCTGGTCTCCTCGCTGGCCGCCATCACCTCCCCACCGCTGCTTGGGCTGATGATTGATCTTACCGACTACTCCATCCTGTTCTATGCGGCAGCGGTGAGCATGGCAATAGCCCTGCTCTGCCTGTTCCTGATGAAAGGACGCAGCAAATTGAATTAATTGGCTTTGGAGCTGCCTGCCCAATTGACTGATTGAAGCGCGTTTCCCTGCTTGTGTATGGTATATCGGCCCTTTCCGAGCTGCTTGGCGCTGTACATTGCCGAATCGGCTTCCTTCAGCAGCCGCATCGGGTCGATCCTGCCATGGCTCAACGTAATGCCAATGCTGACTGAAACAAACAGTTCATGCCGCTCCAGACTATAAATGCGGGTCGTTTGCTCCAGAATCTGCATAGCCAGCTGCTCCACTTCCTTACGGCCGCAGCGCTTGGCGACAATTACGAATTCATCCCCGCCGTTCCGGAAGATATGCCGTTTGCCTTTGGAGGTGAACTGTTTCAGACTGCCGCCGACGGCCTGGAGCAGCAAATCGCCCACATGATGGCCAAGTTTGTCATTGATTGACTTGAACCGGTCCAGGTCAAGGAACAGCACCGCAAGCTGCTCGTTCGGTTTGCAGTGGTCCCAAAAGTGATCCATCCCGTTTTTGTTCAAGAGGCCTGTCAAGGTGTCCCTGTAGGCCAGTTCCTTCAATTGCTCTCTTTCGGTCAGGATCTGGCGAAGCTTAGAGAACAGATACGTCAGAGCCAAGAGAGTCAGTGTATACAGTGCCAAGGAGATAAACAGGCTGCCCTCAGCCTGTTTCAACCCGGACTGTGACTGCTTGCCCAGCCAGTGCATTCCGTATAATCCGCCGCTGGTGATCAGTATTATCAGGCTCGTGCGCACAGCACGGGCTCTTTGATTTTTATAGGTGAAATTCCGGGTCAGCCGGAGAAGGCTGTACACAGTCAACGCTGCGATGAGAACCGAAAATAGAGCCAATATATAATTACGGGCTTCTTCCATCATAATGCGCACTCCCTTTTACATGAAAATAAATCTGGTTAGTCGGCTATAAGCTTATTATCGGCAGGCACGGACTGATCCTGCATGGAATGTTTTGGAAGGGGCCGTCTGGATAAGGTCTAGCTCTCCATATGCTTCACACAGTTATACAGCTCGCAGGCCCAGCCGCTGTCCTCTTTAACGATGCGGGTGACAGAGGTATTCTTCAGCAGCACGCTGACATCCAGTCCGGGAACCAGTCCGGTCAGGCTGCTCCGCAGAATCGCGCCGTGGCTGACAATCAGGATGTTGTGGCCGGGATGCTTCAATGCAATCTCTTCAATCGCCTTGCTCCCCCGTTGCTTGCCTGACTCATTGCTCTCCAGCCCGAGGTCCAGCGACTTCCATCCTGTTCCCCAGCGTTCCACCCGCTCTTGCTCCGTGGTGCCCTCAAGCAGTCCGCCGTTCATCTCCCTAATTCCCGGAATCACTCCCGCTACCTGCAGGCCCAGCTTCGCTGAGATCACCTCTGCTGTCTGTCTTGCTCTCAGCAGGTCGCTTGAGTAGATATAGTCCCACTGTTCTCCGCTGAGACGCTCTGCTATAGCCGCCGCCTGCTGAAGTCCCTCCTCGTCCAAAGGGTTATCCGTATACCCCTGTATCCGTCCTTCTTTATTCCAAGCTGTGCTGCCATGCCGAATCAAGCCGATTCTTGTCATTGTTGCTACCCGCCTTTATGAAGAATAAGTAAGCTTACTTATAGAATGAACTTAATCACTACACAAAAGGGCAAAAGCGGCCGGAAGTCCAAATATTCCCTGTAGCTACGTCCTCGCCAAAATGGAAAAATCTTAAATTCAATCTATTTAGATTATAAACGAACAGTCCGGAAGATGCATGCGCCACCGGATATAAGAATCATCAGTTGATCATTATTCTGCCTGCAATGAAGCCTAAGTAATTGACGGTTAGACTGCCCTTATACGATAATAAGACCCGGTGCTTCATTCTGGAGCATGTTCCAAATTCATCCTGCATGGCAGATTATGCTGCCGCCACTTAAAAGGAGATACTGTTCATCATGAAAAAAATCGTCACCCTCATTCTTACCCTGCTTCTCCCGCTTTACGTCCTTCCTCCCGCATCATCAAGCGCCTCTGCGGCGCCTGCGTCCAAGCTCGCAGTTTATGTGGACAAGGAGAATCATGCTTACATTCCACTGCGTTTCCTGAATGATTTTGCCGGCATCCGGTCGATCCTCACTCCTGGCGGAACGATAGAAATTACAAAGGACGAAGCTTCCCTCCGCCTGATTCCGGGCTCGGCGAAGGCCTCCGTGAACGGCAAGGCCGTAACCTTGAGTGAGCCGGTCTTCAGCGGCAGCGGCACGACGTATGTTCCGCTGTCCCTGGTCAGCCAAACACTGGGCCTTCAGCTGAAGTGGAATCCGCAGGCTTCGTCGCTCACGCTGACAGCGGACGAAACTTCCGCCACCTTGCCCGTGCACAGCGGAGCACTCCTTAAAGCGGAATCCCCGGCGGTAGTCAGCGGCAAACGCACCTTTAAGGTCGGCAGCCGCTCCTTTACAGTGCAGACAGTCACCGCTTCCCTGCTCCATCCCTCGGTCAAGCTGGATGTAGTGCTTGCCGGCAACACGGTCGGCAAGACGGAGTCACTTGGCAGCATTGCCAAACGTAGCGGTGCTCTCGTTGCGATCAACGGGACCTACTTTGATGCCTACACTAAAGGGGCATACAAAGTCCCTTACGGTTATATCATCAGCCGCGGAAAGATGCTCAAGAACGGCGCTGGAGAACGGCGGGCCGTATTCGCTTATGACCGCAATCTATTAGCAGAGCTGATTCCTGGCACTGAATTCGCATCGCGCTTCCAGAGCGGGACCATCGAAGGTGCGCTTCAGGCCGGCCCCCGGCTGCTGGTTAACGGGAAGGTAGCGGTGGATGTGACCGCCGAAGGCTTCCGGGATCCCAAAATCCGCACCGGCGGCGGAGCCCGCAGCGCGCTGGGCTTGACGCGCGACCACAAGCTGATTCTTCTGACCACCAGCGGGGCTACCATTTCGCAGCTGGCGCAGATTATGAAGCAGGCCGGTGCCTATCAGGCCATGAATCTGGATGGCGGCGCCTCCAGCGGATTGTATTACAACGGAAAATATTTGACAACACCGGGACGTCTGATCAGCAATGCGCTGGTCATCAAAACCCGTTAATCCATCCTTCCGCAACATACAAGCAGCCTCCCGCAGCCGGATCTTTTTCCGGCAGCCCGGGAGGTTGTTTGCGTCTGAATCCTGTTTTGCATAAATTTCCCTTAGCATGTTACTGTAATACTGGACAAAGGAGTGAATTCATGGAAACGATTCTGATTGTCGAGGACGACGCCAAGCTGGCAGACCTGCTTAGCAGTTATTTGTCAAAATATGATTTCCATACCGTCATCGTAGATGATTTCAATAGAGTGCTGGAAACCTTTGAGGACAGCGCCCCAAGCCTGGTGCTGCTGGACGTCAATCTGCCGAGATATGACGGGTTCTATTGGTGCCGCCAGCTTCGCAAATCCTCACTCTGCCCCATCCTTTTCATATCTGCCCGCGACAGCGGCATGGATCAGGTCATGGCGCTGGAGAACGGCGGCGACGATTACATTATCAAGCCATTCCAATACGAGGTCGTGCTGGCCAAAATCCGCAGCCATCTGCGTAGAGCTTACGGCTCTTACGCCCACAGCCAGGAAGAACGTAAGCTTCAAGCCGGAGGACTGACGCTGTATCCGGAGCGTTATGTGATCCAGCACAACGGCCTGTCCGCTGAGCTTACACAGAAGGAAGCCGTCCTGCTTGAAGCGCTCCTGCTGAAGGAAGGGCGCGTCGTCTCCCGTGAACGGCTGCTGGACCTGATGTGGGAGGACCAGCATTTCATCGATGATAATACACTTAATGTCTATATCACCCGCGTACGTAAGAAGCTCAAGGATCTTGATCTTGACGACATCGTAGAAACCATAAGAGGTGCCGGCTACCGGCTCAGCCTCTCCGGAGAAACACCATGAGGCTGTTTCTTAAGGATCACCGGCCGCTGCTGCTCTTCTATCTGCTCCAGATGATCCTCATCCCCGTGCTCTACTGGGTTACAGGCGAATACAGACCCTTCTCGATTGTTTTATACGGGATGGCCCTCAGCTTTGCAGTTCTCATTCTATATCTGGGCTTCCGGTATGTTCAGCACTATAAGCTATACACCCGCCTGAGCGGACCCGGCGGAGCCCCGGGGGAACAGCTTATTCCCCTTGACGATGCGCCGCTGCCCGAAGCGGTGACGGAAATGATGCAGCACAACCACCGCTATTATCTGGACCAGCTGCATTCCCATACCCGGCGGATGGATCAGCATATCGATTTCATCAACCGCTGGGTCCACCAGATGAAGACGCCGCTTTCCGTCATCCAGCTTACCCTTCAGGATTTGGAGGAGGATGCTGCCAGCAGCATCCAAGAGGAGGTAGAGCGGCTCCGCAAGGGACTGGAGATGGTTATTTACACCTCCAGGCTGGAGCGCTTTGAGGATGATTTCCATGTTCAGCCTCTATTGCTTCGCAAAGCCGTAAGCGAGACCGTCGCCGATAACCGCAGGCTGTTCATCCGGCGTGGAGTCCGGGTAGACATTACCATTGACGATGGACTATCTGTATACAGCGACGCCAAATGGCTGAGATTCATGCTGGCCCAGATTCTCGTCAACGCCGTAAATTATACTGCCGGGACAGGCAAGACAGTAACCATTTCCGCGGAGCAGACAGGAAACGGGAGCATCTTACTGATTAAGGATCAGGGCATTGGCATCTCTCCCGAAGACCTGAAACGGGTGTT
Source organism: Paenibacillus sp. EB106-06-01-XG199 (assembly GCF_058791575.1). Lineage (NCBI taxonomy): Bacteria > Bacillati > Bacillota > Bacilli > Caryophanales > Paenibacillaceae > Paenibacillus > Paenibacillus sp. EB106-06-01-XG199. The sequence continues at coordinate 366,256 of NZ_JBYTDQ010000008.1, read as the reverse complement.
CAATCCTTATTTCACCGGAGAACGCGGCCGCCAGTATCATGAATCCACCGGGATGGGCCTCTATCTGGTCCGTGAGATCTGCGCAAGGCTCGGGCATACGGTAGAGCTGCAATCCCGGCCCGGCGAGGGGACCACAGTTCGCATTACTTTCGGAGGAGCAGTTGATCCTCCTCGCGGCTGAACTACAGCATCCGCTCAGCTTCCTAAGACTGGCTGGAGCTGCCACAAGCTTCACAACCGGGAGCATTCCGCCCGCCATGACCAAATGGCCGGTAGAGTGCTCTCTTCTTCATGTCTGCTAATCTCATAATGCAGTCAGAATAAGGAATCCGCTCCCAGGGGATAATACAGAAAATCATCCAGAATCCAGCAACGAGGAGGAGTATCGATGCCAACCCATCTGCAGCAACGCCGCAAGAAAGGAACAGATCCCGCCAAGGCTTCCGTTCCTGCAACGCTGCCTCTTCACCCCTCATTAGATATTACCTTGCAGGAAATTACTAAGCGGATCGGTCAAAGCTCCGATGTTGTTTTCCGCAGATTCACTAATGAATCTTTAAGCTCCCTCTCTCTTGCTTTTATATATATCGACGGACTCGTTAACGCAGATGCCGTCAACCAGACGGTACTGCAGCCGCTGATGGAGATGGTTGCTCCCAAGAGCGGCGGTATTACCGCCAAGGACGCCTTCAGCCTGATTAAAGATCAGATGCTGCCGGTCGGGGGCGTCAAGGAAGGCAAAACGCTGGAAAGTCTGCTCCCCATGCTCTTCGAAGGCTATACCCTCATTCTGTTTGAAGGACTTCAGGTGGCACTGGCTGCCGATACCTCCGGCTGGGAGAAAAGAAGCATCAACGAACCAACCTCCCAAGGTGTCATCCGCGGACCCAAGGAAGGCTTCACAGAGAGCCTGCGGACAGGCACCTCTATGCTGCGGCGCAGACTCAAAACCTCCGATCTTAGAATAGAAGAGTATAAGATCGGTCAGCGCACTCAGACCGGTGTGGCACTCATCTATCTGGAGGGTATCGCCAGTGAACAGGTGGTGGCGGAAATCCGCCGGCGCTTAAACGCCATTGAAACCGACAGCATTCTGGAGAGCAATTACATCGAGGAATTTATTCAGGATGGCGGACTGACTCCCTTTCCGACCATCCAGAACACGGAACGTCCGGATGCGCTTGCCGGAGGCATTCTGGAGGGCCAGGTCGGAATTATTATTGACGGGACTCCCTTTGCACTGCTTGCTCCCTCCACTTTCTTCAATTTTTTTCAGTCGAGCGAAGATTATTATCAGCGTTATGATATTTCTTCTTTCCTGCGGCTGATCCGGTATGCTGCTTTTTTTGTATCCATGCTGCTGCCGGCCTTGTATATCGCCGTGACTACCTTTCACCAGGAAATGCTGCCGACAACCCTGCTGATCAGTCTGGCCGCCCAGCGTGAAGGCGTACCGTTTCCGGCACTGGCGGAAGCGCTGCTGATGGAAGTCACTTTCGATGTGCTGCGTGAGGCCGGGGTCCGTATGCCGCGCACCATCGGGCCGGCGATTTCCATCGTTGGGGCACTCGTGCTGGGACAGGCCGCCGTTCAAGCCGGACTCGTCTCCGCAGCCATGGTTATCGTGGTGTCGTTCACCGCCATCTCTAACTTTGTCATCCCGTCCCTGGCTATCGCCAATTCGATCCGCCTGATCCGGTTTGTCATGATGCTGATCGCCGCTACCCTTGGCCTGTTCGGCATCATGTCCTTTTTGATGGTGCTGCTGATTCATTTGGCCGGACTGCGTTCCTTTGGTGTACCCTACCTGTCCCCGGTAGCTCCAATGACTCCCCGATATTTGAAGGATATCTTTATCCGCGTTCCGCTCTGGAGCATGACCATGCGGCCAAAGACCAATCTGGGCAAGGAAACGCGCAGACAAGGCCCGGATCAAAAGCCGCAGCCCCAAGAAGAGGCGCAGAACAATCAGCAAACCAGGCAGCCGCAGGGGGAGGATCCCAGTTGAACGGTAAAATCGGCACCACCCAGACAGCCATGCTCATCGTCAACACTATCTTGCCGACAGCCACCGTCGTGCTTCCCGTCATCATTGGCAACTACGCGGAACAGGACGCGCCGCTGGCTATTTTGTTATCGACTCTGGCCGGGCTCGTGTTCGCCACGATTGTCGGGACAGTCATCCGCTACAGCAAGGGCGCACCGTTTCTGACCTGGATTGGCGAGAAGAGTTCTCCTGTTGCTGCTACGATTCTGGGCCTATTGATGCTGCAGTTCTATCTGGACACATCGGCTACCATTTTGCGCGAATTCGTCAATTTCATCAAAGACAATGTACTGATCGACACCCCGGTCACCGTAATGACCATCCTGATTCTGTTAATTACGATTTATATGGTCAGGCAGGGCCTTGAGTCCATCGCCAGAGTGAACAGCCTCGTGCTGCTGCTGTACTTTTTCTTCGTGCCGCTCTATCTGTTTGGGCTGTACCGGGACATGGATGTCCATCAGCTGCTGCCGGTCTTTGATCACTCTCTGGCCTCCTTGACACTGGCCGGCATAACACCGGCTACCTGGATGTCCGAAGTCGCGGTGCTGCTGTTTCTGGCTCCTTATTTGCAGAATCCGCAAAAAGCGCGCATCGCCGGCTGGGCAGGCCTTCTCTTCGTTGCTGTGCTGATGATGTTTTCGCTCGTAACGACACTGATGGTGTTCGGGTCCGAATTCATCAAGCTCAGCACATATCCGGGTTTTTCCACCGCCGGAGTCGTTCATATCGGCAGATTTATCGAAAAGCTGGACATTCTATTCATCTCCTATTGGGTGCTGTCCATCTATCTGAAATTCTCGATCTTTCTGTTTGCGACTGTCGAATGCTTCAAACAGACCTTTCGTGTAAACAGCAGCCGGCCTTTTATCGGGGCTCTGGGTCTGATAATCGCTTTAGAATGTCTCTTTACCTGGCAGAGTGCAGACCAATTGAATCTCTACAACAAGGAAGGGCGTTTCCCGGTCTTCTTCCTGTTCAATGTACTTGTTCCGCTAGCTGCGATCCTGCTGCACCGGCTCCGGAAACCGAGATCCAAACGAAAGGGGTGGGAAACATGATGCAGCAGCAAAACACCGAACCCTATTCTGCAAATCCCGCGAGACCTCTGGTTTATGCCGTGAAAAAAACGCTCTGCCTGGGACTCTGCCTCCCCCTCCTGTCGACATTGCTGACCGGATGCTGGGATGACCGGGAGCTGAGTGAGCTGGGCATTACCTCCGGTTCGGCATATGACTGGAAGGATAACGAGTGGAAGGCCACCTACCAGGTCATCAACCCTTCTTCCGGCACCAGCAGCATGGGAGGCAGCGGGGGCGGGAGCACCAGCTCACCGCCGTTCGTCACCTTCACAGTAAAAGGCCGAACGATTATGGAAGCGATCGAAAAAACCAATCTGACCAGTACGCGCGAAATGTTTTTTTCCCATTCTCGCATAACCGTAATTGGAGAATCTCTGGCCAAACACGGCATCAGTCAACTAATCGACATGTTCCTGCGCAAGCAGGACGCCCGGGAAACTGTATATGTATTTCTATCCAAAGACGATGCCGGAGATATTCTGGACCAGCTGATGCAGCTGACCAAAAATCAGGGAGCCGGTATCCAGCTCATGATTGAGCAGGAATCGAAGCTGCTCTCCTTTTATCCCAGCATCCGGCTGTTTGAACTGGCCATGGCCCTGTCCTCCGAATCCGGAAGTGCCGTGCTGCCGGAAATCCGCCTCACTGGTGACCAGATCATGGATGAAACCAGCGAGACCGGTCGGACCGACCTGCCTTCACGGCTCGAGCTGGGAAGGCTCGGTGTCTTAAAAGGCGAAAAACTGGTAGGATGGCTAACGCAGAAGCAAGCCTTCGGCTTGTCGTTTCTGACGAACAAAATTGATACTGCCACCATCGCCTTCGCCTCCCGGCCCGAAATCAGCGACAAACCGGACGCCTCGTTCATCCTCCAGAATTCGACCACTTCCGTTCATCCCATCTGGGATAAAGATCACTACATCATGGATGTGAATATCAAAGGAAGCGGCGTATTGACGGAGCTTGGAAGCGTCATGGATTTGAATGACCGGGCTTCCATTACGGAGATGGAGCGAGCCATTGAACAGCGTATCCTGGAACTCGTGGGCAACTCATGGAGTGAGGTCAAGCGGCTGGGAGCGGACGTCACGGGCTTTGCCGTGAGGATTCACCGCAGTGACCGCAAGCGCTGGAAGCAGATTGAGAAGGACAAAAGCTGGGAGCGCATGTTCCAGAATATTGAGATCAAACCGCATGTTTCGATCCAAATTGAACGGAGCGGACTCAGCAACAAATCCTTTAAATCCGTCCAGCAGAAGTAAAGGGGCCTGCTCTATGAAAATAGCGATCACTCTTCTGCTTTATGCCTTATCTTTCGTCTGGGGCTGCACCCGGCTGCGCGGAGAAGGAAGGAAGCTGCACCGGCTGTGGTTTGGCTGCATTCTGGTCTGGTGTGCTTATGAGAACATTTGCGGGATTACAGAAACGCCGCATTTCAATATGGCTACCTTATATATTACTTACTTTCAACCCGCCGGCAGATTCATTATCAAGTGGTTAGGAGGCTGATTTCGGACTCATGCAAAAAAAGGAACAGGTGTCTGGCCTGCAAATTGCGTTTATGATTATGCTGTTCGAGATTGGCAGCACGCCGCTCTTTCTGCTGGGCGGCAAGGCCAAGCAGGATTCCTGGCTGGCCATGTGCACTGGCTCGCTGGGCGGCTTCATCCTCCTTCTGCTTCTGCTGTGGATTCAGCGCCGCTCGCCCAAGCTGGACCTCATCAGCATGCTTAAATTCCATTTCGGAGGAGTTGCCGGCTCCGTGATCGGCTTGATCTACTGCTTCTATTTCGCTTACCAGTCGATGCGCAATGTCCGCGATCTCGGCGAGCTGACGGCATTGACTTTACTGCCGAGATCCCCGATGCCGCTCACGATGCTCATTTTTGTAATGATTGCACTTTATGCGATTTGGAAAGGTGCGGAGGTTGTCTTCCGGCTGCCCGAGGTGCTGCTCCCGCTGGTTCTCTTCTTTTATTTCCTGCTTGTGCTGCTGCTTGGTATTATGGGCTCCATCGACTTCTACCGGCTGACTCCTGTCTTCGAGGGCGGATTTATGCCGATTGTAGAAGTTGCGCTGCCGGATATCGTCTCCTTTCCCTTCGGCCAAATGATTGTGTTCCTGATGTTGTGGTCCCTCTGGGATAAACCCGGTGTGCCGGTAAAAAATACAGTGACCGCCTATATTGCCATCAGCATCTTTCTCATCTTCATGAACGCGCTGAATGTGGCTGTCCTCGGCCCATCGATTGCAGGGATCAGCCAACTGCCTTTTCTGAAGACAGTCCGCACCTTATCGAACCTCAAGTTTGTGGAACGGCTCGACATTCTGGTAACGATCCAACTCTTTATCGGGCTGCTGATCAAGATGATGCTCTTCTACTTTTGCGCGGTTAAAGGCATTAGTGAACTGAGCGGCAAACCGGCCAAATGGTGGGTTTTTCCCGTAGGAGCGGCAATCTATGGCACTTCCTTTCTGGCGAGGGACTATACCCAGCATCTTGCCTTCGGCCTGGGGCCAAGCCTCAAGATTGACCCGCTGTTCCAAATCGGTTTCCCGCTGCTGCTCTCAATATCCATTCTGCTGCGGGGATGGTTCAAACGAACATCCTCCTGACCTGGCGAACATAACCTTAACCGCGCTGTAAGGAAACGTTAAGGTAAAACCATAGCATGCCGGAAGCTCATCCTGTACACTCGGAATCAGAAGATAAGCACCTATAGGCGACAATGGGTGACACTCATGTTTCGGTTAGAAAGGAATGAATTCCATGAATGTACTCGAAGTCACGGCAATGAACAAAGTATACCCGGGAAAGGTGCTTACGCAGGCTCTTACCGATATTCATCTCAGCATTGAGCAAGGTGAATTTGTGGGAATTATGGGCCCTTCGGGCAGCGGCAAAACCACCCTGCTCAACATGGTCTCAACCATTGACCAACCCTCCTCGGGTGAAGTGAAGATCGGCGGCAGCAATCCCTATCAGATGAACAAAAAAGAGCTGGCCCTGTTCCGCCGCAGAAAGCTTGGCTTTGTGTTCCAGGATTTCAACCTGCTGGAGACATTGACCGTAGGGGAGAATATCGTTCTTCCCCTGACTCTGGATAACCGCAAGCTTTCCGAGATGGACGCGCTGCTGCAGCGGGTGGCCGGGCGGCTGAATATCACGGACATCCTGAATAAGCGGACCTATGAAATTTCCGGCGGACAACGCCAGCGGACGGCGATTGCCCGGGCAATTATAACTTCGCCTGCCATTCTGCTCGCCGATGAGCCGACGGGAGCGCTCGATTCGAATTCCTCCCGGATCGTAATGGAGTCGCTGGAGGACATCAACCGCAAGGAAGGCACGACGCTGATGCTGGTTACGCATGATCCGATGGCAGCAAGCTATTGCAACCGCATCGTCTTCATTAAGGACGGCAAGCTGGCTGCGGAAATCCACCGCGGCGACAACCGCCAGGCCTTCTTCCAGAAGATCATTGATACACTTTCATTCTGGGGAGGGAATAGTCATGAGCTTTCCTCAATTCGCGTTTAACAATGTGCGGCGCAACGCGCGGGCATATATGGCCTTTTTCCTCAGCAGCGCCTTTATGGTCATGATCTTCTTTTCCTATTCGGTGTTCATCTATCATCCTGAAGTAACCTCTATTGAGCTTGGACGTAATTCGGCTACCGGGATGAAAATTGCTTCCTATATTGTCTTCATTTTCGCCTTTTTCTTTGTCCTGTACTCGATCAGTGCTTTCCTCAAGCTGCGGAATCTGGAATTCGGCATCCTGATGATCCTGGGCGCGCGTCCCGGGCAGATCAACAGACTGATTCTGCTGGAAAATATGATTATAGGCCTGCTGTCGATCCTGAGCGGCATGGCCGCAGGGATGCTGCTGTCCAAGCTGTTCCTGCTGCTCAGCACTAATATTATTGGTATTGCAGATATGCCATTTTATTGGCCGGTAAAAGCACTCGTGATCACTTCCGTTTCCTTTCTGGCGTTATTCCTGATAAATTCAATCTTCACCCTGCTGTTCATCCGCAGGAACCAGGTGCTAGAGCTGCTTAAGGGAAGCGTGAAGCCGAAGAAGGAGCCCAAAGTATCCTGGCTGCTTTCGCTTCTCGGACTTGCACTGCTGACAACAGGAGCCATTTCCATCGGGTTGGAGCTGTCTCCGAACACACTGCTGATCGCTGCCGTCACAGGCATCGCCGGCACTTATTTCTTCTACTCCCAGTTGTCGGTGCTGGGCATCCGCCTGCTGAAGCTGAGCCGCAAACGGCTATGGCGCGGAACCAATCTGCTCTGGATCAACGAAATGAGCTACAAGGTTAAAGACAATGCGCGGATGCTGTTTCTGGTAACGGTTGTCACTTCATTGGCCTGCATGGCCGCAAGTCTTCTTCTATCCATCAGCTCTTCGAATAATACGACGTATGTGAACAGTCCATTCGCTATCGACTATTCCGTTGACAATGGACACGGTCCCGAACCCGGACTGACCACCATTCATGATGCCCTGGAAAACGCCGGATTGCAGTACACAGAGAACAAAGTGGAATTCATCCGCGTTTCTATCCGAGGCCTTAATGATGTGGACCAGTTTGACAACGTTCAATTGCTGACGGTGTCCGTATTTAATCAACTGGCAGGACAAATGGATGTCACCGGAATCCCTCCTTTGTCTGACGGAGAAGCTGTGCTGCTGCTTAACCCCCAGAACGCCATTATCGAATATAACGCAGGAGAGAAGATTCTGCTGGCAGATCAAGTAAATGTGGAACTCGTCCTGAATCATCTTATCAATCCACCGGTTATGCCTTTTGGCCAATACAACCCGTCGGTGATGATTGTCAGCGACAGTGTGTATGCAGAAGCTGCCGGTAAGGCTAGAGCCAATGATCGCGAAATAAATTACTTTTATAAAATCCCGGCGTGGGATGCACTGCTTCCTAAGACCGGGGAGCCGGAGACTGTCATCTCCAGTGAGCTGGTGCAGTGGAGCAGGGACAGGAATCATGCGACTGACAACTGGCATACGTTAATAAGTGCACGGGCTGATAGCTATATGAATACCAAGCAGGGAACCTCAATGCTCAGTTTTATCGGCATCTTTATCGCCCTGATCTTCTCACTCTCTTCAGCCAGCTTCCTCTATTTCAAGCTGCATACAGAGCTGAACGCAGATATGCGGATGTACCATGCACTCTCCAAGATTGGACTCAGCACCAGAGAAATGTCGGCTTCCGCCACCAGACAGATTGCACTGCTGTTCTATATCCCTATTCTTATTGCAGCCGTGCAGACTCTTGTAGTTGTCCGTCCCGTACTGAAAGTGATGGATATCACGAATGTTACCGTTCCTGTGCTGATCACATCGGCAGCTTTCCTGTTAGTGCAAACCGTGTATTTCATCATTGTCAGATCCCGCTATATTCATAGTCTGAAGAAGATGATGGTGTAACCCGGAGGCGTAGGCTACAATGAATGCTGAGTCCTAGTGAGTGAGAATAAAGCGCCGCTGCTTGATTGCAACCAGAGAGCAGAATTACAGGCGTACCGGAGGTTCTGCCTGATGTCCAAAGCCGATCATATGCTGTCCATCCTGTGGATGCTGCAACAGAGGAGAAGAACCGCTGCCGAGCTCGCGGAGGAGCTGGAGCTCAGCATCCGCTCCGTCTACCGTTATATTGACGCGCTCTGTGCCAGCGGTGTTCCCGTAATTGCCGGCGCCGGGCCGGGAGGCGGGTACAGCCTGCCTGAGCATTTCAGTGCAGCGCCCCTGTTCTTCGACACCAGGGAACAGAGGGCGCTCGTACAGGCCTCCGCTTTTGCCCGGGGCAGCGGATACCCTTATGTCGCAGCCCTGGACGGAGCGATTGCCAAGCTCAAACGCTACAGCAATGCGGCGCAGCTGTCACAAATGGAGCGCCACGAAGCCGGCATGGAGATGCTCCATGCACCTGGCGCTGTGCTGCAGCCGCTGCTGGAGGAGTTGGAAGCCTGCATCGCAGGCAGCCTCACCCTGCAGATGGACTACCGCAAGGGAAACGGAGCGGATGTTTCTGCCCGGTCTATAGATCCTTACGGGCTGGTGCTGTGGAAAGGCCAGTGGTATATGGCCGGCTATTGCCATCACCGCCAGGAAATCCGCAGCTTCCGGGTAGACCGGATTGGAGGACTGCGGCGGACCGGAGATGACTTTGTGCGACCTGCCGGATTCTCCGCACGCGAGTTTCTGCTGCGCGGCCTGCTTCCCGGCCAGGATAAAGCTTCCGCACTGGTGGCTGTCATCATCCAGTCTGCGGAAGCCGTCCTGAATGATCTGTGCAGCCATTGGCTGTTCGGCCATACGCTTGCGGAACGAACCCCGGAACAAGCCAGCTTCCTGCTGGATGAAGCCTCGCTATACAGCTACGCCCCCTATTTCCTGCTGCCTTACGGCAAAGCGCTTAAGATCATCGAACCCGCAGCTTTAAGGCAGAAGCTGGCAGCTATCACTGCGGACCTTGCAGATTATTATAAAGAATAATATCTTTATCCGGATCACTGACCGCAGCTGTCAGTGATTCTTTTGTATAGTGAACTTATCGCTAAGGCAAACATTCATAGGACTTTGCCGAGGCAAATAAGAACATAAAAGGCAGGAGGAATAAGGCATGCAAGAACTGAAATATCAATTCTATATCGGCGGAACACCAGCACAGGTGTGGGACAGCCTCGTCTCACCGGATAAAGTACAGCAAATCTATTACGGCAGCACGATCCACTCCAGCTTTACAGCAGGGGAACCGCTGAAATATATCGGGCCGGGGGCAGATGGCCCCGATACCTTGCATGTATACGGCACAGTGCTGGAATTCTCTCCAGAGCAGGCGTTCCGCTTTACCCACAAGGTCGGCCCCTCCTATCTCAAGGGCGGCGAACCGTATGAATCATGCATCTCCTGGCTGCTGGAGCCGGTTGGCGGCTGTACCAAGCTGACACTGATTCATGATCAATGGCATCCTGATGATCCATCCTACGGCCCCAGCGAAAGCTCCTGGTGGCAGATTCTCAGCAACATCAAGACCTTAGTGGAAACAGGCAGTACGCTGGATTTTGGTAGCTGGGAGTAGAAGCAGACACCTGAAGATGGACGAATTCTGTGTTTATCAGGATTATAGCCAGTACATCCCTACTTGAGAGGATGTTTTTTCAGTCCAATCGAATGCATGGATGCTCTCTGAGTCCCCCAACCCACGCGTAAAAGCAGCAATTGCTGCCTTTACGCGTGGGTTATTTTTATTTTTCCCTAGGGAAACTTTTTTGTTGCATGGACAAATTTATTTACGTATACTAATATTGTGGTAGAGTACAAAAATCTAACCCATGTGCATAACATAAATCAATAAATCATACATGCTCAATCAATCTGGATGGAACGGAGGAAAATCTTATGGCCGGAGCCGTAATTCCATTATCTGAAGCTGTGAACGGCAGTACCCTGCATATCCGCAGCATAGAAGTGCAGGGTGTGCTGAGGAGAAGATTGCTCGACCTCGGGTTTGTCGTCGGCAATGCTGTCGAGGTACTGCGGCGCAGTCCGCTTGGAGACCCTACCGCCTTCCGGGTAAGTAATACAACCATTGCCCTGCGCCGGGAAGAAAGCGCTCTGATTTACGGAGAATTAATCGGAGGTGATGAAGCATGAACCGTTACACTGTAGCTTTTGCAGGCAATCCCAACACGGGCAAGAGCACACTCTTCAATCTATTGACCGGCCTGCGCCAACACACCGGCAACTGGGCAGGCAAGACCGTCATCACCGCCGAAGGCGAGTTTACCCACAAGAACAATACCTACTTGGCTGTAGATCTTCCGGGTACCTACTCCCTATACTCCAACTCAGCTGACGAGGAGGCCGCAAGGGACTACATTATTTTTGAGCAGCCGGATGTGACGCTGGTGGTGCTGGACGCCACTTCACTGGAGCGCAATCTCAATCTTGCCCTGCAGGTGCTGGAGATTACCGGGCGGGCCGTTGTCTGCATCAACCTGATCGATGAAGCCAAGAAGCTGGGTATCGATATTAACCTGAAGGCCATTTCGAAACGGCTCGGCGTACCGGTAGCCGCAATTTCGGCCCGGAGTGAAATCGGCATTGAGGCGCTGCTGGATCAAATTGAGCGTGTGGCTACTGGTACTTATACAGCGGAGCCGCTGCGGATTACGTATAGCGATGAGATTGAGCAGGGCATCGCCGCGCTCCTTCCTATGGTAGAGCAGACGGTCGGTTCAAGATATCCGGCACGCTGGATTGCCCTGCGGCTGCTGGACGGTGACGAAAGCCTGCTTGCTTCGCTCAAAGCCAATATGGGACAGAGGAATATTTCCGGATCGAAGGGGGTAGTGGGCCATGGAGTCACCGCATGTCATTAAGGGAGCCGATCCGATGGATTCCCTGCTCTCGGCAGCGAAGAATCTCGCAGACAAGGGCGGAATCCGTGATGAAATCGTAAGCGGAATATATGGTGTATCTGCGGGGATCTGCAGAGATGCAGTTACCTACCGGGACAAAAAGAAGCTGGGCAGCACTTATAAGCTTGATAATATTGTCACCTCCAAAATATGGGGATTCCCTATTATGCTCGCCGGGCTCGGACTCGTCTTCTGGATTACGATTGCCGGCGCGAACTATCCTTCGAGCTGGCTGGCCTCGCTGTTCGGCTTCATCGAAGGTTATTTAACCGCCGGATTCGAAGCAGTGAGCGCTCCAGCCTGGCTGCACGGCGTGCTTGTGCTTGGCCTGTACCGCGGAACCTCCTGGGTTATCAGCGTCATGCTGCCGCCGATGATGATTTTCTTCCCGGTATTTGCGCTGCTGGAGAATTTCGGCTATCTGCCGCGCGTGGCTTTTAACATGGACCGGTTGTTCAAGAAATCCGGCGGGCACGGCAAGCAGGCGTTAACGATGTCGATGGGCTTCGGCTGCAATGCTGCCGCCATTCTCTCCACCCGCATTATCGAATCGCCGCGTGAACGGATGCTGGCTATTCTGACCAATAATTTCGTGCCCTGCAACGGCCGCTGGCCGACCCTGATTCTGCTGTCCTCCATGTTTATGGTCGGGGCCGCTACCACTGGTGCGCTGCGGACCTTCTCGACAGCCCTTGTCCTGATGGGAATCGTAATGGTCGGTATCACGGTAACCTTAACAGTGTCCTGGGTCATGTCCAAAACCGCGCTGCGCGGCGTTCCCACCCACTACACGCTCGAACTCCCGCCGTACCGCCGTCCGCAGATCTGGAAGACGATTGTCCGCTCCTCCAAGGAGAAGTCGCTGAATGTATTGACCCGCGCCATCGTCGTGGCTGCTCCGGCAGGCATTATCACCTGGATCCTAGCGAATGTGTTCGTTGGCGGAGACAGCGTGCTGAACCATATGGCCGCTTTTTTTGATCCTTTTGCCCAGCTGCTCGGCATGGACGGCTTCATCATGATGGCCTTCATCCTGGGGCTTCCGGCCAATGAAATCGTGCTGCCGATTCTGCTTATGGGCTACATGTCCTCCGGCGCTATGGTCGATGTCGACGGTATCGGCAGCATCAAGGATATCTTCCTGAGCCATGGCTGGACGTGGTTGACCGCGCTCAACATGATGCTGTTCTCCCTGCTCCACTATCCATGCGGCACTACTCTGATCAACATCTACAAAGAGACCAAAAGCATGAAATGGGCAGTGCTCTCGGCTGTCATACCGCTGGGCATCGCCATTGCCGTCACCTTCCTGGTTGCACAGGCAGCGCGCTTGTTCGGCTGGGTCTGACAGAGTTCTTACGCGCCCGGCTTCTCCCGTATACAGGGTGGGGCCGGGCCGTTTTTGTGTATCCGCACATTTCCGGAGAACGCGGAATTCCCGCTGCTGCTGCAACTGCCTGGCAGGCTCCGTTCAATGCTCCATTCCCGTTCTGTCCAGTAATTTGACTCGCCCCCTTCTCAGATGTTAGGGTGAAATTGAAGCCATATTTTTCCGGGAGGGAATGTTAATGACGGAAGTAAAGCTTACTGTCGGGTACGACGAATTTGAAGAAGGTCAAAGAATAGGCACGGAGATTGAACGCTTGAGCACAAGTCCTGAAGCAGCGCAACTAACCAGCCTCATCATTGGGGATTGGGGACAGGCCTATGAGAACAGCTCCAAGGAGGTTGTGTCAGCCCTTGTGAAATACAGCGGAAGCTTTCCGGCTCTGCGCAAGCTGTTTATCGGGGAGATGGGTTATGAAGAATGTGAAATTTCGTGGATTACACAAAGCGATCTTTCCCCGCTTCTCCCCGCCTATCCGGAGCTTCAATCACTCACCATTCAAGGCGGAAATGAACTGAGCCTCAGCAGTCTGCAGCATGACAAGCTGGAGGAACTGATTATTATTACCGGCGGACTTGGCAAAAGCGTTCTGGCAGAAATCGCCGCAGGACATTTGCCGAATCTGCGCAAGCTGGAGCTGTACCTTGGCGTGGACAACTATGGCTTTGATGGCGGACTGGAAGATCTCTACCCGCTGATCCAGCCGGATAAGTTCCCTAAGCTTACCTATCTGGGACTGAAAAACAGTGAAATTCAGGATGAAATTGCTGCGGCCGTGGCCGATGCGCCCATTCTGGACCAGCTGCATACGCTAGACCTTTCGCTTGGAACGCTTAGTGACAAGGGTGCGGAGGCGCTGCTGGCCAGCGAGCGGATTAAAGACCTGAAGGCACTGAACCTGAGCTATCATTATATGTCGAATGAAATGATTGCCCGCTGGAAGGCAAGCGGCCTGCCGGCCGATGTCAGCGACCAGCAAAAAAGCGATGACGAGGAAGATTGGCGTTATCCCTCCATCACCGAATGATGCAGGAACCGCAGCCGCTGATCCTGCTATGTTGTCCCGGCGACAGGCGCTCGGACGGCATCCAGCAGGCGCGGAGCCGCCTCGGGATGCCCCCGGCCCTGCTCATCCCTTACTCAGAGCTGCTGCGGGGAAGTTCGCTCGCAGAGCTGCTGGAGCAGGCGCTGCACTTGCAGACCAGCGGACAGGCGGGCCTGTGGCCAGAGCCTTCCGGTTCACATCCGGCAGCAGCTCCGCCTCTCCTGCGGCTGGATTCACCCGGCGGCAGCTTCGAGATGGAGCAGGCCCTCATTACCTTGGGCGCACCGGATGCCGGGGATCAGGATGACTCGCTGCACCCCTTCGGGCATCATCCTGATCCCCATCCGCTGAGTCTCCAGGCCGCCGGGCGGCTGAAGGACATGCCCGGCGTGCTGCATCATCCATCTCAATGGTTCCGCGGCTACTGCCGGCTGCTGGCCAGGCTTCAGCGCGAGGCCGCAGAGCTGCTGCCAGAAGCCCGGTGGCAGAATCACCCCGGAGATATTGCTGCCATGACCGACAAACGCCGGACTCAGCAGATTCTGGCTGAGTCCGGTGTTCCGGTTCCCCGGCCTCTGGGCGGCGGACATCCTCCGTCAGACTATGCGTCCCTGAGGGAGCTGATGATCACGGAGCGGATGCACCGGGTATTCATCAAGCTGGCCTGCGGCTCTGCCGCTTCCGGTGTCATCGCTTATCAGATCAATCCCGCTACGGGAGCCGAAATCGCTGTGACTACTATCGGGGTTGAGCAGTATATCACTCGCCCTCCCGTGTACTATAATTCAGGGAAACTGCGGCGTTATACCGACTCCGCTGTTCTGTCCGGAATCATCAACTGGCTCTACAGCCATGGCGCGTATGCCGAGCAATGGATTCCCAAGCCGGGCGCAGCCGGAGTTTCGTTCGACATCCGCCAGCTTGTCGTGCTTGGAGAAGCCTGCCATTCCGTTGCCCGGGTCAGCACCACGCCCATTACGAACCTGCATCTGCGCAGCCAGCGGATGTCTCCGGCAGAAGCCGGGCTCACGGAAGAGGTGCAGGAGCAGGTACGGCGTACAGCTGTGCAGGCCCTTGCCGCCTTCCCCCGCTCGGCCGTTGCCGGGATTGATATCCTGGTATCCTCCGGCAGTTCCCGGCGTACTTATGCTGCGGACGTAAATCCTTTTGGCGACTTGCTCTACGATGTGGAGTATGACGGCTGCGGCACGTATGAATGGGAAATGAAAAAGCTGAATGCAATTGCGAATCATGAATGAGAGACCTTATAGCGTATTGCTATCTTTAATCCATATCTCTTAAGAAAGGGCGCTTATAACGGTTATGACAGATATGAATGCCATTGTTGGCACCCATGACATCCTGATGATCACACTGGATACCTTGCGCTACGATGCTGCTGTTCTGGAGGAAGAGAACTGTCCCAATCTGTGCGGCACCGGTTCCTGGGAGAAAAGGCATACCCCCGGCAGCTTCACTTATGCCGCACATCATGCCTTCTTCGGCGGTTTCCTGCCGACTCCCGCTGACACGGACAAAGCTTCACATGTGAGGCTGTTCCATTCCAGAAATACCGGGATGAAGACCCATCCGCACACCTGGCTGTTCGACACACCTGATCTTGTATCAGGACTTGCTGCCGGGGGCTACCGTACGGTATGTATTGGCGGGGTTATTTTTTTCACTAAAAAGGTCCCGCTGGCCCGCGTACTGCCCGGTTATTTCCAGCACAGCTACTGGCGGATGACCTTCGGTGTCACGAACCCGCGCTCCACGGAGCATCAGGTGAACCACGCTTTGAAGGTGCTGAACGATACCCCGCTGGATCAAAGGCTGTTCCTGTTCCTCAATGTGTCAGCCATCCACGGGCCGAACCATTTCTTCCTTCCGGGCGCCCGGAAGGATTCGGTAGACAGCCAGCGTGCCGCACTGCGTTATGCCGACGGAGAGCTGGGGCGCCTGTTTGATGCATTCCGCGAACGCGGCAATCCGGTCTTCTGCCTGGCCTTCTCGGACCACGGCACAGCCTATGGGGAAGACGGCTACCAGGGACACCGACTGGCACATGAGACCGTGTGGAATGTCCCTTACCGGGAATTCATCCTTTAGATCAACAGCCCGGTTCAACCCGGAAGAAAGGAGAAACGTATGGCGTCAACCGGCAACTTTCTGCAGCATCCTAATGACAACGACGTAAGACCGTCTCTCTCTCCGGAGGAGCTTAAGCACTGGAAAGAGCAGATTACCGCTAACCCTTACCGCAATTATCTCTATTCCTATCCGCACAAGACAGCCTATCGTGAATTCCAGCCTCCTATTCCGCTGGAACAGCTGTGGCTGGAAGAGCCTGCGGATTCTTTTTTTCTCTATATGCATATTCCGTTCTGCGGCGCACGCTGCGGCTTCTGTAATCTCTTCACCCTGCCGGACAAACGTGCAGATGTCCACGCCACCTATGTGGATGCACTGGAACGGCAGGCACAACAGTGGTCGGCCTTTACCGGCCATAAGCCGTATGCCCGGTTCGCGATCGGCGGCGGTACGCCAACCCTGCTGGCCGCCCCGCAGCTAAGCCGGCTGTTCCGGATCGCCCGGGAGATCATGGGCCTGGACACCGCCCTTGCTTCAATCTCAGTCGAAACCTCACCCGAGACGATTACGGAAGAGAAGCTCGCCATCCTGAAGGACAATACCGTGGACCGGGTTAGCATGGGCATTCAGAGCTTCGTCGCCGCCGAATCGGCGGCCATCTACCGTCCGCAGAATCCTGAGGTGGTATACCAGGCACTGGAGCTGCTGGGGAAATATCAATTCCCCATCCTGAATCTGGATCTGATCTACGGGCTTCCCGGCCAGAGCGTGGAGTCCTGGCTCTATTCGCTGAATCAGGCGCTCCTGTATGAACCGGAGGAGATCTTTCTCTATCCGCTCTACACCCGCGAGCATACGATTGTGAAGCCGGGAGATCTGCTGCGCCAGCAGGATTTCCGCCATGATTGCTATACTGCCGCTTGCCAGCTCCTCGCAGAGCACGGCTACCGCCAGTATTCCATGCGCCGCTTCGCTAAGGAAGCGGCTGGCACCAGCAAAGCCATCCTCGACTACAGCTGTCAGGAGGAGGGGATGGTCGGCCTCGGCTGCGGAGCCCGTTCCTATACGCGGGAGGTGCACTACGCCTCCCGCTACGGCGTCAGCCGCAAGGCAACGGAGAGCATCATTGCCGATTATGTGTCGTCTGAGTCTTATGACACGGCCGATTACGGCATTGTGCTGAGCCGGGAAGAACAGAAGCGGCGCTTCATACTGAAAGCTGTACTGCACAGTGAGGGGCTGAAGCTGGCGGACTACAGCGGACGTTTCTCGGCCTCGCTGTGGAATGATTATCCTGAGCTTAATCTGCTGCTTCAAAGTGGTCTGGGCGAAGTAGAGGAAGGTATCCTGCGGTTAACTCCTGAGGGTCTGGGCTACTCGGACTCCATCGGCGACTGGTTCATCTCGGGTGAAATCAGGGAACGTATGGAAGGATTCATTTTGCCATGAATGCCGTCCTCTACTACCGCGGGGCCCTCACCTCCTGCAATTATGATTGTCCCTACTGTCCGTTCGGCAAGACCAGAGACAGCGCAGCAACGCTTGCCAAGGACCGCGAAGGACTGGAGACCTTTGTCCGCTGGGCTGCGGAGCAAGGTGCGGCAGGCCACCGGCTGTCGATCTTCTTCAATCCTTACGGTGAAGGACTGATTCACCGCTGGTATAAAGAAGCGCTGATTACCCTCTCCCATCTCCCCCATGTGGACAAGGTGGCTATCCAGACCAACCTGTCGGCCAGTCTGGATTTTATCCCGGAGCTGAACCCGGCCACGGCTGCCTTCTGGACGACCTATCACCCGGGACAGGTGCGGGAGGAACGGTTTCTGGCCCAATGTATGGCTGTCTATAAGCAGGGCATTCCCTTCAGTGTCGGCAGTGTGGGCCTGCGCAGCGCCTTTCCGGCAATTGCCTCGCTGCGGGCCGCCCTGCCGGATGATGTCTATCTGTGGGTGAATGCCTACAAAGACAAACCGGATTATTACACACCGGAAGATCTCGCCTTTCTCGGCGGCATCGATCCGCATTTCTATATCAACACAGTCGACTATGAAAGCCTGGGCAAACTCTGCAACGCCGGCAGCAATGTGTTTTATGTGCAGGGACCCGGTATAGTAAAACGCTGCTATAAGGACAGGGGCGTCATCGGCAACCTCTACCGTGACGGCCTGGAAGGCCTCGCTGCAGAGCGGAGCTGCCGCATGAACTTCTGCGACTGCTATATCGGTTACATCCACATGCCCGGGCTCCGGCTGGAGCAGATTTACGGCTCCGGCCTGCTGGAACGAATACCCTACGGAATCGCGGAGGTGCAAGGATGAGAGCTAGTCGCGAAAATGCTGGAATTGAAGCAAAGTACGAAGGCTCCGAATTTGTAGCAGCGCACAAAAGTGCGGGAATTCGTTCAGGTCACGGAATGACTCTGTGGCTCACGGGCTTATCCGGGGCGGGTAAATCAACGATTGCCTCGCTTCTGACGGACAGACTGAGGGAACAGGGGCTGGCTGCCGAATGGCTCGACGGAGATGAGCTGAGGCGTGCGCTCGGACAAGGCCTCGGCTTCAGCCGGGAAGACCGCTTCGAGAATATCCGCCGGGCCGTCTATGTGGCCGGAATGCTGAACCGGCATGGCGTCATTTCAGTGGTCTCGGTCATCAGCCCTTATGCGGAAATGCGCGACTATGCCCGCCAGTCGCTGCCCGGTTTCGCAGAAGTCTATGTTGATTGCCCTTTAGAAATTTGCGAGTCGCGGGATGTCAAAGGGCTGTATGCCAAGGCCCGCCGGGGCGAAATCCCCTCCTTCACCGGCATTTCTGATCCTTACCAGGCGCCTGTCAGCCCAGAGTTAACGCTCCGCACAGCCGAGCAGACGCCGGAGGAAAGCGTGAATGAGATATGGTCCTGGCTAACACGAAGCGGGACCCTGCCTGAGCTTAATAAATAGACACAAAACACCCTGTCTGCTTGCCCGGACAGGGTGTTTTGTGTCTTATGGATACTTACATGTATTAGCCATGCCTTGGGCCAGTTGCTTGCGTGGACAGCACATCGTGGGACGGACGTTTGGATAAGCACCATGTAACTTTGAGCTTCCCTGAACAGGACATCTTGGGGCCGACCGCTTGCGTGGATGAGGCCTTGTATCTCCATATTGTCCCATATATGAAAATCAGAGCCGATTGTCCTCTAGTCATGAAAAAGCTCCCCTTACAGCGGCAGGTTTTATTATTTCACCTGTCTGCCGTAAGGGGAGCATATCAAACTTTATTTTCTCGTCCGTGTCTAGCTCTCAAAAGCAGGTTTCATTTCCCAGACCTCCATTGATTTTACCGTTAGGGTACCGTCGCCCCAGATCTGCATACCAAGAGCATCCGTGCGGCTCGGATAAACGCGAGTCGTCAAGCTTTTCAGTTCGTTGGCATAAGCCTCTACCATAGAACGGTCCAAATAAATTTGCAACTTCAAATTCTCGCCGCCTAACTCCAGCTTTCCGCCTTGAACACCTCTGTCCCAATCTGCCAGTTCGTCCAATGATGAATGGTCTCGGTCCACGATCAAAGCCGATTCCTTTCTGTCATAATAGAGCAACGTTTCTTCTTCACCACCGGGGGAGCAGCGAAATTTTATTCCCAACTGTGTGCACGTTCCCGCCTCCAGCTCCACCCGTATTCCCAGCATATCGCCTTTGACTTCTTTCAACAGATCATTGGCTTCGTTTAACGATTTACCTTCGATGGATGTGAGTTTTTCGCCGCGAAGCAGTTCCATTTCTTCGATGGGTCGTATTCCAAGCCGTCCGTCCTCACGAAGGAATATGCTAAGGGGAATTCCCGCGTTATGGGCATATCCGGAATAATAATTAATTTCTGACGTTCTGACTCCCTGGGAAATGGTGAATATGAGCTTACGTCCCGTCTTCGGATCAACCATGCCGCTAGGACCCGTGAAATGGAAATCGCCCAGATCGATCAACTGCGGTTCTTCCTGATCTGGAGTAAATCGCATGGCATCCTTGTCAAAGGTACCAATCCAGTAAAAGACTTCAACGTCGGCTTCAGGGCCAAGAGGGCTAATGAGCAAAATATATTTTTCAGTTCCGGTTTTGTTTTGACCGAGCGGAAGGAATACAGGCAATTCCCACATATTTCCGAGATAAGGGTATTTCTTAATATCGCTTATATAAAAGGGGCCCTTATACTCCCATTCGATCATGTTTTTTGATGTATAAGAGAGTGCCGTTCCCCCCTGACCGTCGGTGCCCGAACCGATCAGCAGGTACCAAGTGTCCCCGTCTTTCCAGACAAAAGGATCGCGAAAATCGCCATAGAAGCCTTGCCCTTTCTCTTGAACGATGACAGGAACGGGATGTTTCTCCCAACGGACCAGATCGTTCTCACCGTCTTTCAGAAAGGTGCTTCGTGCCAGCCCTACCCGCTGGTTCGGAGTGGCGCTGTCGTCGCCGGCGGTATAGAACAATGCCGGAACGCCGTTCTCGTCATAAGCGGAGCTGCCGGACCATACGCCATCCGGATCAAGACCGTTCTCCTCTGGAGCAAGCGCCCATGGCAGATCCCGCCAATGCGCCAAGTCATCGCTAACCCAATGGCCCCAATGGATCGTATGCAAATACGGCCCATGCGGATCATGCTGATAGAACAAATGATATTGCCCGTTAAAATAGATTGGCCCGTGCGGCTCGTTCATCCAATGCTGCGGTGGACTAAGGTGGTATTGCGGACGGTGCCTGTCGTTTGCAAGCAAGCTGCGGTCCAATTTGATATCATCGTACGGAATCGCCGGAATGGAACCTCCATAAGGAGTCACATAATCCTGGTAAGATTGTCTCACTTCCTCCGGCGAAAGAGCTCTATTGTACATCTTCAATTCATCGATCATGCCGCTGTACATATTAAGCACATACGGTGTATCGCCCAATATGAAGCCCTTGTTATTCTTGGCGATCATTAAATCTCTGTTGCATGGTGTAATCGCTGTGTTAGCAACGATTGATTTGGCTGCTACCTCCTCACCGTTCAGAAAGAGTTTCATCACGGCATTCCTACTGTCAAATGTTGCAACAATATAGGACCATTGATTCAGGGGGAGGGAATGTCCATCCGCCCAAATCTCAACCCATTCGTTATTTAATCCTACTTGCATGGACCACTGGCCGTGACGTAAAATACCAAAAACATAACCTTCCTTTTTCTCGCGGTCATGTTGATTTATGATGGGCGAAAGCCTTGCTTCTATGCCTCTTTCATAAGTACGGGGCGCTACCCATGCTTCAAGCGTAAGCGCGTCTTGCGGCATAACGGTCTTCTCTGCCGGACGAGCGATCCAATTGGAATATCCGTCAAACATCAGCGCATTTCCACTGATTCCTTTTCTCCTTTGCGGGTCATGCGAATCGTTATACCGCGCTTCGTTTAACACATACTCAATCTTATCGTTGATTCCGGTAACGTGATCTAACGCTTCCTTTCCACTTGCTTCGTCAAAAGACCAATGGCTAATCAATCCTTGTTTCTTTTCCATTCGAAAAAATCTTCCCCTTCTCTGTAAATTCGTATATTCGTATAGAGTAACCTAGAGGGTGTTCATCCCTTTGGCCTCTGCCAACGGTTCCATTCGGAACAAAGGCGAAACAATCAGAAGTCCAACTCCAAAAAACACACCGGCTAACAGATACATCGCCATAACGGACAACTGATCCTTCAGCCATCCTGACATGCTCATCGTTATCAGCATCGAGCCCATAAAGAGAGGGGACAGGATGCCGTTCACTCGGCCGACATAAGCTTGCTCTGTATTTTTCAAAATCAAAGTCTGAACCGCTACCTGAAAGCCTGGCGTAACCATGCCGATGAAAAATTGAGCCAAGAGCGTAAGCCACATAAAAGTCGATAGACCGGAAATCACCATACACAGCGCATTGACCGCCAAGCCGACAGCAAGCAGAGAACGGGCCTGCATGACTTTTCCCAGCATTACCGTTAAGGCTCCGCCGAGAATCATCCCCATACCGTTCAAAGAGAGCATCCACTGCAAATATTCCTTCGGCAAGCCAAGTCTTTCCGTAATAAGAAAGATGCCTAAGGGCTGGATAAATCCGATGCCAAGACCGGTACAACAAAAGCATGTTCCCAACAAAAGTAAAATTCGTTTCCCTCTGATATAATGCAGGCCTTGAACCATTTCAATCCTCATACTATTCGAATGTTCCATCTTGTCGGACTTAGTGTCTGCTGGCATCAAAGATAAGACCGCAGCCGATAGAAGGAAACAAACCGAAACCAGACCGATAGAGACCGAAATGCCGAACTGATAATAACACATCGTCCCCAGTACCGGTCCAAGCAACGTAAAGACGGCTATCATGGACTGAAACATGGACATTCCAGTCTGAAGCTGGTCCTCCGGCACATGCCTCTTAAACAATTTCATGCTTGATGGCTGAGAGAATTGCGACAAAATCGAAGAGACCAGCGTTGCCAAAAAGACGGCCTTCCATGTACCAAGCAGCAATGCCAGCAGAACGAACGCAACCGAAACCGCACTGCCTATATCGCACCAGACCATCGTTTTTTTGGGCTTCCATCGGTCTGCCCATACGCCTCCTATAAAGGAGAAGATAAATATTGGCGCAAATTCTGCAACCGATATCAGGGATACGGCTAATGCACTGCCGTTCGTCTTCTCCATAACAAACAACAAAACCGCAAAGTTTCTGACCCAAATTCCAAGCTGCAAAAAAGTCATGGATAACAAAATCCCAATCATAAACCGATTCCGTAGTAACTTGCCCATCCCCGCCGTATCCTTTTTCATAGGTTCACCGTTCGGAGAATACAATCGGCCCTATACCCGGAAAACTGTTCTACCGTCGAAAACTTCAGTTCTTCCCTCTCCGCGCTTTCTAGTTCAAGGCCGAGCTCGGTCTCGACTCTGACCAACAGACGTATGAAATCGGGTGAATCGAGCCCCAACCCGGCCAAGGCTCCTCTTCTTAGCGGCTGCCCGGCATATCCATCGCCTTTAATCTGTATTTCGTTTAGAATTTGATAAATTCGGTTAGCACTTGGCTGACTTTCTGCCTCAAGGCGCACTTTCTCGTCCATGGCTGCTGCCCGTACCGGATTCGGGAGCGCGGCGAAGTCCGTTTTGCCGTTGAAGGTCAAGGGGATCTGATCGATCTGTACCAGAAATGCAGGTAACATCTAATCATCTGTCCTTTCTACTAGAGCGTGTCTTTAAACTGGAAGGGCTTTGGGGATCAAAACCTCTGTTTATTCTCATTTGCGGACCCAGACGACCTTATCTGCTCTGCGTTTTATCTAAAAACGGCCATTAGGGAGAAATAACTGCACTGGAGTCCGTTTCCTACTGTAACAGGCTAAAAACCCCAAATAGGTGCAACCCGGTCCGTTCGTGCTCAGAGCCAGGAATACACTTTCCAGACGCACACACGTCTTATCAACTCTTTGATGTAATCGTTTACGTAATCGTTTACTTAATCCTGACTTTTCCATTATAAACAGATCATTCAATAAAGTCTATTAGAAATCTTAAGGGAATTGAGAGTATTTAATTCACACTCACCTTCCCATCTCCCCGGCAAGCCTCACCAGACGCCGGATGCCCTCCCGCAGCACACCTTCACTGGCAAAGGAATAGCTGAGCCGTAGCCAGGATTTCATTTCACCGAGCGGATCGCAAATTTCTCCCGGTATGAAGGAGATCGACTGTTCCATGCTGCGGTCAAATAATGCTGCCACAGAGATGGATTCCGGCAGCTTCACCCACAGGTTCAGCCCGCCCTCCGGCGCTGTCCATTCCCAACCGGCAGAAGCCAGCTCCTCCTCCACAATTTCCTTATGCACCTGGAGCGCAATGCGCAGCTTGCCGAGATGCCGCTGCAGCCGCGGCGAGGTGTAATAATGCAGGAAAATCTTCTGGTTAAGCAGCGGCGTCCCGTTATCTGCCAGTGATTTGGCGGTAATCAGCCGTTCCATAAACGGATAACGGCAGGCGACCGCACAGATACGCAACCCCGGAGCGACATACTTGCTGAAGCTGCTGATATAAATGACCCAGCCCTCCGTATCATAGGCAAAAAACGGCGGCGGCGGCTTCTCCCCGAAATACATATCGCGGAAGGGATCATCCTCCACCAGCAGGCAGCGGTACCGCTCGGCCAGTTCAACCATCAGCTTACGCTGCCGCGCCGGGACAGTATATCCGGTCGGATTATGGTGGGTCGGATTCATGTAGAACATCCGCGGCCTGTGCCGGCGCATCAGCTCCTCCACCGCCTCCAGATCATAGCCCTGCGGTGTAATCTCCACTGGTATAAGCCGCGCACCGGCCCGGCGAAAAATATCCATAGCTGTGCTGTACGTCGGGCGCTCCACCAGCACATTGTCCATCGGCCCAAGCACAATACCGGCGATCAGATTGATCGCCTGCTGCGCACCCGAGGTGATCAGCAGCTCCTGCGTCGACAGCTGCAGCCGGTGCTGATCGTGGAAATGGCGGCTCAGCGTTCCGCGCAGCTCCTCATCGCCCTGAACAGAGGAATAGGTTCCCATGACCTTCGGATAAAGGTCAAACACTTTTTTCACATAATCGGACAGGAACAGGTTCGGCAGCAGATTCGGATCAATAAGCGCCTGCGAAAATTGGTATTGGACCGGCATCCGCTGGATATCGGATAAGGGATTCGTCAGTGAATAAGTGGATACCGCTGCCCCTTCGCTTGAACCATTGCCTAGTGCCCTGTCGCCCGGAGATACATAATAACCGGATTTGTCTTTCACATAGACCTTGCCGTCCTCAGTCAGCACCCGGTAGGCCTTGAATACCGTCAGCCGGTGCACCTTCAGCTCTTCCGCCAGCAGACGGATCGAGGGCAGCTTATCATGTGCCTTCCATTCCCCACGTTCCATCCGGTTTAGCATGAAATTGCACACCTGGCGGAACAAGGGATGACTTTGGTCCGCTCCCGTAGCTTTTTTCAACGTAATCCGCCCTCCCTGTGATAACCGCATATTGCAGCTCTTCTGCAAAACCTCTTTCCCGTATTGTACCTCATTATTACTCTCATCTGTTCTGCTGTCTGCAATCTGTTCTGTCCCCACCCCTATATGATTAACAAAATGATTCTACTGGACTGCCATATTAACTTTACAAAGGGGAACTGGATATGATTCTGTTGGCTTACTCTCTTGTCTGTCTGATCTTCGGCACTACCTTTTTAGCGATTAAAATTGGTGTGGATGCCGGAGCGCCGCCTTTTTTCTCAGCAGGAATCCGTTTCTTTATGGCAGGAGCAATATTGTTCCTCTGGATGGTCTGGAAAGGCAAAGCAAGCTTCTCCCTGCTGCTGCGTAAAGAGATGCTGTTCACCGGCGCCACGCTGACCTTCGGAACCTTCGCCGGGCTGTACTGGGCAGAGCAATATGTATCCTCCGGGCTTGCCGCCGTGCTGTCAGCTACCGGACCGATGATGATTCTGCTGCTGCAGACCGCTTTATTCCGTCAAAAAGCTCCGTCGTATTCGATCTACGGCTGTATCATCGGCTTCACCGGCGTTCTGCTGCTGGTTCTGCCCAGTCTGGCGATTGAGGTCTCCCCCTTGTGGCTCATCGGCTGCGCTGCCGTGCTGATTGGGGAATGCTGCTATGCGGCGGGGGCCATTTACTCCAAAAAAGTAACCACAACCTTCTCCGGGGTCTCACCCGTCGCGCTGAATGCAGCACAAATGATATATGGCGGAGCGCTCCTGTTCATCCTGTCGCTCTTCACCGAGAATGTGCATCCCGGGTTTCTGCTCTCATTCAAAACCGCCGGCTCGCTGCTCTACCTGACCGTTATCGGCTCCATGGTTGGACACACCTTGTTCTACTGGCTCGTCGCCAAGACGAATCCCGTCTTTCCGTCGACTTGGCTGTATATTTCGCCGCCGATCGCCGTTGGTGTGGGTCTTGTATTCTACGGGGAAGCTGTAAGCTGGTTAACCGTCCTCGGGGTATTCACCATCATTGCCGGAACCGTGCTTGTGAATGCGGGAGCGCTGAAGCAGCTGATCTTTAAACAAAAACCCCCTGCCCCGATTCTTCAAAAAGGAAGCATTGAGGCTCTTCCACAGGAATAAATATTGTATATTTCCTAAACAACAGAGCAGCCTGGACCCTGAAAAAATGGGCTCCAGGCTGTTTTATTGTTGTCTTTCCCTATTTTTCTACGCAGCTCAGTTCATTACTGTTCCTCATGGCTGAAATGAAAATTCAAAAAAAATATTATATATGACATACTATATGTTGCATAATTGATTATTATTGCGTATTATATAACCAAGTTAGGGGATTTTTTTACCATTAGGACGTCTAATTGAAAGGGGGATCTTGCTTAACAGAACTCCTTTTCTATAGAGGAGCACCTGATTGTATCCGGAAAGTGGAGGAAACCTGTGATTGAACTGACATCCCGTCAAATGCAAATCATTGACATTGTAAAAAAAAGAGCGCCGATTACCGGCGACCAAATTGCGGAAACCCTGAATCTCAGCCGGCCTACCATCCGCAACGACCTGTCCATCCTGGTCATGCTGGAATACATTGATGCCAAGCCAAAGGTCGGATATTTCCCCGGCAAGAAAGCGGCTCAGCGTCAAGGCAGCAGCTCTCTGCTGCAGGAAACCAGAGTCAGGGATATCCAGAGCATCCCGATTATTATCCGCGAGACGACAACCATTCAGGATGCCGTGGTTACGCTGTTCCTGCAGGATGTCGGCACGCTTATTATTTGCGATGGCGACGGCAAACTGGCCGGTGTCGCCTCACGCAAAGATTTCCTGAAGGTAACGCTCGGCAATCCCGGCGCAGTATCCATGCCGGTGAGTATGGTAATGACCCGCCAGCCCAAGGTAGTAACCGTTTCTCCCGATGACCCGGTGCTTGAGGCCGCGCATAAAATGATTGTTCACGAGGTAGACAGTCTGCCGGTGGTTGTGCCCAGCGGCACGGAGGAAACCGGCCCCAAGCTTGACGTGGTAGGGCGCCTGACCAAAACCTCCATCGTAAAGCTTCTCCTCGATCTAGAAGCCAAAGGATAACGGAGGAATCGAAACGCATGGAGCAATCTTCACACTTCATTACAATCTGCTCAGATTCGATAGGAGATACAGCGGAGGCGGTTGTGCAGGCTGTCATTCACCAATTTCAGAATCAGCGGGTTACCATCAGAAGATACGGCAATGTAAGACATGAGGACGAACTGCGGAAGCTGATGGAGGAAACGGCGCAGCTGCAAGGTTTTGTCGCCTATACACTGGTCCAGCCGGAGCTCCGGGAGATGATCCGTGAAGAGGCTGTCCGGCTCGACCTGAGGATTGTCGATATTATGGGCCCGATGATGCAGGCCTTCATCGACACTTTCGACGATGCGCCTCAAGCCCGGCCGGGGCTGCTGCATCAGCTCGACGAGGATTATTTCCAGCGGATCGAAGCGATCGAATTCACGGTTGCCAGTGATGACGGGCGCGATCTTGGCGCGATGCTTAAGGCCGATATTGTGCTGCTCGGCATGTCCCGCACCTCAAAGACTCCGCTCAGCATTTTTCTGGCCCACCGGGGCAAGAAGGTCGTCAATTACCCTGTGGTCCCCGAGATCGGCCCGCCGCAGCAGCTGATGAGTCTGCCGCCGAACCGGATCATCGGCCTTACGATGAAGCCGGAAACTATGCTGAAGATCCGTTCGGAACGCCTTAAGGTACTGGGGTTGCCGGCAGGCTCCCAATATGCCAGTCTTGAACGTATTACAGAAGAGACGGAGTATGCCGCAGGGCTTTTTGCCAAGCTGGGCTGCCCTGTCATAGATATTACGAACAAAGCCATTGAGGAGACAGCGGGAATTATTATGGGATATATCTCCGATTCTCCGGAAACACCGGAAACATCCACACTAAAAATGTAATGGAGGGAAAGCATATGGAACGCGAATTAGCACTGGAGATTGTACGGGTAACTGAATTGGGCGCTTTATCCTCGGCCCGCTGGATTGGCCGGGGTGATAAACATGCGGCAGATGATGCTGCTACAACCGCTATCCGTTCCATGTTCGATTCCGTCTCCATTGACGGGACTGTCGTCATTGGCGAAGGCGAGATGGATGAAGCACCTATGCTCTACATCGGAGAACGGGTCGGGAACAAAAGCGGCCCTTCCGTTGACGTGGCTGTTGATCCGCTGGAAGGCACCGAGGTGGTAGCCTGCGGACTGCACAATGCCCAGTCGGTGATTGCCATTGCCGACCGGGGCAGCCTGCTGCATGCTCCCGACATTTATATGGAGAAGCTCGCCTGCGGCCCCGAGCTGGCCGGCAGGCTCAGCCTCGCAGATCCTGCCGGGGTTACGCTGCGCAAGGCCAGCATGATCACCGGCAAATCGCTCTCCGAGCTGACGGTGATGGTGCTTGACCGCAAGCGGCATGAAGAGCTGATCCGCAGCCTGCGCGAAGCGGGCGTACGGATCAAGCTGATCGGCCACGGCGATGTGGCCGGGGCTATCGCCGCCGCGCTGCCGGACAGCGATGTGGATCTGTACATGGGCTCCGGCGGAGCGCCCGAAGGCGTGCTTGCTGCCGCCGCGCTGAAATGCCTTGGCGGAGAGCTCCAGGGAAGACTGCTGCCGGAGGGCCCTTTTGAGATGCAGCGCTGCCTGCATATGGGTATCGACAATCCGACACGCATTCTGTCCATGGAGGATATGGTCGGGACGGGCGATGTTATCTTTGCCGCCACCGGGGTCACCTCCGGTGAATTCCTGAACGGAGTCCGCTTCATCGGCAAGGAACGCGCTGAGACGCATTCTGTCATCATGCGGTCACAGAGCCGGACGATCCGTTATATCCGCAGCATCCACTTCCTGCCCGGCAAGGAGATTCCGCAGGGCTACTCGGCCAGACCGAATGCGGCTTTTATGTAAAGAGCC
This sequence comes from Paenibacillus sp. EB106-06-01-XG199, assembly GCF_058791575.1. NCBI lineage: Bacteria > Bacillati > Bacillota > Bacilli > Caryophanales > Paenibacillaceae > Paenibacillus > Paenibacillus sp. EB106-06-01-XG199. Next base: position 337,156 of record NZ_JBYTDQ010000008.1, on the reverse strand, counting down.
TAACCTGTAGCGCAGAGGATATTCCATCATAACATCAAAACAAGGTTTCCCCGGGGCCCGAAAAGGACCTTGGGGAAACCTTGTTTTCACTTATAGTGACGGAGTTAAACAGGAAACTTTCGATTTAATGCATCCGGCTGTGGTCTCTCAGCAGTTCATCGCTGGAATCGAGCTTCACCTTGCCTGTTTTGTCCACCCGTGCTTCCTCGCGTTTCACTGTATCCTTAACCTGTTCAGTGCCCTGGACTTCACGTTTATGAATGTCCACTTCACCGGTGACTACTGTGTTCCTGCGAACCTCCACTTGCTCTTCACTTACAGGAATGCGGATCGTCTCATCTTTTCCGATGGGGGTATCCGTAGAGTCATTATTGACAGATCTTCGCTCAATTACAATCTCCTCATGGGTAACCGGTACATTGATCGTTTTCTGCTCTTCAATAATTTCCTTGCGCACCTGGACTTCACCAGTCTGCACCTTGTTCTTGGACACATCCAGCTGTTCCTCACGCAGGCGCAGCTTGCGGGCTTCGTCCTCATCCGTGAATGGATCTGATCCGGTTCGATCCAAATTCGCTATGCCGTCCGGAGTTCCGGAATATACATCCCCTGTCATTCCCGGCCGGTTCACATCATCCAGCGCCCGTGTTTCAGGAAGATCATGAACAGGAGCAGAATTCATTGTATCCAGCCCCGTATCCTGACGTCCCTCCAGCCCTGATCCGTTAAATGCAGCATCCACCGTGTCTGTTACTGAATTGCGGGCTGTCCCCGTAACATCTCCAGCTGCCATATTATCATCCATATAACGGTCGGCATTGGCTGAATTGTGGCTGCGGAACACAGAATATGCTTCTTCGGCCCGTGTATTATCCGCATCCACCATAACCAGAATACGACCTTCATCTACATAATTATCATAACTTTCCGCTTCATCCTCAGGAATGCCGAGACCAATCAGTCCACCAACCAGTCCGCCGGTTCCTGCACCAACAGCAGCTCCTGCCAATGTCGCGGCAATCGGTCCTGCGGCGAGTATCGGTCCGATTCCCGGTATGGCCAGCGCACCGATTCCTGCAAGAAGCCCGGTGACACCGCCCAGCAAACCGCCGGTAGCCGCACCGGATGCCATACCCTCTGGCGCCTTGGTGCCCATCTCATTGTTAATCGCGTCAACATCATCTTTGTTTCTGGCAATCACGGAGATATCCTCTGTCAGAAACCCTTGGTTCTTCAAGTCTTCAATGGCCCGTGAAGCTTCATGCTCGGTATAAAATACACCTACTATTTTCTTATTCATAACGATTTCCTCCTGATAGTTAAAGTATGATGTTGCATAATCATTCTTTCATAGCTCTTAATTAACCAATCGATCCTGCGCTAAACTGCTTTACTTTAAATTTAAAGGAGAGTCCTCAATTATATTTCTCAAACAGGAAATACTCTGGGAAATAAGGGAAATGACACTTTTTGTTCAAACATCTGCTTGGAAAGTTAACTAATCTAACACTAATCTCCCGGATTTATCCTATATATGTAGCCTTTTAGAACAATGCTCTCAACCTCATTACAGAGTTTGCAAAAGAGACTATACTCCTCCTAAAGATACGTCCACTATTCCCACAAGATCGAGGAGGCTTAACCATGAATATGCGTTTAAAGGTGTTAAAAAAACATCTGCTCTTCTGCTGCAGCGAGCACTGCAACAATCAGGAGGTAGAGGATGTTATGCAGGCTTTCAAGGAACAGCTCGTAGAGCAAGGCATCCATAAAACGGTTAAAATCAACAAAACCAGCTGTCTCGGGCTATGCGGCAACGGACCGTTTGTTATCGTCTACCCTGACGGCATCTGGTACTACAATGTGACGACAGACGATGTTCCGCGCATCGTGGAAGAGCATCTGGTAAACGGCGAGCCTGTGGAAGAGCTGGTGATGCTGAAAATGGAGGCATAATCCAGCCTGCTCTGCGAGTCCCTCCCCTCCAAAAGGGGGATGGGACTTTTTGCGGTTTATCCGCCGTTTCGAATCTATTGTATAATGGGGGCATATCCCGGGCGTTGTCCAGGACCACCTCATACAGGAAAGAGGCTGAATCATGGCCATATTCAAATATAATTCACAGCGTCCGTTCCGGGGGAATTCCGATCTGCATCTTCATTATTGGGGACGGGAGCAGTGTGCCCCCGGTCATACCGTTGGACCCTGTGTACGCGATTTGTACAAAATCCATTTCATCCACGAAGGTACCGGCAAGGTGGCCGTCGGTGAAGAGACACATACACTTCAGGCGGGTCAGGCCTTTCTGACCTATCCGCATATCGTGACTTCTTACAGGGCTGACCTGAATACGCCTTGGAATTATTCATGGATTGCTTTTACCGGAGAAGAAATTGAATACTTGCTGTCCAAAACCTCGCTGTCGCCGGAGTATCCCGTCTTTCCGATGGATGAACTGCTTATGCCCTCATTGTATGATCGGCTGACAGAGGCAGCGGACCGCAGTGATTGCTTGAATCTGCCGCTCAAAGCGATGATGTATGAGTTCTTCTCCCTCCTGCTGAGCAAGGTACCAGCGGCCAAGGATGTATTCCCGATTCCGCGCCAAAAAAGCATTTACGTCGAGCAATGCCTCCACTTCCTGCATGCCCATTACTGTGAAAATGTCACAATGGAGATGATGTCATCTTCCCTTAGGCTGGACCGCAAATACGTATCCGCATTATTTAAACGGACCATCGGCCTTCCGCCACAGCAGTATCTGCTAAATTACCGGATCGCCAAGGCCTGCGAGCTGCTGACGGAGACCGATTGTACCATCGGTGAGATCTCGCGTTCCGTCGGTTATCAGGACCCGCTGCTCTTCTCCCGCATGTTTAAGAAGGTCAAGGGATGTTCCCCCAAAGGATACCGCCTCCAGCATGCCGATAATGACATTGTTCTATAAACATCTTCCTTGCTGACATACGTTTGTCGCCGTGCATTCGCTACAATAGGAACATACCCGGCAATATAGTAAACGCTTCCGAAGCGAGTTTTATTGCGAAGGATGTATGAAAGTAATGCTCCATAAAACTTTTAGGAGGAAAACAAATTGTACAACGCGAATCCTGAACGCTACGACCAGATGAAATATAACCGCACCGGCCGAAGCGGCCTGCTCCTGCCTGCCATTTCACTCGGGCTGTGGCATAACTTTGGCGGCAATGACGTCTTTGAGAACGGCCGCGCAATGGTCCGGCGGGCCTTCGATCTGGGAATTACCCATTTTGACCTCGCCAACAACTATGGTCCGCCTGCAGGCTCTGCCGAGGAGAGTTTTGGCCAGATTCTTAAGAAGGACTTCACTACTTACCGGGATGAGCTGATCATCTCCAGCAAAGCCGGATATTATATGTGGCCCGGCCCTTATGGCGAATGGGGCTCGAAGAAAAATCTCGTCGCAAGTCTTGATCAGAGTCTGAAGCGGATGGGCCTTGATTATGTCGATATTTACTATCATCACCGTCCGGACCCGAACACGCCGCTGGAGGAAACCATGAGTGCGCTGGATCTCTTGGTGCGCCAAGGCAAAGCGTTGTATGTCGGCATTTCCAACTACAGTGCCGAGCAGGCGCGCGAGGCCGCTCAAATCCTCCGCCGTCTGGGCACACCTTGCCTGATTCACCAGCCCAACTACTCCATGATGTCCCGCTGGATCGAAGACGGCCTGCAGGATGTGCTTGCCGAAGAAGGCATCGGCACCATCGCCTTCTCACCGCTGCAAAAAGGCATCCTGACCGACCGTTATCTAAACGGAATTACTCCGGATTCCCGCGCAGCCGGCCCCAGTGTATTCCTCTCGGAGAAGGAAATTACCGAAGAGGTCATCGGCAAGGTACGCAAGCTGAATGAGCTGGCAGCCGCACGCGGCCAGAAGATGTCGCAGCTCGCCTTGTCGTGGGTGCTTCGCGGCGGCAAAGTCACCTCGGCACTGATTGGCGCAAGCAAGGTAAGCCAGATCGAAGATGCCGTGGCATCCTTGAACGCCCCTGAGCTCAGCGCGGAAGAATTAGAGCAGATCGAAACGATCCTGCGGGGATAACCCTGCACATCACAATAAAGACGGCAATCGCGTCCATACAGCCGGCAGGCTAAGGCGGCGCGCGATTGCCGTCTTTTGGCATAGGAATGGTATAATGGACACAAAAACAGCACAGAAGGGGTTGCAGAATGAAGAAAAACCGTTTGGGCCAATCCGATTTATATGTAAGTGCCATGGGCCTTGGCTGCATGTCTCTGGGGACCGATGAGACTCATGCTGCGGCGATCATTCACGAAGCGCTGGAGCTGGGCATTAATTTCCTCGATACTGCGGATCTATATGATGAGGGACGGAATGAAGAAATCATCGGCAACGCGGTGCGCCATCGGCGTGCGGACATCATCCTGGCTACGAAGGTCGGCAACCGCAGAATCCCCGGCAAAGAAGGCTGGAGCTGGGACCCTTCCAAGGCCTATATTAAATCAGCAGTAAAAGAGAGCCTCCGCCGGCTGCAGACAGATTATATCGATCTCTATCAGCTGCACGGAGGAACGATCCAGGACCCCATCGACGAGACGATTGAGGCTTTTGAAGAATTGAAGCAGGAAGGCCTCATCCGTTATTACGGGATCTCCTCGATCCGCCCCAATGTGATCCGGGAATACGTGAAGCGCTCCGCTATTATTAGTGTGATGAGCCAATACAGCATCCTGGACAGACGGCCCGAGGAAGAGATCCTGCCTTTACTGGCGGAGCATGGAATCAGCCTGATCGCCCGGGGGCCGCTGGCCGGAGGTATATTGACCGAGCAAGGGCGCAGCCGGACAGGCAAGGCGTACCTTGATTATGAAACCGGAGAACTGCCTGGGCTGCAGGAGCATTTGCAGCAATCCACCGGTTCCCGTACCCTGACGCAAACAGCACTTCACTACCCGCTGGCGCATCCCGCTGTGGCCGCGATCATCCCCGGCGCGAGCAGTCTTGCGCAGCTGCAGCTGAATATTGCAGCCGCCGCGGCCTCCCCGCTCTCTCCGCAGGAGCTTGAGGCCGTCCGTCGCGTAAGCAAACCAAACCGCTACACAGTACACCTTTAATTCAATACACAAAGAAGAGGTTATCCCTAGACTGTTGCCGCAGCCGGGATAGCCTCTTTTTCATCGAACTCTGCTGCATTGAGCCAACGCCTGTAATGCCCTCTACGTCAGCCAAAAAACTGTGTAATATACAGCATTGCGAGCAATCCGAAGATAAACGAATAGGTGGAGGGCCGCTCATAGCCATGACTATGACTCTCGGGAATCAGCTCCTTATAGACGATGAAGAGCATGGCTCCGGCAGCAAAAGCCAGTCCGTAACCTACGGCATTATTATGCAAATAGCTGGCCGTGCAATAGCCGATGACTGCCGACACCATCTCCATAAGACCGGTTAAACCGGCCATGAACAGCGCTTTTCGCCGGGTTGCCTGCGAATTCATCAGGAAGATAGCCAGAATCAGTCCCTCCGGCATATTTTGCGCACCAATGGCAATTGCCACCATAGGACCCAGGCTGGCCTGCTCGCTGGCATAGCTGAAACCTGTGCTGAGACCCTCGGGAATGTTGTGGATGAACAATGCGATCAAAACAAGCAGCGCCTTGGAATCCATGTTGGTGAATCCGGGCTTGTTCTCCACGTCGATATGCGGGATGTTGTTCTCGATCAGATCGAGCAGCAGCACACCGGTAATCAGTCCCAGCGTCAGAGCGATGATCCCCGACTCTCTCATCGCTTGCGGCATTAGGCCAAAGGTAGACGCGGAAACCATAATTCCGGCGGTGAAGGCGACCAGCACATCCTTCCACAGCTCGGAAAGTTTTTTCACAAACAGGATGGGAACCACTCCAAGAACAGTGGCCATCGCCGATAAAAAGCTGCCAAGCAGCGCAGTCGCCAAGTCTTCAACCCCTTTTATGGACAGGACCCTTTAGACAAGCTTATGCTTGCGGCAGCTTTCATTATGTCTGCTTGTTGATTTTTCTCTAGGGTGATGGGATCAGCGGTAAGGTCATCAGGTCTTCGTCCAGATAACTGCCGTTCAGCTTCACCGCATTCCGCTCCGTCCCGTAGCAGGTAAATCCCAGCGATTGATACAGCCGGATGGCCGGAAGGTTATCTGAGAATACTGCCAAATTAAGGATTTCAAGTCCTGGAGACTGCTTGGCCCTCACAATCAGCTCCGTCATCAGCAAATGTCCCAGCTTCTGCTTCCGTGCCGAGGGATTTACATACATGGCGTATACATTGCCTTTATGGCTGATCTTGTATCTGCTCTCACGGACTAAAGTGACCACGCCAACCAGCTCCTCCCGCCCGTTAAAGCCGCCGAGTGTGAATTTGCCGTCCCCCGCCTGGAGCCTGGCCCGGGTTATCTCTATCGGCATTCCCAACTCCGCTTCATAGGAGCTGAGGAAAGCCTCAGGGTGGTTCAACAAGGACTGCAGCCGAATCTCGCGGTATATTTCCGCATCAGCGGAATTAAGAACTCTTATGTACATAGGGGTTATCCCTCCTGCGCCTGAAATGGAAGATTTATTCCAGATTATAGGCCATTGTTTTGAATTAGGAGATTATAATTTTAATATTTTAAATACAAAAACCTACATCAACCCTTCGCTTTTGCGCAATTTCATCGTTCATTAAGCCTATTTTTTTACAAAAAACTACTTTTATCTACAATAAAAAGCTAATATCACTTAGGTAGACCTATTTTTCTCAAAGGAGGGTTAGTCTCCTTAGTATTCACCTTTACAAAAGTACTATTAAACGAAAGCTGGTGTCGTATTGAGAAGGAAGAACAAGGTACGCAGAAATACTCTTATTGTACTATTATGTATTTGTTTGAATCTAATGTCCTTTGGTCAAGCTTTTGCCGCATCCGGTGCTTCCGGGACTTCCGTTGCAGCAAAGGACATATCCGGCCACTGGTCAGAGAATGTCTTAAAAGCATGGCAGCAGCAAGGGTTACTTTCAGGCTATCAAGATGGAACCCTGCAGCCTGACCACAAGATTACCCGCGCGGAATTTGCAGCATTGATTAACAAATCTTTCGGTTATACAAACACAGCGGAAATCGCTTATAAAGATGTTAAAGCAACTAATTGGTTCTACGCGGACATTGCAAAAGCAACTGCCGCAGGATACATAAAAGGATACACCGATCAGACGTTTAGACCTAACCAGCCGCTTACCCGTGAAGAAATGGCTGCCATTGTGAGCTCTATTCTTAAGCTGAGCGCCACCGATTCACCTGCTGCATTTTCGGATACAGCTGTAGGCCACCAGTGGAGCAAGCTCCAGATTAATGCCATTGCCCAAGCTGGCCTTATGAGTGGAAATGATCAAAAATTCAGACCGCTCGACACAGCCACCAGAGCAGAAGCAGTCAGTGTGCTTGACCGGGCATTGAAGTTTGAAGCTTCCAAATCCTCTGAGAAGGTCGTTTATGACAAAGCCGGTAGCTATGGCCCGGAGACAGGTCTTACTACAGTAAAGGGTTCGGTATATATCGAAGCGCCCGGAGTTGTACTGAACAACACGCTTATCACAGGTGATCTTGTGATTGGTGAAGGCGTTGGCAAAGGTGATGTGACGCTAAAGAATGTCACTGTCAAAGGCACCACTACCATTGCCGGAGGCGGTAAAAACAGTATCCACGTAGTGGATTCAGTCCTGGTAACCGTCATTGTCAATAAAAAAGACGGAAGTATCCGAATCGTTACTGAAGGTGCCAGCTCGGTTGAACAGATCACGCTGCAATCCGGTGCGCTACTGGAAGAAGGCAGCGGCACAGGCAGCGGCTTCGGCAATGTCGATCTCTCCGCAGCAATTCCGGCAAATGCACAGGTATCCTTAGCCGGATCCTTCGAGACGGTGGATGTTATGGCAACCTCCATTCAAGTAAACCTGAATTCCGGTTCGATCGGCCAGCTTCAAGTGGCTCCCGGCGCCGGAAATACGGGAATTGACATTACAGGTGGAGCCCGCATCAATGCTCTAATTCTAAATGCCATTGCCAGAGTAACCGGAACAGGCTCCATTGGCACTGCCTCAATCAATGCCAACGGTTCAACTCTTGCCCAGAATCCTGAGCATGTAAACTACGGCAATAATGCAACAGCTGTCATCGGCACTCCGGTTGTTTCGGGAGGCGGATCATCCGGTGGTTCATCTGGTGACTCATCCGGCGGTTCAAACGGCAGCAATCCAGGCACTGTGACAGAGACAGTGTATGGCTTTGAAGGCGTAATTACGGATGTAGACGATCAGCCCGTAGCAGATATGACAATCCATTTCCGTAGAGGCCTCGGAGCAACTACAGGCGAAATCGCAGCAACTGTGGTTACGGATGCGGCAGGTAAATATTTTGCCAATCTGGCCCCTGGCGTTTACACTGGTGAATTATCAAAATCCGGATTTATTACTACTCACGTTGTTGGTGTTTCCCTGAGTACTCATAAAAACATTAACCAGAATGCCACAGCAATCAAAGTCCCTGCCGAAGCCGAGATCCGAATTGTTCTCACCTGGGACTTGCTTCCGCTGGATGAAGATTCACATCTGATTGGCGCTGCACCCAATAATAGGTCATTCCATACCTGGTACAGCGATAGAGTATATAGTTATAATAATGAAACTTATGCCGATCTGGACCATGATGATGTAGATTCTTACGGCCCGGAGACGACTACAATTCGTAAACGTGTGGATGGAAAATACACCTTCTTCGTTCACAACTTCAGCGGAAACGGCACAGCCCAAGCGAACACTTTAACCGCTTCCGGTGCCAAAGTAGAGATTTACAACGGCCACAATGCTACGCCTGTTAAAACGTACCACATTCCTGTTACAGACACCAAGATGCTATACTGGTACGTTTTTGATATGAACGTATCCGGCAGCGAATTGACCTTTGTGGACAAGAACATGCTGACAGACACGGCTCCAAAGTCTGATCTTGATCAAGACAATGGTCAGGACACTGAGAGTCCTACTGTTAATACAAACTTCCTGAGTGTAGAAAATCATGCCGGTGCCAATGACGTTGTAAATGTGAGAAGCCTTGCACCCGGAGATGTGGTTTCTGTCTACGCAGACGAGATTGACCACAGCCAGTTATTGCAAACTGCAACAGTGCCCGCAGGCTCAACCAGCGTTAAGCTGACCGGTCTTGATTTCGGTGCAGACAGCACCACTGTCTATATTTCCTTAAAGAAACCGAACCATTCGGAGAGCCATGCTGTACCTATATCTGTCTACTCAGAAGCTCAATATGCCGAACTGGAAACAACGATTGACGGTGCATTTAAGAATCAGGTATTGCCTGGCACACTGTCTGTGGGAGATGTGGTTTATCTGCCTGATCCACAGCAGCCGCTGCCAAGGGATCTCCGTGTAACTGTGTTGAATTATGATGGCCCATCCACAGTGACTGATGATGTATACATCCTAAGAGACTACATGGTATGGTACATGAATTACAACGGCACCGCAAATCCTGTCGACTATAGCATCAAGCTGGAATTAAAACGCGACTTTTCCGCAGTTATCAAAGAAATTATTATTACGGTCCCTAGTGTATTCACCGCGCTGCCTGATTCTGTTGCACTAGCCGATAAAATGCTGCTGGATGGTTCAACTCATCCCGGCCTTGCTGAAGCTGTAACTGCCGCCAAAGCCGTTATAAACAACACCGATGCAACAGCGGCAGATTGGCTCGAAGCCATAAAAGCTCTTCATGAAATTTTTAATCAGATTGCAAGAGAAAACGAATAGTTCATTAAGCAGATTCAAGTATAATTACAACTTAACACCAAACAGCCAGGCTTCCCGGAGCCTGGCTGTTTGGTGTAGCTATAGCTACTGCGGTTTGTTATAGCTACTGCGTATTGCTATAGTTTCTGCGTTTGTTATAGCTTCTGCGTTTTGTTATAGCTTCTGCGTTTTGTTGTAGCTTCTGCGTATTGCTATACTTGAGAACTGTACTTGAGAGCTGTATTTGAAGGCTGCGCTCAAGAAGACTGTGGCTATACTCATAAGGATAGTTGTACTCTGTGCAGCTAAAATGCACAAATCACACACCCTCTGGGAGTTAGATGTATTTCGTACACTTAAAATTCGCAATCCGAGCCAACTACGCTAGATCGGGCAAATATAAGTGTACGGAGTGCAACTATCTGTAATTTGTCTTCAAAACCCCTGAATTTAGTTGTACGAAGTACACTTAGCCGACTTAAACTGTTAATGTTTCTGCACTCACCCCAATTTATATCTCTTAGGCCCCGATACTACTGCTATTAACTTACTATGCCGCTTTTACTCCGCACTAATTGTCTAATCGGCCTACTAACCAACTCACCTGCGGATGCTTTAATCCTCCGACGCTGCTTCCTCGCTCCTACTCAATTCCTTCGTCCCTCAAGCACCCGCTACTCAAACAGACTCAAATACCGCCCCAGACCGTTTGCCTCCAGCTCCTCCTTGGGAATAAACCGCAGTGCGGCGGAGTTGATGCGGTAGTGCTGCTTCGTTGGCTCCGGGCCGTCGTGGAACAGATGTCCCAGATAGGCTCCGCTCAACCTGCTCCGCAGCGCCGTCCGTACTTGACCGCTGCTGTAGTCCGCTTCCCTGCGGATCAGCCCCTCCTCAATAGGTCTGGTAAAAGCTGGCCAGCCGGTGCCGGAATCGAATTTATCGGCTGAGCTGAACAGCGGATCGCTGCTCAGCACGTCAACATATAGCCCTTCACGAAAATGGTCCCAATATTCATTCTGGTACGGCGGCTCCGTACCCTTGTTCTGCGTGACTTCGTATTGCAGCCCGGTCAGCTGCTTATGCAGCCGCTCCCGGTCTTCGCGGTTGTTCCAGTACTGCTCAGCGAATTCGCCTCGGCCCGAGCCTTTCAGGTACATTTTATAATCCATCGGGTGGGTCTTATAGTAATCCTGATGCAAGGCCTCCGCCGGATAAAATGGAGCCGCAGGCAGAATCTCCGTCACAATCGGAGCTTTGAACCGCTTGCTTGCCTTCAGCACCTCCTTCGAAGCTTCCGCCTTCTCCCGTTGCTCTTCGCTGTGCACGAAGATCGCCGTCCGGTAAGAATAGCCCCGATCCATAAATTGCCCGCCTTTATCGGTAGGATCTATGAGCTGCCAATATATCTCCAGCAGACGCTCATACGGGAATAGCTCAGGCTCATAGGTAATCTGCACTGCCTCAATATGCCCTGTCGTCTCCGTTCCCACTTCCTCATAAGTTGGATTAACTGTATGCCCGCCGGTATAGCCTGACACCACAGAAACAATGCCCGGCAGCTCGTCGAACGGCTTGACCATACACCAGAAACAGCCGCCGGCGAAGGTGGCGAGTTGTTGTACAGCTTTATCTCCATTCATCCAGAACAACTCCCCCCGAATTTAGTCCAGGCAATTCATCATCCGTCCATGCCGGAATTCCATTATATATGAATATCCTGCTTCTCCAAAGAAATCAGGGCCACCGGCAAGCAAACGAGGATAACAATAACCGGAATGAGCACCGCTTGAATGTAATCTCCCGCACCCGAAAGCAGGATCTGCTCCGAGTCGGCTACATACATCCCGGAAAATTTCATGATTTGCGTCATCAGGGAATGATCCGATACCCATTTCAAGAATGCCGAAGACGAATCCTTGAGATAACCTGTAAGAAGAAAATTACCGAAGATAAAGAAAAAGGTTGCCACCACGGCGGAAGCCGCTTTACGGATCAGCACCCCCAGCATCATGATTACGGCGCAATAAGCCGCCAAATACAAGACATTCAATCCGAAAGCCCTGAACGCCTGAATGGAATCCTCTCTTAAGCTTTCCATCCCGATAGGAGATCCGGTAACGAGCGCCGCAGCCAGATATAAGATGGAGAAGAGTCCGAAAAATTGCAGCAGCCACCAAAAAATCGCCAGCAGCTCCAGCATATATTTACCCATATAATACCCCGGCCGGCTCTGCCCCGAAGCGATTATATTCTGCACCGAACCGTATTCAAAACCTTCTGTAGAGAAAAAGCAGGCATGCATCGGGATAACCAGATATAGAAACAGGGAGAATGAACCGGCGAGCTTTAAGGGCTGCATGGGACTGCTTAATTCATATCCGCCATGGTTCCCGATGATCACAACCAGCAGAATGGATCCCAGCACAAAAACAGCATTGATGCTTTTGAACGCCAGATCTTTTCGCAAATAATAAATTTCAGCCTGCAAAAAATTCCTCATTGACCTTTGCCTCCAATCAGATCCATATAATAGTGTTCCAGATTAGGCGCGGACAGGTTGAACCCTTCAACCGGAATTCCCTGCTGCAGGAGAACCGTCATCAGCTGCTCTAAATCTGCGACTGCCTTAGGAATTTCAATGGCCCCGGCAGTATTGATGGAGATGTCCTCAAGCTGCAGCTTCTCCTTCAAAAAAGCCATAGCAGCAGCCGGATGAGGTGTTGAAATTGTAATCATTGACTGTGCCGATTGCAGTAATTCTCCGGCAGAGACTTCTTTGATCAGCCTACCCTGATGTATGAACCCGTATTTAGTTGCCAGCAGCTGAAGCTCACCCAGAATGTGGCTGGAGATCAATATCGTTACCCCCTGCTCATGCGCCAGCAGCTCCAGAATCCTCCGCATTTCCACAATCCCTACAGGGTCCAGCCCGTTGATGGGCTCGTCCAGCACAAGGAACTTCGGATGGTTAAGCAGCGCAATGGCAAGTCCGAGACGCTGGCGCATGCCGAGGGAATATTGCGAGGTTTTTTTGCTTCCGGTATCCGTTAATGCTACAGTCTGCAAAACCTCCCTGATTCTTGCATTATCCTGAATGCCAAAGATCCGGCAATAAAAACCCAGGTTCTCCTCTGCGTTCATATGCGGATAAAGAGACGGCGTTTCAATCAGAAACCCAACCTGCCTCCTGGCATGGATGAGCTCCTGCTTTTCCCGCTGCCCGAACAGTGAAACTTCTCCGCTTGTCGGGTGTACAAGCCCGCCGATCACTTTCATCAGCGTACTTTTTCCGGCACCATTCTCCCCGACAAATCCGTAGATATCCCCCTCTTCAATGGTCATATTCAAATGCTGAAGCGCAAACGCGGAGCCATATTTTTTAGTCAGCCCTCTGGTTTCGAACACATGCGGTTTCAATCAGAACACTCCTTCATCTCGCAGATATGTCTACCCGGCAACCTTATCATGGGTAAGCGGTCCGGGTGCACAGTCTGCTATTTTTAGGCAGGTTATTGTCGTTTTTAAGGAGCATTTTCATAACATCTGGCCCGCTTTTCCCTGGAAATGTATAATAGAGCGATAAATACGGAACGGAGTGAAGGCATGATTCATATCGCCGTTTGTGACGACGATCTGCAGGCTGCAGGACAGATTGAGAACCTGATTTTAGATGCCCGGCACCAATGTTCGGAAGAGCTTGAGGTATCCCTCTATTACTCCGGGGAAAGTTTCGCCCAGGCTCTTCAGGCCGGAGAGCGCTTTGACCTTATTTTCATGGATATAGAAATGGGTGGAATGGATGGAATTACAGCAGGGCAAGTGCTGCGGGAAGATGACGGAAATGATCTTGTACAATTGATTTATATTTCCAGCCATGAGCAGTATCATCTGCAGCTGTTCGATGTGCGGCCGTCGGGTTTCATTAAGAAGCCGGTTGAACCGGAAGCATTCATACATAAGCTTATTCCCGCCTTGCAAAAGGCCATACGTACCCGCCAGCAGGGCAAAACCAACTTCCTGCCGGTACAGCAAAAAGGAAAGGAGCTGCTGATCCCTTTTCGGGACATCCTCTATTTGGAGAGCAGCATCAGACGGGTTTCCCTTATCACGAAGGACAGGGAGATCCAATATTACGGCATACTTAAGGATGAGGAGCGCAAGCTGCCCGGCGGTCATTTTGTGCGGATTCACCAATCTTATATTGTGAACTTTTTCTTTATTAAAGAAATCAGTGCGAAGAGGGTTACGCTAGTCAGCGGCAAGGAGCTGCCGGTCAGCGAGAAGCACAGCATATCCGTGAGGAAAGCCTACCTCAGCTTTAGGGGGACGCTCGTATGAATACCATGCTGCGGGAAGAGCTGCTGTATCTCATCACTTTTCCGCTGATTCCCGTAATCCTTCATTATTTCTTCAGCCGCAGCTTCACCTGCCGGATCAAGAGCAAACCTTACCTTGTCCTGATCTACGCTCTATATATGGCGTGTCATCTCGTGCTGCATCATATCCAGCTTCCGGACATGGTTCTGCTCACCGCAAATATTGTCTTGATCTTCTTGTTATCACTGCTCTACCGGGGGGATAACCTGTGGAGGGGGTATTGCGCCTTTTTTGTTATGGCTCTCATCTTTCTTGGCGAAGCCGTGATGCCGTTTGCGTATACGGATAGCGGATACATAGCAAACCTCTTTCTTTCCAAGCTGCTGGTATTGTCTCTCGTATACCTTTTGCTGCGAATCACCAAAGGGGAAGGACGCGGTAATTTGGCGGGATGGTACTGGAGTCTGCTGTTGGTCTGTCCTGTTCTGAGCGTTATTACTTTGGTCTCGCTGTCGGACAACTTCTTCTTCCAGGCGTATCCCAACCTGTTCCCCGTGGTACCTACCCTGCTGCTGGCAATCAACTGCCTGATTTTTGTGCTCAGCGACCATATCCTGTGCGTGCAGTCCGAGAGAAGCAAACGTCTGCTGCTGGAACAGCAGAACACCTACTATGTTAACCAATATCTGATGACCCGGGACAAGCAGGAGGAAGCCTTCAAATTTCAGCATGACTTCAAAAATATCCTGCTTGGCCTGCGCGCAGGGCTTGCCAAAGATGAGGAAACTCCCGTCCATGAACTGGACCGTCTGCTGGGCACGATTGGACAGCCTGCAGGGAGCTGCGATACCGGAAACCCGGTCATTGATGCGATGATCAGCTACAAGGAGCAGACCGCAGGCAGCTATGACACCCCCTTTCGCTTAGAGCTGAACATTCCGCCGCAGCTTGAGCTGGACACTACGGTGATCAGCGTCATTCTCGGCAATACGCTGGACAATGCAATTGAAGCCTGCCGGGAGACCTTTAATCAGGAGCGTTATGTCTTGATCCATATGCATTATCTGAATGACAGCTTGTTCATAAAAATTCAGAATCCGTATGCCCATGAAATCAGCACCAACCGTTATGGTGAAATCTCTTCGACCAAGGCCGATACACGGTCGCATGGCATCGGACTGCGAAACATCCGGAAAACTGTGGAGGAATGGGGCGGCCTGCTGGATATTTCCTATGACAGCGGCCTGTTTCAAGTGGAGGTCGTTCTGTTCCATATCACAAGAAAGCTTGCCTCTTCTGGTTGAAGCCGCGGCAGAGCCTTGCCTTAACCGGAGCCAGCGGATATATCGGGCAGCATTTACTGAAGCAGTTAACGGACGAATATCATGTAATAGCATATCCAAGACATGAGACTCTAAGAAAAACAGCCCGCAAGTGGAGTAGCGCTCCTGTGAGCTGTTCTCCATGTCTCCGGCGGAGAAGAGCTCCTCCTTCCCCATCCTGGTGAAGCTGGTCCGGCGTCTGCCGGTTATGGTGCTGCCGAAATGGAACGCGCACCCAGACCCATCCCATTGCCCTGTCAGACGTGCTGCTTGCTTTGAAGAGAAAGTATAGGCAACCCCGCATTAGACCGCCTTGCGATTGATGTAGGCGGCTCTGACAGCATGACCTGCAAAGAGATGATGCAGAGAACTGCTAAAGTGATGCATAAGCAACTCACCCCCATAAAAGCCGGAAATACTGCACCAAGAGGAAACGGATACCGTCCTCAAAAGGACGGTATCCGTTTCAGCGAGAAATAGAAGGATAATTTATAGCGTGAAACATATAAATTCTTATCCTTAAAAAAACCACCTCCGGGTGGCTTATTTGTCTTTATTGCTGTCCCAAATGTCCTTATGCGTCCAACCTGCATGCACTAGAAGGAGCAGTGTGAGGATCATAACAAGCTCTCTGAAACTATTGGAAGTACTCTCTATGTTGTATCCAAAAACAATATTCAACCGGCCCCACATCAGATTGAGGCAGAGCAGCGCGACGGTAGTGTAGGTCACCCATACGCTGCGGAGGTACAAATTATAACTCCGCTGCGGGCCGCGTCCGATGAAATATTTACTGTAACGGATCACATAGGCGGTGAATATGAAAAATGCAATGGCTTCCAGTGTGATTATAGTTAAATCAATAATTTCCATGAAGGTCATCTCCTCTCTTGCCTAAGCCGGAACGGTGCAGGTCAATAAGGCTTTCGATATCATTCGATTCATAGGCTTCCTGGATTCTGCCTAGTTTTTCAATCTCCCGTTTTACACGACTGGGTTTGAGTTCACTCTTTCTGAATATATCGAGGAGCTTCACTTGTCGACGACCTCCTCACCATTGGTTTTATCGGTGCTCCCTCTTTCTATTAGAAGTTTGACGAGTGTACGATTGTATTGGTTCAGCTGTTTCTCGTTCTCCTCATCGCGTTTCTGATAGTTCTGAATGATCTTTTCCTTACTGGCTAACTGCCTAACGCTCCAGATTAATGCAATAGAGAGAAGGACATTGAGCACGACTGAACCGCTGTTGTCGTTGAAAAGGCCAGTCAATGCGTTCAAATCCATCATCATCCCCCCGTTCGTTGTTAGTCTGAGATTCCTGTTGTTTCCGGGTCTAAGCATTATTTGCTCAACCTGTCCAACCTTTCGGCACAAGACATACCATGCTTCGAGCCGGAAGATCGTATATTGTAATCTATTCTTTTTCTATGATTTTGATTGGGTAAAATAGTATTTTGTTAGAATCGCTCGCCTTCCACCTGAACTATTAAGCATTCCTGCTGCATCCGGACAACAAAAAAACGGAACCTGTGAAGGTCCCGTTTCTTTGGATAAATAAGGTTGTGTAGACGAATTACATCATGCCGCCCATCAACAGAATAAACGTGCATTACGTGAAAACAGCGATATAACTGGTATTTTCGGTATTAAAGAGTGTGCCATTTTCGCAATATGTGCAGCATTATACCTACCTTTATGGGCTTTTTATGGGCAAATTATGGGCAAGTGGATTTGAGCCTCTAATATTAAGGAGGCTGATTATTATGAAATTAGAAGATGTAACCGTGGGAGTCCGTGTCCGAATCACGGAAGTTCACTGGCAAGGTCGTACCGGCATCGTGTTGGCAGTCGGCGCTAAAACTATCCTAATCGACATTGGAGAGCCGCTGCTGGTCAATGAGATGCCAGATGACCTGGAGCCGGCACCGGAGGATCTGCTACTGAAGGATGGGAAGAAGTAGATATCTAAACGCAAAAAAAATCCCCTGTTAGCCATTACGGCCAGCAGGGGCTTGCTTATTACAGATTTGCCCGTAAAGCCTCGCCAAGATCAGCAGTGTATCGAGTGAGCCTTAAGCTGATCTCAGTACGCATTACGTCACGAGTCATGTCAAAACGCTCCTGGTACCCACGAAAGTAGATTGTACTGTATGTGATGAAATCATCCTGAGTACCCTCCACGACTTTAATGTTCCGTTGCTTCAGCGCTTGCCGCAGCTGGTAAACATCCTGTACAACCCGTTTTTGTACATAACGGCCAGCCAATAGGTATGAATCTGCTGAGTACGTTATTCGAGTGCTGGATTTCCCGCATACTCTTGCTGACCATCGTATCTATGTAAGGGAGCAGTATTAAGTCCCTGACCATTTCCCTCTCGTCATTCGTGAGCATCTTTTCGCCAGTGTTCACGCTCATATCTATCGCCTCCTGGCTCTAGTATATGAGAACACTCGTTCTTTTATCCACAAGAAAAAAGCCCCAGCATTGGCAGAAGCTCCTCTATTTTGAAAGCTGAACACGAAATTCAAACCGTTCCCGAACGAACCGCGCACCAGCTATCTTAATTGATTCAGGCGTGTATCTCTCTACTATGCCACCATCGGGTCCGGATCTTCCCGGTAACCTGACAGACACCTTTGATTGGGCTAAGGCAGCAGTCAGGAAGTCTGTATCGCTCTCTAGGACTTTGTATGTAGTCCTCGAATAGTCCGCACTATAATAAAATCAAATGAAAACTCCGTATAAAACCCGCTGTAATTAGTTTGATAGATTAATCAATCACAAAGATTTTTCAAGTGATTGAATCATCTTCTACTGATTACAGCGGCCTTGGATATCATAGGACGATGGTATTTTCCATTTTTCGCATAACATTCGTTCATAGTCACGACAATATATTATAAAAACTCTTTTTTAAAAAAATCATTAGTTACCCTTTTTCAATCGCTGCGGTTCTTTAGGATCTAGTTGTGTCCAGTCTGATGCATCTCTGTCTGTGAAAATGTATTTTGTATTAGGGTCATCAGCAAATATTACATATACAGGGAATTTCGGCATAGAACTTAACTTAGCTTTAACACTCACTATATCAGATTCAGAGTATCCCTCTACAGTAATTAAATATGCTTTTAGGCTTTTTTCAAGTGAATTATATTTAAACTGGAGTGCTGCATAAATCCCAATTACGAGCAAAATGATAATTGATGCTGCGATAATCACAAATTTTCTAATTTTAAAACCACCTCCTGTAGTAATAGCTAGAAAACAAATAAAAAGCTTTCCATATACATCTTAACAATAAACCTAATATAACATTTTCTTCAAAGAAACTTAACTAAAAAATTCCCAAATAGAGTAATTATCACCCCCTGCAAAAAAAACAGGGGGTGCCTCGACTGTCTAAAAACACCTTAATTACTAACCTATTAAACAGCAGTAAATGAAGTCATATAAATTACGAAAGGTGAGTTTATAACCATTGATGGAGTAACAAATCCCCTAAGATCGGGGGTATTATTAACGTTCATCAAGTCTATTCCTTCACCATTATAAAATGCTTGCCAAACAAATTTAGAGCAATAATTAGGGGAAATGGTTCCTAGTTTTGAAAAAGGATCTATAGAGTATTCTTTAACATATTGGAAATTCCAAGTAGCCCATTTAGCAGCACTTACACCCATTCCATTTGTAGGCCGATAGACTTTTATTGTTTCTCCCGCACCATGCCTATTCATGTAACCCGTCATATTATCTACTGTTCCACCATTAACAGGTAATGTCACATGAACAACCTTGAAGTTTGAATTTACAATTCCTGTATGCCCTACTATTTGAGAACTTGACCCTAGAGTTTTTGTGGAATAAAGAATATCTCCAATCCGCATCTGAACGTTAGTACCCGGATATGTAGGACCGATTTCTGCAAATGGCAGAATTAACCCTTCGTCACTGTAAGTATTTGTTGTTACAGTAGCCTGATCAGCCTGATCAGTGATAAGACTTTCTTGAATATCAATCGTATTCGCGCTGGCATCAGTTAGTCCACCTGGCATGAAACCTACTATCACAAAAATAAATGATAAAATAAGAATACTTCGCAATAATATTTTTTTCATTTTCTTCCTCCTTATATTTTATAATATTAATTTTTGTACAAAATGGATATTTTTTCAATGAGTCTTCAGCCTTATATTTTCCTCTAAATTTCCATATATAGAAATAATACTGTTTTCTTTATTTTTTTGAAATACAATATATGAAATACCATCTTTAGCTTATTTACAAGGTTTGTGATTGGTTTGGTGTTTGAGTTTGTAATATATTAATTACTATTAGTGTTTTAGATTTATTAGTTACTCATCCCTGAACTACGAACAAACAGTCTGTTTTTCGACAAAAATTCACAATTCAATTGAGGGTTATTGAGGAAATATGTGGATTTTAGTTGAGGATATGAACTCTATATCACTCTTTGTTAAATACATATATAGTAAAATTCATCCAATTCTGATAAACTGACTATACTTATTGGAATGGAGGATGTAAAATGCTTGCCCAGCGTATTGGCTTGAGAGTAATAATGAGCGGATTGCTAGTGCTGTTTATCCTAACTGCATGTGGTAATAACCAGTCTAAGGTGGACGATGATAAATCCACTATAATGGCTGAAGTCGAATTTTTATTGAAAATGAAAACTCTTGATCAACCGAAAGACGAATCTTCAATTAAATTCATTCGTGATATGTCTGAGTTTTTAGAAAACGAAAATGAGAAGGAGTCGTTTCTTGAAATAGCTGACTTACTGGAACAAGAAGATTACGATCAAGTGGAAAAGATTTTCAAAGAATTAGGCGGAGAACTTATCGTTCCCTCTGCTACACCTTCTGAAGATGAAGTTTCATCAGCAAAAGCCGACCAAAAGTTTGCTTCTTTATCCCTCGAGGCTGCTGAACTTTACATCGACGCTACTGTAGATCTAAAAAAAAGACATTTTAACAGAGATTTCAGATTTGATTCGTAAAAACACAGTATTTATCCAAGAAGAAAATCAAGAAATGTTTAATAAACTAGCAAACTATATAGAAAATAATGAAAGAAGTTCTGCTGAATCGGCATTCACTGATCTTCAAGAAAAATACAAAGAATAAACAAAAAAAGCCCTACAGACCATCACGGCCTGCAGGGCTTTTCATAACTCTTGGGAATTTACTCCTTACTTTTTGGCAACAGTAAACGTCAGCCAAGCAAGCTCTGATGTTGTCAGCGTCTTATTGTCGATCTTGTTCAACCAAGCCGTATCCTTAATCGTACCTGCATCCAGTAGTGCCTTAACTTGAGCACGCAGTGTATTCCATTGATAGCTTGTTAATTCCAAAGTGTCGTCCTCCTTGATGGCCTTTGCGGCCTTAGTGAATAATTCCAGTTCCTCCTGGCGACGGCGTGCAAGCCCGGCCAGAAGCTGGATCCGAAACTGATTACCGAACTTCAGGAGTATAAGGAGCTGCAGGATATTCAGAAGTCATAAAAGTCATAAAATCCAGAATAATGAGGGTTTTGTGTTTGCCAAAACAAAGAAAAATGCAGGCTACCCAGAGTACATCAAAACAATTGAAAATCGGATGACCAGATTATTAAAACTCGCTGGATTGAACGAATCTCTGACTCCACACAGTTTGAGGCATACCCATGTATCCCTGTTGACGGAAGCTGGGGCTGAACTGCAAGAGATCATGGGCCGTCTTGGACACAGAGATGATGATACCACACGCTATGTGTACACTCATGTAACCAAGCCAAAAAAGAAAGAGGCCTCCCAGAGGTTTAGTAGCCTCATGGAAAGCCTCGACTCATAAAAATTTTTATGGGCAAATTATGGGCAAGCGCTCCAATTCACCCCGAAAGTCATTGATACTACAGGCTTTTTGGCCTGTATTACATCATGCCGCCCATACCGCCCATGCCGCCCATATCTGGCATTCCGCCGCCTTTTTCAGGCTCCGGTTTGTCAGCGATGACAGCTTCGGTGGTCAGGAACATTGCAGCTACGGATGCTGCATTTTGCAGCGCGTAACGAGTTACTTTGGCAGGGTCAACGATCCCTGCTTCGAACATGTTCACCCACTCATCGGTAGCAGCGTTGTAGCCGATGCCGATAGCTTCTTTTTTCAGACGGTCCACGATTACGGAACCTTCTTGACCAGCGTTTGCTGCGATTGTGCGGACAGGCTCTTCCAGAGCGCGCAGTACAATGTTCACGCCTGTTTTTTCGTCGCCTACTGCATTTACAGCAGCTACAGCAGCATATACGTTCACTAGAGCAGTACCCCCACCGGATACGATACCTTCTTCAACCGCAGCGCGGGTTGCGTTCAGGGCATCTTCGATGCGAAGCTTGCGTTCTTTAAGTTCTGTTTCAGTTGCAGCGCCTACTTTAACAACGGCTACGCCGCCGGCCAATTTAGCCAGACGCTCCTGCAGTTTTTCCTTGTCGAACTCGGAAGTGGTTTCTTCCAGCTGGGAACGGATTTGGCTTACGCGTGCATTGATGTCCGCTTTGTCGCCGCTTCCGTCTACGATTGTAGTATTTTCTTTGGTTACGCGCACTTGACGTGCGTTACCCAGTTGTTCGATAGAAGTGCTTTTCAGATCCAGTCCAAGCTTCTCGGTGATCACTTGGCCGCCAGTCAGGGCAGCGATGTCCTGCAGCATAGCTTCGCGGCGGTCGCCAAAGCCAGGAGCTTTAACAGCAACAGCGTTGAATGTTCCGCGCAGTTTGTTCACGATCAGCATCGCTTGTGCTTCGCCTTCGATATCTTCAGCGATGATTACAAGTGGACGCGCCTGTTGTACGATCTTCTCAAGCAGCGGAAGAATTTCTTGCGTGCTGCTGATTTTTTTGTCGGTGATCAGGATGTACGGGTTCTCCAAAACAGCTTCCATTTTGTCCGTATCAGTGATCATATAAGGGGAAATATAGCCGCGGTCGAACTGCATGCCTTCAACCACTTCAAGCTCAGTCAGGAATCCACGGGATTCTTCAACGGTGATTACGCCGTCTTTGCCGACTTTTTCCATAGCTTCAGCAATCAGTTGGCCCACTTCATCGTCAGCAGCGGAGATAGCAGCTACTTGAGCGATAGCCTGGGAATCTTCGATCGGTTTAGCAATATTCTTCAGTTCAGCAACAGCTGCTTTAACCGCTTTGTCGATCCCTTTGCGGATAACCATCGGGTTAGCGCCTGCAGTTACGTTCTTCAGGCCTTCACGGATCATGGCTTGTGCCAGAACAGTTGCAGTTGTAGTACCGTCACCAGCTACATCGTTGGTTTTGGTTGCAACTTCTTTAACGAGCTGCGCGCCCATGTTCTCGAATGCATCTTCAAGCTCGATTTCTTTGGCGATGGTAACACCGTCATTGGTGATCAGCGGGCTGCCGAATTTCTTCTCAAGCACCACGTTGCGGCCTTTAGGTCCGAGTGTAACTTTTACCGCATTTGCCAAAGCATCAACACCGCGCAACATCGAGCGGCGGGCGTCTTCACTGAATTTAATTTCTTTTGCCATTGTGTAATTAACCTCCTAAAAGTTATGTGAGCGTTACTTCTTGAATCGGTATCGTGCAAAACTGGCGTTTGAAAGCATCGCTTAGTTTTGTATAAGTAATTTAGCTATAACTTATGAACGGTCTTCTTAGTCAAGAATCGCGTGAATGTCGCTTTCTTTCATAATCAAATATTCTTTACCTTCGTATTTGATTTCAGTTCCGGCATATTTCGAGAAAATCACGCGGTCGCCTTCTTTAACTTCGAGTGGTACACGCACTCCGTCTTTCAATACACCGCTGCCTACAGCGATAATTTTACCCTCTTGCGGTTTCTCCTTAGAGGAGTCCGGAAGCACAATCCCGAAAGAAGTGGTTTCCTCTTGCTCGCTTGGTTCTACCAATACGCGTTCACCTAGTGGTTTGATCATGAAAAATAGCCTCCTTTGAAATTATGTTGTTTACCTTGAAAACATAGATAGGGTACCGTTGAATCCCAAGGATTCATGCGGCAGTTATGAAAATATCGTCTTAAGCGCAGCTTTTAAGCGCTAATCCCATATTTTCGAGCAGCATTAGCACTCAACCCTCTGTAGTGCTAACAACAATTTTTATGATACTCAACTTGAGGACGGATTTCAAGTCCTTTTACGTAAATTGTGATCTGTTTTTGGGAAAAATATGGTTTCGGAGGTTGTCCGACACATACTCTCTACATTCTATCCAGCAGAAAATAAAATATGCTGCGGATTGCCAGGGCAACGAACGTTTCTCCGCCATTTGGATGCCGGGCCTCGCCAATCTGCTGTTAGTATGCAGTTTCAATTGGATATGCACTAGTGTCCCGCTGGCAGAACCCAGCCCCAACTGCAGCAGCCGGCCACAGCCCCAGAGCAGCCCTGCGGGAGTCTTCTCCCTGCCGGGCCTACTCTTTCCTGACGTAGCGCGCCTCCCGCTCGTTGTCCATAGCCAGCTGCTTGCGGTAAACGAATGCAGACAGAAACACGCTGAACTCATACAGGACCAGCAAGGGAATCGTCACCAAAAAGTCCGAGATGAAATCGGGTGGTGTGATGACCACTGCGATGAAGACGAGCGCAAAATAGGCGTATCTCCGCATCTTACGCAGCCGCAGCGGGTTGAGAATTCTCAGCTTCGTCAGGAACATAACAAGCAGCGGCAGCTCAAAGAGCAGAGCCAGCGGAATCACCAGGCTGAACATAAAGCTGAAGTACTGTGCGATTCCGTAGGTTTCTTCCAGTCCCATGCTGCGGGTGATCGAGATGGTAAACGACAGCGCCATCGGAAATACAATGTAATAGGCAAAGGCAATGCCCAGCAGGAAAAGGATAAACACATAGGGCACATACCGCAAAGCCGCACTCCGCTCCACTTGCCGCAGCCCGGGACTGATGAAAGCCCACAGCTGATAGACGATAAAAGGCAGGGATACCGTTAGCGAAACTGCCATGGCAATCTTCATGTACATGCCAATGCCATCCCAGAAAGAGAAGGCATGCAGCACAAAACCCTGGGCATGATCCGCATGGATCAGGTATAAATAGATCGGTTTGGCGACGAACAGTCCGCCTATGAGACCCACTACAAAAACAATCAGCACGTAGATAATCCGCCTACGCAGTTCGGTGAGATGTTCAACTACCGACATTTCTTCCGGTTCCAGAGTCATGACAGACACCACCCAATTGACATATGTATAGCATGATTAATGGCAGAAAAAAAGGGCGTCTTCCCAGTCTGAAACAGAACTGAGAGAAACGCCCCCGCGTAATGGATGGTATTACTCCGGCAGGCGTCTGTCCTGCGGGAGTTCTGTTGCTAATATGTGCGGGGCCGGCGGAACAGGAGCCTCACTCTTCTTGGCCGGCTCAGGTTCGCTGATAATTTCACGCGCCCCGTCCTTAAATTCGCGGAAGGTCCGCCCGACTGCCCGGCCAAGCTCAGGAAGCTTGTTGGGGCCAAAGAGCAATAGCGCTAAAATGACCAGTAAAATAATTCCGGGAGCACCAATACCGTTTAGCATAGTCATTCCTCCTTGTCACTTTGTCCGTTCATGATATTGTTAACAATAAATTAATAATACCATAACTTATGTCACACATCCATCTGTTATCCGGAGTGATTCCTGTGACATTACTGGAATTGACAAGTTTATTGACGGTACTGGCCGGTTACCATGAGCAGTGCTTCAGGAAGCTGATCCATTATCGCTGCCAGATTCTCATGGACACCCTTCGGTGTACCCGGCAAATTAACGATCAGCGTTCTCCCGCGAATGCCGCAAATGCCGCGGAACAGCATAACCGCGCGATTCTTCTGCATGACGGTACTGCGCATGGCCTCAGAGAGGCCGGGCACCTCCCGCTCAATCACACGCCGTGTAGCTTCCGGCGTAACATCACGAATCGCCAGATCAGTCCCTCCGGTAGTCAGCACCAGATCTGCCTGAAAATAATCCGTAAGTTCAATCAAAGCAGCAATGATCTCATCCTGCTCATCCGGCACGATACGGTACTCTATAATCTCACCGCCAAGCTCCTCTTCCACCAGCTCCCGAATAACCTGGGCGCTCGTGTCTTCCCGTTCGCCCCTGGCCCCTTTATCGCTGGCCGTCAGGATTGCTGTTTTCCACGCCATAGGTTGTCCCTCCCTCTCTATGTATTATGTATGGAAGGCCTGCAATGTGCTGCCTTCTCGCGCTTTCCGCCAAGAAGAACGGCTGCGCCGCCCTTTTTAGCAAATGCTTACGCCTGCGGGTGATACTGTGAATGTCACTCAGGTATCTGCTACTGAGCTAAGCCTATTGCCACTGCTATGCTTCCAGCGCGTAATCTCCGTTTTTCCCGCCGCTCTTGGATACCAGCATCGTCGGACCGATAATCATGTCCTTTTGCAGCGCCTTGCACATGTCATATACAGTCAGCGCCGCCGCAGAAACCGCAGTCAGCGCCTCCATCTCCACTCCGGTCTTTCCGGTCGTCTTGACGGTTGCTTCTATATAGAGTTCATCTTCGCTGTTATCCGAGAAGCTGATATCAACACCGGTAAGCGGCAGCGGGTGGCACATGGGTATCCAGCTGGAGGTGTTCTTCGCGGCCATAATTCCGGCAACCTGGGCAACAGCCATAACATCGCCTTTGCCGATCTTGCCCGCTTTAATGGCCGCAAGCGTGTTCGGGTCCATCTGCACCTTGCTCCGCGCGACAGCTGTCCGCTTGCTAATTTCCTTGTCGCTGACATCCACCATGCGCGCTCTGCCCTGCTCATTGAAATGGGTTAACTCCACAGCTCTCTCTCCTTCCGGCAATGAATAATGCCGTCTTCCGTAATCAGCATGTCCATATAGGCATCATGGTCATCCATCGGCACTTCCTGCACCAGCTGCAGTCCGTACGCCAGTCCGGCCCATACCGGCGGTCTGGCGGTTTCCGGAAGCTCCGCTTCCCAGGCTGCCCGCAAGCGGTCATAGTAGCCGCGCCCGTAACCGAGCCGTCCGCCCCGGGAGTCGAAGGCCAGCCCCGGCACGAATACCACATCCG
This sequence comes from Paenibacillus sp. EB106-06-01-XG199, assembly GCF_058791575.1. Classification (NCBI taxonomy): domain Bacteria; kingdom Bacillati; phylum Bacillota; class Bacilli; order Caryophanales; family Paenibacillaceae; genus Paenibacillus; species Paenibacillus sp. EB106-06-01-XG199. The sequence goes on along the minus strand of NZ_JBYTDQ010000008.1, from coordinate 310,599 downwards.
GCACTCCCTCAGGGCACTGGAGCTCTATAGCGCCGGTAATCGGCTCTTGAATCCCGTAAGCTCCCGGCGCCAAATCCTCCCAGGAAGCTACCGCATGCAGGCTCATCCTTCCGCTGGCCTGAATTACCCGGGGCAGCAATACCTTACGCGCTTGCGCCCAAGCCGCGGTGATAAGCGGACGTGTATCCAGCTCCGAGCGGAACGAAACATAGGCCATGAATGAAGATGCTCCTTCCTGCCGGAGCCATTCTGATGCATGACTGCAGGCCAGAGAAGACCAGGACGTCCTCTGATCCAAGGACAGACTGTCACGGAGGGCGGCTTTCTCCGCGCGAAGCTCCCGCTTCCACTCAGCTAGCGGGAGCTTTTGGCCCGTCATAGGCAGCACCCTCCTCTTGTCCATATACCTAGCTTATCATAGTTTGTAAACTCAGTTTACCACTCTTCTCCCCGGTTCGCCAAGGTAGCTTGAATCACGTTGTTATACGAATCAATGCCTAACTATTTTTCGCCTCAGTACCCGGATTTACCCCTTGGACGCTGGGGTGCACCTCTCGCGCCGCAAACGCTTTTCATGTAAACTATAGAATAAGTATGTAATATGGCCGAAGCGTTCAAAGCCGAGGCGAAATAAGCAAGGGCGGAGGTTTCATCGGTATGCTTCTTCAAGCGACAGGAATTACGAAATCATATGGGATACAAAGCGTGCTGGACGGCATAAGTCTGCAAGTAAACGAGAAGGAAAGAGTGGGGCTCGTCGGCGTCAATGGCGCGGGCAAATCCACCTTTCTGCAGATTCTCGCGGGCGAGATGTCTTTTGACAGCGGGCAAATTCATAAATCCAAGGAAACTACAATCGGCTACCTGGCCCAGAACAGCGGCCTACAGTCGGACAAGACCATTCAGGAGGAAATGCTGGCTGTCTTTGCTCCGCTGATTGAAGCGGAAGCCGAACTTCGGCAGCTGGAAGCCAGTATCGCCGATCCCCGGCTCGCGGAGGATCCCAAGCGGTATGAGGACCTGCTGGAACGGTATGCCAAACGCTCGGATTGGTTCAAGGACCACGGCGGATATGAGATGAATACGCGGATTCGCAGCGTGCTTCATGGTATGGGCTTCGGTGAATTTGCACCGGAGACACCTATCGCGACGCTAAGCGGAGGGCAGAAGACGCGGCTGGCACTGGCCCGCATCCTGCTTCAGGCTCCCGATCTGCTCATGCTGGATGAGCCGACCAACCATCTGGATATCGAGACGCTCACCTGGCTGGAGGATTACCTGCGCGGCTATGCCGGCGGCATCCTGGTCGTCTCCCATGACCGGTATTTCCTCGACCGGCTGGTCACGACCATCGTTGAAATTGAACGGCATCAGTCCCGGAGATACACCGGGAACTACAGCCGCTACATGGAGCTGAAAGCTGCGGAATATGAAATCCGCATGAAGCAATATGAGAAGCAGCAGGATGAAATCTCGCGGATGGAGGATTTCGTGCAGCGTAATATCGTGCGCGCCTCCACCACCAAGCGTGCGCAGAGCCGCCGCAAAGCACTCGATAAAATGGACCGCCTCGACAAACCGCTGGGTGATCTCAAGAAGGCCAGCTTCTCCTTCGAGCCTGATTTCATGTCGGGCAAAGAGGTGCTGCAGCTCCGTGACGTCGCTGTGGCCTTCAGCGAAAAATCAGCACCGCTGTTTCAGCACGCTTCCTTCGAGCTGCGGCGCGGCGAAACTGCGGCGCTGATTGGCCCGAACGGGATCGGCAAATCCACGCTGCTGCAGTGCCTGACCGGCACGCGCGAACCTTCGGCCGGAACGGTCAACTGGGGAACAAAAGTGAAAATCGCGTACTACGACCAGGAACAGACCCGGCTGAATCCGCGCAATACGGTGCTGGAAGAGTTATGGAGCGAGTACCCGATGCTGGAAGAAGCGCGAATCCGCACTATCCTCGGCAACTTCCTGTTCAGCGGCGAGGATGTCCTGAAGAAAGTCGCTGCCCTCAGCGGCGGCGAAAAAGCACGGGTAGCACTCTCCAAGCTCATGCTGCGCGGTGCGAACATGCTCATTCTCGATGAGCCGACCAACCATTTGGATCTGGTGAGCCGTGAAGTACTGGAATCGGCGCTAATCGATTTCGAGGGAACGCTGCTTTTTATCTCCCATGACCGTTATTTTCTTAATAAAATGGCCGAGCGCGTTCTGGAGCTTCACCCCGGCGGCATCGACCAATATCTCGGAAATTATGACGACTATGTCGAGAAGAAAAAGGAGCTTGAAGACATCGCACTGGAGGAAGCAGAACTTGCCTCTGCCAAAGCGTCCCGGAATGCTGACATCGAAGCTTCAGCAGCGGAAAAAGGCACCGCTTCTTCCTATGAAGCCGACAAACAGGCCAAACGCGAGGAACGCAACCGCCAGCGGCGGATTTCCGAGCTGGAAGAGAACATTGCCCGGCTTGAGGAAGACATCGCCCGTATCGAAAATGAAATGACCAAACCTGAAGTTTATCAGGACTATATGGCGCTTCAAGAACATGAAAGCGACCTGAAGAGCAAGAAAGTGAATCTTACAGAATTATTTAGCGAATGGGAAAACCTTGCTGACGAATAATGTAAATACGTTAAATAAATATTTTTTAAGTGTTTCTGATTTGTTCAAAAATACTTATCCACAAGCTCATCCACAGATTTCGTGTATAACTCACGCTTCAAAAAGGCCCTTGGGGCCTTTTTTTAGGCGTAAAATCGCTATTTTCGTTGTCAAGGACTTTTTATCCACCGAATTATCCACATTATCCACAATTTCCACAAGAAATGTCCTCTGGAGAAATCAGCATTTCGAGGCTTCAAAAAAAGGGCGTTATTGCTGATTTTACACGGTTTTTACACAACTCAGACAGAATATGTGGATAACGTTGTCCACATCTTGACAAAAGATGCATTCGCTAATTTTCTACCTTTTTCGTCAAAAAAAGTAGAGGTGCTCCAGCAGTAATAAAGCCCTCATCCTGCTGTGCACAGGATGAGGGCTTTTCCATGTACTCCTCAGCCAGAAAACTCAACGGCCTGAGGAGGATTCTTCGCGCTTCTTTAGGATTCCGCGGCCTGAAATTCCGCTGCCACCGGATCAGCCTCTTCCCCGGCAGACAGCAGCGCCGAATTGCATGCAGCAATGTAGGCAATCCCCGCTGCCATTACAATATCCTGATGGATCGCTGTCCCCCGGAATTTGCAGCCTGCCCATTCCACCATTACAGCAGCCTCAGCCTGAGCATTCTCACCGCTGCCGAGCGAATGCAGCTCCAGACCGTCAAAGCGGATCTCTTCAGTGATGCCTTGGGCGATCGCTGCAATGACTGCCTCCAGCGGACCGTTGCCGGTGCTGGTATGCGAGGTCTCCTTGCCGCTTTTCAGGTGATGCACCGTAACGGCAGCTACACGGCGCGGCGCACTGCCGGCCAGCACCTGAACCTCGCCCAGCCCGTAGACCTGCGCCTGCTGCCCTGTTGTGCTGCTGACCATCCGCAGCAGTTCGTCGTCGCTGACAGCCTTTTGACGGTCAGCGGTCTCCTTGAACGATTCGTAGAGCGTATCAAGCTCTGCCGAATCCAGGGCAATACCGTACTTCGCTGCCCGGTCCTTCAGCGCATGTCTGCCGGAATGCTTACCCAGAATGATCATGCTGCGCGGAATGCCCAGCCGTTCAGGGTCCATGATCTCATAGGTGCTGCGGTCCTTCAGCAGGCCGTCCTGATGAATCCCCGATTCATGCTGGAAGGCGTTTCTGCCGACAACCGGCTTGTTGTAGGCAATCGGAAAATGCATCGCCCCGCTGATGATCCGCGAAGTATCGTACAGCTTTTCGAGGACGATTCCCGTCTCTGCGCCAAGGACGTCCCCGCGGGTTTCCAGAGCCATAACCAACTCCTCCAATGCACAGTTGCCTGTACGTTCACCGACGCCGTTGACCGTGACCTCGATTTGGGTCGCACCGCCCGCAATCGCTGCCAGGCTGTTCGCTACAGCAAGGCCTAAATCGTTGTGGCAATGGGCACTGTAGCTCACGTTCCCGCCGCCTCTGGCACCCAGCCGCACCCGGCGGAACATCTCTCCGTATTCCTGCGGCAGCGCATAGCCGACTGTATCCGGAAGATTAATAATAGTCGCCCCCTCTTCAATGACCGCTTCCACCATCTCGATCAGATCATCGATCCCCGTCCGGGCGGCATCCATGGCGGTAAATTCCACGACATCGCAGAACTGGCGGGCATAGGCTGTCATTTCGCGGGCGGCAGCAACCACCTCGGGTCTGCTTTTACGCAGCTGATGGCGCAGGTGAATGTCGGAAGAGGAGATGAACAGGTGAATCCGCCGGCGCTGCGCGTCCCGGGTTGCCCGGACTGCGGCATCAATGTCACCTTTGACCGCGCGGGCGAAGCCGCAAATCTCTACGCCCTCCACCTTGCGGGAAATCGTCTCCACCGCTGCAAAATCACCCGGACTCGAGACCGGGAAACCCGGCTCCAGCACATCGACACCCAGTTCAGCGAGCTTGTAGGCCAATATTATCTTTTGCTCGGGAGTCAGGCTCGCACCGGGGGCCTGCTCACCGTCTCGCAGCGTCGTGTCAAAAATCTGTATACGTTTCTTCACCGGAATAATCATGGAATAACCTCCTGAAAGTGGGTTGATTGACCGCATCCCCTTAGTGTGAGTATGCATTTTGCTGAGTTGGTCAGCGTGGTGGTCTGAGCTTTTGTATTACATTTTGGATTACATTTTTGGTTTACCGATTGTATTACAGTTTGTATTACAGTCTGTCTAACATATTGTCATCCTGTCTGTCTCACACTTTGTCTTCCAGTTAGGTCTTACGTGTTCTTCCCTGGCACTTCTTGTGCAGAACCGCACGTCGACTTGCGGCTCTGCTGATTTCCCGCCCACTGCTGCCGGCAGCAAGTAGAGAGTGTGCCTCCCGCAGCATGCGGAAAGCCGTCACTCTCAAACGCCGTTACCGGAGGTGTCCGGTACCCCCGTTCACCTCCTGAACAACGCAAAAACCCGCCGTCTCAATAAAGAGACGGCGGGTCACCCCTCCGCGGTACCACTCTTTTTGACGCATAGGCTCCTGGCAATGCCAAGCCCAGCTGCGTCCAGCTCTTCCCCATGTATCGTACCGGTTCCATAAGGAACCAACCGCGATACATGAAGGTCCGTTAACGGGGACAACCGTTGCGGCGTACCTCAAGCCTTTCCGCCGCTCCGCTCCCGGGCGAGATTCAATGTTTTCCGGTGACTGCGTTGCACCACCCCGCAGCTCTCTGTTCACCTTCGTCATCTACTGCTCCCGTTCATTGCGTGTATTGATATTGATTTTGACCTCTGCATCCCTGAAAATCCATACAAAAAAGCCTGCCATCTCATTCAAGAGACGACAGGCTGTTAACCTTCGCGGTACCACTCTTGTTGATATCACGGATCAGCCAAACCTCTGCCATCCTAAGATATCCACTTTACAGCCAAGTAAGATCATCCGGCCTCATAATAATTCCGCCTGTCTTACCCGACCACCCTCTCACGGAGGTAACCCGTAACGGTGTACGAAAGGTACGGCAATCCTCCACGCCGTTCAACGCTCCTGTGAACAGGAGGCCCCTGCTTCCACCGCTCCGCTCCCGGACGAGTTCAGGGCTCCTTCGACTGCGTCGCACCTGCCCGCAGCTCTCTTATCCCGGAGTTTCCTTACTGCTTCCATTCATCGCGTTTGTTTCGTTTAATTGCCCTTGATTATACCCGCGCCTCCAGAGGCTGTCAATAGGCGGCTACCGACCACTTCTCCAGCGACAAGCCGGGATCGGCCACCATGTCCAGCGGTGTGTCTCCGTCATGCATCCACTTGATATAGGCCGCTGCGCCGATCATCGCTGCATTGTCGGTGCAGTACACTGGCGGCGGGATGATCAGTTCAATCTTTTCCCTGTCACAACGGGCAATCAGCGCTTCACGCAAGCCCTTGTTCGCGGCAACCCCGCCGCACAGAAGGAGCTGTTTGGCCTCGCAGGCTTTTACGGCACGGACGGCTTTCTCTACGAGCACCTCGACAACCGACTCCTGAAAACCGCGGGCGATGCCGGCAACATCCGGTGTGAGCCCCTTCATCTTGCTCTGGTTGACTACATTCAGCACAGCCGACTTCAGACCGCTGAAGCTGAAATCATAGGAATCCGGCTCCAGCCAGACCCGCGGCAGCGGCACAGCTTCCTCCGCCTCCCGGGCCAGCCGGTCTACATGGGGGCCGCCGGGATAAGGAAAACCAAGGGCCCGCGCCACTTTGTCATAAGCCTCGCCTACTGCATCGTCACGGGTGCGTCCAATGATCCGGAATTCCCCTTCCCGTTCCATATTCACGAGTTCAGTGTGTCCCCCGGACACTACAAGAGTCATGCAGGGATATTGCAATTCCTTGACCAGCCGGTTGGCATAAATATGCCCGGCAATATGATGCGTGCCGATCAGCGGCTTGCCCCAGGCCAGCGCAAGACTCTTGGCCGCAACTACGCCAACCAGCAGCGCGCCGACCAGCCCAGGACCCTGCGTTACGGCAACTGCGGTCAGCTGTTGCGGCTCAACACCCGCCGCTGTCAGCGCTTCTTCGATCACCAGCGTGATAACCTCGACATGCTTGCGTGAAGCCACCTCAGGAACTACACCACCAAACGCACGGTGCGTCTCAATCTGGCTTGAAATGATATTCGACAGCACCTCGCTGCCGTCCTTGATGACCGCGACCGATGTCTCGTCACAGCTGGTTTCAATAGCTAATATAAGTACAGGCTGAGCTCCGCCCGTTTCTGTCTTCATTTCAGATCCACGCTTCCTTCCATCATTCCATGCTCCTCGTACTCCGGCAGATCCGCCCACATAATAAGCGCATCCTCACGGTTGTCTGAATAGTAGCCCTTGCGGGTACCCGCGGGCCGGAAGCCTTTTTTCCGATATAAATTCTGGGCTACCTCGTTGGAGACCCGTACCTCCAGCGTAATCGACTTCATGCCTAAATAAGCGGCTGTCTTCATCAGTTCATCCAGCAGCCTATCCCCCCATTTTCGTCCCCGGTAAGCCTCGAGCAGGGCGATGTTCGTCACATGGGCCTCGTCCACAATTGCCCACATTCCGGCGTATCCAATAATATGGCTCTCCAGCTCCATAACCATATATTTAGCGAAATGATTATGCGTCAGCTCGTTGCGGAACGCTTCCTCGGTCCATGGCATAGTGAAGGCTTCCCGCTCAATTATAAGAATTTCGGGAATATCCTCCAGCTTCATCAGGCGGAAAATAAGCTCGCTCTCCGGGTCTCTAATTGGCTCCGATTCCGTCATCTTTTGTTCAGGCTCCCTTCACTGCTCCGGCGCAGATTCGCTTCCGCTTCGGAAAGCTGGGTATAGTTCGGGATTAACCCGTGAATATCGTCACTCCCCGCCAGCAGCCGTTCCTCACCAAGGAAGCCTGTCCAGCGGCCCTCCAGCTCATAAGGCACGGCCCGCACACAACCTTCTTCCATCAATGTACGAAGGCTGTCCTCGCTGCCGTGCAGCTCAGTCTCCCCGACAAACCACAGGATACGGGGTTTTACACCCTCTGCTGCTGCCTGCTTAAGCCGTTCTTCCAGCTGCAGCACCCAATCTGCCATAAGGCGGATCGCATCGGGCTCAAGCCGCCGCGGGGCCTCATCGCCACTTGCGGCAAACAACGCCGTATAGGCTTGACCCCGGCGCGCGTCGAGCAGCGGAATAATCCAGTCCGGGCCGTTCCCGGCCTTCTCCGGCACCTGTCCTTCGGCTTCTGGGTGCTGCTGTGCAAGAGCGGCGCCAAAGCCGCCCCAGGCCAGTGCATGCAGGCTCGACACACCTGCTACCGGAACCTTCCAGGCCCAGGCCAGCGTCTTCGCTGCTGTAACCGCAATGCGGGTTCCCGTATACGAACCGGGCCCGACTCCGACGGAGACTCCAGCCAGCATACCGGGGGTAGTCCCCGAGGCCTGCAAAGCCTCCTGAATAATCGGCAGCAGATGAACCGAATGGTTCCGCTCCCCGGATGCATTGATTTCATGCAAAAGCCTGCCGTCTCCCGTTATGGCCACACCCAGGACAGCCGTTGATGTATCCAGCGACAAAAACCGCTTGCGCGGCTCTTTATTTTCATTCGTCATCTTTCTTTACCCCACTTCTGGATCAGAGCCCGGCAGACCTCGCCGTAAGGCTCTCCGATTCCGGTAACCGTGATCAGTCGTTCGTCCGGCCCGGCTGTTTCCATGTATATATGCAGATGCCCCGGCGGCATCAACTCTTGTATAATACTGCTCCATTCCACCAGGCAAATGCCCCGCCCGTAAAAATATTCATCCAGCCCCAGCTCGTCCGCTTCCTGAAGCGAAATCCGGTATACATCCATATGATACAGCGGCAATCTGCCTTCATATTCTTTAATAATTGTAAAAGTAGGACTGTTTACAATCCCCTGTACGCCCAAATGGCGGGCATACCTCTGCGAGAATGCCGTTTTGCCCGCACCCAAATCGCCGTCCAGGCCGATAACCATCCCCGCCGTTGAAGCAGCAGCGACAGCGGCAGCGAGCAGCTCCGTATCCTGCAAGCTGTAAGAACGGTAAGTAAACACCGTTTCAACATTATTGTCCAAGCTGCAACTACCACCTTTTAGAATATACCTTGCCGGTAACAATACTCTTAATTATATCGGTATGGTACTGCTACCGCAACAACCCGATCTACTCCTGTCCCTCGGCAGCAAAGCCCCCGTTGCCGGTCTTTCTTATGCTGCAAGTGCAGTTATCCTTTCCCGGGCGCAGGGAGAGCAGGTTATGCGAGTCCACTTATTCTAACGGTTTCATAATCCGAATGCAGCGACAATTGGCAAATACAAAAAACCGACTGAACAGGGGGTATCCCTTCAATCGGTTAGGTTCATTGCCTGCCATTAATTCTAACTTCCCTGCTCCTCCAGCCGTTCCACACCGACGGTATGCGTATTGGTCGGCCGAGAGCCGACCTGCACCGTAGCCATGCCATTATCCGCATCAACATGCTCAATCCATACCGGCTCTCCATCCAAATGTACGGAGATCATTTCTTTGGAGGCATAAATAGCCTTCGCCCGCTGTACATCCATTTTTTTGGCTCCTTAAAGTTTTGTAAGCATATGCTCCATTGTTTTAGCTTCGACAAAACTAGCTTCGGAAGCTTGTACTTAAGTTTTGTGAGCAGATGCCCCATTGATTTACCTTCGTACAGAACTAGCTTCGGGAAGCTTGCTCTTTATTTTTGTAAATATACGCTTTTTTGCACACTGGCTTGGCTCCATTCCTTCACAACATCACACTAAGGTCAATGTTCCTCTGTCTCCTCCTCGGCAGTAGGCGGTTCACCAATCGTCGCCACGGCATCGAGGTGCTCTGACTCATCACTTAACCCATTGTCATCCCGTACCGCAATAATGTTCTCCCAATCCACGACCTCTGCCGGAATATCCTGCTCCGATAAGCTGTCGATCCATTCATTCGGTCCACGCCCCATATAGTACCTCCTCTGCCTTCCTGATTCTTTTTTCATCCTTCAAGGTTTGCCTAATTCACTGTTCTCCGTGTACTTCATTGTGCTTCCATTTCCCAGTCTTCTACCGCAAGCTGATGCAAAATGACGCTGCTCGTCCATGGGGACCTGATTTTATTTTTTCCCATGGTTCGCAAAAAATGCATCCGGCTAGAAAAAGCCCCGCCGCCCCATACTAAGCCAAAGCACTTATTATCAGGAGGCGATATCCATGCATACCGTTTGGAAAGGAGCCATCAGCTTCGGCCTTGTACATGTTCCGGTCAAAATGTTCTCCGCCACGGAGGATAAGGACATTTCCCTGCGTTATATCCACAAGGAATGCGGCAGTCCGCTGTCATACGTGCGCAAATGTCCCGTGTGTGACAAGGAAGTAGCCTGGGAAGAAATCGGCAAAGGCTATGAGTATGAGAAGGGAAAGTTTGTCCTCTTCGACAAAGAGGACCTGGATCAGCTTACCGAGGAGAGCAGCAAAAGCATCACCATTCTAGACTTTGTGGATTTAACGGAGATAGATCCGATTTATTTTCAAAAGACCTATTATCTTTCTCCCGATCAGGCCGGGATGAATGCCTACCGGCTGCTCATGGAAGCTATGCGCCAGACCGGAAAGATAGGCATTGCCAAAATTTCCATCCGCTCCAAAAGCAGTCTCGCCGCCATCCGTGTCTTGTCGGACTGCCTGGCGATTGAAACCATCTATTATCCCGATGAGGTGCGGCCCGTCTCCCAGGTTCCAGGCCTGCCGGAAGCCGGAATGGTCAATGACAAGGAGCTGGATATGGCCAAACTGCTCATCTCCCAGCTGTCCACACCCTTCGAGCCGGCAAAATATACCGATGATTACCGCCAGCGGATGCTGGATCTGATCTCACATAAAATTGCCGGTGAAGAGTTCCATATTGCTCCGGCGCGGCAGGAGAGCAATGTAATCGACCTGATGGCCGCGCTGCAGGCCAGCATCGAAGCAGTCCAGCATATCCCGTCGGACCCCGGGCCCTCCCCGTCCGGTTCTGCTGCCAAACCGCAAACAGCCGCTGCCAGGAAAAAAACCGCCAAGGCCACAGCCTCCGCTCCCGCAGCCGCTGTGCTTAACGAAGCAACCGGCCCGATTCCGGTTATTTCACCCAAGCCGAAACGCCGTACCGCCAAGAGCAAAGATACGGTTTCCTAAGCTATGCACGGGTTGAAGCCTAAGCGCTTTTCCCGCTTATATTCCCTTTAGGAGGGGTTGCTATGAAGCTGCAGCCTGTCATTCCATTTGAGCCTGTACTGGCCGCACAGCTTCCGTCCGGCAGCGAGTGGATCGCACAAATCAAATGGGACGGTGTACGCATGCTTTCTTATTACGATGGCAGCCATGCCGAGCTCATTAACCGCCGGGGCAACCGCCGCACGCCACAGTATCCCGAGCTGGCCGAGCCCCGCAGCTATTGCCGGGCCGGCTCTTTTATCCTTGACGGAGAAGTCATTGCGCTCAGTGGCGGCAAACCTTCCTTCCATGAGGTCATGCGCCGCGACAGCCTGAAGAATGAAGCGGCCATCCGGGCGGTTAGACCGCAGGTTCCTGTTCTATATATGGTGTTTGACATCCTGTATTGCAACGGACTATGGCTGCTCGATCAGCCCTTATCCCGGAGGCAGCAGTACTTAAATGAAATGCTGCTGCCCCATCCCCATGTCCAGAATGTGCCGAGTTATGCCAATCCGGCGGAGCTGTTCTCCGCAGCCCAAAGCGGCAGTCTGGAAGGCATCGTATGCAAGGACGTGAATAGTACTTACGCGCCGGGAGGGAAGGACAAACGCTGGCAGAAGCGGAAAATCATCTCCGATGTAACTGCCGTCGCCGGCGGGGTAACCTTTCGTGACGGGATTGTAAATGCGCTGCTTTTCGGCCTGTACGACAACGAAGGCAAGCTGCATTACATCGGTCATGCCGGTGCGGGCAGAATGACGGCAGCGGATTGGCGGAACGTGACTGCGGAAGCCCACCGCCTCACCGTACCGAAGATGCCTTTTGCAGCCCTGCCCATGCGGTATGGATCAAGCCCGAGCTGGTCTTCAAGCTTCATTTTCTGGAATGGAACAGCTCAGGTACCTTTCGCCAGCCGGTCATTCAAGCACAAGTAGATCTGCCGCCGCAGTCTTGCCGGATTGAGCAGAAGGAGTAATTAGAAACAAGGGATTAAGCGCAAAAAGTGTGTGCTGCAGTTATGTACGAGGACGGGAAGGGAGGAGATCCGGCATGCCGGCAACAATCAAAGGCTCCATTACTATAGCCGGACAAGAAATTACGATAACGAACCCCGATAAACCATTATGGCCCGAAGCAGGGATTACCAAACGCATCTATCTGGAAAAGCTTGCCGCACTCTCGCCGTATTTGCTGCGCTATTGCCGGGACCGGCTGCTGACGGTAATCCGTTACCCCCACGGTATTTCCGGCACGTCTTTTTATCAAAAAAACGCCCCGGACCCCCTGCCGGACTTTGTCCGAACAGCGGTACAGGACAAAATCAACTATATCGTACTTCAGGGCTTGCCGGAGCTGCTCTGGCTGGGCAATCTGGCTGCACTGGAGTTTCACCCTTCCCTGCACTATGCGGGAAGCGGGCTTCCCTGTGAATGGATGATTGATCTTGATCCCTCCCTTGAGGTGGAGCCGCGGATCATGGAAGCGGCCGCCACTGTCGGTGAAGTATTGAAATCACTGGGACTGGCTTCCGTTCCGAAGACTTCGGGGGCCACAGGTGTGCAGATCATCATTCCTATTCGGCCCGGTGTTACTTTTGATGACTTGCGCAAGATCGGGCATTTTGTGGGACGTTATGTCACCGAGAAACGTCCTGATTTGTTCACTCTGGAGCGGCTGAAGAAACACCGCGGAGACAAAATTTACTTTGATTATCTTCAGCATTACGGAGGTAAAACCCTTGCCGCTCCTTATACACCTCGTGCCAGACCGCTGGCCACCGTCTCTACTCCCCTCTTATGGGAAGAGGTGCAGCGCAATGTCTCCCCTGCAGATTTTCATCTGCTGAATATTGAGGAACGCCTCAGCCGCATGGGCGATTTAATTGTTAGCGTACCGCCTCAGCCGGTAGAGAACATTATCTCCCGGCTCCCTTGATTCTGAAGCAGCAATAAGCCCGCAACTGCCTTTTCAGGCTGCGGGCTTATCAGGCGTCCAGTTTTTGGACGGAAGGTTATATATGAGAATACGGCGCTGCCAAACGCAAGCCACCCTATTGATTACTCTGACTTTCGTAAATATACCTTCCTTCGGATAGCGCTCAGGTTGTGAGAATCGCTAGTGGATTGATTTTTTCTTAAAGCGGCCGCCTTTAACATCATGGATATTGCCAATTGCGATAAAGGCATCGGAATCCCAATCCTCAACAATCGACTTCATTTTGGCTTCTTCCAAACGGGTAATTACCACAAAGATCACTTTCTTGTTCTCACCGGAGAAACCGCCTTCCCCATCGAGATAGGTAACGCCGCGTCCCAGACGCTCGGTCAGCGCTTCGCCGATATCACGGAATTTATCGCTGATAATCCATACCGACTTGGATTGATCAAGCCCCTCAAGCGTAATATCAATCAGCTTAAACGCAATATAGTAAGCAATTAGAGAAAACATCGCATTATTCCAGCCAAACACAAAACCTGCGCTCGAAAGAATAAACAGGTTGAAAAACATAACTACCTCACCTACGGAAAACGGCAGCTTCTTAGACAAAAGAATGGCGACAATTTCTGTACCATCCAGTGATCCCCCATAGCGTACAACGAGCCCTACACCCACGCCGAGAATGACGCCCCCAAACACTGCGGCAAGCAGTGGTTCCACCGTTATGGGATTTACAGGATGCAGCAGCTGAGTACCGATGGACATTACTACTACGGCAAATAATGTGGATAAGGCAAAGGTTTTGCCAATCTGCTTGTAACCTATAACCAGAAACGGCAAGTTAAGCAGCGTAAGCAAAATCCCGAGCGGGATGTCAAAAATATCGGACAGCATAATAGAAATACCCGTAATTCCGCCGTCAATCAACTGATTGGGAACAAGAAAAATCTCCAGTGCAACAGACATCATACCCGCCCCGAGCACCATCATAATGATCCGATGGGCCAGTCTGGCGGTCTTCAAAGCCCCCGACTTCTGCGGTTTCTTCTGTTCCTCATTCGTAAAGACTTTTTGGCTTACAGTCATAGAACTCCCCCTATAAAAAAAGTATAAACAAGAATAATCGAAAGCATAATTGTTGAGCTATACTTTCTTAAATTTCTTCTTATACCTATATTATATCATAAAAGAAGCTAAAATAAGGAACGGAACATGTTTGCGCCTTCGAAAAGTTAGGATTTTGACCATTTTTCCGTCATAATAGCGGTGAAAGCAGCTGACAGAGCCCTTGAATCAACTTGACATTTCGTCCCCTCCTGCTAAATTTCCCAGGGTCAATAAATTCGCTATGTTTGAGATCATTCTGGAACGCTGACTTAAGTGAAGTAATGATCTCCGGCTGGAGCAGCACCGCGGTAAGCTCGAAGTTGGAGTAAAAGCTGCGCATGTCCAGATTGGCACTGCCCACAGTAGCCAGCAGATCGTCTATGATCATGACTTTGGCATGCATAAATCCCTTCTTGTAGCGGTAGAATTTCACCCCGGCATCCTGCAGATTCTCAAGATAGGATAGAGAAGCATTATAAACCAGCCTGTTGTCTGGTGTGGCCGGGATAATAATTCTCACATCCACACCGCTGAGCACAGCATTCTTAAGGGCCCGGCAAATCGTCGGATCGGGAATGAAATACGGAGAAGCAATCCAGATTCGCTGCCTGGCTGCACATAATGCAGCAAAATACATCTCCAGAGAGGCATCTATTGCTCCATCAGGCCCGCTTGCCACAATCAGTACAGTCTCCTGTTCTTCACAGCTGTGCTTTGGAAAAAAGCGCGGATGGCTAAGTGCGTCTCCTGCCGCCAATCTCCAATCCTTGAGAAACACGTATTGCAGATTATAGACTGCATCTCCTTCAAGCCGCAGGTGGGTATCCCGCCAATAGCCCAGCTTGGGGTCCTTGCCCAAATAATCATCCCCGACATTCAATCCGCCCGTATATCCTATTAGACCATCAACAACCAGGATTTTGCGGTGATTGCGGTAATTAAAGCGGCGGTCCATAAGTGAGGTCAGCGGCGGCAGAAAGAAATGGACTTCTACGCCCGCATTTTTTAAGGTGCGAATAAATCCGCGGCTCAGCTTATGGCTGCCGAGGCCGTCGCATAGCAGACGCACTTTAACCCCCTGGCGGCATTTGCGGATCATGACTTCTTTAAACCGCTCACCGGTGACATCATCCCGAAAAATATAGAACTCCAGATGGATATTCTCCCGCGCCGTTTCCATCGCTTCCAGCATATCCTCATAGGCCTCTTGGCCGCTGGAAAGTATCCGGCACTTATTGCGTCCGGTAACTGGACTTTCCGAGAGCCTGGAGAGCAGATGCAGCAGTTCATCGCGGCCTTCAAACTCCGGGTTCCCGGTGTCTGGCGTATTTTTCACAATCTTAATTTTGCCGGAGACGTGGGTGCGAATTTCACGTAGCAGCGGCGAGCAGCGTTTGCCGATCCTGCGGTTCTGCCAATAATCACGGCCCAAAAAATAATAGAACAACAGCCCTGCAGGCGGGCAGCAGAATGTAATGAACAGCCAGGCCAGCGCTCTTTGCGGACGGCGGTGCTCCAGCATCAGTATTACGGCAATCTGCAGAATAAAAAGGCATAAAATAATTGCAAATATTCTCAAGGCGCACACCTCCTGAAAGTCTAGAATAACTGTCTCCTGCCTGAGCTTCGTACAAGCCGGTTTCGGGCTTTGGCACCTGCATCACTATGTCCTCCATGAAAAACCGGTAATTAGCTGTACCCAAGCCAATTCTAGTACAGGTTTTGCCGTAACTCTCCTTCTTTATTCAACCAAACCGTTGTCATGTTCGCCAAAGGCCTGGAATACATAGAGTAGTAGGACAATTCGGATGAGCCCATTTAATAGCTAACACTCGCAGGCACGGAGTTTTAGTTACCACGAGGCGGCTGCACAAGCCGCAGAAAGGAGTAGCTATGAAGAGTCAGCCCGATCATAACAAGATTACACTGCTCGTCGTCCGCGAAGCCGGACGTCCGGTCAGACAACTTCAGCTATCGAGGCCGCTTGCCCTGGCCCTCCCGGCCGCAGCCGCTCTGTCTATCTCCAGTCTGGTCACCTCCATGCATTTTCATGCCTCCCGCTCGATTGCGGAGCTGGAATCGGAAGCAGCGGCGCTATCCCTGACTAATCTTCGAATGGAAATGAAGGTCGCCGATAAGGACCAGACACTCCAGCAGCTCCGCAGTCAGGTGACTGAGCTGTCGGAGGAGGCCAAGAACATCAAAGACAAGCTAAAAAGTGTCAGTGAGCTGGAAGCGCAGCTCCAGTCGCTGATTGACAAGGAGAGCGGGTCCACCACTGGAACAGACCCAGGTAAAGGTAAGGGTACAGGCACAGACTCCGATACCGAAAAGACATCCTCCTCCAATGCGTCATCAGGGACGCTCTCTCATGCCACAGCTTCACTGGACACCATAGACGGATCTGCTCCAGCCGTTACAACAGTGATAAATGGTGTAAATTACACGGCTGCAGCGGTTTCCAATTCTTCTTCGCTGTCCGGTGTAAGCTACCGGATCGGGGCGCTTTCATCGGTACTGGGCAGTAAGGTAACCCCACAGGTAGGCGGTGAATATATCGCGGTCTATCAGGAGGATCCCTTGGAGCTGGTCCGGCAAACTAAAGATGATTATGCAGAAATCCGCAGCATGCTTGAAGAGATGGTGAACAGCATCTCCATTACGATTACCCAGGCCGAGAGGGCAAACAGCGTTCAAGCCAACCTTCAGGCCAAAAAAGCGCTCGCCGAAAAAGCCCGCTTGGCACCGGCCGTGATCTGGCCCACCCACTCCAATGTGATCACCTCAAGCTTCGGTTACCGCTCCGACCCTTTCAAGGGCGTTTCCGCCTATCATTCCGGCATTGATATTGCCGGTGATATCGGTGATCCTGTCTATGCAGCAATGGCTGGTGTGGTCACCGCCTCCGATCAGATGGGTGCAAGAGGAAAATACATTATTATCGAGCATACAAACGGTCTGGAGACCTGGTACATGCATTTGAACGGAATGACCGTCAAAGCTGGTGACAAGGTGAACAAAGGCGAGCAAATCGGAATGCTGGGCAATACGGGGCGCAGTACAGGTCCCCATCTTCATTTTCAGGTGGTAAAACAGAACAAGGCGGTAAATCCGCTCAATTATGTAAAACCCTAAGGAGGAATCAAAAGTGTGGAATAAACCAAAGCAGCAGGCATCCTTTAAGTCTACTGACTCGCTGATTGGTCTTGGAGGTACACTGGAGGGCAAGGTGCAGTGTGATACTAATTTGCGGATTGAAGGCAATTTCAGCGGGGAAATTCAGTGCCAGGGGACAGTGACCGTAGGTGAACAAGGAACGGTCCGTTCCAGCATTAAAGCTCAGGAGATCATTATAGCCGGCAAAGTGTTCGGTGATGTTACCGCCGACCGCCGCCTCACCATGACTGGAACCGGACAACTCCACGGCAACATCCTTGCAGGGACGCTCAGCATTATGGAGGGAAGTGTGCTTAACGGTTCCATAGGCATGACAGAACAGCCCGCCCCGGAGAAAGCGGGCGGACTTCAGGAAGATAAGAATAAGGACAAGGCAGGTAAACGTGCCTCCAAGGCGCAGAGCAAACTGGAAGCCGGCTAAACGGTTTGAACCTGTCTGGGCTCATTCCCGCAGCTTCCCACATGCACCCGCCTCACATTCCATTTACGTACGGTCTTAAGCGGCGACATCCCTTTTACGGAATACGATCCAGGAAACCGCCAG
Organism: Paenibacillus sp. EB106-06-01-XG199; assembly: GCF_058791575.1. Taxonomy (NCBI): domain Bacteria; kingdom Bacillati; phylum Bacillota; class Bacilli; order Caryophanales; family Paenibacillaceae; genus Paenibacillus; species Paenibacillus sp. EB106-06-01-XG199. The sequence goes on along the minus strand of NZ_JBYTDQ010000008.1, from coordinate 293,007 downwards.
AAACAGCAGATAATATACAGCCAGCACGGCGGCAGAGAACCCAAGGGTTACACCGCCAGGACCCGCATCGCTCAATATATATCCCCGCAAATCCATGTGGGTAAAGATCAGATACTTAGCCCACTCATACCTTTCCGGGCTAAAGATGGCGATAAATAAATTTTTGGTAAACATAATAAACAAAGACAGACCGATCGCCAGTCCGCTTGCCCGGAATACACTGGAAACCATAAAGGCAAGCGCAGCGGTTAGAAACAGCTCAACATAACGGCAGAGCACGTCGAGGAAGGAGTATTCAACCGGACTCCAATTTCCGAAGTTGAACGCTCCCGCTTCCGCTGAAGGGGAGAAGATCAATGACGAACCATAAGCGAAAGCAATTAATATTGCTGTGCTGAGCAGACTGAAGAGGATCATGGAAATATATTTTGAGAGCAGTATTTTGGAGCGGCTCCACGGGCGAATCAGCAAAAGCTTGATTGTTCCCCAGGAAAATTCGCCCGCCACGGAGTCGGATGCAACCACAACCGTGAAGATCGTATTCAGGAAAAAGGCAATGCTCACGGTCGTCTGAAAGCTCTGCCATAGTCCCATCCTGGACATATCACCACTGCTGGTGAAATAGAACAGTGCCGGAAACAGCGCACTCATTAAGGCCAGAATGAACAACATAATCCATGTACGTACACGGCTGTAAATCTTGATATTCTCATTATGTATGAGAGCAGCGAACTCACCCAATGCCTTCACCTCCTGTAATTTCCAAGAATTGATCTTCCAGTGAGCGGGACAGCGCTTTGATGCTGTAGACCTTGATGCCGCCTGCCACCAGCTTCGCATTCAGTTCGGCCACTTCCTCACGGCCCGCCACGACGGCCAGACCGCCTTCTCTCAATACTCCACGGCCAATCAGGCTAAACGCCGCTTCCGGATTGCTCACCTCAAACAGTGTTTCCTTAGTCGGCATTACTGCGTCTCCCACTGTCTTCAGCTGTTTCACATCTACGAGCCGGCCATTCTGGATAATGGCGACGCTGTCGCACATCAGCTCCATTTCGGACAACAAATGGCTGGAGACAAACACCGTTGTTCCCTCATCTTGGCAAAGACGGCGCAAATAATCGCGAAGCTCACGGATCCCTTGCGGATCAAGCCCGTTTGTCGGCTCATCCAGAATCAGCAGCTTCGGCCGATGCAGCAGGGCCTGAGCGACACCAAGCCGCTGGCGCATGCCCAGAGAATAGGTTTTTACTTTATCATGAATTCTCTGTCCAAGCCCGACGAGCTCCACAACCTCATTGATCCGCTGCTTGTTTACACCCGGCACCATGCGCGCATACTGACGCAAATTCTGGTATCCGGTCAGGAACTTGTACATCTCCGGATTCTCTACAATGGCCCCGATATTGGCTACCGCTTCTTCGAATTGATCCTTGATGCTGCGGCCGCAGATCAGAATGTCTCCCTCGCTAATCGAAATAAGCCCTACCATCATGCGAATTGTCGTTGTTTTCCCGGCGCCGTTTGGTCCAAGAAACCCAAATATTTGACCGGACGGAATGTCCAGCGTTAAATTACTGACCAGCGCTTTGGAGCCTATTTTTTTGGTGACGCCCTTAATGCTGGCTACAGGATTCAACACTTCTGCCATATTTGGCATTATTTCACTCCCTTTCGTCAGTTATCTTTCTATACTACCACAACTTACCTTTTTCATGAAAATCAGGAAAAATACATTACATTATAAAGGGACCGTCTCCTTTCATTACAGAAGGAGACGGTCCCTTGTTCTTCGACAATTGCTTAAAGATTAGCCACCGACACGGGCAAGCTCACGCATGTTGGCTTCAAAGGCTGCCATTAGTGCAGCTTCGCCGGTCAAGCCTGTTTGCTCAACTTTGCGGATTTGCTCCATCATCCGTTTGTAATCCTTTGGAATTACTCGGGCAAAACTCGGCAGAGCCGCTTCCCAGCCATCCAGAATCCGTCTTCCCGCGGCACTGTCAGTAAGCTCCGTGTGACGGGCAATCAGACTGTGCAGTTCAGCGATTTCGTCCGGTTCTTCGACCCGCTCCAGGAGCACCATTTCCAGGTTGCAGCGTTTGATGAAGTTGTTGTTCGGATCGTATACATAAGCGATACCACCGGACATCCCTGCTGCAAAGTTGCGGCCGGTTTCACCGAGCACAACGACGCGTCCACCGGTCATATATTCACAGCCATGGTCGCCCACGCCTTCAACGACGACATTCGCACCGGAGTTGCGGACGGCGAACCGTTCGCCGGCGATGCCGCTGATGTAAGCTTCGCCGCCGGTCGCTCCGTAAAGCGCCGTATTCCCGATAATAATATTGTCCTCAGCGGCAAAGGTTGCCTTCGGCGATGGCTTAATAATCAGCTTGCCGCCGGACAGCCCTTTGCCCACATAGTCATTGGAGTCGCCTTCGACCGTAATCGTAATCCCTTTCGGCATGAACGCGCCAAGACTTTGTCCGGCAGATCCGCTGAAATGCAGGCGGATCGTATCATCAGGCAGGCCTGCCGCTCCATATTTGCGCGTCAGTTCGCTGCCCAGAATCGTTCCTACCGCACGGTTCACGTTCGTGATTGGCAGCGAGGCTTCAACCACCGTACCGAATTCCAGTGCAGGTGCAGCCAGCTCCAGCAGCTTCGAAACGTCGAGCGTTTCTTCAAGACCATGGTTCTGGCGTTTGCTGCGGAAACGTGTGCTTCCTTCCGGCATTGCCGGAGTATGAAGCAAGCTGCTCAGATCGACACCTTTCTTCTTCCAATGACTCGAAGCGCGTACAGCGTCGAGGCAATCGGTGCGTCCAACCATTTCTTCAATGGTGCGGAAACCAAGCTCAGCCATAATCTCACGCAGATCCTGCGCCACGAACGTCATGAAGTTAACAACATGCTGTGGATCGCCTGTAAAGTTCTTACGCAACTCCGGATTCTGTGTTGCAACACCGACCGGACAGGTATCCATCTGGCACACCCGCATCATGATGCAGCCTACGGCTACAAGCGGTGCAGTAGCGAATCCATATTCTTCAGCACCCAGCAATACTGCTACTGCCAGGTCACGGCCACTAAGCATTTTGCCGTCTGTCTCGAGCACGACACGGTCGCGGAGGTTATTCAGCATCAGTGTCTGATGGGTCTCAGCGAGACCCAGCTCCCAAGGCAGACCGGCATGGCGGATAGAGTTCATCGGCGATGCGCCGGTTCCTCCGTCATAACCGCTGATCAGAATGATATCAGCACGGCCTTTGGCTACACCGGCAGCGATGGTTCCAACGCCTACCTCAGACACCAGCTTTACGTTAATGCTGGCACGCGGATTGGCATTCTTCAGATCGTAGATCAGCTCTGCCAAATCCTCAATGGAATAAATATCATGATGCGGCGGCGGTGAGATCAGACCTACGCCTGCTGTGGAGCCGCGCACTTCTGCCACCCATGGATATACCTTGCGGCCCGGCAGCTGTCCGCCTTCACCAGGTTTAGCCCCCTGTGCCATTTTGATCTGAATTTCATCCGCATTCACGAGATAGTTCGAAGTCACCCCGAAACGTCCCGATGCCACCTGTTTAATTGCGCTGCGGCGGGAATCACCGTTGCTGTCCGGAATAAAGCGTGCCGGATCTTCGCCGCCCTCACCGGTGTTGCTCTTGCCGCCGATGCGGTTCATGGCGATTGCCAGCGTCTCATGTGCTTCCTTACTGATCGAACCAAAGGACATCGCACCGGTCTTGAACCGTTTCATAATTGATTCTGCCGATTCCACCTCTTCCAGCGGAACTGGCTGATTTGCCGATTTGAATTGCAGCATGGAGCGCAGCGTCTGATGTTTCTCGCTTTCCCCCTGAACAAGTGCTGCATATTTCTTGTACATATTGTAATCGCCGCTCCGCACGGAGTGCTGAAGCAGATGAATGGTCTGCGGGTTGAACAGATGCTCTTCCCCGTCGCTGCGCCATTGGTACTCGCCGCCGGAATCAAGCACTTTATCGTTGCCGTCTTTGTCGGTGAAGGCGCGGTTATGATGAATCAGCGCTTCTGCCGCCACTTCTTCAAGGCCGATACCGCCAATACGGGAAGGCGTCCAGGTAAAGTAACGGTCGACAAATTCTGAATTCAGTCCAACAGCTTCAAAGATCTGTGCGCCACGGTACGATTGAATAGTAGAGATACCCATTTTGGACAGTATTTTCACTACGCTCTTTGTCGCAGCCTTAATGTAGTTCTTCACAGCCTTCTCATGCGAAATTCCGCGCAGCAGGCCCTGGCTGATCATGTCATCCAGACTTTCGAAGGCCAGATACGGATTGACCGCACTTACGCCATAGCCCAGAAGAAGCGCATAATGATGGACTTCACGGGGTTCGCCGGACTCCAGCAAAATGCTGACCTTCGTACGTGTTCCCGAGCGGATCAGATGGTGATGCAGGCTGGATACAGCCAGCAGAGCCGGGATGGCCGCATTCTCGCGGTCCACACCGCGGTCGGACAGAATAAGAATATTATGACCTTTGGCCATTACGCGGTCAGCAGCCTCATTCATGCGCTCCAGTGCGATACGCAGTCCTTCCGCTCCAAGCTCAGCCGGGAACAGAATCGGAATAGACATCGATTTGAAGCCCGCCCGGCGGACATGGCGGATCTTGGCGAAATCCTCATTCGATAAAATCGGCGATTCCAGCGAGATCTGTCGACAGCTCTCCGGTTCTGGTTTCAGCAGGTTGCGTTCCGGTCCGATTGTCGTAGCGGTTGACGTTACCAGTTCTTCACGAATTGCATCAATCGGCGGATTGGTTACCTGTGCGAACATTTGTTTAAAGTAGTTGTAAAGTCTCTGCGGACGATCCGACAGCACAGCCAGCGGAGCATCATAGCCCATAGAGCCGACAGCTTCGGCGCCGGTTGAAGCCATAGGCTCCAGCACCTTGCGCAAATCCTCAAAGGTGTAGCCGAAGGATTGCTGCAGCTGCTGCACATTGTCATGTTTCGGGTTCGGCAGTTCAGGTGCATCCGGAAGCTCGTCAAGTCCGATCAGATGCTCATCCAGCCATTGGCGGTAAGGCTGCTCGGAAGCAATGGATGCTTTCACTTCTTCGTCAGAAATAATCCGGCCCTGCTTCGTATCCACGAGCAGCATCCGGCCTGGTCTCAGGCGGTCTTTATATAGTACATTCTCTGCCGGAATATCAAGAACTCCTGCTTCAGAGGATAAAATAATCATATCATCTTTGGTTACATAATAACGGGCAGGACGCAGACCGTTACGGTCAAGAATGGCTCCGATTTGCACACCGTCGGTGAAGCCCATCGCGGCAGGCCCGTCCCACGGCTCCATCAAGGTGCTGTGGTATTCATAGAATGCCTTCTTCTGCTCATCCATGCTGTCATGGTTGCTCCAAGGCTCAGGTACCATCATCATGGCCACATGCGGCAAGGAACGTCCGCTGAGATACAGGAACTCGAACGTATTGTCGAACATGGCGGTGTCGGAACCGTCCGGATTAACAACCGGCTTGATCTTGCTGAGGTCTTCTCCGAATACTTCACTCTTGAACAGCGACTGGCGGGCGTGCATCCAGTTCACATTCCCCCGCAGGGTGTTGATCTCCCCATTGTGGATCATGAAACGGTAGGGATGGGCACGCTCCCAGCTCGGGAACGTATTGGTGCTGAACCGGGAGTGGACAAGCGCAATCGCGGATTCCAGCTCTTTGTTCTGCAGATCCAGATAGAACTGGCCTACCTGCTCAGTTGTGAGCATGCCTTTATATACGATCTTACGACAGGACATACTTGGCACGTAGAAGGACTCACCCTCTTCGGTACCGCCATAGCGGATTGCAAGTTCTGCGCGTTTGCGGATTACATACAGCTTGCGTTCAAAAGCCAATTCATCCTTGACGCCTGCGGAACGGCCGATGAATACCTGACGGACATAAGGCTTCGCTGCCTTGGCAGTTTTGCCCAGCATTTCGTCAAAGGTAGGCACATCGCGATAGCCAAGCACCTCTTGGCCTTCTTCTGCAATAATGTCGCTCAATAGCGCCTCGTGGCGGGCACGGATCTCCTCGTTATGAGACAGAAAGATCATACCCACGCCATAGCGGCCCTGCTCCGGCAGTTCAAAGCCAAGCTTAGCGGCTTCCCCTGCAAAGAAACGGTGCGGAATTTGCAGCATGATGCCGGCTCCGTCACCGGAGTTCGGCTCGCTACCCTGGCCCCCCCGATGCTCCATATTGAAGAGCATAGTCAAAGCGTTACTTACAATATCATGGGACGGTGTGCCTTTAATATGGGCAACAAATCCCATGCCGCATGCATCTTTTTCGAACTGGGGATCATAAAGGCCCTGTTTGCCGGGCAGTTCAGTGTGTCTCATTGTACGCAACCTTTCTATAATAAAGTAGAAGTTATCATCGGAAGAACCCGCTTGCCGATCTGCATAACGGCGGCATCACTTTCACAAAAAATATAAGGGAAAAGTAAAGCGCAAGCTCTACTTACATTATATTTACAGGAAAATATTTCAGAGAAAAATCTTAATAATTATTCAGGGCAGATTGGTTATATTATTTTATCATCGACCTGACATGAGCGCAATTTAAACTTTTTTATGAGTTTGATTAACAATTGCTTTTGCGGTACAGCTTTAGTGAATAAAAGCGTAAAAAATCTTTACGATGCATAATTATGCATTAAAACCGAATATGTTCTTATGCAATGAAAACGCTTATTTTGTTTTCTTTCCATAACATGTCATTTTAATGGCGCATATCATTTCCGCAATAAGCAAAGAACGCCCCTAAAGGAGCGTCCTCTGCTTATTGTTATATTATTGCTATTAAACGATTATACAGTCAAAACTTGTTCACTTTTTATAGCAGCTTCACTTTCACGACTGCGGGTCATGAAATAGGTGAACGTAAGGGCCAGGAATACAATGCCGTAGATCGCAAGCAAGCCTGCATCGTTCCACATTACACCCGTATCTCCCGTGGAAATTACTGCCTTGAATCCTCTGACGCTGTAGGTCATAGGAAGAAGCGGATTGAAGAATTTCATCCAGTTCGGAATCAATTCAAGCGGGAACGTACCTGCACTTGTCGTCAATTGGAAGATAAGGATGACAATAGCCACAAAACGTCCCGGTTGATCCATCCAGGTTACAATCGCCTGGATCATCCACATGAAGGCAAGACTGGTAATGAAGATAAATGCATAGAAGAGCGGTACATTCTGCACTTCAAGACCCAATCCGTACAGAACAATAACTGCAGCGAGCAGCGCCTGAAGCACACTCATCATTGTGAATGTAAGCGTACGGCTGACAAACCGGTTGAACCGGCTGGCACCGATCACTTCGGAATCACGCATTGGAATAATAATCGTGCTGATCAGTGCACCTACAAACAGTCCAAGGGACAGGAAGTAAGGCGCAAAGCCTGTGCCGTAGTTTGGCACGGCATTGACTTTAACTTCTTCAATCTCCACCGGCTGGGCGAACATCGATACCAACGCATCGGTCTTATTCACCGAACTGGTCTGTGATGCGGCATCGCCAAGCTTCGTTGCAAGTTCTCCTGAACCGGCCTTCAGATCATCAAGACCATCCTTCAGCTGACCTGCTCCATCGCTTAGCTTCTTCGAGCCATCGGCGACAGAAGTCAGACCGCTGCTCAACTGTCCTGCTCCATTCAACAGTTTCGAAGTTCCGGCTTCCAGCGCCTTGCCGCCATCGGCCAGCTTCGCACCGCCAGCTGCAGCTTCGTCCAGCTTCGCGCCGAACTGCTTCATTCCTGCGGCAAGTGTAGTGCCGCCGGTTTCCAGCTTCGTTGCACCCGCCACGAGCTGTTTTTGTCCTTCCAGCAGCTGCGTGCTGCCGGCATTCAGCTGCTGCGCTCCGTCATGCAGCTGACTGACTCCAGCATCCAACTGCTCAGAACCGGTATGCAGCTGTCCTGCACCCTGCACAAGCTGCTCCTGTCCGCTGTGGAGCGCAGATGCGCCTTCCACGAGCTGCTGCTGACTTTGATCCAGCTGCGCGCTGCCTTGAGCGACTGCCGTGCTTGCGGCCAGCAGCTTTTGCACATCAGGGCTGGCTGCAAGCTGAGGATTTGTTTTGGCCAGCTGCTGCAGGCCATCGGCCACTGCTTTGGCTCCCGCGCTCACTTTCGCGCTGCCATCCTTGGAAGCCTTCAGACCGGCTTCCAGCTTGGCACTGCCTTCGACGGAAGAAGTAAGTCCCGCTTCCAGCTTAGCACTGCCATCGACAACCGACTTCGTGCCGGCCTGAAGCTTAGTCGTACCTTCTACAGCTGATGCTGTACCAGCCTGAAGTGAAGCTGCTCCGGTTTCCGTCTTCTTAAGGCCTTCACTCAGTTGCTTGTTGCCTGCTGCAGTCTGTGATACACCAGCCTGCAGTTTCTTGTGTGCAGCAGACAATTGCTGGAGTCCGCCTGCCAGAGTACTGCTGCCGTTCTGTATGGCGGCGGCACCCGTATTCAGATCGCTCACACCTTTCGTAAGCGGCGCTACACCATCGAGCAGTTTACCAGTGCCCTCGGTCAGTACTACCAGATTATCCTTCAGCTTCAGCGCGCCGTCATCCAGCTTGCTTGCGCCATCGGCAATTTTTGTTGCGCCGTCTCCGGCGTCGCCAAGCCCGCTGGCAATCTCCGTAATTTTATCGAATACGGATTCTGTATAAGCTTCCGTTATTTTGGCCGATACTTTTGTCTTAATATCCTTTACCGCAGTTCCGCCAATTTGGCCGGCAAGGAAATTGAAGCCTTCGTTCGGTTCATAAATAATTTTGGCCGGCTGGGGATCAGTACCCAGCAAGGTTGTTGCATTTGCTGAAAAATCTTCAGGCACAATGATCGCCATATAATAAGTACTGTCATCAAGTCCTGCTTCTGCCTGGTCACGGGTTACGAAATTCCATTCGAACCCGTCGGTTTTCTTAAGTTCTTCTATCAGGTCATTCCCGGCAGTTAGCTTTGAGCCTTCGTAGTCGGCACCTTTATCTTCATTTACGACAGCGACCGGCAGTTCATTCATTTTACCGTAGGGATCCCAGAATGCTTTCAGGAACAACCCGCTGTACAGCACCGGAACGAATAGAACAACAAACATTGGGATCAGCACTTTAGGATTCTTCAGCACTGCCCCAAGGTCCTTGAAAAACACGGATAAAGATTTCATTCTGGTTCTCTCCTTATAATCGTTTGCTCTCTTTTAAAATGCTATGAATCTTCAACTCTTGCTATTGTGTTGAAAGTTACAGTAATACCATATGACTGTTTTCCCCAATTGGTCAGTCCGGGGTAAAAAAAAACCTATTCGGTTTTTGTTACCACTGCCGCCTAAGTAAAAGAACATCCAGGGAAAGCAGACGGTTGACGATGCCATCCCTATTCCAGCTCCAAACCTTACTTTGCTGTTGCCAGTCCTTCGGACAAGAACAAGTGAAAATAATGTTTGATTTGCTCTTTGTTCAAAGGCACATGCACCTTGTTAAGTTCAGCAGTCAGCACAATGTAAAGTCTAAACATTACAACAGATACGATCTTGGGGTCGCAAGGTTTGATTTCGCCTTGACGAATCGCCTGTTCCACCTCCCGTTTCAAATAGTCAAGCACAACACTCTCGATCTTGTCGAGTCCTTCACCAGCCTGCGGCGTTCCGAAATCGCGACTTTCCTGGGAAAGCTTAATGAACAGCTCGTGTTCGCTTCGAAATTCCAGCAAAGCATCCAGAACCCTGTGCAGATTATCAAAAAAAGGCTTATCTTTTTTGATTTCCCGCTCGGCGATTTTTTTCATTTCGACAATGACATCACGCAGGATTTCATCGAACAGCTGCTCCTTATTCGTGAAAAAGGTATAAATCGTTCCTTTTCCAACATTCGCAATCTTGGCGACCTGATCCATTGTAGTTGCCTTATAGCCAAATAATGAAAAACATTTCGTCGCGGCTTTAAGCACCTGCTGCCTTCGATCTACCACTGCCACCCGTACACTCCCTTTCCTCGGAAATATCGCTGCTACCGCATTTTGACCATTTTACTAATCCGGTCATTCGGTCATTACTTACTTTAACATGATGCCTCCGCGTTTGCAATACTTTAACCAATGTATATTTTTTTAATTTATTGCAGTGATTTAACTTTCTATTTACGTCTTATCTGTATAATGTAAGAAGAAACGTCTGTCTCGTCTTTGAAAAAGGGCGGTTTCCCTGCGGGAAATGGAAGAATAGAATGGCCGGACACACATAGTCTTATATTATGAGATTAACAGCTAATTTCGCTGTATAATAGAAGAGATGATTATTTAGAGGTATCTCCAATCCGCCAAAGAAGAGAACCCGCAATTCTACCTATGAAGGAAAGTAGCAGGTGAACTTATGCGAAAGAAAAGAGTACTGCTGTTTTCGGAAGGCTTCGGCACGGGCCATACAGGGGCAGCCTATGCTCTCGCCGAAGGAATAAAGCTGTTGAATCCGGATGTACAATGCCGGGTCATCGAGCTGGGGAAATTCCTGAATCCTACGGTTGCTCCTTGGATTCTTTCCGCTTACCGTAAAACAGTCAGCAGCCAGCCCAAGCTGGTTGGCATGATGTATAAGACCCAATACAATAAATCACTGAACCGGTTGACGAAGCTGGCGCTTCACCGGGTTTTTTATACGCATGCCTTACAGGTTATCGAGCAGCTTAAACCGGATTTAATTATTTGCACACATCCCATTCCCGCAGCCGTCATTTCGAGGTTGAAGCGGCAAGGGCTGAATGTCCCGCTCTTTACACTCATAACGGATTATGACGCACACGCCACCTGGGTCAATGCTGAAGCTGACCGGTATCTAGTCTCTACTCCGCGGGTAAAATCAATTCTGACCGGACGCGGAGTATCTCCTGAGCTTGTGACGGTCACCGGCATACCGGTGCATCCGAAGTTCTGGGAGCGTTCCAACAAGACGCAGCTCCGCAAGGAACTCGGGCTAGCCGATATTCCTACCGTGCTCATTATGGGCGGAGGCTGGGGACTCATGTTCGGCAAGGATGTTATGGACTCACTCACGGCCCGAATGGATGATATCCAGCTGATTTTCTGCATGGGCAGCAACGACAAGCTTGTAGCCAAGATGCATGCCAATCCCCTGTTGAACCATCCCAACGTGAGGATACTTGGTTACAGCAGTGAAATCAATAAGCTGATGGATGCCTCCGATCTGCTGATTACAAAGCCCGGTGGAATGACCTGCACGGAAGGGCAGGCCAAAGGAATACCGATGCTCTTCTACAGCGCCATTCCCGGCCAGGAAGAGAAGAATTGCCAGTATTTCGTGGAGCTTGGCTTGGCCGAGGTGCTGGATCCGAGTGTCGTGGACAAATGGTTCTCCCTCCTGCTGCGTGAATATGCCGGACTGGAGGAGCTGCGGAAGCGCCGGCTGGCTCCCGAGCGCCAGCAACCGCATAATTGCGCCTCTACGGTGCTGCAGCTGCTGCTGGGCAAACCGGCTGATGGAAGAACCGATTTGCGGGGAGCGCGGACACCGGCCCGCAATGAAGAGGCCGTCTATGTTACCCCTTAAGCTCGAATGTTTGCCGCCAGTTCTGCCTGAACTGCACAACCAAAAGAACCTCCAATCCATTAAAGTATGGATTGGAGGTTCTTTTATTATACCGCCAGCGTCAGTTAGATTTCCAAACTTTCCCCTGCTTGCAGCGGATAGCCCTGAATCCCCTCCTGCCGCAGCCGGTCACAGAACTCTGCGCCATTCTGGGCAATCGCCGGAAATGTATTGTAATGCAGCGGAATCACTTTGTCCGCACGAAGCCATCTTGCCGCCAGCAGTGCATCGTCAGGCCCCATCGTAAGCATGTCCCCGATAGGCAGCGCCGCTATATCAATGGCGTTTCGTTCTCCGATCAGACGCATATCTCCGAACAACGCCGTGTCTCCGGCATGAAATAAGGTTTTGCCTCCGATAGTGAGCAGAATGCCCGCCGGTTGTCCGGCATAAATCCAGGTATCCCCTTCTGTAATGGAGGAGGAATGAAAGGCCTGGGTATATTTCACGGTAATTCCTTTATAGGAATGGCTGCCGCCGGTATTCATGTGTTTGACCTGCGCACCTTTGATGCGGCAATATTCTGCCAGTTCATAGACAGCAAAGACCGGACAGTCATTCTTCGCGGCAATCTCCAGCGCATCTCCAAAATGATCGGAATGTCCGTGGGTGAGCAGAACCGCGTCGACCGAAAGCTCATCGGGTGAGATCCCCGAATTCGGATTTCCCGACAAAAAAGGGTCAATAATAACCTTGACTTCCTCCGTCTCAACAAGCAGCGCCGAATGACCGTAATAGGTGATTTTCATAGAGAGATCCTCCTAAAAGTTTTGCGGAATTGTACTTCTTGGAATGGCTGTGCAGCAAAACTGGCTTCGAAAGCATTCGCTAAGTTTTGCGGAATTATGCTTCTCGTTCATTGAAATCAAATTATTTATAAAAGGTATGATTGCCGATGGTCTTGGCGTACTCCTGCGAATGGTGGACCGTCAGATCCTGTGCCAGCTTCAGCGACAGGAAGAAATACGTATCATCCGTCACCTCTTTAACTCCAGAGAGCGCAGCATTTACCGCTTTAATGCTGTCCTTATTAGGTTTGACACGTTTAAGACGCCCGTTTGCCACAGGACTGAACTGGCTTTTCTGATAAATGACCTTATAAATGGTGTCGGGAAAATTGGCTGACCGCAGCCGGTTCAGAACAACGTTGGCAACTGCCACCTTGCCCTGGTACGGTTCGCCTTCTGCTTCTGCCATAACGATTTTTTGCAGCAGTAGCAGGTCTTCATCGGATACGGCGTAGCTCCAGGTTGCTTGCGCTTGCTGTTCCTGGCTTAATAACTGCGTCCGGGAGAAGAACAATTTAGCGGGGGGATGTTGCTGAGATGCCGTTTTCGCTTGTTTTACGGTCTGGCTCCCCTTGGCTGCCGCCTGTCCGAGCGCTTTCTGCGCTGTTGCCGGCGGTGCCTTCACCACAGTAGCCTTAGTCTGAATGGTTACCTTCTTGGCTGCGCTTTGCGGCTTCAGCTTATCGGGAGTGAACCAATTCACGGCTGGATTGCTGTTCCAGTTAAGCCTCAGATCGGCAACTGTGGTGTAGAGTATGGGTTTGGGTGTTTCGGTTATCCTCTTGGCGCCGGTTGTGGCAGGATACGACAGGACAGATGCGGCAGATGCATGGGTTGTCTGTAATTTATTCATTGATACTGTATTTTTGCCCTCTGATACACGCTCGGAGTTCATCAGGCTTATTGAAGAGAAACACACTAGAATAACGCCAACGAGCAGCGCAATACAGCGATTTTGTTTGAAAATAACCATTTTTTACCTCCTATTTTACGGCACATTCCTATTGTATGTAACCGAAAATGGAAGCTTTGAAAACTTTCTTGTCGATTTTTATTTAGAAAAATGTCAATTTTTCAATCATTTCATACATAGGAATGGCATGCATTCTAGTAGCATACACCACAAAAGCATCTACCGTCCAGTCCTTTTCCGAACAATTGTTCTCCTTTTTTTCTCCACAGTCACGTAAATCCGGCAGCTCCTCGGCGCTGAAGGGCTGCTCCCCCCGGTATTTCCGGGCCAGGGTAATATGGGGATTGTACTCCCTTGTTTCGGCTTTAAAACCGAGGCCAGAAGTCGCATTAACCACGTCCCGCTGCAGTTCCCCAAGTCTCGCAAGCTCGCCGGAAACCCCTGCCCAGAGCACCTTAGGCGCATGCGGAAGACCAAAAGTCCCCCAGTTCTCCAAGCTTAATCGAAACGGCTTGCTCTTTCCGGATATTTCCTCAAGCGCTTTAAGAAGTGCAGGAATTTCTTTCCTGGGTGTGTCACCGAGAAACTGCAGGGTAATATGATAATCTTCAGAATGTGTCCATTTTGCAAATTTCAGCTTTGCGGAGCATTTTTTAGACTCTTTTTCCAGTAATTCACTCAGGTTTGAAGGGACTTTTACGGCAATAAACAAGCGCTCAATCTCTCGCTCAGACCTATTAAGTTCCATAAAATTTCACCTTTCCAGACAGATTTGTTATCCTTATTCTATACATTATCAGCCAATCCTATAAAAAAGTATAACGGGAGGGAACCATCATGACGAAGTCCATTGTTTGTTTACAGCCCCTTACATCCCAGCAGCAGAAGCTCATTCTCGACGCCGCCCCAGGTTATACCCTCACACTGGGAAACGCCAAAAGCCCGGATTTGGAGCTTCTGGCCAATGCAGAAATTGTAATCGGCTGGGGTAAGGGCATCAGCGACACGCTACTGCAGCCGGATTCACCGCTGCGTTGGGTTCAGACTTGGTCGGCTGGTGTAGAGAAACTCCCGCTTGGTCGATTGGAGGAGCGCGGAATCCTGCTCACGAACGCCAGTGGCGTTCACGCCGAGCCGATCACAGCTGTAATCTTTGGCTTTATGCTGCTCTTCACCCGTAATTTGCATACAGCCGTACGCAACCAGCAGAACCGCCGCTGGCATTCGGAAGGCAATGAAAGTGAATTAACCGGCAAGACAGCTGTCATTGCCGGTACCGGCTCCATCGGCAGTGAAACGGCAAGAATCGCCAAGGCTTTCCGGATGAAGACCATCGGCATAAGCCGTTCCGGTAAAACGGTTGCCGATTTTGATCAGGTCTACACCACTGACGAGCTGCCTGACGCAATCCGCCAAGGCGATTTCGTGATCAATACGCTGCCGCTCACCGACGAAACACAAGGGTTGTTTAATGCGGAAATCTTCTCCAACTGCAAGCAAGGCGCTTATTATATCAACATCGGCCGGGGAGCCACCACCCATACCGAAGACTTGATAGCCGCGCTGAAGAGTGGCCAGTTGGCCGGAGCGGGGCTGGATGTCTTTGAGACCGAACCCCTGCCGCAGGATCATCCGCTATGGGAAATGGAGCAGGTGGTAATTACCCCGCATTGTGCCGGCACTACAGACCGATATGCCGACCGCGTTGTTAATATTTTCACAGACAACCTGCAGTCCTATCTGCAAGATGGCGCCCCTTCGCGCAACAGGGTTGACTATAGCCGCCAGTACTGACTGCAGCCCACTCTATTGACTGGCGGCCAAGCAACGTGCAGCAAGCTTCTGCCGTCACGTTTATAACAAGCACAAACAGCCCCTCACAGTCACATTTACTCCTTGCGTAAATGAACCCGTGAGGGGCTTTCCTCTTATACCTGAAAACGAGTTACCGATTCACTAAGCTCGGTCAGCAGTGTTTTTAGCTGCCCTATGCCAGCTGCAACTTCATTGGTGGCGCTGAGCTGCTCGTGGGCCGAAGCTGAGGTTTCTTCCACACCTGCCGCCGATTGCTGGGCAAGGGCTGAAATATGCTGGCTGAACTCGTTCATCGTTTCGCTTGCTGCGGTCATCTGCTGAAGATTATCGCCCATCTCTTCAATAGTGCCGGACATAACATCCACCGATTTATTGATGTCATCCAAAGCTTCGCCTGTCTCAGCAATTTGCCGGCTGCCTTCTTCTGTCCTCATGACCCCCATGCGCAAATGCTCGACCACCTCTTTGGAGTCCAGCTGAATGCCTTGCGTAATCCCGGTAATTTCCGATACCGTCCGCTGCACTTCCTCCGAAAGCTTCCGCACCTCTTGCGCCACAACCGCAAATCCGCGCCCGCTGTCTCCGGCTCTGGCTGCTTCAATCGCAGCGTTGATTGCCAAGAGATGCGTCTGTTCGGAAATGCTGCGGATCGAGCCAACCAGCCGGAAGATCCCCTCATTCTTGCGGTTCAGCTCCTCCACCGTTTCCATGGATTGTGATACTGCTTCGGCGATTTGCCCCATTTGTGCCACTGAGCTCTCCATTAATTGCTTGCCTCTGTCACCCTTTGTCCGTACCTGCCCGGAATGAAGCGACAGATCCATACCTTTGACTGCAAAAGCCTCAATCAGTATATTCAGATCCTCTATCGCTTTGGATGCTTCTACGGCTGCCTCCGCCTGGCTTCCAGAAGCTTTGGCCAACTCCTCCATAGTAAGGGCAATCTGCTGGCTGCCCTCCTTTGTATCGGAAATATTGCGGACCAGCTCCTCCCCCTGCCTCGCGATAATACTGGAAACACTACGGATCTGACTCACAATCTCCAGCAATGTCCGGTTCGTATCGTTTACCGTCCTGGCAAGCAAACCGATTTCATCCTGATTTGCGATCAAGGTATCCTCTGACGTTAAATCACCGCCTGATATTTGTTGCAAATGAACGGTTACCTGCTTCAGCGGATTGATGATTGTGCGCCGGATAACCATATTAATTAGACCGATCACAACCAGCACTACCACTACAGTAATCAGATTCACAATAATGGATGTATGAAAAATTTCAACGGAACGCTCGCCCTCTTCAGACGCCGCTTTCTGGCTGAGATCAACCAGAGCATCCATATCGGTCTGCATCGAATTAAACGCCGTAATTCCTTTTTGCGATACCTCCAGTGCCAGTTCTTCGTCGCCTGCACCGCTCTGCTTGATCGCCTGGTTGTTAATAGTCATAAATTCATCCCATTTATGATTCAGTGACTGCAACAGCTCCTTCTGATCCTTATCCCGCAGCGTATTTCTATAGTTTTTCATAGATTCGGCCACTTTACGGATAAATTGGTCACGTTCCGCTTCCAGCTTTTTTTTCTGTGCAGCATCGGTGCTTAAAATATGCTGCATACTGACCGCCATGATATGTTCAGTGTAATAATTGACATTATGTATTTCTTCCAGCGCAGGGACCATTTGTTCAACAATATTTCCGGTATTCTTTTGCATACCGTTCATTAAATAAAGAGAGGTTCCTCCGATAATCAAGACCAGCAAAGCCAAAACAACGTACCCGGAAGCTATTTTGAAGCCGATGCTTTGCTTCCCCCTGGATGTTACCCCCTTCAATGTCCCATTAACGAAATTGTGTACAGATCCCTTAAGCCCCAGATCCTTTCTCATTTGCGCATCCTCCTCAAACTTTTCCGAAAACCAAACATGTAATTCCAATCTGTTACATTTCATTTTCAAGAATGGGCAAAAAAACAGATCTACCTTATATTTCGGCAGATTGAAATGAGAAATTTATATAATGTAAGATATTCATTCCTGTCTCTTTAGAACATACCAAAAAGACCCAAAGCGCACCGTATAGGGGCTTCGGGTTTTTTATAACGCCACTGAGTCTGCTGGCTTTCACCTTGAGTCTTTAGCCATACTCACTTGAAACCTGTTAATCAATGTCCGGCCCGGCTGCGGCAAGCATCACTTCCTGTAGATACAACTTCGCCGTTCCTTTTGCCTGTCCTAGTCCAGATCGTAAATAGAACCGACCTTCAGACCATAAAGCTCATTGTAGATTTTCTCGGCAAAAGCATCTGTCATTCCGGCAATATAATCAATCACCATATGCTCCCACGTCCAGATCGGCCTCTGCGACCGCTGATCCTTCTCAAAGCGCTGCAGCCAGTCGCTCGGAATAATCGCCTTTGACGTTTCAGGATCAAGGAATGCGCCCCAAAGCCGCCGCAAAATCCACTCACTGCGTTTCTGCAGCCGCTGCACACGCAGGTCGCGAATCATCGTGACCCAGGCGAAGCTTTTGAGCACACTGACCGTCCGCAGCATGTCCTCATCTTCTTTGCCCTCCTTGATAAAGGTGACCTTCTTCCAGTTTCCGTCGTGAATCACGCCTAAGCTGGCGACAAAGGTGCTGACCCAGTAGGCTTTAACCTCACGCCGGGTGCGGGAGTAATCATTTTCGCAGGTGGGCATTTTCTCCATCCATACCCGCAGGAATGAGCTCAGTACCTCTTCAACTTTCGCATGGATAGCCTCTGACTTCCAGCCTTCCCAGAACAAATCCTCCAGCGTGGTAATCTTCTCGACGATCAGCTGCTGGATATAGGCATCATGCATAAAGTGCTCATGGACCTCAATCTTGCCGGCCTTTATGCCATCCTCCAAATCATGGGCGGAATAGGCGATGTCGTCGCAGAGGTCCATAAGCTGGGCTTCCAGCGTCTTCTTGCCTTCCGGCACCCCCCATTCCTTGCGGACTTCCCTGATATAATCCCATTCATGAAGATACATGCCTTTCTTGAGTACCGTGCCGGGAAAAGGATACTTGTTGATCCCCAGCAGCACTGCGTCGGAAAGGTTCAGGCCGTCGATGTTCTCGCGCTTCTCCAGAAACATGATCAGCCGGAAATTATGGGCATTGCCCTCAAAATGCTCATATTGCCGTTTCAGATTTTCGTGGATCGTCTGCTTTTGCAGCGGACCCGCGCCGGATTTCAGCGCTTCTTCCTCAGTCTTTTTAGCCACAAGCTGCTCCAAAATATTATCGAGCACTTCTTCCCCTTTGTGGCCGAATGGCGGGTGGCCGAAATCATGCGCGATAGCAGCGCATTCCACCACTTCGGGATCGATTACAAGACCCGGGTTGTCCGCCTGCCCTGTTTCCACCTCCGGGTAAGAGCGAAGCAGGCTCTTGGCGGCTTCACGGGCAATTTGTGCCACTTCCAGGGAATGAGTCAGGCGCGTACGGTAATAATCGCCGGTACCGGCGCCAAACACCTGTGATTTGCCTTGCAGCCGGCGAAAAGTCGGCGAATGAATCAGGCGCGAATAATCGCGTTCATATGCAGCTCTAGAGGTTTCCAGCCGGGTAATCTCCGGATATTGCCGATGCTCTCTTTTCTCAATAAGTGTCATATCCGCTGCCCCTATCCATTGATCTGTATTTAGTATTTCATTATAAGTCATTTTCAGCAGAACTTTCACTCTAAAATAGAAAGTTGAGCAACTCCCCGGCCGCAGTGAATAGTTTGTAAGGTGCATGGAGCATTCTAAAGCAAAATAACCCGTTTACTTTGCCACGGGTCATGTATGGAGTGAAAGATGAATCTTATGAAAACAGGCTGCAGAATAACCTATACCACAATAACAGCATTCATGCTTTTGCTTGGGCTTACTAACAGCGCGCTAGCCAGTCCAAATATTAAAAACCGCTATTATTATGAGCAGAGCGGGGCCATGATCTGGGAGGTCCCCACCAGTCAAAAAGTAATAGCACTGACCTTCGACGACGGACCCGATCCTTCCGAGACCACGCAGATTCTGAATGTGCTGCATCAATACCATGCCAAATGCACCTTTTTTGCTATCGGCAAAAAAATTGCCGCCTATCCCGAGGTAGCCAAGCAGGTGATTGCCGAGGGGCATGAACTGGCTAACCATACTTACAATCATGTGTATTTCAAGAAGCCTATTTCCGAGCAGCAGATTCTGCAGGAGCTGGAGTTGACCGAAAAGGAAATCGTAAAGATCTCAGGCAAACACAGCAGCCTGTTCAGACCGCCTGGCGGCATGTACGATGATACACTGATTGATGTATCCAACAATATGGGCCTCAAGCCGGTGCTGTGGTCCTGGCATCAGGATACCCGCGACTGGAACCGTCCTGGTGTGTGGAATATCTACAGCAAAGTCATCCGTAATGCAAAAAACGGCGATATCGTACTGTTCCATGATTATGTACACGGGCAGTCGCAGACGGGTGAAGCGCTCAAAATCATCCTGCCCGAGCTTGCAAAACGGGGCTTCCGGTTTGTCACCGTTTCCGAACTGATTGAATTATCCGATGCAGAGCAGGTGAAGCATGGCCGGCATTTTGCTTTTTGAATACTTTTGCCGGCCTTTCCGTGGCTCTTTAATTGCGATTGACCTCAAAATAAGGTAGTCTTGAGCTATTATTATGACTTTATGATCGCTGCTGCAGTCCATCCTTTAGGAGGCTTTATCCATGTCTGAGAACACTTCCTATACTACCGAGGAAATCGCCCGGTTATTGAAGATATCCAAGCTGAAGGTTTATGATTTGATCAAAAAGGGCGAGCTGCCCTCTTACCGTGTCGGTAAACAAATGCGTGTCGACCTCTCCGATCTGGAGGCCTACAAGCAGAATTCGCGCAGCGGAGCTTCGGCCGGTCCGCCTGCTGGCGATGCAGCCGCACTTCCCCATACTCCCTTTGCGCTGCCGCCAGCCACTTTTGCAGCACCGCTTCACTTTTCCCAGCCGCCTGCATTTACCGGTAAATCGGCCGGAGTCAATGTGGTCATTACCGGGCAGGATATGTCGCTGGACATTCTGGCTACCCACCTGGAGCGCAGCCAGCCCTCCTCCCGGCCGCTTCGTTCCTATGCCGGTAGTCTGGACAGCCTGATTGCGATGTATCATGGGGAGTCTGACATTGTCAGCACCCACCTGCTGGACGGCGATACAGGAGAATATAACCTGCCCTATATCCGCAAGCTGCTTGTCGGCTTCTCCTATGTAGTGGTGCATATGCTGGCGCGAAGTGCAGGATTTTACGTGCTAAAGGGCAATCCGAAGGGCATCCGTGACTGGTCGGATCTCCAGCAGAAGGGCCTCCGGCTGATTAACCGCGAGCGCGGCTCCGGTGCGCGGGTGCTGCTGGACGAGCAGCTGCGCCTGCACGGTATCCAGTCCGCCCAGTTAAGCGGTTATGACACTATAGAGAACAGTCATTTGGCCGTAGCCGGGATGGTGGCACGGGGTGAGGCTGACGTCGGCATCGGCACAGAAAAAGCCGCCAAGATTATTGACGGCATTGAATTCATTCCGCTCATTCAGGAGCGTTATGATCTTGTAATGATCAAGAAGCCGGAGCATGAGCAATGGATCGGGACTGTCATCGACATTTTACGGTCATCTGCATTCAAAAACGAACTCAGCTCCATTCACGGCTATGACCTTACCGATACCGGAAGGCTCATTTACGAGACTTAAGCGGAAAGCAGCCAGCCAGTAATCCCTACTCGGCTTCAGTGGAATATTTGATTTTATAACTTCCTTTGGTCCCGGTACCGACAATTTCGAGCTTGTATTTACCGTCCTTTTTAATCTCCACCTGCTCTTCTCCGGCCTCATTCGTACGAAGCTCTTTCACAAGCTCGTGATCGGGATCATACAGCTTCATGGACAGCTTGCCTTTATCCACTTTGGAGGTATAGTCCAGAAGCAGAGTTTCCCCTTCTTTGAGCTTCAGCGTCTTTGTTTCCGTACCTGACAGCAGCTTGTAGGATGCCTTAATTTGTTTACCACTGCTTGATCCAACGAACATCAGCCTTTTTTCGCAGCCCGTAAGCAGCAAAGCAGATGTCAGTACTACGAGTATCAGCAGGCTCCACTTTTTGTTCACTTCATTCACTCCCCGGTTCTAATCATGTGCCCGCAGTGCGGGCAATATTCCTCTTTAGCACTCACGCCGCCGTCTCTTTTGTGCTGCTGTCTGACCACAAAGTAGATCAGCAGCCCAATTAAATTGGGAATGTAGATGACAGCAGTCATCCACAACCATGTGTTCATCCCCATACGCGAAGCATCCCTGTAGATGAATACGGCTATAGCTCCATTCAAACCAATGAGCAGCAGCACGGCCAGCCCCATAAACAAAAACCAGCCACGTTCCTCACTAAGGACATCCGACATATAGGGAAACATCCAATATCCCATTAAGGCCAGAGTAAGCAAGAAGCCGGTTGTAAGAACCCAAAAAAGCAATTTGCCAAGCGGCTTATGTCTCTTCATATGCCGTCCTCCTTTGAGAATAATGCGGATGTCTGGTGTCCGCCTGCCCCATATACCTGAAAAGTCATGCCCGGGCTGCTGCGCCCGATCTGCCGGACAGGCAGAACAGCAGTGCTGCGGCGGCAGATGTCTGAACGAGACCAAAGGCCAGCAGCAGGACCAGCTTCCATAGCAGGGGAAGAGGACCCGTCAGCACACAGGCTCCCAGCAGCATTAGCACAATAACTTGAATCACCACGACAGCGATAAAGTTTCTTCCCAATCTTTCTGCAGCCGTTATTTTCCGGAGAGTATCCGCAACAAGCCGGGGAGAAGCCAGGGCCGGTTCATTAAAATATCGGCTTAGCAGTTGTTCCTGCGCTTCCTCTTCATTCATCATGCTTCCTCCTTTACATGCTGCATGGAGGTTTGCAGCAGCTTCTTCCCTTGATTGAGCCTTGACTTGACCGTTCCCACGGGAATGCCAAGCATCTCCGCAATCTCCTCATAGCTGAATTCGTTGTAATAGTAGAGAACCAGCGGCGCCAAATACCGTTTGGACAACGCACGCAGCCCCTGCTCCAGCTCGGCGTTCCGTTCATTCCGCAGCAAAGCTTCTTCCGTGAGAGGCGACGAATCCCGGATGTTCAGGAAGTCCGCCTGGAAAGACGCCTCACCCAGAAAACGGCGCTGGAGTTTTTTCCATCTGCGGTAGCGGTCCCTATGCAGATTGAGCGTAACTTGAAACAGCCAGGCTTTAAAGGAACGCTCGCAATCATATTTCTCCAGCTTGCGGATGACCCGGACCCACACCTCCTGAAACAGGTCCTCGGCATCCTGGGCATTCAGGGTAAGGTGGCGGCAAAACCGGTACAAATCATCTTTGTATCTGTCGACGAGCAGTCCCAGCATTTCACGGCGGCCGGACCGGCACCCTTCAATGAGTTGTTTATCGGTAATCATGTGCCCCCGCCCACCCTTTCAATTAACATTACGAATGAACTCCAGGCTTTGTTCGAAATTTCACATAATCATTTATTAGCCGTCCTCAAATGTTCTGTTCTCTCTATGATCATAGTAAATAACCTCCGGTCTTGCCATGATGCTTGATGGCAAAACCGGAGGTTATCCGCATACTTCGATTCAAGAACGGCGATTAACAAACATTAGCATAACGGCTGAGATTACGATTATCGAGCATACCCACATCCAGGCCAGCGTCATGTCGCCGCCGTCGACGGCCACATATATGGCGGTGGGCACCGTCTGCGTACGGCCGGGAATATTGCCTGCTACCATGATCGTAGCTCCAAATTCGCCAAGCCCGCGGGCAAAGCCGAGCACATACCCTGCAGCCAGAGAACGGCTGGCAAGCGGCAACGTTACATAACGCAGCACCTGCAGTTCACTGGCACCCTGTGCACGCGCCGCATCCTCAAGATCCTTTTCGACATCCTCAAACCCGGCCTTAACGGTCCGGTAGACCAGCGGAAAGGCCACAACCACCGCAGCAATAACGGCAGCCCCCCAGGTAAAGAGGATGGTATGCTCTGTGAACTGCTCATACAGCCTGCCAATCCAGCTCCGCCGTCCCAGAATTACTAGAAGCACAAAGCCGACTACGGTAGGGGGCAGTACAAGCGGCAGCAGCAGAATGGTCTCGACCAGACTGTATCCGGGGAACCTCCGGCCCGCCATCTTCTTAGCTGCGAAGGTTGCCAGAAGGAATACGATGATGCTCGTGATTACAGAGATTTTGACGGAAAGCCAGACCGGGGCGAAAAAATCAGTCCAATTGATCTCCATCCGCTTTCACCCCGCTTAAGTTCGATTAGAATTACTTGGCAAGCTGAAAGCCGTAGCCGGTAAAAATATCGCCCGCCGCCTTGGTTTGCACGTAGTTATAGAAGGCTCTGGCCTCTGCCTGATGTTTGGAATCCTTAACGATCCCGACCGGATAATTGATTGCTTTGTGCACCTGTGCCCCTACAGTAAGGGCGATCTTCACCTTCTTGGAGGTTAGGGCATCTGTCTTATACACAAATCCGGCATCAGCATTGCCTGTTTCCACGTAGGAGAGCACCTGGCGGACATCCTTGGCGAATACCAGTTTGCTCTGCAGCGTATCCCATACATTCTTCGCGGTCAATGACTGCTGCGCATATTGGCCCGCCGGCACCGATTCCGGTTGTCCGACAGCGACCTTCTTGAATGTTTTATCTGTAAGCTGTGTGATTGTTGTAATCTTAGCTTTGGAATCGGAAGGCACAATGAGAACCAGCCGATTCTTTAGAAGTTCCGTATGGCCTGAAATGAGTTTGCCATCCACCAGCGCTGTCATTTGCTTATCTCCTGCTGAGAAGAACAGATCGGCCGGAGCGCCTTGTTCAATCTGCTTCTGTAATGTACCGGAAGCGCCATAGTTAAAGACGAGGTCAATATCAGGATGCTGCTTCTCATAAAGAACGGCAATCTTGTCAAGACTGTCCTGCAGGCTGGCTGCGGCAGATACAATGATTTCGGTTTTCTTCTTCGCCGCCTCTGCCTGTTTCTCAGGTATTGCCGACAAGCCCACAGCAAGCATTACAGTCATGACAACCAACGCTAATTTCTTGACCATTTCCATTCCTCCCATTTATATATCTTGTATATTTAGATGATATTCTAGCATATCTTTTTTCGTTTTTCTATACGTTTGGTTATGTTTGCTTATATTCAGTTATGATTAATACAGATTACACCTTAACATACATTTCTATTTATAATGGGCTTCATAGCAAAAAAGCCCCCAGGCGTGTAAACACCTAAGGGCTTCCCTGGATCTCATTGTTTTAACTCTTCATCCGCGGATCAAGCACATCGCGTAGTCCGTCTCCCATCAGGTTGAATCCGAGTACAGTCAACATGATTGACATCCCCGGAAAAATGACCGTCCACGGCGCCTTCTGAATGAACTGGCGCGAATCGGAGAGTATCTTGCCCCATTCCGGATCAGGCGGCTGCGCACCAAGGCCAAGGAAGCCGAGGGCTGCCGCTTCGATAATGGCGGTTGCGATGCCCAGCGTCCCTTGTACAATGATCGGTGTCAGGCTGTTCGGCAGAATATGAGTCAGCAGAATACGCGCATTCGTCATCCCGATCGCTCTTGCCGCCGTGATGTATTCCTCCGACTTCAAACTGAGCACCTTGGCCCGAACGAGTCTTCCATAGGTCGGGATGTTAACAATCGCAATGGCGAGCAGCGCATTCCGCAGAGAGGGTCCGAGTATGGCCACAATTGCAATCGCGAGCAGAATACTCGGAAAAGCCAAGAGGATATCAAACATTCTGGAGATCAGCATGTCTACCCACTTGCCATAGAATCCGGCCAGAACCCCCAGAAATGTACCGACAATAATAGAACCGATCACTGAGGAGAACCCGACCCAAAGCGAGATACGGGCACCGTACAGGACCCGGCTGAACAAATCTCTTCCCAGATCGTCCGTGCCGAACCAATGGTCAGCCGACGGTGCCTTCAGCCGGTTCACCAGCTCCTGCTCCTTGAAGGTATACGGCGCGATAAGCGGGGCAAACAGCGCAATCAGCACGAAAAACAAAATAATACAGAGCCCGAGCATAGCCGTCTTGTTCTTGCGGAATGCCCTCCACGCATCATGCCAAGGTCCGGAGCCCTTTTCGGCACGTACCTTTGGGGGCGTTACATTAACTGTTGCCTGTGCCACAGATTCACCCCTCACTTGTAATTGATGCGTGGATCAACGACGGCATAGAGCAGATCCACAAGCAGATTAATGATTACGAAAATAAAAGCAATAATCAGAATACCGGTCTGAATGACAGGATAGTCACGCGAGCTGATCGCCTCAAATATATATCTTCCCACACCCGGCCAAGCAAAGATCGTCTCTGTCAGCACCGCTCCGCCGAGCAGAGCTCCTGTCTGCAGCCCCACCACAGTCAATACAGGAATCAGCGCATTTTTGAGCGCATGCTTGTATACTACGAGAAATTGCGATAACCCTTTGGCTTTTGCCGTACGGATGTAGTCCGAATTCATTACCTCCAGCATGCTGGAGCGGGTCATCCGGGCGATAATCGCCATCGGAATCGTACCCAGTGCAATGCTTGGCAGGATCAGATGTTTAACAACCGTCCACAACTGGTCCCAGCGGCCTGCCAGTATCGTATCAATCACGTAGAGACTGGTGATGCTCTCCACCGGATTGCGCTGGTCCATCCTGCCTATGGAGGGCAGCCAATGTAATTTAAGCGAGAATAACAGCTGCTCCATCAGACCAAGCCAGAAAATCGGCATGGACACACCAATGAGCGCTATAATCATTGCGGCATAATCAAACCATGAATTTTGCCGCCAGGCGCTTAGAATACCGGCATTGACTCCCACAACAGTGGCGAACAGCATACTCGCCGCCGTAAGTTCCAGGGTAGCGGCCAGATAAGGCATAATTTCTTTGGCGATTGGCGTTTTGGTACGGATCGAGGTACCCAAATCGCCTTGCAGCAAATCGCCCATATAATTGAAATACTGCTGCAGCCACGGCT
Organism: Paenibacillus sp. EB106-06-01-XG199; assembly: GCF_058791575.1. NCBI lineage: Bacteria > Bacillati > Bacillota > Bacilli > Caryophanales > Paenibacillaceae > Paenibacillus > Paenibacillus sp. EB106-06-01-XG199. Next base: position 266,739 of record NZ_JBYTDQ010000008.1, on the reverse strand, counting down.
TGTCGAGACCCAGTTGTCCCCGCAGCGCCTGCTTGGACTGCTCCGTTGCCTTTTGTCCCAGAATCGTCTCTGCCGGATCTCCCGGAATCGCATGGATAATAGAGAAGACAATGATTGTCATCCCAATCAGAACCGGGATTAATACCATTACACGTTTTAATAGGTAGGAGTTCAAATCAGCTCACCTACTATTCGAAGTAGATTTCGCTGTAATATTCCGTACCTGTCGGACCTGGAACAAAACCCTTGAGATTGGTTTTGGCAGCCAGCAACGGAGTCGTGTGCACAAGCGGAATCCAAGGCGCATCCGCTTTGATGATTTCCTGCGCCTGCTTGTACAGGTCGGAGCGTTTGGCTTGGTCCGTTTCCTTCTGTGCATTGATCAGAACGGTATGCAATTCTTCATTAATATAGAAGGAACGGTTGTTGCCCGGAATCGCATCTTTATCAAGGAGCGTATACAGGAAGTTATCCGGGTCACCGTTGTCACCGGTCCAGCCGAGCATGTAGATATCATCTTTTTCTCCGACTTTTGTGTCGTCAAGGTAAGTAGCCCATTCAGGGGACTCGATCACCGTCTTCACGCCAATTTTTTCCCAATCGGCTTGAATCGCCTCGGCTACCTTCTTGCCATCAGGCATATAAGGACGGGAGACCGGCATAGCATACAAAGTTACCGGATCCGGCAGACCTTCAGGATATCCGGCCTCAGAAAGCAGCGCTTTTGCTTTCTCCAGATCGTATTCATAATCATTCACAGCATCGTTATAGCCCCATAGGGATGGGGGTATCGGGTTAACGGCGGCCGTTGCCTGACCTGAGAAGAACGCTTCGATAATAGCCTGCTTATTCACCGCATGGTTCAGCGCTTGTCTTACCTTCACGTTGTCAAAAGGTTTCTTATTGAAGTTGAAGCCGAGGTACGAGACATTAAACGGCGGGCGTTCAATCTTTTGCAGCCCGGTGTTGCCTTCCAGTGTGGACAGATCATCAGGGCTAAGGTCCTCCATCAGGTCAATCTCACCGTTCTGCAGAGCAGTAAAGCGCGCAGAGTTATCCGGAATGGAGCGGACGATAACTTTGTTCAGCTTAGGAAGCCCTTCTTTCCAGTAGCCCGGATTCTTGTCCAGCGTAATGGAATCATTGTGCTTCCATTCGGTGAACACAAACGGACCTGTGCCTACCGGCTCATTCTTGAAGTTTTCCTTCTTCTCCTTAATGGCTGTAGGGCTGGCAATCCCGAAGGAGGTCATGGCGATATTCTGCAGGAAAGGGGCCTGCGGCTGATTAAGCACAAATTGCACGGTTGTGGCATCAACAGCCTTCACCTCTTTAATGACACGGCTTCCGTCCGGACCGAACATGGAGTCATAGTAGTCAAAGGAATCGCCTTCGAATTTGTATTCACTTGCCGGATCACTCCAGCGCGTGAAGTTGAACACGACAGCCTCGGCATCAAAGTCTGATCCATCATGGAACTTCACACCCGGATGCAGCTTGAAGATGTAGATTAAGCCGTCGGCTGAGACTTCCCAGCTGTCTGCAAGTGAAGCCTGTACCTCGGAGGTTCCCGGTTTGTATTCCAGCAGAGAGTCAAATACCTGATGGGCAATCTTCAAAGATTCACCATCGGTTACGATTGCCGGGTCCAGCGAAGCCGAATCACCGCCGCGCCCCAATATCAGTGTATCCTGTGACGTTGCCGCCGAATCAGGAGAGCTATCCGGTGCGGCAGTTGCCGCTGTATTGCCCCCCGCAGTTGACTCCGTGCTTGCGTTATTGTTGCCTCCGCAGCCGCTTAACATTAATACCGCCCCCAGCGTCACTGCCAGTGCAAGACTACTCCATTTCTTCATCTCTAGAAAACTCCCTTCCTTCATTAAAAGTATTAAAGCGTCTATATGGAGCTGCGCCAAAGCGCTGCCATATACCAAGTCCACTAATTGCATTCATGAATGGTTGCTCGCTCTAAATACTAAGGATAACTCCTGCCGGAGTCTTTCTAAGATGTCGTCAAGTCTTGTTAAGCCAGCCGGGTGTCAGCATCATCATATAAATGGCATGCGGTTAGATGCCCTGGCCCGGTCTCGTTCAACGGCGGTCTTACATTGCGGAACACGTCCATCACCCGGGGACAACGGGTATTAAAGGCACAACCGACAGGCGCATTGGCCGGACTCGGCACTTCACCCTGCAGAATAACCCGTTTCTTGCGGATATCGGGATCGGGTTCGGGAACAGCCGACAGCAGCGCCTGTGTATACGGGTGCTGCGGTTCGGCATAAAGCTTGTACTTATCGGTAATCTCTACAATCCGTCCCAGGTACATTACGGCGACACGGTCACAGATATGCTTCACCACACTGAGATCATGGGCTATAAATATGTAGGTAAGTGCAAATTCCTTCTGTAAATCCTGCATCAGATTAATGACCTGAGACTGGATGGATACATCCAGTGCGGACACAGGCTCATCCGCTATAATCAGCTTCGGCTGCAGGGCAAGCGCCCGGGCGATTCCAATCCGCTGCCGTTGCCCGCCGGAGAATTGATGCGGATAACGCTGGAGATGTGCCTTCGCCAAGCCGACCACATCAGCCAGCCGCTCGACAGTATCCCTCCGTTGCCTGGCATCGCCTACACCATGTACAATCATCGGCTCTTCCAGAATACGCTGCACCGTATTCCGCGGGTCAAGGGAAGAGAACGGGTCCTGAAAGACAATCTGCATCTCCCGCCGGCGCTTGCGCATTTCTTCCAGAGTGAGCCTGGTGATATCCTGGCCTTCGAACCAGACCTCCCCTGCTGTAGGCTCGATCAGCCGCAGCAGCGTACGCCCGGTTGTCGATTTGCCGCAGCCGCTTTCCCCCACCAGTCCAAAGGTCTCGCCTTTGCTTACGGAGAAGGAAATATCGTCCACGGCCTTGACGGCCCCTTGCACCTTGTTGAAGAAGCCTTTATAAATCGGATAATACTTCTTGAGGCCAATAACCTCGAGCAGGTTCTCGCTCATACAGCATCCTCCTGTTGGCTGTCATGCAGCCAGCATCTGCAGCTGTGCCGGTCTTCCTGCAGTGACAGCTCAGGAAGCGACTCACGGCAGATGTCCATCATATTCGGACAGCGGGGTGCAAACCGGCAGCCCTGCATATCTTTACTGAGAATCGGCACATTGCCGGGAATGGAATACAGCCGTTCCCGGACCTCGTTCATTCTTGGCACAGACTGTATAAGCCCCCTCGTGTAAGGATGAAACGGATTTTTAAAAATATCGCGCACAGAGCCTTCCTCTACGATCTTGCCGGCATACATAACAGCCACCCGGTGGCACATCTCCGCCACAACTCCAAGATCATGGGTAATCAGCATGACCGCAGTGCCTTGTTCTTCATTCAACCGCCGGATCAAATCCAGAATCTGCGCCTGAATCGTTACATCCAGCGCCGTTGTGGGTTCATCGGCAATGAGCAGCTCCGGACTGCAGGAGATCGACATCGCGATCATCACCCGCTGGCGCATGCCGCCCGACAACTGGTGAGGATACTCATCAATGATCGCTTCCGGCCGCGGTATTCCTACTTTGCGGAGCATCCCGGCCGCATGCTCCCGCGCTTCTCTTTTCGATAAGCCGCGGTGAAGCCGCACAGTTTCGATAATCTGCTGACCTGCCGTAAACAGCGGGTTAAGCGAAGTCATTGGCTCCTGGAAGATCATCGATACCGAGTCTCCGCGGATCTTTCGCATTTCTTTTTCCCTAAGCGGCACAAGATCCTGCCCTTTTAATAGAATGCGGCCGCCGACAATCCGGCCGGGAGGATTCGGAACCAGCTTCAGGATGGACAATGAAGTGACGCTCTTGCCGCAGCCCGATTCACCAACCACTCCAAGAATTTCGCCCGGATCAATATACAAATCGACGCCGTCCACAGCAGGAACCTCTCCACGATCCGTAAAAAAATGAGTATGCAAATCCTCAATTTCCAGAATTGGCTGGATCAAAATGAACCCTCTCTTCTATTAAAAATTGAACAAAGGTCAAATGACAGACAAGAAAATCTCTCTAAAAGAGAGATTCTACCGTGAACACCTTACATAATAAGTTAGTTAATAGGATTTAATCGACATAGTTGTTATTTATTGTATAATACTACTATATAAAACCATGATAGACAAGAAAAATTTACAAGATTAACTAACCTCATAGGGTTTAAGGGTATAATTAATGACAAAACAAAAAGATCCTGCTCTATTTGTAGAGCAATAGCCACCTTTCCAGTTGAACCCTCATCATATCCCTATAGTAAAACGGCTCCACTATCTCCGCTTCCTCTTCGAATTTCATGATCCAACGAACAAATCCTATATCCTGTTCAACAGCTACCTTAAAGTGGAGAAAGCGGCTCTGGCGGTCCACCTTGCTCGGCTTTACAAACAACTCCTCATATTTGATCCAATCCATCATCCGTTCCGAAAATTTCACCTTAAATTCGATCTCCAGACTGTCTTGGTCCAAATGCCACTTCTGCTTCATAAAAGACTGCAAATCAAATTGCTCCTTGGAAAAAAAACGATTCAACGGCCTGACACTCGAAAACCCGTTGATGTGAAAAGCCCGGATCATGCCAAAGCGGTGGCAGAAACCGATTAAATGATAGCGGTTCTCCAGCGGAACCAGGCAGTATGGATCGATCTGTATCTCCTTCTCTTCATAGGCATTTTCACTGTAATCCGCCTGAAAGCTTCGCTGTTTCATTATAGCCAGCAGAATTTCCGTCAGAAAAGGCGAAGGCTCTCCCTGTGAAGTTCCCCTCTCTGTCCAATGCTGCCAGGCTTCTTTTTTTACGCTTTCCATCTTCTCTTCCCTTTCCGCCTTCTGCTTATATTCTGCAGCCATGATTTTTTCGTAGGCGTCTTCAAAATGTGCAGGCAACAGAGGCTTAATGTCATTCATAATGCCGCGGAGCTGTGAAAATGCGGCCGATTCTTCTTCCGACAAATCTAAAGGATAGAGTGCAAAGTTCCCGATAAAAGCATATCCCTTCCCGTGCCCCAGGTGGGTAATAGGGATATGCATGGCACTTAGCGCATCCATATCCCGGTATATCGTTCTCTCACTGTTGCCGCAGCGTTCCGCCAGCTCACGGGCTAAAATTCCCGGTTTGGCCTGAACTAGCGTAATGATGCGCATCAGCCGGATTAATCGGTCTGTCATTTTCAGTTCCCCTTGATTTATGGTAAAATAGACCCATTATTTTAAATAAATTAGTTATATATATCTAAAAACAGGGAATTAATAACCTCGTTACAAAAATATAATAGAACTATTTTACTATATTACCACATTTATATATCGCTCTATCTGTCAGCTATTCTGGTTTGCACTCAGCGAAATAGTGCAGTTATGTATATGCCCTAGTTACCGGTTGATGGATCATAAACTGTGTATTCCTAGAGTCACCAGACCTGAATCCCCACGGCCAACTGTTTGTACACAGCCTCCGCCTCTTTAACCAGCTGCATGTCTCCAGATTGGGTTGCCAGCAGCAGCAGATCATCCGCCTGTCTGCGCAACCTATCGTAGGAAGCTGGGTCGGATGTCTTAGAACGTAAGGCCACTGCTTCTTCCATTGCCATCGCTGTCTTGAGCAGCTCCAAATGCTTGGCTACATGAAAGCAGCTGGCCGTGCCGAGCACATCGGTATGGTGGGTATACTCTAGGCTTAGCTTATGCAAGGGCAGCTCGCGGATGCGTTCCACCGGGGGTTGTTTATATTGCCACTGCAGCCAGAGTGCTTCATGATTTCCCGCTGGCATCGCCGCCATAGTGAATTCCAGCGCTATATATTTCCTCCCTCCCGCATGTATTTTGCCAAGCTTAAGCAGCAGCGATCTTCCTTCCCCTGCCTCCACTACACATCCATAACATGCCTTCAGACTTACATGCGCTTCAAGCCATACTCTCAGTTCAATTTCACGGGCAACGACTTTGCGGCTTTTCTTCTGCGTTTCCACACCTTGGACCATGCCTTCCCACTCGACTAGTAAAATTACATCTCGAGCAGCTCCTGCAAAAATCCGGTTTTGACTCCATGTAAATATGGGCTGGATACTTGCTTGCATATTTCCACCTCTTTCTTTTTTTGGATCTTCTATTAATGTACCAATAATGGCGGACAACTCCTTGTCATGGAATATATGTTCGGACCTAGAATATCGACAAAAAAAGAGCCACTCCACTATAAAGTGGATTGCCTCTTTGCGAAAGATCGTTCTTTTGTCTAAAGATGACGAAAAATTTGTGTAATTTCACCTATTCCCCAGCTTGCTGTTCCGGCGCTCTTCCTTGAATAAGAAACCCAGTGCTCCTTTGGCGCATAGCAATGAGAATAGAAGAAACAGCACTGCCCAAAAGATGGCCGGCAAAGGAGTCAACCTCGCCAGATTGGCTGCATCCCCTGCACGGGAGGGTGTAAATGCCGCAGACGATACCAGAAAAAGTGTACCCATTACGGATTCCTCAAGCGTGAGAAACGCCAGAAACAAGTAATAATATTTGCTGATCTTAGGCCAGAGAAACATCATCGCCAGATTCAGCGCAATAAAGCCGGTCAGCCACATCATGCCGAATCCGCCCCGCACATATAAAACCAGCATAATGAGTGCTATGGCGGTGGACAAAATCAGCCCCCATTGCAGCCGGTTTCTTCTATATAAATAGAACAGCAGCAAAGAGAATAACGAAGCCAGCGTATATCCGGCCAGCGACACCAGTATCGCTTGTGCTCCCGCACCAATGGCCGAATAAGTGACCCCGCTGTGATCGGCGTACAACTCAATGCGCAGCACACTTCCCGAGAGCAACAGGGTCATGAGCGCATGGCCGAACTCGTGAACCATCGTATCCAGATTGCGGAACAAGGAAGAGAACGGGATTAACCGCGTTAAAAAAGCAGAACCTGCCAGAAACAATAGCGTCTTAAGCCATTTATTCATCACATCAGCCCCTTTCCGTTCAAAGTATACGATAATTTGTACACCTGTGGTAGCAAAACCGAAACCTGAGTGTCTTTAATGCTGTATTACTTTTATGGTTATTGCCGCAGGCCCCAGTGCAAGTGGAAACGGCTGCGACGTTCTCAAAAGGATGGTATCTGTTTGTCCCTTTATATCCAAAACTCGGGACAAAAATGTGCTTTATCCGCCAAATGATGCCAAGCTTCCCCTGTAAGGTACCCGGAAGTTGTCAGGCTATGTTAAAATAAAAGTAATATTAGCCTATACCAGGTGGTGATATGTAATGAAAAAACATGTAATGAGCAAATTGATCAAGCTCTTAAGTTCGGCCCTGCTGCTGCTTGGGATAACGGCAGCCCTGCCGGCTCCTGCGGCTCAGGCCAATTACTTCAGCGATATATATAAAGGATTGCAGAATTTCTCGGAATTGCCCGGTGAAGTTAATCAATTGCAGGAAAGCTACCAGCAAACGGTGGATGAGCTCCAGCAGACCAAAAATGAGCTGGGCGAAACGACCCAAGCCTTGGGACAGACGCTGCAGGAGATGGAGACGTACCGTACCCAGAATGAGGCTCTTCAGGAGCAGAACCGCCAATTAAGCCTGGTGGTAGAGGAATTGAAAAACGACCGTACGGCCCGGGAAAACTACTATAACCGGATTAAAGTTACGGTCATTACCGGGGTTGCCCTTATATTCGGTTATTTCCTGCTCACCCGGCTGCTTCGCTTCGCGATGCGCTACCGGTCCAGAAGAAGCGACCGGCTGCGGTAGTCCGCAAGGAGAGCGTCACCCACAGAAACAAGAAGTCACAGGAACAAGGAAGTGTAAGCTATGAACGTTGATGTCCAGGATGAAGGCGACAGCGGCAGCGGACAAGCCGTTGCCTTTACTGTTGGAGAGAATGAAGAGGTTCATGTGCTGCACCCGCAGCAGATTATTGCCTATCAAGGTCCCTCTTCAGGCCGGGCGGACCGGTTGATGGATGTCAAGGGCATGTACCGCAAGCGCAAGCTGATCCGCTCGGATCTGTCCGGGCCCTGCCGGTTCGTTGCCGCACTCCCTCCCGGTTATCGGATCAAAACGCTGCAGCTTGATGGAAAAAGCGATCTGCTCTATGATTTCAGGCATCTGTTCTTCTATAGTAAGGGGGTTACGATGCAGACCCGGGTGCTCAGCATGAAGAATATGCTCGTGACGCGCGATGTCATCAAGGTGAAGTTCTCTGGCAGGGGCAGCATCGGCATCTTAACTGAGGGAACGGTATGCGAAGCGGAGCTGCATCCCTTCGACCCGTTGTATGTGGATGCCGGAAGCGTCATTGCCTACCCCGAGAATGCCAAGCTTGAGCTGACCGTCTACGGCAATCATCTGGCCAGCCAGCATATGAGCTATCATTGGAAGATGACAGGCCACGGACCCGTGCTGTTCCAAGCCGGCCGCCAGAGCCGGCGCTTTGAACGCGACAATAATGAGGACGGGATTATCAAACGGTTTCTCCGTGAGGCTCTGCCATTCGGCGGAGTGTTTATTAAGTAGGAATATATATAAATCTTATTTAGCAAAAAGAGTGCCCGTGCGTATCACGCAAGGGCACTCTTTAGTTTACAGACAATGCACACAACCCATAAACCCGGCAACAGCTTCTATACCCGGAATCATGGGCGGTTCCTGATTGTTGCTACTTGGTCACTTGGTCACTTGGTCACTTGGTCACTTGGTCTTATGCCAGGTAAGCATTCAGCATCCAGGCGCTCTTCTCAACACTGCTTCTGATACCAATCAGCAGATCAGCAGTCGGTTGATCGCTCAGCTCTTCTGCTGCCGCGATGGAATGCTTCAGCTCTTCTGCAACAAGGGCAAAATCTTTTACAAGTTGGGTAACCATTTCTTTGGCGCTTTCGCCGCCGACGGCTTCCTTGAGCTCGGAAAGGGCCAGATATTGGGTCATAGTAGAGGCCGGTTGTCCGCCGATAGCGAGCAGGCGTTCAGCCAGCTCATCCACATAACCTGCAGCTTCATTGTACAGTTCTTCGAATTTGGCATGCAGCGTGAAGAATTGCGGTCCGCTCACATACCAGTGGTAATGATGCAGTTTCACTCCGAGCAGGGTCCAGTTCGCAGTTTGGCGATTCAAAGCAGCGTGCAGTTCAGTCTGGCTCTTTACTTGTGTACTCATTCTAATAGCCTCCTATAGTTTGTATATATGTTATTGTATTTAGACTTGTTCTAAATCTATATACAATATAACATGAATTTATGCTTTTTGCAACGATTACGACGATTTTGTTGCTGCAAATTCTAGCATAACTTTCTGTTATACTCCTATTATTTGTGTCACATTGGAGCATAAGCACCTATATTGACACAAATCACATCGTTACGGCATAAAAAATCACATGAAATACAAAGGTTAAACCTAGGTAGTTTCCGCTTGCGCCGCCTTGCCTTTTCCGCTCCGGAAGATCGCCCGCATCTCGTCGCGTTTAGACTTCGGACTAAGCACGTAGACTGTATCTCCTGCCTGAATGACGGTATTGCCATGCGGAGTGACGATATTCTTATCCCGTATGATCGCCGTGAAGAGAATATCATCAGGCAGCCCCAGCTCTGCAATCTGCATCCCGGCAATCGGCATAGAAGGCTGTATTCCAATATGATTGAATTCCGAGTCCGTCTTGCCAAGGGCTACAAGTTCCATGAGAGAAGGTTGCCCCGCTTCTTCCCGCCCGACCAGCTTCAGTCTGGAAGCGAGCGGTGAAATCGTCGTCCCCTGAATAACAGCCGATGTAAGGACGACGAAGAAGACGACATTAAAGAACAGCCTTCCCTGCGGAAGACCCGCCAGCAGCGGATAGGTGGCCAGTACAATCGGCACGGCGCCGCGAAGACCAGCCCACGAGATCAGTGTTTTTTCCCGGAAAGAGAATTTGGCAAAGAGCAGGCTTATAAATACCCCGACTGGCCGAGCAATTACCATTAGGATGACAGACAGCAGCAGCCCGTCCCAAGCGATATTTGCAAGCTCCTGCGGGAACACCAGCAGCCCCAGCAGAATGAACATAGCAATCTGCATCATCCAGGCAAAGCCGTGATTGAAATTCATGATGGTGCGGTGATACATCAGTTCGGAATTCCCCAGCGTCAGGCCAATTACATAGACGGCAAGCAGTCCGCTGCCGTGAACCATGGCTGTAAGGCCATAAGTCAGTACGGCAAACCCTATAGCCATTACCGGATACAGACCGGTGGAATCCAAGTTGATTCTGTTGATCAGATATACGGCCAGCTTGCCGATAATGATCCCCAGCAGCAGGCCAATCCCCATTTCCCATACAAAGGACAGCAGCAGGCTCCAGATGGCTGTATCGGGATGCTGAATCCATTCGATTAGTGATACGGTCAGAAATACGGCCATCGGATCATTGCTCCCAGACTCAGCCTCCAGTGTGGAGGTCAACCTTTTGTCGATATTTTTGCCGCCCAGAACAGAGAATACGGCGGCTGCGTCCGTTGAACCGACAATCGCTCCGAACAGCAGGCTTTCCGCCCAAGGCACTCCCAGTATGAATTTGGCAAAAACGCCTACTATGGCTGTAGTCAGCAGCACGCCCACCGTAGCCAAGGACAGCGCCGGCGCCATTATCGGCCGGATATCCTTCATGCTGGTCTGCATCCCGCCTTCAAACAGAATCACGACCAGTGCAAAAATGCCGGCAATCTGGGTCAGGGATGCATTGTTAAAATAGACAAAATGGCTGAGTACCATCCCCACTGCAATAAATAATACGAGCGCCGGCATGCCGAACCGTGTAGAGAATTTTGTGGAAAGCACTCCTACAAGCAGCAGCACCGCCAGCAGCATAATAATCTGATCTGCAAGATGAGTCATCGTTTACTTCGCACCCTTCTGATATTGAAATCAAGCAGACGTTACCGCTCCTTGTGTTATTCACGTTATTAACCTCAAAAGTCTTTTCTTGAGTCAGCTGCGGTAAAGACTGCCGGGTGCCCCGCTCTGGTCATCTACACTTCCACACTGAATTTATAATGCTCAAACGGCTGCACATCATACATTTCTTCTATTATCTACATAACAAAAGCCTGACCATGGAAGGTCAGGCTTACGACTCATTTAACATTAACTATTATATTTCAAACTCCTCCGTTGAATCTGAAAGGCCGCCATTCTGCATCCCCTTGTTATTTGCCACGGCAAGAATATACAGTTTATATTTTTTGCCTTTAATGATGGGACTACCGTTGACGTCTGTTGTTGATGCTGTAATTACCGGATTCGTTCCGTTAGGAATGATGGACTTGTAAGAGGAAGAGGTCACCCCAAGTGCATCACCCAAGCCAAAACCCTGCTTGGCCGGAACTACTAATACCCGGTATTCAGAAATATTGGTCTCATTGGACGATTTGTTGAAGCGGGCCAGTATTCTGCTGTCATTCACTTGATACGTGACGTTGGTTACGGAAACCACAGGGGTTTTGGACGACAACGTAATGTCCGAGGATGCCTGGGACAAGACATTAGAACCTGAATAATTCCCACTGCCAACAGATAATACATACACTTTATAAGTGGTTCCCTCTTTAATCCAATTGCCGCGCACATCTCTGGAGGATGAATTTAAAATTTGACTGGTGCTATTATCAGATGTGCTCACCGCTGTATAGTTGGAGCTGGATATACGATTGGCTTCGGATACGCTGAAGTTGCTGTAATATGAGGTTGGCACCACCATGATCAGATATTTGCTGATGTACCTTTCGTCCGCAGCATGATTAAAGGATACTTTCATATCCCGGCCATCACCATTGTCACTAACGTCGCTTACGGTTAGATTAGAAACGGCTCCCATACTGAAGTCAGTCAGCAGCGTAATAACCGATGAAGCGCTGGAAAGCACATTTGCACTTGAGTTGCTTCCAACCGATAACACGTATACTTGATAACCCGTTCCATTTTTGATCAAATTACCCCGTACGTCTCTGGTTGATGAGGTCAGGATTTGATTGGTGCTGCTTCCTGATGTACTCACCGCTGTATAATTGGAGCTGGATACATTATTCGCTTCAGATACGCTGAAGCCGCTGTAATAAGCCGTAGGTACGACCATAATCCGATACTGGTTAATATTAGCTTCGGCTGTGGGATGGACAAAGGACACTTTCATATCCCGGCCGTCTCCATAGTCATTAACATCACTAACGATGAAGCTAGAGATTCCTGTAGTGGACAACGTAATCGCAGATGACGCAGGAGATAGTACTTGATTGGCCGCATTCCTGCTATCTACCGCCATAACAAACACCCGGTAGCTCACACCCGGCTTTATAAGGGCTCCATCGACATCCCTGGATCCTGAAGCCAAGACCTGAGAAAGATTATTTCCCGTCTTGCTGACTTGGGTGTAGTTAGAACTGGAAACTGCGTTTGCTGCCGCCACATTGAAATTGGTATAGTTCGCTGCTTTGACTACAAATATCCGGTAGGAATTGACCTTCGATTCATCCGGCAACTTGTTGAAGCTGACAGACAAATCCCGTCCATCCCCATTATCCCCGACATCATTCACTTGTATGTTGGTTGGTGCGGATACAATATTATTCACCAACGTAAGTGTTGCTGAACTATTCGAAAGGGCACTGATATTATTCCCTTTGCCTACTGCCAAAACATAAGCAATATACGGCTGATTGACTTTAATTAATTCACCGCTGATATCCCTCGACCCAGCGTTCAGTTTAAACGCAGGATTAGCTCCGGTAGACAATACAGTAGAATAATTGGACGGTGCGATCTGTTGGGCGGATGACAAGTTTAATGTGTTCCCCGCTTTCACAATCAATACCCTGTAATGATCAACAATGGACTCATCTGCCGCCCGGACGAAGCTGACCTGCAGATCACGTCCGTCACCGCTATCACTCACATCCTGCAGGACTACATTGGATGCCGGACTTACGGTTCCACCTTTACCTCCAGAAGTCGTTATGGACACGGTCCTTGCTTTGGAATTCCATACCACTTCCTGACCCAGAGCTTCGCTGACGAACCGTGTCGGAACCAGCGTTCTGCCCTTCAAACTTTGACCAGGCACATCGAGGATAACAGACTTATTGTTAATCGTGGCAAGTGTCGAGCCAAGCTTCAATATAATCGTTGTACCCTCTTTGGTTGCTGTTACTGTTTTTGTCTGCTTATTCCACGTGGTGGTGGCATCAAAGGCTTCAAAAATGGCCCGTAACGGCACCAGCGTTCGTCCACGCACCGATATAGGGGGTTGATCAGTAGGTAAGGGAACACCGTCAATCACAATTTTGATAGGTGCAGCTGCCTGAGCCGGGGACTGCAGCAGCATCGGAAACACCAGCAACCCCGCTAAAATCGAAATCCATAACTTCTTCACAAGCTCACCCTCCTGGATAATAAATAAAATTCCATTTTCTTGACTATCCCTTTGACGCATCAACCGGTCTAAAAGTTTCTCGATTTACTGGTTACAATAAATTAATCCAATTTCCATTCCCAGGCTAAATAAGAAGGGATATGGAAACACAAAAAAATCCCCGCCACACCTACGGCAGGGATTCATTTCGTGATCCGGCTGGAACGCCCCTTGCAAAGCTACACGACTTCCGGAATTTCAAACGGCTCCTGGAGCGAAGGCCGGCCTACCGGGTAATACCCGAAGCCCAGTCCGCTTACCTGCTGTTCCGAGAAGGCGTTTCTGCCATCAATGAGGACGGTGCCGCTCATGGCTGCTTTTACCCCGGCCAGATTGATCTCTTTAAACTGCTTCCACTCTGTCAGCAGGCACAACGCGTCGCTGTCCTTCGCAGCTTCCAGCGCCGAGCTGCACCACTGAATCCCGGAATGATTCCGCAGCCGCCGGAAATTATCCATAGCCACCGGGTCGTATACCTTAGGAGTGGCGCCAAGCTGAATGAGCCTGTCGACGATCTCCAGTGCAGGAGCCTCCCGGACATCATCGGTTTCCGGCTTGAAGGCCAGCCCCCACAGCGCAATGGTTCTGCCTTCCAGGCTGCCCAGTGCCTGATGTAGCTTGCTGATGACACTATAGCGCTGTTCTTTATTGACTTCCACTACTGATTTCAGCAGCTTGAAATCATAATGCACATTGCCTGCGATTTGGATCAGCGCCGTTGTATCCTTGGGGAAGCAGGAGCCGCCATAGCCAATACCCGCTCCCAGAAACGAGGGCCCGATTCGTGTATCCAGTCCCATTCCCTTGGCTACCTCCGTGACATCTGCCTTTACCTTCTCGCAAATGTTGGCGATCTCGTTGATAAATGAAATTTTGGTAGCCAGAAAAGCATTGGAGGCGTATTTAATCATCTCCGCACTGCGGATGTCTGTGATCAATATTCTGGTGTTCAGCGGCTCATGCAGTCCGCTCAGCAGCTTGGAAGCACGCTGGCTGTCCGTCCCGATAATAATACGGTCCGGAGCCAGCGTATCCCGGATAGCCGTTCCTTCACGCAGGAATTCCGGAAGCGAAGCAATATCGAACGGCCCTTCGTATAACTCGCTCAGCAGCTCACGGACTCTGTCATTGGTGCCTACCGGCACGGTGCTCTTCACGCAGACTACTTTATAACCGTTCATGGCCGCGCCGATCTCCCTTACGGCCGCATCGACGAACCGCAGATCTGCTTCACCGCTCGGCAGCGAAGGCGTTCCTACTGCTATAATCACCAGCTCTGCATCGGACACTGCACCGGACAAGTCAGTCGTGAAGCGGAGCCGGCCCGCATCCATATTGGTGCAGGACATCTCCCCAAGCCCCGGCTCATAAATCGGAATGCCGCCACTCAGAAGCAGCTCAATTTTCTCCGCATCCTTATCGACACAATACACCTGATGCCCAAGCTCTGCATAGCATACACCTGACACCAAACCGACATACCCTGTTCCTATCACAGTAATGTTCATGTCTCTGCTCCTCATCAAAGTTTTGTGAGCTTAAATAGAAGAACTTATCCCCTGGCGATATCGCCGAGAGCGATCCTCGCCTCCCGCTGCTCCGCCTGTTTGGCAAGTGCCGCCTGCCTGGACAAGGCATGAAGAACCAGCGCAAAGCTGCAGACAAATCTTGTCCCCATCCCGATGCAAATACTCCATGCTGCTCCTGCCGCTCCATACCCGGGAATCAGCAGGATGGAACCTGCCAGAACCGTTATACAGGTCAGCAGAAATACCGGGATTTGCAGTTTAATATAACGGGAGACGGTTAAAGCTGCACTGAGGCAGCCTGTCATATACCAGATCGTACTTGCCAGCATAATAATAATGAAGACATTGTTATACGCGGCATAATCGGAGCTGTATAGCAGGCTGAGCAGAAACTCTCCCATGAAATAGGCAGCGGAAAGACCCGCAAGTCCGAGCAGCAGACACAGGCCCATGATCTGCAGTAGCAGCCTTTTGAACCCTTGCAGGTTGTCCCGGAAGTAGCGCGACAGCCTCGGACTCGACGCCTGCGTCATTGCATTGACAAAGGTGCCTCCCGCCATCATGATGTAGGCGATCGCAGAATAGTAGCCCAGGGCTTCCTCACCGCCGATATGCTGGAGAAAATAGCGGGGGATACTGCTGTTCAGGAAATCCAGCGCCGCGGTAATGCCCAGCGGCAGTACAAGCAGGAGCAGGCCTTTCAGAGTGGCCCGCTCCCCTCTTCCCAGAACGCTCCTGAAGCTGGACAGGCGGCCATTTGCTGTTCGCGCTGCCACCCTGATCCCCAGCACAGCCGCTCCGTTCTTCATGTCGTAGAACAAGAGTATCCCTAGCCAGGCAAGCGCAAGCGCTAAAGCTCCGGCGGCAATGCTTTGGGTCAGATAGACGCTTATCCCAAGCACAAGGACAGAGGACAACCCTTTTAGAATCATGGATTTCCCGACATACTCCATCTTTTCATTCCGCTGGAATAATCCGAAATAAATATCCGAGACGGATTCGACCATTTTGGCTGCGCAGACGAACCAGACTACAAGAAGTGTATTCAGGGATAGCGGAATGAATGCAGTAACAGCGAGAATGAGGAGGAATACGGCCGTCATCGACAGCAGCCTGAGTGTTAAATATTGCTGGAAGGAATACTGGTTGTTGGCATCGGTAGCCTGGAAATCACGAAGCTGGAAATTTGCAAACAGAATGACCGGAGCCGTAATTGACAGAGCCAGCACATACTGGCCGACCATGGCCGGGCTTCCGAGCTTCGCCAGCAAAACCACCATCCCCCATTGGGATAACGAATAAATTAAATTTCCGGTGAACAGCCACGAAAAGTTTTTGCCGGAGGCCTTCTTCATCATTCTCATTGCTACTCTCCTTTAATGGTGCAGCCTTTCAGCTCGTGAATCGTTCTTTGAAATACACGGCGGGAAATCCGACATGAACCTGGTTCGCGGGAATATCTTTCATCACGGTGCTCCTTGCCCCTGCGACCCCCATTTCATAGATTGTTACTCCGGGGTATACAAAGACATGGCTAGCCACCCATGCTCCGTCTTTCAGCTCTATCGGTTTCGTAATGAGACCGAAATGGGGATCATTCAGCTTATGGCTGCCTGTACACAAATAGGCGTTCTGGGAGATCACACAATGGTCGCCGATCACGATGCTGTCCAGACTGTACAGCTCCGCATGGTCTCCAATCCAGGAATAATCACCGATCTTGACCTTCCAGGGATACGTGAACTTCGCCGAAGGCCTTATCCTTACCCCTTTGCCTACCTGTGCGCCGAACAGACGCAGCAAAGCGCTGCGGAAGCCGTGCATATTGTGCAGCGACACTCTGAACACGGTTGCCTGTATCAGCCACCACAGCATGACTACTGCGCCGCTTCTCCCTCTAACGAACCAGGATTGATCATACTTCGCTAAGTTCATCTTCATTGTTCAGACCTCATCCATAATTAGTTCCAACCGTTTTAGATAGTCTGCTTCCTTATACCTGCGTAGAATCTTACTCCGGTTCTCATCAGCCATTTGCTTCATTCCGCTCCGGTCCTGAAGCAGTCCGGCGATAACTCCGGCAATCGCCTCCGGCGACTGCGGTTCGATCAGAAAGCCGTTCTCCTCGGATACGATGTCGGGAATACCGGCATGTTTCGTCGAGATAATGGCCAGTCCGTTGCCCATTGCCTCAATTATGGAGATCGGCTGCCCTTCATTGGGATAATAGGTTGGAAGCGCAAAGATATCGCAGCGCTCCAGCAGCCGTTTCTTGCGCTCCCCGGTTACCACGCCATGATAAGACACTTTATCCTGCAGCCCGTTCTGCTGAATGTAGGCCTGGAACTCCTCCTCATCCTCCCGATTGAAGAAGCTGCCGGCAAAATGAAAATGAATGTCCCGGTCTTTCAGCCGTTCCGCTGCCATCAACAGATCGAAGTATCCCTTGCTCTTAATGAAATTGCTCAGGTATACCACCTCAAGCGGCTTACCGGTTTCCATCAGCCTGAAGATTTTGCTCTCGTATTCCCATGAGGTTAAGAGCTGGCTGTCCTCAATGCAGTTCTCGCAAATTCTGATTTTCCCGGCATCGACAATCCCGGCAAACAGGCATTCCAGACTTTTGCTGAGGACAATCATCACATCCACTTTCGCGAGCAGCTTCTTGTTGATGGCCCGCTGCAGGGGATTAAACTGGCTGTACAGCTGTCTGAAGTAGCCGCCGTGATAATGAATGACCACTTTTTTGCCCTTCCTGAACAGATTGGCCAGAATAAACATATCCCGCAGATTGCCCCACTTGGATTGTGAAATGGTAAAGTAAAAAATATCTGTGTCCTGGCGGTTGATCATGCTCATATGAGCAGCAACTTTCTTATTGTCCTTGATATCCACATGGGTAAGTTCGTATTTTTCGTTAAAAAGCCGGGAATTCAGAAGTGTCTCGAGTGCTTTGGACAATCCGTGCACAGGCGGGGGAAATTGGCCGATAATGCAGATTTTCTTCATTATGATCACCTTCATTGTCACTTGGGATAATGTTCTGACCTCCGCAGCTGGACCCACGGGCCCGAATGCATCTTAGCCATCTTTCTTTTATTCTCTGTGCTCTCTGCCTTGCCAATCCGCAGCCGGGACACCTCCTCGCTCTGCAGAATAGCCACCCAAAAGAGCACCTGGATGAAGGCAAAAGAATCAAATTGCAGAAGCGAATACAACAGCAGGACGACCATCAGCTTCGGGAAATTACCCTTGTGGCTGAGCCTTACTAAAGAGAGCAATAAAAAAATCAGCATAATCCCCAGCAGGCCGAACTCCGACAGCAGCCGGGTGTACATGTTATATTGCGGGAGGGTCAGATTGTATTTAGCTTCCCTAAGCTCCTCGTTCTCTTCAAGGGTGTCAACGGGAATATGGTCCAAATTATGCATAAAGCCGTAATAGTAATTCCCCATTCCATACCCGAACCACGGCTTATCGAGAAAGGATCGAAAACCCAGGCTGGAGTAAGTGCTTCTGATGCTGAATGAATTATCTTCCGTAATACTGGCAGGATCCTCGTAGATATGCAGAATACGATAGTAATGATCGGATTTTAATTGAAAGAGATTGTTAACAAAGACGATATTCAGCAGAACAGCAGCAGCCGCAAGGTACATCATAAACTTCATGAATAACATCAGGAACTTTTCAGGCTTGCTGGTAATAATGACATACACGACCACAAAAAACAGCAGATCCAAATAGTAACGGATAGACAAGGAGAGCAGCGATAACGGGATAAAGATCCATAACAGCACTTTGTCGGATTTCGTTAAATAATTGTATTTCTTCAGGATAAGATAGGCCGGGAACAGCAGCAGATTGGTATGAAGCCCGATGTAGGATGGCTCCGAGAATGTAAAATGCAGCCGTCCTGCGGTGACGTAAGAATCCCTCTGGACGAAAAAACCGATTACACTGCTTAGCGCGCCGCTATGAAAGGCATACATATATACAAGCTGGAGCAGACCGATTATGACGGCCAGCCAATATCCTCTGAACATCCAGCGGAACAAGGTCAGGAATGAATCCTTGCGGTGTTCGCTCGAATGCACATATATTCTGAAGCTCAGATAGATGATGATGCCGGCGGCCAGAGAAACCACTGCATCCTGAAGCCCCGCAAAGGAGTAATTGTTCTGCAGGCCCAGGATTGCGGAGATCAGGACTGCCGATACCAGAACGATAAAGATCCAGATCTCCTTTCTCTGGAACTTCATCCGGATCAGTACCGGAATCTTGAGTACACAATACAGCACGATAAAAATCAGAGAAACCGGCTTGTATGCTCCGCCGAACATATAGGGGAAATTGTCCAGCGGGAGCAATGCAAAAGCGAGATAAATGAAAGCATTCATAGCTATTCTCCTGTACTCTTCTTCTAGTAGATAAAGCGGCCGGCATTTCTGCGGTTGACGTTGCTCAGAACGGCCCCAAGAACCCGGGCCTTAACCAGCGCCAGACTCTCTCTGGCCTTAAGCGCAGCGCCATTCTTCACCTTGCCCGGCTTGACTACCAGCAGGACGCCGTCACACTGGGCCGCAATGATCTGGGCATCGCTGTAGGTCAGCAGTGCAGGGGTATCAATCAGGATAAGATCGAACTTCCCGCTAAGCTCAGCCAGCAAATCTTTCATCCGCGGCGAGGTCAGCAGCTCCGCTGGGTTGCCTGAGAGGGGGCCGGCCGGGAGCAGCGCCAATGTTCCGTCAAGCACGGGCACAAGCACATCCTCCAGCAGAGCCTGGCCATTTAGAACCGCGCTGATTCCCGGGTTTTGCTCTACATTAAATATGGAGTGCTGGGACGGGCTGCGCAGGTCCGCATCAATCAGCAGCACTTTTTTCCGGCACTGCGCGTAAGCCATCGACAGGTTGGCGGCAGTCGTGCTTTTGCCCTCGCCGCTTAATGCCGAAGTAATCATGAGCGTCCGGATGCCTTCATCCTGGTGCGAATAATCAAGAGTAGTCCGCAGCTTGCGGTAGGCCTCGGCAGCCGGGGAATCCAGACTGGGATCCGCAATCAGATAATGCTTAGACTTCGAACGTGACATTCTTCTTCCTCCTCGTCGGCTTGGCTGTATTTCTCGGGGCTGCCACCCGGTCCCGCTGGGTAATCGCCGGGACTGCCGAATACGTAGAGAGACCCAGCACATCGCGGATATCCGCTTCCGTCTTGATCGTATCGTCCAGGTAATCGAGCAAGAACATAAGTCCCGTTCCGATCATCAGGGACAGGACGAGCCCGATAATCATATTGAGCAGAGGCTGTGGTGATGTAGGATCTGGAGTATCCGCCGGATTGGCTTCACTGAGGACGCTGATATTATCTATTTTCATCACCTTGGGCACTTCTGACTGGAATATGGCAGCCACTGCATTCACAATTGCAGCTGCCTGAGCGTAAGAAGTATCCACTGTCTCCAGGGACATCACCTGGGATTCCTCGACGGCGGATACAGTTACCTTCTTCAGCATTTCATCGGATGTGAGGCCAAGCTGAGGATACTGCTGGACGACCAGATTCATGATCCTCGGCGACATGATGATCTCCTTGTAGGTCGCTATCAGCCGGATGTTGGAGTTGATGGTGCTTAGATCCAGCTTGCCGCCAAGCAGCTCAACCTCCTGCTTGGGGGTTACAATAAGCTTCGTTGACGCCGTATACTGCTTCTCGGTGTATTCATACGTGTATATTCCCGTGGCGGTAGTAATCACAACAACAAGCAGGACCAGCAGCCATAATCGCTTTCGGATTACGGTCCAATACTGTTTTAACTCCACTCGAATTCCTCCATTCGAATTATTAGATCGAATAAACAAATGATAATTATTCAATACGCGACCCGAAAAACATAAACTATTGCTTTAACCCGTTTCCACGCCTCTTTACATGCCCATTTTCAACATTCCGCAATTTCAGACAGTCCTTAAGGCCCTCAAGAAAAGCTTCAATAAGAGTATTTGTCGACTCAATTATATTCGTTTCGAATAACATTGTAAACAAATAAAAATTTTCAGTTTTACAGCATGCTTTCAAGCATGAACAGTACGTCGGATCGTATGGCTGCAAGCTTCCGCCTGCTGGTAAGGCTGTCAGAAGCATGGCTGCCGAGGAAGAGCTGAATGCCCGGCTGTGCAGATACCGGCCGCAGACCATACCAGGACCCGTCCTCCATTATAAATTTGAGCGCGTCATACCGCGGCATATCCAGCGCTAAATGTTTGCCTTTGGCCAGTTGGATATGCTCCCGGGCCCGGAAGTCGTACAACTGCTCAACCTTTAATCCGCCCACTACTCTTAACGCATCCTTGCTCAGCCGCCCCATGATAAAGCTTACCCTCTGCCGGCCTTCAAGCCCCCGGTATGTAAGCTCTATCCTGTCATCTGAGAACCAGCCGTGCTCCGCATACAATTCCAGCAGCTCTTTGCCAAGTGTTCTGCCCCTGGACTTAAAATAGGCTGACATCTCGGCAATCAGCACAGCATACTGAATGGCATCACTGCCAGCAATGGAGCCCCCGACCGCAAATCCGCCGTCCTCATCGTAACCGAACAGAAAAGGGAGATTGCCCGAGCGGCAAAATTTCCCCAGCGATGCCCCTCCGCCAAAACCTCCGGTAACATTGATCGTCTTAATCCCCTCTTTTCGGGCAATAGCCGAGGCAAGATCACTTGTAAAAAAAGACTTAAGCAGCACTCCACCGGCAGTGCTCCCCCCCCTGTTGTTCTTTTGCCGCAAAAGATAGTGGAGAAGAAGCGCCGCCGTTTCACTGTGGCTTAATACAAGATACTTGCCCATTTCCGTCTTAATGGACAAGGCCAGCTCACTATACTGCGGGTTGAACGCCAGAATCATATCGGCATTCATCTCCGCAGCCGCCTCATTCGCCAGCCGCCAATCGTACAGCTCAAAGTATTGGGAGGACGACTTCGCGCTCTGCAGCCTCGGGTCCTGAACGACATGTACAGAGGTAAAGCCGGAACGCAGAAGCGTGCTGCGCAGCAGTCCTGCCTCCCCCTGCCCCGGCTGGATATAAAGGATACGCACAGAAGCGCCCATGATTTGATTGATTTCCCGGGAGACCGGAATCCGGTCCACATCTTCCAGATAGGCGCTGGCGACTTCCTCCCCGGTAAAGACGAGGCGGCCCGTACGGGCCGCCTCCTCTACATTCATCAATCCGATATGAAGCCCATCCTCCCACTGCTCCATGTAACGGGCCAAGCGCAGATTGGTTTCCGTCTCTACCGGCATTCCATGCTCATCATAAAGGGTACAGCCGCTGTAGCTAGAGGCCTCCCCCCCGCTCGACATGAGCAGACCTCCGGCAGCATGTAAATACCGTACGGCGAAGGCCAGTTCACCTGCGGGAGAAGGCTGGCGGAACAGATAACATTTCACCTCATGATTCGCCAGAACGAGCGCCGCCTGCTCCGCAAGCCCTTTGGAAAAGGAAGTTGAATCATAGCCGATGGCTATGCCTCTCTGCCCGGCGGCAAAACCGCGGCTCTTAATCTCCTCAGCCAGTCCCCGGCAGACGCGGCGGATCGTAAATATATTCATCCGGTTCGTTCCAACCCCGGTAATTCCGTAAATGCCGTGATCCTCAAGCTGCAAATCCTGATAGAAGCGGTCGATAATTTCCGCAGACTTCAGCTCATTCAGCTCTTTGCTGAGATAAGCGGGCAGCTCTGCATTTTTCCAGCGGTTATAACGCCTCTGAACGATTTCCTCCAGCTGATCGGCGATTGCATGCATGTGTTGGCCTCCTTTGGGTTAGGATGATTCGGCTATTCAGGAGGTTTTGAAGCAGTGCTGTGACATCTCATCCCATGTAGGGTACAGCTCGAGCATCCGGTTAGGTTCCCGTACCTGCCCGCTTTGGACCACTATCATCTCCAGGTCGGCAGAAGCTCTGAGCGTATGCAATGTCTTCATCGGAATATGCAGAACATTGCCCGGGCCGATAAGCATGAAATTCCCGTTCTGCACAAACTCTGCCTCTCCCTTAATAATGGTCCAAACCTCTTCCCGGCTGGTGTGCATCCGGTAACTGAGGCTTTTGCCGCCAAGAATGCATACCCGTTTGGTAACGGCACAGCGTCCGTCCTCATACGACTGGTCATCCAGTATTCTCACCCAGCCCCATTGACGCTCTTCATACATCGGTCCCTGATTATAATCAATGTAGTCCTTGATTCTCGGGCTTTCGCTCTTGTCTGTGACCAGAATCCCGTCCGGGCTCACCGCCACGACAATATCGGATAAACCGATAATGGATACAGGGATATCAATCTCATTGATCAAATGGGTGTTGCTGCAATCCCCGCTGATCGTCCCTCTGCCAATTTGTTTGTTCTTCATCTCTTCTGTAAGAGTGTTCCACGTCCCGAGATCCTTCCAGTAGCCTTCATAGGGAACCACAGTGATATGGGCTGCCTTCTCTACCACTTCATAATCAAAGCTGATCTTGGGCAGCTGGTCATATTGCTCCGACAGCTCCTCATAGTTCACAGGCAAGCCTTGCCCGCTCAATATATCGATAAGATAGCCGAGCCTAAAGGCAAACACTCCGCAGTTCCACAGGGCGCCCTGGGCAATCAGGTTTTTAGCCTCCTCTTCCTGCGGTTTCTCACGGAAATGGCTGACTTTCAGGCTGCCGCCGGAGGAATCCGCACAACTTTCAGGGATGATATAGCCGTATTTGGAAGAGGGATACGTGGGCTGCACGCCGATCAGTGCAAGATCCGCTCCCGTTGCCGACACAACCTCTTCCAACTGCTTGACGGTATCAAAAAAGCGGTTTTCCACAAAAGGGTCCACCGGCAGAATGGCGATCACTTCATCCGGATCTACTCCGATGAAGGAATACAGATAGGCCGCTGTAAGCGCGATGGCCGGGAAGGTATCCCTGCGTTCCGGCTCGATGATCAGAGGCACATGCTGGCCGAGCTGGCTGTGCATCATTTCAATCTGCGATTTCCCCGTAGCTACAAACGTGGATGCACCCAGTCCGCTGCGCTCGATCTGCCCCCATACCCGCTGGACCATGGAGACCATTTCCTTCTCTTCATTCTCCAGTACTTTGAGAAACTGCTTGGAGCGGGAATCGTTGGATAACGGCCACAATCTTTTTCCGGAACCCCCGGACAATAACACCAGCTTCATGAATTCCCCCACCTTTTTTATGAGATTTTTAAAGACAGCAGCAGCTCTCTATAACGTTCAAGAGACAGTTCTCTTCTTAAATACTGTTCCAAATAGGCTCTTCCCCGCATCCCGCAGGCCTCCAGCTCTTCACGATCCCATTCATAAAAAGCCAGCACGCTGCGGACAACCTCCTCATAACTGTGAGGCTCGACGAGAAGACCGCAATTGCTTTCCCGTATCAGCCGGTACGCCTCACTTCCGTTCTCAAGGACACCAAGCACCGGCTTGCCTGCAGCCATAACCCCGTAAATTTTACTGGGAACGGAGACACCCTTGATTCCCTTCTGATTAACTACCAGATGTACATGGGCAGCGTTCAGGGAGTACACCAGATCCTCTTTCGGCTGGTAAGGCAGAAAGTAGACCTGCGAGAGTTCGTGGTCCGCCACATATTCCTGCATTTTGGCTTTCACTGCTCCCTCTCCGATAAAGACGAAAGCGAGATCATCGAGATGACGGAAGGCTGCCGTCTGCTTGATCAGGTTCTCCAGATCGTAATAGAGCCCGAGGTTCCCGGAATACATCACAATGAATTTATTCTGCAGGCCATGCTTCTCGAGGAAGCCCTGGACCTGCGGATGCTCCCTGCTTAAAGGAATAATCTCCTGTTCATTGGTCCAATTGTTAATGACGGTATTGTCTGTCACTTTCTTGTTGGCAAACCGTCTCAGCAGGGTCTCCTGCATATCCTGGCCTACCGTAATAATGTGATCCGCCAGCTTGCAGTTCAGGGTGTCGACCCACTGGGCCAGCTTCATCAGCCTGGCATTCTGCATGAAGCCGACCGCCTTCGCCTGCTCCGGGTTGAAATCCTGGATATTATAAATATGCTTCGACCGTTTCAGCAGCTTGCCGATCGTTCCGATCAGCCCGCCGAGGATCGGCGGCTGTGAGATCGTATAGATAAAATCCACGTTTCTTTGCTTCAGCACGGCAACAATGGCATAAAAAAAGTAGGTTACGATATATCGCAGCCTACTCCATTTATTCAGCTTATTGACGACAGGAAGACGGATACGGATAATTTCTATATTCTCCAGGTGACCGGTAATGAATCTTCTCTTCTCTGTGTTCGCCTCCCCGGAATAGCCGGGCTGCGAAGCAATGACGGTAATTTGGAAGTCATTCTGCAGATGCAGGCACAGCTCGGTCAGCAGTTGGCCGGTGGAAGCATAATCCGGGTAAAAATAATTGATCACGAACACAATTTTGGGCTTCATAGCCTTGCACCTCTCTCGAAATAATCTCTGAACCGCCCGCTCTACCGGAGAGCCTTCCTTTTAATGGCTGGGCCGGCTCGCCATCCGGATGGCCCGGACCACTGATTTGGCATAGGTCGTGGGATGCAGCTTCTTCCACATGCTCAGCTTAATCTTCCGGTCTGCCTTTAAATAGGATACATTGTCGAACAGCCACTGCATCGCTTCATCCATACTGTCCGGGTCCAGAGGATCGGCGATGATCCCGTTCTCCTTATCGACAATCAGATCACTCGTCACGCCGGCATATTTGGAAGCCAGCACGAAGGTGTTGGAGACAAGCGCTTCGTTGACCACAAGCCCCCACACCTCAATCAGCGAAGGGACCAGCAGGCAGTCGGCTGCCGCCAAATAGCCGGTCAGCTCCTCCTTCTGCTTGTAGCCCTCGAATAGCACCTTCTCTTCCATGCCATACCGCCGGACCATTTCCTTCAGCTTCTTCTCATCCGGTCCCGTGCCGATAATCCGCAGTCTCCAGTTCTCATGGTTCAACCGGGCCAAGGACTGGATGGTCTCCTCCAGGCCCTTCCGCTTGATCAGCTGACCGACAAACAAGAGATTTAGCAGCCCCTCCTCTTCCTTATGGGGCTTAACCGCCAGGCGTTTCCGGTAGTAATAGCGGATATCCACCGTATTGAAGCCGACAGCCATTTTCTCATCCGGAATGCCGTAGTGGTTCAGGCATCTGGCTGAGTCCGAGCCATAGGTTACAAAGGAATCTGCCGAACGGAAATACAATCCGCGCACTGCATTCATCGCCCGGTTCTTCACTCTGCTGCTCTCCAGCGTGCTGCCCCACCAGACGACGAACTTTTTACGGAAGAGCTTGGCGTAGAACAAGCTCACCCAATAGCCAATCGCGTCATAACTCGTGGTGATAATCACATCGGGATTCAGGCGTACCAGCTTAAAGAATAAACCCGGGTTGATATGCACTCCGAAATCCATACGCTGAATGAACAAATGGAACCCGCGCAGGCAGCTGTACCGGAATCGCATATCCTGATAATCAATATTCCATTCCCGGTTGGCTTCCTTCTCCTCCAGAAACCAAACCGTAAGATCGATATCCTCCGATGCGTCGATCGTGTTATAGACCGGGATACGGTACGGGGCGATCTGATAGGCTATCAATAGTGTTTTTATCATAAGACCCTACCTTTTCTTGATCCTAACGGATGTATTCCAAAGCGGGTTGAACAAGTAATGCCGCCCCTTCGGGTTGTGGTTCCTCTTCGCCCTTGTACGGGGCCATCAGCAGCAGATAGAGCAGCGGGGCATCCAGCAGCGGTTGTGAGATCAGCGAAGTCAGAATAATGGGAATGACTGCGAGTAAATAGCGCCTGCGGTTCCCGGCGGCAAGCGCAGGTACCAGATAGACAAGCATCGCGAGCAGCACGCCGGCCACGCCGATCATGGAAGAAGCTGCTACCAGGTTGATCCCCGCGTTGGGAATACGGGTGTTGTACATGCCTTCACCAAACGGATTGTTCCCGAGCGCTTCCAGCCCTGCTTCTGTAGCCATGGTACGGTCCGAGATGGAAGCGCCATGCGTTTCCGTCTTGTCGTTGATCCCGATAAACGGGGCGTACATGATCACCACATAGGTGAAGCAGAGCAAGACGACGCCTCTCATCACTTTTTTATTCATAAAGAGATACAGCACAAGGTTGGCGAAGAGAATCGCAAGCCCTGCTGTTGAGAACGAAGCGATAATCCCCAGCAGCAGTGTTCCTTTAATCCATAACCGGTTCAGCCGGATGGACTTCAGATTGAACAATGACCAGATCAGGAACATCTGCAGAATGCCCGACTCCCTGAACAGCCCCAGCAGCCGCGGAAACCGGATACCATCTACGGTGTAAACGCCGTACATGACGGTGAAGGGGAAATAGGTCATCCCCGAGGAGGGATAGTCCCCGATTTGAATCCGGAATAACTCCAGCTGCTCCAGGTGAGTCACAAATACAGCCAGCGCGATGGTCACATAGTAGGACACAATGAATCCAATAAAAATGATCACCATGCTGCGAAAGAAAATATAGTTGGCCCTCGCCTCGCTAAGGATGAAGGCCGCGACGAGAACTACGGTGCAGTTCAGCACTGTAGCTTTCAGCACATTCAGCAGGAAGATGGAGTTCATCAGCATGGCGTGGCCCAGCAGATAGCTGAACAGCAGCAGTACCAGAAACAGCACAAGCCGATGAGGGCCCTGAATGGATATTTTCTTCATGGGATGCACCCGGCAATCAATGAGATGAAACAAAAAGGCAAGCATGGCCGCCGCGATTCCCAGCATGGAGTAGTTCTCTCCCAAAGCCGTGGGCTTGATCAAAAAGGCGGTCACCAGCAGGAATCCGATTTTTAAAACGAACGCCATTTACATTATCCTCCCTCCTACCCGGCAAGCTCCTCGAAATACCGCTGTTCAAAAATACCCGGCGACAGGAGCGCCTTATACTCCGAGCTTTGTGATTTCCGGCGGAGTTCATCCATGTTATGTATGGCATAGACGATTTTGTCGCCAAGATCGCTGATATCCTCCGCCCGGAAGCTGACCCCCAGTCCATAACGCTCAATACAGTACCCGATCTCCCCGTGGCTCGGTCCAATAATCACCTTACCTCTGGCCGCCGCTTCGGTCAGCGGCCCGCTTTGTCCGGAGAACATTTTGCGGTAAGGCAGCACAATGATGTCCGCCCGCTCGAAATATAACGGCACCTCATGATCGGGAATATATTCCAAACATAGCTCTACCTTGTGCTCCAGTCCCTTGCCGCGGATGATCTGCTCCAAATCGCTGCGGGTGAAATCCTGTTCCCTGCCTGCGATGAGGATAGTGAACGGCTGGCCGGTTAGTCTCCCGGCTGCTTCCAATAGCAGGTCGATTCCCTTGTCATACCGCAGGCCGCCGAAGCAGAGTAAGGTCGGCACGGCCTCCGCAGCGCCTTGGCTGGCATGGGTGCCGGGCGCTTGAACAGTTTCCTGCACCACAGCAGGATGCAGGTTGGGATACACGATAGAGCTTACCCTTGACTGCTCCACGCTGGTTAGTTCCAGCACCTGCTTCCGCAGATAATCCCCGTGGACAATAAGCTTATCGAGATGTTGACGCCGCAGCAGATTCCTCAGCAGCCTGCGCTTGCTCTCTCTTGGCGGATACCAGTGAAGCGTCGCTGTTATTTTCATTCCCCTCAGCGCAGGAATCAGAAGCACCAGCGGAATAATCAGCGTATCCAGATATAACAGATGCAGAACGGACTTATGCTTGTAAGCAAAACGCAGCACCTGCAGCAGAAGCAGCGCACGGACCAGCATGGACGGCATATAACGGTGATACCGCCTTTCCACCGCCCGCTGATAACTAATCCCTGCTGCCTCAAGCTCCGACTGCCTGCTCTCTTCCAGTCTACTGGAATAGTACGTGACTTCACTGGAGGGCGCCCCCTTCAATACCCCCTTCATCACAGCCAGATTATATTGATAATGATGTCCGGTATTCAGCAAATCAAAGAACAGGTACTTCTTCTGATGATTCTCTTCAGATGCTTTCCATCGTCCCTTCACGAACCGGTTCCCTCCTTTGACCGCTGCCATTCAGAACCACCTTCTCCACGTAATACAGGGAGAAGACAACCAGCGGTATGCCGACAAATTTGCCCAGGCCGATGCCTATGGCACCATATCTCGGGATCAATAGAACAAACAGACCCATTGTCACCAGCGTGGTGAGAAGTGAAATGGCAGTATTAAGCCTGACGTACCCGGTTCCATTCAGACAATAATAGGGGACTACACCAAGTGCACCCAGAGATACCGACAATACCAGCACCTGGAACAGCACATAATGGGCTTCAGCAAACTCCGGGCTAATCCATAGGGACAGAATCGGCTTGGCCAGCACAAAGGCTGCCAAACCCGCAGCTCCTACGAATGAAATGGCAATAACCAGTGACTGATGATAGGTCCTCCTGATTTCCCGGCGGTCATCACTCTTGGAAAGTGAACTGAATTTAGGCAGTAAATATCCTCCGGCCGCAGCGGGAATTTCATGGATTTTCACTACCACCTGCATGCAAACCGTGTAGTACCCCAGTACTTTGGCACCTAGAAATCCCCCGATAATCAATTTGTCCATCTGGGCATTCAGCGTGCTGATCAACATTTGGCCCCAGGAATAAATCCCGTAATGAAACAGCCTTCTGAAGCTGTCCCGCTCGAAATAGGGAGCAAATCGAAGTCCGGGAAGCGCCTTGCGTGTAACGAAGACATTGCATACCGCCAGCAATACCGTAAACACGAACATCCACTGCACCAGCAGATACAAGTCTCCATACATGACGGCCAGTATGGTGAAGCCAATCGAGCTCGCCAGGTTGAATACGATATTCACCTTGCTGTTCAGATCGTAACGCTGCTTAGCCATGTAGGCACCGGAAAGAATGCCGTTGATGATCCGAATGCCGATGATTCCGCTAAGAAAATAGGAGACGGACAGCACGGTATCCAGCCCTTCCGCCTTCACCAGCAAAGGAAAAATATAAGTACCGAACAGAAGAAGAAAAAGACTCGCCGACACCGCCAGAATGACCGACAGCGTAAGCGTTACCCGGAAGAGGGCATTAAATCTCTCTTCGCTGTCACTCTCGGAGCCCAGCTTGATCAGCGCATTGCCAAGACCGAAGTTCGATACCGCCAGCACATTAAGCACCGATTGGATAAGAATCCACAGCCCGTACTGCTGATCACCCAGATGCCTGAGCAGCAGCGGTGTTGAAATAAACAGAACGACAGGAGTAATACAATAAGAAAGCAGGCTGTAAATGACGTTATTGAAATCGCGATTGCGTCTCAACCCTGCCAGCCTCAATCTCAGTGCGGTCACAGAGCACTCACCCGCTTTCGGCCTTCACAAGTGGAAACGGCTTCGCCGTCCTCAAAAGGGCGGTATCCGTTCCAGCAAGAAATAGAAGGATAATTTATAGCTTGAAGCATATTTTCATTCCTCAGTGGTGCCGCGCAGCGGCATGGGAGTCTTATATTTGAATAAAGGACGGCAGCGCCGTCCCCTGTTAGATCACCTATGCTGTATCGAAATATTAGTTCACTAAAATAAAGGCATCGTGGTAGCGGATCTCAGCAGCGACACGCTTCATATCTTCATCCACCATCATATGAATCAGCTCATGGAAGCCGACTTCCAGCTTCCAGTCCAGCTTGGTTTGCGCCTTGGAGGAATCGCCCAGCAGCAGGTCGACCTCAGCCGGACGGACAAATTCAGGATCAATCACCACATACTGCTCATAATCGAGTCCGGCATACGAAAAAGCCACCTGAAGCAGCTCGCGGACCGTGTGCATTTCACCTGTCGAAATAACATAATCATCCGGCTCCTCCTGCTGGAGCATCAGCCACATCGCCTTGACATAATCCCCGGCAAACCCCCAATCCCGCAGGGAATCCAGATTGCCCATCCGCAGCTCGTTTTGCAGCCCATGCTTGATACGGGCAACGGCGTCGGTCACCTTGCGGGTGACAAACTCCAGTCCGCGTCTTGGCGATTCATGATTGAAGAGAATCCCCGAGCAGGCGAACATGTCAAAGCTCTCCCGGTAATTGACGGTAATCCAGTGGCCGTACACCTTGGCTACACCATAAGGACTGCGCGGATAAAAAGGGGTAGTCTCCCGCTGCGGAGTTTCTACGACCTTGCCGAACATCTCACTGCTCGAAGCCTGATAGAATCTGGCCGTCGGCTTCACAATCTTGACCGCCTCCAGCATATTGGTAACGGAAACGGCGGTGATCTGACTCGTCAGCAAGGGCTGCGGCCACGATGCGGCTACGAACGACTGCGCCCCCAGGTTGTATACCTCATCCGGATCCGCGATTCTCACCGCTTCAATCAGGGAAGCCAAATCAGTCAAATCTCCGGAAATCCAATGAATGCGATCTTTAATAGAGTACACATTTTCATAGTTGGGCGTGCTCGTTCTTCTCCGCAGTCCGAATACCTCATAATCCTTGGAGAGAAGAAATTCCGCCAGATAGGACCCGTCTTGCCCTGTAACGCCCGTAATTAAAGCTCTCTTCATTGATGAATTCCCCCGCATCATTATTTTTTCACAGCATACGTATGTTGAAAATCAGCGTACACATCATGCAGCCCGTCTTCGAGCCCAATTCTTGCTTTCCATCCAAGGGCATTGATTCTGGACACATCCACCAGTTTCCTTGGGGTACCGTCCGCAACGGATGTGTTGAAGGTGATTTCCCCTTCGTAGCCGGTAGCCTTCTTAATCAGCAGTGCAAGGTCTCTGATCGCAATGTCATCCCCTACACCGATGTTCACGATATCATTGCCCTCATAGTGCTCCATCAGATAGAGACAGGCTTCCGCCAGATCATCCGCATGCAGGAATTCACGTTTCGGATTGCCGGTGCCCCACACTTCCACCGACGGGCTGCCCTGTTCCTTGGCTTCATGGAATTTGCGCAGCAGCGCGGGCAGTACATGGGACGAATACAGATCAAAATTGTCATTCGGCCCGTATATGTTCGTCGGCATCACAGAAATGAACCGGGTGCCGTACTGCCTGTTATAAGACTGGCACATGTTGATGCCGGCAATTTTGGCCACTGCGTAGGGCGCATTAGTCGGCTCCAGCTCTCCGGTCAGCAGATATTCTTCTTTGAGCGGCTGCGGAGCCAGCTTTGGATAAATGCAGGTTGATCCCAGAAACATCAGCTTGCTCACCCCGTTCCGGTAAGCCGCATCAATGACATGGGTCTGAATGAGCAGATTGTCGCGGATAAATTCCGCAGGTTGTTCGTTGTTAGCCGCAATTCCACCCACCTTGGCCGCAGCAAGGAATACATACTCAATCTCCTGGTCCTCAAAAAAACGGTCCACCTCAGCGCCGTTGCGCAAATCCAGTTCTGTTCTGGAACGGAGGACAAGATTATGAAAGCCCTGCTTCCCCAGTGCGCGGACGATGGCCGAACCGACCAGACCGCGATGCCCAGCTACATATATTCTCGAATGGCGATCCATACGCTTCACCCCGTTATAAATGATTTAGAATGCATTTTTCGATCTCACCAGCTGCCAGGCCGTCATAAACATAATCTTGAGATCCAGGCCCAGTGTTCTCTGCTCAATGTAGAGCAGATCGAGCTCCACCATTTGCTTAAAATTCAGTCCGCTCCGCCCGCTCACCTGCCAAAGCCCTGTACATCCCGGTGTGACCGATAGACGAAGCCGGTCGTATTCCGAGTACTTCTCCACTTCCCGTGGAAGCGACGGCCTTGGGCCGACAAGTGACATGTCACCCTTAAGCACATTTACCAGCTGGGGAAGCTCATCAATGCTCGTTCTGCGGATAAATCTGCCTACCCGGGTCACCCGCGGATCATTTCTCATTTTGAACATGGGGCCGCTCATTTCATTTTGGTTCAACAGGTTCGGCAGAAGCGCTTCCGCATCAGCAATCATGGAGCGGAATTTGTAAATCCGGAACAAACGCCCTGCCTTCCCGACCCTGGTTTGACCGAAAAATACGGAGCCGCGGGGATCTTCCAGCTTGATAACCAGCGCAAGAATAAGGAAAAGGGGGGACAGTGCAAGGAGTGCTGCCGCAGATGCCGCAATGTCAAAGACCCGTTTAATAAATAGATATAATGTCTCCGGCTTACCTCCGGCACGCCTTACTGCCGGATAGTACCTTTTAGCATACAGGGCCGCTTCCTCTTCTCTTTGACTGGAAGGTATCATCTATTATTCACCTCTTGACTTTGCATACGTACTGGTGTGTTCTCTATCCACAATTTCCCCGAGAGCACTTAACAGATCATGCCTCAGATCCTGTCTTCTCAAGGCAAAATCAATCGTCGTCAGAATAAACCCGAGCTTCTCGCCCACATCGTACCGTACTCCCTGGAAGTCATAGGCATACACACCCTGCTCCGTGTTGAGCCTTTGAATGGCATCCGTTAACTGAATTTCACCGCCCGCTCCGGTCTCCTGGCTCTCCAGGAAATCAAAGATGTCCGGCGTAAGCACATACCGTCCCATAATCGCCAGATTGGAAGGCGCCTGGCCTAAAGCCGGCTTTTCCACAAAACGGTCCACCTCGTACAGCCGCCCTCTGGCCCGCAGCGGATCTACAATACCGTAACGGTTCGTTTGATCGGCAGGTACCGTCTGGACGCCTATGACTGATCTCCCAAGTCTTTCGTACTGTTCAATCAGCTGTCTGGTGCACGGAACGTCGCTTTGCACAATATCGTCTCCCAGCAGCACGGCAAACGGCTCATCTCCAATAAAGTTGCGCGCACACCATACAGCATGCCCCAGCCCCTTGGCTTCCTTCTGCCGGATATAGTGAAGTGTCACCTGGGAGGAACGCCGCACCTCTTCCAGCAGCTCCAGCTTCCCTTTCTCAAACAAGGTATGCTCAAGCTCAAACGCGATATCAAAATGATCCTCTATGGCGCGTTTTCCTTTTCCGGTAACGATGATAATGTCCTCGATGCCCGCAGCAATCGCCTCTTCCACGATATATTGAATGGTCGGCTTGTCTACGATCGGAAGCATTTCCTTCGGCATTGCTTTGGTAGCGGGAAGAAACCTGGTTCCAAGCCCAGCTGCTGGAATAATAGCCTTTCTTACCTTTTTCATCCCGAACACATCCCTTGTTTCTTTATTGACGAACTGAATTCTTGCAATAAGCGGGCATTTAACCCTTCCTCACGTCACACCCTTGACGATTAACGTCTAAGGTATCAGCACCCACAGCATGACCGAGTGTCTCCAGTGATATAGGTACAGGAGGCATTACCTTTGATCCTGCGAATAAATGCAGGTAATGATATACGAATCTCAGCGTTTGTCCGCTATTACTGCCGCACCAACAGTTCGCGGGGCACATATGCTAATGAAGGTTGACGTCTGCCGCTCTAAAGAGGACTGGCCTCCCTCTCATGGTTCTCATCGAGAATAAATGTTTAATAATTCAAATAAAGTTATTCATATCGCGACCAAATAACTAAAAAAAATATTCCTTGCCTAATCTCTATTTATAAGCGCATATCCCATTTCCTTTCATGTTCCCTTTCATTCTTCACATATTCTGACATCGAATGATTATCGTCATATATTATTCATTAGGAGTATTTGTCAAAATTATTATATTCATTTAGAATAACTTTGTAAACAATTAATGTTTTCTTTTCAGGAAAAAAAGTTTTTCAAAGTTACTCATAAACCATTTCGTTAAGGAGAGGGATTCATGATGCGCTGGAAAATAGCTTTGCCCCTGGTTGCCGTCCTTACTGCAGCTCTGGCTGTGGGACTCATTTGGAATAAGGCTCCGGAAAAAGCCTGGAGCAGCGATACGGGCGCAGGAAGTGTTCAGGATTTTGCCATTCCGATGTTTAATGTGAAGGACTACGGGGCCGTAGGGGACGGAGTCACCAATGATACGGCGAGTATCGCCAAGGCTGTAAAGGCTGCGCAGAATTCGGGGGGCGGCATGATTTATTTCGACAGAGGGACTTATCTAATCAACTCTATTCATATTCCTCAAAATATATCCGTTCTAGGTGCAGGCAGAAGAGAGGCTACCTTGATCCGCAATGATAACAAGGATGAAGCCGCCCTGCGCCTGCTCGGCAATCAGAGTGTTCAAGGCATCGGGATTAAAGCCCGCATTGGCATTATGCCGAACGGGGACGACATCAACATTATCGACGTCAGATTCGAATGCAGCGTTCAAGGGATTCAGAATGCGGTAACAGTCAACCGGCTAACTGTATTTAACAGTCTGTTCGAAAATTCCGGCTATGGCATTCTGTCGAATATAAATCCGAGCTACGGGGTTAAGATCCTGAATACCCGGTTTGTGAATCTCAAAGGTGACGGGATTGAAATCAATGCTCCAAGCCGTGACTGGGTCATCGAGAACTGTGTATTTGATACCAACACCAGCGCTTCCCGATGGGCGGGATTTGGAGTAGGCGTTGCCTTGTCCGCAAAAAACATTGTCATCAAAAACTCCAGCTTTATTCATATCCGCGGACAAGGTATTCATGTTGAAGATTATGCGGAGGTAACAATTATCAATTCAATCTTTAAGAATAACGGCTCCGCCAATTATACCGGTGATCCCAAAGCGGATATCGCGGTATTGTCGAATGCAAAGGTAAAAGTGTACAATAGCAAATTCATGGCCTCTACCGTTGGATACAGCAAATTGGCTATCTATAATACCGACTTGCCTGTGGGGGGAACAATCACCGTATACAATTCCACGTTCCAGAGCAAAACCGTAACCAAACAGGTGTCCACTGTTAATTCTATATTTCTCCCTTGAAAATAGAACACTCGTAAAGTACCGGGGGATGTGCGGGGGAAGTTTCCTAGGCGGATTGGCAGCTGGAAAAGGGATGGATGTTCGTTCAGTTATGTTTATGGTATAATATCCAAAAATGATTCAATACGAATTACGCCTATATCCAATCATGTTGGAACCCGCAATTGGAGGCATGCAGATGTTTGCTAAACGGTTGAAACAGCTACGAAAAACAAGAAAATTCTCCATGCAGGAGGTTGCTGAAGCGGTTGGCGTCGCCAAAAGTACGTATGCCGGGTATGAATCCGGATACCGTCAGCCCACCCTTGAAAATACTCAACTGATTGCCAAAAAGCTTCACACTACCTCAGATTATCTCATCGGCCTTACCGATAACCCCGACCCCATGGAAATCACGAACAATGCCAGAGAGATCCTGAACCAGCATCAGCTGCATTGGGACGGTGTTCCTTTGGAAGAGCAGGATTTGGAGCTTGTGCGCATGCTGCTGGAGCGGGTAGTTCAGAACAGGGCGGCCGCCGGTTCTGGCGACAATGGTCAACAATGAATCAAAATCAATATCCATCATAATCACGGCGGTTCCGCTAGTTAAGGGAGCTGTCGTGATTATTTTTTATTCCTGCTCCTCTTGCAATTCTTATGTATACTTCTCTAGTCTGCTGAATACATTTCAACATATTCCTCTGCAGCCTAGTCAAAAATGAGTAAAATGAGTCAAAAGTACTTAAAATATTAGTTTTATCACCGACACATAGTGACATTCTTTTTTTTGAAATAGTAGTAAAGTAGGCTTACATGAATTACCTAATTTTAGATATTCGCGGAGGAGCTTAGTTGATGAGATTAGAATTTTCTATTCGCAGCTTGCTAAACCAGTTAGGAATGAAGCATGAAGGCACAATAGACCTAAAAGAAAGCTTCCACGCGTTGTATAAACACGGACATATCTCTGAAAGTGAATTTATAAATCTTTGCCGCAATTTCGATAAGAACGGAACAGGGCAATCCTCGGTATCCTTATAAATTTCTTATAACTTCATGCCCTCATCAGTTCTCTTAAAAATGCGGCCAGCCAGCCCAGTCCCAACATCTCTATTCTCTTGAAAAAATCTGCAGCTCCTGTATGGACCAGTAATTTCCTCCCGAGCCGGTCTGCAGAATCTTGATGTACCGCGCATTCACCTTGGCAAACTCTATCTTGGTCTTCTCCAGCTTCCCTTTTCCGGAAGCTATGCGCTTCCAATTGCTGGCGTCATCCGATACATAAAGCTCATATCCCCGTGGATAATCATAAGAAGATAATGTGTAATCCATTTCCACCGCTTCTATACTATGTTCCTTCCCGAGATCTACCTGCAAATACTCTCCGGAGGCTTGATGTTTACCCGTATCCCACCGTGTTCGCCGGTCCCCGTCAATCGCATTTCCGGGATATGACACCTCGTTATTGATATTGGAGGATACCTTCCACTGCGAACGGTCCAAAGGAACCAGTCCTGTTGCTGTAATCTGTGTCTTCTCCGACATGATGCTGGAACCGGGTACCCTAACCGCATACGTATATAATGTTCCTTCCTGCAGCTTACCGTCGGTGTATTCCGTATCCTTTATCCCCGTTGCGATAACCTTCAGGTCTGTGCCTGAGCCGTCGGCCCGGAGCACTTCATAGCTTGCTCCAGGGGCCTCCAGCCAGTTCAATTTTACGTACAAACCTTTGACTGCAGCAGCTTTAAAACTCTGCGGTGCAGTATCCGCCACCTCGGAGGATGGCTGCAGGATATACTGCACCGCTTCGCCCGGAGCTAAGGTCTCGGTAAACTCCAGGACAGGTGTAGCGCTTTTGCCGGATACATAGCTGCGTGCCGCCTCGTATGAATCACCGCTGCCGAACCGTTCACCTTCATACACGGTTTTCTTCGGCATATTTACTTTCACATGAACCGTCTGCGGTGTATCCTCAAAGTTGACGAAATTAACCAGCACCTTGTTGGAGGTGGCTTTGCTTCCGGGTTGAGGCTCAAGTGTTGAGGTGTCAACAGCACGTACATATAGCAGCTTGTCGGCTAGATCATCCTTATTGGTAATTTCATAACTTAACGGGGCTCCGTGGGTAGCATAAGCCAGACTGAGCCTTCTCATAATGCTGACCCGGGAATCCTCGCCTTCTTTGGTATAGTAGATCTCTGTTTTGGCCGGATCATGCTCTTCCAGATTGAATCCGTACTTGAACAGACTGAAATTCTTGAAGAAGGCGGCATGCTGGATGAACATATCCGCGTAGCCGATATGACCGCGCATAATCCGGTCGAAGACCGCCGCTGTCCGTTCGGCTGCCCCATATTGGTAGGCATCTACATGTGTGTCTGAAGTGCCGAACTCCGTCGTCAGCATTTTTTTGCCGAGGCCGTCCGCAGTTCCGCCAAAGGTTTTCAGATTCTCGGTAAAGCTTCCTCCATGGCTGAAAATATAGGATTCGCCATAAGAATGTCCATTCGTTAAATCCGTCACTTCCTCCAGCTCGTTGCGTTGCTCCGAATCACGCTCCCAACCGTCCGGATCGCCGCACTGTTTAAGCGTACCTTTCTGGCTGCCGCAGGAATCCGCACTATAACTCGGCCAATAGGCCCAACCCGGTGCCACGGTTTGCAGATGGGGAGCTATAGTTTTGCCCTTCTCGTTCAGCCAGTTGGCAATCGCCAGGTTCACTGCCTTCGAACGATTGAACAGGCCGGGTTCATTGTCCACCTCATAATATTGGAAGTACGGGCTGTACTTCTGGAAATATTCAGTCAGTTTCTTCTCGGCGTCATCCGGCAGTGAGCCATCCGCCTTAAGCTTAATATCACCGGTATACAAATACAGCGCAACGGCCTGCATGTTGTAATCCTTGAGCACCTTGTAGTACTCCTCCATATTCGAACAGGAGCGGCCGACATCGCTGGCACAGCTGGTGCGCATAATATTGCCGCTGTAAGCTACTCCAAGCCACTTCATAATATAAGGCAGATGCGTAACTGCACCTTCGTCAAAATAAAATTGCTTATTGTTCACCATGGTGCCCGTCAGTGTGTAGCTGCCATGAATCGGCTCCTTGATTGGGGCATTCAGCGACTCCAGGCTGAGGTCATCCCAGGTCCACCAGTTGTACTTATCCTCCAAATCGGAGGAATAGATCCCGCGGGCCGCCTGCAGCTTTAGTTCGTTGGTTCCAGCCACCAGCTGCTCTTTCGGGATATATAGCTCATACGTTTTGCGGAACGAATATTTGCTGTCTGTACCGGCAACACCAGCAATCTGGATAATCCCCGACAGCTGCCGGTTGGAGAACACGCTCATTTGCGGAATGGATTTATAGGCATCTATGATGCTTACGCGAAATAAGACCCCGTTGACCGGGATCTTATCCAGCTTATACATAATCCTTAGCTCAGGATTAGTGTCGCCTCTAAGACCGGAGGGCACACTTTGGAGCTCCGCAGTCTTGGCCGAAACGGAGGCAACCTTAAATGCCTCCTTAGCGGCCGAAGTGCCGGCAGCCGCAAATTCACCAGCTGTTCCGTCATGCTTGCCCAGCTGCCACAACACAGTTCCGTCCGGCAATGCGGGTCCTGCATCTTTCGCTGCGGACAATTTGGACATGTCAACCTCCACCTCGGCCCTCTTCGTCCCGTCATCTCCGAAGATAGAAACAGACAATAGAAACAAGAGGGTTAAAGCTGCGAATTTTAACAGTAGATGTAGAGGTTTATTCTTGTTCTTCTTAGTTCTAGTCCTCATTCCTTGTCCTCGCTTTCTTCCGGGGTGCCTGCCTCACAATGACTTATTACTTTCATTTCATTATTTGGAAGTCAACGCGCCTTTGGGAATAACCGCCTGCTTCTGGCTTGGGCTCTTCCACATAAGGCGAATACTGGCATCTCCACTGTTCTCGTAATATTCAACCTTGATGTCGTACGGGCTTCCCGCTTCCAGGACTATGCTTCCCTCACGGCTAACACCGCTTTGCTTCTTCCAGCTGTCGATGACCAGTTTGCCGTCGATCCATACACGTACCCCGTCATCCGAGGAGGCTATGAAAGTATATTTCTCATTGTAAACCGGCTTGATTTTGCCGCTCCAGCGCACCGAGAAAGCATCCTTGCCAATTCCTGAAGACGGTGAATCTCCATGCCAGTTGAAGTCGATCTTATTGTCGTTGCGGACCAGGACGGCTTTGCCCGTCAGCTCCATATTGTTGAAATATTCTCCCGTTAATCCATTTCGGGATGGTTGGACCGGGTTATTGTTTTTACCGACCAGCGTTAACTTATAATCATCCCGCGACACGGTATAATTATTGCTCATAAAGCTCTTAATCTGCTCGAGGTTATTTTTCTCAGTCAGCATTTTTCCCCATGTCATGGTATATACCCATTTACTCTGCGTTCGGGACAATATGACCGGGTCTGGCAGTTCTCCGCTTTCACCGATCCCGATCGGCTTGCCGTCAGCCAGCTTCAGCAGCTTCTCATAATAAGACTGTCTGTAGTCATTGTTATAAATATCCGCCGCCAGAACGTCAACCTTCCCGGCACCCGGATAATACGGCTCATAGCTATCGGACCACTCATTGGGCGCATTCGGATTCCATACCCAAAGGAGATTATCCAGCTTGTGAACATTCGCCAGACGGTTATACATAATGTCCCAAAGTTCGGTGAAGTTGTCCTTCTGCCCCCACCAGAACCAGTTGCCGTTCATCTCATGATAAGGGCGCCATAAGACAGGCACTCCCGCATCGCGCAGGTCTCCCAAATATTCGGCCACCTCATCAAGCTCAGCGATCAGGTTCTTATACTGTGGGGTACCCGGCGTAACATAAGCATTAAAATCCTCTTGGCTCAGGCTCATATGCACATTAGCCCATTCCGGGGAGGTACCCGGCAAATTCTGATGGAAGGTCATCGCCACAATTCCACCGCCTTGATGCCATTTGATCGCACTCTTCACGACATTCTGGCGCTGCTTCACGATGGTGTACTCCGGCTGGTTGTTAATCGCTCCCAGCTCATAACCATGTAATACGGCATATTGTCCGCTTGCATGCTTCAGCTTATTGTTGAATTCATCCGGGGTCTCCAAATAGTCATGCTGCCCGGATATCATTCCCTTGCCTCCAAGATCAACCAGATAGCTGAGCAGACCGGCAGCCTCCTCCGAAGCTGAGGGATTGATAGGAGTGATGGCAGCAGCAGGTGTAACTATCGTCCGGGGAACCGGAAGACTCCTCGCTTCTGACCAAGGCAGCAGGGAAAATATTAATATAAGCGGTAAAATCGTATTAAACAGGCGGTACTTGCGGTAAGTGTTCAAATCGTAATCTCCTTTCTCCAGGGAACTACCGCCACGGCACACAGGATGCGTTCCTATGCAGATTCATACATCCCGAGGCCAAATGGGGGCTATAGCTTAGTAGCCCTGCTGATAAGCAGGGCCACTAAGAGTGGACTTTAGGAATTATAATTGTAACGTCTTAACCAGCACCCGCCGGTGAATACAGAAGCTAACCAGTCGCTCTGCTTAGGAAGCGGAAGGAAGAAACAGGGCGCTCGCAGGAACAGTACCCTTCACTTGGCTTGGGCTTTCCCACATTAGACGCGCTCTGGCATCCCCTTGATTCTCGTAATACTCCACTTTAATATCATATAGCTGCCCGGCATTCAGGCTGATGCTTCCCATGCGTTCGGTTCCACTCTGTTTCATCCAGCTGTCAATCACAAGACTGTCATTGACCCAAACGCGGATGCCGTCATCTGAAGTAGTATAGATTGTGTACGTTTCACTGTAGAGCGGCTTAATCTTGCCGCTCCAGCGTACGGAGAAGAAATCGATGCCGATTGCAGCATCCGGGGTGCCTTGACGCCAATTGAAATCAAGAATGGCGTCGTTACGTACAAGTGCCGGAGTGCCTGACAGCAGCATATTATTGAAATATTCTGCCTTTAGTCCATTCTCAGCAGGTGCTGCTGTCGGTGTTGGCACTGGTGTTGGTGCTGCTGTCGTTTGCACCGGTGTTGGCGTTGGAGCTGGCATCGGTGTTGGTGCTGCCGTTGGCATTGGTGCTGGCGTCGGTGTTGGCGTTGGTGCTGGCGTCGGTGTTGGTGTTGCCGTTGGCACCGGTGTTGGCGTTGCTGTCGGTGTTGGCACCGGTGTTGGTGCTGCCGTTGCCGTTGAGGCTGGTGCTGCTGTCGCCGCTAAAGCCGGTTTTGCAATCAGGCTGAGTGTACTGTCCAATTCTGTCTGGCTGGCAGCAGCTGCCCCGGCATTCACAAACAATGCGCTGGCCGGAACCGTCACTTTGGCTTGGCTTTGACTTTGCCACATTAAGCGGATATTCGCATCGCCGGCATTCTCGTAATACTCAACCTTGATGTCGTACAACTGACCGCCTGTTAAAGCGATGCTTCCGGTACGCTCGGCTCCGCTCTGTTTCATCCAGCTGTCAATGACAGCTTTACCGTTAATATAAACGCGGATACCGTCATCCGAAGTGGTAAAAAACTGATAAGTCTCACTATACGTTGGCTTGATTTGACCGGTCCAGCGGACGGAGAAGGAATCTATACCGATTGAAGGATCCGGCGAACCCTGGCGCCAGTTAAAATTAAGCAATGCATCATTGCGCACCAAGGCGGGCGTACCGGAAAGCGTCATGTTTTTGAAGTACTCTCCCTTAAGTCCGCTCACCACAGGCGCTTCCACTGAATCATTAGAGTCAGGCGTTGGTACAGGTGCTGGCGTAACCTTAGGTGTTGGCGTTGCCGTAGATGTTGCCGTTGGTGTTGGCGTCGATGTTGCCGTTGGCGTTGGCGTCGGTGTTGCCGTTGGCGTTGGCGTCGGTGTTGCCGTCGGTGTTGGCGCAGTGGCCGGTGCACTCCAACTCTTATATTGATCCCGGGTCAGTGTATAGCTATCGCTCATGAAACTCTTAATCGTAGTTGTGCTGTTTTTCTCATAGAGCATTTTTCCCCAGTTCATCATGAAAACGAAATTTTTCTGGGAGAGCTTCAGTTTGGCCGTGCTGGGCATCTCACCGTTCTCACCAATACCTATCGGTTTACCGGCAGC
This sequence comes from Paenibacillus sp. EB106-06-01-XG199, assembly GCF_058791575.1. Classification (NCBI taxonomy): domain Bacteria; kingdom Bacillati; phylum Bacillota; class Bacilli; order Caryophanales; family Paenibacillaceae; genus Paenibacillus; species Paenibacillus sp. EB106-06-01-XG199. The sequence continues at coordinate 223,745 of NZ_JBYTDQ010000008.1, read as the reverse complement.
CAGACTAAGCAAACTGTCATAGTACTTATTCATATAATCGTTATCATATATATCTGCTGCAAGAACATCCACTTTGCTTGCGCCCGGATAGGTCAGCGCATAAGGATCGGACCAGGCATTCGGTGCATTAGGGTTCCATACCCACAACAGATTGTTTAATTGATGAACGTTCACGAAACGGTCATACATAATATTCCACAGTTCAGCAAAATTACTTTTCTTCCCCCACCAGAACCAGTTGCCGTTCATTTCATGATAAGGTCTCCAAAGTACAGGAACGCCCGCATCCCGCAAGCTTTTAAGAGACACCGCCACTTTATCCAGATCCGTGATCAGGCTGGCGTATTCTGTCGTGCCCGGCGTTACATACCTGTTAAATTCCGCTTGGGTGAGCGGCTTCTGCACATTGGACCAGAGGTACGCCGTCCCCGGCAGATTCTGATGAAAGGTCATTGTGACAATGCCGCCGTTCTTGTACCAGTTGATCGCGCTGTTCACCACATTCTTGCGCTGCGAAGCAGCCGTACTCTCCGACTGGCCGCTAATTACGCCAAGCTCATATCCGTGAAGAGCAGCATATTCTCCGCTTGTTCCCTTCAGCTTGTTGCTGAATTCATCCGGGCTCTCCAAATAATCGTGCTGTCCAGTGATAATCCCTTTTCCGGTAATGGAATAGAGATTACTAAGCAGCTTGACAGCTTCGGCTGAAGCGTCCGGATTAACCGGCACTGCTGTGCTTGATGAGGCTTCTGCGGTTGAAGGCGACAGCCCAAACCCTAAAGGCACAGTGGTTAACAATATGGCAAGAGACAACAATGTGGACAGCAGACGAGACTTACGGTAAGTTTTCAAAATTATCTTCCTTTCGGTAGCCAGGCTGCCACTCTTGCGAAGGCCCTATGGCTTTGCGTCCCTATCTTTCGATTAGGTTTGCCTTGTCGTTTTGGAAGGATTTATCCCTCTTACCGTAAGTATCGTCCCTATGAAGTTTTTATTTAGAGCATTAATAAAAATAGATTAATAAATGGTTCTAAATGCCTGTTTTAGATTTGCAACAATTGGTTAAATAGATTATTTAGGCCTACGAGATAAACTGTTGCAAAGCTATATCTTCCCAATCCAAGGTGATGCGGATGTTATCCTCTTCTACCAGTTCCGAACCGGTCTGTACCTCAATAAACTCTACATCCGTCAGCGCAAGGATCGCATGTTTGGTGCCTTCCGGTATACGAACCACATCTCCTGCCTTGACATTATGCATCTTCTCATTAATCACAATGCTTGCTTCACCGCTGACAAATGTCCAGATTTCACTTCGTTTATGGTGCAGCTGGTAACTGATATTTTTACCCTCTTCGATAAAAATCCGTTTGGTCAGCACTTCATTTCCCTCATCGTATTTCACATAATCTATGACTTTATAATGGCCCCAGCGGCGTTCTTCGTACATCGGTCTTTGTTCAAAAGACTTCAGCACTTCCTTGATTCTCGGACTCTCCGCTTTATGGGTAACCAAAATCCCGTCCGGGCTGGCAGCGATAATCAGATCCTTCGCACCGATCACCGTAATCGGAATATCCAGCTCATTAATCAGGCATGTGCCTTCGGAATCCGCCGTCACGAACCCTTTGCCTACATGATTGCTGTTCATTTCTTCAGTTAGCGTGTTCCAGGTTCCCAGATCCTTCCAGAACCCGGCATAAGGCTGAACTACGATTTTCTCCTCTTTTTCCACCACTTCATAGTCAAAGCTGATGGAAGCAAGCAGTTTGTACTGCTTCTGCAGTTCCTCATAGTTCAGCGGCAATCCCTTACGCTGCAGAATATCAAGCAGATAACCCAGGCGGAACGCGAACACGCCGCAGTTCCAGAGGGCATTCCGGCTGATCAGTTCCTCGGCCTGCTCACGGTCAGGTTTCTCCTGGAAGTGGCTTACCTGCAGATAGCCGCTTGCTCCCGCCTCAGCGCTGGTAGGAATGATGTATCCGTATTTTTCTGAAGCATGCTCGGGTACTACACCCATTAGCGCCAGGTTCGCTCCGCTCTCCTGCATCGTTTGCTCAAGCTGCACTACTGTATCGAAGAAGGCGGCTTCCACATAAGGATCGACCGGGAGGATGGCCACGGTCTCGCTTGGCGAAACGCCTTCCATGGAATACAGGTAGGCTGCTGTCAGGGCAATCGCCGGAAACGTATCGCGGCGTTCCGGCTCAACGATGATAGGCACCTCGCTGCCAAGCTGGCTCTGAATCATTTCCACCTGGCTGCGGCCGGTAGCCAGATAAGCCGAACCCGACATATTAGCTTCCTCCAGCTGCCGCCATACCCGTTGCACCATGGATTCCGGTTCCCCCGTTGGGCTCTCAAGTACCTTCAGAAATTGCTTCGAACGTGAATCGTTAGACAATGGCCAGAGACGTTTACCTGAACCGCCTGATAGAAGTACCAGTTTCATATGGAACCCTCCTCATTATGTGTTGACGCAAAAATATCGGATTGTTATTGTGAGCTACGAGCTAAACAGCAACCTCGAGATGCTAGAATGTTTATAGCGCGCTGTTGCTGCGCGATAGCCTTCAGATACAACTGTTACGGGAGTCACTGCAAGGAATGTTTGGACTTTCGGCCGCTGTTGTCTGCAGATTTCTTGATTTATACCGCTGTCCGCGGTGGAAATCCGCAGACAAAGGCGGACGCATTCGCTCCTACAGTTCCAAAATTCCTCTCCGTTCCATTCCATAACAGCTTCCTTAGATGGATTCCAGCTGGGCTATGCGCCCTAGCAAGACATTCACGCCCGCGGCTTGCACCCGCAGGCGAAGCTCCCTGCTAAAGATCCGGCATTGCCGCTTGGTTGGCGGCAGGTAAGAGCGAAGTGCTTTACAGAGCTGAGAACTTAGCAGAGCAAGCTTGAGGCTTAGACCGCACCAGCCACGCTGGCCGAATACCCGCTCAGTCCGCCCATTTGCGGGCGTCCGACGGAATGGTACTCCAGGCCGGTGCCTTCGATCTGCTCCTTGGAGTAGACGTTGCGGCCGTCGATCAGAACCTGGCGGCGCATACTGCCCGCCAAGCGATGCAGGTCGATATCCTTGAACTGGCTCCAGTCGGTCAGCAGGCATACGGCATCGCTGCCTTCTGCCGCCTCTTCCGGCAGGCCGCACCAGCGGAGCTGCGGATGATCGTATTGCATTTTGAAGTTATCGGCGGCAATCGGATCATAGAGCTTCACTGTAGCTCCCTCCGCTACCAGCGCTTCGACGATTTCCCGGGCAGGTGCCTCGCGTACATCATCGGTATTCGGCTTGAAGGCTAACCCCCAAATTCCGATAACCGCGCCGCGCAGGCTGCCAAGCGACTCATGAAGTTTGGAAATAATCATAAACCGCTGCCCTTTATTCACCTCAACCACCGATTTCAGCAGCTTGAACTCATAGTCCACGTTGCCGGCGATCTGGATCAGTGCATTGGTATCTTTCGGGAAACAGGAGCCTCCATAACCGATTCCGGCCTGCAGGAAGCTTGAGCCGATTCTCCGGTCCATCCCCATGCCTTCCGCCACTTCGGTTACATCAGCTCCCACTTTTTCACAGATGTTGGCAATTTCGTTGATAAAGGAGATTTTGGTTGCCAGGAACGCGTTCGATGCATATTTAATCATTTCCGCACTGCGGATATCCGTTACGAAAATATTTTCAGTGAAGCCTTGATGAAGCTGGCGCATCGTTGGCTCCAAAAGCGGATTATCCAGACCAATCACAATCCGGTCAGGATGAAGCGTATCGCGGATCGCCGAGCCTTCACGCAGGAATTCAGGAGCGGAGACGATATCGAAGGGATGATTCGTGTGGGAAGCAATCAGATTGCGGATTTTCTCATTTGTGCCAACCGGTACAGTCGACTTGGTCATGATGATTTTATAGCCTTCCATTGCTTGCGCAATTTCTTTGGCTGCTCCCTCGATATACGTTAAATCCGCTTCGCCGCCCGGCAGGGAAGGCGTTCCAACAGCAAGGATGACGATATCAGAAAGGCGCACCGATTCTTGCAAATCCGCCGAAAAGGATAATCTGCCCTCACGGAGATTCATTTCGATCAATGCCTCAATACCCGGTTCATAGATGGGGGATTCCATCCGGTTCAACTTTTTGATTTTTTCCTCATCCTTATCGACACAGATGACATGATTCCCGTTAAGTGTAAAACATACGCCAGATACAAGACCGACATAGCCGGTACCGATTACTGCCAGCTTCATATAATCATCCTCCTTTAAGAAAATTAACGTAGGCCTGTTCCACATACTGCTTGAACTGAACCATAAACGTCTGTTCATCGAATTTATGCGCATGCCCCATAATCTTGCTGATGTCCCACGCATAGGACTCCACTTCGTGGATAGCCTTCAGCAGATCATCCACTTCCTGATTCTGAAAGAATACGCCATTGACATAAGGAACTATGGTATCCAGCGCCCCTCCGGCCTGATAAGCAATGACCGGTCTTCCTGCGGCATTCGCCTCCAGGGGCGTGATTCCGAAATCTTCTTCTCCCGGAAAAATAAACGCCCGGCATTTCGACATCAGGCCCGTAACCTCTTCATCCTCCAGCCGGCCCAGAAAAGTGACATTATCTTTGGCCATTCCCTCCAGACGCTTACGGTCCGGCCCGTCGCCGACGATATAGAGCTTAAGGCCATTCCGGCTAAAAGCCTCCACTGCCAGGTCGATCCGTTTGTAGGATACAAGCCGCGAGACGATCAGGTAATAGTCGCCGATAGAACTGGAACTTGTGAAGCGGGCTGTATTGATCGGCGGGAAGATCACATCGGCATCCCTATGGTAATAGTTCTGAATCCGCGTCTTCACTACGGAAGAGTTGGCCACGAACTGGTTTACATTTTTGGATGTCCGCTGATCCCAGGTCTTGAGCCGCTGCATATAGACCTTGAGCAGTCTTTTGAACAGTCCGGAATTCGATTGCCGCTCCATGTACGTGTCATAATCCCAGGCAAAGCGCATTGGCGTATGACAGTAGCATAGATGAAACGTGGATTCAGGAACCTTTATGCTTTTCATAAAAGCACTGCTGGAGCTCAGGACGATATCGTACCCGCTAAAGTCCAAATCACGAATGGCCATCGGATAAAGTGGCAATACCCCTTTAAAATTGGCCTTCACTCCCGGGATCTTCTGCAGCCAGGAGGCCCGGATATCCGCATCTTTGAGGTTGTCGGTCAGGCGGCTTCCGTTAAACACCGTCGTGAAGATCGGAGCCTCCGGATACATGTGGTGAAAGACCTCCACAACTCTTTCCGCTCCGCCCATTTGGATTAAGTAATCGTGCGCTATCGCAATTTTCATGTAAATCATCCTCAAAGTTTTATGGAGCAGCATCATCAAGTAGTGAATGCATGGAAGGAACGGTGCCCTTAAGCTTTAGCATTGTCCGGAAAAACAGCTCAGGTTGCGGCGAGCAATCCTTTGTAATAAGCGACGATGTCCTTTACCGTATTCTCGATGACAAAATGCTCTTTTACCCGCTTCATTCCACTTTCGGCCATCCTTCTTCGCTCTTCGGGATGGTTCAGCATCCAGGTGATGGAATCTGCAAGTACGACTGGGTCTCCAGGCTGGATCAGCAGCCCCGTTACACCGGGAACCACAATCTCTACCGGGCCGCCTTCATTGGAGGCGATTACCGGCAGTCCAGCCGCCATGCCTTCGACGATAACCTGGCCGAATGGCTCGGGGGTAATCGAAGTGTGAATCAGCAAATCAGCAGTTTTCATAAGGCCTTGTATGTCATCCACATGACCCAGCAGTTTGACGTTGGTAAGCCCATCCTGCTGCATCTTCTGAATTAATTCCTGTTTATATTCCTCTTCCCCGAACAGAGCATCACCGGCCAGCCAGAACTGGACACGACTGTCATCCTTGAACGCTTTGGCGGCCTCCAGCACGATATGCTGGCCTTTCCAGTGCGCCAGCCGGCCCACCAGCAGGACGTTGAAATTCTTCTGGTCCCGTCTGCCGATGCTTTCGCCGATTGCTTTGGCAAAAGCGGAGTAGACCACCAGTGTCTTCTTCGAACGCGGCAGCTCCAGCGCATTCAGCGTGGAATGGGAATTGGCAATCACGCCATTGGGAAGCAGGCGTGACAGCAGCCGGATCGCCTTGGCGACAACCGGCTTTAGGTACGGGGCACCGATATGGTCCCGGATATGCCAGATCAGCGGCACTCCCGCTTTCTTCGCGGCAACTGCACCGTAGAAGGCCGATTTCAGGGAGTTGGTGTGCACACAATCCACCTTTTCCTGTTTGAGCAGCGGCGCCAGCTTGCGGCCGTAAGCCAGCAGCTTGAACGCCGCAGCCGGAGCACCGAGATTGACGGCATTTCTGCCGCGGCTGCGGATGCTCTCATCAAGCGGGATGATCCGGACGTCGATACCTTTTTCCCGCAGACGTTCAGCCAGTGCCCCTTCTTCAGCCAGAATGACCAGCGGCTGAATCTCTTTGCCGATGTTGGTGAGGATGTTGAACAGCGCAACCTCTCCTCCGCTCCACTTGGCGGTGTGATCAATATAAGCGACCTTTAGCATCCTGCAGCCACACCCTTTCCCAATGTTTGAAGGAATACCGATTCCACTTGATCGCCCACATGCTGCCAGGTGTATTTCTCCAGCACATGGTTTCTGCATTCGTCACGGCCGGGAAGCAGCTTGCGGTTGCTGAGCATATGAATCATGCCTTCCGCCATATCCTCACTGGTCGAACCCTTGAACAGCAGCTCCGGGCGGAAGCCCTGCAGGATCTCTTTGTTGCCTCCGACCGGAGTAGCCATAACCGGAAGCCCGGAAGCCAGTGCTTCAACGGTGATAAGTCCAAAGCCCTCGAGTGCCTGTGAAGGAACCACGAACATGTCAGCAGCCTGGTAGTAGGAAGCCAGTTCATGATCGGGAATGTAGCCAAGCAGCCTGACTTTGTTACTGAGACCGTAATCAGAGATTTTTTCTTCTAGCTCTCCGCGCAGCGGACCTTTGCCTCCGATCAGCAGAATCGCGTTCGGGAACCGCTCGGATACCTGCTTCCAGGCTTCCAAAAGCTGCAGCAGCCCCATCCGGTTCATCAGCCGCCGGACCGTCAGTACCGTCGTTGCTCCCTCCGGCAAATTCAGCGTCCGGCGGACAGCCAGCCGGTTGCTGGCAGGGATGAACCGCTCCACATTGGCCGCACCCGGGATCACGATGATTTTGTGCAGCGGCACACCATGCAGACTGTGCAGCATGTCGCGGAAATACTCGCTAAGTACAATGAACTGGTCGGCCAGCTTGTAGGCCTTGCGTTCAATAGATTTGGCAATCGTTGTTTTGACCCGGTGCTTAATGCCCTGGCCTTCGATCTTCATCTCTTCATTCCATGGGCCATGAAAAGTCATGACCACCGGAATCCCCCGCTTCTTCGCTTCCATTGCCGGCCCAACCCCGTAAGGTGCGAAGTGGGTATATAGGATATCAATGCGCCCGCTCCCGCTGCCCATCAAATCTGCAGCTTTACGCTGAAAAGCATCCTTACGCTTCCAGATGGTTTCCTTGGGATCTCCGGCGTTATGAATAATCAGTTCCTTCGAGGTGGACGGCGTCTCCTGACTGCAGATCAGCGCATGCACCTGGTTGCGTGAGGAGAGCTGCTCGCAAACGGATTTAAAATAAGTGTTAAGCCCGCCGGGCTGTAACGAGGGCCAACTAAGGCCTGTCGTCATAATGTTTAATCCGTCACTGTACGGCATAGCTTCTCTCCCCTTTCTTTTCTTTCTCGGCCTGCCCCTGTGCGTTGTGCTGGGCCAGCTTGCCGGAGCTGTTCAATTCGTAATGCTTGAAGCCGACCATGAATTCATACATCACCCAAAATACGGATACCGCGAACCCTGCAATGCCTTTCTTGAACAAACCGTGCAGAAAATATTTCTGCAGGAACCGTGCCGGCGGCCGCAGCAGCAGATTTCTCAGCTTAAACGGCTTGCCGCTCGCATAAGCGCTCTGCGCTTCCAGGTCGGTGTATTTATTAAACCGGGTTACATGGTCATTGATGCTGCGGAAGCCCTGATGCCAGAGCGTTCCGTTCAAGCGAACCGTCCGTTCCTCCAACACCTCGGGCATTTCATGCACCAGGGAGTTGCGGATGCCGTACTCCTTGCGGTTGTACAGCCGCACCAGATATTCGCCCTTGTCCAGCCATCTGCCCAGAAAATCACCGATCCGGTATAGCGAGTAAGCTACGCCCCGGTCCGTCAGCGCCGGCTTGCGCTCAAGAATATCCTTGGCCAGCTCATCGCTGACCACTTCATCGGTATCAATCAGGAAGACCCAATCATGGACGGCGCGTTCCACTCCGAATTCTCTTTGCTTCGCGTATCCGGGCCATGGGTTGACGTATACCCGGCAATCCAGGCTTTCGGCCAATTGCACCGTCCCGTCTTTGCTTCCTCCGTCGATTACAACCACCTCGTCGGCGAAAAGTCGGCAGGATTGAATTGCTTTGGATATTCGAATTTCATCATCCTGCGCAATGATGACAGCAGATATCGGGTAACTCCCCGGGCCGCCAAGCACGCTTGTCACTGAATCCATGAAGGTTTCCTCCTTTGTCTGTATGTTATTGGCTTACATTCTATTTCAGGCTGGTTGCCGCAGAACCGCTGCGATGACGGATGTCCTTCCAATCGCTGTTGTCTTCCGATTTCTTTGATTAGACCGCTGTTCGCGGTTGAAATCTGAAGACAAAGGCGACCGCTTCGCTTTTCCAGGTCATTCCGTCCTCTCCGCTAATCTGCCTTAAGCCTTCAATAAGGGTAGGCCAAACCAAATATTTCTTTTTAACCTTGGGTATCCGCGGGTTTTTTATGGATATAGGAATTCATCGTCGTCTTCATCCACTTAATGTCGTCCCCGTTGATCAGCAGCCGCGGCAGCTTGACCTTCAGGTTGTATTTAATATTGAGAATAATGAACAAGAACCGCAGTACAGCCGATGACAGCATCGCCACCCCTGCTCCGAACAATCCGAACTTCGGCACCAGCAGGAAGAGCATCGGGATCACCAGGATTAAGCCTACTCCCTGAAGAATGGATACGAATTTCGGTTTGCCAAGCGCCATAAAGACCTGAGCCAGAATCAGTGTGCCTCCGCTGATCGTAACTTCCAGCAGCAGCAGGCGGAATACGGTCAGCGCCGTATTGAAATCCTTCCCGTACAGCAACGGAATAACGAAGGGGGCCACCAGCATCAGGAACACTGCGCCGAGCAGGGTGCAGGTCGTACTGATCCGGAATGCTTTGAAGGTAAGGGCGATCGCCTCCTCCTTCGAGAGCTCAGAAGCCTTTGGAAAAAGCACCACGGTGATCGAGTTCGAGAAGAAGTTAACCATCCGCGACAAGCTCACTGCTACTGCGTACAGTCCCAAATCGGCTGGCCGCAGCAGACCGGCAATAATGATCTGGTCGATATAGCCGGAGAATTGGCCGAGCAGGTCATTTCCGTAAGAACCGAGGCCATACGTGAATAATCTTTTGAAATTCAGGTATGCATCCTTCAGCTTCACCCTGTAGGTGCGGAGCAGCAAGATTGTCATTCCGATAAACAGCGGTACGGATGGAACCAAGTAAGCCAGTGCCGTAGTAAATGGATTCATATGATCCGTGAGGATCAGAATGCCAATGGCCGCGAGCGTCAGCAAAGGAACCAGATAACGCATCCAGTTAAAGGTCTTGTAATCCCCTCTGAACTGAAATGCCGCGTTGTTAATCTGCGAGATCACAATCAGCGGACACAGGATCATCGACCATTGTGCAAAAACCACCACCTCCGGACTGAAGGAATCCAGCCAGTAAGGAAGGACAAAGATTCCCACTGTCATGGCCACCATGCCAAACCCAAGGCCGATCATCAGCGCCACCCGGTAGAGCACCCCGGCCTCATCCGGATTCTTCTTGGCATTGTAGATCAGCGCCGAGGGAATACCGAAGCTCATACTGAACGCCAGAAACTGGGACCAGTTCACCATAGCTGTCTGTTCCCCGCGGCCTGTCGGCCCGAGATAGCGGGCAGTCAGCACACCCGTCAGCATATTAACCAGCAGAATCAGCACGCTGACGAACATGGTTTTTACGGCTGCCGAGCTGTTGTCCTTGCTCTTCGTGAATTTCTTGAGCGAGGACCAGACTGTGCTAGTGGGAAGTGATTTCGCGTTCAACTGCTGCATGTGGTGTTCCCTTCTTTCTGCTCTCAATAATCTCTTTGGCGCCTAGCCCAAGGCCGATCAGCATCCATATCAGATATCCCTTGAGTCCGGGGAATCCGTTGTCTGACACCAGGCTGACTACCGCCCCCATCCATGCTGCCAGCGATAGCCGGGCATAGGGCTGAAGACTGTCCTTGCTGGTGACTCTGACCACAATCTGTTTAATAACGGCCCCAAGTGCGCCGAAGAAGAATAAGGCGCCCAGTATTCCAAAGGTAAGCAGCAGTGCGATAACGCCGTTGTCCATGTTGCCGTACTCTCCAAGCTCCCCGCCGTTGCCAATCTTTGTTCCCTGGCCTACACTGCCTATTCCTTGGCCAACCGGATTAGCGGCTACCATCGGCAGCATGTTCTGCCATAAGCTGAGCCGTTCATTATAGGAGTGGTCTTCCTGCACGGAGGTAAGTGTCTCCATGCGTGCCACCAGCCCCTCTGCCCCCGGCAGCTTGGGAACGATCCAGATCAGCGCTACAGCGACAAAACCCAGCTGAAGCAGGGTTTTCCACTTCCCTTTGGAGGGAGAAGAGGCGATGTACACCAGCAGCATAACCAGCAGGACCAGCCAGGCGGAACGCACCAGCGTGGTCAGCAGACAGACCACAACGAGCAGGACACCGATCCAGCGCAGCGTGCCTTGCCATCTTTTCTCCAGAATCATCGGGACGAGGGCGAATACCAGGAAGGTCGCCGCCGGTCCGGGAGAATTCAGAGTGGAAAAGACGCGGATTTCCAAAGGATACGGTGTTCCGATGGACATCATATCCGCATTCCTCATCCAGAAAGCGTCCCAGGGAGGAACCGTCAGATATTGGATGATACCGTAGATCGCCACCAGGACTGCAATATTGGCAAAAGCGTACAGCAGCCGGTCAATATCCTTAGGCTTGAAACGCGTTACCGCGAAGAACGGAATCAACAGCAGCGGTACGATGTAGTTAGCCAAATCGTATACCGAGCCTATGCCGTTCTTCGCCAGTCCGATCAATGCGCCGTAGGCCAACGCTACCGAGAACAGCAGGATGATCCGCGTGGAGGATTTCCGGATTCTGTGGATTTCCTTCAGCACCGGAATCGCAAGTGTTGCTCCCGTCAGCAGAGGCGCCAGACTGAGCAGGGATACCGAGTGGTAGACCCCTTCGTACCAGTCGGCGATACGCCGCAGCTCCGGGGCCACCGCCCAGATCAGCAGAGTATAGGCGATCAGGTGTTTCGGCTTCAGCAGCGCCAGCAGGAAGGCGGGGAATAGAATCCCTGCCAGAATGACCCCCTGCAGACTGCTGGAAGAGCTGAGCTTCGCACTGGCGAAGCCGATCAGCAGCGGAAGCCCCAAGCACATAGCGCAGATCAGCGTCATCATGACGCCTGACTTCACCGAAGTGAGGGATGGCAATATCAGGTTGCTTTCATTCTGGCTCATCCTCTTCATTTCCCCACCTCCGCCCTATGGCCATCCAAATTTCGTATGTTTACTCAAATCTCCCGCCCTTGATCTTATCCCGCTTGCGCAGCTCTTTGAGCAGCAGGACCAGGAACTGGGCATCATCTACAAGATATCTTTTCCACAGGCGTCCCGGCTCCTGGCTCAGCCGCCAGAACCATTCAAGCCCTGTTTTCTGCATAAAGTCCGGCGCCCGTTTGACGGAGCCCGAGAGGAAATCAAACGTCGCTCCCACGCCGATGGAAATCGGCGCCCGGTAGGAGGTGTAATGCCGGTAGATCCATTTCTCCTGCTTCGGTGCGCCCACACCGACGAATACAATATCCGGCCGGGTTTCGGTCAGCATTTGGATAATACGCTGATTCTCTTCCTCGTTGTGCTCAAAACCGTAGGAGGGAGAATAACAGCCGACAATGTTCATGCCGGGATAAGCCGCCTTTAAATTCTTTGTCGCCCGCTCAGGCACACCTTCCGCCGAGCCCAGAAAGAACAGCCGGTACTTTCTTTGCTCGAAGGCGTCACCCAGGCGGCTGAAGAGATCTGATCCGGAGACCTTCTGCTTCAGCGGCTTGCCCAGCATCTTCGAAGCCCAGATCAGCGGCATTCCATCCGCCACTACGGCACCTGCTTCGGAATACACTGCCCTAAACTCTTTGTCCTTGCGAAGCTTGATCACATGATCGACATTGCAGGTCAGGATGTAGGATTGATTCCTTTCCTTAATGGTCTTGTCGATGTATTCAAGCAGATCCATGAAATCATAGTTATCGAAATTGACATCGAACATATTCACTTGGTTCATCGTATCACTTCTTTTTGTGGGGAATCGGTTGGCTGTGAAGATCGATACAGGCAGTTCAGGTACCAACAGAACGGAATAATAGATTGGACCGTCGACAGCGTGTTGTCGGAGAAAGAATAAATTAGAAACGCTGCAATAAAGAGCAGATAGTAAGGTTTGACCGGCGGTGCCAAAGCTCTGTAAACCAGAAGAAACACAGCCAATAAGGAAAGCAACAGCAGGATGGCGCCGACATATCCTCCATCGAAGTAGAACCGGATATACTCGTTGTGCGGAACCACAAAGCCTTTGTACAGCGACCCGTCATTGGCTACAGTCACTGCGCCGAGTCCTCTGCCCGCAAGGGGCGAATCCTCCGCTTTGTGCAGGAAATATTCCCAGGCCTCCGCCCGTCCCGACAAATCAACACCCGTTTCGGTCGTCCGTTCGAAGGAGCGCTTCTTGATGTTGTCCAGCTGCAGATAGACAGCCGAGACAATCAGGAGAAACGAACACAGCAGCGGAATCAGATATTGCGTTCTCCCCTTTAAGTACTGACGGGAAATGTCGTAAAAATAGTAGAGAACCATCAAAACCAGAGCTAATATCGGTCCCCGCGTCCCTGTTCCGATCAGGATTAGAAAGTTCAGCGCCAGCATGGTGTAGAAAAACTTGATATGCTGCGGGCTCCGTTTCACCTCAATAAATGCGATGCCCACTCCCATAAAAGCCAGCATAGCCAGATGCGCTGGAATGTTCGCCCCCTGTATCCGTATAGCGCCCGTGAACTCGATATCGAGAAATGAATGGATATGAGCCGCCTGCAGCACCACTCCAGCCAGCACGCTGACCAGCGGCAGCAAGGTGATGATGCGGATTTGCTTCTCAGCCACTTCTTTCTTCCAGTTGATCAGGAGAAATACGAAGGGAAGCGACAGACCGATAAAGGCTTTTATGGCAATGGATGAGCTCATCTCCGGCAGCCAGATCGAGAAGCCAAAGGTGATGAACACCAGTGCCACCATGGCCCAGAGCGGAGGACTGAGACGGAACTTCAGGCCATTGACCAGAATGCACGGCACCAGAAGCATCAGGATAACCAGCTTGTAGAGGGAAAGAATTTCAATCCCGAACATGCTGCCGTTATACAAGAAGTTAATGGAAATCGCCGTCGTAAACAGAACGAAATAACTGATCAGTTCAGGACGAGAGAGAGAGACAACCAGCAATATAATCAGGAGTACGGCAGCTACCGCAATTGCCGGCTGGTAAATGACCGCTGTTCCGAGGAACAGGGCAGACACCAGGTAGAGCATTCCGTATGGCAAAGCGTTGATTTTTGAGCCCCACCCAAAATTAGTCATTGTCTTCCCTCACCCCGCTGCAGATTGCCTCTTCCGGTTCCAAATCATATGAAGAGTTCCCCGAATGCTCTCCAGCCGGCATCTGTTCAGAAGCTTTCTTCCCTTGCTTCTGGAGAGGATCGAATCCGCCATGATATAGACTACTTTGGCGGCCGTCTTGACCAGCAGGATCAGATTGCCCTTCACACCTTCGCTTTTCATAGCGTTAGATATGCCTTGACTGTAATACCTTTTCATAATCCAATCTTCAGTCAGACGTCCTGCCGGTACGAAATGATCAACCGCCATCTGAGGATGATAGAGAATAGAATGTCCTTCTCCCTGTATTTGACCGAATAACCAGGTCTCTTCACCGGAGAGAAGTGAATCTCCCTTTCTTCCGAGCTCCAGAGGAAACAGGCTGATGTCAAATACAAGCTTACGCATAGCCATGTTGGCTCCGCAGGGATGCAGCCGTTTCGGATATTCCCTCACCCGGTCACCCAGATCAACAATCGTGTAAGGCAGTTCAAACGGCTTAATGAGCCATTCAGGCCGCTTACTTTCAAAGATCGGAGCGATCTTTCCGCCCATGGCCATCACTTCCGGATGTTGTTCAAAACTGTCAACAATCGTTGTTATCCAGGTTCGGCAAGGAATCGCATCATCATCAAGAAAGGCGATGATTGGCGACTTGGAAGCCAGAATCCCCGTATTTCGGGCTGCCGACAACCCCTGTACCGGTTCCAGAAGATAACGGATATCCATCTCTGCTCCTTCCGTCTCCATAAAGCGTTTGGTGACGGACGCCGTATCATCCTTGGAGTGGTTATCCACCACGATAATTTCTGCCTGATGCAGATTCTCCAATGACAGCAGCGATTGAAGGGTCTTGACTAGCAAAACCGATCGGTTATAGGTGCAGATAATGATGGAAATCTTAGGTACATCTCCGTATTCAAGCATCGGCAATCACCCAATTTCCATATTTTTAATAAGCATTTTTGGACCCGAGCAGCATTAGGGCGGTTTTCGCAATGATTTTGAGATCCAGCATCGTGCTCCGGATCTGGATGTAGGTTAAATCCAGCTGCACCATCTCGTCGAAGCCGACGCTGTTTCTGGCATTTACCTGCCAATAACCTGTGCAGCCCGGTGTAACTATGAGCCGCTGCTTGTCGTATTCCGAATACTGCGCCACCTCTTCAACGAGCGGAGGACGGGGGCCGACCAGACTCATATGGCCCATCAGCACGTTCCAGAGCTGAGGCAGTTCATCAATGCTCGTCTTGCGCAGAAATCTTCCCGTCCGTGTAATCCGGGGATCATTCTTGATTTTGAACATTGCGCCGCTCACTTCGTTATAAGCCATCAGATTCGCCTTCAGCTCCTCAGCATTAGACACCATAGATCTGAACTTATACATCGGGAAGAGCTTCTCTTCTTTGCCTACCCGGGTTTGCCGGAAGAACACTTTGCCTTTCGGATCCTCCAGCTTGATCAGGACAGCAACAAGAGTGAATAGCGGCAGCAGTACGAGAAGGCCAAGAGCGGAGAAAAAAATGTCGATAATCCGCTTCATCACCAGATAGGAATCCATCCCTTTATTTCCTTCTTTGGCATGCAGCATGTAAAGTTTCGGCAGGACGGCCTCATAGTCTTCCGGCAGTTTTTGCATGCTCATTTCTCCTCATTCCTCCTAAAGGTTTTGTGGTGCTCCTCATTTTTAGCTAAGCGTGGTTTGTCCGGCCTTGCTGAGCCATTCCGACATGGCATCCATTACCGGATAGCGCAAGTCCTCACTCTGCAGGGCAAATTCCAATGTGGTTAAAATATATCCAAGGCGTTCGCCGACATCATATCTCGTACCATCAAAGTTATAGGCATATACCCGCTCGCTTTGATTGAGCTTCTGGATCGCATCCGTGAGCTGAATCTCGCCGCCCGCACCTTTTTCCTGCAGGTCCAGGTATTTGAAGATCTTAGGAGTGAACACATAACGGCCCATAATGGCCAGATTGGAAGGCGCTGTACCCAGGGCTGGCTTCTCGACGAAGTTGTTAACCCGGTAAAGTCTTCCATCCTGCAGATCCGGTTCAATAATCCCGTAACGGTTAGTGAATTCATCCGGAATTTCCTGAACACCAATCACTGAGTTCTGCGTTTCTTCATATTGGTCGATCAGTTGCTTCAGGCAAGGAACCTGTCCGGTTACGATGTCATCACCGAGCATAACGCCAAAGGGCTCGTCTCCGATAAAACGTCTTGCGCACCATACTGCATGGCCCAATCCCTTTGGTTCCTTTTGGCGGATATAGTGTATTTCTACTTTAGAGGAACGCTGAACCTCTTTAAGCAGTTCCAGCTTGCCGTCCTCCAGCAGCCGGGATTCCAGTTCGAACGCATTGTCGAAATGGTCCTCAATTGCACGTTTACCTTTACCGGTAACGATAATGATATCCTCGATACCGGAAGCGATGGCTTCCTCTACGATGTATTGAATAGTTGGCTTGTTGATGATCGGCAGCATTTCCTTAGGCATTGCTTTCGTCGCGGGAAGGAAGCGCGTTCCTAGCCCAGCAGCAGGGATAATTACCTTTTTTACCTTTTTCATCGCACTTACCTCCTAAAAGTTTTGTGAGCTCATTTACTATGATTCATGGCAATGCCAAGAATTTTGGTTCCGGTCTGATCCATGAGCGTCTTCAGCTTGCGGAGCGCTTCACGCTTCGATTTGCCGTGCTTTGCCACAATGATGACACCGTCCGTCAGCGGGGCCAGGATTCTTGCATCACTGAACTCTACTGCCTGCGGCGAGTCGAGCAGGATAAGATCGAAGCTTGTTTTCAGCTCTTCCAGCAGAGCTGTCATCTTGTCGTTACCCAGCAGATCCGGCGGACTGACAGCGGTAATACCGGCAGGGATCACGGCCAGATTCGCCAAATTTCCGTAAACTGCGACATCTTTGGTTTCTTCAGTGCCGCCCAGATAAGTGGCAAGCCCATGGCTGCCTTCCACTTCAAACACGGAATGCAGTCCGGGATGTCTCAAGTTGCAATCCACAACGGCAACCCTCTTGCCATCCTGAACGAAAGAAACCGCCAGATTGGCCAGTAGCGTCGTCTTGCCTTCTCCGCCTTCCGCTGAAGTGAAGAGCAGCACTTTGCCTGCGTCTCCGCCAAGCAGTCCCAGCTGGCGGATATAGGTGCGCAGCGAGCGGAAGGATTCGGAGATATGCGAGGACGGATTCAAGTCCGTGATCAAACTTTTATTCAGCCGCAACATAAGCGCCCTCCCCTACTCTCGAATTAGCATTTGCTGCTTTACCCAAATCACGTTTGCGGATGGCAGGAATGCTTGCAATGACCGGCAGACCCAGGTCTAATTCGGCTTCCTTCTCACTCCGGAGCGTTCCATTGAGTGTTTCCATCAGCAGGATGATCCCTATTGCAGCCATCAGCGAAACTACAAAACTGATGATGATATTCATGTTGACGCCACCGTTGATCGGTCCGGGAACATCAGTTGGGTCAGCAGGCGTCAGGAATGTTACATTATCAAGCTTCATCAGTGTCGGCAAGCTGCGGATGAACGACTGTGAAACCGCGTTTACTATCCCGGCTGCCTTGCTGTAGCTTTCGTCCTGCACGCTGATATTGATGACCGAGCTTTTCTCTGAAGATTTCACCTGCAGCTTCGATGCCAGCTGGTCTTCCGTCAGATTGAATTCCGGGTGATCCGCTACAACATTCTTCATAATCGTGGGGGATTTCATGATTTCCTTATAGCTCTCGATGAGGTTAAGGCTGAAGTTTAGATTGTTTAGATTGTTGCTCTCGGGTACATTTGCGGTGTTATTGACCAGCAGCTGTCCGGAGGCGGAGTAGACGGGTACGACGAAGTTCTTGCTGACGTAGAAGGTGGTGGCGCAGGAGATTAATACAAACACCATGATTAACCATAACCTTTTCTTTATCAGGTTAATGTAATCCAAAATCGTCTTTTCCACAGTAACCCTCCTTCCGCATTAATTCTGAAAGCAATCATGAAAGTTTCAGATATCTTACTTTTATTCTATCAATCCATACGACTTGCCACATGGGTCATACCATCACTTTAATCTTCACTTTCGTGTGAGTCCTATTGGCACTTAAGTGTACCTCTATGGTATACTTTAGTAGTACACGCTTGGTAAATTGTAACAACTTATGGAAGGAACCCCTACACCAAGTCACCAAATTTGCTGAAAGCATCCAAGAAAAAACGGCCTCACCGTCCTTTTCAAAAGGAAGGCACAGCCGTTTCCGTGTAAAGTATCCCGGTTCCTCTGCAGCCCGGAACCTGGAAAATAATAATTCGCACAAAAAAACACGGACCTCTAAGTCCGTGCTCCATTCTTTAAGCCATCATAGGTTATCTTAATCATATGACATTTCATATTTGGTCAGCCCGACTGCGTTGGCATACAATGCTGCTTGCGTCCGGTCGGCAACCTGCAGCTTTGCCAGAATTTGGCTCACATGCTTTTTGACCGTAAATTCGCTGATGAACAGTCGCGAAGCGATTTCCCTGTTGCAGGCACCCTGACCCAGCTCAATCAGTACTTCCTTCTCTTTCGGTGTCAATTCATCTGTCGGACTGCTGCCGCTCATCCGCATTTTATCTTCCATTAGGCCGGGGTCATAATACTTCCTGCCCTTATGGACCAGTTGAATCGCAAACAGCAATTCCTCCGGCAGTGCTTCTTTCAGCACATATCCATCAACCAGCACTTCTTCTGCCTTCAGGAAATCCTCCCGGCTTGCCGATGAGGTCAGCAGAATAAACTTGCTGGTCAAACCGTGCGCACGCGCTGCTTTGATTACGTCCAGTCCCGATTCATCGGCAAGCTTCAGATCAATCAGCACAAGATCAGGCTGTGTCTCCTCAATTACAAGAAGAGCTTCTTGGCCATTCGTTGCCTCGCCGGCAAAATGCAAATTGGGCTGCATTGAAATCACAGCTGCCAATCCTCTTCTCACCAAAGGATGATCATCAACAATGACGATTTTCACTAGAACGACCTCCTGCCTAAAATTTATGCATTTTTTAATTCAGCCACACCGACAGGTATCGAAATTAAAATTTTCGTGCCTGCATTCTCACTGCTGGACAATTGAAAATCGCCCCCAAGAGACTGCGCCAGATATTGCATATTCTTCATCCCCAGTCCGCCTGTGTTATCCTCAGACTCCGTCAACAGCAGACTCGTATCAAAACCTACACCATCATCGATTATGGATAATCTTATCCATTTTGGCTTAAGTGACAGTTCAACATCCACCTTGCTGGCCGCTCCATGACGAATGGCATTGCCGGTCGCTTCAGAGATAATCCGGAAAAGCGCCTTGTGGTAGGGATACGGGAGACTGAAGTCATCACCCGTGATCTTTAGTTCAATCTCCACATCATTCAGTCTGGACAAGCTCTTCAGATGAGACCTTACCATACCCAGCCAGGTTGGACCGCCGCTCTTCTTGGAGCTAAGACTGTAGATTGTAATTCTCAGCTCCTTGGCCACCTTGGTCGCCGAATCATGGATAAGCTCTATCTGCTCCTCCAGCTCGGAATCAGACATTTTCGGCCAGGTCTGCTTTAGCGAGTGAGTGGCATAGACGATGCCGAATAAACTCTGTGAGACACTATCATGCATTTCATCCGCAATCCGGTTCTGCTCATTCGTGATGATCAGCCGGTTCTCGATGACCCCCAGCTCATGGCGTTCAAGAATAATTGCACTAAGCTCCGACAGAAACATCAACTGCTGGATATACCACCGGCGGCCTTCAAGGCCTTCCGAGGACTCCAGCTTCACGCCGATCATGCCAACAAAGCGGGTGCTCATTCTAACCGGCATCAGCAAAAAATCTCCGAGCCCCGGCAGGCTCTTGAATACAGGCTCGCGCTGTAATCTCCATTCATGCTCATGCTTCTCCAGCTCCGAGAAAAGAAAACGTTCCTCTTCCTGCTGCCAGCCGGTCTGCCGGCTCTGCGGTGCAGGCTCACCGCTCTTCTTGGCGAACCAGAACAAGGCTTTGTCAAGTTTGGTAAGCTTTACCACATAATCCGTAATAACCTGGCCTATGTTCATGAAGTCATGCTGGCTTGATGTTTCTACGATATGATAGAGCGATTTAATGTGCTCCATGGTTTCGTTGGTCCGCGCGTTTGCTTCTTCCCGCTGCCGCTTGATCCTGTTAACCATCTGCATAATTATAACCGTAAGTACCAGTGCTAGAAACAGGTTGCCATTTGCAAGTGCTGCTTGAGCTAAAGTTTTTCCGGCAGAATTAAGAAAAACATAACAAAATACAGCGAATATACCAATGTATCCAAGCAGCAAACTCCATCCGAAATAGATGGATAACGAACCTGCAGCGATCAGCACAGGGTTAAGCACGTACAGTCTGAAGGAGCTGTCATAGGCACCGGTTAACAGCGTCAGTGCAATAATACCCGCCATCTCTACACTTACAGCTACCATAAGGACACGCGGTTTATTCCGGAACCTCCGGTAATACATAGTGAATAGTTGGGCAAATAAGAACAAAATTATTATTAAAAGGGATTTATTAATTACGGAAGGCCCCGCGTAGTCCAGGAGGTACATCAGAGATGTGAGGGACAAAGAAAAGTATCTGTAAAATGCTATCATCTTGTCTTCCGCAGTTGTTTTGATTTTCATCCCACCACCCTATTCTCCATTTTTTGGAAAATTCGAGCTTATTTAAGCTTTGATAAAAGCATCATACATGAGAAAAATCACAATAACAAGTTTCACTATTTACTGACAGCGTTTTCTTTTTAAATAAATAACAGAATATCATTCATTTTTTTTCGAAGTTTCACTCAGAGATATCCATATTTCCAAAAGATAGCGTATTCACTTTCGAAATTGGGTGGACGGGCACGTTAAACAACCTGTCCGCTCAGTGGACAGGTTGTTCGGCTGATATATGAATCAGGTGCATTATTAGACCAGTCATTCCGCATTAGATTCGACTGCAGCTGGGAAGGATGTATGCAACTCAGTTAGATTACAGATACAAATTTGATAGCGCTGTTCGCCAACGATATGATACCCGGTGGACAAAATGCGTACGGAGCGGTTTTTTTGTACGTCCACCTTATGGAGAATGCGGCAACTGATGCAGTAAAATTCTCTCATGGCTTCATCTCCGGCATAACATAGTCTTTAAGAACTATCATAAAAATTACTAATATTATCTAAATAATAGCATTTGATTTTCGTGAGTGTCAACATAAAGCTGCATGATCCGACATTCGTCCGCAACAAAAGAAGAAATATGTCGTCTTATATAGAGAGACTGTAGAATTGCTGAGAAATAAAAAAACGATTATTATAATGCGCCATACCATATATTACCTTTTACTATAGGGAGCGTTTAGCAGCAAATCCACTTGCGAATGAGGCCAAAAGTCCCTCTATCGTCTCACCTTGCGATCGACGTATTGACTGGGTAAGGACTGATTATATAATCCATGACCTTGGACATACTTTGCATTCCTTCCTCTGTTTAGGAGTGATATGGTTGTTAGGAAGATGATCATATTCTACATGAATAAGAGGTGTCCACACTATGCCTGAAATTCGTACTTTACAGCTGCTTCCCCATCCACGGATAATCACGCGCTCTGAAGGCTACTTCCGCCTTCCGGCCAAAGCAAGCATTGTCCTCTCCGGTGAGGCGAACCGTTCCGTTCTGCCTGCAGCCCGTAAGCTTCAGCTTGTCATTTCTCAAGTTCTTCAGCTCAGCCTGCCTTTGTCAGTAGGTACACGCCCAGCCGTTTCCTCCGCATGCAATTTTAGCTACAACCGTCTGCTGCCTGCAGGAGGTTATGAGCTTGTCATCGGAGAGCATGGAATCTCCATTACTTACAGCTCTCCTGAAGGGGCCTATTATGCAGTGGCAACCCTGAAACAGATTCTGGAACAATCCGGCAGAAACATGCCCTGTCTGCATATCCGGGATGAACCGGACTTTGCCGCAAGAGGACTGATGATTGATATCAGCCGCAACAAAACGCCCAAACTCGAAACCCTTTACGGGATCGTTGATCTTATGGCCGATCTGAAGCTGAACCAATTGCAGTTATATATAGAAGGTTCTCCTTTTGCCTATGAGTCGTTTCCCCAGGTTTGGGAGCTCGAAACACCTATAACCGGTGAAGAAATTCTGCTGCTAGATGCCTACTGCCGCGAACATTATATCGAGCTGGTACCCAACCAGAACAGCTTCGGCCATATGGAAGCATGGCTGACCCGGCCGGAATTCAACGCACTGGCCGAAAGTCCTGAGGGGTTCATGCTGCCAGACCATATGTATGACAGTGATTTATATCCGGATGGGCTTTTCATGGAGCCGGGAACCTTCGATACTGAAGACCCTAAAGTACTTGAGCTGCTGGGCACAATGTATGATGACCTTCTTCCTTATTTCACCTCGAATCAGTTCAACGTTGGCTGCGACGAGACTTATGAACTGGGACTTGGCAAAAGCAAAGCCGCGGCAGATGCAGCAGGCAAAGCCACGCTCTACTTGTCATTTCTGCAGAAGATTCAAGAGCTCGTTGTGCAGCGGGGAAAAACGATGCAGTTCTGGGGTGATATTATCATCCAGCATCCTGAGCTGATCCCCCAGCTGCCCAAAAATATTATTGCCATGGAATGGGGTTACAGTGCAGACCACCCGTTCGAAGCGGACACACTGAAATTCCGCGAAGCGCAAATCCCGTTCTATGTCTGCCCGGGAACCAGCTCCTGGAATTCCCTTACCGGACGTACCGACAATATGCTCGCCAACCTGCATAACGCCGCTGAACACGGCAAGAACAACGGGGCTCTTGGCTACCTCATTACGGACTGGGGTGATTTCGGCCATTGGCAGCATCTTCCGGTGAGTTATGCCGGATTTGTCTACGGCGCTGCGCTGTCCTGGAATGTCGAGAACAATCTTGATGCCGATGTTGCAGAATATCTGAATACCTCGGTCTTTCACGACCGTTCGGGGAAGATTGGGCAATTGCTGCTCGATCTTGGAAATTACTACAAGCTTGAATCCGGCATTTCCCGCCCCAATGATTCAGAAATGTCCATGCTGATGCGCAGTAATCTGGATAACATGGGGATCGTAAATAAACTCACCGCTGAGCATTTCGATAATCTGGAGCAGTACATCAGCCGTATTGAGGATCAGCTTGAAGATCTTGCGCTGGAATGTAAGGATGCCGAACTTGTCATCCAAGAGCTTGAGAACGGCATTCATTTTGTAAAGCATGCCGTGCAGCTTGGCCGCATCAAACAGCTGCTGGCTGCAGAACCTGCCGGGATTGATCCGGTACTGGTGGACCACCAGATCCATGATCTCGACCTCCTGCTGCATCAATACCGGCAATTATGGACCCGGCGCAACCGGCTCGGCGGTTTGGAGAAGAGTGTGGCGAAACTTCTCCGGCTGCGCGGCGAGTATGCACAATTAGCTGCACAACTATCCGGTTCGCAGCCGCTGTAAGCTCGTACGATCATATACCCAAAAAGCACGGCAGGCGGGAAACATCACCGCCCAGCCGTGCTTTTGAATTTCATCCGCTGCTTCAGCCCAGCTCTGACCACGGCTGGCTATGGGAAGACACCATTTCTCCGCCCGCCGCCGCCTGCTCCAGCAGCAGTGCAAATACTGATTCTGGCATCCCAGGTTTCCGCCATGCCCGGCTGAAATCGAACCGCCTAGCCGGTTTCCAAATCCAAAGTGGCCAGCGTCTGCCCGGTCTGACCCTCACCTCGGCAACCGGAGGTCCACTTTGCTGCGGTCCTTTTATAATAGAAGAACGAAAATTATGTGCACGAATAATTGCATTCTCGAAGCCGATGCCCAGCAGCTGCCGGATGAGGCTGATTCCGTGATGTCCGTGTGCAATACGCAAATAGAACTCCGCCCGCCAGCCGCCGCCGGCCAGCACAAACACAATCTTCTCCATGTCCATTCCCCTTTAACAATTCTCGATCCGTGGATAAGATGAATTATAGTACTCCATTACTATATCACCCCATAAATTGTCATTGAAATCCCAGGTTAGTAGGACTATAATCATGACGGATAACCACATTTTTCCTGAAAAAATATAATATTGACAGGAGAGCAGCCTATGGATTGGCTTCATGAGTACGATGAGGAGCTCCGTGCGGTATTCAGCGATGCCAGTGTCATCATCACAGGATTTCCGGAACCGCTTCGTACACAAGGTTTGGCCTATCTTCATCAGTTTAACGTATTTAAAGCAGGAAGCCACAAAAACTACATATGTTATTTACTCCCGTTCTGGCTGCGCTCAGAATACGGTCTTACGTCAGAGCAAGCGCATCAGATGTCGCTGGGGAACGTCTTAATTATGCTCTATTTCTTCCTGCAGGATGATCTGATGGACAGCAAAGAGCCGGCCGCCGCAGAGCAGCTGCCGCTTGCTAACCTGCTGTACGTGGAATTCCTCCATATTTACCGGCCTCTTTTCGCCCCGGACTCCTCGTTCTGGTCCTATTTCAAACGTTATCTTTTTGAATGGGCAGACAGTGTGGCAGGCGAGGCCAGCAGTGACTATTTCCTGAACGACCGTGTCAAAATCGCCCATAAAGCCAGTCCGCTTAAGCTCTGCAGTACAGCCGTCCTGCTGCTTTCGGATCATGCTTTTCTGATTGCGGATTCGGAAGAGATGCTGCACAAGGTACTGATTACACTGCAAATGCTTGATGATTACGAGGATTGGGAGCAGGATTTGGCGGAGGGCAGCTATAATTGCCTGCTGTCTCTGGCCCGTTGCCAGCTTCAGGAGGGTCAAGGGCCGCTTACAGCGGGTAAGGTCAAAGATTTCATCTTTACGGAAGGCGGGCTGGCGTCCTATGCTGAAACAGCGCTCGCCAACCACAGCAAACTCGCAGAATACCGGCTGAAGGCTCCCCATCTGGTAGCTTTCCACCATGTGCTGGTCCAGAATCTCCAGCATATCGCAGCAGCTATCGAAGCGGAGAAACAGCTTTTGCAGGGAGGAGGACTCAGCTACTGGTTATCCAAGAATAGGAATACATAATAAATACCAACTCTATTATGTCATTGAAATAGCAATAGATTTATATATAATCCTATGTTATGCTCATGAGGTAAATATAACCATTTGGGGAAGGGTGATTATTTTGTCAGAAGCAATTCTTAGAAATCAAGTGATCCAGAAGGCATGGGAAGATCCAAGTTTCAAGCAGAAACTGCTCACAGATCCAAAAGCAGCCCTAAAAGAGGCACTAGGCATCAATCTTCCCGACCATATTACGCTCAAGACGGTAGAGGAAGGCTCCAATGAGTTCTATCTGGTTATTCCCCCCAGTCCTTCTTCAGGCATACTGAAGACCGACGTTACTACACTCGGTTCTTGGTAGAACATCAGGCTTAAGAGTTCATAAGGAGTTGGAATCATCCGGAGCTTCTGCCAGCGGCAGAATGATGATGGATTCGGTTCCTGCTCCTTTTTTGCTTATTATGCGGACTTCACCGTTCATGGCCTCAATGATACGGAAAGTGACCATAAGTCCCAGGCCCGTGCCCTTCGACTTGTTCGAGAAATACGGCTCGCCAAGCCGGTTCAATACGCCCGGTTCCATTCCCTCCCCGTTATCCTTCACATGAATATACACCCTGTCCCCTTTGGCATATACCGACATATGGATGATCCCCTCCTCCCCGAGAGACTCGATACTATTCTTGATGATATTAATAAAAGCCTGCTTGAATTTGGAGGAGTTGCCCTTCACCCAACAATGTTCCTTCACGTCCAGCACCATCTTGCCCCCGTTCAAATGGCAAAGCGGAAGCAGGATGCTCTCGATATGCTTGAATTCATCATGAACATTAAGAATCGAGACCTGCTCGAATTCCGGTTTGGCAAAGGTCAGGAAATCCGTTATGATGTTCGCTGCGCGGTCCAGCTCGCTAAGGGCCATGAACAGAAATCTCTGCTCATCTCCGTTCGATTTCTCCATCAGCAGCTGCAAAAATCCTCGCGTAACCTGAAGCGGATTGCGGACTTCATGTGCTACGGATGCAGCAAGCTCGCTGATAATTTCCATTTTTTCTGAACGCTGCAGTTCATTGTTGAACAGCTCCAGCTCCCGGGAATATTTGACCACCTGCTGATGGTTCAGGGCCAGCCTGCGGCCGAGAATAATAATGAGCGAGAGAATGAACACAACCAGCGCCCATTTCCAGTAGAACAGATCATAATTGCCTTGGCGGATATAATACCACACCAGCTCGCCTACTCCAGTAAAGGCTGCAGTTCCGAAGCCGATGGCAAAAATGATCGCATCCTTATTCCCCTTCAAAGAATAGATAATGACACAAGCAATGAGGAGAATGAATTGAAGGATCATTAGAAATCCGATGATAGTGACGGATACAAAATAGTACAGCTCAACAAAGCGGTTATCCGATAGTCCATTGATCACTAGACAAACGATGCAGAATAAAGAATATGCTGTCTGGAATTTGCGGAACTTACGGATGATGCCAAACCTTCCGCCGCCGAATATTTTCTCAAACAGATAGGTCAGCGCAGGCAGAAGCGACAGTAACGCCAAATCCAGAAAGACTATGCTCACCGGACCTAAATAGCTGTAAAAGGTATAAATAAACGGGGAATAGGTGATCGACAGCACTCCGGTGGAGGCAATGACGATAGATAAAGAGGCCGCTATCGAAAAGTAATCCTTGTTGAGATAAAACGCGCACACAAACAGGACTATCGCCACAAACAAAAAGGCACCGCCCAGAATAACGTCGATAAGCCCGTTTTTGATATAGTCCTTAATCAGAACTCCGTGTTCCCCAATGACCACTTGATCCTTGATTCCGATCCGATCCTTAAGCGTTTCAGTCCATATGTACAGATTCTTCCCGTTGTCCCCGCTGCTTAGGGGCACGAGCAGTGAATAATTATCCTTAATATAACTGCGGTCAGCTTCAAATATGAGGCGATCCTCCACGTACACTTTAACATGCAGTGCATATAACGTATCGATATAGACTGAAGGTGAGACATATTTGAATTCAGGAAGCTTAATTTGCGTCCATATAGAAGAGATGCCGTCTGGAAGCTCCGTTGTTTTCCCGCCGGACCCGGCACTCAGCCACCCTTCTTTAACCGAAACAGGAACCATATACCCTTTGTCCCCTGCCTTGTTGCCCCATTTGATTTGCCAATTTGTGATTTCTTTAGAAGCATAATGACTTTCCGCTGATACCGTGAGCGAACCGCAGATCATAAAAAGCAAAAAAAATGCTGCTGCTATATGTAAACTTTTGACGATCAAGCGCATGTAAGCACCTCAGAAGAAAGTTTCAGAAACAAAGTGTTCTGTATTGGTATTATTTCGCGCTGGCCGTTGCCTATCCCTTCATAAAAACGAAATTCACCAAAAAAATTCTAAATTTTTCCGGCTGATGGCAATTTAACAATCACTTCGGTACCTTCATCTTTTGTACTGTGAAATTGAATGGAACCGTCCATCGCTTCTATAATACGGAAGGTAACCATGAGCCCGAGCCCTGTTCCCTTGGTTTTGTTCGAATAGTACGGCTCTCCCAGCCGGGCAAGTTCGCTAACCCTCATGCCTTCCCCGTTATCCTGCACACTGATAATAATATACTGACCTGATTTCCAGGCGGTTACTTGAATCACCCCATCCTCCTGAAGCGATTCAATGCTGTTCTTGATCAAATTGATAAAAGCCTGTTTAAACTTGGAGGCGCTGCCCTTCACTTGAAGATCGCTTTGCAGGCGGAGCTCTATCTCACCCCCCTGCAGATTGGCCAGCGGCATCAAAATGCCGGACACATGCTTCAGTTCCTCCGAAACCTCAAATACATTCACGGTTTCCTGCCCCGGTTTGGCGAAGGTCAGAAAATCCGTAATAATCAAGGAAGCCCGGTCCAGCTCCTCCATGGCCATTTTCAGGTACTCCTTTTCCTTCTTGCCGGAGCGTTCACCCAGAATCTGCAGAAATCCCCGGGTTACCTGCAGCGGATTGCGAACCTCATGGGCAACCGAAGCGGCGAGCTCACTGATGATCTCCATCTTCTCCGAGCGCTGCAGATCGTTATTAAATTTCTCCAGATCCCGGGAGTATTCCACGGTCTGTTCATAATTCCGGGCCAGCCTTCTCCCGAGGATAATGATCAGAGAAAGGAGGAACCCAACCACTCCCCATTTCCACCAATACAAATGGTATCTATGTGTGGATGAAAAGTACAGGATCAGCTCACTAAGCGAAGGAACCGCGAAAATAACAAAGCCTATCGTGAAGATAAGAGCTTCCCGGTTGCCTCTAAGTGCATGAATAACCGCAAGGACCAGCAAGTAAAAGAATTGCAGGATCATCATGATACCGGTCACTTGAACACTCATCAGTCTATACAGGTGGTCCAAGCGGTAGGAAAGTAATGTATTCAACAGCAGAAAGCCGAGACAGAATCCCGAATAAACCAATTGAAAATTACGAAACCGGACCAGCCACAGGCTTTTTCCACGTCCGAATATCCGTTCAAAATACAAGGTGAATGCCGGCAGCAGTGTGAGTAATGCCAGATCAAAACAAACTTCAATCCATTGGTCATGGCCGTGCAAGACGAGCTGCAGAAAAGGTGAGTAGGTGATCAGCAGCATACCGAAGGAAGCTATAACAAGCACAAGCCATAAGCCGCCCGAGAAAAATTCCAGCCTGAAAAACAGCAGGCACATCAACAGCGCAACAGCCATAAATATTAGGGCCGCACCGATAACAAGATCGATCAGATCCTGTTTAACATAATGGGCAAGGAGCTTATCATAATTTCCTACCCTGATGCCGCCTTCTATACCGAAACCTTTGCTGCCGCCGCTGCTCCACAAATAAAGCTGGACGCTTTTATCTTCTGCTGACAAAGGAATCAGCACTTTACTGCCATTATAATTGACCATATCTGCCGAATCGTAAATAAGAACGTTATTCTTGAAAGCTTTAAGCGTATTTCCATACACCTTATCTATAAGCAGTGCCGAATTTGCAGCTGTCGGAGGTAAAGTAAAGCGTATCCAGGCTCCTGTCATCCCTTCATTGGTGAGCGGCCTGGATGAACTTTCTGTCTGCTTTGTCCAATCCTCATCAGGTGCAGACGCAGCCTCTTCAACATCCTGTATATTTGAACTTCCCCACTTCAGCTCCCATTCCGGCAAGGCAACGCCTGACCGCTCGTCCCACTCCATGACGATACCGATAGGCACAATAGCGATCAAAAGCAGCAGCATAAATATCGCAACTACTCTCTTTGATGATGGCAACTTCATCTTGGCTCCTCAATAAATCATTAGTGGTATTTATATAGTTCATATGATTCTTATTTTCGACAACCTTCGCACTATACCTGCCTAATCTTGCAAAAAACCTCGAATTAAGTAGTTTACCCTTGGTTACACGGGGTTAAATGGCCCCTGAATTGAATATATTAAGATCAGGCTAAGAATCTCCTCTATACCCGTTCTGATTACTAATGGACAGGCTGCGCCGGGGTGTACAGATTCGGCGCCGGATAAACGGGTAAAGAACTAATATAGAAGTCGAGGAGGATAGGCTATGGACAAGAAGGAGAACATCACCGCAGACCAACCCTCTGACGAAGATGGGCTGGTAACCGAGCGGGATATCGATGAACAGTTCGGCCTGTTTCAGGAAGGGTCATTTCCCGGCGCCCTGCCGGACGACGACCAGCAAGCAGCAATTGACCATGCTGTTCCTAAAAAGGTACAGACTTAAGCAAAGGAGTTGAACGGCTATGGGTAATGAATTTAATAAAACTGAAGCCGATTTTGCATATGAGCGTTATACAAAGATGGGAGAACGCTCCCCGGAGCAGGATATTCCGCTGGAAGAACTGCGCCCGCTCGGCACGATTACCGAACAGAGCACAAGCGGCAGCGGCACGGATCAGGAAGACAGACGGCCGCTCGAATCTGCATTTACCAGCCATGAACCCGTCGGTGCCGCTCCCATTGATTTCGATGGCGTAGTGGATGACGGTGCCGATCCGGCGCTCGTAGAAGACCACATTCTGGCTGCTGACATCGGCCTCAGTGCACCTGAACCCGCTCTTCGTCCGCGGGCTGAACGGCACGGAGAGATAGCCGCTTCACCGGGAACCGGGCGGGATGAGCTGCTTGAATCCGATGCCGTCTTCGCCGCCAGGGCTGCAGGACTGACGGGCAGCGTCATTGATTATGCCGGTGACGACGAAATCCTGGACGATGAGGAAGAGGATCTGCCACTTGAGGATATTCCCGACGCCGACGAGCTTCAGCCCGGAACCGCTGTGGACCCTGCCTCACCTCCCCTGGATGTAATGCCCGGGACCGATGTCCTGAACGGATCGAACGGAGAAGAAGAATAATGTAGGACTGACGCCAAGCGCCGCCGGAAGTTATTCCGGCGGCGCTTTTCCATTAAAATGGACCAAGCCGACAGCTTATCCTAATCCGAACCTTACGGCAGCGTAATTCGCCTGTTATTTCTGCATCGCTGCCAGTTCTCCAGCATGACGGGCTGCGATGACTTTCGCCTCCAGCTTACGGGTCTTCACCAGCATCGCCGCTACCAGCAGCATCACACCGTTGATGACAAACACCCAACGGATGGGAATGAACGCGCCGAGCAAGCCGCCCATAATCGGACCGGCCATCGTTGCCAGCTGCGAAGCCGCCTGATTCAGTCCGAATGCCCGCCCGCGGAATCCCGGTTCAATGGTCTGGACTATCATTGCGTTAACCGAAGGAAGCACTCCGGCATAGAACAGGCCATAGGCAAAACGCAGTACCGCAAACTCTACATAACCTGAGACAAAATACTGAAGGATGTTCCCAATCCCCCCGCCGATCAGGCCAATAAACAGGACAAGTCCGAAGCCTTTGCGGCTGCCTATTCTCCCCCATTGCGGTGCCATAATCACAGTAGCAATCCCTACGGCGGAGAATACAATTCCCGAGCTTAGTGTAGCGGTGCTTTTGGAAATGCCCATATCAAGTAAATAAATCGGCAGCAGCGGTTCAAGGATCATTACCGAAAAAGTACTGATGCCTGCCAGCGACAGCAGGGTAATAAAGGCGCGGTTGTTTCTTGCCTCCCGGATGTCATCCCTGACCCGTGATCTGGGTGCAGAGCGGTCGTAGTTCTCCTCTTTGGCGAAGAAAGTAGCGATTAGAGCCGAGACTAGAACGATCGCCGCCGAGAACAAAAAGGCGCTGCGGTTGCTGGTATAATAACTCACTATGCCACCAATGAGCGGTCCGATGATACTGCCGGTAGCTCCCGCAGTCGACATGATGCTCAGCGCATAACCGGTCTTATCCTCGGGCGTATTGGTGGCCACCATGGCGATGGCTGCCGGAACAAAGCCTGCCAGCAGCCCCTGAAAAATCCGTACGATCAGAAATACATATGGGTCATGGACGAAGAAATTAATTAAGTATAAGGCCGCCAGACTGAAGCCCGAGCGGATCAGCATCGGTTTGCGGCCATATTTATCAGCCAGTGAACCCCAATAAGGTGAAATCAGCGCACTGGCCAGGAAGGTGATGCCGAAGCTGACCCCCGACCAAATCTCCAAATGACTCGTGACCCCTAATTGGTCACTCAAAAAAATGGAAAGGAACGGAATCGAGATCGAATAAGCCGTACTGCAAAAGAAAACACCCACCCAAAGCACGATCAGGTTCCGCTTCCACGAAAACTGCATGAAGCACACATCCCTTCTGTTATACCTTGGAAGCATCTACCTATTCTACCCCTCTTTTGAACTTGTGCCAATCCCGGCCCATGTACCTCACTTTGCAAGAAGTGGGACAAAGAAGGTATGATAATGAAGAAGAACATGAGATGAACAAGGAAAAAGGAGAGATTACGAACGTGAAGCTAACAAGAAAAAAACCCGTCATCCTTCTGATGATGATGACACTGCTGCTGATCATTGTATCCGGATGCGGCAACAAACCGGCTAACGGCAATGAAGCGGTTAATTCCGGCAACAACAAAACGTCAGGTAATACTGCAAACAGTGAGGCCAGCCCCGCTCCGCAAAAAGAAGACGCTGCTGCGGCTACCGAAGGCGTCCCTTCTGCAACAGCCAGCCACCCGGTCGTAACTATAGAGATGGATAACGGCGGCATTATCAAAGCAGAGCTCTATCCGGAAGTCGCTCCAAATACTGTCAATAATTTCATCTCCCTCATTAAAAAGGGATTTTACGACGGAACCATATTCCATCGCGTGATTCCCGGCTTCATGATTCAGGGCGGCGATCCTGATGGCACAGGCATGGGCGGACCGGATTACAGCATTTCCGGCGAATTCTCCGGCAACGGGTTCACCAACAACCTGCTGCATACAGAGGGGGTTCTTTCGATGGCCAGAAGCCAGGATGTCAACTCTGCCGGATCACAATTTTTTATTATGGCAGCCGCTTATCCGAGCCTGGACGGAAGCTACGCAGCTTTCGGCAAGGTTACAGAGGGTCTTGAGGTAGTGGAATCCATCGTCAACCTGCCGCGTGACGATTCGGACCGCCCGGAAGCGCCTCCGGTGATGAAGAAGGTTACCGTAGATACACTCGGTGTCACTTATCCGGAACCGCAGAAGGTACAGTAGCCTTTGATGTTTCATCTGCTCTGAAAGTCAAGAGCCCATTTCCGCTTAACCGGAAATGGGCTTTTGACTTATTTATATAGAAGAAACGCTATCTTCTGCTGATGGCGTAATGCTCATTCCGCAGGAACGTGCTGCGGCTTGTGCGCAGCAGAGCAATCCGCTCTTCTGCCAACCGGTCTGCAGCGGCATAAGCCGGTATTCCATTGGCCTGTGAAATCTCCAGCACACGGGTAATGCTGCCATAGATCTTGGCAATTTTCTTAAAAGCCCGTTCTTTATTATAGCCGTTCAATTCGTCGGCAACGTTGATTACGCCACCTGCGTTAATGACATAGTCCGGTGCGTAAACGATACCCTTGGCGTGCAGGGCATCACCATGACGCGGCTCCTTCAGCTGATTGTTGGCCGCACCTGCGACAACCTTCGCCTTAAGCAGCGGCAACGATTCATCATTAATGGTTGCACCGAGTGCGCAAGGAGCATAAATATCGCAAGCTACCGAGAGGATGTCCGCAGGATCAACTGCTTTGGCCCCATAGGCCTCCACTGCCCGGGCCACAGCTTCCTTGTTAATATCCGTTACAACAAGCTGTGCTCCCTCTTCGTGAAGATATTTGCACAGTGTAAAGGACACGTTGCCTACACCTTGTACTGCCACCGTCTTGCCAGCCAGCGAATCACTGCCAAAAGCCGCTTTGGCTGCGGCCTTCATCCCTTGATACACTCCGAAAGCAGTAGCCGGTGAAGGATTGCCGGAGGAACCGTAAGTGGCCGAAATCCCGGTAACATAATCCGTCTCCTGATGAATAATATCCATATCCTCTTCTGTGGTGCCTACATCCTCCGCTGTGATATAACGGCCGTTCAAACCTTGTATGTATCTGCCGAAGGCCCGGAACATCGCCTCGTTTTTGTCTTTTTTGGGGTCGCCGATAATCACCGTCTTCCCGCCGCCGAGATTTAGTCCCGCTACAGCATTCTTGTACGTCATGCCTTTGGCCAGCCGCAGCGCATCGACAATCGCCGCTTCCTCGGAAGCATAAGTCCACATTCTTGTTCCGCCCAGTGCGGGCCCCAGTGTTGTGTCATGAATCGCAATGATCGCCTTTAACCCTGATGCCTTATCCTGACAAAACAACAGCTCTTCGTAATCGTCCTGCTGCATTGCTGCAAACAATTCCATTTTGTTCATTTCCCCTATCTCATCTCTTTGGTCGTGTTACGTTTCATAACAAAGCTAGTACACCAGGAGCGGATTGTCAATATCATTTGTCCTCTCTCCGTGGATTTTTTGAAAAAACTGACTTTACCAGACACTAACTTCACCTTTGATGTGATATTAGTCAAAGAAATATCAGATTGACTCTGCTACTCCCAGTATTGGTCGGGCCGGTACTCAATCTCGGACTGGACCGCTATCGTTAGACATCCTGAAGACGCGTTGTAATCTACCGCATTATCGCCTACATAATACCAATGTTTGATAACCGGCCCCTCCGCAGGCTCCTCGAAACGGAACACATTGAGCTCGGACTTCAGCTCCACCACTGCTGCCCCTTTATCGGAAGCTACCCCGCAGATCGTAATTACCGTCAATGTGCCTTGCGGATCAAACGTATAGGTCGGACCGTCCGTGCTGCTGACCAGCAATCGTCCTGTTACCGAATGCTTAACCAGCACTCTCTCCTGCTGCGCCATTATATGTCCCTCCTTGTCACTGTACTTTGTAAGCAGCTACGGTAAATCAATCACCATAACCAGGGTATTCTCTGCAGCGGCAAGACTTAATGCACTGACCTCTTCAACCCGTGCCGAATCCCCCGGCAGCAGCACGACCTCCCCCTGCAGCTTCAGCCGTCCTTCAATTAGATATATAAAAATGCGCCGTCCCTGCTCCTGTTGAAAAAATAATACTTGGCCGGCTTCCGCCCGGCCGAGATAAATCGTCATATCCTGGGCAATACCCACGACCTCTTCCGAAGGCTCTGCAGCCACCACAGGCAGCAGTTTTCCTTCAAGCTTCGCCGGATCAAATCGGCCGGTGCTGTAAGAAGGTGCCGTTCCGCGGGTACGCGGCATGAACCAGAGCTGCAGCAGCCGTACCGGCTCACTGTCCGAGGGATTATGCTCCGTATGAATAGCGCCGGTTCCAGCCGACATGCGCTGAATGCCGCCGAAGGTTGTTTCTGCTACATTACCCAAATTATCTTCATGGCGCAGCCTGCCGGACAGCACGATGGAGACGATCTCCATGTCGCTGTGCGGATGGGCGCCGAAGCCCCTGCCTGGTGCGATGGTATCATCGTTGCAGACGCGCATCGGACCAAACGAGGTATTACCGGGATCATAGAAATCACCGAACGAGAAGCTGTGGCTGCCCTGCAGCCAGCCGTGATCAAAACGGTGGGCGGATTGTGCCGGATAGACTTGAATCATATGATCCCCTCCTGATAGTTTTGTGAGCATTCCTTCAAAGCTCTGCTTCGAACAAAACTGACTTCGAAAGCATCTGCTAACAATATTTTAGCAGAAAGCACCGCAAAACAAAAAAACCGGCCAGCTTACGCTGACCAGCCCCTGCTTCCCTTGACAGGTGAAGCTATTTAACCCTGAAATCCGTTCCAATGGGTAACCTGCTCCAGCGGCAATCTGACGGTTGGCCGTCCTTCCACCGCTGCCTTGCCTAGAGCAATCAGCATCACTGTTATATAACGCTCAGGGATCTGGAACAGCTCTCTGAAGCCATCGGGGTTGAAGCCGCCCATAGGAACAGTGTCATAGCCTTTCGCTTTGGCTGCAAGCATAAGCTGCATGGATACCAGTCCGCCGTCAACACGAGCGATGTTGTTCAGCACCTCAACCGGCATGCTGGAATATCCATCCCGGCTTCTCTTCGCCATGGCAGCTCCCACTTCCGGAGTCACATATCCGGCAGCCTCCGCGTACTCGTAAATAGCCTCTGCATTGCGGTATGCCTCGGAATCACCAAGCACGGCGATAATGGCAGAAGCTTCTACCGTCTGCTGCTGGTTGTTGGCGATAGGCAGCAGCTGTGCCTTCAGCTCCTGATCCGTAATGACGATGAACCGCCATGGCTGCAGATTGGAGGAGGATGGTGCCAGAACCGCCTCTCCTAGAATCTCCTTGATCTCCTCCTCGGAAATCTTCCAGGATGGATCATATTTGCGCACCGAATGCCGTTCGCGGATCACCTTGTTAAATTCCACTTCCGTTTTCAATTCCGTTGACATCACACTACTCCTCCTCTTCCTAATCCGGTTTATATTCTGTGTTTATTAACACACAGTTAAAAACAAAAAAATATACTCTCCCTGCGGCAACTCATCATGACGTGTTTAACTGTATTTTAATATGCACAGTATAATTCAAATAAATGAATCCTGTCAACAACCTGCTTTGCGCACCATATCGGCAAGCGTGTACTGCTCCAGCACGCCAAGCACACTGCGATCCATTTCCTCCAAAACATCTCCGCAGGCCGCCTTCATCTGCTCTCCGAAAGCATTGATGCACATCGTATCTTTTACCGCTTTATTGCGGGATTCCCCCACTTCCAGCGCCAGGTATATTTCCGCGAGCGTCAGCTCCTCCGGGGCACGGTTCAGCAAATATCCGCCATCCCTGCCTTCCCGGGTCACCAGGATATGCTCTCTGGTCAGCTTCGCCATCGTGCGTCTCAACAGCGTTGCCTCCGACGAGAGAAGCTCGGCGATCTCACAGCTTGAACAGGTGTCGCCCTTTTTCGCCAGGATCACAAGCGCCTGCAATACCAGTCCAAACGATTTATATTGAAGAGCTCCGCTGTTTCGTGTTTTTGTCATTATTCCCGCTCCTTTCGGTACATTCATGTAAGCTTAGTATAGAGCCCATCCCCAATTTTGGCAAAGAGAAAGCCCTGCCGGCATCGCAATACGATCTCGGGAGTGCTTGGCCGTTCGCGGAACTGCAAATTTCTTGATATCCGTATATTCCGTTTAGATTGTAGAGATTTGGATTTCAGAAACAACCGCCCATTCCTTGGAAGTAGTATCCTTCAGATACACCTGGATCTTATAATTTCCCTTTTCACTAAAGGTGCTGGAGAACTCAGCGGATTTGAACCAGAAGCTGTCCTTCTTGTCCTTGACCGGCGCGGCATCAATATTTTCTGTTTTGCCCTCCGGATCGCTGATGATTATTTTCAAATCGGATATCTCCGTCTTCAGGCTGTCCACCTGCACCAGAACCGAAAATTTATTGCTGACACCGCTTCTGACCTTTCCAAAGATCTTCCCCTGATCATCAAGCAACGCTATGTTAACATTCGGCTTATAGACACGGATAGCCTTGGCGGATTCGTCCCAGAACATAAGCGCCTGCAGCCCCCCAATCAGCTGCTGGGCCGGCAGATAGGTCTCTCCATCAACTGATAATCCTGCTTGTTTTTGCAGCACATTGTTCAAATAGACCGCTATATCCGGTTTGCCGGGCGCAGCATAAAGCATGGTTCCGCCTGAAATCATCGTTATACAAACGGCTGCCAAAACCTTCTTTTTTATCTTCCCCATTCTTGCTCCCCCTCTCTGTGACTATGCTGTTTATACCCTTCCGAGGGCAATTAGTTGCATAATATTAGAAAACAGTATAGCCGAACATTTGGTAGATCCAAACGGCGGCAGATGTGCATTGCCAAAAAAACCGGCTGCCCCCGTCCTGTTAAGGATGGCACAGCCGGTTTCTCTGAAATCATATGATTAGGAACAGGACAACGTCCAGTCTTCCATGCAATTGTTACAGCTTGGCAATCGTTTCAGTAAGCACTGGCACGATTTGCGATTTGCGGGAAACTACACCCTTCAGAATGGCTTTGTTATCATCCAGCTTTACATTATAAGCCTGCTCTACAGCACCTGCAACGCGGCCCAGAGCCAATCCTACGGAATCGTTGTTCAGGATATCTGTAACAACGAACAGAAACAGATCAAGTCCTTTGTCAGCAATGATCGTGTTCAGCGCAGCTTCCAGCTCTACCTGCTTGGAGAGTACATCGTTCACATCCACCGCATTTACCTGGGCAATTTCTACTTTGTATTCACCCATTTTGAATTCCTTGGCATCCAGGGAAATCAGCTGTGCAATGCTCTTGTCGCTGAGGTCTGCTCCAGCTTTAAGCATGGAAAGTCCGTAGCTGTCTGCATCCACACCGGCAATTTCAGCCAGCTCACGCGCTGCTGCCACATCTTCTCCGGTGCAGGTTGGCGATTTGAACAGCAAAGAATCGGAAATAATGGCGGACAACATCAGACCGGCGATTTCCTTCGGAATCGCTACTCCGTTTTCTTTGTACAGCTTGTTCAGGATTGTTGCTGTGCAGCCAACCGGCTCGGCACGGTAGTACAGCGGATGAGCCGTTTCAAAGTTGGCGATCCGGTGATGGTCGATAACCTCAACAACCCGCACCTGATCAATATCATTTGCGCTTTGCTGCCGTTCATTATGGTCAACCAGAATGACCTGTTTAACTTCGCCAGCCACATTCTCTACCAGACGCGGAGCTGCCACTCCAAATTGATCGAGCGCAAATTGCGTCTCGCCGCTTACTTCTCCCAGACGAACCGGCTCGGCATCCCAGCCCAGTTCTTTTTTCAGTGCCGCATAAGCAATTGCTGAACAAATCGTATCCGTATCCGGATTTTTGTGTCCAAAGATCAATGTTTTTTCCATTTCCAATCTCCTTACTTTGTTTTTTGTGAGAATAATATACCATACATTGATAGGGACTAGCCAGATTGTGCGGCAGAACTTAAGTTTGAGGCCACCATTTATCCGCCAGTCAGGGAAATAAAAATGCAGAATAAAAACGCCGTACTATTGCTTCCCGTCACCGTCATGGATCAGCAGCTGGCCGAGCCTTTCTGCCAGCGTACCTCCGCCGACCAAAGAAACATTGCCGATCCGCTCACTGATTTTCTCCAGAAACTCAAGCTCCTTCAGACGGTATAGCGTTTTGTTCTCGTCCATCAGCTTTGCCGTGTTCAGCAGACTGCGGGTGGAGGCTGTTTCTTCGCGCCGGGTGATCAGATTGGCCTGTGCCTTCTTCTCTGCCAGCAGCACGGTATTGAGAATATCCTTGATCTCTCCCGGTAGAATAATATCCTTCACTCCGGCGGAGTGGAACTGTACGCCATACCCTTCACTCTGCTCCTGCAGACGGGAGAGTACAAAAACCCCCACCTCCTGCTTCATCCGCAGCAGATCATCAAGCTTCAGGCTGCCGACGTATTCACGGAGCACCAGCTGCAGGCTGATATACATTTGTTCCTCCACCGATTTGATCGCCAGCGTCCGCTGCGGATTCACAATCGAATACTGGCAGACAAAGTTGAGCCTGAGGCTAACCTTATCCTCTGTCAGCATCTCCTGACCGGTCATATCCATTTGCTGCTGGCGCAGGTCAACGGTTTTTACCGCCACCTTCACCGGACCTCTCCAGAAATCATATTTGCCCGGAGGCAGCTCCCGCTGCAGCACATTATTGAAATAAAGAATGCCGATTTCATGTGCGGCTACCTCAAAGCTCTGAATCGCATATGGAAAACACGGCAGGATGGAGCGGTCAATCTCCGCCGGAATCTCCGGCTGGCGGCTATCGGCGCGGATGAACCGGTGCGTGCTGAGCTTCGTCCAGAAAGCATGCTGGCCAGGAGGAAGCAAGCTTCTGAACCTTTCGTCCTCATAATGCAGCACATATTCATAATCCGTTACATTCACAATCTCTAGGTCGCGCAGCAGCG
Source organism: Paenibacillus sp. EB106-06-01-XG199 (assembly GCF_058791575.1). Classification (NCBI taxonomy): domain Bacteria; kingdom Bacillati; phylum Bacillota; class Bacilli; order Caryophanales; family Paenibacillaceae; genus Paenibacillus; species Paenibacillus sp. EB106-06-01-XG199. The sequence goes on along the minus strand of NZ_JBYTDQ010000008.1, from coordinate 184,318 downwards.
CTACGTCCTGCATGAAAACTTTCAACGCTTTGCCGGGGACGCTGAACGGCTCGCTTAATTTCAACTTTTCGATTTTCTGATCCGTAAAGCCTGTCAACCAGTATGTACCGGGCTCTAAATATTTGTCGTAGCTGCCTTTCTTGAACAGTAGTCCGCGTTCATCGGCAGCAATCGTGATTTTATTTAACATTAGTTCCTCCCGAATCCGCCTTGATTCTCTGACTTGAGGCGGTTCATCTGATCGTCGACCCCGGCAAGGAGATTCTCCCGGCTGCGGCTGCGGAACCGGTCTTAAGGAGCGGGGAGAGGCAAGTTCTCGAAGGAAAGGTTCACGGCATAACATCTTGGCCCGCCTGCAGCCTGAAAAGTTATGCAATGCCTGACCCTCTATCCGTGCCCGTTCCCGGCTCCGGTATCCGCCGGCTGCATAGCAGCGCTTCCGGCGCCTGCCCGAAGGTCAGGCCGAGAATCTCCGGCAAAGGTCTACTCATGTGCAATGCTCAAATTTTACCAAAGTCGCTTAAAAGGCGATGGGGATTCGAACCCCGAAGGAGGATAAGTCCCGGATCTGCTCTGCAGTATACCCGGTCATACAATGGCGGGCACTGCGGGATCATCAGAAATCCCCGCTAAGCACGCAGATGGTAAATACCCAAATCTATTATAATTTGTAAGTACCTCATTAATAAAGCTAAATTCCTATAGGCTTGCGGGCATTCATCCAGAATCGTCTCCAGGGAACGGTGGTTGACGATGATCTCTTCCTCCGTGCCCACCTTCAGCGCCCCTTTACAGTGCACCAGCACCGGCAGTCATCAAGGTATCTGACGTTTGGTCTTCGGAAGCGCCTCTGGCACTGCTTCGCCGTTCAGCGGTTCGTTGTCCGAGAACAGATCGGGATTCACAGCCAGCATCCGGCTTAGGATTTCAGTGGTTTCTGCTGTGCCGCAGATCATTGCCACTGCATCCCCAAAGCTGCCCTTGCGTAAAGCACCGCCTTCTTGAAGCACCGGCTCCACCTTCCAAAAATGCTGCGACCAGGACAGTCCGCAATGTCTGCGGGAAGGCACGGCGATTTCTTCACCTTCGGGCGTAACCGTGTATAGCAGCTCGTGGTCATCGGTCATTCTGCCGGGAATATCCACCCATTCCTCGATGCCATGGATGAACGTATTCCGCCGTAAATCGACGCCAAGCAGCATAATGTCGGCTTTGCGGTCGAGCAGCTTACCATAGACTGAATCCCGTGAGCAAGGCGTATCCCGGCTTTCCTCTCCGGCAATGAACGCCTGCGCATCCTTGCCCAGGGCGGCCACGGAATGGGTCGGATGCCAGGAACGGATCACTCCCGGACGGCGGCGGAACAATTCCGGCAAAATCCCGACGCAGACAGGGGAGTTTAGTACATCAAATCGCGGATTAGTGGCATTAATATACGACCAGGTGTGTGTCGGCAGCACAAGCAGCCCGTCCTTCATATACTCACTGAGCACATCCAGTACCGTGTCCGCGCCTCCCTGCACCTCACCGATGCTTTTTAACGAAGAATGAACGAGGAGTGTCCCCGACGGGTTGATTTCAAGTGCCTTCAACTGTTCAAACAAGCCTGTTTTGGTGTGCATTTTGTTTCTCTCCTTCACGAAATTGTACGGATCATAAATCCTTTATTGCAAATTAGGTTATTAACTGATAAAATTATAGTTACTTAACAATATTCACAAAAGTTCAAATCTGTATACTCGCCGTTGTGTTCTATCCGATTTCCATATGAACCGAACGATTCCAATACATGCTTAGGTAACTAACAGGAGGTAATATACCATGAGTTTAACATTAAAAGGACTCCACCACGTATCCGCGATTACAAAGAACGCACCGGAAAATTTCAAATTTTATACCCAAGTGCTTGGTCTGCGCCTGATTAAAAAGACCGTAAACCAAGATGATATCTCCGTGTATCATTTGTTCTACGGGGATGAGCTGGGCAATCCGGGGACAGAATTGACTTTCTTCGAGCTTCCGAATGCTGGACGCAACCGGGACGGCAATAACAGCATCTCTGCCCTTTCACTGCGTGTGCCGGATGATAAGGCGCTTGATTATTGGAAACATCGCTTAACCGGGTTCAGCGTAGAGCATGATGAAATCACTGAGCGGGGCGGCCGCAAGACATTGGCCTTCCGTGATCCTGAGGGACAGCGTTTCAATCTGGTCTCGGACGAGAACAACCAGGGCGTGCCCGGCGGCAAACCTTGGGATAAGAGTCCTGTTCCGGTAGAGTATGCCATTGTCGGTCTGGGCCCCGCACACTTAACCGTCGAAACAGCAGAACACACCGCCTTGGTGCTGGAAGATCTGCTTGGCTTCCGCCGCAAAGGCAGCTATCCTTCGCCCGCGGCCGGGCAGCCGGACATCATTGTATACGAAACCGGAGAAGGCGGTTCCGGCACAGAGGTGCATCTGGAGGAACGCAATGACCTTTCCCAGGAACATCTCGGACGGGGCGGTGTTCATCATGTGGCCTTCCGCGTGGATAACGAAGAGGAATTAAAGCAATGGATCGAGCGTATCCGCACAGTACAGCTGCCCAATTCCGGGTTCGTTGACCGCTTCTACTTCCGCTCCCTCTACTTCCGCGAGCCTAACGGCATATTGTTCGAGCTGGCTACGGACGGTCCGGGCTTTGCCACGGACGAACCGCTTGAGCACCTGGGTGAATCACTTGCCCTGCCGCCGTTTCTGGAAGCGAAGCGCGCACAGATTGAAGCCCATCTGAAGCCGCTTGATACCCGCCAGCAGTCTTAATCCGGCTGTCTCTTAGTTCTAGATACTGAAGCATGCCTCTTATATTAAAAAGCCGCATTCTCTGTGAATGCGGCTTTGTTCATACTGCTGAATTCTGCAGCTGGATATTTAGATTTCCGACCAGGTAACGGTGAAAACGTTATAGCCGGGCTGTGCTGTCGAAGCTCGGCCCCAGATGGAGACCGGGCTGATTCCGCCCAGTTTGCCGGTAATCTTCACAGCTGTTGCAGTTACTGTCTCTGAGGCATTCTCCGACCGTTTAATCCGGGCATATTCACTATACACGAAACCCATCGTAGCCAAAGTCTCCTGGGTCATATAGGTAAAGGAGGCCTTCATGACTCCGCCCGAATCCGTATCCAAAGTTGGTGTAACCACGGCATCTGCCGGAATCGGGAAATCCTTCGGCAGATTAGCAGGCCGCTTCACACCTGCCGCCGGGGTGCTTGTACCGCTGCCGGAGTTTCCGGAACCCGCAGTACCTCCGGTGCTTCCAGAGCTTCCAGTGCTTCCTGACGCTGCTCCAGTTTCGGACCCGCTGCCAATTCTCACTTTGGCATTAACCGCATCATAGGCAACAGGCACATCCAGGGCATCTGAGATGGAGCGAATCGGCAAATATGTCGTCCCCTCATAGGTGATCGGAGCCAAGGTTTTGCCGTTGGCATCCTTCAGCCAGCAGGGAGTGCCATCTACGACAATACCGAGTCCATGGTTCAAGTAAGCCTTGATCTGCTGCAATTTACTTCCTGCGTATACGCCAGCAGAACCGGTTACGGCCATGCCGGCTACAATTGTGGCAATCAGCCATTTTTTATTCATAGCAATCCTCTCCCGTATATTGAATGATGTGGATTTGAATTCAGCGTCTTACTATAATTTAACACCGGGAGAGCATTTCAACCTGTTAAGCCTCCAACTTCAGGCGATAATTCTAAGAAGCTCGGACAGATCCCGGATTTCATATGTAGGCTTAATCCCCGCTTCATTGGCTTTCTCCAACGGATTGAACCAGCAGGTGTCGATCCCGTAATTCTTCCCGCCTTGAATATCCGATGTCAATGAATCGCCCACAATCAATACTTTGCTCTTATCCGTAATCCCAAGTTTGGCAAAAGCATAATCGAAAATCCCGGGCTCCGGCTTCTGCGAGCCTGCCTCCTCGGAAATAATAATCTGCTCAAACGTATTGCAGAGTGGCGAACCTTGAATTCTGGACAACTGCACATCTTTGATTCCATTCGTGATAATCGCAAGTCTACAGCCGGTAAGCCCGCCGCACAGTTCCACCGCCCCCTGAATCAAATAGGTCCCCTCACCCAAAAAGCGCAAGTAGACTTCGCTGAAGGCCTCCGGACTGTATTCGAGTTTGTGGCGCGAAAACAACCGGTTGAACCGTTCCACCCTGAGCGCCGCCGAGGTAATCCGCCCCTGCTCCAGATCCTTCCACAGCGCCTGATTGATTTCGCGGTAGCTGACCGCATATTCCTCCGCCCCCGTCGGCAGCCCGAAATGGGCGAACACATTTAGAAAAGCCTGTCCTTCCGCCATTCCATAGTCAAACAGCGTATCATCGGCATCGAATAAAATAACCTCGTATTTCATAATTCCCCTCCAGTTTTATGTTTCGTCGACAAACGTTCTGCTTCTGCGATATAATTTAGACAGACCTGCTTAAAAAAATCAACGGTGGTGATTGTCATTTTATACGTTTTATCGTTTCTGGTGTCATTTTTCATCGTCTATTGGCTGATTCCTCCGCTTAGCAAACTGGCTTTCCGGCTTGATTTTGTGGACAAGCCCCGTCAGGATGTCGAACGCAAAATACATAGGGAGCCCATCCCTCTGACAGCCAGCTATGCCATATTTATCGGATTTTTCATTACATATCTGCTGTTTGCCCGTGACTTCTCACTGGAGACACTAGCCCTGTTCATCGGCGGTGTGCTGCTGTTGACTATAGGCACCATTGATGACTGGTACAAAACCAAGGGTAAGGATTTCCCGGCACTGCCCAAGTTTATCGTACAGATTGCAGCGGCGATCCTTGTTTTTCTCTCGGGTAATGCCTTTACCGGGTTCATTAATCCGTTCTCCGGTGATTACATCTCCCTGCCGGTTATTCTGCAGTTCGTGCTGACGATCATCTGGATCTTCGGCGTAACTACTGTCATTAACTTCTCTGACGGCATGGACGGATTAGCCGGGGGACTCACGGCCATTTCGGCAGTCACCCTGTTTATTGTCGCTGTGACCAAAGGGCAATCTACTTCCGCAATCATGGCTATTGCTCTTGTCGGAGTTACACTTGCCTATCTGCGCTACAACAAGGCACCAGCCAAAATCTTCATGGGTGACGCAGGCGCCACGTTCCTCGGCTTCATTCTGGCTGTGATCGCGCTGGACGGCGCGTTCAAGCAGGCAACAGTGCTGTCTTTGTTCATCCCGATATTAGCGCTTGGCGTGCCGATTTTCGATAATATCTTTGTCGTCATCAAACGCTTCATCCAAGGCAAATCGATCTATCAGGCCGACGCCACCCAGGTGCATTACCGCCTGCTCAAGGCCGGTCTTAACCAGAAGCAGGTTGTTGCCGTGCTTTATCTGGTCAGCGTGTGCCTGTCGCTGTCCTCGATCATCCTGTTGCTGATCGAGACTTAACAGACTGCGTATACTCAAACTGCCGGACTTGTATGAGCGCAGAAATAAGAAAAACACTCTTAACATGCAGGGTGTTTCAGACTGTAGACCCATAGGGTTTCAGAACTTGTCCCTGAGTTCTGAAACCCTATTATAATTTGGTTTTTACATATTTACCTGCGTTCTCTTATATAAAACTGGTATTGCCGCTGCTATAAGGATCATACCCATAAAAGCGGGTGCGGCAGACCCAAGTGATACATAGATTTGACCTCCTATGACAGGCCCAATCATTCTTGCTAAAGCCTGAATAGATTGGCTCCCCCCTTGAATCCTTCCTTGTTCACTAGAATCGACAGACTTGGAGAGCATCCCATTAAATGAAGGCCCAAAGATCGAATCACCAAAACCAAATATAAACATGCCAGCGATAAAAAGAGGATAGAATGAGAACAAAGCAGATAGCGCAATAAGACTGTAGCCTATAATCTCTGAAACCATTCCAAGAACTGCTATCTGTTTATCACTAAGTTTTGTCAAAAGCTTTGGCATTATGAAACCTTGTGAAATGATGTCTTGAGCGCCCATAATTGAAAACACAAGTCCGATTAGTGCAGGCTTCCAACTGAAAGTATCCACTGTAAATTGGGATAAAACTGCCTGAAAAGATCCGTTAGGTATCCAAAGTAAGAACGCCGAGACAAGTAGCCTTTTTAAGTTTTTCGTGGAAAGCAGGCTTGCAAGCTGTGTAAATGGATTCAGTCTTACAAAGGTAATCTCCTTTAGTCTATTATTCCTGCCAAGGCTCTCAGGCATAAAAAAGAATCCATAAACAACATTCAATAAAGTTATTATTGCTCCAAAATACATGGGTACAGCATAACCAAACTTGGCAAGTAATCCGCCTAGAGTTGGGCCAATAACGGTGCCTACACCTACAACCGCACTCACCCATCCAAAGTATTTGGTTCTCTGCTCTGGAGGAATGATGTCTGCAAAATATGCGAAGATCGTGCTTACACTCCCGCCTGTTATACCTTCTATTATGCGCCCGGCAAATAGTACCCATAGAGCTCCACCTATGCCAAAAATGAAGTAACCGATCGCGGAACCCAAAAGGCATACTAAGAGCAATGGACGACGGCCGTATTTGTCGCTCAAAACCCCAAGTACGGGAGCCGCAAAAAACACGCAGAGGGCATAAACAGAGGTCAGCAGCGTAACAACTATAGCTTGTTCTCCCGGATTGCTTGTATAAGGCTGCACTAAGAATGGGACGACAGGCATTATGATACTGAAGCCTATTCCGCAAAGAAACACAGAGATAAGACCGAATATTAAAGCGTGTTTATCTACGGCTTGTTCTGTGTTCTGTTCATTGTGTGATCTAAATATGGACATTTAAATTCTCTCCTCAAAAACCGTTATTTCGTTTCCTTGTCAACAAAATAATATCTCCGTTTTGTTTCCTTGTCAACAAATTAAAGAGCAAAAAAGAGCAGCCCGTTCTCAATAGAACCCGGCTGCCTGTGGTTTCATTTTCATTATTCAAAGTTATTCCGGCTTAAAATCTATACCCAGTTTTTTTATTTCTGCATCCAAATGCCTACTATACTTTTCCACGAAGCTAAGCATACTGTCGAATTGCTCCTCGGTTACCTGCTCAAATACGGCTTTATCCCGCTCTTGAAACTCTTTGTGCAGGTCCTCATGGATTTTATAAATTACTTTCCCTTGCTCAGTAAGCCTAAAATAGATTTCTTTCTTGTTATCCTGCTTCTGGTAGCTTTCGATAAGGCCCTTTTTTATGAGCTTCTTAGTCATTTTACTTATGGCACCGCGGGTCATATAAAAGGACTCCGCAAGTTTAGTCACGTTGGAATCCACATTTTTTTCAATGTATTCGATGCAATGTACTTCAGAAGACTTATAACCTTTAAGACTGTCTTCCATCTTATCCTTATTGAGCCAAACCATCTTGTTATATACGTCCCTGAAGCCCATTATGACCTGTTCTTCTTTGTTCATGGCCTGTCCTCCCCCCGCTCAGTGCATTAACAATATAATATAGTATATTTTTGTTTCTATTTCAACATTGTCAAAATATAATTGATTAAATAACCAATACACGAATGGAGGGAATATAGTGTGATTTAAAACAGATTCACAATAAATTTGACAAAGCAAATAGGGTTTTGAAACAGAAATAATTCGTTTCAAACCCCTTTTTGTCTACAATTGAGACACCCATAACCTACAGGGTGTTTTTTTATTCACTGAGTCCCCCCCGTGGTGGCGGGCCAGTTGGTATTGGTAACTGCGACTGCTTTCCGGGTTGGTGCTGACTGCTGCAACTGGGGTTCAGCTTAGACTCCGGGCTCATAATTGTACTTCGTACAACTAAATAGGCAGAAATCAGCTCCCGTCACGGTTTAGTTGTACTTCCTGCAACTATAATCGCAAGTTTGTCAATTACGGGCAAATATTCTCTGTTATAAATGTACGGAATACAACTAACTCTCGCCATATGCCAAAAATCCCCATATTTAACTGTATAGAATGCAGTTATCCTAGAACTCCTACTTTTTGGGGTACATCTCCGCCTATCATCCTTCCTACGTCCACCCTCCGCTTCTCCATCCATCCTCAATCCCCGTGTCCTGTCAAACAAACTCTAAGTCAGTCATCCTTATGGGTGAAATCATATAGTCTCCGGTAAATAGCCACAATCTCCGGCATCAGCATCCGGACGAGTCCGCTCGACGACGGGGCGACGAACTCGCGCACGCCATCCACTACCGGTTCTATATGCTCCTGAAATCCCCAATCTGCTTTTGGTTTACGGCTGAATTCAGTGTAGACGCCCTTGCCTACAAAGCAGGCTACCTCCGGCCGGTAGAGCGTCAGCTTGGCACGAAGCAATTCCCGCCCCTCGGCATACTCCTCGCGGGTAATATCCTCGGCCCCGCGGGTCGGACGGGCTACAATATTGGTAAAGCCGTAGCCGAGCTTCAGCAGTTCACCGTCCTCCGAGGCATCATAAAGGCGCGGAGTCAGCCCTGACTTCTCAAGAATCCGCCAGAAATTATTGCGCGGATTCGCATAATGATGCCCCAGCTCGCCCGAGCGTAGACTTGGATTGAATCCAATGAAGACGATCTGCAATCCGTGATCCAGGTGATCCGGCACCTCTTCCATATCACATTCCTCCTGTTGTGGAGATTTGGTGCTACTGTTCTTCCGGGGCACTTAATGGCGTTATGCAGGCAGCCGGAACCGGCTCAGCCAGCCATACCTCATTTCCGGCATAATAGAAGGTTACAGCAGACTCTACAGCCTTAACCGTATCCACGGCGAGCAAAACAAGCTTGCCCCTGCGGCTTCCGGCCAGGGTAGCGAAATGGAGCCCCTCCGATAAATGCACGTATTGCCTGCCCATCGGCTGCAGCCCCTCTTTTACAATCGCCGGCAGCGCATTCTGGTGAGTGCCATGATAGAGCACGGACGGCGGTGTTCCCGGTTCATAGGCAACTTTGGTGTGGCTGTGTCCGTATCTTGCTTTAATCCGGTCCCCCTCAATGGCGAACCGCTGCTTTTCACTGTTCGTGACCGTTTGGCGGATATCTTCTTCTGTAATATGAGACCACTTTGGGATTGCATTTATCACTGCGAGCAGTTCCTCCAGCAGACAGGAACCGTCCTCAGGATCAAGAAATAGTCCATACTGCTGCGGCGTGTGCCGAAGCAGCTTGGTCATAAATTTGCTGAGCGAAACTTCAGCGGTATGGTTTAACATAAGTTGCACCTCTTAAAACCACTTTCGTAGAATTAATTTCGTATTTGGATTCCATCCCTATAGCTTACAACCGCGGATCCACCGGCTCAGATTCCAGTGCCAAAGCAGCAAGCACGCATTCATGAATCCGCTCCAGCGGCTCTTTGCGGATAAAACGTTCCACTGACTCGGCGCTAAGAGCACATTCCATCAGGGCGTGCCGCTCCTTCTTGCCGGTCTTGCGCAGTTTTAACCGTGTCAGATTGTCAGGCTGCAAATAATCGATGCCATATATGATGTGCAGGTATTTGCGTCCCCGGACTTTGATCGCAGGCTGAATCATCGAGCTACCATTTCGTGATATGAAAAGTTCCGGCTTGATCACGATCCCCTCATGACCATTCTCTGTCATCTCTTCCCACCAGGCGATAACCTCAGCTTCATCGTCTTCACTTGCGACAGTCCGGTATTCAGTCTCCATAAAGAGCTGAGAAACACCTGCAAGTTCGCGGTTTTTCTCCATATGCCAGAGATGGCTATGATCAAAAAAACTCTGGCCGCTATGCGCCAACGTATGAAAAGGAGCAATCCTGATTCCTTCCAGCCCGCTGACATCCCAGCAGTATTCCTGAAAAGCTTCACAGAACACGCGGGCATTCCGCAGCTTCTTGTCCATTTCCTGTACCCAGCCGGATACATCGCGCCCGTTACTCTCCGCTTCTCGCAGCTTCTCCGCAAGATGTCCGCGGTCCATTACGGCGGCTTCTGCGACATGCGCGTACTGGGAAGCGATCAATTCACGAGCCTTCAGGTTCCATGGGATAATTTCGGCATCCAGCAGCAGTAAATCCGTATCATGGCGGACAAAATAGTCCGCTTTCCGCAAATCGGCATTCAGTTTAGCCAGTACTTCGGACTCCGTTTCCTTGTCAAAGAATGCCCGGCCCGTCCGGGTATAAATCGTACCCAGTGTGCGACGTCCCACATAGGATACTGCCGCTTCCTTGTCACGAAACAGCATCAGGATAGCCCGGCTGCCCATGTGTTTTTTCTCGGCAACCATTGTTTCCACACCCTGTTTGCGATAATAGGCAAAGGCCTCACGCGGATGCTCCAGGTAAGATTCATCTGCGGATACTGCCGGAGCCGGACTCATGGTCGGAGGAATATAAACCAGATCCTCCAGCGGAATCGTAAAATGGGAGACGGTATCAATGGCTGCTTTGACGAATTCACCGCGTACAGAAAGTTCACCATAGGCAGCTGTCATAACGGAGTACCCTTCCACAAACTTCCGCAGGTTAGGCGGAGAGAAACGGCCGCGTTCCCAGCGGATCAGCGGGCTGTCCGGGTCCTGGGCGTAATCTCTGTGGGCCTTGACAGCAACAAACTGCTTTTCAGGATACCGGTAAGCCGTCAACGAGCCGCCAAAGACTGCGCCTTGGTCAATGTTGACCGTATTCTTAACCAGAGTAGGGTAAGGTCTCGGATCATGTCCCCAGACAATTAACTCCCCGGAATCATGCTGCACATACCATTCCTTGCGCACAGGAGCGCCCTTCCCCTCAATTCCGTCTGTATCACCGTAGCGGCAAAAATCCTTAATCCTTTTCGACTCCCTACCGATATACTCATCGCGAATTCCTGCATGGGCAACAACCACCTGCCGTATACCACCCCGTCCATACACCAGATGACTGGGGGCGGAGAGCAGGAACTGCTTCAGCTCTTCTCTAAGTTTACTAGCTGCAGCCTCACCCTCTGCCAGTGCATACTGCTCCAGCTCAGCGGCAAACTTCTCATCGCCATGGCTTAAGGTAACCTTGCGCCCCCCAAGATACCGGGCAATCTTCCAGCCATGGTTGCTGTCGACCATACGTGAGATTCCGGCTTCACTGTGCCGCTTCCAGAATCTCAGTGCATCCAGTGATTTGGGACCACGGCTCATTACATCGCCTACAGAGATTAGTTCTCTGCCTTCAGGATGGCGGTACAATCCGCACTCATCAGCGACATAGCCCAGTTGATCAAGCAGTTCCAACAACTCATCGTAACAGCCGTGAATGTCGCCGATCACATCAATCCCTGCACCAATTTCAATCAGCAATTCATTCTGCTTGCGGACAAACTGCACACTTTCCGTTTCTTTCAACACATATTTGAAATCAAAGCCTTCATCGCGCAGCCCTCTTAGCGAACGCTTGAATTGGCTAAATTGCGCCTTGACCCGCTGCCTGCCGCGAGGCATTTCACGTCCCTTATCCCGTTCAAGCAGGATCTGTTCCGGCAGATCGAGCACCCAGGCCGTACAGGGCAGATCATAATCTGCTGCCATCTCTATATATTTTTTACGGTATTCGGGCAGCAAATGTGTGGCATCTACCACCGTCAGCTTCCCCATCCGGCAGCGCATAGATATCATTGTGTTCATCGCTTCAAAGGCCAGTTTCGACAGCAGTTGGTAATCGCCATACAGAATATCCGCTTCTTCACGGGGATGGCCCTTCCAATCTATAAAATCGATATCACCCACTAATGAGCGATAATCGTCGGAAGAGACGATCTCTGTCTGCAACAATATACCTTCTTGTACCAATCTGCGGAGCAGAGTCGTTTTGCCACTGCCGGAAGGCCCCACCAGTACGACGATGCCTCCATGAGGAAACGGAATGACCCGCTGCCCTTCCTGTCTCTCTATCATTGTGATGTTACCTCCTTCGTAAATATGGCCATCTGCGTCGGGCAACCGAAACCTTCCATGCATTCGCCTATCCCCTTCAGCTCCGCAGAGTAACCAAAGGCTGTCGTCCAGCGGGAACACCAGGCGGAAAATGCTTCTCTCCCCCATTCAAAACGGTGGTCGCCATGACGCATCTCCTCCCGCTCCATCTCGTAGACCTCGTTGTATTCCTTATTCGGGGTAGTTATAATCAGTGTCTTTGGACCATATTCGGCGAAAACAGTCTCCATCACCCGCGCAAGCCGGTGCTCATCGATATGCTCAATTACCTCACAAAGAATCATTACATCCTTATTCCGCAGTGACTCGTCGAAATAGAACAGGGATCCGGTTACCGGTTTAGGCACGATAGTTTCTTGCCTGCCTTCCAGCTTGGCAAACCGGTCCATGGCTCTCAACTGAGCTGCGGCTGAGGGCTCAACTGCTTTAATATCACGGACACCAGGCACGTTGGCGAGTATGGCAGATAGCTTGCCTTCCCCCGAGCCAAAGTCAACAATACTGGCTTTAGCTTGCAAAGCTTCAACGGTAGCGGCAATAGCTGCGTAACGCAAATCATTCAACCGGACTTTAGGCTCTTCTGGAGCCTCGGATTCGAAGGATTGATCAGGTAAAGCATTTGGCGCATCCATTGAACCTTTACCAGCAGCTTCCTTTGCATTTTCATCAACAGAAGCTCCACCGGAATTCTGAGTGCGGCCCTCAAACGCCTCGAACTGTTTAATTACCCCTGCGAAACGAAGCGTCCGTTTCAGAATCAGCGCTCGCTGAGGATGATCCTGAAGCCAGCCTTCGCCGTAACGCCTGATTTTATCAACCTCATCCTCACTGATATAGTAATGCTTGTAATCATCCAATGCGGGAATGAGCACAAAAAGCTGCTGCAAGGCAGTCTGGAGTGTCTGAAATCCTTTTAGTTTAATATAACGGACAGAACTGTGGTTCTTGAGGTCAAAGGAATACTCCGCCTCTCCCCGCTCCAGCACCACTTCATAACCAAGCGCAGTGAACAACTCTTCAAGTGTATGGTCAGGCAAATTGGAGGCTACAGGTCCAAAGGAAAGCTGGAGTGCAAGGCGTTGGCCTACCCAGGGCAGATACGCTTCTTTCGGTTTGCCGTTTAATGCAGTACCCAGTGCGGGACGGATATAGGTGCAGAACAGACTGCTGGTTACAAATTCACGGTCATTGATATATTGCGTGATGTCGTTGTGTGCGGAGGAAGAACCCTTCACCAGCTCAATTGGGTCGGGTGTTACATAAATGACCGCCTCCGTCTCTTCTTCGGAAGAGACTGTGAACACAATACGCACTCTGGCCTCTTTTTCAATCCGGTCATACAGATTATTCGGGTTTTTGGCTAGCAGATGAGAGAGCATTCCTGCTCCTGTCCCTGTCGCCTTGATGATTAAATGCATAAGGTTGATCTCTCCTTAGGATTCGCTTTGATTTCCCCCGCCTGAAGTCCAGCGGCTGTCTTCTCCCCATACTTCCAGCAGCGCGGCCCGGAACAGTTCATCCAGAGCAGCATCCGCTACACCGCCCATGCTTCGAAATTGCGAAGCCGCAAGCTCGAAATGCGCGATCTGCCGCTCCAGATAAACGTTAATGACTTCCAGACGCGGCTCCAGGTCAAGCTCCTCGCCGGACATTTTACGGTGTAGAAGCTCCAGTACAGCCTCTCTAAGCTCGGTTCCTTCAGGAATCAGATCCAGGGCCAGCACATTGAAATCCAGTGGCGGTACCTCCTGGTATTTCTCGATCCAGGCACACGCGAGCAGCGGACGGAGAACGTAGAAATATTTCTTAATCTTGACCTCGCTGCCTTGCAGATAGGTACGGTAATTCCCCCGGGCCATGTTCAGATAATGATAGATACAGGATTTGGGCGAGAAGCTGAGCGGTGATAGCTTGCGGATATTGTCCGCCACCGTGTAATTTTGCTCATACCGGATGGGGGATTGCAGCCATTCCAGCAGCGGCGGATTGGATTTGCGGAAGAGAGTCAATCCTTTCTTCAGATCCCAGCCGTTAATATCGAGCAACTCGCTGATCGGCCGTTCAATCACATCCCGCTGCTCAAAAATCGAGAGATACGCCTCGGGGCGGCGCAAATACAGAAAGCGGACATCATAATCACTGTCCTTGGACGGAAACCCCCAAGCGCGGCTGCCCGACTCACAGGCATACAGAATGCGTACATTCTCCTCCGCCTCAATGCCACGCAGCTGGCGGAGGATCGATTGATGAATTTCAGACATGCTTCATTCTCCTTTCGGACTTTGCCGAAATACAAAAAAGCCATGGACTCCATTCGTCCATGGCCTGGCACCATCATATAGCAGAACCACAGTTAGAGTATCCCCGGCAACCGCCTTACAGGCTGCTGACCGGAAATAACTAAACGCTGCTAAAGCTGAACAGTAACCCAAGGCGGACAGATGAATGGAAGATAGATAATAGCATAATGCGAGTGTAGATTATTCCCTTGTTCAATCATCTGTCCAGACCTCCTGCCGTTCTTGTATTTTCCAAAAGCATAATCCACTCATCCAGTTTCTGTCAACCCGCTGAAGCTAAAACCAGAATCTTAAGGAAGCAGTGATTTTATAGCGGGCGTAAGGTCTTGTTTCCTCAGCGATATATAAGTTACTTCTCCGTACTTATACTTCATCTTCACTACATATTCACCGGTTCTTCCGCTATAATAGCGCTCTTTTCCCAGAATATCGCCGATAATCTTCTTATCCTTGGTGACCGCCGCAAGACCTTCGCTGCGCGCCAGATCAAAATGCCGCTGGACAGTATTCCTGCTTGCCGCGCCAAGCTTGTCAGTATACACATCATTCCTGCTTGCCGCGTCAAGCTTGTCAGTATACACATCCTTTATAATTTCGGCGGATTCCACATCCCGTGCCTGGGTACGAATTTTATCCGCGTATCCCTTTTCGGCCAGCCAGCCTTCAAGCTCGTGATAGGAGGTTTTCCACTCATAGCGATAATAGAGCTGGTACCCCACTTCATCCGGCTTGCCTATTGCTTGAATAGAAGCCTTTGAAATCCTATTGTCCATCTGATCTTCATAGGACATGTTCAATATCTCCCGTTTCAGAATTTCCTTGAATTCTTTAACCTCTTGGGGATCGGAGATCGAAATCGCTTTATTTTTGTTTTTGTTGCTGATTCTCAGACTATCCACATTATCGTTCAGCCGGGAGAGCATATATTCATTGCGCTTGAACTCCTTGTTCTCCATGATCGCCTTCAGCTCCGGTTCGAAGCCGGCTGATGGTATCCAGTAAGACCGCAGCATCTGCCGCCCATTCTTCAACTGGTAAGCAATGCTGAACTGCCTGCTGCCGATAGAACTGCCCATAGAGCGTTCCTCCTCTCCAGGACGCACAGTGACAAGTGCCTGATGCAGCTTGCGCACAGCCTCAATATAGCTTTTGTCTTCATTGAAGACTTCCTTCTCTTCATAGGGACGGTTCTGAACTCCCATCGGGCCTTGCTCTGGTTCGGTTAACGTCCAGAAATTGCTTCCGGTATACACTGCTGTGACCTTGTCCGCTGCCGGCACCCTGCTCTCATAGCCGGTAATTCCAGTGACCGGAACATAGAGCAGGAGTCCCAGCAGTATGGCATAGGCAGCGAACTCGGCGAATACCCTGCGGGTCATGATCTGCCACGTCTTGCGAATAATCATTTCAGCTACAATATAGCCAATGAGTGCTCCGGCAATACAGCCGCCAATAAGCCAGCCTGTCTGCTGCGGCTTCACATTGCCGAAATAAGACACGGAAACCAGCATGGCACAGAACATTACCCCGGCTTTGAACAATGGATTGAAATAGGTAAAAGCAATTGCCTGCCCAGCCTTTTCGCTATGCCGTTTGCGGTAAAGCACAAAAGACAGCATAATTACTAAGAGAGTGATCACGAAATATATCCATTTCTCTCCTGTACTGAATTGATCGTATTCATTTTCGAGTTTCACAATCTGCAGAACCGGCGACCAATTGACCATTCTATACTCCTCATTATAACCGCCTGAATACCCGTACAAATACCTATTAAGATGCATGCTGGTCAGCATTAACAGCGCGGACGGAAGAACAAGCAGGATATAAACAACAACCCCCTGGAGAACAGTTTGGCCTGTACATATTCCGACGAAGGCAGTGAAAACGAACAGGAACAAGGTGAGGATGGTAACCGTCAGGCACCACTCCCAGACGTCTGCTCCTTGGTAAATGTACATATTGCCGTCCAGCGGTGCCACGATTGCGGCAACTGCGGCAGTCAGCCAGACCGGAAGAAGCAGAAGAATCAGGCCGCTACATGTATGGGCAGCAAGTAAATGCTCCCGGCGCAGCGGCAGGCTGTGCCACAGATCCGATGAAGGCTTGGCCTGCAGAAAGCGGAAGAGGAATAGGCCTGCTACCACTGGAAGCGTAGCGATAAAGACCACTTGCATATCACCACCGATACGGAACAAACCCTCGACTTTCTCAGGCTCCGCATTCGGATTGCCGTTCAAGAACATCTGGACTGGAAGAAAGAACATGAGACCTAGCATGTAGATAATCCCAATCCAGCCATGCTGGCGCAAGTTTTGGCGGATCACACTGCTGTTAAAGAAGAATCGGCTGCGCGTCATAACCGGCATCCCCCATTTCATATATAAAGATTTCCTCAAGTGTCAGCGGCAATAGGTCGAGTACATACGGATCGTACACCCGAAAAGCCTGCCCGATCCGCTCGCGGTCCCCTTTTACAATATAGAGATTAACGCTGCCACGCTGTTCCTGATGAAGAATCTGCAGCTTGGCTGTCAGTACCGATGCATGCCGTTCATCCCGGAACGCCACCTGCACTTTATGCGTGTCCGCTTTGAGATCGTCCAGATCCTTCTCCACCAGCATTTTGCCGCCGTGCATAATGCCGACATGATCGCATAAATCCTCAATTTCCCGCAGGTTATGTGAGGAAATGATGACGGTCATCCCCCGTTCGGCCACCTCCTGGAACAGCAGATTCTTGATCTGCCGCCGCATGACCGGGTCAAGCCCGTCAATCGGCTCATCCATGATAAGCACATCCGGCGAGCAGCTTAGGGCGAGCCAGAAGGAAGCCTGGCGCTGCATTCCCTTGGAGAACCGGCTGAGCTTGCGGCCTGTATCGAGCCGGAACATTTTCCCAAGCTCCTGAAAGTGCGCCTCATTCCACCCCGGATAAATAGAGCGGTAAAAGGCAGCCATGCTCTTGATCGATGCCTGCGGGAAGAAATAAGGGCTGTCCGGCATGAAAATGATCCTTTGCTTCACCCCGGGGTTTTCAAAGACCGGCTTCCCTTCAAACTTAACCGTACCCTCTTCCGGCCGGTAAATACCGGCGAGCGTCTTCAGCAGTGTTGTTTTACCCGCACCGTTCGATCCGAGCAGTCCGTAAATGGCTCCTTTATGTACAGTCAGCGAAATGCCGTCAACCGCTTTTTCTCCCTGAAAAATTTTGCTGACGCCGCGAATTTCAATCATGTTTCTCCCCCTCTCTCTGATCCAGCACCTGGCGGTACAGCGCACCTATCTCGCTTTCGGTAAATCCAAGGTAGACGGCTGACGCCATCAGGCGCAGCAGCTCATTCCGCACTTCCGCCCTTTTGCTCTCGTTCAGTCCCTGTTGAAGCGGAGCCACGAAACTCCCCTTGCCCTGCAAAGAATAGATGTAGCCTTCCCGCTCCAGCTCCCGGTAGGCTTTCTGAATCGTATTCGGATTTACGGTGAGCTGCGAGGATAAGATCCTCACCGAGGGAAGCTGTTCATCTGCCCGCAAAATACCATGCATAATCATTTCTTTGATCTTGCCGGTCAGCTGCTCGTAAATCGGCTTGCGGCTGCGGACATCCAATTCGAACATGACAGTTCTCCTTTCTGATGTTGTATCACAAACTGTGTCTAGGTGTATTAACTGTACTACTATTATTAGTACAGTTAGATATACATGTCAACCTCAAAACAAAAAATTAGGCCAACCAGAAATTACCGGCTGACCTAATCTTATAAAACCCCAAGGGTCTTTCTTCTATATATGCACGATATATACGGAGAACTCTATTGCTGCGGCAATGCAAGTTCCCCAGGAACCCCGGCCCCCTTCCGTTTCCGGCGTTTGTCGCTGAACAGTGCGAATACAGCACCCGGAAGCATAATAAGGCTGGCTAAAACGTAAGTTCTGCTGTATGCCTGTTCAGCTGCATGTTTCATGTCTTCTCCTGCACGCGTTAGGACGAGCTCCATCTCCCGGGTTTGCCGGCTCCGGTCGGCGGCAAATGCCTGCTGATCCGAAGGGGCAAGCCGGGCAGCAGCAAGCTCCACCTCCTTCAATACCTTCCCGGAGGTTTCAGCCGGCGAGCTTTCCACATCGGCCAATGAACCCGCCGCATCCGCAATCACTGTTTTGAGAAAGGGCTGGAGCACAGCATCCTTCTCCACTGCTTTCACCGCGCGGACGGAAGCCGCATGCAGCCCGTCGCTGGTATTTTGCTGCAGCACAGTAACGATAATAGCAACCCCGATCACACCCCCCAGTGACTTTGCCATATTCGTAATCCCCGATGAGATTCCCACCTTCTCCTCTGGCACGTTGCGCACGGCTGAAGACATCACTGGTGCCATGGTGAAGCCGGTGCCGATACCGGCCACAACCAGACGGATCAATACTTCCGGAAGCGTTGAGTCTGCATGCAGGCCGCTTAATGAATACATCGCTCCGGCCATCATAATCATTCCAACGGCCCCAAACAGCTGGCTGCCGTATTTATTGGACAACGGCCCGGAAAGGGCTGAGCTGACGATCGAGCCCACCGCGATCATGGAAAGTACAAGCCCGGCCCGCAGTTCGGTCATCCCCATCATCCGGGTCAGGAAGAAAGAGGTCAGCAGAGAGATATTCATCAGCCCCGCACCAACAAACAGCATAGTTAACGTTGCACCGTTAAACGGGGGAATTTTCAGCAGCGACAACGGGAGCATCGGCTCCTTCCCTTTCCACTGTGTGAGGAAAAAGAAGACGAGAAACAGAACCCCTGCAGCCAGCAGTAGCAGCGTCATCCGGGAGTTCCAGCCATAATCCTGAACTTTAATCAGCGCATAGGTAATAAAAAACATCGCCCCGGTTATTCCCAATGTTCCGCCATAATCAATGGATCGGCCTGCAGTGTCATCTCTGGATTCCTGTATAAACAGACAAGTAAGCACCACGCTCAGCACCCCCAGCGGCACATTGACAAAAAAGATCCATTGCCAGTTCAGATTTTGCGTAATAATCCCGCCAAGTGCCGGCCCGCTCGCAGCCGCAACGCCTGAAACGGCCCCCCATATGCCGATGATCAAGCCGTGCATCTCCTTTGGAAAGGTTGTGGTTGTCAGCGGAATAGTAACTGGAACAATGATGGCCCCCGCAAGTCCCTGAAGGACTCTTAATCCAATGAGCATCCCAAGTGATGTTGCAAAGCCCGCGAGCAGCGAGGTCGCAGTAAACAGCACCACACCGATGATAAATATTTTCTTCCGTCCGAATTGGTCGGCCAGTCTTGAAGCCGTGAGAATGAATACGGCAAACGCCAGATTATAACCATTCATCACCCAAGAAATTTGCGATACGCTGCCGCCAAATTGTCTCGTCATTTCAGGCAAGGCAATATTAATAATCGTCGTATCCAGCAGCGCCATGAAGAAACCCAGAACAATTGCCGTAAATGAAAAAGCCCTACGCATTCTGATGCTCAATTTCATCTCTCCTTATATGTGAACTTCAGTTCATGTTTGAATTATATGAACTATAGTTCATGTTTGTCAATAACAAATTTGAACTTTGGTTCAACTTTTATTGACAGTGAAATTCTGCTCCTCTACAATCTGTATAAGGGGGGGCTTTAACCATGAGTGAAATGGAAGACAAGACAAGAACACCGCGGCAGGACCGCAGCATCAAGACCAAGGAAGCCATCATTCAAGCCGCCATGAGGCTTTTCTCGGAGAAGGGCTACCATCAGACCAATACGAAGCAGATTGCTGCGGCAGCGGGCGTATCCACCGGCAGCTTCTATTCCTATTTCATAGATAAAAGGGCCGTATTTATTGATGTGCTCAAGGACTATAACGAAACCTTGCAGGCTCGGATTGATGCCTATATGTCAGAGATCAACTTCCATAATCCAGATAAACACGCGCTGCTCACCCATTTGGTAGACAGCCTACTGCTCTCTCACGAGGTTTACATCGGATTCAATAAGGAGCTCTCCATTATGTATCTTAGCGATGACGATATTACGCAACTGATGGATGCCCAGTATGAGGTCGGCCGCGTCAGAACACTTCAATATCTTCAAATTGGCAAGGATGAGCTTAAAATTAACGATCTGGAAGCTGCTGCAATCCTCGTGTTTGAATCGATCAACGCCATTGTGGACGTGATTGCATTTTCGCCGCACCGTATTTCGATCGAAAGGCTGAAATCGGAGCTTGTCAATATGCTCGTAGGGTATTTGTACAAATGACGGGGCTATGCTGTCGGTACGGACAACCAACTCGCAGCACAAAAAAAGCGGCTTAAGCAGAAAACAATCTGCTTAAGCCGCTTATTACACTCTTTCTACCTCTTGCCGTAAACGCGGACGATCAGCGCTTATCCTTCCAGAAATTCAGCGGCTCCATATCCTTCGTAATAATCTCAAAGGTATAGCCTTCCTTCTTCAGTGTTTCGAGTACGTCCGGCAGCACTTTCAGTGTAGCTTTCTGATCATGCATCAGGATAACAGGATTGCTGTTGGACTTTTGCAGTTTATGGACCTGTTCCATAACCGTATTATAGATCCTGGCGCTGTTCTCCTTGTATCTCCAGTCGTTTGAGTCCACATTCCAATCCCATAGATGGAACCCTTGGCTAAGCACTCTGTCCCTGTAGGATTTGGTGAAATAAGGTTTGCTTCCGTATGGCGGACGGATCAGCGTTGTGCTGGAGCCGGTGATCTTCTTCAGCACCGCATTATCAGCTGACATTTCGGCAAGTGCTGCACCCGGAGAAGCATAAAACTTCTCTTTGCGGTGAGTCATACCGTGGAGTGCGAGTCCGTGGCTTTCCTCTTCAATTCGTTTTACTGCCGATGGATACCGGTTCATATTGGGTCCAAGCATAAAAAAGGTCGCCTTTACCTCATTTTTACCCAGAATATCCAGCAGTTGCGAAGTCGTTGCCGATGGTCCGTCGTCAAAGGTAAGATACACTATCCTTCCTTGCTTGCCCGGGGTTGTCTCCGGAGCCGGCTTTGCGCTGACAATCGGCTTTAATTCGCTCTTGAATTGGCTTACGAACGCGACATCATCCAAAGCTGCCGATGTATCCCGCACTCTTAGTAAATATTTATCCGGCTCAAAGGTTATCATATACCCAAGATAAGTACTTATCCGCAACGGAACCATCAGCGATCCATTCTGCACAAAGCTACTTATTTGAACAATAGTATCATTCTGGAGTTTGGCACCTCCGTCATCTTTGAGCAGTAAAAGGGATTTGCCGCCTCCGGCGATCTGAACCCCGTCCTGAAGCATGGAAATGTTCCACTTCAGCTTCTGCGCCAAAGCGCGTACTGGAACATAATAGTTACCTTTTACAGAAACAGCTTCTATTTCCGTCAGTGTGTCGTTCACACCAAGACGTAATGAGGGATTCGTTCCGGCTGCGATTGCCGTATTCTGTAGAATACCAAAACATAAGAATAAAGACATGAATAACAGCATTGTTTTTTTCATTCGCACAAGCAGTAATCTCCTATCTATGTATATTTATCTATACTTTATCACACATAGATAGATTTGAATTTGAGAGATTGTAACCGCCCAAAGAATATCTTGTTACTTTTTCACAGTGACAAAAGACATATTCTTAATATTTATCAAAAAATCGCAACAATCGTCGAAACCTGTCGCGGCCGCAAAAAGCGGTTAAAATCAGAGTTTATTACACAAATTAATTGTGACGAAATTAGTAACATTTGTGAAAAAGTGAACAAAATTTGAACAACCTTAAAATTACCTTAAACCGCACCACTACAGTGATCTTTGTCATACCTTACGACATTTGTAACAATTCGATCACACATATTTAACTTGTTCGCCATTATTAAGGTCTTATGTGGCTTTATTGTTAAAATATGTATTTTGCATTATGGGTAAGTAGTTCTTACTATAGATACAGGTTAATCTTTATTGGCTAATGAACGGCAATGAAAAGAAGTTTTGAAGGAAGGAGTTCTATATGAAAAAAAAGGGTCCGTTATACGCTTTGTTCCTCAGCCTAATCCTTCTTCTGCCGGGATGCAGTTCGCTCACCGTTCTGAATCCGAAGGGTCCGGCCGCACGCACTTTATCTGACACCATCATCCTGTCCATTCTGGTGATGATCGGGGTCCTGGCAGTTGTCTACATCTTATATATATTCGTACTGGTGAAATACCGGGCGAAAAAAAGCAACGAAGGTTACATTCCAGAACATGAGGAGGGCAACAAGGTTCTCGAAGCCATCTGGATTATTATCCCGATTATCATCGTAACCTTTTTGTCAGTGGTGACTGTAAAATCAACCCATGCGGTTGAAAATGTTGCAGAGGAATACAAGGACCAGAAACCATTGGTTATTTACGCCTCTTCTTCCAACTGGAAATGGCATTTCAGCTATCCTGAGGAGGGAATTGAAACCGTAAACTACGTCAATTTCCCGATTCACCGTGCAGTAGAGTTCAGACTGTACTCTTTCGGTACCATCACCAGCTTCTGGATTCCACAGCTTGCCGGACAGAAGTATGCGATGAGCGACATGCTTACAGAACTTAATCTCTCCGCTGACACTGCAGGTTCATTTATCGGCAAGAACTCGAACTTCAGCGGTAAAGGCTTCGCCCACATGGAATTCGAGGCGCTTGTGATGAGCGACAAAGAATATGCCGAATGGGTCAAAGAGGTTAAGGATACCGCGCCTAAGCTTTTAGAGGATGAATTCAAAGGCCTGCTGGCTGCCGAACATCTTGGACGCAAAACCTATTCCTCCACCCACTTGGAGTTCAGCCCGCCGCCGGGAGACCATAGCGAGCATATGAGCGGGGATGGTACGGAAATGGATATGGATAACGGAAATATGGATCATCAGGATAACAAGGACATCCACCCTTCCCCTGAACCGTCCAGCCAGACCGAATTTGACAGCGAGCCCAACCCAGAGGTGAATGAGCCGCTTCCAAGCTCACCTGTAGAAGAACACACACACGAGGGCCACTAACTCGTTCACAGTTTAATGTAACAACCTGAAAGGAGCTACCCTAATGGATTTAGACAAATTTAAGGTTCACGGCGAACCCCTGATATACGGAGCAATGATCAGTATCGCTCTTGCGACCATCGGGATTCTCGTTGGGCTTACCTATTTCAAGAAATGGGGATACCTCTGGCGCGAATGGCTTACAACTGTAGACCATAAGAAGATCGGGGTTATGTATATCCTGGCCGCACTGCTTATGCTGTTCCGCGGTGGCGTTGACGCCATGATGATGCGTCTGCAAACGGCAGCGCCGGAAATGAAATTCCTCGATGCCCAGCACTATAACGAGGTCTTTACCACCCATGGTCTGATCATGATTCTGTTCATGGCCATGCCGTTTATCATCGGTTTAATGAACGTAATTATCCCACTGCAGATCGGCGCGCGAGATGTGGCCTTCCCGCGGCTGAACGCGGTCAGCTTCTGGCTCTTCTTCATGGGAGCTATGCTGCTTAACATTTCGTTCGTAATCGGCGGCTCGCCGGATGCCGGATGGTCGGCTTACTTCCCGCTGGCGAGTCTGGAATTCAGCCCTACGGTCGGTAATAACTATTACTCTCTGGCGCTGCAGATTTCCGGTATCGGGACACTGATCACAGGCGTTAACTTCATCGTGACGATTCTTAAAATGCGTGCACCAGGCATGACACTGATGAAGATGCCAATGTTCACCTGGTCCGTACTGATTACAAACATTATTATCGTATTTGCCTTCCCTGTGCTGACTGTGGCACTTGCCCTGATGATGTTCGACCGGCTGTTTGGTTCTCAATTCTTCACGATGGCCAACGGCGGGATGGATATGCTCTGGGCCAACCTGTTCTGGGTGTGGGGACATCCGGAGGTATATATCGTTATTTTGCCGGCATTCGGTATTTACAGCGAAATTATTGCCACCTTCTCCAAAAAGAATCTGTACGGCTACACTTCCATGGTTGTCAGTATGCTGCTCATCTCCCTGCTGTCCTTCCTGGTATGGGCTCACCATTTCTATACCATGGGCCAAGGGGTTATGGTCAACAGCTTCTTCTCCATAACTACTATGGCGATAGCTGTGCCTACCGGGGTTAAAATATTCAACTGGCTGTTCACCCTCCGAAAAGGGCGAATAACCTTTACGACCCCGATGCTGTACACATTGGCTTTTATCCCGATCTTCACTATCGGCGGGGTTACCGGCGTTATGCTGGCGATGGCCAGTGCCGATTACCAGTATCATAATACGATGTTCCTGGTTGCGCATTTCCACTACGTGCTGATTCCGGGCGCCGTGTTCGCCGTTATCGCCGGGTTCCATTACTGGTTCCCTAAAGTATTCGGCTTCCGCCTGAATGAACGTCTGGGCAAGCATGCCTTCTGGTGGATTATTATATCCTTCAATGTCACCTTCTTCCCACTGTTCTTCCTGGGACTAATGGGTATGACCCGTCGGATGTACACCTACTCAGAAGAGACCGGCTTTGGTCCGCTGAATATGCTCTCCTTCGCCGGTGCTGTCGGCCTGGCGATCGGATTTGTTATTCTGGTCTACAACATCTACTGGAGCACACGCTACATGCCAAGAGACACAACAAGCGATCCATGGGATGGCCGTACACTGGAATGGGCTACACCAAGTCCGATTCCTGCTTATAACTTTGCAATTGTGCCAAAAGTTCAGACGCGTGATGCCTTCTGGTCCGCGAAGCAGGATAATATTCCGCTCTTCGAAGATAAAATTACTAAAATCCATTTACCAAACAATACCGGGAAGCCATTTATCCTGGGTGTCATCTTCTTCTTCCTGGGCTTCTTCCTAGTATTCAGCATGTGGATTCCTGCCATCGTGGCCGGAATAGGCATCATCATCATGCTGGCTGCCATGTCTTTTGACCGGGATCACGGCTTCTACGTTTCAGCTGAAGAAGTTATTGCTACTGAAAAGAAACTGCGGGGTGAGACTGTATGAAAATAGATGCGTCCAAGCCGCTGGAATATTCAACAGAGGAGAACAGCAACAAGATTTTCGGTTTCTGGGTATTTCTCGGAGCTGAAATTCCGCTCTTCGCCACTTTATTCACCGTTTATTTAGTAATGGTCAACCGTTTCGCCAGCGGACCAAGCGGAAGCGAGCTGTTTGAAATCGGCCCGGTGCTGATTGAAACCTTCCTGCTCCTGTCGAGTTCGTTCACGATCGGGCTTGCGATCCATGCTATGCGTCACGGCTACAAGAAGGCCATGATGGTCTTTATGGCAATCACCCTGCTGATGGGCCTCGGCTTTATCGGCATTGAAATTGATGAATTCTTCACCTATGTTCATGAAGGGGCTACACTGCAAACCAGTGGATTCCTATCCAGTCTCTTCGTATTGCTCGGCACGCACGGTGCGCACGTCAGCTTCGGCTTTCTGTGGGGCGCAGCGATTATGATCCAGATCTGGCGTCAGGGCATTAATCCGGCTACCGCCAATAAAGCCTTTATCTTCTCGCTGTTCTGGCATTTCCTGGACGTTGTCTGGATCTTTATCTTCAGCTTCGTCTACCTGAAAGGACTGATGTGACATGATGAAGCAACTGTTCCCAATTCGCCATGTGATGGGTTATCTGGCCTCTCTGGTCCTTTCTGCCGCTGCGCTGGTTGTCATCTATGGTGATCTGTCCGATGGGGCAAATATGGCGGTTCTGCTGATTACAGCCCTTATCCAGGCTTCTCTGCAGCTCTTCGTATTCATGCACATCGGGGAATCCGCGGATACCAAGAAAGAGCTTTATATCAATATCGCTTACGCTTTGTTCGTTGGATTGGTTACCATCTTCGGAACCCTGTTCATCTTCGTATGGGGCTGGTACGCTTAAGAACTAGATAAGCTGGACAACATATTTCAGGTCCACTCCGGTCATCCGATCCGGGGCGGACCTTTTTTTTGTTTTGCAGGATGTTCAAAACATTAATCGCAATCTCAGATGTCTTTCAGTTAGCGCTGGTGAGTGGCTCCGGCGAAGAAATGAACATACCGCCATATATAAAAAGAAGAGACCACCGGAATGAAAGTTCCGGTGGCCTCTCCTTATGTAGCCTATATCTGCTGCTGCAGCTCTGTATTTAGAGTTTGAACTTGGCCAGTTCCTTCTGCAGGTCTTCGGCAAGTGTGGCAAGATACTGGGCAGAAAGCGACATTTCCCCCATCGCAGACAATTGTTCCTCACTGGCAGCGCTTGTATCCTGCACTTCCCCCGCGCCTTTGCGGGAAATCTCATTGGCGTGCTCCATGGCCTGTGATACGGCCTGCGATTCCTGTGAGACATGCCCGACAGCCTCTCTGATACCCTCCGTCTGCCGGACGGCATCATTAATTGAATGCTGTATTTCCTCAAACGCCTGCGAGACCACTTCACTCTGCGCAAGACCTTGTGATACCAGTTGTGTTCCCAGTGCCATTGAATCTACCGCACTGGCGGTTTGCTGCTGAATGTCAGTTATAATTCCGGTAATCTGCAGCGAGCTGCTTCCTGTAGCCTCCGCCAGCTTGCGGATCTCTCCGGCAACAACAGCGAAGCCCCGGCCATGTTCCCCGGCTCTGGCCGCTTCGATTGACGCATTCAGCGAAAGCAGATTCGTCTGGGTGGCGACTGCATTAATGGTTGTGATAATTGTACTGATCTCCCCGGACAGATTGCCCAGATTGCTGACTATTCTCTGACTCGATGCAACACTAGAGTCAATTTCTTTCATTTGCGCAAGGATTCGCTCAACAGCTTCTGCGCCGCGGTCTGTCGAGACAGCAGCCCCGGCCATCAGTTCAGCCATCTCATTGCCGCTGCGCTCGACGGCAGCAATATCCTCCGTCATGTTCTGCACGGATGCTGTCGTGCGGCTGATGTTCTCAACCTGGACATCAAAACCCACGGCTATTTCATTCGAGGTTTCGGCGATCATCTGCGAAGCGCGTGCGGTCTGTTCTGCACTGGCACTCATTTCCTCCGACGAGGCCGACAGCATCTCCGCACTTTCCGAGACCCCTTGCATCATCACCTTCAGACTATTCAGCATCGAATTGAAGGAACGGTTGATCTGGCCGATTTCATCCTTGGCTGTATAGGATGCAGCTACGGTCAAATCGCCCTCTTCTGCCCGCTTCATCAATCCCTGCAATTCTTTGAGCGGCTTCGTAATCAGCCGGGTGATTATAATACTGATCAGAATACAGAGAATCAAGGCGGCAGTAATCAGAATCGTGCTCATGGTTGATGAGGTCTTGGCGTCGGCTAAAGCAAGCTCATTATGCTTAGTCGCATCCTCAACCAGCAACCGGGATGTATCATCAAGCAGACCGACCATCAGTTTCCTGGACTCGCTAAAGGACACACCCGAGAAGATTTGATAGCCTTCAGTATTAAGATTCTGGTTGGCAAGCTGAATGATATTATCGCGCTGTGTCCGGTAATCCGGCAGCAACGACAGGTACTCATTGATTTTATTGCCGATTTCAGCATCCTGGAAGGCAATTAATTTCAATTGCTCCAACAGCTCATTATTCTTGGAAATGTTTTGTTGAATCCCCTCGGTCAGCTCTTTGCTCTTGACGGTTTCCTTGGTAAGTAAAGCTTCCAGCAAAAAAGATTCAATCGCCCGGTTGTTGGCCCGCAGCTCAGTAACCAGGTAAATTGGCTGCAAATTCCCGCTATAGGTCTCTTGGGATCGCTTGGCCATTTTTTGGGTGAAGCTGATACCAATCGTACCCAGACCAATCAGCATAGCAACGACAATTGCCACGAATAGCGCCATTTTATATTTCACTTTCAGATGTCTCATGTCCCATTCCCGCCTTTTTGTATCTTGCTGTTATCTTATTCATCGGCGAAAAAGGTCGAAATAATGATGATTTAACACGAAAAATGTCGAAAAAAACAGAAAAATATTCTAATTTGAGAACACTCGGACTGCTTAATGTCTAAAATAACATTCCAATGTAGTTTCACACAGCAGAATCCATGATATCAGCGGCCTAATCATTCCTGCAGCAGCCCGTATTTCCTGCGGAACCGCTCCAGCACCCTGGTCCAGCCACCGGCCAGAATTGCCAGGAAAAATACATTGGACAGGGCATGGGCCAGATCGAAGTAAAAGCTCGAGACGTATGCGGATAACACAAGCGCCCAGCTAAACGCATCCGGCAGGCTGATAATGTACCAGATATTCATAATCCAGCCGAACAGAAACCCCCAGATGAAGCCGAAGAGAAGCAAGCCTCCTCGTTTCTTCATCCACCAGGTACTCCTCAGCCAGCCCGCCGTCAGGCCCGCCATCCCCCAGGCAAACATCTGCCAGGGCGTCCATGGACCTTGCCCGAAATAAATATTGGATACAAGCGCGGCTACCGCCCCGATGATAAAGCCAGCCTCAGCCCCAAAGACATAAGCGGATAAAATGACAATAGCAGACACTGGCTTCACACTCGGCAACGCGGCAAAAGGAACCCGGCTGACTGCAGCGATTGCTGACAGCACGGCCAGCAGCACCAGCTCCCGCGATTCCAGCGGACGCCGCTCCAGCCGGATAAACAGCGGCAGCAATGCCGCTGCAAGCAGCACGAGGCTGAGCAGCATATAATGACGGTCCTTCAGCGCTGACGTAAATGCCAGACCGGCCAGAAATACACCTAAAGCAATTAACAGCGGAAGCCGGAATCTCGCCATGTTCTGATCACATCCTCAAGAGTCAATGCTTGCGGCAGCAAATCCCGCACCATGCGGTTTACCACCGTTGTATAGAAATAGTTGCTGCTGAAAAACTCCGCCGGAGCTCCCTCTGCGGTAATGCTTCCGTCAAACAGCATCGCGCAGCGGGTCGCGTATTTTGCAGCGAACTCCACATCATGCGTCACGATAATAATGCTTATGCCTTGCTCCAACAGCTGCCATAGCAAAGCTGCCAGTCTTTCCTTCGCCCCGGGGTCCAGCCCCTTGGTCGGCTCATCCAGCAGCAGAACGCCTGGCTTCAGCAGCATTACCATAGCCAGCGCCAGCTTCTGCTGCTGGCCGCCGCTGATATCATGCGGATGGCTGTCCAGCACTTGATGAAGCTGAAATACATCCAGCAGGGCTTCTATCTCCCGTTTCTCCTCCTCAGGAGACATGCCTGCATACCGGGCCATATGCCGCAGTTCTTCCGCTACCGTGTCATAGCTGAAATAGAGCAGCGGGTTCTGGGCCAGAAGTCCGGACTTCAGCCCTTTGGCACACTCGACCTTGCCGCGCTGCGGCTTCGCCAGCCCGCCCAGAACATGCAGCAGGGTCGATTTCCCCGCACCATTCCCGCCCATGATAGCCAGCAGCTCTCCCCGGTGCAGGGACAACGTCAGCTTACGCAGCACCTCCGGGCCGTCCTTCTCATAACGGAAGGTGACTTCCCGGCAGCTGAGCAGGGGTACTGCGGCATTGGCTTCGCCTGTGAAGCGTGAAGCTGCACAGGCTTGTGATGCTGCGGCACGGCCTGCTTCCACGGCTGGATGGGCGCCCGCAGCGGGGGGTGAGCCGCTGGTAGCCGTAGCTCCAGCAGGCGCTGCTGCTGCATGTGAATGCAACCAGCGTTTGCCCTCACGCACCGTCAGCGGAATGGATTCCAGCGGAACGGATGAGGCCTCCGGTGACAGGGCGAGGAATAACCGCGACGCTGTCGGCAGGTAGGCCTGATGACTTACGTCCAGGCCCTTCCCGGCTCCCCGCACGAATCCGCGGGGAGTGTCCTGGGCCTGGAGAACGCCATCCTCCAGCATCAGCACCCGGTCGGCCAGCGGCAGCACCTCCTCCAGCCTGTGCTCGCTGATGATGACCGTCATCGACAGCTCCTCATTCAGCCGCTGCAAGGTCTGGATAAACTCGCGGGCAGCGACAGGATCAAGCTGTGAGGTCGGTTCGTCCAGCAGCAGCAGCTTGGGCTGAAGGAGCAGCACGGAGGCCAGATTCAGCAGCTGCTTTTGTCCACCTGAGAGCTCATGCACTGATTTGTACAGCAGCGGCTCCAGCCCGAACAGCCCGGCGATTTCCGCCAGCCTGCTGCGCATGACCGATGGCGGGTAGCCCATATTTTCCATCGCAAAAGCCAGCTCATGCCACACGGTATCCATCACAATCTGCGCATCCGGATTCTGGAATACAATCCCGATATCCCCGGCTGCTGTCTCCGCAGGCAATTCCGCCAGCGGCTTCCCTCGGTAGCTGATGGACCCGCTGTGTAATCCCACCGGAGCAAGCTCCCGTTTCAGATGACGCAGAAGTGTTGTTTTACCGCAGCCCGAAGGGCCGAGAAGCACAACGAACTCGCCCTCCTCTATCTTAAATGAGAGCTCATGGAGCGTGTCTCTCTCTGCATCGGGATACCGGAAGGAAAATCCTTCCGCCGCGATGATCGCCATAACCATTTCTCCTTTCCTTCCAGCCAGAGGGGGATTCCTACGAACAGGCAGAAGCCGGCATACATGACCGCCTCGCCTGAGCCCCAAGCCATAGGTTTCATGCGCGGATATATCTCAAAGATGCCGTACCCCTGCACCCAGCCAAGCACTGGAATTAAGCCGCTGAGCGAGAGCAGAGCCAAGACAGTCTTGTCCTGACGGTCAAGCCTGTAAATCCCGTACACACTGCGTTTGCGGATGCCGTAGCCGCGTGCTTTCATCGAATCAGCCGTCTGCAGCGCCTCCTCCAGCGACCAGGTTAGAAGCACCTTGAGCAGGGTCATGCCGTCCCGCATTCTTTTGCGCAGCTTTCCCTTGCTTACATCAATGCCTCTGATCTGCTGAATCAGGGAGATTTGCCGCAGCCGCCGCTGAAACAATGGCACAAAACGGATCGTCATCAGCGTCAGCAGGGCCGTCTTAGGTGCCGCCCCGGCGAACAGGTACATGAATTTATCCGCCGTTACCGTGTAGTTGTAAGAAATGAACAATATAAAAATCGTCAGCAGCACGGTCATCATCATCAGTCCGTAGAACACCGCTTCCAACGTAATCGGCTGATCCATAAAATAAAACAGGATGTGCGAGCCCCGGTGCGAGAACAAAGGATTAATCACGGCCACCGAGCCGGCCATCAGCAGGTAAAAAGGCAGCCCCCGCAGCAGCTTCCGTCCCTGTCCCTGCAGTAGCAGAAGGCCAAGCAAGCCGGCAATTTCCGTTACCAGAAACAGCGGATGAAACAACAGGGCAGCGAACAGCAGCAGCCCTGCATAGTATAGCAGGGCTACCGAAGGATGCATGGAGCGGAAGCCGCTGTTCATGGCGCCTTGGCTCCCAGATCTTTGCCCAGATCCAGTGTATACAGCCACTCAATTACATCTCCGGGCTGTACGGTATAGCTTCCGGCACCTTTGCCCGGAAACTCCCCGTTCACCTTGTACATCCAGCCGCTCTCTGCGCCATGGTCGAATTCATACAGATTGTCTATTCCCTCCACATAGGCGAAACCCTTGGAGCCCTGGTATTCCATCTGTATTTTGTTCTTGCGGGTAATCCGTTTCAACAGCTCCAGCGCACTTTCGCCCTTCTCAATTTCAAAGGCGGCCGGAGCCAAAATCACGCCGTACTCCTCGTCCCCTGTGATGGAGACGGTAGCTGTGCTCTCCGCAGCGGCGGGCTTCGCAGGCGCTGCCGTTTCGGACGGCGGCTGCGTAACGGCAGCCGCTGGCCGCGCGGTCGCTGCCGGCTTATTCGTGCCGGCAGATGGACGCGCGGTGGCTGCGGGCTTGGCAGAGGACTCTGCCGGGCCCGCACTGGCGCCGCCTGCTGCGCCGGGCGCCGCTGACGCCTTTGCGGTGGCAGCTCCGGCGGAACCGGCTGCCTTGCTATGCGTAGCCGGCGCCTTAGTGCCTGCAGGCACGGGACTCGTCACCGTGCCGGAAGCGGTGTCAGGCGGCGCAGGTGCCGCCGCTCCTTCAAGAGCCGCCGACGCCTCCGCGGAAGGCGAAGCGGCAGCGCCCGCCGGTTCTGACGGCGGGGCCGTGTTTGCTGCGTCTCCGGTTTGCGGAGACGCGGCGTTATCAGGGGCTGAGCTTTGTGTAGCGGTGGTATCTGCTACACTGTTCAGATCAGAACCGGCAGACTGCCGCTCACCGGAAGAACAGCCGGTCAGTAGCACCACCGCCAAGAGAAGAAGCAAGGGATAAAACAACCATCGTTTGGATTGCTTGGACATTAATTTTCACACCTCCGAAAAAAGGGAAAGGAACGGAGGCTGTCCTGCTGCTCCCCCGTTCCGTTCCTATACTCTATGTTTTCTTTTGAAGCTTCAGTCCGATGAGCCTGTTACTCTGCTCAATCGCCTTCTTAAAGATGGATTACACTTAAGGCAATCTTACGGCTACGACCGCCGCCATTTCTCTGGTTACGGCACTTGATGGGTCAAATCCTCCACTGAAGCCGGTCATATAACCGGACTCCGTTACCGCATGGACCGCTGACAGCGCATAGCTGCTGATCCGGCGCTCGTCTGTGAACTTCGCAGTCTGCGCCGTAGCCGCAGAACCGTTCTCCAGCTTGAACGCTCTGGAAATCATCACAGCCATATCCTCGCGGGTAATCCAGCCATTCGGATTAAAGGTTGTATCCGTAACTCCACCTACCCATCCGAGCTCTTTCGCTTTAAGCACAGCTCCATAATACCATGTGCCGGCCTTTACGTCGCTGAATACTGGTGCAGCCGAAGCTGCAGCAGGTGTCTGATCTGTCAGTCTCAGCAGCAGCGCAGCGAATTCGGCACGGGTAATATTCTGCTTCGGTGCAAAAATCAGGCTAGATCCGCTGACTCCTTCCATCAGCTTTTGCTCATAGGCTTTGTGAACGGAGTCCAGCGCCCAGGATGAAATTTTACTCTCATCGGCAAAGGACACACTGCCGGAAGCGGCTGGCGAGATGCTGAACAGCTTCGCCTCTCCGGCCAGGAACAGGTCGTACGCAGCCAGTGCCAGTAATGCCTGTTCGGTAGCCAGGCTGTTCCCGGGCTGGCCAGCCGAATGAGCATAGCCGCCAGTGCTTTGTCTGAATGAAGCCAGGTGGCTGAGAAGTCCGCCCTTAGCTTTAATAAATCTGGAGTCATTAGGACCAACTCCGGCAGCACTCAGGGCAATGATGACCTGTGAGGTGCTCTCACTGTTTTCTGCTCCCGAGAGCTTGAAGCCGCCGCCTTCAAGCTGCTGCTGCGACAGCCAGGCGATCGCTTTATCCGCAGCCGCTTTTACTTCCGCCTGGTCATTATGGGATGAGAGTGCAGTAACTGCCATAGCGGTAATGTCCACATCATCGGTACTGCCAGCTGTCAGCGGGAATCCGCCGTCTTTGCTTTGCAGTTCCAGGATGGACTTGATCAGCCGTTCCTTAGTCCACTGCGCATTCGCAGGTACAGCATAAGAACCGCTGTCCAGCGCAATCAGGGCAAAAATGAGGCCGTTGCTGCCCTGGCTTACCATATGGTCATTGTTATAAATTTGCTCAATCAGATTATACCCGCCAATACTCTGCGGATCACCGCCGGCAGCGGCAACAGCCAGCGCCAAACGTTCATAATCCGTAACCTTGCGGAACTCCCCTTTATTCGCGGCAAGCTGCTCCTTCACTCCGTTCAAATAAGCAGCCGGTACTGTGTGGCCGGAACGGGCGAGTCCAATCGCCTGCCAATCGCTGATCTCTTCGGCTGCCTGGATTGCCTTGGCAGTAGCTGCAATATCGCTCTTCAACTGCTGCGGCTGCGGCTCCCATTTACTGCGGTCCACTACGGCAAAGGACGTGAAGTGACTGACCTTTCCGGTGATCACCCCACTTTGCGCATCCAGCGCAGCGGGAACCGGAATCCAGCGGCCGGTGCTTTCGTCAAGCCATGCCAAAGCCAGATTGGCAGGGTTTACCGCCGTAACCGGAACTGTAATCGAAAGATCCACCGGCTTCACAAATTTCGTACCATCCGGTTTGAAATCATAGAGTCCCGATACCAGCTCAGCGCGTTCTGAAGTAGTCTCGCGTACGCTGATCTTCAAATTGCCGGACACGGAACCGGCTGGCAGCTGCAGCTTCACTTCACCGCCGCTGTCCTGCAAGGTTGCCGCCGCACCCGAAGTGACCTCCTGCTCGAAGACAGCCACGTTTGCCGCCAGCTTTTGCTTAAGGGCAGCCGCTGCTGCCGGGGTCATTTTGGTGCTCAGGTTCGAAACAGCTGTCGTCTGTCCTACTTGATTCAGCGGAAGGGTATTATCCGGGGTGATACCCACATTCACCATACTGCCGCCCGTACCTGCTGCTGCACCTCCAGTGCCGGAGGAACCTCCAGCCGATCCCTTCAGATCATCTCCGCCATTAAGCGTATAACGCCAGGCTACGGCGTCGCCGCTGCTCAGCTTATAACTTCCGGAGCTGTAATCCGGGTAGACACCGTTTACGGAGTACATCCAGCCGCTTTTCTCACCGCGGTCCCTTTCTGCTAAGCCATCAATCGCTTTAATGTATACACTGTCTCCGCTTCCGCCGCCGACAACCTTGCTTCCAAGCTGGCGGATTAGCAAGCTGTATGCGGTCTCTCCCTCGTTCAGCGTCATCTTGGTACCAGCCAGAATGGTTCCCTTAGTAGTGTCTCCAATGACTGTGAGCGTGGCCGATGCCGTCTCAGGCACTTCTACCGAAGCTGTAACAGTCAACGGCTGCGTGTAGCGGGCAATCTTAGGCGTCCCGCCTTCGACATAACCAGTCACGGCCAGCGTGTATGTTTTGGCAGGCAGGCCACCCTCAAAGGTTGCGAGCCCTTGCTCATTAGCAGTGATGGTTTTATCGCCAACAGTGACCTGCACTCCTGCAGCCGGTGAAGTCACCGGATCAGAAGTATACGTGTCATTATTCCAGACCCATTTCTTCTGCGTGACCGTAGCGGTGAATGCCTCACCCTGCTTCGGCTGCGCAGGCGAAATCTGTACCGAATCTACTACCTGCGTATTTTCTCCGGCATAGTAGACAAGCACTTTGTCGGAAGTCTGCAGAATATAATCATTTAAGCCCACATCCGGATAAATCCACGCCCCGCCGCGCGATACGGCAAAAGCCCAGTAACCCTGATTGTTATAGGCTCCGTTCTCGATTCCATTAATGCCCCCTACAAAGATGCCGAAGGAAGATTCCGTAACCTTTAGAGGAATGTTGTTCGCAGCTG
Source organism: Paenibacillus sp. EB106-06-01-XG199 (assembly GCF_058791575.1). Lineage (NCBI taxonomy): Bacteria > Bacillati > Bacillota > Bacilli > Caryophanales > Paenibacillaceae > Paenibacillus > Paenibacillus sp. EB106-06-01-XG199. The sequence continues at coordinate 148,825 of NZ_JBYTDQ010000008.1, read as the reverse complement.
CCAGCTGCTGTAGCGCATCAAACGCGTTATATGCTTCCAGCGCGCCTTCAGCTACCGGACCCCGTGGCCCTTCAATGGACAGATAGGAGGTTACATTGCCCGGAGCCACCTTCAGCGAATCCGTATAGCGGGCAATGTTTGGTGTGGCTTCCGCAACATAACCGGTTACAGCCAGCGTGTATATTTTGCCGGACAAGCCTCCTTCAAAAACTGCAACGCCTTGGCTGTCCGTAGTGACTGATTTACCGCCAATGGTTATCTTCACTCCGGCTGCCGGTGAAACAACCGGTTCGGAAGCAAATGTCGTGTTATTCCATACCCACTCCACCCCGGTAACAGTCACTTTAAACGTTTCTCCCGGTTTTGGCTGCGGTGGAGATACTGTAACGGAATTTACTGCCTGCGTGTTGGCACCGGCAAAATAGACAAGCACCTTGTCCTGTGCCTGCAGCTTGAAGTCACCCATGCCTTCGCTTGGGTAGATCCATTTCCCGCCGCGCGACACCAGGAAGTTCCAATAGCCGTCATGGGTTCCGTTCTTAATCCCATTAATGCCCGACACATAGCTGCCGTAGGAGGACTCCGTAATCTCCAGCGGAATATTTCCGGATGCCGTAAGTTTCTTCAATGCCGCCAGCGCGTTGGATGCTTGCAGCGCTCCCTCAGCGACCGGCCCCTCAGGTCCTTCAACCGACAGATGAACTGGTACATTCTTGGAGATTACCTTTACAGCTTGCGAATATTTAGCGATAGTTGGTGCATTGTCCGCAACATAACCGGTTACGGTTAGCGTATAGTCTCCTGCCGGAACACCTTCGGCAAAGACCGCTTTGCCGTCTTCACCGGTTGTTGCCTTCCGGTCTCCGATTGCCACTTCCACACCAGATGCACTTGAGGTTACAGGACTCGAAATATTTGTGGCATTGTCCCATACCCATTTTATCTGGGTAACCGTGACTGAGAAAGGCTCCTCCTCACCCGGCTGCAACGCGGACAGCGTCAGCGAATTCACCAGCTGCGTATCGTTGCCCGCATAATAAACGAGAACCCGGTCTGCTTCCTTAAGTTTAAAATCCTTCATTCCTACATCGGGATCAATCCATGCCCCGTCCCGGGACACAGCATATTTCCAGCCATCCCAGCCGCCGTAGATTCCGGCTTGGATACTGCCGATTCCCGTTACATAGCTGCCCGATTCATTCTTAATCGGAAGGCCCTTCTGGGCGGCCACTTTCTCCAGCACCTCGAGGACATTGCCTGCATATGCCATCCCTTCTCCCAGCGTGTTCTGCGGCCCTTCAATTACAAGGGGCACATACACTAACGGATTCGGAACCGCAGGCTTAGTGAAGTCATACAGCTTGCCGTTTCCGCCCCCGCTGTACAGGGTGTAGGCCACCAGCGCCTGCAGCCCCTGCTCTGTAGCAAAAGCATTTACATTTCCGCCCTGATTATGGGCAAACCCGCCGCCCTCTACACTGAAGCTGAGCAGTCTGCTTATCAGATCTGCTTCACCCTTGGTGAATTCTGCTCCTTCCGGGTCTACCCCGAAGGAGGCAAGGCCGATAATGACCTGTGCCGCGCTTTCGCTGCTGCCTCCAAAGCCACCGTTGCTGTCCTGCGCAGCAGACAGCCAGGCTACTGCTTTTTGCCCGGCAGTTGCAACCGCCGGATCACTCTTATGCGCAGCAAGGGCCGTTAAAGCCATCGCCGTCATATCCGGCTCGCTTGCCCCGGAAGTCAAGGCGAACCCGCCGTCTGCATTTTGCTTGGACAGGATCTCGCTGAGCAGCGCCGCTTTGCTCCATTTGGCATCCGCCCCAATAGTATAATTGCCTGAATCCAGTGCCAGCAGCGCATAGACCGGATTGTTCAGCGTCTGGCCGCTCATTTTGTCGCTGTTATAGATACGCTCAACCAGATTAAAACCCGGCTCAGAGCCGTTTCCGGCAAAATTCGCCGGATCAGCCCCCACGGCTTGTACCGCGAGCACAATCCGTGCATAATCCGTGACTGCGGCAAAGCTGCCGCTGGCTGTCCGCACCTTTTGCTCCAGCAGCCGGACATAACTTTCCGGTACTTTGTAGCCCGCCTGTGCGAGGCCAACCGCCTGCCATTCTGACGTCACGCCGCTGCTGAGCATATACTCGGCAGCCGCATAGGTCGCTCCGGCAACGGTAATCTGCTGCTTCGCTGTTAATGCAGCCGCAGCCGGCTCTGCGCCAGACTCGTCTGCTGCATACACAGCAGCAGTAACACTTTCCGTTCCTCCGGACGCGGTAGCGGAGACCGCCCCGGCAAACACTTGCCCTGAAGGAACAAGCGCTGTTCCCAGAATCGAAATAACCAGCAATAAAGCCAGGCCAAGCATAAAGGACTTGGCAGAGAGAAGAGTCTTCATCGTTAACCTCTTTCCGTGAATAAAATAGTGAAGCAGCGGACAACAAGAAGAAACGGCTATGCTGTCCATTTCAAAAGGACGGGGCCGTTTCTGCGAGAGAGAAGGATAACATACAGCACCGGCTTATACTTCATCCTCGTCCCTCAAAAAAACCGCCCCTGCTAAGGGCGGCCTCGGAAGAATACAAATGAAGCACGGGGGTGCTCAAGCTCCGCCACCACATCCATTTGTAATGTTCCGCATTCTTACCCCACGAAGAATAGAAACGTTCAAGAAAAAGGCAGGTCTCCTGGCTTATGCTTCACAGCTTCCCTCCGCCTTCCCGTCCTTGCTTCACAGGACAGTGGCACCCTTAAGAGTCGCTCCGCATTTACAGTGGCGGGACCGCGCCGGACTTGCACCGGACTTCCCTTTTAAGCAAATTCTACTGGATAGAATCTGCACCCTTTTCACTAGACTATCAAATTTTAATATTCATAATCATATCCACTATTCCCTTGTATGTCTATAGAAAAGCTGTTCCAATGCCGCCCGTTGCCGGCTGAGCCCTTTTCGAAAGCATCAAACACACTCTTCGTTGATCCCAACCTGTCTGCACGCAGTTCATCATTAGTAGCGGAAAAAATGCCCGCTAAGTTTTGGCTACTCCCTCATTAATAAGGATTAGGCGGATTTACACCCGCTATTATTTCGTAAAACGCCACATAAGGCTCAACCGGATAATTTAGCGGTAGTATATCGTCTTATACAACTTATTTTCAATATACAGTCCACATTAGAGGGAGAGAATCCCTTTACAGGGTGATCCGTCATAACCAACGCCGGAGCTCTGTGAAAGAAGAAAAATCCTGAACACGCATCTGCCCTGCTCTCTCCGGGCAAAACATGCGGTTCAGGATTTTTGTCTGTTTATATCACTTTACTCAGGAGCCTCGGTTGCTGCTCCGCCATCATCCGTAGGCGTTGCAGTTGCAGTCGCAGTTGCAGTTGCAGTAGGCTGGGCACTCGGTGTAGGGGTTGCCGTAAGTGCTGGATCCGACTGCAGAGTCAGCTTATAATCGCCCGCGATGATCATGTTGCCCTCGGCCAGCTTAGCCCCCGGTTCCAGATCCACAGTGACTAGGTACGAAGCTCCCCCGGTCTCTCCCGGCGAAGGCGCGGATGACACAGCCGGGGACGCGCCGGCTTCTGTTCCGGCGTTCGCGTTCCCGGTCGCGCCGGCCTCTGTTTCGGTGTTCGCGGTCCCGGACGCGCCGGCTTCTGTTCCGGCGTTCGCGGTCCCTGTCGCGCCGGCTTCCGTTCCGGCGTTCGCGGTCCCTGTCGCGCCGGATTCCGTTCCGGCGTTCGCGTTCCCGGTCGCGTCGGCTTCCGTTCCGGCTGACGCATCCGGCGTTGCCGTTCCACTGCCGCCGTTCATGCCGGCGGCCCCCGCATCCGGCGACGGAGCGAGACACCGGCTCGACGTCGCCGTGACCTTGTAGACCTCCGGATCCCCACCGGAGGCTGCTACACTGATCTCCGCCGGAGTAAAGGCGGTGCATTCTTCAGCGTCAGCAAAGGTGAATACCAGTCTGCTGCCCGCGCCTTCTCCGCTGCCGCTAAGATACACGGCAGCAGGCGGGTGGCCGCCGTCCGGTGCTGCGCTGCCCTCCGGCAGAGCCGTGTCCGGGCTGTCCGGCCGCAGCAGGCTGATGGCGATAATAACGCCAATCAGTACGATCCCCAGAATGGAGCCGGAGATCAGGAGTTGAAATCGGCTGCGGCTAACCCACCGCGCCAGCGGCGAAGCCAGCTGGGAGCGGGCTTCGTTATATACATTTTGCAGAGCAGGCCCAGCAGCGGAGACATAGCTTTTGCGGAAATCCCTGCTCTTGAAGGCTTCACGGTCGCTGTTCAGGAAATACTTTAGAATCGCCCGGCGGTAGCCCGGGTATAGCTTCTTCTTCGACACCGTGAACAGCCGGTTGTTCTGTGACCAGGCCAGGAAACGGTATACCGTTTCTTTGTCGCCGTCCGCTTTGCGCTTCACCAGATCCAGCAGCGCATCATAATCCAGCGGGCCGCTCTCGCGGTCACTATTGTGATAGAAAGCGAGCGGCAAGCGTTCGAACGGCTCCACACTTCGTGATTCCTTCAGCCACCGCCGTCCGAGCAGCTGTACATCATCCAGCTCCTTTGGTGACAATCCGGCAAAAAGTTCCTCATCAGGACTCTCCTCCCCGAACCAGCGGTAGGCAGCGCGTAGCGCATTGGATTTTTGCCTGCTGATGGAATCAAGCGGCGGCTGCCAATCCGCCGTATCCCGGTAGCGCAGGAACGAAATCTCCAGCAGCTGCTCCTGTGTCAGCTCGCTGAGCGATACACGGTTCAGCAGGAAGCGGTCCGCTGCCGCCATCAGCTCCTTCAGCAGCGAAAGCGCCTCAGGGTTGAACCCGCTGCCTCTGCGGCGCTCTTTTTCCGCCTTCTCTACAGAGTCATGAATTGAGGCCACCGCCGCAACCGGATCTTTGTCACGCTGCAGCTTCTCCAGCAAATAATCGCTGATTGTATCACGGACAAACGACTGCTGCAGCGCCTCTGGAAGAAACCGGCCCCAATGGGCGACAAACCGTAAAATTTCAGACGATTGCGCTGCAGCAGCCAACCGGGATTCCATATACGGTTCCAGCAGCGCCTTGCGGAAAATAGGCTGGGCCAGCACTCTTTTAAAGAAAGCTGCACTCAGCTCGTCATTGCTCTCGATGATAGTGTAAGCCGCCGCCAATGTATCATCCCGGTCCGCAGACCGGGCATTCAGCATACCGTTGATGAAATAATCGACCACTTTGACCCGGTAATTATGGCCCTTCAGCACAAAATACTCCATAAAACGCTCCATAATCTCCGGCTGAGGAATCCCCTTTTTGCGGATCAGGTCATACTCACGGTCGAAGCGCTCCAGGAACATATCGTTCAGCCGTACCCGGGACTCCAGCGCCCCCTCCGGCTTGAGGTAGGACAGCAGGCCGCTGAGCACAGCATTTTTGTTGTCCGTGTACAAGCTTTCATTGCCCTGCTCAATCTCATAAAAAACCGCCAGCTCATTATAAAGCGCCAACTGCAGCTTGCGGTCCACGTTCTCACCGGGCAGCAGCGAATCAGCAAACCGGGCAAAGTCATCTAAGCTGCCCTTGTTCTTCAGCGTTTTCCATACCAGATCGGCATAAGGCTGCTGCGAGTCAGCGAAATCGGCATTCAGGGTCCGGCCCGAAGCCAGATCGAAGATAAAATCCTTCTCGATACTGCGGTCCCCGGGACGGAGCGATCCTTTTTCTACAAAGGTAAGATCGATATATTTGCGGCTTTTTGGCTCGTTTGCATAGGTGAGTACCCCTAGCCTGCGGCGGAAATCATACGGCAAAGCCCCGTAAATAATCTCCGTAAGCTCCAGCGCCCGCTGCGATAGCTCTGCGATGGGAACATCGAGGGCAACATAACTTTTTTTCTTGCTTGCCACAGAGATCATGACCGCCTGCAGCAGCGCCTTGAACAATGCTTCGCTGAACCCGAGACTGCCCACCACCGTTAGCGGATCAGCCTGTCCTTCACGCTGTAGGGCCGGAATATCGGCCAACTCCGGCAAGGTTCCTCCAAGCTCTCCTTCATAGCTCCCGGCAAAATCAGCATGCAGCCAATCCCCATAGCTCTGAATAATTTCCTCGGCGCGTGTCGGAGGCACTACAAAGTTATGGGCAAAAAAAGCACTCCGCTGCCCGGTAAAATCAGTCGCCTGATAGCGGCTTTGCCCGATCACCGTGTCGTTTGTTTCCGTATGGAATAAATGCAGCGCGGCCGGATACAGCTCCTCATTTTTTTCGCCGCGCGCCGCCAGCTCAGCCGGGGCATCATAAAGGCAGAAAGGATGAATGATTTTTTTGACAAAATTATTGTCCAGGCTCTCCGACTTCGCTACAGTATCGAATCCTTCGGTTGCCCGGTATACGCCCCGCCGCTCGCGGGTATACATTTGCTGGGTGATCCTGGACCCTGAGAATCTGTTCACGGCCCGTCGCTCCCCTCAATATAGTTCAGCTTATGCAGCAACCAGATAAACGGCTCGTCCACACGGATCGGGCTGACGACACCCTCTATCTTTTGGTTGACCGGATTGCTGCCCAGCGCGGAGACGGCAAAATACCCCGTATTGGCAAAATACACATCCATCGTATCTTTGAACGGACGGTCTACCTTGCCGATAAAGCGGCGGATTTCACCGTCGATGTTCTGGAATTCATCCAGGTTCAGCGTGTTGCGGTGCACATAGTTGTTGAATACATTGCTGTTGGACTTGATGTAGTCGCCATCTTCATCCTTCAGCGAATGCAGCATGTCGCTTTTGGCAAGCACGACGGCCGTCGGGATATCGGTCTTGCTCTTCTCCTGGTAGGCGATGAAATCGCCGAACATCGTCAGCACCACATCACGCGGCTCATCATACTGCGAGACCCATTCCCCGGGACGGTCGCCGTAATTAATCTTGATCTTCTCCCGGATAGAGCGGATCTGCAAGGGATCGACCATGAACAGGATTCCCGCGGAGTTCTTGATATGCTGGCCATGCAGCCCAAGGTAATCCTGATCGACCATGCCTTCACCGGCAACATCGAAGAACACCAGTGTCAGCGGCGGCTTCTCTTCATCCTTGAACACAAATTGAAAAATAAACGGCTCCTGCATCTTCTCCTTCTGTGTTGAGGCCAGCAAATCGCCGCGCTCAAACAGCGGTTCTTCGTACAGGGTGCGGAACTTGCGGCTGATTTCAGCATTCAATGGCATGCAGGCCGCGTCGAAATGCCCAGCAGTCGTATGCTGCAGTGTATGGATCAGCGAGGTCATGTACACCGACTTCCCGACCTGGGAGGCGCCGATGATCGAGATAATGTTGCTTGGCACCTTGCCGGCGGTCACGGGGAGCTCGTTATGGCAGGACGGGCACAGCCGTCTGCGCGTAAGCACACCATAGCGGTCGGTGAGACCGGTCAGCACATGATCGGTATAGTGGTGATATTCCTCGGGAATATCAGCCGGATTAAGCACAGCCTCCATATCATCGACAGTATCGAGGCCGAAACGCTCACGGTATTTATTCAGTGCATCATCTTCGCCGAGCGCATAATTCTCATCATCCTCACGGCTGTGCATGGCCCGAAAAACAACGTCCTCCGGCGAAAACTTGGTGAAGCAGTACGGACAGACAATATCATAAAAAAGCGGCCGCGCCTGCGGCTGATTTTTCTTCTTAAATCGGCTGAAAAAAGACATCTCTCATCCTCCTAAAAGTTCTGTCTGCATCACTTGTTAGTAAGTGCCTACAAAACTAAGTTCCAACAATTTGATCTGCTATGACCTGATGTAGTCTAATCTACTGTAACTGCTTCGCTTTACTCTACTCTACTCTTCTATTCTCTGCTCTGCTCTGCTCTTCACTTCTCTTCACTTCTCTACACTTCTCTTCTCTTCACTTCACTTCACTTCTCTTCACTTCACTTCTCTTCTCTACACTTCTCTGTCTCGCTCTGCGTCCGCATGCAGCTTAATGATAACTGCACTTTGTACAGCTATATCAACGCTCAGGCCCACCGCTCCAGCTTTACCTGCACTTTGTGCAATTATGGAAGAGCGAATGGCATACTTTATCAGCTTTCCCGAAATATAGATGTACAAAATACAATTAAACCTGCCTAGTAGGAGAAATCGATCGTTTTAGTTGCACGAAATGCAATTACTGCCACTTCAGACTCCAAAAAGCAGGCCGTTCAGACTTACTTATAATCTAACAAACGCACGCACCACAGACATATGAAGCTTTTACCTCAAGATCTCAAGATACTTACGATCCAACAAATACGCGCACCAGACGTACGAAGCTTACACCTAATGATGCTTATAATCCAAGCAAGCTGCGGACTCATAATTACAAGCTCAACACCGGATTACTCAGGCACCATCTCATAATACAACCCGTACTTGCGGCCATCCGTGAAAAAGATGCGTACAAAATCCTCCTTGCCGATTTCAATCGGCGGAAGAACGCTTCTCCCGGCGGGGAAATCCTGCACAAACGGAAATAGGATGCCGTCCTCTTTAGAAGCCGGATGCCCGCCCCGTTTCTTGACATAGCACAGTACATCCTTCGCCACCGGCACTTCGGCGGAAATCGTCATATGTACTGTTTTCAGCTTGCCGAACAGTGCTTTTTTCTGCTGGATGGAATAATAAATCCGCGCCTTGCCTGCACTGACCAAGGCACGGTTCTCGCCATCCGGCTGGCGCACCAGCAGCGTCTCTCCGTTCTCGGTGAGCCGGACAAATATGGTATACACCACCTGGCCGATATCATCCAGCCTGTCGCGGTATCCATTATTCGCCTTGTACTCCTCGCGCGTATACAGCTTCATGCCGGAGGGCGGAAGCTCTCCGCTATCCGGCGCTTCTGTAGACGCCTTGTGAATACAGACCGCCTGCACGCCATCCGGCCAGCGCCATCGCAGCGTACAGAACCGGTCCTCCACCCGGGAAACCACATCCGCAATAACCGGCGTGGAGGAATGAGCCTCGGCGTACCTCATGACTGTAAACTCCTTTCACTATCCCTATCGTTTGGCATGTTCACTACCCTGCTGTCCATACTTTTAGAATCCCTTGCTGCCCCTGTTTCTGCGCGGTGATTGGAAGCTCTCCGATGACGGTGCTGAGGCTGCAGCATTTCTTTCACCTCTGCGGGATAATCGTCCCTCCCCAACCGGCACAACAAAGGTGAACAAGGAGATAATCGCAGCCAGAACAAGCAGGGCGATCAGACGGATGATTGCATCCCAGTAAGAATGCCCGCTGAGGCCGAATTCAAGGATCAGTCCGGCGGATAGACCGGACACTGCGCCGCCTACTCCAAAGCTTTTTGCGAGGTGGCGGTTATCGAACACAATACCAAGGCCAACGCCCAGAGTTATGCCGATCAGCATAAGCGCCAAAATACGAACCACTGCATAATACGGGCTGTCGGCGGTCGCATCACTGCGCTCAGTGAGCAAGGTCCGGTCTCCCAAGCGGTCATAAATTTGCTGGAACACATCACCCAGCCGATTCGCATCGGTAACATCATAATATTGCCCTCCGGTGACGGAGGCGATGTCTAGCAACAAATTGGAGCCGGATGTATCGTCCAGCGCCAGTCCAATAGTATTAACCGCGATGCCGCGCTCCACGTACTCGTTGAGTTCCGTAGCGGTATTGAACTGACTGAATCCGTCGGACAGCAGGATTACCATTGCTCCGCGGCCGGCTTTGTCGTCACTGTTAATAACATTCATAGCTTCTGTAAGTGCACCGCTGATATTCGTCCCGCCCTCCGTCGTCTGCAAACTGCTGATTACAGCCGATACTTTCTCACGGTTCGCTGAACTGGAGAGTGAAATCAACGGCTGAACAACCGAAGACTCGTCGCTGAAAGTTACTACAGCTACCTGATTATCTTCGTCCATCTGCCGCACCAGCGTATCCGCAGCCGCATAGCGGCTGTTGTCTGGATCACTCTGCATCATACTGCCGGAGTCATCGATGACCATTACGACATTTTTGATCGGCTTGATTCCGCCGAAGTTCAGTTCGTACACAAACTCTGTTAACACGCCTACCCCAAGCATCAGAACGAGCGTCAGCGGGAGCAGCTTCCAGGACAAGCCCAGATAACGCTGCTTCCAGGACAAGCCGTTCAGCCTTGGAGAGATCATCTCCGCAATCAGACAGCCAAGCCCAACCCCAAGCGCCACAATGGCAAAATAGATTCCGACAAGCACAATCGACGGCAGGTCATAGGGCCTGCGGCTAAGCAGCAGCTCACCGAGAACAAAGGCCACTCCACCGCCCAGCAGGCTGAAGAAGAACAGGAGCAGATTGATTTTTCGCTGCATCGTTATTCATCCTTTCCGGGAACACTTAAAATTTGATATTTATAATTACCGGAGCAGCCAGCCGGTCATGCTGTTGGCATTCTAATCCATGGCAAAAACGGCGGCGAAGGAACTCCCTTTGTTTATTGTAATGATACTCAATGAGCCTGGCTATGAAATTACAGTATTAGTAAGTGGAAACGGCTTCGCCGTCCTCAAAAGGACGGTATCCGTCTCAGCGAGAAATTTCATTCCGCGCGAATTGGGGATTCTCCCCGGTAGAGCCTATCCAAGCAATTAATTACAGCCACCGGTTCAGCTTCAGTAGTCTGAGCCAGCAATTACACTGACGGAGGGACCGCGGCAATCAGCAGACCGTCACGGCATCCGGGCCCCTCTCCAACCTCTACCTTCGCACACAGCCGTCCATTCTGTGCCTGTACCTTATCGCAACTCCGGGAGCTGCTCAGCTTCAACGCCATGGAGCCGGTAGCCGCTTGTGGCGTAGGTCTCATAGTAGACCTTGCCATTGCGGTAATAGAGCAGGTCCTCCAGATGGAAACCGCCCATCAGGTTCAGCTTCTCGACTCCGCTCCGGCGCTGCTCATGCACAAAGCCGAGCCGGTAGATGCGGGTCGTCTCGTCTGCACCGAAGGCGTAGCGCAGGAACTCGGATCCACTGTCGCCGAAGAAATATTTCTCCTCATGCCGGTGCTCCTGCGTATATTCGAACAGGCGGACATTGATGTTCGCCTCCTCTTCCAGGCTCCGGTACAGCCGCTTGAACAGCTCCTCCTTGGACACGATCTCGCGGTTCTCATAAGCCGCCGCGACATTGGCCCGCCTCAGCAGCTCTTCCTCAAAAGGCAGCGCGAACGGCTCTGCCGCCAGCAGTTCCCTACGGCAGATCTCAATCAGCCGTTCCGCGACTGCCGCTCCGCCTTGCTTGAGCAATTCCGAGAGGCTGCCTATAAAGCGCTCGCTGAAGAAAATGCCGGCACCACGGTGCGCTTCCATGTCCTTCATGACCTCTTCCGTGACGGTACGGTAATACTCCATAATGTTCCGGTCCACCGTCTCGTTGCTGCGGCCGATACTATTCAGCGCAAGACTGCGCAGCTCTTCCTCCAGCGCCTCCATCGTCTGCACCTTAGCCTTGCTCTCCAGGTGCAGCTGTTCCAGCGCGGCATCATATCGGAGGCAGAGCGCAAGCTCGCTCTCGAGACGCAGAATCTCATACTGTCCGCCATAGACCCGTTCAAATAAATAATGAATGAAATTGCGCACCGTCCGTTTGTCCAGCAGCGGCACCCGCTGGAACGGCTGGCGCTCCACGCTTTCCGCGTAGAGCCGCTCCAGTTCCTCCTGTGCGGAGGATAACGCCGAGCGCAGGCCGTTCATATGCTGGCGCAGCGCATGCAGCACACTGCCGCCGGCTTCGCCCTGCCCGGCGGTCCATTCCGCCAGCTGATAGAACGTCACTGGCGGAACAGCCGTCTCCTGGGCCGCCAGAACAGCGGCCCATTCACGGGCAGGATTTACGGCGGCTGTGCGCCCGGCGGATACCTCCGCAAAGTTGCGGCGGAAATAAGACTGCCCGCCGTCACCGAAGAGCAGGTCCTCCGCTTCGCGCAGCGAGAGCTGCTTCAGTTCGCTGAAGGACGGTCGTCCGTGGCTCATCAGCCCGGTCATTTCCGCAATTCCGGCTTCATCCGGCAGCAGTGCCGCCGCACGTTCACGCAAGGCCTCCGGGTTTAGCCCAAGCAGCGACTGCCGCTCACGCAGACTCCATGCAGCGCCGCCTCCGCGCAGTTCGTCCGCAAGATAGCGGAAAGCGTGGTACAGCACCGTCAGCGCAATCTGCTTATTGGGTCTGCGAACGGCGGAAAAGCCGGCGGACGCATACCCCTGCCTTCCCGTACTGCCCCTGATGCCGCTCTTAAAGGTCATATTGTTATAGCCGCCATGTCCGGTGGCATGGTCCGTGGAGGGTCGCACCCGGTTCTTCAGCAGGCTGATATGGGCGATAATCTCATAATTATCGTCCATGCCATGTGGGGACATCATCCCCCGCTCGTTCTTGTCAGAGAGCAGATAGACGAGATCGAACAAGGCGGAGGGGCCATGGGCGACCGGAATGGACAGCCCTTCTTCGGTTACAAGCAGCGGCGCTTTGAACGTATAATCCGTAAGCTGCATCCCGTCCAGCTCACGCAGAAAAGCCAGCCCTACCGAACTGGAATAACCGAAATTCTCCCCCTGCTCCCGCTCGTTGATCAGGGCGTAAAGATCGGTCTGCACCGACTTGAACGACTGCCCGAGCACTGCGCGGGCCAGCAGGGCAACTTCCGGCAGCAGCACATTAAGCGGGTCATCGACCCGCGTAATGATGGACAAATGGATGACGTCAAAGGAAGAATACAGCCGCCCATAATCCGCTATGCTGTTGCCGAGCTGCCGGAGGGTCCGGTTCATCCCAGCCAAATAACGGCTGTCTTCGTGAAATTCGCGGTAGATGTCATGGCGGACCGTGCGGGGATCGCGCCCCGCCGTTTCCGGCAGGGCCATGCTCATCACCCGTTCCCTTTCGCCTTCACCACCCTGCATTTGACTGTGGTCCTGTTCCTTGCCGCCTGCAGGCGCTGCATGCAGTGCCATTACGCCGCCGGCATTATCCCATTTCCGTTCGCAGCTGTCCAGCACCGGTCCGATGGCCGGTGATACCTTGTCGCCCAGGAACAGAAACAAGGCCGGGTAATGGATGCTGCTGCGTCCATCCCCTTTGCTGCGCTGCGCCTCTTCCTGCGCCGCATATTGCTGGGCATAACTTAATGCTTGTGCTTTAATCATAGGCTTACTTCAGCTTTCTGCGGATGCTGCCAAGCTTGCCGGTCAGGCTCTTGTAGAAGCTGTACATTTCATCGCCGTCTGCATGCTCCACCCGCTCATATTCCAGACTGTCACGCGCCTCCAGGAAGGAGACATACATGCCTTCCAGCTTGTAGAGCAGCGGGGTGACATCCTCCGCAGCGGTCATTTCACCGGCGCGGCGGGCCGCCTTGCGCAGCAGCAGACTGCGGCTCTTCTCATCCAGCGAGCGGAAATGGCGGTATACCGCATACTCCACATAGCTGCGTTCCTTCATTAAGTTGGCGAAGGGTTCCCAGGCATCTTCGTCCTCGTCACGGTCATAGACGTAAAGCGCGCCTTTTTTGGTGATCGTGTCGGTGTACAGGGCTTCGATGAACTGATCCAGCCATTTGTCTTCGTCGATATATTGATGCAGCAGTGCCTCAAGCTCAGCCGCCTTCGCGGTCAGCGCCTCGTACTTCGCCAGCTCTTCACGCACACGGGTAATCAGCTGCGGGGAACGGATCAGATTCTCCTGGGCCAGTTCTTTATTAATGCTGCCAAAAATATCCTTGATCCCTTCGCGCTCCAGCCCATTCTGGCGCAGCGCCTTCAGCTCATCGGTTGCCTTCTTCACTTCACCGAGATTCGGACGCGAGGAGTCAAGCTGCAGATCATAGCCGCTCAGGAATTTAGCCAAGTCGAACGGCTTGGTGAACACGACCGAAAACCGGCTGCTCGTATTTTCATCCAGCCCTTTTTCGATAACAACTCCGCTCTCCAGTGCTTTCGCGAAATCCGCGCGGACTCTGGCGTTGTAATCACGCACACGGGCGTTGACATAGGTATCGCCCCATGATTTTTCCGGAATCGGGGACGGCAGGTAGGTCCAGTTGTTCTTGTCAGTCATCACCAGGTGGCGGCCGATGCCTTCCTTGTCGAGAATGGTCCGCTCATAGTTCTCCTCGAACACCCGCAGCGGCGTATACACAAACAGCGGTACCCCATTGCGCGTATTCAGCCAGAAAATCCGGTTCTTCACCTGGCTTTCCTTGATCGTAAACTGCGATTTGCCCAGCGCATTATTCTGATAATTGCGGATTCCCTTCAGGATGCCCGGTGCCTTAACCGGCACAGATACGAATCCCCACGACGGGAAGTGCAGGCTGCCGGAGCTGTTGCTGAGATGGAAAATCGGCACGGCGTCCTCATCCAGGCGTCCGGCGATAATCCGCTCCACGAACTTATCCAGCGGCTCCTCGCGGCCGTATTTCATAACCAGGAAGTCCTCCATCGAACGGGTAATGAGATCGCCGAACTTATCGCTCAGGAATTCGGAGATGGAACGCACAATGTCGATCTCCTGCTCTTTGACCCAGCGGCCGGAATGCTTCAGCATTTCCCGCGTGAAGTCACGGATCAGGTCATCGCCGTCCTTCTGGTCCATTACCTTCGAGATCGTCGCCGAAATATCCGGCACATTGACGATATTCCAATAGTAAGTTTTGTTGCCTTTATGGTCGGCCTGCTCTTCACCGTTAATCAAAATATCGCCGTTTTTCTCAAAGATCGTGCTGAGCGCACTGAGAATCTCCGTAAACACGCCGTAAATCCGGTTGTTTTCTTCATTCAGAAGCTCAAACAGGTCCTCGTAGAATTCGATCATCTGCTCCGTGCGTTCCACATCGGCATGCAGCCAGTACTCGTTGATTTTGGCTTCGATATAGGCGTTTTTCTTCTTTTCCTTGGAGACAAAAGCGCTCCGCGCATCGCCCAGCTTCTCCTCCGCACTCTCCTGCGCCGTCTCGATATCGCGCGGAAGTCTCAGCAGGCTCTCGCGCAGCGCTTCGATATAGGACTGGATCAGCTTCAGAATACAGAAGCCCTTCTCGGTATAAAGCAGGCGAGAGACATAAAACGGTCCCTGCTCAGGATGAAGGAAGATACGCTCCAGCTCCTCACCGAAACGTCCGGTGATTTCGCCCGGCAGCTGCTTCTTGGCCTTGATATATTCTTCACGCGCCCGGGACAGGAAGTTCTGCTCCAGCTCCGTATCCATATCGACGACCTGGTTCTTGATCACATTGGCATGGCCCAGACGTTCACTGTTCTGGTAACCGGGCAGCGGCTCGGGTACGCGAGATTCAAAGGTTTTGATCATGGTGTCGAGGTCGATGCCCAGCTTGCGGGCCAGCTTCTCCACATCCTCCTGCCCCGGTGCCTGCTGGAACATCTTGTCCATCTTGTCAAACAGGCGGAAAGCCAGATAGGTGGTCATTTCCTCAATCGGCAGAACGGCGGAAGAGGCCCCGATGATGTTGTATTCATAGTTGGCCGGATAGGTCTTGTTCATCTGCGCAATGTTCGTGCGGATGTTGCTGATATAGTCGTGGATCGCAAATTCCTCACCCGACTGCTTTTCCTCGCTGGCCATAAAGTTCGTGATATTCTCCGCGGTTACATTCATGCAATAATCGTAGGCGTTCTCCAGCAGCTTGCCTTCGGTGTTAGTCGCCGAGATCAGATGGCACAGATTGAACGGAGGCAGCGGCGAATTGACCGTCAGTATATTGCCGTATTGCTGGCGGAACCGTTCACCCCGGCTGTCCACATTCATCCAGTAATCCAGCTCTTTGAGCGCCGCATACCCGTTCTTGCGGATATATTCGCGTGTATGCTCGCTGAGGCTCTTGTTTGCCAGGTTCACGTCCGGCGTGAACAGATATCCCAGTGTGTTCACCCGGTCAACACCGGCCGCGCCGTAGTCGCGTTCTATAATCCCGCGCACGATATAAGCAATATCAAGGAACGAGCCGCTTCCTGTTCCCCCGGACAGACCGGTGAGCAGGAATACCATCAGCTTCTTGCTGGTGCCGACGGACAGCGTCTTGATCTTCTTGTCGATGGCGCCCACAACCTGGTTGATCTTCGTAAACAGCAGCAGCCGTCCAGCCTGGCGTACTCCTGCGGCACCGTTCATTCCGTCGGTAATACTCAGCTCCGGTGACAGCCATTCTGTAATATACGGGTCGAGAATGCTGCGGTTCTGCAGCAGTCCGCCGATCTCCGCATTGGCCAGCAGCACAAATTCATTCTGCGGATCGAGGCCGATGCCTTTGTATTTTTTACCGCGGTCCTGCTCATTGGTCTCAAATGCCAAAAACTCCACATTGTCCGGCTTGTCGCGTTTCTTCTTGGAGAGCGGATCTTCCGGCAGCTTAAAACGGCGGTTGATCTGGTATTTCAAGCGCAGCAGGGCATCAATGCCCGTGCCGCCGAGGCCGATGATCAGGATCGGATTATCGATCGTGTCTACTCTGATTTTGTCGCTGACGATCCCTCCGCCAAGCGATACATCCAATTGCTGAATATGCTCTCTCACTACCGGTTTCATAGGTTTTCCCCCTAGTCAATTTGCAAAATTCCAGTTACAGGAACTCCCCATACCACTAACTTCTCAGCCTTATATTAAATACTCCAGCAAAATCGTCTTATCTACCGTCTGCAGCGCCACGGAAATACGGTCGCCGCTCTTCAATTCTAGTCCGCGCGAGGTATCGGCCACACGCCCCGATCTTTCCACGGATATGCCTTCCCCGCCGCGCAGCAGCAGGCGGTCATTCTTGCCCGGTGTGAAGACGAGCTTCTCGCTCTCCTTCAGTTCAGGTGCCAGCTGCAGCAATTGGTGAAGGCTGAATTTCCCCCGGAACGCCGACAGCTTCTTATACTGTGGATAGGTCTTCTCTCCGGTATTCCCGTCGAGTACCTCTACCACCATCTGCCCTACAAAACCTCGGGTCGAATTCTTGCGCAACAGCCAGAATGCAACAGCCGCAGCGAGCAGCAGCACGACGCCCCCAATGATTAAATACAGCGTCTTTGAGGAAGACTTCTCCAGAGCAGGTTCTTCCCCACCCGGCTTTGTTCCCGCTGCCGGTGTGTTTGTAGCAACCGTCCCCGTTTTGGCGTTGATCTTGAGCACGTCGCTCTCACGGTAGAAGCTGCTCTCCTCCGCCCGGACCTTCAGCTCATACTCATGGCTGTCCTTGAGTTCAAAGGTGCCTTTGAAGACCGCTGCGGAGTTATCCAGCGGAATCTCCTGCACATCGCCTGTATCCAGATCCGTGGCGAGCAGTACCGCCTTCATATCTTGATACAAATTACTGAGCGTTACCTGAGCACCATTGCTGAACAGGTGCGAGAAAATCTCAACTTTATCGCCCTTCTTGTAAGTTGCGGCGGAAGGCAGCGCATCGATCTTAAGCTCCAGATCATAGTTGAATACGAGATTGATATCGATCTTATCCTTCGGCACACCCTTCACCTGGAGCTTCCAATCCCCCTGCTCCGGTGAGATCAGCTTGATCAGGCTATAGCTGCTCGATTTGGACAGCAGGACATCGTCCGACGGGATAGCTATAGATTTTCCCGAAGGATCCGTCAGCTTCGCAGTAACCGGCTGGGAGGACATAATGGAGATATTCGCTTCCAGCACACTGCTGTTAGGAACATTGACCGTAACAACCTGATAGCTCCCGTTCGCCGTAATCGACTGTACAGGCACGACCTTCAGCTTCAAATGGCTGGCAAAAATTTCACTCAGGATCTGCGGCAGATCATCGGCCGAATCCGTTGTGAATGCCTTGCCGCCTGTCTTGTCAGACAGGCCTGCCAGAATTTCTTTATTCAGCTTGCCATCAGCATTGAGCCCTATAGTATAAACCGGGTATCCTTTCTGCTTGGCTGTTTCTATGGCTGCATCCAGTTCCTGATCCGACTGGCTCTGGGTCCGGCCGCTCGACTCATCCAGATCATTGTTGCCGTCAGCCAGCATGACGATCATTGGCTCATGACCCGGGTCGCTGCCGTTCTCCAGCACCTTGACGGCCTCTTCCATCCCTACGGCGATATCCGTATATGGTCCGCGGCTTAAACCGTCGATGAAATCCTTGAGGTCCTGCTTATCACCGGCAGAGCTGATTTGCAGCAGCGCCTTCTCCCGCTGCACCTTATCAGTGTAGGCTACGATACCAACCTTGTCGCCTTGGGCAGACAGCATATCTATAAACATTTTCATCGCTTCGTTCGCGATCTTGTTCTTGTCACTCTTATTCATGGAGTTGCTGACATCAATCAGCAGTACAGCGTCAATATGAGATGGCGCGGCAGATGTTGCAGCGCTGGCCTGCAATGACGCAAAGGGCGCAGCGGCCATGAACAGAATCAGCAGCAGTAAAGGTACAATACGCTGCAGCATCGTTGGGCTTGTTCTAGGGTGATGATGTGTACGAAGCATAAAGATGGCTCCTCTTGTGTTATATTCGGGTTATGCGGCAGGGTAACGGTATAGCTAAAATCTGTAAATAGTATGCCATTATGATATAATTAAACCTTGTAAACTTCAACTTTAGGACCGCAGGACCGGCAACCGGATGCATAGAATCGTCATTCTATCCGCCCCTCCGGACCGCTATGCTTCCAAGAAGAAAGGAAGAGTTCCATGATTTCATACGTCATTCTCGGGATTATGTTTCTATATGCCGTAATTCAGATCTCCTTGTATGCTTCACGCCAGCGCAAACCGCTTACCCGTGACGACATTGACGAGAAGCTGCTGGCCGCACTGAATGGAGGCGATCCTGCCCGTGAATAAGAAGAAACCCGTAACATTCCGGCCTTTCAAAGCTCCGCGTTATGCGCATGACAACCTGCGTGTCTGCCGCCATTGCGGCCGTTATACCGCACTGGGCGAAGAGCGCTGCGGCAAATGCGGACGTGCCGCCCTGACTCCGGTGGAGAAGCAGGCCACCTCCATCGCCGGACGGAAAATGCACACCCGCCTGCTGCTCATCCTGCTGCTCACCCTGGTCTCGGTCTATTTCGGCGAGAGCTTGCAGCAGATGGTGCTGTGCGCTGCCGGAGGAGTCGTTCTAGCCGGACTTCTATTCTATACGCAGCGGAAGGTAAGGCAGAACCAGAATCTTTATGCCCTCAATGAACTGCTGGGACGAAATATCATTAACATCAAGGAGGGCCTGGAAATCAACCGCCAGGAGGCTGTATCCGTACTGCGCGAGAATGATGTGCTGGCCTACGAGAAGCTGCGCGAAATTTCCATCCTGCTGCGCGGTGACCGGATTGCCCGCCAGCGTATTGCCCTGCTGCACGGCTTCCAGCTGCGTAAAGATATGTACCTGGAGCTTGAACAGCTGCTGCTAAAGGACTTTGAGCCGCTGCTCGCAGAATATATCGGCGAAATCGCCAAGGTCCGGCCTGACCTTATCAAAGACCGTACGCTGCGCTATGTGAAGAATTATGAAGCTCAGATTCTTGAAATGGATAAAGGTGCAGCCATCCTGGCCGGTGTCGCCGGAGCGGCTGTACGCCTGAAGCGTTATGCGCTGCTCTACTCCGGAATGATCGGAAGATACATACAGGATCTGCCCAAGGACCGTTTCCTGCGTTTATCCAGGCTGATCTCCGCCAGCCCCTACGAAGCCTGGAACGGCCTGGATCTTAAGGTCGCGGAAGTCCGTGAAGCCAAATACCGGTGGGACCCTGAATCTTGAGTAAAGTACTGCAATATTTAATAGTACTTTAAACAAGAAGAAGCGGCTGCACCGTCCAAAGTCAGGATGGTACCGGCTCCGCGAGAAAGGGGCTACTATAATATGACGTTTAAACAAGCCATATCCCTGCGGAATATATTGATCATTTTGTGTACATTCATCCTTGTTCTGCTTGGACAGAAGGCATTTAGAATCGAAGACAAGATTCAGGCCGTGAATGAAGGCGACCGGCTGTATGCCGCCGGCGATCTGATCGCCGCAGAGAACCAGTACCGCCTGGCAGCCGCGAATCCTTCTATCCTCTATAAGGAAGAAGAGGTTGCAGCGAAGCTCAAGGAGCTGGCTCCCATAACAGCGATTCGCAGCGGGCTCAAGACACTGGTATTAAAAGTGTCACAGCAGCTGGATACAAAGGATTTCACCGGATTCATGGAGAGTTATGCTGCTTTGCTTAGCCTAAAAACTGAGTATATGCAGCCGGGAGGGTCTTATGAATCCTATTATCGCCAGTTGTCGGCGGATTCAGGCCTTTCCGGCCAGTTCTCAGCCGGGTTCCAGCAGTTCAAGAGCCAGTTTCTTACCGAACTGGGGGCCAGTCAAAGCGGCAGCGGCAATGAAGACAGCGGGGACAACTTCAAGTGGAATCTGCTGCGGATTCCCGATGCCTTTTATGGAGGGAGCGCAGCCAAGGAGAAGCTGCTGGCCGGGTCCTTCCAAACTCATGATACGGTTAAGCTCAAGGAGCTGGCGGCGGCCGGAAGCTTCGATGCTCTGCTGGATTCCGCCTTGTCCATGATGGATGCCTACAAGAGCCACACTTATAATGCCTCATGGGTACATGAGCAAGCTGAGGCCAGTGCAAAGAAGATGCTCGGCGGCGATCTGGACAGAGATTCCTATGCCGCCTTTACCGGGCATGCCGTAAGCTACCGCAAATATGCTGCCTCTGCCGGTATTGATTCATCCAAGGTGCTTACGTTAATAGACAGCAGCTTAGCGAAGCTGATGAAGAGCGCCGCACGTTTGGTCCGCGGCGGCCAATATGCTGAAGCGATCCAGCTGTACAGCGACCTCACCGGACTTCAGGACACTACAGAAGACATTGCCGCCGCCAGGATCGCCTGGAATGCTGCGGAGCCTGTCCGCCTGCTGCCGGGCGGTGAGGAGCAAGGTAAATATTCCCATGTTGTCTCCGTCACCGGAAGATACAGAGCCAAAGTCGCCGTAGCCGGAACAGACAGCAGCGGAGTCCTCTACTTTGCGGATATGAGCGAGGACGGGATTGTCTCGACAAGGACCGGTGAAGTCATCGCGGGCTTCGAGAATCTCCGCAGTCTTGCTTTTGATGATACGCTGTCAGCCCTCTCCGAAGTGCCTGTGGTCGTCGCCGAGAGCAGCCGTAAGGATGGGCGCACCTCTTTTACCGCCTATCTGATCAAGCCGGAGGGAATCTCCCAGCTCTTCTCGTTTGCCGGAAGCAGCTATACGCTGCAGCCTGATGATGATGCTATTTTCGTTGAAAATGCAGTTGTAGAAAATGGTGGAGACGGCCTGACCGCGGTATACCGATTAACAGAGGGCGTCTACCAGTTCTCCGAGATTCATCAGGAACAGGAGTATCCACTGACTTCTGCCGCCGAGCTGGAGCTTCATCTGTTTGAGAAGGTTTCTCTGAATTGCGACATCTATATTGATTCTTCAGGCAGATCATTAGCTAACTCCAATGGACGTCTTATTGTCCTTCAGGGAAATACCGGCTCCATAACGGGGCTAGCCCTGGTGAGCGGTCAGTTCCTGAACAGTTTCGAATACGTGGAGACAGATACAGGAATGCAATACTTGCCCGTGTTCGTGGCAGACTCCTTGGGAAGCATGAGCATAATCCTCCCTTAAGCTGCGAAAAATATTTCTATTAAAAAGACGTAAGAAAGTAACGGAGGATTGCCGTTAGTCTCTTACGTCTTCTTTTTCGGGGATTGTTCAAAAAATTCTATGATCGCCAAACAGATGCAGCCTTCTTACGGCGTGCTGCGCTCCCGCTTCCTACTTTTCTTTTCCGGTTCAGCAGACGTTTATAACGCTTCTGCGTATACAGAACATCGGCGGCCGACGTAATCGTTTCCTTAACCTCGCCGAGCACCTCTGTGGTCTCCTCTACGGATGCCTTTATCCGCTGCACCTCGGATTTCACGCGATCTGACCGCATTTTCGCCTCATCCATAGTCTCCTGAATATTGGCCTTGATCTCATCCACCGGCTCCTTTAAGCCGTCCACCGAATGTTTGACACCATCCAGCGACTGCTTCAAGCCGTCGATACTTTGCTTAAGTTCTTTCAGCGGATTACCCAAACGTATCCCTCCTAATTTCCCTCTATATAAATTGAACTTATAATTCTTCTATTTTGGATTGGCGTGACTCCAGAGAATGTTTGGACTTCCGGCCGCTGTTAGGTTTGGATTTCCTGAATTTAACCGCGAATCGCGGTAGAAATCCAAACCTAAAGGCGGACGCTATCGCTCCTCCAGTTCCAAAATTCCCCTCCGCCACTTTTCCCTAAATACAATTCTCAAGTTCAATCTATATAAGTAATACTTACCCAGAACGGTTAAGGAGGATTCACCGCCTGCTGCTTATGAACTGAATAAAGGCTGAGTCACCATCTTCATGTATTTTAGCAAATCCGCTTTTGCCTGTTCATTATGCTCCCACACCCCAAGGTTCCAGCACATAAAACGAAGCCCCAGGTATCGGGAAGCTATGGAGAACAGCTCTGCATAACGTGGCTCTGGAATGTCTAAGCCGAAATTACCCAGATAGGTCCGGTAAGCACCGGCCTGCTGCAGGCTGCCGCACCGCATCGGAATGTCCATGAACAGTGAGCCATAGCGGGCTTCCTCCCAGTCAATAAAAAATACGTTCTCATTGTTATACACCAATACATTACCGGGATTAAGATCATTGTGGATCATCGTATGAGTACTTGCATCATTGATCACAGCAGACATCTCCTCAACGATACCATCGGCGGCTTCCTCTATTCCGGAGATGATATCCAACCCAAACGTCCTCTCAAATGCCGGATTGTCCTTAGCGATATTCCACGAATATCTCCATTGTTCATTGATTATTTCTGCAATATAGGCCTCATCAACCATAGGCAGCCACGGCAAATCTTCCCTGCATCCCATATTGGCCCGATGAATATAGGCCAGCGCTAACATTTCTCTGTCCTGAATGGGTGCAATATCCAGCTTGGCGTAATCGGTATCAACGTCCACGTCCTGAATAACTAGCAAACTGCGGCCCTCGTTCAGCGGATGGTTCGATAAGCTGTACGGCACATTCGCTGCCTGTGAATATAATCTGGACAGTGCCGACCGCTCAATAAAGGTGGCTTGCTTGGAATACAGGTAGATGCCCGGTACCTCAAGAGAGATAGTTGTTGTTGTTCCGGTGGGATCGGTTTCATTTCCAGCTGTCATTTTCCAATTTATTGTATGCCGCGACAATCCAACTGCTTGTGATCCCGCGCCTACAGGAATATTCTCAATACCCAGTACTTGAATATCCGGGGAAATGAAGCAGTATATTGTATCTTTTATCAGTTCGGTCAATTTACTGTTATCTATACTCATAGGTCATCTTCCTTTGCAACGAATACAATTGCGATAATCATGAACAAATGCTCTTTCTAGCGGCGGTAGGTATGCTCGGCAAAACAGGCCGTTTCAGCGAAGTAATTTCGCTCATAGAGTCTCTTGGCTCCGGCATTGCTTCCGGCCACCCGCAAGAAAATATTCCCGTCACCCTGCTCTCTCATACGGTTGATGCAGTGATTCAGAATAATTCCGCCATGCCCGCGGTTCTGGTACGCCGGCGCTACAACAATATCGCGGATATATTCCCCTTCCGTAATATAAGCACCCACTAAAGAGTCTCGTATCCAAAACGAACGGACCCGGGACTCCGCTTCGTAACCGGCAAGAGTCGCCAAAAAGGCTTCCGGCTCCCGCCGGTACTGGTCCGTGTCCCAACCGTTATCTCTATTCAACTGCTCATACGCCCCATCAAACAAGGCAATGAAGGACTCCAGCATCTCCGGCATAAATCCCCGTTCCTGCAATAAAGAAGCGGGCTCCGCTTCAACCGGATGGTTCCCGGCATACCTCAGCTGATAACCTTCGATGTCTGGTGAAAACCCCAGCCCTCTCACGAACTGAACGATCTCCGTATTTCTCCCGTATACATTAAAGCAGATCTCCCTCTCTTCGCTTGCCTGTAAATAGGGGTTAATCTTGCTCTCCATCACCTCCAATAATACATCGGGCTGACTGCACTGCCTGAACACTGCATAGGCAATGACGCAATCTGCTCCCTCCACCAGACAGAAGACACCTTGATTGGGACCTGATTCCCCATAGTACACAACCGACACAGCCCCATCGGCAAAAGCAGCCCTAACATAACCTTCCGCTCCCGACGAAATCATTGAAATCAGCTGCAGTATCTTGCTCCATTCCGCCTTATTATCCATCTTCCTTCCGCCCTCACAATCTGTTATTGTTACGAATCCCCGTTACTTTCTGAGCATTGTCCGGTACACAAATTTGGGCAAAGCGGACTGCCTGCGCCAGCGGGATTTCTGTCCTTTGGCAACAGGAGCGAACAACAGCCGGTGCGCCCATTCCAGGTTAAGCTTCTTCCAGATCACCGGTGCCGGCTTCACTTTTCCCGAGATTACATCCAGGCTGCCGCCAACTCCAAAAACAAGCTTAACGCCAGTCAGCTCCTGCTTATGCTTATACAGCCAGTTATCCGAATACGGCGCGCCCATGGCAAGAATGAGAACATCCGGCTTGCTGCGCTGAATGTCTGCAAGTATCCCCTGCTCCTCTGCTGCATTAAAAAATCCATGATGCCTGCCGGCAATCTTCACCTGCGGATAGGAGGTGTTAATCTTCTCTACCGCCTGTCTGCTGGTGATTTCATCGGTTCCCAGGAAATAAAAGCTTCAGCCCAGCTCATTGCCCTTCTCCAGCATCCTGAGCAGCAGGTCATATTCCGTGGAACACCTAGAATCGAAACGATATCGTTCATAAATCACTTTCCCTCCCAGTCCTCCAGCACATTCCAGCCCATCGCAGGTTCTCCATGGAAGGAGTGCATCGAGCCTACATAAACATGGTTGTTATGAATCCCTGTCTCCAGGTAATGCCGCATCACTTCTTGCGTTGAGGCGGTTACATGCCGATCGGCAATTGTACTGCGATTCACCCACAAGAGCCGGCCTTCTTCGCTTTCAATTAAGTTGCTATCTGCCCGAACGTTTCCGGTGTATATGTACTGTATACGAATTTCTTTATCATCCTTGATTCTATGAATAATGTATCTGAGGTCCAGGCTGTCCATCACCTGTTCTGTCAATCCTGTTTCTTCTTCAATCTCCCGTAAACAAGCCTGCCTTGGATCATTGATTTCATGGGCGTCCATATGCCCGCCGACGGGAACTAGATATCCAGGTAGAAAAGAGCTGCCAGACCGCTTTTGCAGAAGCAGCACCTCCTGTTTATCATTAAATAAGAAAGCTACTGCCATTGGTCTAAGCCGCACCATCATCTCTCCCCTAAATAAGTATTTCTGGGCTTCATGTTCATCCGTATATAGGCACATGCAATATATTTCTTCCGACACCAAGCTCTCTGAACTCTTCGCACAGACTGTACGGCCTTCCTGTAGCGACCACGACCTTTATTCCTTTCGCAGTCAGCGTTTCAAGCGCTTCTTTGGTGCTGGATGGCATACCTCCGTCAACTTCACTTAAGAGCGTGCCATCCACATCAAAAAACACTATTTTGTACATCCTCCAGAACCACTCCCTGATTCATGTGTTATGAAGAGTAACCTCGCACTCCAAATATTTACATACTCATTCTCACCATACCAGCAACTTGGACTTCAAATCAATGGAGAATGTATCTATAGTGATTTCAGATTAAAAGATAATGCTCGAACGCAACACAAAAGACACCCTAAGGGTGCCTTGTTTGCAGGAAATGCCACCTGCACAGAGGAATAAGAATAAGAGAAAAAAATTGGAGGTAATTGCTCTTGAATATTGAAGTTCTCGATAAAGGTTATGTCCGGCTGGTGAATCATATGGGTTCCGATCTCACCGTTGTTAATGCGGCGCGGGTATCCTATGCCAAACAGTCGGATGCACTCACGGAAAAAGATCTGCGGCTCATTCAATTTCTGGCCAGAGAAGGACATACTTCCCCCTTCCGCCATGCCGTGATCCAATATGAAATATACGCTCCGCTTATGGTCGCCAGACAGTGGTGGAAATACGTCATTGGTTCGGCCCATTATGAAGGAACCGGTGACAGCCTGGAGGCCTGGAATGAATCAAGCCGCAGGTATATTACGGAAGAACCCGCTTTCTATACCCCTGCTGCCGGGCAATGGCGAAGCGCACCCGCCAACTCCAAACAAGGCAGCGGCGGTATCGTAGCCTGGGAGCTTGGAGAGAAATATACCCGGGAGCTCATGAACTATGTGGAGTTGGGGGTTCAGAAGTATGAGGCTGCGCTGGCAGACGGAATCTGCGCGGAACAGGCAAGGCTGTTTCTGCCTGCCTATGGACTCTATGTCCGCTGGTATTGGACGGCTTCGCTGCAATCCGTAGCGCATTTCCTGAATCAGCGGCTGGAGCATGACGCCCAGAAGGAAATACAGGACTATGCCAAAGCCGTACTTGAGATTGTGAAAGCATTATTCCCGGTGACGATTGACGAACTGCTGTCCAAATAACTATTCCTTATCGTGAATACGGAACGACTGCAAATAATTGTGGATATCCTCCTGAGGCGTCTCAAGCAGGCCTGCAAGCATGCTTTGAATGGAGCGCATTGCAGCAATTCTTTCATCGGTTTCCAGTATTTTATTGCGGACCCGTTCCTTCAGCGTCTCGGCATCCATCTTTTGACCGAGCATTCCCAGCACTTCACGGATTTCTTTCAGCGAATACCCCATGGATTTGGCATTCCTGATGAACTTGATCTTCACCAGATAATCCTCCGTATACATCCGGTAACCATTTGCTACCCGCCCGGGGACAGGCAGGATACCACTATCCTCGTAATAGCGAATGGTTGCCATGCTTACCCCGGATAATTTCGCCAGCTCTCCGCGTGTCATGCCCTCCATGACTGCTCCCCCCCTGCCTTCTCAGTTTTATCTGCTAATTACATTCTCTTACGGGTACTCTTGATCAAACTTCAGCCGGCGGTCTCTTTTCATAAAGAGAATTCCTGCTGCGGCTTCCAGAACCACAACGATTGCGGATAAAGCATAAACCTTGAAGTATACGTCACGGTCAAGGTGCCAGCGATATGAAGTTTATGCACGCAGCTCAATCATGGGTTCTTACAGGAGTGATCAGGAACAGCGCGGGCGAAAGCGGGTCTGAAGTCAGGATGACCACCGGACTTTCTTTCCCTGTGTATCTTACTCTGAGGTTCCCGCTATCCAGGCAGCGCAGGATATCCAGCAAGAACCTGCCGTTCAGCGCAATGGTGAAGTCATCCCCCTCCATGTTTTCCAGGCTAATTTCGTCCCGGACCTCTCCTATGTCAGCCGTACCGGATAATAAAACCAGCTTGCCGGAAGCCGCTGTAAGCCGAATGATGTTTCCGCCTGCCAGTATGGACACCCTTTCAACCGCTTGCAGGAAACCATAGGGGCCAATGAGCAGTTCGGATTTGCAGGATTGTGGAATCACATTTTTTACGGCTGAGGGGAAGACCCCCTCAATGAGGACGGACTGTACATGCAGCTCTTTTGCCGTGAAGCTGATTTGATGTCGGCTCACTGCAATTTCCGTTGCAGCATTGTCTTCGCTAAGCATCTTTACGATTTCATTTATATTTTTAGCAGGCACAATAACATTCGTTCCGTTGCTTATGTTATACCCGGTATGCAGCGTTCGGGAAGCAAAACGGATTCCGTCCGTTGCCATCAGGTTGAGATATTCCCCGGTAAATTCAAAAGAAACTCCCGTCAGTACCGGTCTGGAATCGGATGTGGAGGCAGCCACGCACACCTGTCTTATCGCCGATCGCAATACGTCATTCTGGATTTGAAACTTACACGCAGGCTCAGCATCAGTGGAAAGGGAAAGTACAGGCGGGAATTCCGCAGGGTCCAAACCGCATAACCGGACATGCGAATCGCCTGAAGTGATGCTTAGAATAAAAGGTTCTTCGCTCTCAAAAGCTATCCACCCGGCATGAAGCCTGCGGATGATCTCAATTAAATAACGGGCCGGCACCACAATTCCGCCGGTTCTTTGCACATTCATCGAGTCCTTATCCTCGGGAACCCTGTACTGGATGGTCATACTTGTATTGCTTGCCGTGAACACCAGAGCCTTCTCATAAGCCTGAATATGTAATCCTGACAGAATTGGATTTGGGCTATTCGCAAC
This sequence comes from Paenibacillus sp. EB106-06-01-XG199, assembly GCF_058791575.1. NCBI lineage: Bacteria > Bacillati > Bacillota > Bacilli > Caryophanales > Paenibacillaceae > Paenibacillus > Paenibacillus sp. EB106-06-01-XG199. Next base: position 120,590 of record NZ_JBYTDQ010000008.1, on the reverse strand, counting down.
AACAGCCTTAAGGACATGCTGCAGAGCATGAAGCAGTGATTCCTTTGTCACATTGACCAGCATTGCCCTCACCTGTCCCTTGTAGTGAATGATTATGAATAATAAGCAGTAATAATATTCCGGATCATTTCCGAGCGGGATAATGCTGTAGCTGTACAATCTGCTTCAAGCTTGTTCCACAGCTCCTCCGGCAACGTCAGGGATACCTTTTTGGTGACCCCGATGCCTTTCCTGCCCGCACCCTCCCGGAGACCGCCTCTTCCAGACAAGAAACCGAGTTGACCGTCTTTGTTGGAGACACCAATTTTGATCGCATTATCGCTCATAGTATTTCACCTTTCCAATTGATTATAGGAACCTTTTTCATAATCTTGGTAATATAATTCTAGCATACAGACCACTGCCTGGCAATGTATGGAATAATCTATTCCTTTTAACTTACCATGTTGGCTTTTACCCAATAGCCGCTGTTCCCAGCTGGCACTTCCGTGGTATAATTTAGTAAATTTCCGAATTCAAGGGCACTGCTTTCCGGAAGCATCCGGAGACAACCCCGCAGCTTATGCGGGGTTATTTTTGTATAAAGGTGGAATTATCTATGACTGAGCTGCAGGAAACAAGAGCCATTTTAACAAAGGAAGACCTGATCCATCAGTTTAAAGGCTGCGGAGTGGCAAAAGGGCAAACCCTGTTTGTTCATGCCTCGCTAAGCAAGCTGGGTTTCGTCGTGGGAGGTGCGGAGACCTTAATCCGGGCATTGCTGGAGATAGTGGGGGAAGATGGCACTTTGGTCATGCCTTCGCAAACTTGGAAAAACCTCGATCCTTCAACAGGCGTCCACTGGCAGGAACCGGCAGAATGGTGGCCCGTGATACGGGAGCATTGGCCTGCCTATGATAAAGAGGTTACTCCGGCCATCGGCATGGGTGCCGCGGCTGAAATGCTCCGCAAATGGCCGGGAGCCCAAAGATCGGATCACCCCGCCCGCTCCATAGCAGCAGTAGGCAGACATGCAGCCTATATTACGGCGGACCATGATTTGAGCAATATTTTTGGTACCGGATCGCCACTGGACAAAATTTATCAGCTAAATGGTTATGTCCTTTTGGTTGGCGTCGGCCACGACAGGAATACATCCCTGCATCTGGCCGAAGCCCGGGCTGATTTCCCCGGTAAGCACATGGTAGACGAGAGCAGCGCAGTTCTGGTGGACGACAGGCGGGAGTGGCTCACTTATTCGACCCAGGCGGTGGATGACAGTGATTTTGTCACGTTAGGGAATGAATATGAGCAGGAAATCAATCTCAAGATTCATCACATCGGCAATGCCGAAATCCGGTTGCTAGAACAAAGACCTCTGGTCGACTGGGCCACAGACTGGATGGGGAAATTCAGAGCTTAAACAGACAGGATTCCGATGAACGGGGCGGTAGTATGACGATTCAGTCCATATTTATAATGGTGCTAAATTTGACTTATTGTGTAATCATCCCGTGGTTTCTCTACTATGCCTATAGACAATACAAGGCCAACCGGTCGGCAGCCGGGCAAATTCGCATCTATGATCCAGCCAGACTTAATCCACATAAATTATTGCGTGTGGTCACTCTGCTGTACGCGAGCGCAGTTGTGGTTCTGTGGCTGTTGTACATGTTCAAGGTCAGCAATGTGATCGAGGATCACTGGTTCTCCTATGTTTTTATGCTGGTTCTTCCTGTTGTCGCCAACCATGACCGAGTGCTTATGTACATCGGAGAATATGGTATCTCCCAAGAGGGGGACGTGATCCCTTGGGAAATGATCAGCTATTACGAATTCGGCAAATTGAATACGTTCACAAATCGTTTGTTGCTGGAGATACATACAAAGGATAATGTGATACGCGGATTACTTCCATCTGAATCCCAAGAAGAAACAAGGCAGTTTTTGGAGGAAAATAAAGTTCAATCAAAGCCGGCATAGTTAAGACATGCCGCCCCATAAAGGCAGGAGCCCTCTCATCCTGAGAAGGCTCCTTGAGGTCTGTACTCAAATCCTGAAAAAAAATCATTAACACTGAGTCCGGTTCCGCGATCCCTCCGCGCGGTAGAAACGTGCTAATGCTAACTTAGGTAATCCCTTATAAATTGATTAATGCGGTCAGCATATTCATCCCATAAATAATCCTGATTCTCAATAATTAATTTCGGGATGTCCCAAGAGTCAACAATTGCTCTTACAAACGCCTGGCTCCCGCCCCACAACTCAGCGGCTTGCTTAAAATCATCATCCGTATGCAGAGCCACCGGCCCCCATTGGTTCCCGCGCACACTGCAAATAAACCGCCATTGCCCTTCAACATTCACTTGGTAAAAGTAGATGAGCAGCGGTTGCAGTGGTGATATTATCTCCTGCAGTTCCGACGAGAAATTGAGCAATTTATCATGATTCATGCCCATATGATACGCGCAGTTAACGGCATCCTGAAACAATACACTTTCAATAATCGTGATATCTTGCGTACTGGCCAGCCTTTCCTGAACAAAAGCCCTGAACAGGGCTTGCAGCCCTTCTATGAATAGATCTGCCTGTGCATCATCCTCAAAGGAGCTGAATTTGTAGCCCTGTATGAACAAAGGATGGTTGTCTTCAAGCTCCAGAATACACCGGTTGGATACATTCCACGCAGACAATTGATCCGAAAGCATCGTCGCGCAGGTCGTTTTCCCGGAACCCGGCATGCCATCAATAATAATAAGTTTTTTGTTGTTCAATTTCATTTCGTATTCTCTCCTCTGTTCCAAATGTCCACAATGGGAATGGATTGTTCAATCCTCTGTTTACTCTCCGCGATCCAGTCCTTAAGCCACTGATTATTTAAGCTGCTGAAGGATTCATCCCCGTCGTAATTGCGGAAAACACCGATATATACGATCAATTCTCTCAGCATTAGAAATAGCGGGATTTGGGCTATCCAATAGAAAGGGTGATTTCCCCATGTTCATCCACCATAAAGTTTCCGGTATGAATGTCCCCATGAATAAGTCCGTATGAATTGGGGTCTTTGGACAAGCCGCGAAGGGTCTCCAGTAATTTGAAGCCGCTCTCCCGCACCCTGCCTGGGATGAGGGAATCAGGTCTATATTTTGCAGGAACCAATTCCTGCTCCAATCCTGTCTTTGGTTCTGAGGATCTTGTGGCTGATAGTTTTTGGACAAGGCATGCAGTTTGCCAGTCAGTTGCCCCAGTTTTTCATACAGCAGAGGATTTTGAAGACATTCCGGGTAGCTGATTGTTCTGCCACGGGCTTTTTCGAAGCAAACGCAGCTATAAGATCCATCTCTTTGCTCAATAACTTCCACTAATTCACCGTTCCTGGACAATAGGGGTGCAGAGACAGAAACCCCTTCATTCGCCAGAAACAAAATCCAGTCCAGCTCCCCGAGGATCAGGTTCTTAGAACGGTTAGAGCTTGGAGTGATTCTCAATATGCGGTCATGGCTATCCTGCTGGGCCTCATAAACCATATTCTGGCTGCCTCCAAGGTAACGGAGCTGGCCGCTGCTCATACTGTAACGACTGGCTGCGATTTCAAGCATTTGATGGGTAAAGGAACCTTTCGTTCTCATACGAGTGTACCTCCATAGAAATAGAAATCAGATGAGACGGAGGTATAAGGGCAAACCAAACAGCCCAAACCACAGACGGGCAAAATCCGCCGTCCGGTGCTTGGGCATCTGCATATAACAAGGCAAAGCTGTCCCCTGCCGCTAAATCCGGGCATAAAAAGGCCTCCATCTCACCAGTTGATTGAAAAACGGCAAATCAAATAAATCCTCGGCTGCAGGATTCATCAAAAAATTGATAGGCGTCTTCTTATCTCAACTTGATGAAACGAAAACCTCGTGACATACATAAGCCTCTTTTCGAATTGCTGTATTTCAGTCTATCGTATCCAGATGCTGGATATCTGTCAACAAGCAGAAGAGACCTTCCCCTGCAAAGGATAGCCTCATCTGCTCTACCTTTTCATCAGCTTAACTGCTCACCAGTTATTTCCCGTTCCTGAAACGGTTAAGCTTGTGGAAGTATTCATGAACTTACCTGAAGGCGCTCCGGTAACCCTATTGTTATTGAAAACCGAGCTGCCGCGCCATAGTTTGTGATGGATACATAATTCGCTGGCTTACTGAGTGCAGCAGGAACCTATTCCGTTTCAAGCAACTCCACGGTTGCATTCGCTGTGGAGCTAAAATAAATAGCTGGACACATTTCCATCCACTGCATGGGCAGCCGGGAACACGGGGAATGTAAGCGGGCAGTAATATAATAATTCCTTTTCCCCATATTATCCGGATCTCTTAAGGGTGCTATCCGGACGTACCATCGAATTTTGCGAGGAGCAGCATGATTGGCTTATGAGGTGGCGGGAGCAGTGTATGGAGAAGCAGCGCTGATAGCAGGGAGCCCTATTCATGTGCTGAAACGTATTCGGGCTGCTAAAGTTATATCCTTTTGTTCTGGAAACTAAGGCGGAATACCTGTTTTTACTTGATAAGGTGGTAATTCCTGACCATTGATTTTAGAATCGATCATTGTCACAATTAGATTCCTAAGATAGCGGCTGAACAAAATGGTTGGGAGGCACAGTAATGACGCAAGGGAATATTCGCCCGGAACAGGCTGGAGAGACTGCGAAGGAGGCCCGCGGTTCGGCAAGGGAATTGGCTGAACATCTGATTAGGCTGTCTGGAGGATTCGGCAATGTATTAGAAGCCATCCACTGTACAACCCGGCTGCGCCTTAGACTGCGGGACAGTTCCCTAGTGGACGAAGCCGGCCTTTCCGGCATGCAGGAGGTTCAGGGCGTGTTCTTTCGAGCCGAACAGCTGCAAATTATACTGGGCTCGGCCAACGTCTTCAAGGTGCACCGCCAGGTTGTCCGCATCCTTCAAGACGGCGGGCCAACACAGCAGGAAGAGGTTCAGTCTGCCGGACCCTCTGAATCCATAAGCCCGGATAGCACTTCCGGGTCCAAGCGGGCTCTACTTCCTTGTGCGTTCAGACAGATTGTCGATGCGGTAAGCTTTTTTTCCGATATCGTCGTGCCCATGATTCCACTCTTTGTCGGGGTCGGCCTGCTGCTGGGCCTGCTTAGTATGATGGAAGCCTTCGGCTGGGCGCAGCCGGAGAGTGTCCCGTTCCGAACCCTGTCATTATTGACAGGTTCGGCATTTCAGATTTTGGCTGTGATGTTCGGTTATCACACGGCCAAGCGGTTTGGAGGCACCCCTGCGCTCGGTGCTGCAATCGGCGTTGTCATGACCCGTCCTGATCTATTGCAGGTCACCGGATTCGGAGGAGCACCGATACGTTCCGGGAATTTATTATTAACGCCGCAGTTCGGGTATCCAGGAGCCGTAATTCCTACGATTCTTGCGGTATTGCTAATGAGTCTAATTGAGAAGTGGCTGCGCCGGCTCCTTCCGCCATCGACTGCAGTTATGCTGATCCCCTTTTTAAGCCTTGCCGCCGGGGGCAGCATTGCGATTCTGGTCATTGGTCCACTCACCTACGAACTGAGCAGCTCTCTTAGCAGCTTGCTGGAAGTGGTGTTCAGATACGGCAGTTCGTTGTTCGGTCTGCTGCTTGGCGGAATCTACAGTTCTGTTGTCGTGAGCGGTCTGCATCATGGCATTCAGGCAATTGAAATCGGATTGATCACCAATCCGGAGGTCGGCGTCAATTTCCTGCTTCCCATCTGGTCTATGGCGAATATCGGCCAAGCTGCGGCCGGACTGGCCGTGTATGCCAGAACCCGTGACAAAGCATTGAAAAAAATAGCCCTGCCCGCGTCAATCACCGCCTTTCTCGGCATCACCGAACCGGTCACCTTCGGCGTCAACCTGAAGCTTGGCCGCCCTTTCCTGGGCGCTGCTTTGGGAGGTGCCGCCGGAGGGGCTTATGTAGCTTATTATCAGGTCGCAGCTGATTCGTTCGGCTTAACCGGGATTCCAATGATCGCCTTTACCGTCCAGCTCGGGCAGCTGAATCTTATCCATTATTTGATTGGTTTTCTACTGGCAGCAATAACAGCCTTTACAGCCACCTGGATTCTTGGGGTTGACAAGCGACTTCTTAAGGAACAAACAAGCATAGGAGAATAACATGAAAATCAAAAAAATTCTGAACAACAACGCGGTTGTGGTAAACGACCTTGGAGCGGAAAAGATTGTCATGGGTTCCGGTATTGCTTTTCAAAAAGGGAAAAACGATATTATAGATCCGTCCCTTATTGAAAAAGTGTTCATTATGGATGACCCGGATCAATACGGCCATTTGCAGGAAATGCTGCGGACACTGCCTGAAGAAGAGATTACCGCGTCCGAACAAATTATTTCGTATGCTGAACGTGAACTGGAAGTGACGTTTAATGAGCATATTCATATTGCACTGACAGATCACCTCTCCTTCGCTTTGGAGCGGATCGCGAAAGGAACGATGATCCAGAATACGCTGCTGGATGAAATCCGTATTTTATATCCGAGAGAGTTCCAGATTGGACAACAGGCCAAAAACATTATCCATGAAACCCTGCAGGTCGAAATTCCCGAGGACGAGGTCGGATACATCGCCATGCATATCCATACTGCCTGGAAAAACGCCGGAGCTCACGGAACAGATGCCGAAATGGCGGCAATGATCCGTGATATTGCTGAAGGTGTGGAACAGGCTGCCCGCGTTACGCTTAAGCGAGGCTCCGCCAATTACGAGCGTCTGGTGACACAGCTTGAGAACATTCTGAAATCCGATGAAACCGGCAAGCTTCTCAATGAGTTGAACCCTGAAATTGTACGAATTGCCAAAGAACGTTACGCCCGGGCCTACTTGCAGGCCAGGGAGGTTGGCGATCAGGTTGAAGAAGATTACGGGTATACTTTCATCGACAGCCAGCTGGTATTTATCGCCATGGAAATTGATCGGATCTGTACACGGTCGACGAATGGTAATATATCGAAATCAAATAATATAGGACTTTAGACTCTTGATATCGAAACAATATCAAATACCCCTAGTATTATCCTCGAAAAAATAGGAGTTTCAGTCTATAGCCATTTTCCGTTATAAAATTATAGAATTAACGCGACAACAAAATATGTCGGGATTGTTACTGTTAAGCAGGCAAGACCTAAAAATCCGTTTGGGAATCGATGCGTTTTACGTATCCCCAATGGTATTTTTAGGTCTTTTTTTCTGTTTAAAAACAACAAAAATTCGCAACCAAAAGGAGACCGGGAGAATGAATATCAAAAAGATGGTAAGACAAGCAACAGCAGTAACCTTTACAGCAGCTTTACTTACAGGTGGCGGGGCTTCAGCTTTGGCCAAAGAAGATAACAGCAAGAATTACAAAGAAGACTTTGGTTTTTCCCACATTACCCGCGCTGACATGATGAAAATACCGGAGCAACAAAAAAGCGAGAATTTTCAAATCCCTTCGTTTGATGCTTCCACCATCAAAAACATTCCTACTGCAAAAATAGTGGATGAGTCTGGCAATGCCCTTGATCTGGATGTTTGGGACAGCTGGCCGCTTCAGAACGCAGACGGAACCGTTGCCGAATATAATGGCTATCATATCGTGTTCGCTTTAGCGGGAGATCCTGAAAAAGGATGGGACACCTTTGTATACATGTTCTATCAAAAAGTAGGCGACACCTCGATTGATAGCTGGAAAAATGCCGGCAGAGTATTTAAAAATAGTGATAAATACGTTTCAAACGATCCGATTCTAAATAACCAAGCCGAAGAATGGTCCGGTTCAGCAACCTTGACCAAGGAAGGCAAAGTCCGCTTGTTCTATACCAACCGCCAAGGCTGGGATCCGGCGAATAACTTTTTCGGCAAGCAAACCTTGACGACTGCTCAAGTGAATGTGTCTAAGCCCGATGCGGATACGCTGAAAGTGGATGGCGTGGAAGATCTCAAATCAATCTTTGACGGAGACAGCAAGTTCTATCAAAATGTGGATCAAGCATTCGGTGAAGGTAACTATGACGATAACCACACGTTAAGAGACCCACACTATGTGGAAGATAACGGTCATAAATATCTTGTTTTTGAAGCCAATACCGGAACGGAAACGGGTTATCAGGGAGAACAATCGCTAGACATCAGAACTTATTATGGAGGCAACAAACCCTTCTTCGAAGCTGAAAAAAATAAATTGTTGTCCAGTCCTAAGAAATCTCTTGCGACCTTAGCGAACGGCGCACTGGGTATTATTGAGTTGAATGATGATTACTCGCTCAAAAAAGTGATGAAGCCGCTGATTGCCTCCAATACCGTAACGGATGAAATTGAACGCGCGAACGTATTTGAAATGAATAACAAATGGTATTTGTTCACCGATTCCAGAGGCTCCAAAATGACCATTGATGGAATCGGCGCTAATGATGTATATATGCTCGGTTATGTAGCAGATTCATTGACGGGTCCTTACCAACCGTTGAACAAAAGCGGGCTTGTGCTGCATATGGACCTTGATCCTAGTGATGTTACCTGGACTTACTCTCACTTCGCGATCCCGCAAGCGAAAGGAAATAACGTGGTAATCACAAGCTATATGACCAACAGAGGTTTGTATGAGGACCAGCAGTCCACTTTCGCCCCAAGCTTCCTGTTGAACATTAAAGGCTCGAAGACCTCAGTAGTTAAAGACAGCGTTCTGGAACAAGGACAATTAACGGTTAACTAAGAGGTATCCATTTGAGCAGCCATAAGCGGACGTTTACCCGACAGCTCGTTATAGGGATCATTGGTTTAAGCTTTGTGATCACTCTGGGATTAGCGGGTTATTATTGGGCAAAAAGCAATCCGCTGAAGCAAGACGAGGATTCTGATCCAAAACCAGCCTTACGGGCCAGCTATCATTTCACAACGCCAGACAAGTGGAAAAACGACCCGCAAAGGCCCATTTATTACGATGGAGCCTACCATTACTATTATTTGTATAACGGTGATTATCCGAGTGGGAATGGCACGGAATGGCGGCATGCCACATCCACAGATCTGGTGTATTGGAAGGACGAAGGCATCGCCATTCCCAAATATAGTAATCCGAATGGCGATGTCTGGTCAGGTTCGGTTGTTGTGGACGAGGCAGGAACCTCAGGTTTCGGAAAAGGCGCACTTGTCGCGATTGTGACACAACCCTCCGCCGAAGGGGGAGAACAAGAGCAGTATTTATGGTATAGCACCGACCGGGGAAAATCATTTAAGGCTTACAGCAACACTCCTGTTCTGCCGAATCCGGGGACTGCTGATTTTAGAGACCCGAAAATCATGTGGAATGAGCATTCCCGCAAATGGATCATGACTTTGGCAGAAGGTACAAAAATAGGTTTTTACGAGTCTCCCAACTTAATAGACTGGCACTATACAAGCGGTTTTGTAACGGAGAATATCGGGCTTGTGGAATGTCCCGATCTCTACGTAATGCTTGCGGACGACGGGACCTCTAAATGGGTGCTTGGGGCCAGCGCCAACGGGAAATCATCAGGGAAGCCGAACACCTACGCTTACTGGACAGGAGCTTTTGACGGAAAGACATTTGTCCCTGATCGGCAGGAACCGCAGTGGCTGGACTATGGCTTTGATTGGTATGGCGCTGTAACCTTTGAAGACGGGACTAACAGCGGTCCCCCTGCTCACCGTTATGCTTTAGCCTGGATGAACAATTGGGAATATCCCCATAATACGCCGACGCTGCACGAAGGATTTAACGGAATGGACTCTATTGTTCGTCAAATTGAACTCAAACTGACTGGCGACGGGACTTATCATCTGGCCTCGCAACCGCTTGAAGCTCTAAGTAAGGCGGCGGATTCAACCGTCTCCTATAAAGAAATTCAAGTAAATGGCTCTACAACCCTTCCGTTCACAGGAAACTCGTATGAGCTTGAGGCCGGTATTTCCTGGTCTGAGCTCAACAATATAGGATTTAGACTCCGGGAATCCACCGATAAAAGCCGTCATGCAGATGTCGGAGTTTCTGTAGAGGGCGGTTACACCTACGTCAATCGGGCTTATACAGGAAATCCTGACACGAGTGGACAATATCTGGAAAGCACGTCTCCATTCGATGCCAGCCAGAAGAAGGTTCATCTGAAAATTTTTGTCGATAAGACAAGCGTCGAAGTCTTTATTGATGAGGGTATCATCGTGCATTCCAGTCTCATTTTCCCGGAATTAAATGATCAAGGCGTAACCTTATTCTCAGAAGGCGGAACCGCGGTCTTTAAAAATGTTGTGATTAGGCAGTTCCATTAAGCTCTTGATTTAAGTCAATGCTCCGTCATAATTAGCCGTTTACAATGAAATTAACAATGTAAACAAGGAGGTTAAATTATGACTACCCCAGTTAAAGAAGGATTGGAACTGCGGAAAACAGCACTAACTGCCGGCATATCACTTATCATCATGGCGATTGCAGCATATTTTTCCTATGGTTATGTTCATGGAAGTCTGGTTGTACAAGGCGATCCCAGTGCTACATTGAACAATCTCAGGTCATCCAATATGCTTTTCAGGGCTGAAATCTTTGGCTGGCTTCTCATCCTGATCTGTGACATCGTAGTTGCCTGGGCGTTCTATCTTATCCTGAAGCCCATTGATAAAAAGCTGTCCTTGCTCGGTGCATGGTTCCGTCTTATCTATTCGGCTATATTGGGAATTGCCATACTGAGTTTGCTATTAGTGATGCTTCTCTCGAGCGGCGCAGACTATTTATCATTATTTACAGCCGGTCAACTACAGGGATATGTGATGCTGTTCTTGGAAGCTTTTGAATTGATCTGGTCAGTCGGTTTGATCATTTTTGGCGGGCATCTAATGATTGTGGGTTATGTCGCTTTCCGGTCTGACACCATCCCTAAAGTCATTGGCATCTTATTGTTGATTGCTGCAGCAGGATACATTATCATTCACTTCTGCAACTCGTTTCTTCCACAATACAATGAGATCATTACGATCCTTGAATTTGTATTTAATGTGCCAATGATTGTTGGAGAACTGGGGTTTGGAATATGGCTGATGATCAAAGGCGGAAAAGTCCCGAAGAAAGCATGATCTCTACCTAAAGCTTATCCTGATTAATCCGCTTTTTTATTCTGCTTAGTGACTCTGGGGTAACCCCAAGATAACTCGCCAACTGATGCTGGGGTACACGATCGACTAAATATGGCCGTTTCAGTAAAAGTGTCTTGTAGCGTTCTTCAGGTGTAGAACCGATAAATGCAGCGAATTCCTCTTGGACTTCACCAAAGTTGGCCTCTACCATCCTGCGTGTCATGGACTCCAATTGGGAGTGTTTATGATACATGTCCTGTTCGGTATCAAGATCACCAACGACCAATATGGAGTCTTCCAGACATGTTAAAGAATACTCGGATGACTTATCATGTTTATGACGATTGAAGCTTGAAATGCCTTGTTCTTCTGTGTAGAAATTAGATGTGAACTCTTTTCCCGCCTGATCTATGGAGTACTGTCTCACACAGCCCTTCATCACAAAATAACATTTAGTGGGGACATCTCCTTGTCTAAGGAGCGTTGTCCCTTTTTTGTATTCCTCAATATGAATTTCCTCAACAATTGCCTGTTGCTCTTCTTCATTAAGAGATGTGAATCTGGTCAGATACTTCAGCAATATTGTTTTCACTTTATGCCCTCTCATCCCCTGCTTAAGCCATTATGATTCCTATTATTCCTGAACTGCTACTTTCATTATAAGCCCCCTTTACTAATTAACAAAACAGCTGATAAGACCGATATATATACATATCTTTAACTTTATTTAGTATATACATCTACAAATTGGAGGTTCCGTATGAATGTATCGCGTTCTATTCAGCGTTCGCCCCTTCCATTAGTCGATCACGGTCGGCTAGAGCGAAAGGGGGCAGAACAGAAGCCCGGTCCAGACATGAAGATTCCAGCAAATCCGCAGACAAAGCTAATTAATCAATTGAACGAGCAAAAGCAGTCCCTGATCGACAGACGTTCCGAGTATGTGGGCAACGCCCTTAAAAGAGGGGATAGTCCCGAAGCGGTTCAGGCCGAGCTCGCTTCCCTGGATGAGCAAATTCAGCAGCTGGACGAGCAAATTCGAATAAATTCTCTCGAAAACCAGCGCAAGACACAGGGTTTGGATGAAGACACTAAACAAAAGAAGGAGGAGGAGCTTTCCCAAAAATCGTGGAGCCCGGACAAACAAACGCCTGAGGAACAGCAGCTTGCCCATACAACGTACACCTTGAACGGCGTTATATCCGCCCATAATGATTTAAAGCAAAGCGGTTCTGTGAGAATGGCGCAAATCACTTTGCGTACTGAAGCGAAATCCTTGGAAAACAGTAACCCTGTGAAGTCTGCAAGACTATTCCAAAGAGCTTCCAATCTGGATCAGAAACTCATGAACATTGCTAAAAGCGCCCAGGATAAAATGACAGAAGCTGTACAATCAGCCCCTTCGCCAGTTAGTCCGAACGAATCTCCTGCAGATGTGCAAGACAAGAAGAATCCGGCAACCGAAGGCGCTTTATCCACACCGGAAATACAGATCTACGCAGAAGCAAATAAGGAAAAAGTCCCTCCAGGCAGCCAGATTGACCAATTAGTCTAGTACCCATGCCGATAGGTATGCGTATGCCCCCCTGCTCTTCTGACAGGGGGGCGTTTTTCCACGCCAAAGGCTCCCCTACTTCCTGCCATCCCGCTTATCTCCCCGTGCGCTCTGAAAACAGCCGCCCGGCGTAGCCGCTAATCAGCGCCTGCATCGCCAGCTTGCCGGTCCAGCCCGCCGGGATGCCGCTTAGACCATAATAGGCTCCGGCAATTTGGCCGTAGACTGCGCCGGTAGTATCGGCGTCATTCCCCAGATTGACGGCGAGCAGTGCACCTTCGGCGAAGCTTGCCGATTTGTGAAAAGCCCACAGTGCCGCTTCCAGCGATTCAACGACATAACCTGTACCTTGAATCTGCGGAGGTTCCTTCCGCTTATAAGAACCGGAATAAATGTCGGCAAGATGCGGTGTCAGCAGGTCCTGCTGAAGCCATTCGGCAAATGCATCAGGGGCCAGCATTTCTTCCTTGCGCCAGCCATGCAGCCCGGCGAGGATGTAGGCGGCCATCAGGCGGCATGCACTCAGACACTCCCCTGCGGCATGGGTTGTCCTTGAACTGTGTGCCGCAAAGTCTATGGCATCTGCCGGATGCTGCGCATAGTACATGACCACCGGAGCAAGCCGCATGATCGAGCCGTTCCCGGCTGAACGGGGATCCTCCGATCCGCTGTAAGCTTCACCCGTGTCCTCGAAATGCTGCAGTGCCGCGCGCGTAGCGTTGCCAATATCGAAGCATTCCCCCGTGCTGCTCAGATAACCCTTGCGGAACCACTCTGTATAACGCTGCATCTGGTCAGCAGCGTCAAAGCCCTGCTTCGCCAGCAGACTTTCCGCCAGGCAGAGCGCCATCGAAGTATCGTCTGTCCATTGTCCGGGCAGCAGTTCAAACACGCCGCCCCCCATGATATCCTCCATAGGCACAAACGTGCCGGGGGCCTTGAATTCCACTGTGGTCCCCAGTGCATCTCCAACCGCCAACCCTTGCAGACAGCCTTGATAACGATCCATATCTAATCCCATAGCAGTACCTCCTTTGCATGATTTCCTAAATATTAACGTTATGCCTAATAGGCTGTACATTGTCGCGTCATCTGCCGTTACCGCCATTGTCCGTGCACATATATATAGTAAAGGAAGATCACGGATAAAGGGAGCGATGTAATGGAAGCCGGTGCCGCAGGCTCTTTAAACAAGCAGGGAGTTTCCATTATCACCTGCACGAACCGCCAAGGTTATTTGCGTAACTTGTTTAATAATTTCAATAGACAGAAATACCGGACAAAAGAACTTATCATCATCGTGAACAACAATAAGATTCCGCTTGATTCCTACTATAAGCAGGCCAAAAAGCTCCGCAATGTACACATTTTTCGGATCCCTGCCTCTACCTCTCTCGGCGCTTGTCTAAACTTCGCTGTGCGGAAGGCGAAATACAGCTATATTGCCAAATTTGATGATGATGATTATTACGCCCCCTATTATTTGACGGATAGTTTGCAGGCCTTGCGCAGAACAAAAGCCGACGTAATTGGCAAGCGGTCGCATTATATGTATCTGCAGGGCTCCAAAACACTGATTCTCCGTTTTCCACATGATGAGAACCGGCCCGTAAGCAAACTCCCGGGAGCTACTCTTTTGATTAAGCGCAACGTATTAAGCAAAGTGAAATTTCCGGATCGAAACGTTGGGGAAGACGATCTATTTTGCATCAGGAGCAAAAAAATGGGCTATAAGGTGTATTCCGCAGGTAAATACAACTTTGTCGCCATCCGCCGGAAAAACTCCTCCAATCATACCTGGATCATCAGCGATAAAGAACTGATTGCTCATCATAAAACAATTCCGTCTGTAAAGAATTACAAAAAGTTTGTGCAGAAAAAGCCCAAGGATATCCGCTCATGATTTCCCCATATCTTGCTTACGAGAAGGATGCGGTTTCGATCATTACGTGCACCAGACGGAGACAAAATATGGACACCCTTTTCCACAATTACGACAGACAGAATTACAGGAATAAAGAGCTGATCGTGATCTTGAATCATCCAAGCCTGAAGCTAAGCGATTATATCAGGGCCGCGTTGCCATATCCTAATGTGAGGGTGTATAGCCTGCCCGGGCATGTCTCGCTGGGCTCCTGCCTGAATTATGGCGTGAAAATGGCCAGATACGGGCTGATTGCCAAATTTGACGATGATGATTATTACGCCCCTGGCTATCTGTCCGGCAGCCGCCGCAGCATGGTGGATACCCATGCCGATATTGTCGGCAAACGCGCCCACTTCATGTACCTGAACGGTAAAAAACTGCTCCTGCTCCGTTATCCCAAACGGGCTGATCAATATGTTTCTCTAGTACAAGGGGCAACTTTACTCATCAAGCGTGCTGTTTTGGAGCAGGTGGATTTTCCAGATCTAAACCGGAATGAATGCGTGAAATTCTGCTCCCGCTGCCTCAGCAAAGGGTTTAAAATCTACGCGGGAAGTCCTTACAATTTCTTGGCGATCCGCAGAAGGGACTCCAAAGATCATACGTGGATAATAAGTGATAGATCTTTGCTCAAGGGAAATGTGAAGGTACTGAAGGTGCGGGATGTCAAAAAGTATATTTGCCGATAATCTTTCCGTATATAGGGAAGATCCTATCCGCCTCCCGATATACAGCGGCCCCCGGAGTGATGTGAACATTCTCCGGGGGCCGCCAATCTGTTATAACAGTATTGATTCTCTTATTCACCAGGATACTTAAGTCCCCATTGTCCACGAACCTGATCCAGCAGCTTCATGATGGCTACGGACTCATCGAGGGTCATCACCGGGCTTTCCGTAAGTCCCGCCTGGAGACAACGTCCCACTTCCTCGGCTTCAAAGGAATATCCGATCGAGGTACGGTCATCCTCAAAGGTCTCGACCAGCTCACCGCCGATGTAAAGCTCAGCTGACTTAGGATTCACCAGTGTTCCTTTGACAAGGATATAGCCTTCTGTCCCGAATACATGGGCTTCCTCCACCATCTTGAGACGGATACCGCCATTCAGCGAAGCACTTTTGCCGTCGCCATAGGACAGCAGCAGCGAGAAATGCTCATCCACCCCGGTATCACCAATATGTACGGTGCTGGAGATGGTTTCTGGATGAGGCCCAAAGACCATTGAAGCAAATGAAATCGGATAGATGCCGACATCCAACAGCGCACCGCCGCCGAGCACCGGGTTCAGCAGACGTCCCTCCGGATTCCAGTTGGAACGAAAGCCGAGATCTGCCTTCACCAGACGAACATCACCGATCCTTCCGGAAGATAGCCATTCTCTGACCTTGACGTTCGCAGGAATGTAACGGCTCCACATAGCCTCCATCAGGAATAGCTTCTGCTCGCGGGCATACGCCACAATTTCTTCCAATTCGCTGCTGTTCACGGTGAACGGTTTCTCGCACAGCACGGCCTTGCCGGCGCGCAGCGCAAGCAGCACATTATCCTTATGGAACGGATGAGGTGTGCCAATATAGATGGCGTCCACTTCCGGATCGCTCACCAAATCTTCGTAAGTGGCATAGGCCACCGGGATGCCGTGATTTTTGGCGAATTCATCAGCGCTTTCCTGCGTACGTGATCCCACGGCATAAGCGGTCCCGTTACTGGCATGAGCCAGGTCTGTAGCAAACTGGTGGGCAATCCAGCCCGTGCTGAGAATGCCCCATTTTACTTTGTAAGCGTTATCCAATGACACTAATACCTCCTCCTTGGGACTATTGCTAGTCCCTTTGATTCTATCAAACTGCGCCTCTCCTGTAAAAGAGTTAGGGTTGCGCCTATGCCATAGCAAGCAGCGCACATATACTGGTCGCGGAGCACCCTACTGTCACAAGCAGCGTTGCCGCATTCCAGGTCCGGTGCACAACAGCGAGATTCTCAATATAGCTGCGCATGAACACTTTTCGCAGCAGCCAATGCAATAGCCGGATAAACACAAAACCGCACCAGCCGAACAAACTGATCAACAGCACCTCGTAGCTCCCTTTGTCTACAAACCGGTCAACTACATCCCCATCATAGTGAATTGGCACAAAATCCGGCATCCGCGGGTAAAGGTAGATGTATAACACAATGGGTATAATTGCCGAAATAATGCATAGCGTAAAAGTCACTTTCTTTTTGAACATGGGATGTACCTCCTCACCAAAAATCATGCGGCAACTCCCTCATTGTCCGCTAGTGTGCTTCCTCCAGCTGCAGCAGCAAAATCCGTTCCTTAAATGCTCCGCGGCGCTCCGCCTTCTCTGCACGAATGTTCTCCAGCACTTCGCTGTCCGCTCCATGAGTTTGTGCCAAAGCGCGGATGACCTCCAGCATATCGGCCAGCTCCTCCAGAGCATGCTCATCGCTCTCGGCCTTGAAGTACTCCGCCGTTTCTTCGCGCAACTTCGCGCGCAAATATTCTATGTATTCTTCGGGTTCCAGTATTCGGGAAGTACAGGCTCGCCCCTGAGAAGCTATCAGCCCCGGAATGCCGTCACGCACAAGCTTCGGATATTCAGCCAAAATCAAACAGCTCCTTTAAGTTTATATATCGGCTAGGACTCTTCCAGCAATCTTTCTACAAAAGGAACATCAGCCGGAGCAAAAACAAAACTCTCGAGTTCAGCAGGCAGCACCCAACTGTACTCATCATGATCACTGAGAATGATCTCCCCTTCCAGAAACTCCGCTTTCCAGGCAATCAGCAGGATCTGCACACTGCCATAGTTATGTTCATTGACCCCGTAAGCCCCGGTGGGACGTATGGTGATATTCAACTCCTCCATCAGCTCTCTCCGCAGACACTGCGGGACATCTTCGCCGGCCTCCAGCTTGCCGCCGGGAAATTCCCACAGTCCGGCCTGCGGCTTGCCCTGCCGCCTGCGGGCAATCAATATCTGCCCTTCTTTATTATGAATAATGGCCGCTGCTACTTCAATCATCGTTTTTCCTCCTATAGTTATCCGTTTTTAAACTAGATGGTATATTGTGGTACAATATGGTAAAGTCTTATTTTCATTCAATAATCTATCTGCAAACAGGATCGATTCACTCTGTAGGGGAGGCTGCATGTGAAGTCTATTTTCAAATCAAATTCTTTATCTGATGACCAAAAAACGAACCAGTCGCTTAGTCTGCGCATCAATGTGTTTTTCTTCAGCACGTTTATTATATTCTGCATTATTATTGTCCGTCTTGCCATTCTACAGTTTGTCGAAGGACCTACGCTCAAAGAGGCAGAGACAAGCCGGGATACGAAAAGTGTTCCGCTTGCTTCAATTAGAGGGACTATTTATGCTCAGGCTGGAGAGAAATTGGCCTATTCGACTTCGGTGCAGACCTTATATTTTACTTTAACAAAAGAATATTCCGAAACCTCGAAGGACAAGAAGACTAAAAAAACTGCCCGTACTCCAGAGGCCGTCGCCAAGGCCGGCCTTCTTGCAACTGAGCTTGCAGCTGATTTCGCAACACATGGGGCTAAGGTACCTAAAGATGAAGTACTAACCAAAGAAGCAGTGCTGAAAGCCATGGACCTGGATTCCAAAGTTTATTCCGGCTTTATGCTGCGTCCGATCAAACGCGGTCTGACAAATAAAGAAGTGGCCTACTTCATGGAGCACAAGGACAAATACCCCAATCTCACGGTAAGTGAAGAGGATGAACGTCATTATGACAAGGATACGGTAGCTTCACAAACGATTGGATATATTAAGCCGTTCAAAAAAACGGACATGGATATTTATAGAAACATCCTGGCGGCGATGAAAAACGAGGGCGACCCCGGTCTGGCTTACAGGGACGATGAGTTCGTCGGGTACGACGGTCTTGAACTCCAGTATCAAAGGGAGCTGCGCGGACGCAACGGATATCTGATGGTAGGCGTTAATGCACAGAACATAGCCGAAGGCATTGAGAAAGTGGTTCCGCCCGTCAAAGGCAATGACCTGTGGACCACGATCAACAAAAATGTTCAACTGAAGACTGAGCAGGCTATCCTGGATCAGATTGAATGGGTGCACAGAAATCCGGTACAGGGAAAGGTTCATCCCGACGCCAAGACCGGCTACGCTGTTGCCATGGAAGTCGATACCGGTAATATTGTAGCTATGGCCAGTATGGAGGACTATGACACCAATCTGTGGACCAAGGGTACCCTTCCGCCATCGGTATGGAACGAATTGATGCTAAATTATATGAACGGTACTATTACACCTATTTCTTCCGGGCGGTCCGGCCACAACTTCGAATCGGCAGTTTTCCTGGGTTCTGTCATCAAACCGCTGACCGTATTGATCGGCCTGAACGAAGGTTTCATTACGACAAGCACGACCTACACGGACAAAGGCAGCACGACCTTCGGCAGAGAAGGACACGAAACAACCGTGCGCAATGCCGGAGGTCATCCTTATGGATACTTTAGTTCCCCTGCCAAGGCAATTGAGAAATCCTCCAACGTATTTATGATCGATATGATCGGCAAAAAGCTTTATGAGAAATACCATGAAGAGGGTGTCAAGGTCTGGGATAGATATATGAGAGATTTTGGACTTGGTGAAGTTCCGGGTAGCGGACTGCCGGGAGAACACAAGGGCATCATCGATTATTTTGACGAAGCTAAGAATGGCAGTCCGCAATCAGCCCTGGTATTCGCCTCCTTCGGACAGCAGGGGCGTTACACCGCGCTGCAGTTAGCACAATATGCTTCTACCTTGGCAAACCAGGGGGTACGGATCAAACCCCAGCTGGTCAGTAAAGTCACAGATTCGGCGGGCAAAACCGTAAAGACGTTCGGGAGGGAAGTGCTGAACGAGGTGAAGTTCGACAAGTCCTACTGGCGGGAAGTTATTAAAGGAATGAATACTGACGTTAAAGCATTTGAGGGTTTCCCCTATGACTTTGCACGCAAAACCGGAACCTCCCAGCAGGAATACTACAGAAAGGTCAATGGAGTCAATACGAAGTTTACAGTAGACAACGGGGTATTTATTGCCTTTGCCCCACGCGAGAATCCGAAGCTGGCAGTAGCTGTAGTCATCCCCGAAGGGGGATTCGGCTCGAACAGTGCCGCACCAGTCGCCCGCAAAATTTTTGATGCGTACGATTGGGAATATGGCCTGGACGGCACACCGAAGAAGAGCATTCCCCCTAAGGAAGATGCGGATGACAAGACCACCGGCGATGGAGAAGCAGCGGAAGACGGGCATTAGTCAGAGCAGCCCGGCCTGACATCCGTAACGTGCTTGCCGGGCCGGTAGGACCGATTCAAAGGTAGCAATACCTTTGATTGAGCGGGATCCGCGCTGATGAACCGATTCAAAGGTAGATATGCACTTGATTAGGCGGGATCCGCACGGTTGGGCCGATTCAAAGGCAGATATGCACTTGATTAGGCGGGATCTGCACGGTTGGGCCAATTCAAAGGCAGATATGCACTTGATTAGGCGGGATCCGCACGGTAGGACCGATTCAAAGGCAGATATGCCTTTGATCGGGCGGGACCAGCGCTGATGACCCGACCTGCATACCGCTGGGAAGCTGCACGCCAGGCTCCTGTGTTCGTCGCTTCAGACGATGCACAATTCCGGGATAGAATAAGTGACTCTCGAAGTTTGACAACCTGTTCGAGCCTCTCCTCTTCTTAAAGCTAATGTGTTTAAACCACAAACAAAGAGCAGGGTTTCTCCAATAACGGGAGAAGCCCTGCTCTTTTCATTTTACAGTCCTGCACCGAAGTGGACTTCCACTTATAAAAGCGATAGGCACAAACAGTCGTGATAGACTCTGTATATTCTATTTAGTAAGTGTAAGTTCCAGGCGTACTTCGAGATTATTCTCCGTATCCAGTACGATGGAATGTGGACTTACCATGCCGAAATCCTCAAACGTTACGGTTGTTGTTCCCGACAGCAGAAGCTGTCCTCCGCTGTATACGGCCTGTGACTGGAAAGTCACGTCCTTCTCAATCCCTTTGACCGTAAGTGTCCCTTGCATCTCCACGGGTACTGCGGTGCCTTCCGTCCATTCTGCCGGCAGTTCGGAGAACGACTTCACGGTGAAGGTCGACTGCGGGAACTGCGTTACCGCGAGGTAATCATCGCTTTTGACATGCTCATCTCTTTGAGCGTTTTCGGAATCCAGCGCGCTCATCTCCAGAGTCCCTTCCCCGGTCATTGCGGCGGCATCCTCAAGATTCACATTCCAGGTTCCCTGAACCTTTTCATTCACAAAATTCACAGTCTCTTTGGAGGTCGTCACCGACCAATAGACTTTGGAAGTGTCGGCAATACTCCAGGCACCGTTCAATAGTTCCGCTGTAACAGCAGCACCGGAAGCTGTTTCTCCACTCGCACTCGCATTTGCATTTGCGGCAGCCGTGCCCGCACTATTCGTTCCCTGTTCCTGTGCAGGAATAACAGACTCGATTTCAACGTTATTGCCCAAGCTGTTGTTCAAGAAGGCAAAGGCCGTTACTGCTCCGATGATAACGACTCCTGTGGCAATCCAGACCCATGTTTTTTTCTTCATCCTTATTCCCTCCATCCATTTTCTAAGCGCCCTGTTAGGCTTGTTTCCCATTCTAACAAAGCAATATGTCGGGAATAAGTCAAAGCACATGCCTGCGCAATGTGGTAAACTTGTCGTAAATTTTAATTAAACTGCAGCCGCTGTCCGTATGGCAGTCAACCTGCCGGACATGTTCAAGGAGGCACTAGATATGAAGTCGATTCTAATTGTTGAAGATGAGGAAGCCATTGCCCGGGTGCTTAGTGCCTATCTCAAAAAAGCCGGCTTCCACGTAACCCGCGCCGCCGACGGACGCGCCGCGCTGGAAGCCTTTGAAGTTTCTCCTCCCGCTCTGATCCTGCTCGACATTATGCTGCCGAACATGGACGGCTTCGAGCTGCTTGGCCTGATCCGCGAGAAGAGCAGCTGCCCTGTCATCATGCTGACAGCCCGGGACGGTATCAATGACCGGCTGGCCGGACTGGACGGCGGCGCCGACGATTATATGTCCAAGCCCTTTATCCCGGAAGAAGTAGTGGCCCGCGTAAACGCAGTGCTGCGCCGCCCTTCCCAGTGGTCTGACGGCAGCCGTAAACGCCATTTCGGCAGTCTGTTCATCGACTTTTCGGCACGCAGCCTCTTCCTGAACGGTGCCGAGGTCAGCCTCAGCCCGCGCGATATGTCGGTGATGTTATTTTTGGCTGAACGCCCGAATCAAATTTGCACTAGAGAACAGCTGATTGAGCAGGTCTGGGAAATGGACTATGAGGGCAGCGACCGTGCCGTAGATCTGTCGATCAAAAGACTGCGCCAGGCACTCTCGCACTGGCCGGCGGATGAAGGGGAGATTCGCACGCTCAGAGGAACGGGGTATCAATTATGGATAACCTGAAGAAACGCACCTCCATCCTCTTCTATTGGACTGTCCGCTACCTGCTGATTATCAGCATCGGATTGCTGCTCACCGCGCTCGTCACTTTCTGGTGGATTCAGCAGGAAGCGATGAACAACCGCATGCAGACCACCGGTCTGCTGGCCCAGGAGATCGCCGACCGCAGTGTCGGCACGAACGGAAACATGAACATCAGTCCGACTCTGAGCAAGCTCGTTGAGGACCGCAAGCGCTTCTTCAAATTAACGGTCGAAATGTGTGTGATCATCACAGATAAGGAGGGACAGCTGCTGTTCTCCGAGCCGCCGCTCAGTGAGGAAGCGATGCGGCATAAGCTTAATGATACGTTAAACGATTCCCGCAGCCCGGAGTTCAAGGCTGCTGTCGCCCAAATCCAAGGAGACGGTGAAGCGCTGGGGCAGGTCATTGTCCTGCAGTCCAAACGTTCCCTGCGCCATATCCCGAAGGAAGAGATTACCTTCTTCTTGATTCTCGTCGTCTTTCTGATCATCTTAAGCTGGCTGACCATCTATCTCCTGTCCAGCAAGCTGGCCAAACCTATCCAGAAAGTGGCTGCCGCCGCCGCGCAAATCAGCGGCGGCCAGTATAACATTGTTCTGGAGACAGGGGCTAAGGAACGGGAGATTCACGAGCTGCTGATGTCCTTTCAGGAGATGGCGGGAAAGCTGCAGCAATTCGAGCAGTCGCGAGCAGTCATGCTGGCCGGAGTCTCCCATGAGCTGAAGACACCGGTCACTTCGATCAAAGGGCTGGTCCATGCCGTCCGTGAAGGTGTGGTCGAAGGGGAGGAAGCCGGGGAATTCCTTGATATCGCTTTGCTGGAGGCAAGCCGATTGCAGCGTATGGTCGCTGACCTGCTCGACTATAACGCCCTGGCTGCCGGTATTGTCGCCGTCCGCCACGACAGGCTGGATGCAGTTCCGCTGCTCGAGGAAATTATCTATCAATGGAAGCTGACACAGAGCGCAGATGTCAACGAACCTCTGCTGCACATGCCGGAGAAATCCCTGTTCCTGCGGGGTGATCCGCTGCGCATCCAGCAGATTATCGTCAATTTATTGAATAACAGCGTGCAGGCCAAGAAACCGGGAAGCAGCCTCCAGCTCACCATCAGCCTCCTATTGGCTCCAGCCGGACACGCTGAGATTACTGTGGCGGACAATGGAATAGGGATTACACCGGATAACAGAGACAAGGTCTTCGAAGCCTTCTTCCGCAGCAGCGACAAGCAAAGCACGCTGCGCGGACTGGGCCTCGGTCTGACCTTCAGCCGTTTGCTCGCCGAAGCGATGGGCGGAACACTGGTGCTGGGCAGCGGCCGGGAACAAGGCTGCCGCTTCGTACTGACCCTGCCGCTGGCGCCCTGACACCCTGACACGAGCCTGTGCAAGAAGTAGTCCGGCGCTCCTCCACATGTTATAATCACTTACAATAAACCGTGAACCGGAGGCTGTATATGCTTACTTTTGAACAGAAATTAGCTATTCTTGAATCCTACCCCCAGCTTGAACGGCGCAATGTATCGCTTGGGCGGGTGAATTATCACTTCGAGCAGAGCCGCCATGAGAAGAAGACTGTCGCTTCCCACCTGCATCCTAACGGCAACGGCTACGTGTTCGCCGGGCTCCTGCGGGGCTACGAAAGTGATGACAAAGGTCTTGTGAATATCCGCGACTATACGGAGTCTGAGCTGCGCGAGCTGCTGGATGCGTCGATCACCTCTTTGTCCATGTATATCCCGGAAGTCCCTGCACCAGGCAAAAGAAAAAAGAAAACTGCCACAGTTGCCGATACCCTTTGGGTTAATGGAGACGGACATACCTTAAGCCTGAAGCTGGAAGAAGATCTCTGGTACCTCTACGCCGGGCTTCAGCTTGAGATGGCTTTCGAGACAATCCAGGAAGCTGAAGAGTATCTGGCGGAAGAAGGTTTTGTCCCTGTCCCGGCGGAATAGATATATATTCGCCCCTATTTAATCAAAATAAAGCAAAGCCCGGAAAGGTTCTTATGACCTTTGCCGGGCTTTGTTTTGTCTTGCGATTGTTATTATTTACTCTGTTGCAGCCGCGGTTGTTACTTTGCTGCTGCTGTTGCTGAAGGCGTCTGTATTTCCTTTGCCTGCAAAGCTTCCTTCGGGACCTCAATCGCCTTGATTTCATTATGCTGCCCGATCTCATTTTTCATCTTCATATCTATGCTGATTTTCTGGCTGTCGGTGGTCATATCCATGACCATATCCACATCCGTGTGGGTGGGCAGGTATGTTTTTTGATTAACTCCATAGACGATTGTCATACTCTTAATGTCCATCTGATCCATCAAAGCCGTCATTTGCGGGTCCGCGCTGCCGCTCTGGTTCATATAGCTTTTCGCCAGTTCCTTCACATTGTCCCCTGATACCTCAGCGGTTAGAACGTAATCCTCGCCCTTCTCGGTGACCTTCGTAAATTCTGTGATGGACTTAAATTGTTCCAGTTGCTTCTCCGGACTGGCCGATTGCTGCATAGCAGACATTACTTGCTGAGTCATTTCAGCAGGCATTTTTATCCACTGTCCATTGACCAGGCTAAAAGAACCGGCATCAGTAATGTACTGCTCCATCTTTTGCTCTTCCTGCCCCGCCAGATTTATCTGGATCAGCTGATGCATTTGCAGCGGGTCCTTCATATATTCTGATTTCATGGTCATTTCAACGTTTTGATCCTGGGTCGTCTCCCCTTGGGTCATGCTCATCTTCTGTGAAATCTGCGATTCCATCGCAAAGCTCTTCAGTTCCTGGCTTGCATCTGCCGTCTTCTGAATAAGCTCTTCTACAGTGGGAGTCCCCTCATTTGCAGTTTGCTCCGCAGCCGCCTTCTCTGTTGTTTCCGGTGCCGGAGCAGTAGTGGCGGATGCTTCGGCAGCATTCGTTGATTTTTCAGCAGCCTCATTGTTGCCACAGGCCGACAGGCTGACTGCCAGCGTTACTCCTAGTACGAATGTTGTCCATTTTCTCAAGATGTTGTCCTCCTAAATTTTTGTTAGCGTTACTTCACTGAATTGGCTTTGACAAAAATCGCTTCGAAAGCATAGACCTAGTTTTGTTAACTTCTGCTTCCTGTTCTACTTTGTACAAAACTTACTTCGGAAGTATTTGCCATAGATGTATTTGAACTATTACCCAACATATGGAACCCTCTAATCACACTATCAAAAACAACCCGAAATCCGCATGCCCCTGAAGTCGTAAAAAGAACGCTGTCAAGACACGGCAAACTATGGTTAGATGAAGGAGAATGACAAACCAAAGAGAGAAAGAAGCGTGAACCTGTATGAGTTTTGAAATCGTAGAGGCTACAATAACGGAGATTCAAACTGCGCTAGCTGCCGGAGAGATCACTTCGAAACAGCTGGTGCTCATGTATCTTGAACGCATTGCCGACCATGACAAAAATGGCCTGACGATCAACTCCGTGCTGGAGATCAATCCGGATGCACTGTTCATCGCAGAATCTCTGGATGTAGAACGTTCGCAGCAGGGTCCCCGGGGGCCGATGCACGGCATACCGGTCTTACTGAAGGACAATATCAATACAGGGGATAAAATGCATACCAGCGCGGGATCGCTGGCTTTGGCGGATTCTTTTGCCGGGGAGGATGCCTATATCGTTACTAAACTGCGCGAAGCCGGGGCTGTTATTCTGGGAAAAGCCAACATGACCGAATTCGCCAATTTCATGACGAACGGTATGCCTTCGGGCTACAGCTCCCGGGGCGGACAGGTACTGAACCCTTATAACATCTCCACACCGACAGGCGGCTCCAGCGCCGGTTCTGCGGTTGCGGTAGCCTGCAGCTTCTGCACAGTGTCCGTAGGAACGGAGACCTCCGGCTCCATCCTCAACCCCGGTAATCTCGGATCAGTCATCGGGATTAAGCCGACCGTAGGCATGATCAGCCGCTCCGGCATCCTCCCGCTGTCCAATACACAGGATACTGCTGGACCTATGGCAAGAACCGTCCGCGACGCCGTACTGCTGCTGAATGCAATGCTCGGCAAGGACAGCGGCGATGCCGCCATGGGAACAAGCGCGGGCAGACTGCATGAAGATTATACCGCCTTCCTTGACCCAAACGGGCTGCAGGGTGCGCGCATTGGGATTCCGCGCGATTATTATTTCGAAGAATTAACGGAAGAGCAGCTGGCATTGTTCAACGCTTCCGTGGAGAGAATGCGTGAGCTTGGAGCGACAATTATCGACCCGGCTGAGATTAAAACCGCACGCGAGATCAAATATTCCTCCGTTGTGCTGAATGAATTCAAAACCTCCATCAATGCCTATCTTGCCCGCCTGGGTCCAGGCGCTCCGATGCGCACACTGAAGGACATTATCGACTTCAATCATGCCCATCCGGTCGAGACGCTAAAGTTCGGGCAAGCCACGCTGATTGATGCTGAATTCACCTCTTCCGGCACCTTGACGGAACCGCAATACCTGCGCGACCGCGCCACTGACCTTAAACTCTGTAAGGAACAGGGCATCGACGCCACCATGAGCGGGCACCGGCTGGATGCTCTGCTGTTCCCGGCCGACTTCGGTGCGCGGATTACCTCAAGAGCTGGATATCCGTCCATTGTCGTACCTTCCGGCTATACATCGGCCGGCGCCCCCTTCGGCGTTACCTTCTCGGCGCAGGCCTACCAGGAGCCTATGCTGATCAAGCTGGCATATGCGTACGAGCAGAATTACAAGATCCGTAAAGCGCCTTCGCTGCGCAGCTTTATCTAACCGGCACTTCCGTTAATCCGCAGCTATGCCCATATGCTTGTTGCCTTCATGAGACAGGTCCCAGGTGCGCAGCTCGTAGCTGCGGACGCCCGAGAGGATGTAAGGGTCACGTTCGGCAATGGCCACTGCTTCTTCGCGCGATTCCGCGCGGATAATGACCATCCCGCCAGGAGCATCGCTGAACGGACCGCACATCACGAGCTGCCCGCTGCGTTCCAGCTCCTGCAGATGACGCACATGACCCCGTATAATTTCCATATCCCTGCGGTCCTGTTCAGTCGGACTTAACAGAATGACATAACAAATATCCTCCTCATATACAGAATTCATTGGCATTGCCTCCTCATTCATATTCACGTTGATTTTCTTCATCTGCGATATTCTGGATTTCCTCGGCATGCATCAGAAACAGGCCATACTCCCCCTCCGCATGCAGCTTCAATGCCCGCTCCTTAAAATACTTCGGGCTTCCCTCAGCAGCATCCTCATCATAGAAGAGCAGAATGCCGTCGCTTTTGCGGAACAGCAGATCATCCCTGGCCCGGAATTGCCAGCTTCCCTCATAAGGAGCATTGCTTACAGCCCCGTAGTAATCCGCTCCGGCAATGATCCGCCGGTATTCATTCTGCTTCTCCTCCTTCCATTTCTCCTCTGGTGCGGCATGGGCTGTAATAATGCCCAGCTTCAGTCCGGGATACTGCGCCTTCAGCTCAAGCACCACCTCACATGCCCAAAGATCCACCCCGTATTGTCCGGGCGTAATGATCCATTCCAGCCCCTCTTCAATGAGGGGAATTAACCTGCCTGCAAGTGCTTTTTTGATATAGGGAATGCCTTGATGTTTGCTGTCAAAAATACCGAGCTCATGCGCACGGTACCCTGTTACCAGTAGGGTTTTCATCTGCTGCCTCTTTCCTGAACGGGTAATCTTGATGCCCCTCTTTATTATGCATTATACAACATTCTCCTCCGCTAATTCCTTGCCGGAAATGTACTGGCGAACAGCTAGTTGAATATTCCTTGTTGAATAATATTTTTACAGAAATGACTAAACTGCAGCAAACTTTGGAAAACTTCATTTACATAGTTGTTTACTCTTAAAGCTGGGGTTGATTTCATTGCTCGCATCGATCTTATCCTATATCCCGGGCTGGGGAGTTTTTTGTCAGGCTGGAGTTGCTCTGCTGGTCCCCCTAGTTGCCAGCAGTCTATACAAAACCTTGCATTCCTATGTAGGCAGCGGAAGAGGACCGCAGTCTTCAGGCAACGGGAATGTGTCTAACCGCAGAGCACAATCAGATACCGCCCTGCCGCAGACAGCCCCTCCCGCAGCGGCTTTCAGCGGAAATTTCGCTGCTGACCTTCACTCTATTAAGGAGGCTATCGGCGGAAACAGTGATCTCCACTTCAGGGAGTTCACATTAACGAAGCTACAGGCCCAAGGAGTCCTTATGTATGTGGACGGCATGCAAAACGACAGGCTGCTTAATATGAAGATTATGCAATTTCTAATGTTTGAGGCCACCGCGGATTCTCTGTCCGCCTCCGGCATTGCCGAACATCTGCTGCCCTTCAGCAGTTTGAACGAAGCCAGCGATCTGAATGATTTCAACAAATCCGTCCTGTTCGGGCATGCCGCACTGCTGATTGAAGGAATGCCGAAGGGATTGCTGATCCAACTTCCGGGAGGTGCTAACCGTTCGATAACAGAACCTGTCTCAGAAGCGCTGCTTCGTGGTCCACGGCTCGGCTTCTCGGAGGTGCTGAGCGAGAACACCTCCATGCTGCGCCGTCAGGGCTTCAGCGACCAGCTTGAAATGAAGATGTACCGGGCCGGCAGCAGCGTTCAAAGAGATTTGGTCGTTGCCTACATCAAGGATATTGTCAATCCGGAGCTGCTGGAGGAAGTACAGACCCGTATTTCCAAAATAGACATCGACTTTCTCGCGGAATCGGGGTATATCGAGCAGTTGATTGAAGACAACTACCTAAGTCCTTTCCAACAGGCCCAGAGTACAGAGCGACCTGACAGAGTTATAACCGCCCTGTTGGAAGGCCGCATCGCCATTCTTCTGGACGGGACGCCCTTCGCGCTGATTGTACCGGTCACTTTCAGTATGCTGCTGCAATCTCCGGAGGACTATTATGACCGGTGGTTGCCGGGATCACTTCTGCGGATACTGCGTTTCTCCGCCGCCTTTCTGGCACTTATGGCTCCATCCCTTTACATTTCCTTCATTTCATTTCATCCGGGGCTTATACCAACAGAGCTGGCGATCTCGATTATCAAGACCCGGCAAGGTGTACCTTTTCCGTCACTGATCGAGGTGCTGATTTTGGAGGTATCGATTGAGATTTTACGGGAGGCCGGAATCAGGCTGCCCAAGCCCATTGGACCGGCTATGGGCATCGTCGGCGGTTTGATTATCGGGGATGCGGCGGTGCAGGCAGGTATCGTTAGTCCCTTTTTGGTTATCGTTGTTGCCGTCACCGCCATTTCATCCTTCTCCATTCCGATGTACAGCGCCGGGATTACCCTGCGGCTTCTCCGTTTCGCCGGGATGATGTTTGCTGCGGTTCTCGGCATGTTTGGCACGATCCTGTTTTTCCTGCTGATCTGCAGCCATCTTACCAGGCTTAAGAGCTTTGGAGTACCCTACCTGACGCCGGTATCGCCGTTTCGCCCAAGGGATTGGAAGGATTTGTTCTTCCGTGCGCCGCTTACACTGATGAAACGCAGACCTGCCATGATGAAAACACAGAAACCGAAACGGAGGTCATAATCACATGCAAGAGGGGGCTGCACTATGTTTACTCGTTCAGACGATAAAATCACCGCTTCACAGGCTGCTGTGTTCCTGAACAATACCGTGCTTGGCGCGGGTATACTTACGCTGCCGCGGAGTGTGAGTCAAAGTGTGAAGACCCCGGATTCCTGGCTGTCCGTGCTGCTGGGGGGTGTGATTGTTATGGCGGTAATTGTTCTAATGGTGAAGATCAGCCAGCAATTTCCCGGTAAAACGGTTTTTCAATATGCCGGGAAAATCATTGGCCGGGTTCCTGGAGGTATTCTGTGTATTCTTCTGATTATGTATTTCTTAATCATCGCAGGATTTGAGATCCGCTCGCTCGCCGAGGTCACGCTGTTTTTTCTCCTGGAAGGCACACCGATATGGGCAGTGATCCTTCCCTTTATATGGGTCGGCACCTATCTCGTGTATGGCGGTATCAATTCAATTTCCAGAGTCTTCCAAGTGGTGTTTCCGATCAGCATCATGATTCTGCTCATTTCTTACGGTTTCAGCCTGCAGCTTTTTGATATCAATCATTTGCGTCCGGTTCTCGGCAGTGGCATTCTTCCCGTGCTCAGCGGCCTGAGGTCAACAGTTCTTGTCTATACCGGCTGTGAAGTCGTCATGACACTCGTTGCGTTCATGCAGAATCCCCGGCAGGCACTGAAAGCTATGCTGGTGGGAATCGGCATCCCGCTCTGCCTGTATCTTCTGACGGTAGTTATGGTCATCGGAGGCCTCTCGATAGATTCTGCCATTACAAGCGCTTGGCCCACTATTGATCTCATTCGAAGTTTTGAAATCCCGGGATTTTTCTTCGAGCGCATGGAGTTTCCGCTCATGGTGATCTGGCTGATGCAAATGTTCTGCAACTTCAGCAGCTTCTTTTTCCAGGCCTCTCTGGGCATCTCCCAAATCTTCCGGCTTTCCATCCATCCGGTGATTTTTTTGCTCGTTCCGGTCATTTTCATTTCCGCTATGGTGCCTAAGTCCATTAGTGATCTGTTTAACCTTGGCGATGCTATCGGTAAAATGGGAATCATACTGTTCCTTTTGCTGCCGGTACTGCTCTCAGTAATTTGGCTTATTCGCACGAAAGGATTGAAACAGCATGTGTAAGCGGACATCCCCCCTCTTCCTCTGCATGCTCCTGCTTCTGCTTACGCTGACAGGGTGCTGGAGCAGCAGAGAGATTGAAGACCTGGCCCTGTATTCCGGCCTTGCTTTAGACATAGGCAAGCTCACTCCCACGGAACAAGTGCTGGAGGAGAAAGGCGGTACCTATTCCAAGAAGAACTTGATTACGGTAACATTACAGATTGTTCCGGTTAAATCGACAGGTACAATGGAAAAACAGGGGAGCCAGCAGACCGCCCCCTATGTCAATGTATCGGGAACCGGCGACTCCGTGCTTGAGATTTTCCGCCAATTCTCGATTCGCAACGAACGGCCGATTATCGGGCATCATCTCAAGGTCATTATAGTATCGGCTGAGCTGCTCAAACGGCAGAAGATGGAGCAGCTTATGGATCTTGTACTCCGCGACAATGACATTCGTCCGAGTACGATGGTTTTCATCAGTGAAGGCCGCGCAGATGACACGCTCATCTCCAAGCGAACCGATGAAATTCCTTCCTTTCACATCAAAGAAATGATCAACAATCAATTCAGGACAAGCAAGGTGCTGCATCCAGTCATTTTGTCACAACTGGATTCACTCATGCATGCCAAAAAAAGTTATGCTCTGCAAAACCTCATTACAGCAGATGGAGATACCGTGTTTTCAGGTGCTGGAATTATTAAAGGAGATACAGGCCACTTGATTGGAGCCTTGTCACAGGAAGATACGGAGTGCCTATCCTGGCTGACCAATAAAGGCAAAAGCGGTGCGATTAAAGCCTATGATCGGGATAATCAGCCGATGACCTACGAAATGAAGACACTGAAGAGCAAGATCAAGGCCATTGTAGACGGGGATGACATTTCATTTGAAGTCTCAATTAGCACTGAGGGCCGGCTGACAGAAACCTGGAACAATAAAAGTTATTCTACTTCAGCTCAATATTCGGAAAAAGTTGGCCGCGTATTTCAGGAGAAGCTGGCGCAAATGATGCAAACGTTAATGCAGAAGCTGCAAAATGATTATAAAGTCGATGTTGCCAGTTTCGGCGACACGCTCAGCATCCAGCATCCCGGGGAATGGAAAAAGGTTAAGGAGCATTGGGACGAGACGTTCAGCCGGTCGAAGGTGAATTTCAAATATGACTTGAAAATAACGGATTTCGGCTCATATGCCGAGTGAATTTGGTAGTTCAATAAGCTAAAGCAAGCCGGTATAGGCAAAAACAGCAGAGCAGCGATTCTCCCTGATGGGTGAACTGCTGCTCTGCTGTTTTTATAGTGTGAAAATGACCAGGACTGCCGCATGCGTAGAAGTGTCCACTTTGGAGACAGCCCTTATTGCACTCTCGTTTAGTTCTTGTCAGACAAAATCAGTACGCCGCGGCCTGGAACAACAACTGAGCCGCTGAAGGTCTTACCGGTCAGCAGGTCGGTGCGTTCAGCTGCGCCGATGTCTGCACTGAGATCGCCTTCTTTGTGGTTCAGCAGGAACAGATAGGACACGCCATCTTTCACACGCTGAACGGATTCAATACCCTCAGGTGCGTTTACTAGCGGCTTAATGCCGTTCTCCTTGCAGAGATTGGCAAGGAGTCCTTGCAGGAATCCAACTTCTGGACTGCTGGCCACATAATAGGCCTTGCCTTCACCAAAGCTGTTCACCGTCAATACGGGCATGCCTTTGTAGAAGTCCGAGCCATACTGCGCCAGTACCTCGGCACCTTCCGAGTGAATCAGATCGCATAGCAGATCGCATTTGTAGGAACCGTTTAACGTTCCCCATTCCTTGTTCATGACGATTTCATTGCTCATGCCCGGCAGAAGGGCATCAATTTCCTCTGCCCAGATGCCGAGCACCTTGCGCAGCTCTCCAGGATAGCCGCCAACCGTAACCAGATCATTTTCGTTCACGATGCCGCTGAAATAAGTGGTAATAAACGTGCCGCCAGCCTTAACAAAGGCCTCAACCTTCTCGGCAAATCCCGGCTTGATCATATAAAGTACCGGTGCAATTACAATCTTATATTTGGAAAGGTTCTCTTCAACGCCAATCATATCGGCTTCGATATTCTGCTGATACAGTGCGTCATAATATTTGTGCACTTCGTTAACATAGTCCAGCGCTACGGATGGTCCGCTCGATAGATCAAGCGCCCAGCGGTTTTCCCAGTCATAAATAATCCCGATCTGCGCCTGGCTGCGTGCATCCAGCAGTTGATCGCCAAGCTGCTCCAGCTCTTTGCCAAGCTCAGCGCATTCGCGGAAGACCCGGGTATGCTCATGTCCCACATGCTCGATAACCGCGCCATGATACTTCTCGCAAGCGCCGATGGACCGGCGGAGCTGGAAGAACAGGACAGTGTCAGCACCGCGCGCTACAGCCTGATAGCTCCAAAGGCGCATTACGCCCGGGCGCTTCAGGGAGTTGTACGGCTGCCAGTTCTGCTGGCTTGGCGTTTGCTCCATCAGCATGAAGGGCTGGCCGTTCTTGAGGCCGCGCATCAGGTCATGCGTCATGGCCGTGTGGCTGACCGGTGTATCCAGTGATGGATAGTTGTCCCATGAGATCACGTCCAGATGTTTGGCCCATTCGAAATAATCGAGTTCCGGATAGAAGCCCATCAGGTTGGTAGTAACAGGAATGTTGGTGCTATGCTCCTTGATGGCATCGTATTCAATCTTGTAGCATTCCAGCAGACTATACGACATAAATCTGCGGTAATCGAGGGAAATCCCCTGGAAGTTGGTGCGGTTGCCGTTCCATTCTTCGCTGAGTTCGTTCGGAACGACAATTTCTTCCCAGTCATAGAAGGTATGACCCCAGAAACGGGTATTCCAGGCTTTGTTCACGCCATCCAGGGAACCGTAGCGTTCCTTCAGCCAGACACGGAACGCAGCGGCGGACTGCTCGGAATAGTCATAGCCGCTATATTCGTTGGAAATATGCCATGCGACAAGACCCGGATGATCCTTATAGCGCTCTGCCAGCTTGCCTGCCAGTTTAGCCGCATATTTGCGGTATACCGCACTGTTCGGATTGGAGTTATGACGGCCGCCGAACTTGCGTTTTCTGCCCTGTACATCGACACGGGTCACTTCGGGATAACGGTGAGCCATCCAGGCCGGATGTGCCCCGGTTCCTGTTGCCAGACATACATAGGTTCCATTCTTATATAAGCGGTCCATTAATTCATCCAGGCCGGAGAAATCATAAGTGTCTTCCGACGGCTGAATCAGTGCCCAGGAGAATACATTAATTGTGGCGACATCAATTCCCGCGAGTTTGAACATCCGTTCATCCTCAGCCCATACCGGGGCATCCCACTGCTCGGGATTGTAATCTCCACCGTACCAAATCTTTGGCAATTTATCGTTGATCACACTTCGCACATCCTTTATAGTATAAGTATATATTTATTCTAAACGGTTAACGTGTCGCTTTATATATAAAAATAAGGTCCATACATATAATAATATGGAACTACGGGAGATGATGATTGTGCCAGCGACAGCGGTACGCAGAATTGTGTTTGCCCAGGAGGGCGGGCAGCAGCTGCCCATAACTCTGGACAGCATGGGCTTTAACCCCGATCAGGAAAAAGTATCCCGCCCCGAAGGCTACGACACCTATCACTGGCTTCAGACGGCCCAGGGTGAAGGCATTATATATTTTGAGAACAAAAAAATCACGCTCTCCGAAGGCAGCGGCGTTCTGCTGCTGCCCGGAACTCCGCACCGCTATGAATCGCTCACTCCACATCTATGGTGCACCTATTATCTCACCTTCGGCGGCAGCTCAGCCCGGCACATCCTAGAGTCGCTGGGCATGGGCGCCAATTCCTTCTACCGGTGGGAAAGCGAAGCCCCGCTTCCTCATATGCTGAAGGAGATGCTTGACCGCCATGACGCTTCGGGCGACATGTTCAGCCTGGGCGTCTCCACCGACGCTTACCGCTTCCTGCTTACCTTGAGCAAATACGGCCGGCTGCATAACAATACTTCCATTTCCCGCAATGTGGACAAGCTGCAGCCGCTGCTGAAATGGATGGATGTCCATTATGGCGATCCCGGCATCGGACTTTATGATCTCGCGTCCCAG
Source organism: Paenibacillus sp. EB106-06-01-XG199 (assembly GCF_058791575.1). Taxonomy (NCBI): domain Bacteria; kingdom Bacillati; phylum Bacillota; class Bacilli; order Caryophanales; family Paenibacillaceae; genus Paenibacillus; species Paenibacillus sp. EB106-06-01-XG199. The sequence continues at coordinate 85,710 of NZ_JBYTDQ010000008.1, read as the reverse complement.
CTTGAGGTGTCCGGCCGTTATCTCAACAGCCTGTTTCTGCAGACCTTTGGCCTGTCTCCCTACGCCTATTTCGTCCGCCTGCGCATCCGCAAAAGCAAGGAACTGCTCGTCACCCAGCCTGACCTGACGGTAAAAGCCATCTCAAAGCTGGTTGGCTTCCGCGATGTCAGCCACTTCGTGGCCACCTTCCGCAAGCAGTCGGCGACTACACCGGAGCAATTTAGGAAGCTCCACTAACAGCTAACAGGCACGTAGTGCTATGGGTAAACTGGTGAGGCGTGGGAGGAGATTTTTAGTCACTCCGAGGAACGTCTGACTTTTTCAGCCGCTGCTATCTTCATGAATCCTATCTCTCACTCCGCCCATAATTACTTCTGCTGCACAAAGTGCAGCAGATCCGGCCCGATTTGGCCTTTATGCTGAATCTACTGCATTTCATGCGGCAGATTCAGCAGAATTGGACCCAAAATAGTCTTTTGATCGACTCCCCTTATCCTAACGTTCAATCAGTCTGTTGCTTTCACCTTTCCCGCTATTCACCCAGCTCCAGAATCTCCACCCCGTAAGCCTCCATCCGCAGCTCGCCCGAGCGGATCTCACCGTTATAGAGCACGCTAGGATAACTGCTCGGCAGCGGCACGCTTTGCGGTATCCGGTTCAAATTCAGCAGGAATAGGAAGCTGCCATTCTCTCCGCTGCGGATCGTGGCCTGCACGCCATCCGGCAGACCGGCAAAGCAGGTTACTCCATACTTGCCGGCCAAATCGGCAAGCAGCAGTGACCAGTATCGTTCTTCGGCATGGGTTCCGAAGTAATACACCTGCCCTTTCCCGAAGCTGTTGACAGTGACAGCCGGAATTCCAGCGTAGAAATCATCGCCGTACCAGGCGACAGGCACCGCAGTGACCGGCGTCAGCAGATCGCACCACTGGCTGCATTCGAAGGAGTTCCCTTCAGGGTCCACTAGGGTATGGACTTCCAGGCCGACGGGATCATATTCGTCAACCCGGACACCTGCTGCATGGCTTAACAATCCCGGCAGCGGCTGCATGACGCAGATGTTGCTCTTGTCCTTAACGCCGCTGCGGTTCGTCAGAAGGAGTACGCCGCCTGCCGCCGCATAAGCTTCAAGCTGCTCCGTAAGCTTCTCGCCCAGCACGTACAAACTTGGCGCAATGACGACCTTATAACCGTCCAGCGGTTCCCCGGCACGGATTACATCACAGCCAATCCCGAGCTTCGTAAGTGCCCGGTGAACCTGCTTGATGTTCCCGTAATAGTCCAGACCCCCGGCCTGTGGCTGGATGTCCAGTGCGGCCTTCTGCTCATGAGAATGCAGAATCGCCACTTCATGCTTCAGCACAGTACCCTGCAGCCTGCCGCTGAGGCCGTTTACTTCTCCGCAGAGCTGGCTGAACTCGGCGAACCGGCGGCCCGGCACATTGCTGTGGTCAATCAGGCCATGCCAATATTGCTCGGCCCCGGCGACAGCACTTCTCCAGCGGAAATGCACGATCGTATCCGCACCTCTGGCAATCGCCTGCCAGGCATAGGCGCGGATAAAACCCGGATACGGAGCCCGCCACATCGGCATCCAGCAGCCCGGTGAGCCGCTGAGCTGCTCCATGATCCAGAAGTTCTGCCGTTTGATCCCGCGGGTGACGTCAAGAGACAGCGCTCCGCTATAGGGCGTTGTCTCTTGCTTGTCCGGTGAGGTGTTCGGATAATAGTCAAATGCCGCCACATCGAGGTCAGAGCCCACCGAATACATATCCAGCCGCTGCGGATAGCTGTGAAAGTTATGGGTAATAAAATGCTCCGGGCAAATCCTCCGCAGTGCATCAATCTGCGTCTTCTGGAACCGGACAACCGAATCCCATTGAAAACGCTGAAAATCCAGCAGGAACGACGGATTCTGGAACGGCGAGCCGCCCAGCGGTACCGTCAGCTCGTTCCAGTCACTGTACTCCCCGCTCCAGACCACCGTTCCCCATGCTGCGTTCACGTTCTCCAGCGTGCCGTACTTTTGCCTAACCCAGCTGCGGAAGGCTTCATTGCAGGTCCCGCAGTGGCAGTCGATCATGCCGAATTCATTGTCGGTCTGCCAGCCGATCACAGCAGGATGACCGCTGTAATGGCGGGCCAGGTTTTCAATAATCCGGCTTCCATATTCCCGCAGGGAAGCGCTGTTATAACAGCGGTGCCCGCGTACGCCAGGATGGAACGTCTGCCCATCGGCAAAGACCGGAAGTACATCCGGATAGGTGGTGGTCAGCCAGCGCGGCGGAGTGGCAGTTGGTGTTCCAATCACAACCCGCAATCCGTACTGATGGAACAGCTCAATAGCCCGGTCCAGCCAGGCAAAATCAAAGGTTCCTTCCCTTGGCTCCAAACGGCTCCAGGCGAATTCAGCAACCCGGACCACCTTGACCCCGGTTTCCTTCATCAGCTGAATATCCGCTGCCCACAAGGATTCATCCCAATGTTCCGGGTAATAATCGACGCCGACTTGCACTGTGTTATAACTATTCAGTGTCATATCTCCCTCTCCTCTCACTCTCATCCATTTCCACTTTCATCCTATCAAAAAGACGCCCCCGCTTCACATCAATGATGAGTAGGACGGGGACGTCCGGCAATCCATTTTATCCAATTACGGCCCTTATAGGACTCTCTGTTTACGGTAAGACGTTATTTCTTCAGCTTGTCCCAAGCAGCCTGCATGCCCTTTTCCCAGCCGGCTTCGTCGACTTTATCGGCAATCAGCTGTTGAATGACACTTGCGAATTCCTGTGTTACGCCATCAGGGAATTTAGAGGATTGCAGACCATACACTTTGCCATCCTGTACATATTTCCATACATCCGAACCCAGCAGACCGATGTCTTCCGGAGTAGCTTCGATTGTGGATAAGGCAGGGATGAATTTCCATTTTTTAGTGATATATTCTTTACCCATATCGGAAGTTACCAGCCAGTTCAGGAATGTCTTAGCTTCTTCTTTCGAGCCGGATTCTTTGTTCACAACCAGGTTGGCAGGAATCCCAACAGTCAGCTTGTCATTTTTTGCGGCATCATCATTGATCGGCATAGGGAACATACCGATGTTCATGTCAGGTGTAATGTTGTCTACAAGTGTTTGTGCCCAGTTGCCTTCCTGCATCATAGCGGTTTCGCCGTTAGCGAACATCGCCAGGTGAGTGTTGGCATCAGTAGTCAATGGGTTCTTTTGTCCGTATTTCACAGTCAGCTTAAGCAGGTTGCTCCAATCTTTGAATACTGGGTTGCCCACGATCGTGGAGGTACCTGCGTTAAGTCCGCTGATGAATTCATCTACATTGTCTTGTTGTGCAAAAGCTACGCTGATGCCCTGGTTACCCAGCAGCCACCACTCTTGATACGCGTTGCCGAAAGGAATAACATCGATAGCCTGCAATTTCTTAGCTGCTTCTTCAAGCTCAGTGATTGTTTTTGGAGTTTCAGTAATGCCGGCTTTTTCGAACAGATCTTTGTTGTACACATAACCGATACCTTCAAGGTTCATTGGCATACCGTAGGTTTTGCCGTCTTTGGTCATTGGTTCAGCCGCCAAAGGAATCAGATCCTTCACCCAAGGCTGGTCGGACAGATCTTCCAATTTATCGCCCCACAGATCCATTTCGGCATAACCGCCGTTGGAGAAGATGTCAGGTGCATCGCCGGAAGCGAATTTGGTCTTCAGCGCTGCTGCATAGTCTGCGCCACCGCCGACAGTTTGGATATCCAGCTTGATGTTAGGATTTTCTTTTTCAAACTCAACCTTCAGCTCATTGAGGCCTTCAACGATTTCAGTCTTGAATTGGAAGATCTTAACCGTTTTAGTTTCGCCGCCTTTATTGCCAGCGCTTCCATTTTGAGCAGTATTTGAAGCCGTATTATTATTGTTGCCACCGCATGCCGCGAGCACAACAGACATCAGCAGGACGCTGGACATCATCAGTGCAGAACGTTTCTTCATCATTCTAGTTTCCCCCTTGAATAAATTTACTAGCCTTTATATTTGGAACGGGGGCCCGGTGTTAACCTTTCACCGAGCCAGCCGCTATTCCTTCAACAATGTAACGCTGCATAAACAGGTAGAATACTACGATTGGAGCTACACCAAGCGCAAGCGCCGGAAGCGCCATATCCCATTGCTTCGTGTACTGGCCGAAGAACGAGAAGGTTGCCAGCGGAATGGTCCGAAGTTCCGGTGCCTGAAGAATCAGGGACGGGAGCAGATAGTCATTCCAGATACCGAGTGCATTCAAGACGATCGTCGTCATTAGCATCGGTTTCAGCAGCGGAAGCACAATCCGGAAGAAAGCACTGATCGGATTACAGCCATCCACGGTTGCCGCTTCTTCAATCTCAAGAGGCACCGATTTGATGAAACCATGGAACAGGAAGATCGCCATCGGAACACTGATTCCCAGATTAGTAATAATGAGTCCGGCGAAGGAGTTATTAACTCCAATAATATTAACGACTTTCAGGATCGGAATCATAATTGTCTGGAAAGGAACCACCATTGCCGCTACGAACAGAAGCAGCAGAATCTGATTGAACCGCGTGTTGGCGCGAACCATGCGATAGGCAGCCATAGCGCTGAACAGCGAGATAAAGACAACACTGATTACTGTAACTATGATCGAATTGCGGAATGCTTCAGAGAAGCGGGCCAATTTCCACGCATTGGAATAGTTGGACCACATGAAGACTTCCGGCCAGCTTGCCGCGTCGCTTAGGATTTCCCCGAACGATTTCACCGAGTTCGCCAGCAAGAAATAAAACGGAGACAGGAAGAGCAGTGCCAGCAGGATCATGAATACTTCAATCCCGATATTCCATCTGCCTTTTGACTTTGCATTCATTAAGCTTCGACCTCCTTGCTCTTCGTAACACGGACCTGAATCACAGTAATAATCGCCACAATTACGAAGAACAGCAGCGCTTTTGCAGTACCCAGACCGTAACGGTTGTTCAGGAAGGCTTCATTATAAATATTCATTGCCACGGATTCCGTTGATTTGAATGGTCCGCCTTTCGTCAGGGAAAGGTTAAGGTCGAACATTTTGAAAGACCAGGAAATCGCCAGGAACAAACCGATGGTCACAGCAGGCATGATCAGCGGCACTACAATGTTGCGCAGTACCTGCATCCGGGAAGCCCCGTCAATCTCAGCTGCCTCCAGCACCTCTTTGGACACATTGCTGAGTGAAGCGATGTAGATTACCATCAGATAACCGGAAGACTGCCAGACAAAGACCATCACAATCGCCCAGAAGCCGGTTGTTGCATCACCGAGCCATGGAAGATTGAAGAAGGACCAGCCAGTCATACCCCCGAGTGTTGAGAACCCTTTGATGAAGATAAACTGCCATATAAAACCAAGCAACAATCCCCCGATAACATTCGGCATGAAGAAAATGGTACGGAGCATATTACGTGTTTTTAAAGGTTTGGTTAGCAGATAGGCCAGGAAAAAGCCCACTACATTGGTCAATATAACCCCCAGCACAGTAAATCTTACTGTAAACCAGAAGGACGACCAGAAATCCGGATCATTTGTAAAAATCGCTTTAAAGTTATCAAAGCCAACCCAGCTTACATTACCAGATACGCCGTTCCAGTCTGTAAAGGAATAATACATCCCCATTAGAAATGGAATAATCGTAATCAGGGTAAAGAACAATAAGGCCGGTCCGACGAAAAAAAGCTGTTGACCAAATTGGGACAACTTATTGCCGCGCATTTACCCGTCCCCCTTTCTTTTACTCACTTACTTGTTTATGATCTAAACATATTATCCGTTTTTTTGCGGACTCCTTACACCTACGCAAGTGATCTTTGAGGTGTAAAATATTGATCGGAAGTGACAAGAATTGATGAAATGGAATAATATCCGCACCAAGCTGATCGTTTTTTTACTCCTGCCAACATTAGTCTGTATTATGGCTACGATGTATATCAGCTATTCTTATACGACAGAGTCCTTAAGGACCCGGGCCGTGGATGAGAATAAGAATCTGCTGTATCAAGGCTACAAAAATATTAATAGTCTGATCCAGGAAGTGAGCCGGCTGTCTCTGATCGCCTATTCGGATTCTGACTTCTACCGCTTGCTTGAAGCCGGATACGACGACTTGACTGCCGATTTTTCGATCTATTCCTCGCTCAATTACATCTCGACCTCCATGCCTGATATTTCACAGGTGTATCTGTACGGCGTCAAAGACGGAAAGGCAACACTAGTAACACAAAATACGACACCCAAACGCTGGCAGGCAACCGCTCCTTATGCTGATTCCCAAAACACCGGCGTCTCCCAGGTAGCTGTGCAAAGCACTCACATGAGCACCGCCTACGGTGTGACTTCACCGTTTCCGCAGTTCACTTCAGAGCCGGTGTTCACGATGCATAGAAGAATTGAGAGAATCCCGTCCTCCAAGGTCCTCGGCTATTTGTCGGTGGATGTGAGACTGTCTGCACTTACCGACATTGTGGATCAATTGTATGAGCAGAATCAGGAGAACATCTTTCTGGTGGATGACAGCGGAACGCTGGTCTACAGCCACGATACCGCCGCTCTTGGCAAACCTCTGAATGCTACCTGGTATAATAAGCAGATTGCAGCGAATGACCGTGATCAAGGGTATTTTGAAGAAGGCGGGGCTGTATTTATTTATCAAAAAATCGAAAGTCCCGGTCTCAGCTGGACACTGGTGAAGCAAATTCCGGTATCCTACCTGTTCCGTGAAGCCAAGGAGGCGGCGCAAATCAATATCCTCCTGCTGGTCCTGCTGATGATTATGATTATTGCCTTAACGATTCTCATCTCTTTCAGGATCACGGCTCCAATCAAGCAGCTCAGCCGGTATATGGCCCAAGTTCAAACCGGTAATCTGGAGATTGACATCCGCCCAACAGGCAAGGATGAGATCGGTGTGGTGACTGAACATTTCCGCAATATGATGGATACCATTAACAACCTGATTTTGCGGGAATACCGGCTGGAGCTGTCCAATAAAACCAATGAGCTGAGGGCACTGCAGGCACAGATTAACCCGCATTTCCTGAACAATACGCTGCAGATTATCGGCACGCTTGCGCTTGAACTGAAGGTGCCGCAAATCTATGGCCTGCTCTCGGCCTTGGCCAAAATGATGCGGTACAGCATGTATAATGATGAGAAGATCGTGACCATCCAGAATGAGCTGGACCATGTCAAAGCTTATATTGAGCTGCAGAAGGAACGTTTTGAAAATAAGTTCAGTTTCCGCTACGATATGGAAGAATCGCTGCTCCATGCCCTGATGCCGAAGATGATTCTGCAGCCGATTGTAGAGAATTATTTCAAACACGGCTTTAATCTGTCCCGCAGTGACGGATTCATTGAGATCACAGCAGCCAAGCTGGAGTCGGGGCGAATGGAGATTAATATTCAGAATAACGGCCACTCCATCCCGCCGGCCCGGCTGGAAATGCTCCGCAAGGAGCTTCAGCAGCCCGGTTCACTGGACGTCGCCACACTGAAAAGCAGCGACAGCAAACGTGATGCTCCGGGCGCAGGCATCGGCCTGGGGAACGTGCTGGCGCGGCTGCGGCTGGTATGCGGGGATGACGCAGTCCTGACCGTGGACAATCTGGAAACAGGCGGAGTTATAGTCAGACTGGAAATTGAAATACTAGTGGAGAGTGAACGGATATGAAGGCGCTTATAGTAGATGATGAAGCAAGAGTCAGAAAAGCGGTAAGGCTCCTGGTCGACTGGGACGTCCATCACATTGATGAGATTCTGGAGGCGGGAAACGGCAATGAAGCGATTGAAGCCATTCGTGAGGCGAAACCGGCTCTAGTCATCATGGATATGATGATGGAATCGGGCAACGGAGTTGAGCTGATGACCTGGGTCAATGAATTCGCCGGAAACACCAAATTCATTGTGGTCAGCGGGCATAATGATTTTGACTTCGTACGCCAGACTGTCCGCAACGGCGGCATCGATTATATCCTCAAGCCGATTGAAGCTGAAGCGATCAATACTGCGGTCTCCAAGGCGGTAGCCGCCTGGCGGTCCGAGGAAGAGGAACGCAGCCAGCGGCAGCAGCAGAGCATCCGGCTGAATGAAATCAAACCAATTTACGGGGAGAAGCTGCTTTCGGCACTGATAGACGATCCCATCAATTCCGAAGCTTCGCTGCGCAGACTGGTAAGCGAGGGGGTTATTCCGGGGAATGCCGAATCCTCCCGGCTGATCCTGGTACAGACAGACAGCGGGAACAATCCGCTGCTGAAACGGTTCGGCGGTGACAGCGAGCTGCTCTATTACGCCATTGTGAACATCTGCAATGAATTCCTGCACCCGCAAAACAAGGGCATCGCCTTTCGCTATTGGGGCGGCCCTCCGGAGATCGCAATCATTCTGTGGGATGTGCAGGAATCTGTAGTGGAGCTGATCAGCCGGATCAATCAGGGCATTTACCGTACCCTGCAGTTCCGGATGCACTTTGGCATCAGCAATACAGGAAGCCTGCCGCACCGGCTGCCGATACAACGCACAGAAGCCGCCGAAGCATTGCTCCGGCGGAATTTGTTAAGTCATGAGGATTATTGCCATTTCCCTTCTTCAACCAATGCACACGGCAAGACCGTTAGTCCCTCCGGGGATGGCAGTGCCAGCCACGGATTTCCCGTCATCTTCGTCCATGTTCAGGAGGATTGGAAATTGGCTGTGATCAGCGGAAACAACGAAGCGCTGTCAGACGCGGCGCAGCATTGGACCCATGAACTAAGCCGAGGAGGTGTCATTACTCCCGAAATGCTGAATGCCTGGAAGGCCGATGTCCTGCTGTTCCGTACCCGGCTGGTGCGGGACGCTTTGGGCGTACGGGCAGACGCCGCTCTGGCAGAGCTGGAGCATGCCGACCAGTTGAACCCGGCTCCTTATACCAACGGATATTCCTTCTCCCTGTTTGCCTGGCGCGATTGGTCCTTTGCCCTGATGCAGCGCCTGTCGCAGGAGCTCTCGGCCAGACAGGTCAAAGAGAGCAATCCGATGTCAGACATCGTCCGGTACGTCGAGCAGAACTATGCTTCCGACCTCTCCCTGCAGGAGGTAGCCGGCAAATTCTACGTTAGCCGTGAATATGTCTCCCGCAAATTCAAACAGGAATACGGCATCAACTTCTCTGACTATATCGGCAACGTCCGCATTGAGAAGGCCAAGCTGCTACTGCAGAATCCCAACCTGAAGCTGTCGCAAATCTCGGAAATGGTCGGTTTCCATGATGTGAAATATTTCAGCAAGGTATTCAAGAAGCAGGTCGGCAGCTCCCCGAAGGACTACCGTATCCAGAAAAACATTTAAGCTTGCGGGAATTCTCGTAGAAGGTCTCTGTAGCTCTCTAATAGATCTCTATTGCTCTCTGTAGTTCTATGTAGTTCTATGTTTCTCTATGTAGTTCTCTGTAGCTCTTTGTAGTTCTTTGTAGCTCTTTGTAGCTCTATGTTTCTCTATGTAGCTCGCAGTAATCCGTAGTAACTGGGAGCATTTACACGATTCCGGAGGCTAACCGTCCATCCACCGGTGCGGTACTCCGACGTTCTAACAGGAATATGCAAACCGGAATACACCGTGAGAAACTGTAAGACCTCGCCAGGTCTTGTAAGATTGCCGTGAGATTCCGGTGAGTTCCTGGTGAGTTTCCGGTGAGATTCCAGTGAGTTCCCAATGAGTACCCGGTGAGTTCCCGGTGAGTTTCCGGTGAGTTCCCGGTGAGTACCCGGTGAGTTTCCGGTGAGTTTCCGGTGAGTTCCCGGTGAGTTCCTGGTGAGTTTCCGGTGAGTTCCCGGTGAGTTCCTGGTGAGTTTCCGGTGAGATTCGGAGACCACGAAATAGCGGTCCCTAAGGAAAACGGGCAACACGATTATACTTAGCGGGAAATCTCCCCGGTAATTTGCCCGAAATCCACCTTCCAGGAACATTAGTGGGAATTTCTCCCGGTATTTTCCAGCAGTTTGCCTGAGTTACGCCGAATCAGCAAATTTAGCGGGAGAAATTCCTGTTCCGCTTCGAGTTGACCTCATAGTCAAAGAAATAGCGGGTGCTATTCCCGCAATACGTGCGATCAGCACCCTACCCGCAGCGACGCTTACGTGTTCCGTTCACCGTCACATCTGGCGGCCAACTTGTGCCGTCTGCGGCCATACTCATCGGCGGCACCCTACCTCGAAACCACCGCCTATAGTCACAGCGCAGCCACCCGTCACCTGCGATCCTCACCCGTAGTCACTATTTTTCGTCTACGCTACGCCAGCTGACAACGCTGACCGGATACTCCGCTCCCCGCTTCAATACCATGCCAAAAAGGCTTCAGCAACGGCCTTCCCGGCGGTGCCGTTCGGATGCGGGTCATATTCGCCGCTCATGTACTCCGCTCTGATTCTATGCTCAGCCGGGGCCGGCATAGCCAGCACGGAGGCGATGTCAAACACGCGGCTGACACCAGCAGGCGGATTCGTGAGGATCGCCATATTGACCTTACGCCACGCCTGCTCCCGCTCTTCCGCAAAGTTGAATGGCGGCACGGTGCTCAGAATAATCTCCGCCCCTCCATTCGCCTCTTTGATCTTGGCGATAATATCGCTTAAATCCCTGAGCAGCTCCTCCGCCGAACGCTGGCCGATATCAAGATCATTGACCCCGAGCACGATGAGCACCTCATCCCCCTGCTTTGCTTTGTTCATCCACGGGCCATCTGCGGCTACATCATAAGCCCGGCCCCAGCCGGAGCCGATATTCCACAGTCCGTAATCCGTTCCCAGCCCCTCGGCAATCCGCGCAGCCCAATAGCTGTATTGATCCTTCTCTGTCCGTACCCCCTGCGTGATCGAATCGCCCAGGAACACCAGCTTCTTCACTACTTGTTTCTTGTAGCCGATATAGCTTGGCAGCACCAGCAGCTTGTCCGACAAGCTAAAAGCCTCTGCCGATTCCTGCCCGGCCAGATTCCCCGGCCCGTCATAGGCTGAGACCAGAATACCCTCCACGTTATAGGGTACTGTTTTTCCTGCCGACTCAGTCTTAATCGTCCAGGTGAACGCCAAATAATGTCCTTCCGGCAGTTCCAGCCTTGCTTCATCGCTCCAGAACGTTTCTCCAGCTCCAACCTGCTTCGTGCGGCTGCCCGCAAAGGTTAGCGGTACCGAAGTACCGGCAGTTACCGTTCCATCCGGAACGCTTCCTCCGTCTGAGACGTATGCCGCCTCAATGCTCCATTCCCCGCCCGGCTCGCTTCCGTTTGCTTCCTGCCCCAGATCCCAGGTCGAATCCACGCTGTTACTGTGCCAGAATTTAAGCGTCAGGCTGCCATTCTCCCGCAAACGGATGTATGTCCGGAAGGTATGGGTGAACGGCTCCGGTGAGTTCATGATATAGTTGGCCGCGCTCGATATTGCTGTAGCTGAAGAGTAGTCCGGCTGGCTGTACACCCCATTGTCTTCTATTATCCTTGTCATATGTAATCCTCCATTATTTAAGCATATCTTAGATCATCTTAAATTAATTACCGTGTGTTCACAGCATTCAACCTATCTTCACAGCATTCAACCTATCTTTCACATCATTGATCACGTACCCCTAAGCATCCAAAAAGCTCTCTGATGAAATCGGGGACAGAGGTCCCCTATCATCAGAGAGCTTAAATAATATGCTGTATAAACCTATTTCAGTGTAATGGTGAACGATACGGATTTGCTTCCGGCGTTTACCTTCACTGTAGTCTCATCCGCCTGATCTGCACCTTCTACGGAGGCGATAGCACCCAGATCCTTCACTGCCAGCGTGAATGCTTTGCCGCTGCCTTCAGCCGCTACCATTACAGTATTGCCTTTGCGTTCAGCCTTGACGGTCAGCTCAGGTGCGCCCTTGATGTCACGGACGGTTGCAGTCGTAGCAGCTCCGTCTTCCAGCGAGTACAGTCCGAATTTCACACCATCGGCAAAATCATAATCCGGACGGGTGTCCACACTGCCTGTTGCAAGCAGCGAGTTCTGACGGACGAACAGCGGCAGACTGAAGAAGTCATGTGTTTCCTTGCGCCATGATCCGCCCTGTACAGTTTCACCGCTAAGCAGGTGTGTCCAGCGTCCGGCAGGCAGATAGTATTTCACTTCGCCGTTCTCCTGGAAGATTGGAGCCACCAGCAGGGAATCACCCAGCATGTATTGACGATCCAGCACCTCGCAAGTCGGATCTTCCGGGAATTCCATCACCATTGCCCGCATCGAAGCCCAGCCTTCCTCATGCGCCTGACCGGCCACATCATACAGGTAAGGCATCAAGCTGCATTTGAGCTTGGTGAAGAAGCGGGTAACATCAACAGCTTCATCGTCGTAAGCCCAAGGCACACGGTACGAGGTGCTGCCGTGCAGACGGCTGTGGCTGGACAAGAGGCCAAACGCCAGCCAGCGTTTGAAGACATGCGCCGGAGCCGTGTTCTCGAAGCCGCCGATATCATGACTCCAGAAGCCGAAGCCGGACAGACCGAGGGACAAGCCGCCGCGAAGGCTTTCTGCCATTGATTCATAATCTGCGTAGCAGTCGCCGCCCCAGTGAACCGGGAACTGCTGCCCGCCGGCGGTCGCCGAGCGTGCGAATACTGCCGCTTCATTTTTGCCAAGCTTCTCTTCCAATACATCGAAGACAACCTTGTTGTACAGCTGAGTGTAGTAGTTGTGCATCTTCTGCGGGTCGGAGCCGTCAAAATACACAACATCCGTAGGAATCCGTTCGCCGAAGTCGGTTTTGAAGCTGTCTACGCCCATATCCACCAGGTCGCGCAAGTATCCGGCATACCACTCACAAGCCGCAGGGTTCGTGAAGTCCACAAGCCCCATGCCTGCTTGCCACAGGTCAGTTTGGTAAACATCACCGTTTGCTTTTTTGATCAGATAGCCGTTCTTTTTGCCTTCTTCAAACAGCGGCGAACGTTGTCCGATATAAGAGTTGATCCAGACGCAGATTTTCAGGCCTTTGTCCTTCAGGCGTTTCAGCATACCAACCGGGTCCGGGAATACGCGTGAGTCCCACTGGAAATCGGTCCATTGATATTCACGCATCCAGAAGCAGTCGAAATGGAAAACATGCAGCGGCAGATCACGCTCAGCCATACCTTCTACGAAGGAGTTAACTGTTGCTTCATCATAGTCGGTAGTGAACGAAGTCGTCAGCCACAGGCCGAAGGTCCATGCCGGAGGAAGCGCTGGCTTGCCGGTTAGAGAAGTATATTTGCTGATGACCTCTTTGATCGTAGGTCCCTCGATAACGAAGTATTCCAGGCTTTCGCCGGCTACGCTGAATTGGGCCTTTTTCACTTTTTCCGAACCGATTTCGTACGAAACCAGCTCAGGCTGGTTCACAAATACGCCGTAGCCTTTGCTTGTTACATAGAACGGAATGTTCTTGTACGCCTGCTCAGAGCTTGTGCCGCCGTCTTTGTTCCAGATATCAACAACCTGTCCGTTTTTGACAAAAGCGGTGAAGCGCTCACCCAGTCCATAGACGAATTCACCTACGCCGATATCCAGCTCTTCACGCATGAAGGTGTTGCCGTCCTGATCCGTGATGTAAGCCATTGATTTGTAACCGCTGCCTGTAATGCGCTCGTTGCCGCGGTAGAAATCCACAGACCACTGAGTGCCTTTGTTGATCACTACACGAAGTCCGCCGCTGATCAATACGGTTTGTTCATCAGTTTCTTCAATCTGTACGTGGTCTCCGGTTCCCTTGGTCAATTCGAAAGCCGGGCCGCGATCAATTACACCGTCATTATGAATGATCTTCACGCCTACCACACCCGGAAGCGGGGAATGGAATTTTACGGTCAGCAGCGTGGAGTTAAGGGTTGCTGCACGTCCTGTAATTGGAGTGGTTTGGGTAATTGCCGTCAAACCCTCTGAAGTTTTTTCTACTACATAGTTTTGTACTGCGCCGTTGATGTTGATTCCGTCGCGAACCAGCCAGAGGCCGTCTGTAAATTTCATGTGTGACTTGCCACCCTTCAATTTGGTGTTTATAGTTGCATTATAACGATAATAAAAACACAAAACTAATATAATATAGCTCATTTATAACACTATTCTGATGTTTTTATCGAAAGGGGCCCAATTATGGACCGCACATCACAACGTTTGCTTAAAGAAGACCGTGTGCATGGTGATGTTATGTTCCCGCTTGCCGCCTATTGGATTGAGCTTCCGGCCGGAACCCATGTCTTGGATACGCACTGGCATGAGGAGGCAGAGTTCTTTATGCTGCTGGAAGGCGAGATTCTGTTTCAGGTCGATACCGATTATTTCCCTCTCCGGGCCGGAGAGGCCGTATTCATCGAATCCGGCGATATTCATGCCGCCTACGTGCTGAAGGAAGGCCCTTGCAGGTTCTGTGCACTTGTCTTTCACCCCGATCTGCTCGCCAGCGCCCAGTATGATGCCATTCAGCATACAGTGATTCTGCCGCTGCAGGAGAAACGCCAAAGCTTCCCCAGACATCTTACACCGGAGATTGCCTGGCAGCAGGAATTGCTCCACCATCTCGAACGTTTGATGGAGGCATATGCTAATAAAATGCCCGGATTTGAGTCCTTTATGAAAGGGACTTTGCTTATCATGCTCTCGCAGATCGCGATTGAGGGCCGCTCCGTGAACCATACCCAGTCGGAGGGTGCGGATACAACCAAGATCAACCGGCTGAAGAAGGTCATCCTCTACATCCAGGACAACTACCAGGAACCGATACGAACCCGCGATTTGTCCGAGCTTATACCCATGAGCGAAGGACAGTTCTGCCGCTTCTTCAAGGCAATGACCCGCAAGACGCCGGTGGATTACATTAATTCCTACCGGATCCGCCAGGCCGCGGATCTGCTGCAGCAAAGCGACCGCAAAATATCCGACATCGCCATGGATGTCGGATTCGATAATGTCAGCTATTTCATTAAAGTGTTCCGCAAGGCGATGAAATGTTCGCCTTCAGAGTTCCGCAAAGGGGCAGTACAGGGTGCCGGGCAGTCGCAGCTGTATCCGTGAGATGAATAAGCCTTGATGAAGGGTTACGGAGCCACGCGGCATGCGGGACCCTTCCTGACATATCAGAAGGTAAGCGTTTCGTGAACCGGCCACTCGACCACCGCTTCTTCGCCTACCCGCAGATCAAGCTCTCTTCTCGTGTTCTGCAGCCGGATAATAAATTGCTGGTCCAGCGACTTGATTACAACTCCGATCAGATAGGAAGAACCGGAGTAGTTGATAAAGGCTACTTCACCCGCCAGTGTATTCAGCCCATGCCCGGGTACCGGATGGGGCTCCGGGCTTTTACGCCGCACAGAAACAGCCTCCGGCCGGACCATAACATATGTCGGAGCGCTCCCGTTCCCGGTTTTCTCCGCAGAAATGGGGTTTCCCTTCGCCAGTTCGAAACGCCACATGCCTTCTGATTCCATGACATTGGTGATCGGAAACAAGTTCGATTCTCCCACAAAATCGGCCACGAACGGGTCCGCTGGGTGCATATAAATCTGCTGCGGCGTTCCGGTCTGCACGATATTCCCACCGTTCATTACGGCAATACGGTCAGAGATGACCATCGCTTCCTCCTGATCATGAGTAACAAAGATCCCGGTAAAACCATACTCCCGCTGCAGTACGCGGATTTCAATTCCCAGCGCCTGACGCAGCTTGGCATCTAGATTACTGAGCGGCTCATCGAACAATACAAGCGGCGGTTTAAGCACAAGAGTCCGCGCCAGCGCAACCCGCTGCTGCTGTCCGCCGGACATTTGCGCGGGGAACCGTTCTGCAAAATCGTTCAGCCGCACGGAATGCAGAGCCGCCTCCACGCGTTCTCTGATTTCCGGTTTCGGCACACCGTGACGCTTCAGTCCAAAAGCTACATTTTCAAAAACGCTTAAGTGGGGGAAAAGGGCATAATTCTGGAAGACGAGTCCAATGTTCCTTTTATGCGGAGCAATGTTTGTGAGTTCTCTGCCATCCAGCCGGATTGAGCCCGAGGTCGGATCATGCATGCCTGCAATCATGCGCAGGGTTGTCGTTTTCCCGCACCCGCTCGGTCCGAGAAGCGACAGCATCTCACCGCTCTCTACAGTAACATTCAGATTGTTGACTACGGGTTTTTGCCCGTATTTTTTTACGAGATTTTCGATGATCAGTTGGCTCATGGTGTGCCTCCCCGCTATGTTTTTTTGCCCCACCGCATAATGCCGATCCCCAGCAGCCCAATCAGAATCGTGCCTGTAATAATAATGGAAGATACCGCAGCCAGCGAAGGTGACAGATTGAACTGAATGTCCGAATAAATGGTCATCGGCAGCGTGTTAATGCCAGGACCCGTAAGGAATAAGGCGATAACCAGTTCATCAAAGGAAAGCACTAGACTAAGGAACGCACTCGCGAGCAGCGAGGGTCTGGCAAACGGAAGTGTCACCAGGAAGAAGGTTTTTAGCGGCGAAGCGCCAAGAATGATCGAAGCCTCTTCCACCGACCGTTCCATCCGCGAGAATCCGGCCAGCATGGTCCGCACGACATAAGGAATAATTAAGATGATATGGGCGAGCAGCAATCTCAGGAAGAACATCCGTATGCCCAGATAGCTGAAGAAAATCAGCAGGCCGATGCCGAACAGCAGCGTCGGAATAACCAGAGGGGACAGAAACAGCCCCTGCAGCGCATTCTTCAGCCGAAATTCAAACCGCTGTATGGCGTAGGCGATCATCGTCCCAAGCGGCAGCGCAAACAGCGTAGTCAAAACAGCCAGCTTGATGCTGGTCAGGAAAGGTCCGGTGTACCTCCCGCCTGTCAGCACCTCTTCATACCATCGCAGGGAGAAGCCTTTGGGAGGAAACACCAGAAACTCACCGGAATTAAAGGATGAAATGAGGATGACAAGCAGCGGTGCCATAATAAATAGATAGATTAGAGTATTTACTATAGTAAGGAGCGGAAATTTCCTTCTCATATCAAACGACTCCTCCCGGCTTCCTGCCGCTAAGCATCCGTCTGTAGAGACTGGTTACCCCAAGCATGGTCAGCAGTAAAATGACGCCCATAGCAGAAGCATAAGGCCAGTTAAGCAGGTTAATTGTCTGGTTGTAGATTTCTGTAGCCATCAGCTTCACCTTGGCCCCCCCGATCAGGGACGGGGTGACGAAAAAGCTTAATGTAATTGAGAAAACAAGCAATGTTCCAGCAATAATCCCCTGTTTGGAGAGCGGCAGGGTGACGAACCAGAATACCTTTGTTTTCGATGCACCCAGATTAGCGGCCGCACTTTCGAGATTGCGGTCCATGCCTTCCAGCACCGAGTAAAGAACGAGCACCATATAAGGAAGCATGACATGCACCAAAGCAATAATCACACCCGCAGGCGTATACAATAGCTCAAGCGGTTCCTGGATCAACCCTATTCCGAGCAGGAATTGATTCAGAATTCCTTTGCGGCCCAGAATAATAATCCAGCCGAAGTTGCGGATCACGGCGCTTGTCAACAGAGGGAGCGCGATTAAGATGAGCAGCAGAAAACGGTGTTTGGGCTGAGCCCGGGATACCCCATACGCGAGGCAGTATCCCAGAATCAGACAGATGAAGCTTACGGCAACGCCGATATACACCGAACGCCAGAGCATTTGCAGATAAAACGGATCTGTGAAGAATCTTCCGTATTGCTGCCAGACGAACGCCGCTTCCATGGCTCCGGATGAGTCCGTTTGATAAAAGCTGAGCATCAGCAGCCGGGCAAGCGGGAGGACAAACACCAGCAGGAAAATTATCAGCCCGGGAGCCAGCAGAATCCAGTAAGGGGGAATGCGTTTCAGCATGGCATTGCAGCTCCCTTCAAATAGTAATGATGCAGTGCTACTGTGAAATCAATTTGCTCCACTTCTCCATCCAATCTGCCTTGTTGTTGTTCACCTGCGCCAAATCAAGATGAATCAGGCCGTTAAACGTATCTTCGCCATTCGGAAGAATGCCTTTCAGATCATCGGACAACTCTGTCTGGCTATGGGTCGGGGAATAGCCGCCACCCTCAGCAGTCAGCTTCTGAATCTCCGGACGCAGCAGGAAGTCTATATATTTCCGGGCAAGCTCAGGGTTCGGGCTGCCTTTCACCACTTGGGCAGTAATATAGATGCCAACGGCTCCCTCCTTGGGAATCGCAAAGTTAATGGGAATTCCCTGTTTGCCAAACGTATAGGCATAACCAGAATCGAACGGGGCTATAACCGCCTCATCCTGGGCGAACAAATTGCCGACTTCGGGACTGGATTTCACAATTGCCGCGGCATTGGGCAGCAAAGTCTTGATTGCATCAAGTCCGGGCTGAATATTATCTTCTCCGCCGCCGTTCATCTTGGCGAGGGCTACCAGGAACTGATTGCCGTAGGTGTTGGAGATATCAACCAAACCGACTTGTCCTTTATATTCTTCCTTCCACAGATCATTCCACGAGGCTGGAGGAGTTGGGATTGCATCACGGTTATAAATCATGCCAAGAGCTTCATAGCCGAAGGTAGGTCCATAGCCTTCAGCACTGCGAGCTTCCGGGTACAGCTGGTCCAGGTTCTCCATCTGCTCCGGGTCGAGCTTCATAATCAGATCCTCTTTGGCTGCAATCTGCTCCTGTCCGCCTGAGAACAGCACCACATCAATGGTTTGATTGTTCTTCTCCGCACGAATCTTGGCCAGCGCATCTGCCGAATACAACGTTACGACTTCAACCTCGGCATTGTACTCCTCTTCAAATTGTTTGATGTAGGCACGCTGGGTTTCTTCAATCGCTCCGCCGAAAGAGGTGACCACCAGCTTGCCGCCGGAAGGCTTGTCCGTGGCTGCCGCCGCTGGAGCATCCTTACCTGAACTGCAGGCTGTCGCCGTAATCAGAAGTGTCAGTATACCTGCCGCAGCTTTTCCATAGAACCATTTCCGCATCACACATATCCCCTTATCGTTCAGATGATGGTATATTCCTTTGGTTTAGCCGTTTGATCTTTCGCCCCAGTTGCGGATATACAGATTGCGTGCATTTTCCGAGAGAACCAGGCCAGCCGCAGTATAAGCATATTCTTCATCAATAATTCCATCTGTCACCAGATCCGTTAGCATTTTACCCAGCTCTTTCTTGATCATCCGGCCACCCAGCCAGCTGACTTCGGGAATCGTAAAACCGTCGGAGCCGTACATCACTTTCGTAAAAGGAGCCATTTCAAAGATTTGCCGCAGCTTCGGCTGCACGCCTATGCTGCTGAAGGGAATCATGGAGGACAAGTCGAGATACACATTATGATACTGATTGACCAGGTAACCGGCTTCTTCAACAAACGGATATGCGGTATGAATGAAAATAATCTTTACAGCCTGATAGTGCGGATCACTGACAATGCTGTGCATCAGCAGCGGACTTGCGAGCTTCACATCCAGCAGCGGGGCATCCCCTGCTCCCGAATGCATCTGAATTGGAATGTCATATTCCATGCACAGCTCGAACGCGAGCAGTACGAGATAGTCACGGACATCTTTTTCGGCTTCAGTATTGTCCGGCGATTCCAGGAACCGGCTGTAGCTGGCTGCGGCCCGGCTCTTGCTGATCTTGTTTATTTTCAGTCCGGTATGGTAGGCAATTACGGTCTTAAAAGCAATAGTCCCCCGATTCTCCACCTCGTCCCGCAGCTCCCGGAGGTAGGTCTCTTCCAATTCCCCGAAGGGTACCTTCTCCTCGAACAGCCGGTGATAGGTAGCTTCCACCCGGTGAATACGGCGGGTCGGAATGGATGACGAGGTCTGATGGAACCAGTCAAGCTCATCCTGGGCCAACCGCGACCCCATAACCGGGAAACCGTAGTCCACCAGCAGTGATTCCAATCCTACATCCTTGAAAAGCATGTCTACATATTCTTTGGGATTGGCTCGATAACGCTGATTACGCTGCAGGATTAGTTCGTCATCCGTCACGCGGGGATCAAGCCCAAGCAGCTGGATTATCTCTTTACGGACAATTTTGAATAACAGAGTGTTTCGGGTGTCGCGGCTCTTGGGGGGGATCAATGAGAGGGTGAAGCAATTATCGAAACTCTTCTTCTCTCTGGTCGGCATGAATGGATGACAATGGTCGTCAATGATGGGCAAGCGGCTGATATCAATCGTCATGGTAATCCCCCTTAATCTTTTGTAAACAAATTGTTTTTGTTATTGTATACAATAATACGTACAAGGATGATCCTTGTCAACAAAAGTTACATTAGGGGGATGAAAAGATATTTTTATCGGACTAAATGTAATATAACATGACGCACAACAAAAAAACCACTCGTTTACGCCCCAGCGTGGGCGCAACAAATGGCTTGTCCATACGATATCAATACGTTGTAAGCTGCAAAATGAACCTTTCAGTCTACCTACAGCTTATCGTTGTATCCGTAGTTCACCAGTTCATTTCTGGCTCTGTTCCAATTCTGCTGTGTATAATGCCTGGCTTTCTCGGAATCTTTAGCGATGATTGCATCGAGTATGAATTGATGCTCCTCTGTCGCCTTCTCCAAATTGACTCCCGCCACAAACCGGGTCTGAATTTGGTAGGTTTTGTGGAACAGCTTTTCCACATGATAAATGAGTAGCTTATTAGGGCACATGCGGTGCAGGGTCCGGTGAAATTCGATATCATATTCCTTCCACTGATGGAAGTTAGACAGACTTTTTTGCTCATTCATTCTGCCGACCAGCTCCGTAAGCTGGTTAACATGCTCAGAAGAAGGCTGTTGTGCAGCCAGATAAGCGATCATCCCCTCAACGGCTTCCATCATTTCGTAACATTCCTTTACATCTTCTGCTGTCAGCACACTGACATACGCACCTTTTCGAGGGTACACGGTCACAAATCCTTCTACGGACAACAGTCTGATCGCTTCTCTTACCGGAGTCCGGCTCATATCCAGCTTCTTGGCGTATTCTTCTTCTATAATGGGCTGGCCTTGGGTTAGCTGGTTCTCTTTGATATCCCGAAGAATGCTGTCGTATGCAATTTGCGCTTGGTTCTGCTTGCCCATATACACAGTCTCCTTCACCGGTCATGATCATCACAACAATACGCTGATTATAATACTATCTGAATACATCATCTGTAAAGTTGATCATCACTGCGAGGCAATTCGTCCCGCATCATTTCTACACGCTGCACACGCTGCTTCAGCCTTCCTGAGATCAATGCCCTTATGCTTTCCGGATCACAATAAAGCAGGTACTGTCCGGCAACGCCACCTCTTGACCGCTTTCGTCCATAACGACCACCCTGCCCTGCAGCGCCTCCGTATAACCCTCCTGCAAATAGTGCCGGAACACTTCAACCTTCGCCGGTTCGCCCAGACTGCGCTTTATAAAATCGGCATACTGGCCGGGAGTGAAATAGCCGAACTGTTCCTGGACCTCATGGATATACGCTTCTTCACCCCAAGTGTAGGTGTACAGAAATTCCATGGCATCATTTACAGGCATCAGCACCTCTTGTTCACCGGTCACCGCATACTGAATTTGACGTCCGGCAAAATCCTTGGCGTAACGTGCAAGCCAGGCCATTCCGTCCTCCTCCAGAAAGCGTACGCGGCGCTGATCACTCTCCGGCTCGCTCATAATCCCGTCGCGGATGATGATCACACCACCGGCCGACAGCACATCAAAGGCACTGCGCAGAGCTGCGGCCACTGTCCCGTGATTGAATTTGACGCCATCCAGTGGTACATACGAATACAGCTCATGCAGTATTGATGAGAAAATGACGGTGTCTACGCTGCCCGTGTCCACGAAATCCTTCAGATTCAGCGCATCGCCCTGCAGTACCTCCCAGCGGTGCCCTTCCCGCTGCTTGCGCTGCCGCAGCGCTTCAATCACATTGCTGGAAATATCAATGCCGACCGGAATGACATCCGGCATACGCGCTTCAATCAAATCCAGCAGCACACCTCCGCCGGGTCCGATATCCAGCACTTTGCTGCCGGTGACATACTCCAGAATCACTGCTTTATAATCACCTGTATCATTCATCTGGCTCAAATAGCTGTCCTCGTTATGGAACCGGTCAAAGGCATCGCGGCGCAGATCGAACAAGTCGAACAGCAGCAGTACTGCCCGTTCATACAAGGCTGACTTCTCGGCTTCCATACAGAATTCGATCAGCTTCTCCGCAGCAGGTGAAAATTCAAAATCAAAGAACACCGTATCCGGCAAGTGAGCCTGCCTACGGAGCCGGTGGGCAAGATGCGGATTACCGGAAGACATGGTTCCGCTCGTGATATCCTGCCAGGTTAATTCCGACAAATACTTCTCGATAATCCGCTTCTTGTACACATTGATCTTCTTCACGCCTTTATAGTCATAATGGAGCGAATTCATGACAGCCTCAAAGCTGATATGATTCAGACCGGAAAGTTCGGCGCCGCAGGCGGTCAAAGCTATCACTTTCAGGAATTGCTCCAGCGAGAAGGTCTGGAGTGCCGACTCCACATACCAGAAGGTTAGGGGCTCCAGCGGTTCCAGCAAGTACGGTTGAAATCCTTCGGACTCCAGCCTGCTCCATTCGCTGCCGAAATCCTCCCCTTTGGCAATCGGCCCCGATCGCATACGCTCCAGCCGTTCCTTCATCGGCAGCGGGACATCCAGAGCGCCTGATGCGATTGCCGCAATCAGCTCCATAACCTCCGCGCGCACCTCCTGCCACAGCTCGGGGGAAACGGCGGAAATGATGCAATGGTTCAGCGCGAACAGCAGCCGTTCCAGCTCATCTGCAGTCAGAAGCCCTTCCTCCACCATAGCCGACAATGGACGGTTAGCAGAAGGCGGAACCTCGCCGCGAATCTGCTGCCCGATCAGGCCGTGAGTTTCGATCAGCCGGTGTACGATCATCGTCTTCTCTGCATCTGCTACCCCTGCCGCCGTGAGCTGGCTCGCTTGCGTCTTATGCTCTGTTGCCGGATCTCCTCCGGCATGCCGTGAGTACAGCTGCGCTGAACCGATATTATGTACGAAACAATTAATGCCCTCCAGCTGCCACAACCGGCGCTGGCGGGAAGTTCCGCCTTTTGCCGTCTCCGACCAGACCAGTGTCTCCTCTGCCAGTTCCTTGATCCAGTAGGACAATGGCAGGCTATCCAGCAGGCGTAAGCTCCGCTCCACATAATCCAGCACAGGATTCTGTTCATCCAGTTCGCGCAGTGAATCCACCCGTTCCAGATTGACTATGGCTTGCTCCGCCTGAACAATATATTTCAGCCAGGGAAATGCCTCTGCGGGCAACTTTTCCCCTTCACGGTACGATTCAATCGCTTGCAATGATTTCAGCATGTGTATGCCTCCCTATGTAATTGAACAACTCTTTCTATACCATAGCCCTGCTACCGGCCATTTGAATCAAAATCGGCAGGAAGTATTCCGGCGTTCTCACCCGGAAGGGTCCGTTCCGCTTCTTGCTCCTCCCGCCACAACTGGCCAACAGCAAAATCGATTTCCGTCTCCTGCAATTCGTTTACAAGCGTCCTAAACTGATTAAGTGCGGGTTCGAGCATGGTTACATTGGGCGTATAATCGAGCATGCCCCATCCCAAGCAGCGGATGGCCCCCTCAATGGTTGTGTCTAAAACTCGGCCAGCCATATAATGAAATCCTTCTCATCTGATGTTCTTGCAATCCGCGATCCACTCAGTGCAAGTACGGATATCACTACGGAAAATAAGCCGTTTGAACACCTAATCTCCTGATCCGTCTCTGC
This sequence comes from Paenibacillus sp. EB106-06-01-XG199, assembly GCF_058791575.1. Taxonomy (NCBI): domain Bacteria; kingdom Bacillati; phylum Bacillota; class Bacilli; order Caryophanales; family Paenibacillaceae; genus Paenibacillus; species Paenibacillus sp. EB106-06-01-XG199. The sequence goes on along the minus strand of NZ_JBYTDQ010000008.1, from coordinate 61,866 downwards.
GTCTGATCTTGTTATGGTATTCGCCATTTCGGACCACCCTTCAAATTCTCCCGAAGAATTTGCCGATACAACAAACAGCAAGCTTCCAAAGAGAGGCCTGCTGCTTGTCGTATCGTTTATTTTTACTGGCTCTGCAGGATAATCGTATTCTAACCTGCCAGAGTAAAACCTGGCAAGAAGACATGTTTGTGCTGTATCCAAATGTTCAAGTGGTCTCCAATTTAAGATTCCCCCATTTTGGGCGAGGACGTAACTGCGGTGAATATTTGGACTTCCGGCCGCTGTTGTCCCCAGATTTCTTGATTTGACCCGCTATATGCGGTGGAAATCCGGTGACAAAGGCGGTCGCTATCGCTCCTACAGTTCCAAAATTCCCCTCCGTTACTTTTGCCCTTTTGTGTAGTTATCAAGTTCAATTCATATAGCGAAATTTCATTCATAATTTTATCGCCTTTTTGCTCTCCAACAGTACATTCCCGCACCTGCCAAGACCAGGAGTGAAGCTACCGCCACCGGGATGCTTAGGATATGATTTTCTTCATCTGATGAAGAGTCATCGCCGGAGAGCTGTGCTGAAAAGGCTGCTGCTGCTGAATCGCCAGAGTCTGCCGGTGTGTTTGCCGGTGTGTCTGCCGGTGTTTCGGCTGCTTGTTGTTCTACTGCTGCTTTCTCCTTCGCTTCCTCTGCGGAACCCCCTACGATCTTCCCGCTTGCTTTTGTAATCGTATACGGGATCACTGCGCCGCTCCAGAAATGCAGCTTCAGCTGCACTTCTCCATCCTTCACTTCCTTCCAGAATTCGTCCGTGAACTTGATCTCTCCAGTGGTATAGTCCGGATAGAAGGTACGTTTGTACTCCTTGAAGGGAGTCCAATCATTGGGACCGGCATTGCCGCCAGCCGTATAGACGGCTTCCAGTGTCGTCAGGCTGTCCCCGTTGAACCAGGTCGGGATCGTGAATATCCCCTCCGGGGCTTGCGCACTAATCAGGCTGGGCGTGTCATAATAAATAATCTTCATTTTCCAGTCGGCACCCGCACTGAACGTAGCGGTTAAGGTTGCATTCATTCCATACTTCTTCGTGACTAGCCTTTGCAGCAATGCAGATTTGAGGATTAAGTTTTCTCCGTCAAGCTCATAATCCGTACCCTTCACTAACGCATTTTCCTGATTAAGCAGAGCGGTGAAGGTATTCCCGTTCAAATTCAGGGGAATGACCAGATCCTTAATTTCCGAATCTTTAAGAATATAGACCGAATCCGTTTCCGCGTTGGAGGAGCGGCCCTTCCAGCCCTGCTTCATCACCTGATGAAGCTCCTCATCCACCCACTTGAGGGTGCGCCTATCGAAATGTTGGCCATTATCCCACAGCATCAGCGGCATCTTTTTTTCCCGAGCATAGTAGGTGATGTATTCAAAAAACTTCAAAATTTCGCCATGCTGAACAGTATCCAGCGATTTATCGAACCCAAGCAGACCAAATTCCCCCACGATAACAGGAATCCCTTTGGCGGTGAAGGTGTCGTAAGCCCGGTCGAAGGCCTGAATCAGATCCTCCCTGGCCGTGTTATCGAACGTGGTCGAACCCCCAAGGTTCACACTGAACGCATAATATCCATAGTAGTGGAACGTTGCAATCAACCTATCGTCGTTTAATTTCGTAATGGTTTTGGCTAACTCATCCAGTCTGGCCTGGGTTGGAGCAGCCGTTAGAGTAGAAAGTACAAGCGGACGCTTATTGTTATTCCCGCCGGAATGACGAACGATAGCATGAAAAGAAACATTCAGTTCATCCAGCATCGCAAAATATCCAGGGGTGTCCTTGCTCCAATCCTCCGAAAAACGCGGTTCATTCAGGCTCTCAAACATCAGCGTGTCCGGATAATCCTTGAAATGCCCCGCAATCTGCGTCCAGGCCGCATTGAATCTGGCAACCACATCATCATGCTCCGTCTCCATGTTCAGGACCCAGCCCGTATCGTGATGCAGGTTAATCATGACATGAAGATCCGCAGCCAGCGACCAGTCGACGACTTCTTGAATCCGTGCCATAAATTCTTTTTGGATCACATAATCAGGAGCGTCACCCATCCGGTGCTTCCAGGTAATGGGGATGCGGATGCTTTTGTAGCCTTCGGCAGCAATTTGCTTAATAAATGCCCGGGTTGTACTCGGGTTTCCCCATGAAGTTTCCTCACCCGTAGCCTCGAAGGTGTTTCCTAGATTCCAGCCCGGTCCGATGGCTTCGACGTAAGCTTGCATGGCACTCTTCTTTTCTTTGGTTTCTGCATGCGCAGGCAGAGCCGTCACCGTCACGGCCAGCAGCAACATACAAATCATGACGAACAAACGTTTAGGCTTCATGATCCGGCTCCCTTCCTAATAAAAAATGCTGGAGGCAGATTACGCGGGTCTCCAGCATTTCATTTCTCCATGAAGCAATGTATTCTGTTAACCAATAATACCGCTGCGCTCAACACTCTCTACGAAATAACGCTGCACCACCATATACAGCAGGATCAGCGGGATAATGGCCAGCAAGATGCCGGTATCAATAATCATAGCCACATGGTTTGGATCTGCCTTAATACTAGACCCGCCTGCACCTATCCCAAGCAACCCCGGAAGCAAGGCATTGGCCTGAGCCGCCAGCGAACTTACCTTTGTAGGCATAAGCGCCACTTCACTCATGAAGAGCGAGGTAAAGAAGGTATCGTTATACTGCCAGACAAAACAGAACAAAATGACTGTGATCATCGGGGAGACTGCATTTGGCAGCATGATTCGCAGGAATGTTTTAACGCCTCCCGCACCGTCAATCAAAGCGGCTTCCTCAATTTCTTTCGGCATTCCTTTGAAGAATTGGCGGAAAATATAGATGAACAAGCCTGCTTTTAATCCGATCGCTGTCGCTGATGTAATAATGGAAGGCCAATACGTATTGAGCAGGTTGATGCCTTCTTTGCCTGTGATCAGATGAATAATCCCCAGAATATCAAAGCTTCTGAAATGCAGGTACATAGGCACCATCAGCGTGCTGGTAGGTACAAGCAAGGTTAGAATGACGAGCGCGAACAGGATGTTGCTTCCCGGAAAGTTGAACCGGGCAAAGCCATAACCCGCCAAGGCGCAGGAAGCCGTAGTCAGCAGCGTTGTCACTACGACGAAGAGCAAGGTATTCCCCAGCAGCGGGAAATAGTCCAGAATCTGCATCGCCATCTTGATGTTATCCAGCGTAAAGTGGACCGGTATCATATAAATTGTCGGGTTATAAATATCTGCTTTATCCTTGAAGGCGATGGAGAATTTCATAAGCAGCGGGTAAATAATAATAAATGAAATCCCGATGACAAGCGCGTACCGGAACAATGCATACAAAATATCAACTGCCTTACCTCTGACCTTCTGAACTCTATAGTGATTCGCTTCTCTGTGAACGGGTTGAGGAGCTTGCATAGCCGTACCCTCCTTTGCTATTAATCAGTTGTAATGCACTCTTTTAGACAGTACGTAACCAACGATAATCAGGACTAGGCTGATAATTAGCGTATAAATCCAGGACATCGCCGCACTGAGACCGAAGTTTTGTGTGGTGAATGCGGTTGAGAATATCATTTGGGTCACGCTGCTACCCGAGAAGGAGTCGATAATGGTATAAATAACGTTGGTCAAGATGAGCGGGCTCACTAGCGGGAATGTGATTTTCCAAAAGGATTCATAGGCCGTTGCCCCTTCAATCTTCGCCACCTCATACATCGCCCCGGGAACAGACTGCAGCGCGGCCAGAAAGATCAGAATTTGTACGCCCGAACTCGTAATAATCTCATAGATCCGCAGGATCGCGTCTACAATATAATCCACGAACGACAGCGGCAACCCGATATCACGGAGAATCATAACCATCGACATAACATTGTACTGTGAGCCCGATTGGCCCAATTCGTTGACAGCCGTAGCATCACCAACCAGATTGATCAGTCCGGACGCTTCTGCCGCCGATATCGCGTTGGAGGCCAGAATGACCGGCAGAAAAAATATGGCCCGGGCCAGAATTCTCCCCCGAAACTTCTGATTCAGCAGCGTTGCCGAGAAGAGACTGAAAAATAGGATCATCGGAACGTTAAGCACCATATCCCTGACAGATTCGGTTAATATCCGGTTAAAGGTTGGATCTACGAACAAAGCATTGTTGAAGTTGGACCAGCCTACCCAATCTAAGGAGAAGCCTGACGGATCTACAGTTAATTTACTGAAGCTGAATTTGATGGACTGAATGAGCGGAGTCGCGAACATGAACACGAACCCAAGCAGCCATGGCGCAATAAAGGCTATTCCCAGAAAAGAGCGCTTGTGATTTAAGCTGAGCTTACTTCCTCTCATGACTGCTCACCTTCTATCCCATATTGTCCGGCTCCGATTGCGAATCCATGGACGGTGACATCCTTATCCGTGTGATTCACATAAATCGAAATCCCATTACTGTACCGCACCTCCACAACACCCTCCTGATGGCGTATATGGTTCACGATTTGCGCATTCTGTACGGGGGAGAGTACTTTATTGACTTCCTTATACATCGAAACCGCCTGATCGTACCAATCTTTGTAATAGGTTGCATACTTGCTGTCAAAATGAGTGAACTTCAGCTTGGAGGAGGGTTCATAGGACCACGAGAAATAGGGTGCTGCACCCAGCTCAATTGAGCGAAGCATCTGCTGCTTGATATCCTGCTCATCACTCAGATTAACCGGAGTCCCTGCATAGTTGATAAAGCCATGAACAACCATTTCATAGAAAGGGATCTCTTCATCGGTCAGCAAGAATCCGCTGGAGGATGTCGGTACATTGATCAGATGATCGGAGTAAGGCCATGCGTAGGCATTCCCCCCTGCGATCATGGTTTGATCGATGTTCCGGCCGAGTTTATTGAGCTGCTCTTCCACGATTTGTTTAGCCGTTTCCCGCTGTATGACACGGCTTACCCGGAAATCCGAGCTGAGTATATTGCCGAGATCCCGCAGAGATACGCCTTTCATCCCGAAGGATTTATACTTGTTCATAAACTCGTCAACGTAATAAGGCAGCTTGGCAGGGGACAATAAATAGTAGCTTCCGAGCGTTATATCCATCCCGTTGTATGCCCGATTATATGGATAGAGCTCAGCCTCTTCCCTTGTCACGAATCTGGATGCATCAGAGGAAGGTGTAAAACTGCTATCATTATGGTAAATCTGCTGGAAGGCCACATCGGGGAATAACATCCCGCCTGATTGCTCCAACTTTTCCGTTAATGTAAGGAGCTCCGACTTGCTTCCCAGCACATCTTCAGTCTTCAGCTTATTGGGTGTAGCATGATTTACACCTTTGGAAGACCAGCCTGTATAGCGCATAAGCAGCCGGTCAATGCCGTCCTGCTTCAATTGACTGGCAATCTGCGTTGCCTGCTCAAAGGAGGTCATTGCCACCTCGGACCGGTAAGGTACGCCAAGAAATGACTTTTGTTTGTCGACAGCCCCCAGCATATCCAGATAAAAGGGAATGCCCTGTCCCTCCTCTAAAGGCTGCAGTGATTTCTCCGTCACCAGCTTATTCCGGTACAGCTCAGCCATTCCTGAATAGCTGGCCTCGTCATTGTTCAGGAAGCTGTAACGAACTTGAATATCGCCTTTGTAAATCTCCTCATTCAGGAGTTGTATTTCCTGAATGGTAGATCCGGTGTACAGCTCAAGCTCATCCTCACCCCGTAAGGTGTAGCTGCTGTGAATGAAATTGTACGAGTTCTTCTTGCCGCTGATATCGGCGGCTATGCTGGCTATGGCATCTCCTTTTTCGATCACGGCGAACCAGGCAGCATCACCAGCCTTTAATCCAAACACCGGCATTCTGGCATTCTCACTGACTTGCCCGCGTCTATAGCTGTTATCATTCGGGTCCAGGCCATACACACGCTGTACATACTGCTCTTCCTTCACTTTGCCATTATTCAAATGGATCAGGCTGCCGGAACCGTCAGGAACGAGCATATAGCCATCGGTCTGCTGATCGGCAGCACCGAACATATTGAGCACCTCAAGGCTGCGAATCTGATAATCCCCGCTTTCCTTAACCTGGTTCACAGGGACGGATACAACCAGAGTTCCCCCGTCTAACCGGTATTCCAGCGGAACAACAAAATTCGGCTTGGCCGTTCCGGCCCCGGCCCCCGCTCCATTCTCCTGATTATCGAACGCCAGGTCTTCTGCAGAATAACCGGACTTGGTAAAGGCAGCTGTCATTTTGCTCAGCACCAGCGGTTTGGAGACTTGTGCATCTATGCGCTCCAGCACCTCCGGGTCGCCCTCTTTCGGGTAGTAGCGGAGCCCTACGTATTTTGCCGTGGGCTTATCGAGCTTGGACAGAACCTTTTCTTCCATTCTCGTCTTGCTAATATACTTAGGCAGTGCGTCGATTCCGATCGACGTATCTCCAATCGTATACACAATACGAAGTCCATTCTTAATGCTTTCGGCAGTAAACTGTTTGCTGCTGATGCTCTGGGCGAAGTTGGTATAGGATTCCAGTGTGCCTACAGCGTCACGGAATAGCACTGTTAACTGCGATGACAGCAGCTCTTTCTCGAACCCCGAAGCCAGAACATCCTCTTCGCGGTTGACAGGATTGCTGTACCAGATATGACCTTGGCGTTTATCCTTAACTGCTACTTCCGTGGTTTCAGGATTGTAGTATAAAGACAGCTCCGTATCGTCGGCTACCAGTTGCATTCCCGGTACACCCTTGGACGAATCAGGCAGTGCAGTTAGCTCGCTTCCGGCTTCCAGTTCAGTAGTTACTTCCATATAAGAGGAGGCTTCAACAGCCTTTACTCCGCGGGATGTGAAGAACAGGGCAGAACCGGCAAAGATTAGAATAGCTGCGGCACAGGCGAGTACCGCAACCAGCATTTTACGATTTTTCACAGGTGCGGCCTCCTTTACGTACGGAAAGTTAATTCCCGATAAATGTTAACGAAGAACTCGATGATTTGCTGGAGCATACTTAATACGAGCGTTCCCAAAAATATGACAATTCCCATGACAACAACCGTGAGCAGCATCGTTACCATTGTTTTGAGCACAGTATATTGATGGACGGTCATGATGCCGACGAATAAAAGAGCTACAAACCATATGGAGGAGATCGACATCATCAAATAATAAAAGGCCGTTTCTTCCTCCGCCATAAACCGGCTTGCAATAATCATCGGCGTATAAATGATCACGATGGGAACAAGCGCATAACCTGTAGCCATCATAATTTCTTTGAATTTCCCTTCCCCATCCATTAAAGTTGTGATCGCCCAGTTCGATAAACACCACAGAAAGAAGGGAAATACAACCGTAAATAATTGTGTGATACTATTCAGATGACGCGGATCTTTATAATTGACAAGAAATCCTGCAAACTGATTTTTTAAAATCATTGAAATGACAACAAGCAGTAGAATCGTTAACGTTACCCGGATTTTACCTTTTCTCTCATACTTCATATCCCAAAAGCTATCAAACGGATGCACAATGAGGTGCAGTGGGAATTTAATGAAATCCTGCCTCATGGGCTTTACCCTCCTTAAGGTTTTGCGAAGTCTGCCGGGATCTTCCTGACAGCCGCTTTCTTCTCCAGAAGCGAAAGAGCTTGAAAGCAAGCCATCCTGACACCAGGATCATTATCACGGTTAGAAATGTTCCGAAATGCTCCTGCATGACTTCCCTGCGGTACCGTTTGAATGCTACGGAATAACCGTCGCGGTCCATTCCGAGCTTGAAGTATTTCAGCGCCTCTTTATTGCTTTTATCCATCAGCAAGGATTTGCCAATGCCGATATAAGCGATATCATAGTTGGAATTCAGCTTCAGAACTTCCTTCCACACCGGGACAGCCCGGGCATCCTCGCCATTATAGTGATACCCTACCGCTTGATTAACGCTTGTGCCAAACCGGGTTGGCTTGAAGATGACTATGTTTCCTTTGCCGCGGTCAAGTACAAGCTGGTTCCCGCCAGAGAATTCTATGGCTGCCGGTATTTTGAAGGTTCCGACCTGGTTGCCTTTACCGCCGTACACATAAAGAAGGTCACCTTCATCGTTGTACGTGAACACTTTGCCCTGGTTAGCATCAAGAGCACTGTACATCCCGTTGGCAAGAACTTTAATATCTGTGAACTTAGAAGGTCCTATAGAGATGCGGAACCTGATATCACCTTTAACATCAAAGTATCCGAATCGCTTCAGCACATCCTCACCGGATGGATTCAGCCGTTTTATCGGTTCCTTCGAGCCCGGATCAATATTCGTGGCATACAGAAACCCTTTAGAATCAACATCAATATTGGAAAACTCTGTAGGCACAAACAATGCCATCTGCGCTTTCTGCGCCTTGGTGGAGAGTAACCGCCATAAATATTCGGTATAGTCACGCTTTACCTTGTTTGTACCGACATAACCGATAAAGTCGCCGTTTTTATCAAACTGCATGATCCCTTCGAATATCCCTTTAGCGATGACATAGACACGTTCCGCCTGGTCTACGGTCACTTTAACAGGAATAAACTTGAAGTCAGCCGGTAAAATATCGGACTTCGGCTGCTCTATCATCCGGAGCAGATCCCCGCCCGGGGACAGAACAACAATCCGCCCGTTATCCGTATCGGCAATATACAGATTGCCTTCCTGATTAACGTATAATCCGCTTGGATTCTTGAATTTTTCCGCTTTGCCCTTGTTATCAAAGCCGCTAATGACCTTATTGACCTTCCAGTCGCTATCCAGACAAATAATCCGTCCGTTCCCGCTATCAGCAATATAGATCAGTCCGTTTGCCGCAACGACCATATCGCCGGGATCCAGAAAATTGCCCACACCAAGATCCTTTCCAGATAGGGTACGGTCAGGTACATAAGCAGCAGGAGCAGGTACCGCTTCTTCCCAGTAATTATAGTTGTAGCTCTCATAGGGCGTAGATTCAGCAGACGCCGGCGCAGGAGCTGCATAACCTAACAGCAGGGATGCTGCAATAACCGCGGGCAACCATTTTTTTGCTATCAACTGTCTCCCCCCTTAGTCCTTCATTCCCGAAGTAGCCATCGTCTCTATAATCCGGCTTTGCGAAAAAACAAACAGCGTAATGGGTACGCTCATTAAAATGAGAGCTACCGCCGCCGCTGCACCGGAACGGGCAATCCCCCCGGCCACCACTTGGCCCGCCGCAAAGTGAAGTGACTTCAGCTGTTCACTGTAAATGAACCCGTTCCCGTCACTGCCCCATAGAATTTGGAATAATAGAATGATGAGCGTTAGCCAAGCCGGCTTTACGTTAGGCATGACGATGGACCAAAAAATGCGGTATTCGCTTGCCCCGTCGATCTTAGCGGCTTCCAGCAGCACATCCGGAATCTGTTCCATAAATTGCTTCATTAAATATAAACCCAGTGAATAAGCAAACGCCGGGATAATGACTGCCCAGTAAGTATCAATGAGCCCCAGCCAGGACATGATCATATAGTTTGGCATCGCGGTTACAGCCGGCGTAAACATAAGCGACAAGACAACGATGCTGAACAAGATCTTTTTGCCGGGAAAATGATGTTTAGCGAGAGGGTACGCAGCTGCCGAGGCCAGCAATACGTGACCGACAATACCCGTGCCGGTAATAAACACCGTATTGAAAATATACCGCGAGAACGGAACCCAGGAATTTCCGAGCAGATTAAACAGATCTATAAAGTTGTTCATCGTTGGATGGCGGACAAATAACGTCGGCGGGAAGATAAAGATTTCATCCAGCGGCTTGAACGCATTATTAATAGCGTAGACAAGCGGCAGAATCATAAATGCTCCAAATACGGTGAGCAGGGCGAATAAAGATAAAGTGCCCCATGCTGAACGGTTCACCCGCTTTTTCGGCATCCGGATCGTCCGGCTTAACCGTTGTTTTGCATTCATTTGAAAGGGGATATTCATGCCTCTATTCACCCACCTTTCTAAGCAGTTTTTGAACAATCAGGTTCGATCCAACCATGATCAGGAACAACACGGTGGCAATAGCTGAAGCGTAGCCCATTTCAAAGCGGGTCGTACCGAAATCAATCAAATGCGTGACGATGGTTTCCGCCGCATAGTTCACGCTTGGGAACCCTGCCAGCGCAATCGAGACATCAGCTACAGCAAAGGCGGTTGTGATCTGGATAACGGCACCGAACATCAATTGCGGGCGCATCGAAGGCAAGGTAATGTACCACAGCTCCTGCCAGCGATTTTTGATCCCGTCCACAGCTCCCGCTTCATATAACGTTCCATCAACGGTCTGCAGGCCTGCAATGAACGTGAGGAACCCTGTTCCGAGACTCAGCCATAATTGAACAAGGATGATGATAGGCATGATGTAGCCTTCCGTTTTGAGCCATTGGATCGGCTCCAGGATAAAGCCAAACTTCAGCAATAATCCGTTTATGATTCCATACCGGTCTCCGGAGAAGATCATGAGCCAAATGAAATAGACATTTCCCGAAATGGAAGGCGCATAGAAGACGAGCGTCATTACAGCTCTAAGCTTTGGAGACAGCTCATTAATGATCCAGGCAAACACAAAACAGGCGATATAACTAATCGGCCCTGTGATCACTGCGAATAAAAGTGTGTTTTTGAGGGCAATCAGAAAGACGTCATCTTCCAGAAATAAGCGGGTATAGTTCTGCCAGCCTATAAACTTCGGAAACTCCAACATATTGAAGTATGTGAAGCTAAGCACGATCGAGACCAAGACAGGTAAGACCGTAAATACGGCGAACAATATCATATACGGCGCCATCAAAATATACGAATGCTTATTGGCTCTCATTTCCCGCCACTTCAGGCTCCACCAATTTTGCACGCTTGACCCTCCTCCTTACCGCTATAGACCAAACTCTTTCCGTTTGGTGGTGATTTCGTCCTGAATATATTGGACATAGTCCATAATGGATTCCCGTGCTTCCACGCCGCCGACTACCGTTTTGTAGAAAGCATTAAATAAATGTCTGCCCGTGAAATACCCGCCCGGAACTTCAGGAACACCTTCAGCCCACTCGAACTGGGCTTTCAAATTTTCATAATCGGCAACGGGCCAAGGCAAGCTGTCCAACGCTTTGATGTTAGCGGTCGGATAACGGGCTGCTGCCCCCATCAACCCTTCCATCTCACGTCCGAACACCGTTTGCGTCTCTTCACTCGTCCACCATTTCATAAATTCCCAAGATGCCTCTTTGTCTTTGGCCTTATCCATCATCACGACAGCACTTCCCCCGCTGGATACCGTACGGTCCAAGGTGCCATCTGTTTGCACGGTTCCCGGAATCGGCACGAAGCCCCACATCCCCCGAATCTCCGGAGCAAATACAGAAAGCTGGTTATACAGTGTGTAATCGGCTATCCCAAAAGGCATTTCTCCTGTGCGGAACCGATTGGCAAAGTCATATTCACGTTCAAGCTTGTAATCGGTGTAAAACTCCGTCCATTGCTTGAACGTTTCCATCCCGGTCCGCGAATCGAGATCTGACTCCTGTCCGCCATCCCGGTAAAATTGTCCGCCATTCTGAAATAAGAGAGCGGCGTACATCGAGTTAGGCGGGATGTTCTGCCCTTGGACTGCGGATTGAACCACAACCGGCAATCCAAACTGCATATGATTCTTGCTGAGCACAGCAAGTAAAGTGGATACCTCATCCCAAGTCTGAGGTACTTGCAGATGAAGCTCCTCCACAATGTCCTTCCGGTAAAAGAGCATATTAAAGGTCTGAGTCTCAGGTAAGGCATACACTCCGCTGTCATATCTGTAAGGTACAACTGCGCTTTCCCGGAAACGGCTGCTCACTTCATCAAAGTCTGCAAACTGTGTCAGATCTGCCGCCGCATTGCGCATTGCAAAGTTAACAGGCAGATCATTGCCGATTTGCATAGCCACATCGGGCCCTTGCCCGGCTAAGGTAGCTGGAAGCAATGTCGTCATGTTGACGAGCTTCAGGTTGACATTAATGCCTGTGGCGGATGTGAATGTCTCATCAATCATGGCTTTCATCGTATTCGCCTGATCCCGTCCGCTTCCGATCCAGACGGTTACTGATTTCTGGTCATCCTCTTCCGACACATTTCCGATTTGATTGTAATCGGTAAAGAAGGAAGCGAAGAAGGTAGCGGTCTCATGCTTAAACTTCGAGCCAAACCCCATCCCTTTCTTGGGAAACTTCTTATCGGGAGAAGCTAAGTAAAGCGCATCTATTTCAAGCGGCTGCTCTCTCGCTGTCTGTACCCATGTTCCAAGTCCCCCGGTATTCGTCTTATATGCAGCCAGTCTCCTTGGGATGGTGTCCGGATCATCCATTAATTCGCCCAACTGCTGTGCCATTGTTTTGAGCAGCGCTTCCTGATCACTCGATTGTCCTGACAACCGGACCAATTGCTTGGCAATCCCGGTTAATCTGTCCCGTTCGGCACCAAACACCTCAAGCATGTCAGGCACTTTTTTATCCAGCTGGTAATCACGGTATTCATCCGGCTTGGTTCCCGTAATCATCAGGATCTTGCGGTACATGGAATTGAGATTGTACAGGCTGTCCTCCACCTCGCGAATTAAAGGGGCGAACTCGCCAAGGCTTACCTCAAGCCTCACAACATGTTTGCCCTTTTCCAGCTTGTATAAATAGGGTTCGTCCCCACCCATAATGTCCAACCGGTAGGAGCTTTTATATCGAAAAGGAACCTTTGCCATTTCCTCAAACGGCACTACTCCGTCTATGGTCAGCTTCCGGGTGGAATAAATCCCCCTGACATAATTCTGCTGTGTCTTAAAGGCCATTTTATATAATCCGCTCTCAGGGACATCAATTTCCCATTCAATCCACTGGCCGGGTATTCGCCAATTCAGCCCGCCTATGGTATTGATCTTGATCTTGGAAGAACTGTAGGGATGAACCGCGGCACTGGAACGCTCGCTAAGCGGGTACAAGGTCGGCGATGATTTGGCAGCCGCATCCTCTCCCTCGATCCTCAGGAGCTGACCGCTGGAGGCCTGAACACCATCGGCATCCAATTGCTTCTTTACTTCCTCATAAGGTAGCGGCGCAGCTTGCTTAAACAGCTTCAACTGTTTAAGCACGACAGGTTCTCTGGAAGATTCCAAAGTTAACGTATGTGAGCCTTTAGAGAAATAAAATAAAAAGGGCTCATTCTCATAACCATTAGAGTCTTGGAACGCTTTCTCGCTCCAGCCCGGTTTCTCAATCTGTCTAGGCCTCAGATCATTGCCCTGATTGTCCTGAACCAGCTGATCCAATTGGTCAACCCAAATACGGTCAAACTGCAAGAAGGCTGCTTCCTGAAAAGGGAGCTTGCCGTCAATATATAAGGCGCGCTCAATCGCTGAGCTTTTCCCTTCAACGGGATAATACAGCATGGATAAATTGTAGAAACCCTCTTCCGCGATTTGAACATTCCATTCCACCTTGCCGGATTCACCCGTTAATAGTGATTGGCCTGCCATGCCTTCGTAATCCGGCAGCTTCTCGAAGCCACTGCCCTCAACATGACTATAATTAGCTGCCTCCAGTACAATTTCTTGATCAGGTCTGGGGGCCCCCTCATGTTCGGTTAAGTAGGATACGTATTTATGCTCATTAAAAGCTGCCGTCTCCGCTGTAGCCGTTGTTTCATTGGGTACTTGCTCCACTGCGGACGTTGCTTGCGCGCTTGCATCTGCCTGTACATTTAAGCCTGCCGGAAGCGTGATCAATAATGCCATTGCAGCAAGCGTTATATTCTTGGCCATTTTGGATTGACGCATTTTACCTATCACCAGAAGTCCTCCTTACAAGCGCAAGCAGTTATCCCCTTTTAGGGGAGAGCTTACGTGCTGTGGTGAAATCTTATATTCATACAACAGGGGGAGTCGTCAAGACATCCCCCTGTTCTTATGACGCTACGAACCGCTTCTGTTACTTGCCTAGCTTGGCAATGGAAGCCTCCGCCTCTGGCTTATATTTCTCGGCTGTTGCTGTAACCGATTGATTGTTTACAATAATGTCCTTCATGAAATTGGTGGTCGGGAATTCCGGGTAAGCGGTTTCCAAAAGAATCTGGCCTGTATTGTTGATGTGCTCATGCATCATAGCTACATCTTCTTCATGAGTGTAGATGCTTTCCAGCCACTCTTGGCTCGGGAAATCTCCGGTTTGCGTAATATCATAGGTATCTTCGAAAGCCTGGTAGACAGCCTGTGGATCTTTTACACCTTTTGGAATGAAAAATGCATTCTTGCCGTTATCAGCATAGGTAAGCTCAGGAGAGCCTGAGGGTCCATTCGGGAACGGAACAACACCGAAATCGAAAGTCAAATCTCCCAGATTCCAAATCGGAGCCGGGAACATCGCTACATCGCCATCTTTGAAGGTATTGAATTCGTCATAGCCAACTTTGTCTGATCCTTTGACTTTGACAACGTTCTCAACGTTGTACAAACGGTTTATAAATTCAGCGGTTTCAATGACTTTGGGATCAGTCAGACCTTGTGTACCTGTGGCTTCGTCCACAATCTTTCCACCATTAGCTGCGGAGAAGTTACGCAGGATATCGATAGCCCAGCCCGAGAATCCATAAGTGTCGATTTTACCGTCATTATCCGTATCCTTAGTAGCTTGTTTGGCAACTTCAATGAATTTATCCCAATTCCATTGTCCATTGGCATAAAGCTCCTGCAAATCGGGAAGTCCCAGTTTTTTGAACAAATCGCGGTTGTAATGGAGGCCCGCACCGCCGGTGCCGGGTTCAGCGAAGGCATAGTACTCGTTGGCAATTTGAGGTGCCTTAACTAATAGTTTGGCTTCATTGTTGATATTCGAGGCAGCTGTAGTATATTCGCTTACTTTCAGCAGCTGTCCCTTGAGAATTGCAGGCCATGCCGAGTTGTATTCCATAATAACGATATCGGCAAAAGGTTCACCCGTAAGTGCGGTAGCCGTGAATTTAGGCATAAACTCTTCAAAGGGAACGTTTACAAATTCGAACTTGCAGTTATACTTTTTCTCTACTTCAGCAATTTTGGCAAGCCGTTCCTTCTCGGAAGCAGAATTGCCTGCAGGCTTCAGATCCCACCAAGCCGCTACCTTAATTACACGTCCGCCCATGTCAACCGGTGCTGCCGTTGCTTCTGCGGTTGCTTCTACTGCTGCTTCTGTAGCTGCAGGCTCAGTAGTCGCATTTGCTTTTGTATTGTTGGCAGCATTGTTTCCGCCACTGCAGGCTGTAAGTAAAAAAACAAGGCATAATAATAAAACTGAATACCCCTTTATCTTTCTCATTCGTCAAACCTCCCGTTAATGATATGAATACGTTAGTGCTGTCCCCTTCCCAATAAAGCGCTTACACTATTGCATAAAAAAATAACAGAAGCACAATTGCCTTCGTTTGTTTGGAACACCACCTTTGTTTGTTATTATCTTTTGTTTTTCTTAACATAACAAATGTTACCATCATCCAAGAAAACGGTCAATCATTTTTTACCCAAAATCTCATTTATTCCACAAAATAGGACAAGTTATATCTTAAATAAGTCATTAACTTGTACATTTTAAATAATAATGTTATCTTTCACATAACATAAATGACATAAATAAAAACATATAACAAAATAAAAGAAATAAAAAAATAACATAATTCTTCTCACTTGAAGAAACTCAGCAAATTTAAAAAAACAAGTGTTAGTCCCTCATTCTTCATGTAAAATTGTAATGTAATTGTCTTCGGGAATTACAAAATAATCTGATTAAAGTAGGATGATTTGTATGCGACGTAAAGTAACTATACAATCCATAGCTGATTTTACGGGGCTGTCGAAATTTGCAGTGTCAAGGGCATTATCCGGCAAACCGGGAGTCAGTTCACAGACGAGAGATACGATATTCAAGGCCGCCGGACAGTTAGGTTACTTTAAAGACTCTAAGTCTGCACAAACGCCAGGCGAGCTGGTTGATCTGGATGCCCGCAAATGGTCCGGCACAGTTCTGGTTTTATTTCCAAACATCCGCTACCAGAACCCGGAATCTTTGTATTGGGGACCGGTATTTAGCGGTATCTCTTCCAGATTGAATCAGAGGGGCATTAACGTATTAACATTAACGGAGCCTAAAGATGACTCTATGTTCTCTCTTCTTAACCCTGAAGCGATCATGGGTGTGATTACGGTAGGTTCCATTTCAACACCTATTCTGGTAGAGATCCGTAGTCTGGGCATTCCGGTCATGATGGTAGATCACTCCGACCCCAGCTTTCAGTGCGATTCCATCTTTACCGATAATCTGTCATGCATGAAAGAAATGATGAACTTTGTCATTAATAAAGGCTACCGGGACTATCAGTTCCTTGGGAACATACGTGATGCCCAGAGTTTTTACGAACGATTCCTTGTCTTTCGGGCAGCACTCGAAGATAACGATATCGAACTTAAGCAGATCCCCTCACTTAACGGACCCGAAATTGATAACTTCAGAGAAACCTTTGCGGCTGCCATTACTGAACATGGACTGCCCGAGGTCTTTGTATGCGCAAACGATACTTACGCCTTGTTCGCCATGGAAACGATCGAATTTATGGGCATGGCTATACCTGACACTTTGGTGTTTACCGGTTTTGATAATACGCACCCTTCCCTATCGTTCCTGGCGACCGTTAATGTCAATAAGGAGCTGCTAGGTACAAGAGCTGTAGATCAGCTGCTCTGGAGAATCCTCAATCCAGGCACGAGTTATGAAAAGATACTTATACAGGCAGATGTTATCATTAGGGACTAACGAAGATAAGCCAAAATGCACCAGTGAGTTCACTTACGAATTTCACTAACCGGACAAACGACAAACAGCGGCAATCCTGGACTTCTCTTACCGTCCGGGGTTGCCGCTGTTTCTATATTCAAAGGCCTATAGCTTGCTTTATTTCACTTTCCCCATGAATTCCCTTAAATTCTGGACGATCTCTTTGGATCTGGTATGGTGTAAATAATGCCCGCCTTCAAGTGCCAGGACTTTTCCATGTACAGAATTTTTGATCTGCTCTTCATGCAGCGGCAGCCAGCCCTCAACCTCTGTATTATTCGCTTGTACAAAGAGAAGGAGAGGAAGATCCTTGGGGAATGACAAAGCTTGGGCTGCTTTAAAGTTGGTCTGAATATGTTTCATTTCATTCATGGTAGCGGCATTACCGTAGTTTTTATTCGAAATCATTCTCATTTGTTCCTTAATTTGATCATCAAACGCCAGTCCGGCATAGGGGTCACCGCCCAGTTTCTTGAGCAATCTCATGAGACCTGATTTATCGAGGAATTTAAAGGTCCCGATGGGTGATTCATCATCCATGCCGCCTTGTGTTGGAACACTGCTGTCAATTCCGATAAATGCACTCACTTCGTCTGTGTACTTGTTCACATAATCCAGTCCGTAAATGCCCGCTATAGAATGGCCCATCAGCATGTACCGGTCAATATTAAGCTGATGTAACGCTTCATGAATTTCACTTACAATGTTCTCTGTGCTTCTTTCTTTGTCGGTTCCATCACTTAGTCCATAACCAAACGGCTCAACCACCACTACTTTATAAAATGAAGACAGCTCATCTACCAGCGGCTTAAAATCAAGTGCAGGTGCACCCGTTCCATGACCCGGCAGCAGCACAACTGTTTCCTCGCCTGTTCCTTGAATCAGAACATTCATATTTTTCCCGTCTACAGGCACTAACTGACCATAGGGTTCTATTTTTCCTTGCTCCGATTTGTTGCTGATGATATTCACTACAAAAACTATGGCCAAAAACAGCCCTATTGCAATAATTAATGCGCCTATTGATTTAAGCATAATCCTAAGTGTTTTTTTCATACATACACCTGACCTCATTGGTTTATTGAGCTGCCTTAACGAACTGCTAAGAAAAGCTTATACAATGAAGATGTACTCCCCATGACGGCAATATGAACGGAGTATGAACAAGCCAAGAAAATGCTGCGGCATTACATGAACCTGACTTACCGGCCAGTGTTGTGATTGGCAGGGTGACAATGATGCTTGTGCCCCGGCCGGTTCACTTCCACCCAAATGTCGCCGCCTGCTAGGTTCCAAACCGCTGCCGGTACCCGCATTTGCGGCACAGCTCCTCTACGGCTTCCCTGCGGGAGAAGCCGTAGAACAGGTTGTTCGCCCGCTCGCCCTCGACAATCTCGGAGAAAGGCTTCTCATGGATGTTGCCGAGGTTGATGACACCCTCGCCATCAAGACAGCACGGCACGACCGTGCCGTCGACCAGCACCGCCGCCTGGCTGCGCAGCGCATGGCAGAAGCCTTTCCCGTCGTCCTCCGGCTCGTGCAGGGCAGGCCATCTGAACTCATGGTCCTGGTTTAGATAGATGCGCGGGGCGATTTTGACGCCAGTGCCCGGCATAACCTTCTCCTCAATCTTGAAATCCAGCTGAAACGCCTCCTCCAGCACAGCTAATGTCTCGCGGTTGCGGCTTCGTTCCAGATTGGTCAGGTTATCCTCCGTCAAATTCCATAGCCGGAAGGAGATAATCACACCCTGCGCAGAAACCTCCCGCACGAACGAAATGATCTCCCGGAGATAGCCCTCACGGTTCTCTGAGCCAGCATGTCCGTCGAAGCTGTGCAGCGAGAAGTTCATCTGCCTAAGCGCCGGCTTGCCGAGAATCTTCGGCCCCGCCTTACGGATCAGTGTGCCGTTGGTCGTAATGTTGACCTTGAAGCCTTTGGCGTGGGCAGCATCCAGCAGCTCGCCGATCTTCGGATGCAGCAGCGGCTCGCCTTTGACATGAAGATAGATATGACTGCTATGCGGCTTGATCTCGTCCAGAATCGTATTAAAGGTGTCGAGCTTCATGAAATTCTTCTGCCGCTCCGTGGGCGGACAGAAGCTGCAGGACAGGTTGCAGACGCTTGTAATCTCGATGTACACCTTTTTGAAAGTCTTCAAGTTCTGCTCCCCTTTTCCCTCTGTAATCCCAGCCGTTTCAACTATAGATCCGAGGCGTAGCGGAGGCCGATCTGTGCTCTGGCTTCCTCCATAACCTCCGCAACCGCGAGCGAATTGGCATGGCTGTTGGTGTTGCTCTCGCGGTGTCCATTCCTCAGCAGATGGATGAATTCCTTCACCTCATAATACATCGGTTCGAATACCTGCGGCAGCGTAAGCTCTTCGACCGTACCGTCACGGTAATGAATCTTAACCTGATAGGGCTGGTTGATCTTGTCAATCACCATCGTTCCGTTCTCCCCCTGAATCTCGGCAGGCAAATAGGAATCGGTAATCTTCGAATGCATGACAACCGCATCCATATCGGCATAGCGCATAACCATACTCCCCTCCCCGTCCACTCCGGAAGAGAGCATTATACCCGTAGCCTTAATCGAATCCGGCTTGCCAAACAACGCCACCAGCGGATACAGACAATAAATGCCCAGATCCATCAGCGAGCCGTTCGAATATTCCGGATTAAAAGCATTCAGCACCGTTCCCTGACGGTATGCATCATATCTCGACGAATATTGACAATAACTGGCGAAATACCGCCGCACTTGACCCAGCTTGTAGAGGTTGTCTCTAATAACGCCGAAATTCGGCATGAAGGTTGACTTCATCGCTTCCATCAGCAGCACATCATTGCTGTTCGCAGCTTCAATCATCGCCCGCAGCTCCGTGCTGTTGGAAGCGGCAGGTTTCTCACATATCACATGCTTGCCATGGTTCATGCATACCAGCGCCTGTTCGGCATGCATGGAATTGGGACTGGCGATATATATGGCGTCCACTTCGCCGCTGGAGACCATCTCCTCCAGATCGGTGTAAATGGCGGCTCCCGCATATTTGGCGGCAAAAGCGCGGCCCTTCTCTTCTGTGCGGGAATATACGGCTGTAAGGAGAAATTCCTCATTTTCCAGTCCGGCCTGAACAAAGCGGTCTGTAATCCAGTTGGTGCCTACGACCCCGAATCGAATTGTCATGATGATCCCGTCCTTTTTTTGTTCTCACTAAGCTCTATATGCTATTTTCTCACTGTCAGGGTAGTCATGTCCACTTTTAACGGGTAATTTCCGACAAATTCTGATAGGATCACTATGTGAAAAAAAGCACCTGCATAAATGCAGGCGCTTCTTCTCACAACACTTTTAAATTATATAATCGTCCAGCCTCCGTCAACGAACAACGTTTGCCCGGTAGTGTAGCTGCAGGCATCCGAGGCAAAATACAGCACGGCTCCATTCAGCTCACCGGGATTTCCGGGACGGCCCATCGGGCATACGGCGTTGTACATTTTCAAAGCCTGCTCCGAAAAGAGCGTATTCTCCGTCATTTCACTCTTGAACAAGCTCGGTCCAATCGCATTGACTGTAATTCCGTGCTTCGCATACGTTGCTGCCACACCCCGGGTCAGGTGAATCACTCCGCCCTTAGCCGCGTTGTAGGAATGGGTAGGGATAGACGCCGAAGCGGTAAGCCCCAGCATGGAGGCAGTATTGACAATCCGGCCGTATTTCCGTTCCTTCATATGGCGGATAACATGTTTGGACATCAGGAACACGCCCTTCAGATCGGTATCAAGCACCCGGTCCCAGGCCTCCTCCTCCAGCGCTTCAATCGGCACGGAATCGACGATACCGGCGTTGTTCAGCAGGATATCAATTTTGCCGAACTCGGCCATCACCTTTTGAACCGCAGCAATAATCTGGTTTTCTTTGGTTACATCACATTCGATCGGGATAATCCGGCGTTCCGGATACTTCGCCGTGATCTTATCAGCCACCGCTTTCAGCTTGTCATATCTTCTGGCCAATATCGCCACATCAGCCCCTTGATCCGCGAGCATTTCCGCAAACTCCACACCAATCCCGCTGGATGCGCCCGACACGATTGCCGTTTTCCCCGTTAAGTCAAAAAGATTGTTCATCGTAAACCCTCCTAATAGTTTTGTAAGCCCGCTCTGATAATGCCGTGTACTCGACTTATATGGACGATGGGGTATGTTCCGGCTGCAGCTTGTTCTCCCACCAATCCCAGCGGAGATAGCAATAGGGCAGGAACTCCATCGGATTGAGTTGTTCCAGCACCTTGCCTTTTTCCAGCACATTTGTGCTGACGGTATAGACCGCTCCCAGCATGTTCACGACTTCAAGCTCGCTCCATGGATCATGCTCAGACTCATGGAAGGTAATCGAAGCTTCGGCAGCCTTATACACCTTGACGTCACTGACCAGCCGCTGGGTCACCAGCGTAGGCATCAGATCAAAGCCGCTTCCGTCAACCGCATTGGCATACTTGATGTTATATAAAGGAATGTCCTTGCCGTAATACTCCTCCAGAATCCCTCCGGCCTTGCCGTCATTGAAGCGGTCCTCCATAGTGGCCTTTATGTTGAAGAAGTCAACGCCATGCCGGCTGATTGCCCCTTCGAAGGTACGTTCCGAACTGTTCATGCGGATATCGGCCATCTTCTTAGGCAGGCCGCAGACCTCGCGGCCCATCGCCATACCGATATCGCTTGTAATCGGCATAGACAGACAGTAGTTGCCCAACTGTCCGTTGTAGTCGGCCAGCACGAATAATCCGGCTTCACGGTAAGGCGGGCAGAAGTTCGTTGCCGGATAATCAGCCACAAACGCATTGACGAGCGGACGGCTGGCTGGCTTCAGCGGCTTCGGCAGCAGGCGTTCGATAATCTCCGGTTTCGTCTCCCAATACACTGTAAGCATCTCTGCATCATAGAAGGTAGTCGGTCTGCCTCCATACTTCTTGATATCCGCAAAACTTTTCACAAAACTCCCCATCATTGATTCCTCCTTTATTTAGTATCAATTCAGTACAAACGCTGTCTCGAAGCCGGACTGAATCGCCTGCCCGATTCTGCCGGGCTTGCCGGCATCGCCAATCACCTTCACCTTCGGCAGAGCCAGCTTGAGCTCTTCCATGAATGAACGCTCAGGTGCAACTCCAATGGACAGCACTACCGCATCCGCTTCCCTCACTGAGGTTTCACCCGTGGCGCTGTTCTCCAGCACAATGGCCCCGTCCCGCACTTCTACCAGCTTCGTCGAAGCCAGCAGCTCCACGCCGCTCTTTTTCAGCCGGGTGACAATGTCGATCAGGTTCGGAAGATACGCATCCGGGCCAACCCGCGGCTGCATTTCCACTACCGTGACCTGATTGCCGAGGCCGGCCAGATATTCCGCCGTCTCCAGTCCAGTCATGCCCGAGCCGATCACTACCGCCCGCTTGTTCTTGATTACAGCAGCTCCGCTTAACACGTCGACAACCGTGCAGACCGCTGCCTTATCCACTCCCGGAATAGCAGGCACAATCGGCTGCGCCCCGGCTGCGATAAATACCGCATACGGATTCAGCGACTTCAGCTGCTCCAGCGTAGGCTTCGCCATGAGCCGGACATCCACATTCAGCTGCTCCAGCTGATGCTGCATATTGTCGATGAACCAGTTCAGCTTCTCCTTAAGCGGCGGGCGGCTTCCCAGCTCCACGCTGCCTCCCAGCACATCCCGCGCTTCGAACAGTACCGGCTTGAACTCCCGCAGCGCCAGAATCCGCGCAGCCTCCATGCCTGCCGGACCGCCGCCGATCACGGCCACAACCTTGCCGCCGCCATCCCGCGGCGGCTCGGCGAATTCAAGCTCCCGCCCTACCCGCGCATTGACGGCGCACTTAATGACCTTGCACTCCATTACTTCCTGGATACAGTACAAGCAGGAGATGCAGGTTCTGATCTCTGCTTCGCGGCCTTCTGCCGCCTTGTTCCCCCACTCCGGATCGGCCAGCTGGGCTCTGCCGAGCGCCACGAAATCCGTATTTCCTTCCTGGAGCAGGCTCTCGGCAAACTCCGGTTTGCGGATTACATCACAAGCGATCACCGGAATCTGAACGGCCTGCTTCATGGCCGCAGCAAGATGTTTTTTCCACCCCTGCGGATAGGAGATCGGCTCAATGATCGTATTTGACGACTCATAGGTGCCAGCGCTTACATTTATGCAGTCCACACCGAGCTGTTCCAGATGTTTCGCTGTGAGCAGCGCTTCTTCCAGCGTAATGCCCCCGGGCACAAATTCATCCCCGTCGATCCGCACGGATACCGGGAATCCGGCCCCGCAGGTCTGCTTGATTCCTTGAACGATCTCACTCAGGAACCGCATTCTGCCTTCCAGTGAACCGCCGTATTTGTCGGTCCGCAGGTTGGTCAGCGGGCTTAGAAACTGCCCGATCAGGTACCCGTGGGCACCATGGATTTCCACACCGTCGATCCCTGCAGTCTGGGCGATAACCGCGCCGAATACGAATTTGCGCACCAGCCCTTCAACCTCTTCCGTAGTCAGCTCCCGGGGCATTTCGCCAATGGCTGATGACATGACTGCGCTAGGTGCCACAATTTGCTTGCCGCCGATCAGCCGCCCGTGATTCTGCCGTCCGGGATGCTGCAGCTGGAGAAAGATTTTGCTGTCATGGCGGTGTACGGCTCTGGCCAGCTTCTCCAGCCGCGGAACGAACAACAGATCACTTGCATTCAGCTGGTTGGGGGTTCCCACACCCGTTTCGTTGTCCACCCGCGTAATCTCTGTAATAATCAGGCCGCAGCCGCCGGCGGCACGTTCTTCATAGAAGGCAATCATTTCGTCCGAGGCTTCGCCGCTGGCCGCTGCCAGTGACGTGCCCATCGCCGGCATTACAATCCGGTTCTTCAGGGTAAGACGTCCTATTTTTCCTGCTGCAAACAGTTTCTCATATTTCATCTGCTTAGCACCTCCACCTATAGTGTAAGGCTCCAGTTACTTTGTGAATATATTTACAAGCGCCAAAAATCACTTCTTTATAGTGCAAATTGCACTATGATTATTAGGGGGCGATACCAATGGATGTTACCTTAAATGAGCTGCAGCGTGAAACAATCGAAGTTGAGCACTATACTGCATCTTTGTTCACAGCATACATTTCTGGCGCAGGCCTTTCGGCAATTGTGAACACAGCCGCAGGGCTGCTGGGAAATCCCGTGATTGTGTTTGACGCAAGCTTCAAGATTGTGGCCCACTCCGGCCAGGAAGATATCGACGATTATCTGTGGAACGAGAATATCCGCAAGGGCTACTGCTCTTATGACTTCATTGCGGCTGTGAACCGGATGGAAAGTGTTAGGCGGGGCAAACAAACGGATGCTGCGTATGAAGTTCACTGCGAGGAGACTGCCAATACCAAGCTGATCTCCAAAATAAAAGTAGGCGGCAAGCAAGTCGGCAACGTGCTGCTGCTCGGCTGCAAGACTCCTTTCCGGCCCAGAGATCCCGAACTGCTGGCGATTGCCGCCACCATCCTTGCGGAAGAAATGGGCAAGAGCAGCTACTACCGCAACGCCAAAAATATAAAGGTGGAGGATTTCATCTGCGGACTGCTGGATCAGCAGCCTCAGGACCCCGGCACTATCCGGGACCGGATGTTATCGGCAGGCCTAAAGTTCGGTACACAACTGCTTGTGCTGCTGTTCGATCTAACCCGCTATGAGGGATCGGGCCGTTATGACGATTATTTAAGAGAGCGTTTACAACAGCTTTTCCCAGGCAGTCCTTGCAGCTATTACGAGGGCCGGATCGTGATGATCCATGACGGAAACCTCTCCAAAGAGCTTGCCCGCAGCAGGCAGCTGCAGCAATTTCTGGACCAGACTGGAATCACCATAGGTTTCAGCAGCATGTTCTCCAGTCTGACCCAGTGCAGGACGCACTATCTGCAAGCCTTAAGCGCAATCCGCATCGGCCGGATTCTCTGCCCCGGGCAGCAGTTGACCTACTATGCCGATGTCCAGCTCTATGAGCTGCTTTCTGCCGAGGTGATGTCCGGCGAGGAGCAGGTGTACCGTCATCCGGAGCTGCTCAAGCTGCAGGAATACGATGCCGCTCATCAGTCCACCCTGTACCATACCTTCTTTGTTTATCTCAAAAACAACCGGAACATGCAGCTCGCTTCCGACGAGCTGTATGTCCACCGGAATACACTCAGATATAAATTGGATCATATCGCGAGACTGCTGGATACCGATTTCTCCGATTCGGAAAAAATGCTCGCCTATTACGTCTCCTACAAAGTCGCTGATTTCTGCGAGAAAGCCAGGGAACAGCAGTTGGCAGCGGTGCGTGGCGTATAAACGTAAACCGCAGCATGAGCAGAACACAGCCTTATGTGTACTTCGCCAAGCGGAAACGGCTTCGCCGTCCTCAATAGGACGATATCCGTTTCAGCGGGAAATAGAAGGATAATTTATAGCGTGAAGCATATAAATTTTTATATTTTAAGAACGCCAAGAGCCCCTTTCTTCACCAGAAGAAGGGGGCTCTTGGCGTTCTATGAATCAAAGGTGTCTAGTTCAGCCAGCAGCTGGCTTGTTTATCCGTAAAAAGCCTGCAGCTGCCGTACAATCTCCGCCTTGTCATACTCGACTACCGTCATATGCTGCGGCTTCTCAAACAAGGCCGAAATCTGCACCGGGAAGTCCTGCTTGATACCGGTCAGGGCAATCGCCTCGTCGAATTTGGCCGGATGCGCCGTTGCGAAGCTAATGGCCGTTTCGCCTGGACCGCTGAAGGCCTCATAAGCCGCGATGCCGCAGGCTGTATGCGGATCCAGCAGATAGCCATATTCCTGCTCGTATTTGCCGATGGTATCGAGGCATTGCCGGTTCTTGACCCCAAGCGCGGCAAAATCAGCCTGCACCTGGTTGAACAGCTCCCCGTCCACCGTAATTTTGCCGTCTGTTTGCAGCTGCGACATATATGCAGACAGCTTCACTGTATCCTCGTCCAACAGATAATACAGATAACGTTCAAAATTGCTCGCCACCTGTATGTCCATCGACGGACTGTAAGTGCCCGTAAAACTGCCTGGCTTGTATTCGCCGGTCAGTACGAACCGTTCGAGAATGTTGTTTTCGTTGGTGGCGATAATCAGCTTGTTGATCGGCAGGCCCATCTTTTTAGCCAAATAGCCTGAAAAGATGTTGCCGAAGTTGCCGGAAGGCACGCTGATATTGATCTTCTTCACGTCGCTGCCTTCAATTTGCAGATAGGCGTAGAAATAATAAACAGTCTGGGCCAGGATACGCACAAAGTTAATGGAGTTAATCGCCCGCAGATGATAACGCCCCTTGAAATCCAAATCCGCAAACAGCTCCTTAATGACCTTCTGGCAATCGTCGAAGTTGCCTTCCACGGACAGGTTCAGCACATTGCTGTCATCCACCGTCGTCATTTGCAGCTCCTGTACCTTGCTTACTTTGCCATGCGGATGCAGGATGCAGATCTTGATCCCTTCCTTGCCGCGAACGCCCTGAATGGCTGCCGCTCCGGTATCGCCCGAGGTTGCGCCGAGGATATGGATGATCTCGCCCCGCACCTTGGAGATATAGGAATACAGCTCACCCATAAACTGCAGCGCCACATCCTTGAAAGCAAACGTAGGACCTTGAAACAGCTCCAGCACATGTAGCGAATCGTTAATCTTGCGTAGTGGCGTAACCTCCGGCGCACGGAAATTTCCGTAGCTGGTGTATACCATTTCTTTTAGATCGTCATAGGGAATTTCGTCGTTGGTATAGTAGGAGAAAATCTTCAGGAACAGCTCCTGGAAGCTGAGGCTTCTCCACTCTTCCAGCGTTTCCGGGGAAATTACCGGGATCTTAAAAGGGACCATCAGCCCTCCATCATCCGCAAGCCCCATCAGAACCGTATCAATAAAGCCTCTGGCTTCCACATTTCCTCTTGTGCTTATATACTCCATACCTGTCTCATCCTCCTGAACCCCTCTTTATTTAACCTATATAGTAACACGTTTAAGTGTTAAAGTCCGTTATTTATGTGTCAACCCTTGCGATAAAAGCACGACCCTACAGAGCACAGCCTATTCAGCTATTCAGCTATTCAGCTATTCAGCTATTCAGCTATTCAACCGGCAGTTTGGCACGGCGATCACCCATCCCGGAACCCCCGGCTGCACTATTTATTCTGCAGCTGCTTCCAGACGGTCTTGTTGCTGTATTGCTTCTCTACGCTGACATCCTCACCGAACCAGTCCGGGGCGGCGAAGCTTTCCGCTTCCTCCAGCGAATCAAATTCAACCTCAAGCACCGTAAGCTCCAGCTGGGTGTAGAGATCAATTTCCACTGTAGTACCGTTCCATACGCCGGTAATCCGGGTTTTGACCAGCGGAATAGCCTTAACCGCATCAATCATCTGATTATAGATTCCTTCCGAGATGTAATATTCAATCTCCTGGCGGCTGATCCCCTTGCCATCCTTAAAGGTATGTGTAAAGGTAACCTCTCCTGAGTCCAAATCGGTAATTTTGCGCACCCGCAGTTCCTGCCCGTCTTCGATCGCGAGATAGGTCTGATCTATGCTGTGCCGGGTGAGTACCGTAAGCTGTCCGTCCTCTATAAGCCGCTCCGGATATTCCGGCAGCAGAAACTTGCGTTCGATTTCCATAGCCATGCTGTTCGCTCTCTCCTCTTCCAGTTCCGCTTATATTTTATATTATTAATCATCATAGGGTCGTGTCATACGCAAGTCAATCGCAAAAGCCGAATCTTATGGGAAAAGGCAGGTACGAGTAGCCAGCATATGCTTATGTTAAAACCATTTTTGCTGAGTCCGCGTTTCTGCCTGAAAGGTTGCTTGTTGAGCGGGTACGGCTGTTGCTCCATAGAAGATTTAGAACCCTGCCACATCATAACTGCCCTTCGTGCAACTAAAATTGCGCATATCAGCGTTAATCAAAATATAATTGCACCTTGTACAGTTAAATATCGCCGATACTAGGAAAAGTAAGCTTACTGTCCTTTTTAAGTGTACGAAATGCAATTATCGCTGAAAATAGACCGCTGCAGCTCCTTTTAATTGCAGTAAATGCAGTTATGTACTTCGGTGAGCTTGGCGCTGGTGAGCAGCTGCCGGTTTTGAGCTATTATGTGCTAGGAGCTATATCAGCAAAGATACCCCGTTGCAGCATAAAGACGTTAGATTCAGTATTCACAAGAAGACGGGGCATCCCCTGCTGGGATACCCCGTCTTCTTGTCTCAATGACTTTACCGCTGCATCTAGCAGCGGCTACTCTTCTCCAAGCGGAAACAGCAGCGGTACCACCCGTCCGGCGCCGACATCAATCAGGCCGTGGTCCGTGATTTTGAGTGCAGGACTGACAGGGAGCGAATGGGTGCTGATCGACATAATCGGGTTGTAATGATTATAACCCAGCGATTCCATTGCCGTACGCAGCGCGAGCACGCGCTCAGCCGTCTCTGCAAGCGGCGCTTCGGTCAAAATACCGCCAACCGGCAGCTCCAGCAATGCGAGCACCTCGCCATCACATACGACGCAGAAGCCGCCTTGTGCAGCTATCACTGTATTCGCCGCCAGGACCATGTCCTCAGGGTTATGGCCTACAACTAGCAGATTGTGATTGTCATGCGAATACGTAGTCGCAATGGCGCCGCGTTTAATCGTGTCACCGCCGATCAGGCCGTAGGCGCGGTTTCCGTTTTTGCCATAACGCTCAAAGGTGGCAATCAGGCCATAGCCGCTTTCCTGCCACTGCAGCTGGCCGTCCTTAACCTCGGCCTCAGCGTGTTTCTCTTCGGTAAACGTGGACACGTTGTTGACCATCATCACCCGGCAGCCATAGCGGCCGTCCGCCAGCTCCGATGACACCGCGAAGTCACTTGCAGCCAATGGAGCCAACTGCACGCTGCGGTAGAAATGGGCCGGGAACCGCGGCCCCCGCTCCACCTGAGGCAGCGGCTGCATGCGGTCGTAGACCTGGACGCCCCGTTTGTAGACCTTTTCGACCGCGAAGCTGCCCAGATCCGACAGCAGCACATAATCGGCGGCTTTGTTCGGGGCGATCACGCCGCGATCAGCCATCTTCATCCGCCGGGCCGGGGTGAAGGTGGCCGCATAGACTGCGTCCTCCGGTGCCATGCCCATGGCGATGGCTTTGCGTACCAGATGATCAAGGTGTCCGGTCTGCACCAGGGAATCGGTCATCACATCATCGGTCACGAAGCAGAAATGCTCGCTGACCGCATGGCTGATCAGATACTCCATCACATCCGGGGTCATCGATTTCTCCTGAATCTCGATGAACATCCCCGCTGCAATCCGGGCGGTCAGCCCTTCGATGCTCTGGTGGGTGTGATCTGAATCAATCCCGGCATAGATCAGGCGGTGCAGATCAAGGTCCAGCAGCTTCGGCGTATGCCCCTCGATGACAAGACCGGGATAACGGCTGCGGACATGCTGGATGATGCGGTTGCTTTTGCAATCAGGGTCGCGGATGACATCAACATAATTCATCACTTCGCCCAGACAGATCATCTGCTCCGTCTCCATCAGCTCGTCGATATCAGCAACTTCAATCGACCCGCCCGTTGTCTCCAGCGGAGTCGCCGGCACCGAGCTTGGAATCGCGTAGAACATATCCACCTGACAGTCCCGGCTGGCCCGGATCATCTCATGTACACCCTCTACACCGAATACATTGGCCATTTCATGCGGTTCTGGAACAATTGTAGTGACCCCATGCTGCAGAATACCGTAGGAGAAGGTCTCCGGCGTAATCATTGTGCTCTCGATATGCAGATGGATATCAATCAGGCCTGGCACCATATATCGGCCTTCCGCCTGAATGACTTCCCCAGCTGTGAACGTCTCCGCGCCGAGCGCCCCCACATAGAGGAAACGCCCCTCTTTCACGGCGACATTTGCCGTCTCGAACCGTTTATAGTAACTGTTGTACACTTTAGCGTTCAGTATAAGTTGATCTGTAATCATCATGTATGCTCCTTAATGACGCGCTACTGCACCAGCACCAGCTTCTCTTTTGGAAAATAAACCGTAACCTGCTGTCCTTGAATGAAAGGCTGCTCCATTTCCTGATTAACAGTGAATACACCCAGCTCCGTCTCTACCTGGTATTGATAGCTGCGGCCGAGATACGTGCTGATCTGCACCGTGCCAGGCAGTGTGTTGCCGGCGGCGTTTGGATCAGGCGCAGTGCCGAGCAGCTGCAGATCGTCAGGACGGATGGCACCAAGTAATCCGGTATTGCCTTCCCCGCCCGGCCGTTTGGCCGCCAGGAACTTCAGCGCTCCCCGGCTGAGCTCGATATCCGCTCCCTCGTCATTCCTGCCCTCAAAGGAAATGAAGTTCCCGAACCCGATGAACCGGGCCACAAATTCACTGGCCGGATACTTGAAGATCGCCGATGGCTTGTCGAGCTGCTCGATCTTGCCATTATTCATCACGGCTACCTGATCGGAGATGGAGAAGCACTCCTCCTGGTCATGGGAGACATAGACGGTCGTAATGCCCAGCTCCTGCTGAATGCGGCGGATTTCCACCCGCATGTTCACCCGCAGATTGGCATCAAGATTACTGAGCGGCTCGTCGAACAGCAGCAGGTCCGGCTCGATGACCAGCGCTCTGGCAATCGCTACCCGTTGGCGTTGTCCGCCGGAAAGGGCAGCGGGCAGTCTTTTCTCAAAGCCGCCCAGGCTGACAATTTCCAGCATCCGGGTAACACGCTTCTTAACCTCCGCTTCCTTCAGCTTGCGCAGCCGGAGGCCGAACGCTACATTGTCATAGACTGACAGATGCGGGAACAGCGCGTAGCTCTGAAACACAAAACCGAAATTCCGCTTTTCCACGGGGATCTTGGTATAGTCCTTCCCGCCGAACATGAATGCTCCTGATTCCGCGTTCAGAAAACCGGCGATCAGCCGCAGTGTGGTCGTTTTGCCGCAGCCGCTGGGGCCGAGCAGCGAGAGAAGCTGCCCCTTGGCCAGCGACAGATTGAAATCCTCCAGGATCAAACGGTTGTCATACGCAACCGATACATGATCAAGACTTAATAGTGACATTGCGTTATGCCTCCGTTTATCGTTTGGTAAAATAAGCGAATCCCATCAGACGTTCAATGACGAACATCAGCGCCGCCGTCAGCACCATCAGAATGACTGAAATCGCGGCAATCGTGGGATCGAAGTAATTTTGCACATAAGTCAGCATTTGAATCGGCAGGGTACTAATCCCCGGGCCGGTCATGAACACGGAAATGTCCACATTGTTGAAGGATTCCAGAAAAGCAATCAGAATGGCCGCCAGAATACCGGAACGGATATTGGGCAGGACCACTTTAAAGAACGTGTACAATCTGGAAGCCCCCAGGCTCTGTGCCGCTTCTTCCACGGCGAAATCGAAGTTCTCCAGACTCGAGGCAATCACCCGGATAATAAAAGGGAGCATGATTACCGTATGTCCGATTAACAGTCCGGCTACAATCGGCAGCCCGTACACTACAATCAGGTAGCGCAGCAGCGTGAAGCCCAGAACAATGCCGGGAATCAGGACGGGGGACAGAAAAATCGCATTCAGCGTATCCCGGCCGCGGAACCGGTATCTGCTCAGCGCGTAGGCCGCAGGCACACCCAGGAGAAGCGCCAGCAAATTGCCGAGCAGCGAGATCACAATCGAGGTCTTGAAGGTCTCCATGAACGCGCTGACCTCGAAGATATTTTTGTACCACTTCAATGAAAAGCCCTCAGGGGGGAATTTCAGGACTGTGCCCGGCTCAAAGGAAGTAACGGAAATGATGATGAGCGGACCCAGCAGAAAAATAAAGACCAGCAGCGTATACAGCGACAGCGCGCGGTTTCCTTCCTTCATGTTCTCACCCCTTCGGATTTAATCGGTTGGCCCAGACGTTCATCAGCCCCACGACCACAAATGTAATGACGATCATAATTACGGCAATAACCGAGGCCGACTGCCAGTCATTCAGCGTCATGGCATTCTGGTACAGGAAGGTGGAGACCACCCGTTCCTTACCGCCGAGCAGCGCCGGCGTGGTATAGGCCGTCAGACTGCCGACGAAGACGAGAATTCCGCCGATGATCAGCCCCGGCACTGTCAGCGGGAAGGTGATTTTGCGGAACGCCGCAAACGGGGAAGCGCCCAGACTGCGCGCCGCCCGGACCAGCTCATGGTCCAGATTCTCCATGACCCCCAGCAGTGTGATGATGATCAGCGGCAGGAATAAATGCACCAGCCCGATCATCATTGCCGTAGGCGTATAGAGAATATCCAGGGGTTTCCCGATCAGCCCGGTGTTGACCAGGAAGGAGTTGATCAGCCCCTTTTTGCCGAGAATAATCATCCAGCTGAAGGAACGCACAACGGGACTGGTCAGCAGCGGGAAGATCGACAGCGCCAGCAGAAGGCTCTTCTTCCGTGCGCTTGCCCGCGAAATATAATAAGCCGCCGGATACCCGAGCAGCATGCAGACCAGCGTGGTCACGACACTTACCCGGAGCGTAGTCAGCAGGATGCGGTTAAAGTACCCGTCGCGGAAAAAATGCAGATACCCTTCCAGAGTCAGCTTCCCATCCTGCACGAAAGTGGAGGCAATGGTCAGCGTGATCGGGACCAGCATGAAGGCCGCCAGGAACAAGAGGCCCGGCAGCAGCAGATACATTGCTCTTTTGTTCTTGTTCTTCATTTTCTAATGACTCCCGTCCTTCTTCGGCTCTTGGTTCAAGCTATCAATGAAACACTCCAGAAAAGCGGCCGCGTCCACCTCCAGGCAGACAGCGGCATTTACCGGCTTGCCCAGCCGGTTCTGAAAATCGCAGACGGTCTGGCCGTCGCACAGCTCGCTTCGGGTCTCCACATCCACATAATAATCGTGCACGGTGACGAACCCGCGGTTCAGGGCCACGCCAACCGCCAGCGGATCATGCAGGGCACAGGCCTGCACACCGTTGCGCTCATAATAACGCTCCCGGTAGCCGGAGGTGCTCTGCTCCACATAATCGCGGATCGCCGGAATGCGCAGCTTCGCAATGTCCTCCGCGCTAAGCAGCGCACGGCGGGTCACATCCAGCCCGACCAGCGTCAGCCGGGGGAATCCGGCAGCCAGTACCTGCTTCGCGGCCTCCGGATCGACGTACATGTTGTATTCCGCCGTCGGCGTGATATTGCCGAAGCCCTGCACCACGCCGCCCATGATGATTACCTCAGCGGCATGCTGGGTAAGCTCCGGGCATTTCTGCAGTGCGCGCGCCAGATTGGCCAGCGGCGCGGTCATGATCAGCGTGACCTCGCCGGGCTGCGCCAGCACCTGGCGGATGATGAAGTCCTCCGCAGGCTCTGCTTCAGCCTGCTTTGTTACCGGCATATCCCCCAATGCACCGCCGATGCCATCCGCACCGTGCACACGGTGCTCAAAAATCGCTTCACGGGCCAGCGGCTTGTCCGCTCCGCGGTATACCGGAATCTGCCCGGACACGCCGAGCAGCTGGAGAATTTTGCAGGTGTTCAGGGTTGCCTGATCCAGCGAGACATTGCCGCTGACTGTGGTGATGCCGAGAATGTCAAGCTGTCCGCTCGTCACCGCCAGCATAATCGCCAGCGCGTCATCCACCCCTGTATCTACGTCCAGAATGACTTTTTTACGCCCCGTCATCCTTAGCCGCCAATCTCACGGTTGAAGCGGTCCGTCCACTCTGTAATGTGCTCGTTCACGAAGGACATATCCAGCTTGCGCAGCTTGCCGATAACATCCGGACCGTACGTTACGCCCACAGCTTCTTCAGGTGTCAGCTTTACGTTCATATTGACAGGGGAATCGACCTTTGCTTTGGCGGATGCCGCCTGCACTTCATCGCTCAGCTGCCAGTTGATGAACTCTTCGGCAAGCTCTTTATTGTTGCTGCCTTTGACAACGTTGACTGTATTCATTACGGCATAAGCACCTTCAGACGGTGCGATAAATTTGGCGTCAGGCACAGCAGCCTGCAGATCCTTGAAGTACATTTCCATAATCGGACCACCGGCAATTTCCTCCTGCCCGAACATGTTCACATACTCGGAAGTCTGGCCATAGTATTTAACAACCTTACTGTCCAGCTCCTTCAGCTTCGTGAATGCTGTATCCTCGTTGAAGTCCGCATTGCCCGCCGCAAGAGATGCCGCATCTACAACCATTGGACCTGCTGTAGCTGTAATTGCCGGCATCGCCAGGTTTTTATCAAACTTCGTCCACAGATCGCTCCAGCCGGTTACGTCACCTTTAACCAGTGCCGGATTATAGGCAATTCCCAGGCGTCCGATCGTATACGCAGGACCATATTCTGCACCCAGCGGGGCTTTGGCGATATCATAAAGGTTCTGGAGATTCGGAATCTTGCTGCTGTCGATCGTTTCGAATAAACCTTCATTAATTGCCTGCTGCGCATAATAGTCCGACAGATAAATGACATCCACATCGGAGCTGCCTTGACGGATTTTGTTCAGACGCTCGGCGTTGTTGCCGATTTCCACCACGATTTTCACATTGTGCTCTTTCTCAAACGGCGCATAGACCGATGCCTTGAAGAAATCTTCCGAAAAACCCCAGGTGGAGACAACCAGTTCCGTAGGCTCGCCCGATTGTGCCGTTTCCGGTGCAGCTGCGTTATTTGTTCCTGTGTTGTTCGTCGAGGTATTGTTGCCGCAAGCAGCAAGCACAGCAGTCAGTGTAAGGGCAAGGCCCGCATTCATTATTTTTTTCATTAGAATAACCTCCCAAGTGTAATATGCTGTACAAATCCAGTCTTCATCCTATAGTTGCGGCAATTTCAGTTCTCTTCATTCCAGTGAGCTTCTGGCGGAAAACGGTTTGGCAGCACCTCCTGTTGGTAGTAAAAGCTTGATTCCCCTTATTTTTTCATAAAAAAAAGAAAAGCATTCTTGTAGGAACAAGAACACTTTTCTTTGTATAAACAAAGCAAAGAGCTACCCGTAATAGAAGGACGGTCTTCGCTTAAGATAGATCAAAAACGAAAATCCGCAGATATCATGTTGAATCTGTCATTCTCCGGCCAATATCATATTCGTAAAGGCCCACCCCGTCGGTGCGTCATAATCCCTGAGCAGAACCTCAATCGTTAGTCCCATCTCTGCTTCAAGTCTTTCCTTGAACCTCTTCTTAAACAGCAGTGACATCCGAAAATCCACTTCCTGCTTAAGTTCAGGCGCTTCGCCTTCCAGGGCGGTCGACCGGGGAGATCTGCGGTGCTTGGCGTGAAAGGTAATGACCCGCTGATCGACAGTAACGCGGAGCAGGGTCGTCCCGAAACCAAACAAATCCTTAGAGATCTCATTGTAGATCTGGCACATTTTCTTCTTCTGCTCGCTGTTTTCCAGTTCTGCCATGAAACCACCTTTGAAAACAGAATATCGTACAATTCCTTCGATAGCAATTGTTATTATACATAAATATCGCATTTTCAGCAACAAAAAAGCAATAACTTACATGAAAGTTACATTAAACACGAACAATTAGGGTTTTCAGCAGGCCAATGTTTAGAAAAGTGCTCCGATTTCAGACGCACTTTCACCTCTGATTCCGTTATACAACCCGCCTACACCAAATTCAGATGCACTTCTACCTCTCATTTCCCCATATTGCCCGCCTACGCCAAATTCAGATGCACTTTTACCTCTCAATGGTCCCCCAAACAAAACAAAAGAAGCCAAGTCCCCCTGGCTTCTCCTGTTCTCCCAAATGCTAATTACGGTTGTGCCCTTAAGCGGAAACATCCGCTCACATAGTCCTGCTGGATGTCCGGCAGCGCCAGCCCGGCCTGCATCAGCCGGTCACCGCCGAAGACTTCACCGCTGTCTGTAAGCGTGTAGTCATAGTCGGGGTTCAGGCCGCTAAGCAGCAGACTGCGGCGAGGCGGGCTTGCCGAACCAGCCGTCATCGAGCACAAACAGCTCGATGCCCAGCTTCGAGCCTTTGGCGGCGATCTCCACCAGCTTGTCGGCATTGAAATTGAAATAGGAAAGCCGTATACCTCGCCCTGGTGCTCATCTGTACCCGGCTTGGCCAGCGCGGCAAACGGATTGTGCTGATGGCTGCTCATTCCACGGCGGGACTGGAGTGCGGTAGTGCCCTGTTCCAGCCGTCTGCGGGTCAGGTTGGCTTCCCGCGACCAGCCGCCGGAAAGATAGATCAGATCGAATTGGCCGTCCTCCGGGAAATCGACGGAAGCGCTCAGCGCGCAGCAGGTCAAGCGGCGCCTGGCCGTCATTAACAAATCCTACCGAGCGGGCAATCACATCCGTGTCACGATATACGGTATAGCGTAAAATGACGTTCAGCGACGAGTAATCATCACGCAGCGTAATTCCAGCGTATCTGCTTCTTCAGGGGACTCCACATACACGGAAGGAAGTCCGGCGAGCGTTGGCTTGCCCTGCAGTACACGGTATCCGGTGTACTGCAGCTCAGTAATCCGCGTGCCGTCCGCAAGCTTGGCCTGATAAGCCGGCACACGGAAATCTCCCGTGCCGTACTGGGGATATTCCTGTGGAAGCCGGTCCAGGCCGGTGCCCGCCCCGAGATGCGGCAGACCACCCAGGTTGCCGTCCTGGCGCAGTTTTTTACCCCAGGTAATCTTCCTTCACATAGTCAGCCATCGAATGAATCTCAAGCCCCTTTGGCGCTGCCGGAATGAAGTCCCGATCTCCATTGCCCCGCAGCATAAACTGCACCGTCTTCGGCTCACCCGGAAGCAGATCAAAGAAGTTATCCGAGAAGATGCCTTCCTCTTCCGCAGTCAGGTATACCCCTCTGGCCAGCACATCGCTGCTGACCGTAAAGTCCAGGCTGCCCGGAATCTCGGTCACCGTAAGAACCGGCCGGTTCAGCTTGCTGTCCTTGGCCGAAGCAAAGTAATGCTCCTTACGCTCCAGTAGGGAGCCGTCCGCCAGCAGAGAAGCCACCAATACCACCTGCTTCGGATCGTTACTCTGCAGCAGTTCCGCAGTCGGCACCGCGAAGACCACCGCCGCCGAATCGGCCTCCAGCTGAACCGGCTGCGTCCATTCACGCAATAGCGAGCCGCTGAAATCATACAGCCGGAGTACCAGTTCACCAGCCAGTGCCTTTTGAAGATCTGAAACGGCATGCACTTGCAGGTTCTCCCCATCCATCTCTTCAATAGAGAGCATAAGCTCCCGGAAGCTTTTGCGCACCGTATATTGCAGCGCCTTCCAGCGGCCGTAATAATCCATGCCAGCCCAGGAAGCCACCGGCCAGCAGTCGTTCATCTGCCAGTACAGTGTTCCCATGCAATACGGCTTGTTTCTTCTGTGGCTTTCAATAGCAATTCTCATCGCCTCTGCCTGAAGAATCTGACTCATATACAGGAATGACCTGAAGTCCTTCGGCTGCGGCAGGTAGATGTCCATATACTCTTTAATGATCAGGTTGCCCCGTCCATTCTTCTGGTGAGCCAGCATCACTTCCGATTCCAGCTCCATATCCTCTTCCTCCGCGTAGCTCAGCACCGATTTCAGCTCAGGAAAGGACTGGAAGCCGTATTCGCTCATGAAGCGGCCAACCTTGACGTTATAGTTCTCAAAAGGCTCAATCCCGTGCCACACACCCCAGTAATGAATATCGCCCTCACCCATGATTCGCGTCGCATGCTGATCTTGATCAGTAGTAAGTTCACGAAGCGGAGAGGATGGCCAGTAATCAGCACCCGGATGATAAGCCGCTACCGCTTCCGGCAGAATGCGGTGGAAGATTTCTTCATAATAACCCCAGAGCGTTTCGCGGATCTCGGCGCTGTAGCCTTCTTTCCAGCCCCAGCCCATGTTATCCTCATATTGCGACCAGGCGGAGTCAATCTCATTATTGCCGCACCATAGGGCGATGCAAGGATGATTGCGCAATCTGCGTACGTTGTATTCTGCTTCCTTCCGTACATTCTCAAGAAAAGGCTCATCTCCGGGGTACATGCTGCAGGCGAACATGAAATCCTGCCAGACCAGCAGCCCATACTCATCACACAGCCGGTAAAAAACTTCCTCCTCATAGATCCCGCCGCCCCACACCCGCAGCATGTTCATGTTCGACTCTACCGCTGTTGCAATCTCATGCCGGTAACGTTCCTCCGTTATTTCCGTGGTGAAGCTGTCGTTCGGTATATGGTTGGAGCCCTTTACGAATAACGGCACGCCGTTAAGCTCAAACTGAAACGAAGCGCCCTTTGCATCAGGTTTGCGGATCAGCTTAATCTCCCGCAGCCCGGTAGTTACTTCTGCACTGGACAATACCGTAGCGCTATCCAGCAGCTCTGCCCGGAAGGTAGTTAAATTAGGCATACCCAGCCCGTTGCACCACCATAACTCCGGCTGATCAACGACAATATCCATCTCCACAGTCTGCTTGCCGGAGAGCGCAGAAACCGCTTGCATCCATTTTTGTCCATTAGCAGTCGTGATCCGCAGCATTCCCTCGCAAGCTTGCGGAGCTTCAATCTCCACGACAGCTGTAAGCCGCGCCTCTTCCCGCTTAACTTCATTCTGGCGGATATAGAGATCCGTAATGGCTGCCGCATCCCGGCCTTGCAGCACCGCTTCCCGCCAGAGTCCGCTGGTAAGAAATCTCGGGCCCCAGTCCCAGCCATAATGATAAGGCGCTTTGCGGGCAAACACGCTAATTCGCTGTTCTTGCAGTCCGCCCAGCTCTGATTGATCATTGGGCGCCGGCAGATCATACCCCAGCTGCGCCAGCTTCGGCAGGTCTTCCTTAACTACGGAACGGAACTTCACGAGAATTTCATTGTCACCGGCCACCAGCAGCCCTTTGACATTTACAGTCCAGGCCCGGAACATATTGTCTGCTGAAAGCGCATGCACATTATTCACAAAAACATCGGCATAGGTGTCCAAGCCCGCAAAGACCAATTCCGTAATGGCCAGGCTCTGCCATTCTTCTTCCAGCCGCAGCTTGCTTCTGTACTCCCAGTCCTTCTTGTCGATCCATTGCAGCTCATGCTCGTTTTTTCCATAGAAGGGCTGCGAAATAAGTCCATTGCGGAGCAAATCCGTGTGCACCGTTCCCGGCACAACCGCCGGAAGCCACGTTTCGTCACCGCAGGCTCTAAATTCCCAGTTTGTCAATTCAAGATGATATGGTTTCATAAGTCCTCCCTATTTCAGCAAAATTCATTTGTTTCATTATATTTTGTTATCTTATTGTTAGCAACAAAGTAATTATAAACCCAGAAAGAAAACAAATAAAGACAATAAATAATAATTGAATACATTTAATGCTGGAATCAATGACGCTATAATGATAATGTAAACGCTAACATCAAAACGAAAAGGGGACAACGCAATGAGAAACAAGTTATTTTCGTTATTTTTTGTTATCACCATGACTTTCTCTTTATCTCTGACAGGCTGCGGATCGAACAATAATAACAACGCAGCTAAAGCCACAGATGAGCCGGCTGCAACCAAAGCACCAGAGAATTCCGGCAGTGAAGCAACTACTGAGCCGGCGGCTGGAAGCGGTTCCGACATTAGCGGAAAGATTACCTTCCTGACTAACAGAACCGATATGATCGGCAAAGAGTATGACGAATATGTTAAACGTTTTAACGAGAAGTATCCGAACATAAAGGTCGAGTTCGAAGCTTCCCAAACGGACTACAACCAGCAAGCCAAGGTCAGAATGGCCAGTGGTGAGCTTCCCGATGTGATGTTCATTCCTTCCATTCCTAACTCCGATCTTCCGAAATATTTTGCTTCCCTGGACGATCTTGGCCTGAATGATCAGATCACCTTTAAAGATTTCAAATCCTATGAAGGCAAGCTTTACGGAATTACCACAGGTAACTCCACCACTGGAATTGTCTACAATAAAAAAGCCTTCGCCGATGCAGGCATCACCGAGGTTCCGAAGACTTGGGATGAATTCCTCGCTGCCTGCGAAAAGCTTAAAGCCAAAGGTGTCGTTCCGCTCGCTTCCAACTTTAAGGACAAATGGCCGCTTAACGATTGGGTGTACTCTGTTCCCCGCGTGATTGCAGGCAACCCGGATTTCCCGAACGAAAAGCTGACCTCCGAAACACCTTTCACTATGGACAACGGCTACGGAAAATCACTCAACCTGCTTAGAGAGCTGAATGAAAAGGGCTATCTGGAAAAAGACATCAACTCTACCAACTGGGAACAATCGAAGAAGGACATTGCCTCAGGCAAATTCGCCATGTACTTCCTTGGCAATTGGGTCATCAATCAAGTCATCGGCGCCGGCACCACTTCTGACAACGTAGGTTTCTTCCCGCTTCCTTATGACAACTCGGGCAAACTTACTGCACCGCTCAGCCCTGACTTCTTCTATGCTGTAGCCAAGGACAGCAAAAATCCGGATGCTGCCAAAGCGTTCGTGAAATGGATGATCGAGGATTCCGGTTATGAGGATTTTGCCGGATTTATCTCCCCGCTGAAGGGCAAAGAATCCAAGCTGACTCAACTGAAGGAATTCCAGGCGACTGGCGTAACCCTGCAAGAGGGTACAGTGGATGATGCCAAGGTAACAGAAATTACTAACAAGGCACAACTCGACCTGCCGGCTATGGTACAGGAATTCGTCCTGGCCAAGGACCCGCAA
This sequence comes from Paenibacillus sp. EB106-06-01-XG199, assembly GCF_058791575.1. NCBI lineage: Bacteria > Bacillati > Bacillota > Bacilli > Caryophanales > Paenibacillaceae > Paenibacillus > Paenibacillus sp. EB106-06-01-XG199. The sequence goes on along the minus strand of NZ_JBYTDQ010000008.1, from coordinate 21,258 downwards.
TCCGTCTTCGACAAATGGAACAAAGCCTGGGCCAAAGCCAAAAAAGACCTCGGCTATTGATCTTTAGCAAGACCAGTAACGTTAGAACCTAGCAATCCACCGGCGCAAAATGGATTATCGCTTTCTCCGGATAATCCATTTTGTCGTCATTGACCAACGCGCTATTCAGAAAGAAGGTTAAGCGATGTTCGGAACATTATCCTATAACAAACAAAAGCTCATTATCATTGTATCCTTCCTGCTGATTCCCCTGCTCCTGCTGGCGACATTCACTTATTATCCGGCCATTAAACTGGTCTATTACAGCTTTACCAACTGGGACGGGTACAGCCCCGAGAAGCCTTGGGTCGGTCTGGACAATTACCGCGAGGTTTTTGGCAATCCTGATATTTTCAAGGTGTTCACCCATAACTTCGCCTACTTTGCGATGGGGATTGTCCAGAATATTGTCGCCATTTATTTCGCCGTCGTGCTGAACAGCAAGCTGCGGGGTAAAAACGGGTTCCGGATTATGCTCTTCCTGCCTTATATCATGAACGGTGTAGCCGTGGCCTTCATGTTCGGCTATGTGTTTGATACTACCAATGGTTCACTCAATATGTTCCTGAACAGCATCGGCCTCACCGGACTAGGACAGACCAGTTGGCTCGGTACTGAAGGATTGGTGAACTACTCGCTCGCTTCCACTGGTTTTTGGCGGTTCATGGGCTACAACATGGTCATTTACATTGCCTCCCTGCAGGCGATTCCGAAAGACATTTATGAAGCAGCCAAAATAGATGGTGCAGGCTCGTTTCAGACGCTGTGGAGAATTACACTGCCAAATATGAAGCCCGTCATTCAATTGAATTTATTCCTGACCGTAACCGGCGCGCTGGAAGTATTCGATCTGCCGTTTGTGCTGACGAAGGGCGGCCCGGCGGGTGCCAGCCAGACTTATGTTCAGCGGGTAGTAGATACCGCATTTGCTTTTAATAACTACGGCCTGGCCTCAGCGATGAGCGTTATCCTGATCTTCATTGTCGTTGTCGTGCTCTTGCTGCAGCAATTGGTTCTTAACCGGGGAGGAGATAAGTAGCCATGGAACATTCCAAACTTAGCCTAAAAGACATTTTTAAATACTTCACGCTGCTTATCGGCGTATTCGTCGTACTCTTTCCGCCTTATGTCGTGGTGGTCAACGCCTTCAAATCAACCGAGGAATTCAACAGCAGCAGTTCCATGGCTCTGCCGCGCAGTTTCTTCAACTTCGATAACTTCGTGACTGTGTTTCAGCGTGGCGGACTGCTCAGCGGCTTCGGCAACGTACTGATTATTATCATAATTACATTGACCCTGAACATTCTGTTTGGGACAATGGTGGCATATGTACTGGGGCGGTTCTCTTTCAAGCTTAAGCCGATTGTATTCGGCGCTTATCTTGTGGCGACCATCATTCCAAGCATCACTACTCAGGTAGCGACCTTTGGCATCATCAAAAGTATGGGCCTCTACAACACCTTGGGTGCTCCGATCGTACTCTATATCGGAGCAGACGTCATTCAGATCATCCTGTATTTGCAGTTCATCCGCAACATCCCCGTTGATCTCGATGAGAATGCGATGGTTGAGGGTGCATCCCTGTTCAAAATCTACCGTTCGATTATCTTCCCGCTGCTGTCACCGGCGACGGCAACATTGATTATTTTGAAGACGATCAGCATCTACAATGACATGTACATCCCCTATCTATATATGCCAAAACAAAGCCTCGGCGTCGTTACCACCGTCCTCATGCGTTTTCAGGGGGTCAATACGGCCGATTGGAATTTGATCTGTGCAGCCATTCTGCTTATCCTGCTGCCGACAGTCATTCTTTACTTCTTCCTGCAGCGTTATATCTTTGAGGGGGTAACCAGCGGCGCCGTTAAATAGGGGGTACGGAAAGGAATAACCATAGTGGTCTCTTACATCCGGAGAATTGTTCGCAGCATGTGGCTGTTCCTTGCCAACCTGCCGATGGAGCGGAAGCTGATTGTCGTATTTATTTTTCTGATCTCCCTGCCAATCACTTACGTCAGCTATCTTTCTTCACGCTCCACCTTCAACTCGGTGCTGTCTAGCTCCACAAAGAGTGCCGGACAGATGGCAGACAGCGCTTCGGATACCATAGACCGGTATGTTGCCGATCTCAAGCGGTACACGGCGCTGCCGCTGTACAATACCGATGTTCAGTTCTACCTGGAGCAGCGTAATACCGATTGGGAAAAGAACACCAGCATGTCGATGTTCCTGAGCTATTTGAACCATACGAAAGAACAGATTATTGCCGTATACTTAGTGGACAAATACGGTTCCGTTTTTTTTGACAGGGCTCCCGGCATCAATGAATTGTTCCCGGCGGAACGGCTGGCGCAGTGGCAGAGCCTCACTGAGGGGGCCGGTGCAGCTCCGGTAGTCCAAGGCAGGCATACGATCCGTGTAAATTCCGGCGGCCACAAAGAGGTGTTCAGCGTTCTGCGCACCATTACTTCGGTCAGCACGCTCAAAAATATCGGAATCCTTGTCTTCGACATTGACATCAACAACCTGTTCAAGGGGATCGTTGATCCTGTAAACGCCGTCACCCAGGGCAATACGCTAATCGTGGACGACAAGGGCGAATTAATGTATGACGGTGAGCATGTGGACGGCCAAGAGACCCAGAAACAGCAAAAAAACGCACAGTTGCTGCTGCAGAAGGCCACCGCTCCAAATGGCCACTTTCAGATCACTTTGGATGGCCTTGATGTTCTTGCAGTGTACAGGGTATCCCAGAAGACCGGTTGGACAACCATTGTCTCCATTCCGCTGGACCGCATCCTCTCCCCGGTGGAGAAGAACCGTAACCGGCTGATTTTCACTACCCTGTCGATTATTGCATTCGCGCTCGTCGTTGCCACTTTTATTTCCCATGCACTGACCAAACCGCTGAAATCGATGGTCCGTCTGATGAAGCAGGTGCAGCACGGCAATCTGGATGTCTGGCTGCATCCGAAATATAATGACGAAATCGGGATGCTCGGCAGCCACTTCAACCGGATGATTATCCGGGTCAAGGATCTGCTTCAGGAGGTCTCCCTTACGGAGAAACGCAAACAAAAGGCAGATATGCGGGCGCTGCAGAACCAGATTAACCCGCATTTTATTTATAATACGCTGGAATCCATCCGCATGCTGGCGGAGAGCAGTGATGACCCCCGCGTCGCGAAGCTCACCTATCTGCTCGGACTGCAGATGCGTTACGGCATTGTCCGCAGTGAAGAAACCGTTACGATCCGGCATGAGCTGGATCATGTGCGTAATTATTTGCATCTGCTGCAAATCCGCTTTCCGGATAAATTCCGGCTCAATATCCATGTGCCGGAGGAATTCCTGCCGCTGCCGGTGATCAAGCTGGTCTTCCAGCCGATTGTCGAGAATGCCGTTTTTCACGGGCTTGAACCTAAGGAGGGACCGGGCACACTGAACATTACGGCTTGGGAGGAGGACGGTAAAACTGTATTTTGTATCGAGGATGACGGAATAGGTATGGATGAGGATACCCTGCGCGCTTTGAACAACAGTCTGATGGGCGGGGCAGACGGTGAAATGTTCGGAATCGGTCTGCGAAATGTGAATGAGCGCATCCGTATGCATTACGGCAGCTCCTTCGGATTACATGTGCAGAGTCAACTTGGCACAGGAACCCGTGTGACCTTAAGAATCGAGGATCTTTCGGACGATCACAGCGAAGAATAATATCATTTCAAAAAGGGGGACTCGGCTTGCTGCGTATTGCGATTGTAGATGATGAAGTTCTAATTCGCGAAGGTCTGGCACGAATGATCAGCAAAGAGAGCAGCACCTTCGTTGTCGCCGGTATTTATCCGGACGGCAAACATTTGCTTGATGCGCTCCCCTCCCTCCACATTGACGTTGTTATAACCGATATCCGTATGCCGCAAATCGACGGGCTGGAGCTGATCCGGCAGCTTAAAGCAAACCACCCCGGAATTCGCAGCCTGCTGATGAGCGGATTCGTTGAATTTAATTATGCCCGGGAAGCTATCCGCAGTTCAGCGGTAGATTATCTGCTCAAACCTATCAACAAAGAACAGCTCTTCGAAGTGCTGTATAGTCTGGAGAAGGAGCAGAAGCTGTTACGGGAAAAAGAAGAATGCCAGCGTACCGGCCTGCTGCACTCCCTGCTGCATATCGAGGACCCCTCTGCCGTTCTTTTAAGCGGCCTTACCTTGCCCCAGCCTTATTTCACGGTCTATGCCCTTAAAGGAAGCTCCCGGGAAAAAGTCTGCGGAATTGCAGACAGTTTGCGGCAAGAGAAGGCGTTCGTCCTCGATACGCTGGAAGTGCAGAAAGGGCTGCGGGCATGGATCTGTTATTCCCCGCTGCCGCTCACCCCTGAAGAATCACGCCAAATCGGAGAGATTATCGGCGTTGCAAGCAAGGACCAGCGTCTCCATGCGGGAGCCAGCCGCTCCTACGATGACCCGGGCAAATTTAGAACAGCCTATCTTGAAGCCAAGCTGGCCTGCGATGCAGGGATTTATAATCCGCTGCCGCTGCATTATGTTACGATTAGAGAGCTCCAGACACCAGTGCAGGCTGCCGGTGATCCATTCCCTCCATTCCGGGAGCCGCTGATCCATGAGCTGCAGATTCTAAATGTGGCCGGGGTGCTGGAAGTACTGCACAAGCTATTCTCTGTGCTGGAGCTGCAGCAGGCTTATCCCGACTTGATCCTGCGCACTTGCCGGCAGGTCGAGGATACTGCCCGCAAGGAGCTGCAGGAATTTGAAGCGGTCTACCGAAAGGACTGCAGCCAGCGGCTGGAAGAGCAAATCGAAGCCTGCATGGCCTTTGCTGAAATTGAGGAACTCTTCACCTCCTCCTTCTTGGTCGCGCTGAACGAAATCCGCAAGCACCGGCTGGAGATGTCCGGTACGGCCATTGAAACGGTCAAGCGCTGGGTAGCGGCCCATTATAATCAGCATGCCGATTTGAACATGCTGGCCGGTATGGTGTTTTTGACGCCAAGCTATTTAAGCAAGCTGTTCAAGCAGGAGACTGGGCTGACCCTGACCGATTATGTAATTGAAATCCGCATCCGCAAAGCGAAGCAGCTGCTGAGGAATGCGCCGGATCTGAAGGTGCACGAGATCGGCACCGAAGTCGGCTATCCCGACCCTGCTTACTTCAACAAGCTGTTCAAGAAGGTTGTCGGTGTTACGCCGAACGAATATAAACGCATTTCGCTCGTATAAGGAGAATGATACCTTGCATCCAGAGTTCCTGAACTCAAAGAACACCCCCGAAATCCAGGTGTACGAAACGACAGAGTTATATGGCGAGAGAGGCAGATTCCGCGTGCTGCAGTTTTCGGGAGACGCTATTCAGGGTGCCCTTGATCTGGACCACCCCCGGCGGGTGGTCTTTGAATATCCGCGGGCAATGATCCATCTAATGGAGGCTGGCGAACCTTATTTCGAAGATGTATTCCTGATTGGACATGGGATTGGAACGATTGCCGGTTATTTTGCGGAGAAGCGCTTTAAAGTGGCTGAAGTGAATGCGGAGGTCGTGAAGCTAAGCCGGCAGCATTTTGGCTACAGCCAGGATAATGTCATTGTCGGGGACGGACGGCGCATTCTGGAGGGCGAGCCGGAACGCCGCTATGACTTCCTTCTTCTGGATGCCTTCACCGCTGACGGCACTCCCCGGCATCTGGTCTCCAGCGATTTCTTCGCCCTGGCCCGTTCTAAGCTGAACAGCCGCGGCTCCATCATCATGAACCTGATGGGCAGAAGCGAAAAGGACCGCCTGATAGGGGCCATCCACACGACTTTAGCTGGGGAATTCGCCTATATCAAAGCCTTTGCCCTCCCTTCGGAGGGCACCGCCGACATCCGCAATATCATCATCATGGGCAGCGGCAAGCCGATCCGCTATCAAACCCGGCAGATGGCCGGGTTTGTGGAAGTCACCCTTGGCCAGGGGCATGTGATCCGGGACTAAGCATGGACAACCTATATGTTTCAATTAACCTTATCCTCTCACCGGGGTTCCTTGATGAAAAAACATCTGCCACCGCCCATCCCTGAATTTCCAGATTGAACTGCGCAGTGTCTCTCCACCTGTCTCTTCGTTCATGATCCGGTAGGTGGCCAGCAAAGCCTCCCCGGATAACGGATGAAGTTCGAACCCGCTCAGGGTCATTCGGACCTCGCCCGCTCCTTCTTCCCCCAGCAAGTCCTGCTTATGCCATACCTTCCCGGAGCTTCCGAATTCAAAAAAATCGTCTGCCAACAGTCGCGACAGTTCATCCGGCGAAGTGCGCACCTCGGTGTTCAGCAGCTTCTCTTCCAGTTCACAGATCTGCTTGGCCATTGCGTTCAGTTCCTTGTATCCTAAGCCTTTTTTTTCAAGCACTGTAATCCTTCTTTCTGCCACTATTCGTACCCGGGAAATCTCGCACTACAATACACCGTTCATTCCACCAAATATCCGGCCAAAAACATTTTTGTTTTGCAGTGGATTTATTCGCAGCTCTCATTCGGTATTTCTCTTCCCGTTCGCAGATCTGTTTGTTCAGCGTAGATTTATTATCCATCGTTTGCTTCCTTCCTCGCCTTATCCCATTCCGCCTTGAACTCCGAGACACTCCGGTAACGCTGAGCCCGCTCTGGATCTACGGCCCGCAGCGCAACCTCGTACAGCTCCGGTCCCGCTTCCCATTTATCCCTGGAACGGTCACTTTCTCCACCCAGCAGTACGAAAGCAGCAGCCCCCATATTATATACATTGGTGATTTGGTCGATTGGGGCATCCATGAGGTATTCTTCCGGTGATTTGAACCGTTTGGAACCCCATAGCTGCTCTCCCATGCCGTTGAAGAAGGGCTTAGGTTGATAGAAATCAATATCGCAAATTGCTGTACGGTCCTTAGTGAAATCATAGAGAATGCTTCCGTCATAAAAATCTACAGCTACATATCCTTTAGACTCTATGTATTCATGAAAGCCAAAGATGACCTCCAGTGAATCCAGCCGTTTCTCCGTGGACAAGGCCCTATAGCGGTAAAAAGGCGATTCGGGATCACTATACTTGGCCGCTCCGCCAAAAGCCCCATGCGAATGCAGGCACTCGCCTTCCGTCCATTCAAAAACCACTGCATATCCCGTTTCCACAGGACCATGAGATAACAACTGGATTAGCGACGGATGCCGCAGCTCCTCATAGAGAGGAACCGCCTGAATCAATCTTTCAACCGCTTCCGCAGGATCACCATGGAATTGCATCGTTTTCGCTCCGGCGAACTTCACAAAAACCTTGCATCCGTCTTGCTCAACCCCAAAGCTGATATTTCCGGAATCCTGCTCATCAAACACCCGGAACACCCGCCCCATTGCGGTCAGCCAATCAAAAGAGTAGGCCTCCTGCAGTTGAAACGTAGCCTCGTCAATTACAAATCTATATCCGTTTCCGCTCATCGTCTGCCTCCTGTGCATTTGCTCTTCCCTTAAGTTTCATCAGCAGCCATTCAGGAACTGAAGTACAGCTCCAACATGGCAAAGCTCTGTTTCAGACTCAGGCTTCCATCTACCTCCAGCACTTTCAGCTTCCGTGCTTCAGCCTCCTCCTTCACCCTCGCTGCAAACAGGGCGTCCCGCTTCATCCAATTGCGGAATGCGATCCCAGAGTTCTCAGTCTCCTGCAATATGTCATGAATCCACTCCCGCCTGCTGTAATGCTCCCATTGGAACTGTTCCGTAGGGACAATCCAGATCGCCTTGTGATTATTCTTCATCAGTGGAGCTACGAGTCGGGGCAGCAGCTGGTTTCCTTCCACCACAACCGCTTTCTCTCCCATACGTGCCAGATCGAGCAGCACAAATGTGAAGTCCTCTTGGAAGCATTCGATATATGTATTCAGTTGCTCCTCAACTTTCCTTGTATAAAAAGCCTCGTTCATCGTCAGCCTGGTGACCCGGTGTATTGCAGGCTGCTGCTCCCGCGAAATCTGCTGCACATGCTCATGAAAGTGCTCATCGCAAGCATACAGCGCCAGCCCATATTTATCAGCGTACATTTTAGCCAGCGTGCTTTTGCCGGTACATGCCGAGCCGCCGATCCAGTAAATCTGTTGGTCCTGCATTACTGATCCTCCCACTGTTTAACTTGTTCGTAAGTATTAATCATTGACCTCCCCCAAAAATATATCAATTACAATTTCCCAATTCACGCCATCATGCTTACTTATTCTTCCAACCTTCTCCCTTATCCTTCTTCCCGTTTACCACGGCTCCTCATCACTCTTCAATACAAAAACAGCCTTAGCCGCACACCCCGGACGGCAATTTCCCGTCTTATTTCCCATTCCTCCGCTTTTTTTGCTAAAATAGAAGGGTCGGCGCATTCTTCAGCCTGTAAGGCGCCAGTCACTGAAACGGAGGCATTACCTGTGGATTATATTATTCTGGACATCGAATTCAACGGCCGCAAATTTGCCAGCGAGCATCCTATGGAGGTCATTGAGATTGGAGCCGTCCGGTTAGACGCTTCATTGCAAGTTAAGGATGAGTTCTCAGCCTTAATTAAACCTATATACTTCTCCACCCTGAATTCGTTCATTAAGAAAAAAACCGGCATTCCCCAAGAGGATATCGACGTCGCCGACCGTTTTCCCAAGGTCATTACCGCCTTTAGAGCCTGGCTGGATCAGAGCAGTGACGGAGTGCTGCTTCTAACCTGGGGCGGTGAGGATATGAAGCGGATCATTCAGGATATCCGGATGCACAAAATGGATGATTCTTACTGGATGGCTGCAACCTATTTTGATCTCTTGAAGGGCGTGCTTCGTGCCCGCGGCCTCAGCAATGATATCAGCGTCGAAGGTGCGATGACCCTGTTCGGGCTTGAGCCTTCCGGTTCCGCTCACCGGGCGCTGGACGATGCCAAGATGACCGCGGAGATTTTCCGCGCTGTCTTTAACGACCTGGATTTTGAGCGGTCCCAGCATTACAAGGACACCTTCTCCAACGCCAGAGAACGCAAGACAGTCAAGATCGCCATCAAGGCAATGATCTCACAAAAAATCGTTCCCACCTGGGAACTGGTCGCCGAACATTACTTCCCGGGTGAAGATGCGCTGGCGGATCCCCGGAAGCTGGCAGAGCTGCGGGAATATTTCACGGCACAGGTCGGCAAGAAATAATCCGGCTTCATGTGTAATACAAGGTTAGCAGCAGTTTCCTTAGTGGACATACTATGGGGAGCTGCTTTTTTTTTGAGCGATATTCCTCACAAAAAAGTGTTTGACCTTGCCGTTGCGTGAAGGTGTAGAGTGATCTTGTAAGCAGCAAGCCGCAGCTTACAAGTATGCAATTGGGTCCAATGATACTACGCTGAAACAAGTTATGGGAGGTACAGCTATTATGGAATACACGGTGCAAAAGCTGGGAGCTTTGGCTGGCATCAGTACGCGGACATTGCGCTATTACGATGAGGTTGGCATTCTCAAGCCGGCGAGAATCAACTCCTCGGGATACCGCATCTACGGACAGGCCGAGGTCGACCGGCTGCAGCAGATTCTTTTTTACCGGGAACTGGGCTTAAGCCTCGAAGGAATCAAAGAAATCGTGACCGCGCCGTCCTTTGATGGCACCCGGGCACTGCGGGAGCACCATGACCAGCTGCTTCAGCGGAGAGAGCAATTGGATCAATTAATCGCAAACGTCGAAAAAACACTGGCCCAAAATGAAGGGAGAATAACCATGAGCAATGAAGAGAAATTTGCAGGCTTTAAGCAAAAGCTGATTGAAGATAATGAGCGTACGTACGGACAGGAAGCCCGCACCAAATACGGGGAGGAGGCTGTTGAGAAGTCTAACCGCAAGCTGAAAAACATGACCGAAGAGCAGTATGCCGCCATCCAGCAGCTTGAAGCAGACATGTTCGCAGCCCTTGAGCAAGCGATGGAGGAAGGCGATTCCGCCAGCGAGCTGGCGCAGCAGGCCGCTGAGCTGCACCGCCAGTGGCTCACCTTCTACTGGGACACTTATACTAAAGAAGCTCACGCCCACGTAGCACAAATGTATGTGGATGACGAACGCTTTATCGCCTATTATGACAAGCACCGTCCGGGTCTGGCCGAGTTCCTGAGAGATGCTGTGCACGTCTATACAGGTACAAAGCAGTAGTCTTCCACTCCGCTTGCCCGGAGTGATAAAGCAGTTGTATGATATATAAAAGCGGGGCAGCCGATATCCGGCTGCCCCGCTTTTATATAGTGTTAATTCATCTACATTTTCATGGATTCAATCATCATCGTCATCAGAATCTACATCCGTATACAGAACCTTCGCAGTATAGGCATCGACTCCCACTTCGGTCGTCACTTTGCCGTTTCTGATCTCCACTTCATATACGAAACTTCCATTGTCCCCATCAAGGTCAATTTCAGTAACTGTACCCTTTGCGGAGGCAGAAGCCGCTTCTGCCGCTTTAGCTGCGCTGATCATCGTTCCGCTTTGTGATGTGGCTGACGCGTAGTTGTCATCATCGTCATCGTCATCGGTTTCTTTGCGCACGCTTAAGATTTTACCTGTGTAGGCATCAACCCGAACGTCTATTTCCTGGTTGTTATGACGGATCTCAACCTCGTAATACGAACCACTGATTCTCTCCTTCAGATCAATGCTCTCTACCCGGCCCTGTGCTGACTTCAGCGCATACGCCTCCGCCTTGTCCACGCCAATCAGTGTCTTGCTTTGACTTTGTGAAGCGGTCGATCCTGCGGAAGCACCCTGAACCTCGCTGATGCTGTATGCACCCCCGAACAGAATGGCTGCCGCCGCTACACTGCTCCATAATTTCATCTTCATCATTTATTGCCGCCTCCTCATGTTCAATCTGTGCTGCTCATGTATTCAATATACACGGCCCAAATGAGAGAAAGGCGGCAGTAACATTAGAAATTGATGAGAATTCTGCTTAAGGATGATCCTCATCCGGTTCTTCCCAAGCCACGGACATAATGTTTCCTGAGATCGCGTCCACCTGGACCACCGCTTCACGCCCATCCGTTGTGTTGACTTCCACCAGATAAAAGGCTCCTGATTCGTTAATTTCGGTATCCACATCATCCAGTTCTCCCGGCACCTCCTGCAGCGCCAGCTTGACTGCCTCGTCTTCCGACACTGCACGCGGAGCAGCCGGGGAAGGGGATGGCAAGGCGCTGCCGCCTGCCGGAGGGGCCGAAGAAGGCAATGGTGTGGGCCGGATCTCTGCGGAAGCCAGTGGCTCCAGCAGGACAATGGAAATAATCTCACCTGTTGACCCATCCAGCTCCAGCTCATAGAGGCCCTGGCCGGTTTTCAGCTCCGCTACATAGTTCCCGGATTGCAGGGTCAGTTTCTCTACGCTGCCGGAATACTCTTTCAGCACAGCCTGTTTCGCCTGCTCCTTCGTCAACAGCTGTGCAGACTGATTTGTGAATATTTTAAACGCAGCACTGGACAGAAGCAGCACGGCAGCAATAATAGTGACGGCTTTGTATATAATTTTTTTGCTCTCAGGTTTCTTTATTTTCATTGTCTTCCCCTGCTCTCAGCCGCAATTCGGATCATAACCGATGTTCCGGCGCCTTCCACACTCTCCATGGACAGCTTGGCTCCAATGGCTTCGGCAATTTCCGCAGCGAGTGACAACCCCAGCCCTGCTCCTCCGCCCTGGCGGCTTCTTGCCTCATCTACTCTGTAGAAGCGGTCGAACACTCTGGGCAGCTCCCCGCTCGGAATCCCGATGCCCCGGTCAGTAATGACAATGTGGCTCTCCTGCCCGGAGGCTCCAAGCGTGATGGTTATCGCTTCATCGCTGTATTTGCGGGCATTGTCCAAAAATATGAACAGCAGCTGTCGCAGCTTCGCTTCATCGCTGTATCCCTTGACCTCCCCCAGTGCATTGACGGTGATTTCTCTGCCATATGCATTGCGGAAGACTTTAGCCGATGCATTGGCCAGCTCTTGCAGATCAACAACCTTCATGGACAGATCCCATTGTTCGTGGTGCTTCGCCAGTAGCAGCAGTTGCTCGGTCAGTTCCTTCATCCGAATCGCCTCGGAATGGATGGCTTCAACGGATTCATTGAACAATTCAGGATGGGTAAGTCCCCGCCTTTTGAGCAGACTGGCGTAGCTTTCAATTACCGTCAGCGGAGTACGCAGCTCATGCGAGGCGTCGGACACGAATTTCTCCTGCTTCAAATAATTACTCTCCAGCAAAGCAATCATATCGTTGAACGTGCGCCCCATTTCAACCAGCTCATCTCTGGATGTGTCTTCCAGCGTTAGTCTGCTGAATTTCCCGCTGTCCTTGATCTCCCGCATCGTAGCTGTCATTTGCACAATGGGACGCATAATCAGCCCGGACAGCACACGGCTGGAGAGCAGCAGCGGAAGCAGTGCAAAGGCGGTTGCCCCCGCCAGCACAACCCGCAGCACGCGGAGCGTATTCATCGTACTCTCCAGGCTTTTGGTCATTTGGACATTCATCACCATCCCGTCTATCCAGATGACCGGAGTCGTCACGAAAGCATAGGAACGGCCATCCACCTTGATAATCTCACTAAGCTTGTCTTTATAATATACCGGCTTCAGCCGGCTGATCTCCTGTTCCGACGCCGAAGTCACGGGCGCCGGTCCGCTCCCGTCCGGAGCCAGCAGCCGGAGCATTCCCTCAATCGGCACGTACGCCCGGAGCAGCTCAGGGGCAGCCACACCGGTTCCAACTCTTCGCATATCGGCAGAGATTTTGGCAGTCTCGGCAGCGGCCTGATCCAGCTGATTATCTGTCGACAACCGGCTGAACATAAAGTAAATGACGAGGTTCATAATGACAAGGAGTACAGCAAACAGCACGCTGGAATAAAGATAAATTTTGCTCCGCAGCTTCATGGGGAGTCCTTCAGGACATACCCGATGCCCCGGACGGTATGAATAAGCTCGCTCTGATCCCCTTGGGTAAGTTTTTTACGGACATAACGGATATACACATCTACGACATTGGTATCACCGTAATAATCGTACCCCCAAACCGCGGTCATAATCTGTTCTCTATTCAGCACCTGGCGCTTGTTCTTCAGCAAGAACACCAGCAGATCGAACTCCCTCGGGGTGAGATCAATCGTTCTGCCAGCCCGAACAACTTCACGCGTGGATTCGTTCAGCTCAAGATCATCCGCTTTAAGCCAGCTGCCTGTCTCCTCAATGTTTCGGGCAGACGCAAGCCGCAGCGCAGCGCGGACACGCGCCAGAAGCTCCTCAATTTGAAAGGGCTTGGTGATATAGTCATTTGCCCCAAGGTCAAGACCGGATACTTTGTCTTCCACCGAGCTTTTGGCAGTCAGCATCAGTACAGGGGTAAGCGCATCATTGACCCGGATACGGCGCAGCAGCTCAATTCCGCTGAACCCTGGGAGCATCACATCAAGCAGAAGGAGGTCCGGCTGCTGTGCCTGATAGATTTCAAGCGCCTGATGGCCGCTGCCCGCAATAAATACGCGATAGCCCTCACATTCCAGCTCAATCTGCAGCAGCCGGGCGATTTTTTCTTCATCCTCCACGACCAGGATGGATTCCGTCATTGGCAGTTCTCCCTTTCTTCATTCCGCAAATAGATGATTTAACTACTTGGCTGCCTTCATTGTAGGGCATAACCGGGCGCTGATTCAAACCCTGCTGTACCCTGAAGATGATTTATAGCGTGAACCATATATATGTTTAACTATTAACTATCAAGTGGAAACGGATACCGTCCTCAGAAGGACGGTATCCGTTTCAGCGAGAAATAGAAGGATAATTTATAGCGTGAAACATATAAATCCTTATATTTGCAATAAAAAGGTGTTCCCGCCGTTTCACTGGCTTAGAACACCCCATTCTAATTGTTTCTATTACTGCCGGACAATAAATGAACAGTTCTATAGGCTGCGGTGTAGCAGCTCCAGCACCTTCCGCAGCTCGGCAACCGCCACCTGTCCAGGGGCAGATGGCTTATGGGCCGCGCCGAAGGTAAGCGCAGAGCCGAAGATTTCCCCGGCTAGGCGGCTGATTACGCCCTCCCCGGCCATGGACATCGTAATAATCGGACGGTCCGCATACAATTCCTGCATCCGGTTTGTCGCAGCCAGCAGTGTCAGCACATCTGCCGCGCTGCATGGCATAACGGCGATCTTCGGCAGATCGCCGCCCAGCTCCTGAGCCTTGCGCAGCCGGGACACAATCTCCTCCTCGGGAGGTGTTCCCTGAAAATCATGGTTCGACACAATCACGAACACCCCGCAGTCATGCGCGGCAGCGATAAGCGCCTGCACATCAGCTTCCTCATTGAACAGCTCCACATCAATGATATCGACGAGTCCACTCGCGGCTGCAGCCTTATTCAGCCGGATATAATCCTCCGTGGCGATCTGCCGCTCCCCGCCTTCTCTGGCGCTGCGGAACGTGAAAATTAGCGGAAGGTCCGGAAGACACGCCTGGATCATTTCCAGTACTTCCGTAACTGCCTCAATATTGTCCACTCCGGCAAAAAAATCGCTCCGCCACTCCACCACATCCGGTGCCAGAGCTTTCAGTGCCTCCGCTTCTTCCTTCAGCTCGGTCAATGTTGCTCCGATCAGCGATACGCAAATCTTGGGCATTCCCTCGCCCAGAGTCACATTCTTAACCGTTACAGTGCCGCTCATTTACTTCAGCTCCTCATCTATCCGATCTATATCTATCCCTGGCTTACCGTTCAGCTGTTTCTTTCAGGAACTGCTCGACCTCCGGCAGCTTCGGCAGCGACGGAATTGCCCCTTCTTTGCCTACAGCCAGCGCACCAACTGCATTGGCGAACCTCACTGCTTCTTCCAAGGCCACACCGCGGGTCAGTTGGTAAGCCAGCGCACCGTTAAAGGAATCGCCTGCCGCAACCGTATCGACCGCCTGTACCGGGTATCCGGTAATATGCTGCGCGTTGCCGGATTCATTCACGAGCAGCGCCCCCTTGGAACCCAGAGTGACAATGACGTTCCGCACCCCTTTCCCCAGCAAAATACGCGCCGCCTGCTCAGCCGTCTCCGTATTATTTACTTCAATGCCGGACAGGATTCCCGCTTCGGTTTCGTTCGGGGTCAGATATGTCACATGTCTCAACATTTCCTGGCTAAGCTCTCTGGCCGGAGCCGGATTCAGAATGACCGGAATGCCGTGACGCTGCGCAATAGAAGCCGCCTGTTCACACATCGGAAGATCCGTCTCCAGCTGCATCACAATCATTTCAGCTCCGCTGATTACGTGCTCAAGCGCCTGAATATCCGCTGGACCAAGTTCAATATTCGCTCCCGGCACAACAATAATCCGGTTCTCCCCTTCTCCATCGACCACAATTGACGCGACGCCGGTAGCCTGCGAGTTACTCTGGGCAATATGCCGGACATCAATATGCTCCTGCCGCATAATCTCCAGCAGTTCACTGCCAAAGGCATCCCGGCCGACACTTCCGATCATGGCTACCTCGGCACCAAGACGCGCTGCGGCTACTGCCTGATTGGCGCCTTTCCCTCCCGGTGACAAGGCGAAGCCTTGTCCAAACAAAGTCTCCCCGGCTTCGGGGGCGCGGCTGGTGCGTACCACCATATCCATATTCAAACTTCCGATCACCACTATACTCAAGCTTTACACCACCATTAGTTATTTTGAACAATCGGGATTTACAACCTATACTTATCTTAAGCCGCTGCGGCCATAATTTGTCCGCTTTCGGTATAGAACCTGAATATCCTTACGGCCGGAACCATGCTAAACTGTCACTCTTACATCCATATAGCCCGCTTCAGCAGCATAATCACTTCAAAGGGGATATTGTCCCTTCCTTATCTTATGGCCTGAAGCCCTCTTTATCAAACTTTTCTGTTTAGTATTTTCTTGAATCCTTATGTTTGTTCTTCACAAAAACTTCGTTATGCTTTTTGACTGCAAGTGTGCTAGAATAGATGTGCAATCGCTTCCAGGGAAGACTACATCATTTTGAGCAAACGTTTGCACCTTAGATTGAGCCTACAGCAATACCAGATTATAATCTAATTCGTATTAGGAGGCTTATCAAGTGAACGAGAACCAATTACCGTCAGTTGCTTATTTCAGCATGGAGTATGGCCTGCATTCCGATTTCAAAATGTACGCCGGAGGCCTGGGCATCCTGGCCGGAGATTACATCAAGGGCGCGAAGGATATCAACGCTCCTATCATTCCAATCGGACTGAAGTGGAAGCAAGGGTACACGGATCAAAAGATTGATGCCCACGGCAATCCGTATGACTCCTATCACAACTATGTTTATGATTTCCTTGAAGATACAGGGGTTAAAGTAACGGTTAAAGTAAGAAAAATCGATGTTGTCTGTAAAGTGTGGAAGACTGAGCAGTTTGGCAACAGTCCGCTGTACCTGCTGGACACGGATATTCCCGAGAACAGCGATGCCTGGATTACAGGCCAACTGTACGGCTGGTTCGGCGAAGAGCGGATCGCTCAGGAAATCGTTCTTGGGATTGGCGGCGTTAAAGCGATGCGTGCACTGCAAATTCCAATTGATGTCTATCACTTCAATGAAGGACATGCGGCACTGGCCGCCATCGAGCTGATCCGTGAAAAAATGTCCGGCGGCAGTACCTTTGAGGAAGCCTGGAAAGCTACCCGTGAAGAGGTTGTGTTCACTACCCATACACCCATCAAGGAAGGCAATGAAACGCATCCGCTCGACCGCCTCGAGTATATGGGCGCATTCAATGGCTTAACCCGCGATCAAATGGAACGCATTGGTGGAGATCCTTTCAATATGACCGTAGCCGGTCTGCGGTTGTCGCGCATTTCTAATGCAGTGGCCCAGCTTCACGCTGATACTGCGAACAAAATGTGGAAGGAAGTTGCCGGCAGATCAGAGATCATCGGCATTACCAATGCCATTCATACCCCTACCTGGGTGGACGAACGGATTACCCGCACCTTTGAGGAGAACGGCGATCTTTGGGCCACGCATAAAGAAATTAAAAATGAGCTGGTCGGGTTCATTGAAGAACGCTCCGGCATCGCCCTGAATGCGGACAATCTGCTCATCGGCTTCTCCCGCCGCGCCGCTCCTTACAAACGCAGCGACCTGATTTTCTCCCAGCCGGAAGTCATTGAGCCTTACCTGAAGGACGGCAAAATCCAAATCGTCTTCTCCGGCAAAGCCCACCCGTTGGATGACAATGGCAAAAAAATTGTCAGCAATCTCGTGGCGATGATGAAAAAATATCCGAAAAGTGTCGTTTTCCTGGAAAACTACGATATGACCATTGGGGCACAGCTGACCCGCGGCTCCGACATCTGGCTCAACAATCCGCGCAGACCGCTGGAAGCCAGCGGCACCTCCGGGATGAAAGCGGCTATGAACGGAGTCCTCAACTGCTCGATTCTGGATGGCTGGTGGCCGGAAGCCTGCATCGACGGCGAGAACGGCTGGCAGATTGGCGACGGCTTCGAGACCACCGATTTCGAAGTGCTCGACAAGCATGACAGCGACGCGCTTTACGACACCCTCTTGAACCGCGTACTCCCTACCTTCTATGACAACCGGGAGAAATGGGTACAAATGATGCGCAAGAGCATCGAGACCACCCGTGTTGAATTCGCGAGCAAACGTATGCTGGATGAATATTACAGCAGAATGTATATCAAAGACTAAGCAGCGTATTTTTTAGCGTCAGTTTTTAGTTATACTACTGCTCTGACACTTTAGCCTATCCTGCCTTTTCCCCTGCTCCCGTCCGCTGCTGCGGATGGGAGTTATTTGCAATTAGATTCCCCTTACTTTTCAACGACATTCATAAATATCCTTTACTACACCCTTGTTAACTTAGGGACTACAACTCAAGCTTCTTTCATCGGACGTGCCTCCTTTCCCATTATCATGATTCCACCCAATTCCGCATATTGTTAATTAAAATTATTATAAAAAAGAATTGCTTTTCCCGTTTTATTTGTTATTATAGAACTTATACTAAATCTAATATCAAATCCTATTACGAGGTGATTGTATTCATGAGTCAGAGCAATAACAAACTTACAACAAGCTGGGGTGCCCCTGTCGGAGACAACCAGAACTCAATGACCGCAGGCTCCCGTGGACCTACCTTACTGCAGGATGTTCATCTGCTGGAGAAATTGACCCACTTTAACAGGGAGCGTGTTCCTGAACGTGTTGTCCACGCCAAAGGAGCCGGTGCTCATGGATATTTTGAAGTCACTCAGGATTTGTCACAATATACCAAGGCAGCATTCCTGTCCGAAGTCGGCAAACGCACGCCAATGTTCATTCGCTTTTCCACCGTTGCCGGAGAGCTGGGCTCTTCCGATACGGTCCGTGATCCACGCGGGTTTGCAGTAAAGTTCTACACGGAAGAGGGGAATTATGATCTCGTCGGCAACAATACACCGGTCTTCTTCATTCGCGATGCGATCAAATTCCCGGATTTCATCCATACCCAGAAACGTCACCCGCAGACTCATTTGAAGAATCCGAATGCTGTTTGGGATTTCTGGTCTCTATCTCCTGAATCCCTGCATCAGGTAACCATTCTTATGTCCGACCGCGGCATCCCGGCTACACTTCGCCATATGCACGGGTTCGGCAGCCACACCTTCAAATGGGTGAATGCCGAAGGCAAGGCTGTCTGGGTGAAATACCATTTCAAAACTGAACAGGGCGTAAGAAATCTTGATGTAAATCTGGCAGCACAAATTGCCGGGGAGAACCCGGATTATCATACAGAGGATTTGTTCAACGCAATTGATAAAGGAGATTTCCCGGCATGGAAACTGCATGTGCAGATTATGCCTGTAGAGGATGCCGACACGTACCGTTTCGACCCATTCGATGTGACCAAGGTATGGTCGCAGAAGGATTATCCATTAATTGAGGTTGGCCGTATGGTCCTGGACCGCAATCCGGAGAATTATTTCGCAGAAGTAGAGCAGGCTACCTTCTCTCCGGGTTCTTTTGTTCCAGGCATTGAAGCATCCCCCGACAAAATGCTGCAAGGCCGCCTATTCGCCTATGCCGATGCCCACCGCTACCGGGTAGGTGCGAATCATAACCAGTTGCCGATTAACCGGCCTATTGCCGAGGTCAACAACAATCAGCGTGACGGTGCAATGAACTCTGGCAGCAACGGCGGCAGTTCTGTCTATTACGAGCCTAATAGCTTCGGCGGAGCAACGGAATCTCCGCAGCATAAACCAGCGCCATACAATGTTTCCGGTCAGGCAGACAGTGTCCCTTATGATCACGATGATCATTATACACAAGCCGGCGACCTCTACCGGCTGCTGAGCGAAGAGGAACGTGCGCGTCTTGTCCGCAATATTGTCGGTGCCATGACTCCTGTCGAGTTCGACGAGATCAAAATCCGCCAGATCGGCCACTTTTACAAAGCCGATCCTGAATTCGGTCAGCGCATCGCCGAAGGTCTGGGCTTTCCTGTACCTCTAGCTGAATAAAATCATATGCAAAACCCCGGACCTTGAGGTTCGGGGTTTCTTGTTGCCCTAAAAATGACGGTGTTTAGATCAGGAACAAGAGGATACTGTACTCCTATTCCCTATAAATACTCATCCAATGCTCCAGCCGGTGCTTTAGCTCCACTCTGGCCGAAGTCGGCTCCAGGATTTCGGCATTTGGCCCGTATTGCAATATCCACTTCATGAACTCTTTTTCATTGTTCACAGTCACTTCGAACAGCAGACTGCCATCCGGCTCATCGCTCATCCGCGGATGAACGAACAGTTCCTCTTCCTTTATATAACGCGCAATCTCCGGCTGGAACCGCACCTTGAACTTTATGTTTTTATTGCCGCGGTCGATGGACCAGGTATTTTTCAAATATTTCTTAATATTGAAGTTCCCCTTGTCGAAGCTCGCCTCCATTACCTCCACGTCCAGAAAACGGCTGATTCTGAAGGTTCGGATGGCCTTTTTAAGGTGGCAATACCCAATGAGGTAAAAGCGCTGATCCCGCGGAATCAAATAATAGGGATCGATCTCACGTTCCGTTGTCGCATCGCGCGACTGCGAGTGATATACAGCTCGGATCCGGCGCTGCTCCAGAATCGCCCCGATAATCGGCTGCAGAAAGTTCCGGCTTTCTTTACGATAGGCGGGTGTGCCCATCTGAATGATGTCAGCAATGTTCTCCAGAATCCCGTTCTGCCTGGATTTCTCCTTCATATGTGTACCCATTACTTTGTCATAAGCTGTATGGAAACCCGGAGGGATTTTGTCCTCATTGAGTACAGAAGGCAGAAGAGAGAATGCCAACGCTTCCTGCTCGGAAAAATCAAGCGGATAGAGAAAAAACTTGCCAAGAAACTTATAGCCAGTGCCTCTACCCTCATTCGTAACGGGCGCAAAATGGCTGATGATCTCAAGATCCCTGTAGATCGTTCTAACGTTCACATCACATCTGAAAGCCAAATCTGTCGCCGTAATACCAGGATTAGATTGAATCGCATTAATAATTCTGAAGATTCGAATTACTTTATCTGTCATTTGAGCTGCTCCTTAATACTTCCTGATCATTGAAGCCCGATCTCGTAAATCTAATATACCAGCTTCACAGACCCGTTGGCTGTCACGAAACACACTTTCCGGCAAACAAAAAAACACGAAGGAACTATCTCCCAACGTGTTCGTCAAGCTACTATTAATTAGTTTGCTTTCCCTTTGCGATTAGCTATTGATCAAATGTATTCTCAACTCTTTCAGATAAAGTAAAGTAAGCAGTCCAGATTAGATTTTTTATTGGGTAATGTCCCACTCTAACTTTAATTTCACTAGACTGTAGCTGCTGCATGACTCTTGAGCACAAAGTACAAAAAAAAGCCTTGCATATCGCAGGCTTCTTTTGTGGATTATTCTTTAAGCGGGTGATGGGAATCGAACCCACGCTATCAGCTTGGAAGGCTGAAGTTCTACCATTGAACTACACCCGCATAGGTGTACAATCGGGATGACACGATTTGAACATGCGACCCCCTGGTCCCAAACCAGGTGCTCTACCAAGCTGAGCTACATCCCGTTGGTATTAAAAAATGGCGCGCCCTGAGAGATTCGAACTCCCGGCCTTTTGATTCGTAGTCAAACGCTCTATCCAGCTGAGCTAAG
>NZ_JBYTDQ010000007.1:167877-408508 GCF_058791575.1 Paenibacillus sp. EB106-06-01-XG199 | reverse complement strand
TGGAGTAACGGGAGCTACCGGAGTAACAGGAGCAACCGGAGAGGCTGGAGCAACTGGGGCAACAGGAGCAACCGGAGAGGCTGGAGCGACTGGTGTAACGGGAGCAACCGGGGTGACGGGAGCAACCGGAGAGGCTGGAGCTACCGGAGTGACGGGAGCAACTGGCGAGGCTGGAGCAACTGGGGTAACGGGAGCTACCGGAGTAACAGGAGCAACCGGAGAGGCTGGAGCAACTGGGGCAACGGGAGCAACTGGAGTAACGGGAGCTACCGGAGTAACAGGAGCAACCGGAGAGGCTGGAGCAACTGGGGCAACAGGAGCAACCGGAGTGACGGGAGCAACCGGAGAGGCTGGAGCGACTGGTGTAACGGGAGCTACCGGAGTGACGGGAGCAACAGGAGGGGCTGGAGCGACTGGTGTAACGGGAGCTACCGGAGTGACGGGAGCAACAGGAGAGGCTGGAGCGACTGGTGTAACGGGAGCAACCGGAGTGACGGGAGCAACAGGCGAGGCTGGAGCGACTGGAGCGACTGGTGTAACGGGAGCAACCGGTGTAACAGGAGCCACGGGAGCGGGTGTTGCAACTGAAGGCTTCTCGGCGTTGCTGCCGGCACTTTCGGTTACGACAAGTACCCAGCTCACAGGCTGGACTGTGGCGTCGCCATATTATGATAGTCCAACATTCGATGAAACTGCAGGGAACTATACCATACCGGCAACGGGCAGATATTCCATTGAAGCGACCGTCAATTATTCTACAACTGCTGCGATTTCGGTAGCTTTGGGCGCAGGAGTCGATCCGGCCTTTGTGGTACGGAGAACCTCGCCTGTAACAACAGATTTGGTAAGCGGGTTATTTCCGCTGCTGAATGTAAACATTGCCCTCCTGTTAACGCTCCGCACGATACTAGGTAACGGTACAGTAACCTTGGCAGGAGAATTCGAGTTGACGGCAGGCGATGTGATCGGCCTGTTCTATGAATCCGATGGGTTGACGGTTCCTTTGGATCTGGGCAGCACATCTTCAGGCATTGTGTGGTCTGTTCACAGACTCACTTAAGAACATCTATTCACAAAAGAGTGGCCCAGCAGGATGGGCTGCTCTTTTTTGCATGTGTGTTTTTTCAAGCCCTCTCTTTTTCAACACAAAAGACTGTAGGATTTCGAACTTTTATTATAGATCACCTTATTTAGAAGCCGCCGCTCTCCGGCTAAACTTAAGTCGTGGAAGAGAGAGACTGCTTAAGGAATCAGGAGGCGGAAGTGATGATTACTCATGAGAAGAGGAGCGCGATCAACACTGGACAAAGCTCACCGGTCCGGCCGGGAGCCAGAAAAGGGTCCATATTTAAGCATTTGCTGAAACATAAGGTGCTGCTGCTGATGCTGCTGCCCGGTTTGATCTTTCTGCTCATCAACAATTATTTGCCGATGTTCGGAATCATCATTGCATTCAAAAATATCAACTATGTTGATGGAATCCTGAGAAGCCCGTGGGTGGGGATGGATAATTTCAAATTTCTGTTCGCGACCTCGGACGCGTGGATTATTACCCGAAATACGGTGCTGTACAATTTCGTGTTTATTATTCTCAATCTGGTCATTGCGGTTTCGATTGCGATTGCCCTGAACGAGCTGAGAAATAAGCTGGCCGCGAAATTTTATCAAAGTATTATGTTTTTTCCCTATTTTTTATCTATGGTTGTTGTAAGTTATCTGGTGTTCGCCTTTCTTAATGTTGAATACGGTTTCATTAATAAAGGTGTCTTATCCCTGTTTGGACTGAATGAAATCAACTGGTATTCGGAGCCGAAATACTGGCCGTTTATTCTGCCGCTGATTAACCTCTGGAAGGGTGTGGGCTACGGCTGTGTCATTTATCTTGCGGCCATCATCGGCATTGATTCCGAATACTATGAGGCAGCTCTGATCGACGGCGCCAGCAAGTGGAAGCAGATTCTTCATATCACAATTCCGCTCATCCGGCCGGTCATTATCATCACGACCATCCTGGCGATCGGCGGCATCTTCCGCTCCGACTTCGGGCTGTTCTACCAGACCACGCTAAACTCCGGGGCGCTGTATCCGACAACGCTGGTCATTGATACCTATGTATACAACGCGCTTATCAATATGGGCAATCTGGGCATGTCCGCAGCGGCAGGCTTATACCAATCGGTGGTCGGCTTCTTCCTGGTCCTGGGCTCGAACTGGATCGTGCGCAAGGTCGACAAAGACCAGGCCGTTTTCTGAATTTGTGAGAGGAGGGAGAAGCTGTGACCAATAACGAAATATCCAAAGTAACGAATATGATACTCCATATTATTTTTATCATCCTGACGATAGCCTGTCTCTTGCCGATTGTGCTGGTCTTTATGATTTCGATTACCGACTATGATTATATTGTGCTCAACGGTTATCAATTTTTCCCGGAGAAGCTTAGTCTGGAGGCGTATGCCTATATCTTTAAGGATTACACCATCATTGCAAAAGCCTACGGCGTGTCCATCTTTGTGACGGTAGTCGGTACACTGCTCAGCGTATTTATCTCTTCACTCTATGCGTACCCGATCTCACGGACGGATTTCAAATATCGCGGCTTCTTCGCTTTTCTGATCTTCTTCACGATGCTGTTCGGCGGGGGGCTGGTGCCGTGGTACATGGTGTACACCCAGGTGCTGGATCTGAAAAACTCCATATGGTCCTTGATTATCCCAATGCTGCTGTCTCCTTTCAACGTGCTGATTATGAAAACCTACTTCCAGATGTCTGTGCCGCCTGCGCTGATTGAAGCCTCCAAAATTGACGGTGCCGGGGAACTAAGAACCTTCTTTCGGATTGTGTTCCCGCTCTCCCTGCCGGTCTTTGCCACCATTGGATTGTTCAACACCCTGCATTACTGGAATGACTGGTTTAACAGCATGATTTTTATTACCGACACCAAGCTCTATTCCCTGCAATACCTGATGTATAAAATGATCTCGCAGGCGGATTATCTGAGCCGCAACAGCGCCTTGATTCAAGGCTCGGCCACAGAACTGGCCAAATTGCCGGGAGAAACCATCCGCATGGCGATGGCGCTGATCGGAATCGGTCCGATTGTGCTGGCGTATCCGTTCTTCCAGCGCTATTTCATTAAGGGTTTAACGCTTGGGTCCATTAAAGGCTAACCTCGGAATCCACCGATTTAGCATATATTTTCAAGTCAAAGGGAGGAAAAGAGTAATGACAGGTAAAAGAGGCACGGGTCTACTGCTTTCACTTGTACTTATGATTGGAATGACACTCAGCGGGTGCTCAGGGAATAATAATAACAATAAAACCGCCGCCCCCGAGAAAACCGCGGAAAGCACAGCAGCCCCAGCCGCCACTGAAACTGCCAAAGCAACCGAAGCAGCCGAAACAACAAATGAGCTGGAGCAGGTGGAGCTGTCCCTGTATCTCCCGGGCGGTCCGGATAAGGATGTAGCATCTGTTGAGCAGGCCATCAATGCTTATTTGAAGGATAAAATTAATGCCACGATCAAGATTAACCAGCTGAGCTGGGATAAACCGGCGGATAAAGTGAATCTCATGATCCAATCCGGTGAAGTGTTCGACATGGTCTTTACCTGGAACTTCATGACCAATGCTGCCAAAGGCGCGTATCTGCCGCTGGAAGAGCTGCTGGATACCTACGCCAAAGAAACCAAGGCACAGATCAACCCTGCTTATCTGCAAGCGGCTACTGTAAACGGACATTTGTATGCGGTTCCAACCGAAAAAGAGCTGGGCCAATCCGTAGGGTTCGCTTTTGACAAGGCGATTGTCGACAAGTACGGCTTCGATGTGAACAGCATCACCAAGCTGGAGGATATCGAGCCGATGCTGAAGACCATTAAAGAGAAGGAGCCGGCCATGTCGCCGCTGTTCATGAACCATACAGACAGCCTAAACTGGTTCACGGTGTATCCGGAAAGTGAAGATCTGGACGGAAGCAATGAAATTCCAACGCTGCTTGATTACAAAACCATGAAGGTGTTCAACGAATATGACACTCCTGAAATTGTGGAAAGACTTAAGCTGATCCGCAAGTGGTATGAGGCCGGATACATCAACAAGAACGGAGCCACTGACAAGACCGAGCTTAAGGATGCGGTGAAAAGCGGCAAAGCCTGGTTCGTGTACGGCAATATGAATCCTACATCCACCAACGACTGGACCCGGCTCGCTGAGAAACCGATGATTATCAAAACGCTGCTTCCGGTTCAAGTAAGCACCAAAAGCTTGCAGGGCTCGATGCTCGCCATCTCCAGAACATCGAAGAATCCGGAACGCGCTATGATGTTTATGAACCTGATTCATACAGATCCTGTCCTCTACAACTTGCTTACCTTCGGTATTGAAGGCAAACACTACAACAAGGTTGGCGAGAACACTGTTGATTTCATTGCGGACAGCGGCTACAACTCCGTATCCTCCTGGATGATCGGGAACGTGCTGCTCAACTACCTGAATAAGAATGAAGACCCGAAACGCGTGCAGCTCTACACGGACTGGAACAAGAACTCCAAAGTTTCGCCGGTTATCGGATTTGTATTTGATTCGACGAAGGTGCAATCGCAGATTGGGGCACTGATCAATATTACGAAGCAGTATAAGAATACCTTGTACTCCGGGGAGCAAGATCCGGAACCTATCCTCAAAGAAATGAACAGCAAGCTGAAGGCCGCAGGACTGGAAGCTGTGATTAACGAGATTCAAGCGCAAATGGATGCATTTTTGGCCGCCAAATAAGGAGCCGCAGCAGTAGCAGACCCGATATCCGGCAAACAGCCTGGCCGTATTGGCCGCTTGCCCGGATTTCGGGTATTCATATTCGCCTAGCCAGCACTTGGGGTGCCCCGAATCTACCTTATTAGAAGAGGGTGTTTATTGTGCGAATTCAAAAAAACATTGCTTTACTGCTCATTCTGGTGTTGATGCTGATGACCTTCTGGATACCGGATGGGTCAAAGGGTTTGGCATCGGCCGCTGCTGAAGATGCAATTGTTACAAGTCAGGTGATTGAACAACAGGCCGATTCACAAGAAGCGGCCGCGGATTCTGTACACAATAGCACAGTGACTGCATCAACCTATGAACCTCCGATGACCTTGTTATGGCAGGTGGGCGATTCGGATAATAGCTCTGCAGAATTTACCGTCTTTAGCAATGTCTACAGCAAGACTCTCCAAGTTCCCGTACCCCCGGGCCACTGGGACAACGTCCCCAAGGGCATGAAGGCCGATGCCAACGGATTCATGAATCTTTCCTTCCATTTGAGCCAGGTCCCTGAATATGGAGTCCAGTTTAGCTTCAAAGTTATCGATGCAAGCACAGCTATTCCCCAGCTTGCTGTATTTACAAACGGTCTGATGAGCGGGCTTATTCAGATCACCGGCCTGAATGACGGTGAGAAGACGCTGGAGAATACCTGGAAACAAACCTATAGGCTATACATTCCCAAGGAACAGCTGAAGACCGGGCGAAATGTAGTCCGGCTAACCGTGGATCGCGGATTGTACGCGGATCCGCAGGCTCCCGGTTATAACGGAGACAAATATTTATGGTTCGAGTGGGATTACTTCAAGCTGGAGTCGCTGAATGCACCGGCTGTCGAGCCGATCCATGGACGGTATGTCCATCTGGGAAGTACAATTGCCGCGGCAACCTTCAAATACGACGAGCATGCGATCCGCCATTTGGGGCCTATGGCCAAGTGGATGGGCATTGCCTATAGCGGCAACTGGATGCGGGCTTCTTTCTGGTCTGATACCAGCGCAGGCTGGGACCCGCAGGGGCGAAACTACCTGGCAACGCTCCGTGATCTGAACCTTGAGCCGATGGTCAATATCATAGGAGGCAACTGGAGGAATAACAGCGAGCTAAGCAGCGGCACAGTCCCGGCAGCACTCCGGAGTTACTACGCTAACTTCGTCAGTAAGTTCGGTGATTTGTACCAGTATGCCGAAACCGGCAATGAACCGGGACTGTTCGGCTGGGCCCAGAAAGCCGTAGTAGCTACGCACGAGCTGATGGATGAAGAACGGGCAACGAACAGTCAGCCCTATCTCAAGATTGTTGCTCCGGGTTGGGCGTATTGGCCGTATAACGGAGCTCCCGACGGCTGGGAGCGGGACGCGGAGCAGCGCAGGGAGATCGAGGAGCTGTCCGATGTGACGAATGGGCACAGCTATGGCGGAACGGGAGTGCAGCCGCTGCCGGGCGGCAGCCTTTATGAGACTCTGCAGGTCTATGACGACGCAGATGACGGCTTCGGCAAAAAGATGGCGATGAGTGAAACAGGTGCCAATGACAACCATTCCGACAACACGAAGTATGGAACCTATGCCTACAGGTTCGCTGCTGCTTTTGACCGGGAGATGCGCGGAAATATTGGATATGTGGACCATATTATGCAGCATGCGGCTTTCTTTAACGACGGCACGGAATTTGGGCTGTTTGCTTCCGGGATCAATTGGAACACGCACCGTTATGAAGATACTGTTGCGGTACCGGCCAACAGCAGTGAGGCGGGAGAAACGCGGCTGAAGACTTTCCGCAGGCTGGCTGCCGCGTACGCTACCCATGGCCGTCCGCTAAGCTACGAGGTGCTGAATACATGTGGATGCAGCTCGAACATGAACATGAAAAAGGTCTACTTCCGCGCGGTAGATACGTCGGCACTGGGTACCTCGGCTATCGGGGCAGAATCGGATAAAATCCTGCTGAACTTCGTCAATTTCGAGAAAAAGCCGATGACGATGAAGGTTCGGGTA
This sequence comes from Paenibacillus sp. EB106-06-01-XG199, assembly GCF_058791575.1. Taxonomy (NCBI): domain Bacteria; kingdom Bacillati; phylum Bacillota; class Bacilli; order Caryophanales; family Paenibacillaceae; genus Paenibacillus; species Paenibacillus sp. EB106-06-01-XG199. The sequence goes on along the minus strand of NZ_JBYTDQ010000007.1, from coordinate 401,708 downwards.
ACCATGCCTAGCAGCGGGCAATATGCCGGAGAAGTGTTCGGAGCGGGCAATTCCTATGCTGCCGCACATTCCACCGTGCAGCTTACGGCAACTCCGAATATCACCCTTACGGTTACCCTGGGAGCCGGCGAAACAGTCCAGTATATTCTGGATAAACTGGAGACAGAAGCACCGACAGTACCGGGAAGTCCTGCAGCTATAGCGCTCAGCCATGAGCAGATCAAGGTGACCTGGAATGCCTCGGCTGACAATGATGCGGTGGTCAGCTACAACGTGTACCGTGACGGCGGGGTTACTCCGGTGATGACGGTTCCGGGCCGGATAACCTTTTTCAGCGACTATAGTGTGGCCCCGGAAACGCAGTACAGCTACAGGGTTCAAGCCGTGGATGACTTCGGCAATATTTCAGCATTAAGCCCGGCCGTATCGGCAACTACATCGGCCATGCCGATCACGCCGCATGTCCCGGGTGATCCCACCAAGTTTGAAGCGGAAGCAGCCTCATTTGCCCTGCCTCTGCGAATTGGTAACAACAGCAGTGCATCCGGAGGAAAGGTTGTGGAACAGACCCATGGAGGCGGCATTTCCATCCAGGGATTGTATTCGGAAGTGGGCGGAAGCTATACCCTGACTATTGCATACGCTTCCAATCAGGATTCGAAGAAAAATATTGTCGTGAACGGACAAAGGCAGTCCACGGTTACCTTGCCTTCAACAGGCAGCTGGAACAGCAACATTACGGCCAGACAGTTCGGCGTTACACTTCAGCCGGGCTATAACACGATCAGCTTCACTTCCGCTGGCAACGGAGCGAATCTCGATTATTTCAAGCTGGAGGAAGGGCTTTATGTTCCGGTGTCCGACTGGTACACGGTAGAGCATGACCATGCCTATATTGACTATACCGGGTTTGAAACAGCGCCGAACGGGGTGTCCCATGTAACCTACTCGCCGGATTCGTCGGCGGTGTTTAACTTTAACGGAATCGGTGTCCGCTGGAGATCGGATATTAAGAGCAATATGGGCAGCGCGGATGTGTACGTTGATGGGCAATATAAGGAGACCGTTGTCATTCCCCAGGCAGGGCTGGAAGGCGACAACAAGATCGTCTACGAGCTGACGGGCCTGGATTATGGGCTGCACCGGATCGAGGTCGTCCATAACACTGGAACGGTAATGGTGCACGGCTTCGAGTTCGAGGGCTATGAGTCAACACTCCCGGCTCCAATGGCGGATCTAACCGTCACGGAGGTCGGCTGGAATATTGTAAACAGCGACGGCACACCTTCCAGCCATGTGACCCCCGAGCTGGGCGATTCCTTAATCTTCTGGGCCAAGGTTAAAAACGTCGGCGTGCGTCCTACCCCGCTGAACAATTCCACCGGGCTGGGGCAGATTACAGGCGGTGCTTTCTCTGTTAACGGCGGGGTCGTATCCTGGTCGGACACGAATAACACGGTCATCCAGCCGGGCGAGGAAATTACCCTTACGGCCAACAGCAGTGCCCAGGGAACGCCAAGGTGGACAGTGCCGACCATCGGAGACTTCACCATCAGCTTTTTTGTCAACGATATCTGGCGGTATGAGGAGATGAACAAGGAGAATAACAAGTTAAACAAGACCCTTCAAATCAGTTTGAATTGATCGAAGGATCGGCCAGCCTCCCCCGCTGCTTTGGATCACGAGGCAGCGGGGTTTTTCAGTTTGCTAAATGTAGAAGATTCTATATGTTTATAGAATTTTGAACTTATTTTGTAGTTGCCTTTATTTAGAGTGGCGCCGGGTTTCGTTACACTGGGGTTAGAAACTACCGGGAGGAATCGTGACCATGCGAAAGGCATTAGCTAAGGAAGAGCGGGACTGGGTAGAGCGCACCTTACGATCCATGAGCCTGCGTGAAAAGATCGGGCAGACGATGCAGGATCATGCGGGCAGGCTGCCATTCCAAGGGATGGACGAAGGGACTATAAGGGCGTATTTGGAGAAATATCCGGTGGGCAGCTTCTTTATCGGCGGAGAGGTGATTCAGAAGGCTGCCGGAAAAGCGGAGGAATACCGCGAGTGGGTGGAGCTGCTTCAGAAGGTCAGCAAATATCCGCTGCTGTTCTCGGGCGACCTGGAGTTCGGGGCTGGCTCTGCAGTCAAAAGCTTAACCGCTTTTCCTCCGCTGCTTGCCCTTGCCGCAGTAGATGATGAAGCGCTGGCTTACGAGTACGGCAAGTATACAGCAATCGAAGGGCGTGCGGCCGGGTTTACCTGGGCGCTGGCACCGGGTACGGATCTTTTGCTGAACTGGATGAATCCGGTGATTACGACCCGCTGTCTGGGAGATGATGCGGAGCGGGCACTGCGCCTGTCCAGCGCTGTGATGCGGGGAATGCAGGATTACGGTATTGCCGCTTGTGCCAAGCATTTTCCGGGAGACGGGGTGGATTACAGGGATCAGCATATCATTACCACCATCAACGGTTTGTCCGAAGAGGAATGGTTCGCCACTTATGGCCGGGTGTCCCGGCAGATGATTGATCAGGGCGTGATGTCGTATATGACGGGACATATCGCCCTTCCCTGGCTGGAGGCGAATGCGCAGGGGAATAAGCCTGTTCCGGCTACGGTCTCGGCACGTATTACAACGGAGCTTCTGCGGAAGCGTATGGGGTTTGAGGGAGTTGTCCTGTCGGATGCGCTGGATATGGGCGGATTTCTGGCCTGGGGCGATTATGAGACGCGGACCATAGATTGTTTCAACTGCGGGACCGATGTGCTGCTATGGCCGGGTGTGAACTATTTTGAAGTCATGGAAAGGGCAGTCGCCAGCGGTAAGGTAACGATGGAACGGCTGGACGTAAGTGTCCGGCGGGTTCTGGAGATGAAGGCAGAACTGGGTATGCAGCATCTGGATGCCGAGGGCCGGGATCACTCCGCTGCGCCGCTGCTGAATGACAAATTGCATCCTGAGCTGGACCGGGAGGCCAGAGAACTAAGCACGACACTTGCCGGGCGGTGTATTACGCTGGTCCGTAACCGGAGAAATCTCCTGCCCCTGAATCCGCAGACGACCCGCAGAGTTCTCGTCATTATGCTGAACAAAGTGACAGAGGGACGCAAATATGACCGCATGGAGCTGTTTGTCGGGCACTTGAAGGCCAGAGGGCTGCAGGTGGATATTCTGGATGAATTCGAACCGCTGAATACGCTGCAGAAGTGGGAACAATCCGGGATTCGCTGGGATGCTGCGTTCACGCCTTATTTTCTGCCGCTCCACGGCATGATGAACACGGCCCGTCCGGTGGGGGAGGCTGCCAAGGCGATCTGGGCGATGCAGCATGCGGAGACGATCCACCCGATCGGGATCTCTTTTGCCACACCGTACCTGCTCCGGGATATGCCGTTTCTCGACACGCTGGTAAATGCGTATTCACTGCATGAAGATACGGTGGCGTTGACGGTTAAGGCGCTGTTCGGGGAGATTCCGTTTCAAGGGGAATCACCGGTGCAGGCAGATCCTGAGGGAATGAACAATGTTCCAAGGGGGCTTCAGCATGCCCGATACTAAGCAGTTATTGCAGGAAAAGCTGGACCTGCTGTTCGAATGTATGATTTCCCCCCGGCACCAAGGAAATTGGGGAATGGACATGGATCACTGGGACTGGGTCCCCGGGGTAGGGCTGATTTCCATACTGGATTATGGAGCGGCTGGCGGACAGGACAAGGCCATGAATTACCTGCTGCAATGGGTGGAGCGGAATAAGCAGAAGGCAGAAGGCGTGAAAGTCATTAATTCCATGGCTCCTTATGCCGTGTTCCCCGAATTGTTCCGGCGGACAGGGGATGAGTGGTTTCTGCATAAAGCGCAGGAAACCGCCGCCTGGATGCTGGAAGATGCACCGAGGACCCGGGAAGGCGCGCTGGAGCATACCGTCACTGAAGCGGCCCTGTTCCCTGAGCAGGTATGGGCAGATACGGTATATATGGCTGTGCTGTTTCTGGCGCGGCTCGCCAGTCTCACCGGAGACCGCGGCATGGCCGAGGCTGCGCTGCAGCAGACTCTGCTTCATCTGCGGCTGCTGCAGGACCCGGGGACGGGCCTGCTGTTCCACGGCTGGAACTGCCGGGAGGGCAGCCATATGTCGGCGGTCCGCTGGGCGCGGGCCAACGCCTGGATTACCCTTGCCGTTCCGCAAATTGTAGCCGGGATCAAGGGGCTTGTACCGGTTCCTGAAGAGCTGTACAGCCGCTATTCGGAGCTTGCTTCAGCGCTGAGGTCCTGCCAGGACACAGGCGGACTCTGGCATACGGTGCTCGACAGGCCGGACTATTACCAGGAAACATCGGGGAGCGCGGGCATCGCCTGCGGCTTCATTCAGGGAGTCAGGCACGGTATGCTCGAACCTTCTTATCTTGGCAGCGCCCGGGTCACAATTGAAGGCATCCTCCCGCTTATCCAGGATAACGGTGAGGTGCAGGGGGTGTCGGGAGGCACCCCCGTCATGCCGTCGGAGGAGGCGTATAACGAAATTGCGCTGTACCCGTCGCTGTACGGGCAGGGGCTGGTCATGCAATTGCTGGCGCAGGCACTGAATCTGGATCTGAATTTAGATCTGGGTCTGGGTCGGTGATCCGGCCTTGGCCCAGTAGGATCAGCCAAACCGTTTTACCAGAGAAAGGCAGGGAGATCGATGAACAAGATGACCGGCAATACCAATCAAGGGATAGACCAGCAGCAAATGCTGATCCGTAAAATGCGCATGCTGGAGTCCCGATATGATCCGGGAATTTGCATGCTGCGCTCGCCGTTCGGCAGCCCGGGATATCATACAACGCTGAAGCAGGCGGAGTTTATCCATTCCACCAGAGATTCGCTTTCGTATGCACTCGGGCTGTTGGATACCGAGCTGGCTGAGCTGGAGCAGCGGGCCTTTGATATTATCAGGCAGGTGATTTCCCTGCAGGATACAGACCGCAGCCATGATACCTTCGGAATCTGGTCATGGTTCTATGAAGAGCCGCTTGCGCAAATGTCGCCTCCGGACTGGAACTGGGCCGATTTCTGCGGCAGCCGGCTGATTCAGGCGTTGTCGCGCCATGGCTGGCGCTTTCCGGAGGCTCTGCGTGAAGACGTCATACGCTCTATTGAATATGCCTGCGAGGCGATTATGAAGCGGAATGTCGGTCCGGATTACACCAATATTGCCATTATTGGAGCCTTCGTTACGAGAATTGCCGGGGAGCAATTGGGCCGCGAGGATTATGCCGAGTACGGCCTGAAACGCCTGAAAAAATTGTATGCGTATACACAGCAGCGCGGGGCCTTTCAGGAGTACAACAGCCCGGTCTATACCTATATCGCTATTCTGGAGCTGTCCAAGCTGCGTTCCGAGACTACAGACAGCACGGTAAAAAGGCTCAGCGATGAGCTGATCGAGCTGACCTGGCAGACGGTCGCCGGGTATTATCATCCTGCGACCGCCCAATGGTCCGGGCCGCATTCACGCTCCTATCAGACGCTTCTGAATGATCAGAGTAAGGCTTTTCTGCAGGTCGCAACTCAAGGGGAGGTTATGTTTTTTCCTTGGGAGGAACTGCCTTATGAAGAGGAGTGGTACAAGAGCGGATTCTATTGCCCAGCCGCTTATCTGGATGCATTTAAGGTTAGGGGGACAAAAGAAGTGCGGCAGCTCTACGAAGGAAATGCGGGCGACGGCAGCGGCAAATGGGCAGTCACCTTTATGACCCCGCAGGTTAGCATAGGTTCCTTTACAGACAGTGACCTGTGGAATCAGAGAAGACCGCTGGTGGCTTACGTGGATAATAACGGTTCACCCTCCTATATTCAGCTCCGCTGTCTGCATGACGGCTATGACTATTGTTCCGCCCGTTTCAAAGCCAGACAGGATCAGGGGCATCTCCTGTTTGGAGTGGACTTTCTGACCAATGGCGGAGATACGCACCCCAATCTAGACCGCATTGACGGTGAGATTGAGGCTGGGGATTTCCGGCTGAGACTGGAGATCGGGGGCAGCCTGGACGGCATCTTCACCGAAACTGTAGAAGACGGGGCTGTGATTAAGATAGGAGAGACCGTCTTGCGTCTAACCACATGGTTCGCGGCATTCACGGGACATTCAGGAGCCAAGCGGAGCTGGGGCTGGGAGATCCACACGGACGAGGATGCCATCCTGGTGGATATGGTGCTGTATTCCGGCCTACGTAAAAGCATTAATTTCACCCATCTGCGGCAAGCGGCGTTTGTATTCTCTCTGGATATTCAGGAGGGCGGGGACATTCCAAGGCCGCTGGTGGAGATGACCAGCAGCGGCAGGCTGCGGATCAGCGGGAGCACAGAGGAGCCTGAAGCTTTCTCCCTGACCCTGCGCCCGGGTCCCGCAGAATGAAGTTCCCCGAGACTGGAATGACAAAGGAGATAGGAAGCTCATGAAACCAGACACCTCCCATATCAAACAAATCAAGGTTGTCTCTAATACACACTGGGACCGGGAGTTCCGGCGGTCGTTTGAGCGGACCCGCCGGAATCTGCTGACCATGCTGGATACAACACTGGATATTCTCGCCGCTGATCCGGACTATGCGTCTTTTACGCTGGACGGCCATTCCATCCTGCTGGAGGATTATGTGGAAATGCGGCCGGAGCGCAGGGGACAGCTTGAACAGCTGATGCAGGAAGGGCGGCTGATCGCAGGCCCATATTATACGCTGGCTGAAGAGTTCAGCATCTCGCATGAGGCGCTGGTCCGTAATCTGATCCTGGGCCGGAGCGTGGTGGAGAAATTTGGCGGTAAGACAGGAACGGTCGCCTACACCCCGTCCTCCTGGGGGCAGACCGGGCAGTTGCCGCAGATTCTCCAGGACTTCGGACTTGATAAAATGATGTTCTACCGCGGCATCTCCCATCACGAGGCCGATGCGGAGTGGATTTGGAGCGCGCCTGACGGAACGCAGGTGCTTGCCAGCCGTTTTGGCCTGTATGCACGTTATAACTGGTATTACCAGGTTCACCGTGCAGTGACCCGCGGTACGGTTTTTGACAAGACCTATCAGTGGGGCAAGGAGAATGATCTGCCTTTCCGGCTGTCGGATACCTTGTCCGGAGAGGATCAGGCTTACGAGATAAAGTCACCGGTTGTCCAATACGACAAGGAGAAGTTGAAGCAGGCGGTTGAGGACATGATTGAGCGTGAAGGCCGCCATTTCACGACTGAAGTGTTCCTGGCGATGCATGGGCACGATATTTCGGTAGCCCATCCTCTGGAATCGCGGATTATTGCCGATGCCCGGGAACTGCTGGGGGACAAATATAACATCGAGCAGACAGATCTGGAGGGCTTCTGGAAGGAGGCGCAAAAACATCTGGACCGGGAGCATCTTCCTGTCCTCACGGGGGAGCGCCGGTCTTACCTTAAGGAAGGGATGTGGACATTCCTGTTCCCGGGAACGATCAGTGCGAGAACCTATCTGAAGCAAATGGACTTCTCGGCCAGCAATGCGCTGGTGTATTATGCGGAGCCGCTCGCTTCCTTGGCCTCGGCGCTGGGGTCCGCCTATCCCGCTGGATACATGGAGCGGGGATGGCGGTATTTACTGTCCAACCATACCCATGATGCCAACGGCGGCTGTGCGCCGGACAACGTCTGCGCCGATATGGAGTATAGATACCGGAAAGCCAGCGATATTGGAGATATCGTAACGGAGGATGCGATGGCGTACATCGCCTCGCAGCTGTCACCCGAAGGCATGGAGCAGGATGAGATGCAGCTGATCGTTTATAATCCATTGCCGATGGAACGGAATGCTATCGTGCTGCTCGATTTGGAGGTGCCGAGAGTCAATGGGGCCCTTTCCGTCAGCCTAAGCTCGGCGCTGGATCCGCTGGTAGAACGCCAGGCCATTGCCAGCGGCAATTCCAGCGTGTTCGTGGACAGCATATGGGATGTGCCCACGATCCTGGAGAGCCGCCGCATCCGGTTATTGGCCCGCTTGACCCGTCTGCCCGGACTCGGCTACCGGGCGTACCGGATTGTGCCGGAGGCGCGCGAGCTGCGCAGCAGCGGCACCTTGATTACAGGACCCGGCACAATGGAGAATGAATTTCTGAAAGTGCAGGTGAATCCTGACGGGACGCTGGATTTGCACAATAAAACGACCGGCAGAAGCTATAGCAGCCTCAACTATTTGAGCGATCAGGGAGAGAACGGAAACGCCTGGAAGCATGTGTCTCCTCTGCATGAGCGCAAATACAGCAGCCTTGGTGTGCCGAGCCAGGTAGCGGTAACGGTGAGCGGTCCCTTGAGCAGTACGATCGAAGCGGAGTATGAATTTGCGGTTCCGGCAGATTACGGGGACGGAGAGTCGCGCAGCCGGGTAATGGCAAAGCTTCCGGTGAAGGTAGCCTATACGCTGGAAAAGGGCGCCAAGCATGTACTTGTGAAGCTAACGGTAGATAATAGGGCCAAAGATCACTGGTTGCGCGCCAATTTCCCTACAGGGCTGCGTACCGGGGTTACTTGGGCCGACAGCCATTATGATGTGTTATCACGGCCCATCCCGCTGCCGGATTCCACGGATTGGGCGGAACGGGCCGAAGGTACTCATCCGCTGCGCACCTTTGCCGACATGACGGATGGAAGAGATGGACTCGCGGTTCTGCCCAAAGGGATCTATGAATATGAAGCCTTTGAGGATGAGCACAGTACCTTGGCGCTAACCTTAATCCGGGCCTGCCGGATCAAGCTGGCAGTGAGCGAAGAGAAGCTGACGGAGCTGCCCGACCAGGGCATTCAGTGCCCTGGCCTGCAAAGCTTCGAATATGCCATCCACGTACATGAAGGAGATTGGCAGGAGGCAGATCTGCTTGCACAGGCGGCGCAGCTGTACACTCCAGTGCGGCTCGCAGCCTCCGGCCGTGGGCAGGGCACGCTTCCGGCAGAGGCCAGCTTCTTTACGCTGAATAACCCTGCCCTTCATGTCAGCTGTGTGAAGCAGGCGGAGGATGGCAGCGGAACTATTCTCCGGCTCTTTAACGGTTCGGATACGGAACAGAAGGCGGACATCACCTTCGGCATCGCCCCGGAGCAGGTGCAGTGCTGCCGGATGGACGAAACGCTTCTGGATGAGCCGGAGCTGCAGCTGGCTGCCAATCTCTTGGCAGTGACGATACCGGCCAAAAAGATCGCCAGCTATAAGATCTCTATGGGGGTTTGGGCGAGATGACGGAGAAGAAATTGCCTGGATTTGGTCTTGGAATGTCACAGCTGGCCGCCGGCTTCTTTGAGCAGGAGAGCGGAGGAGATGGGTTATTCCGCAGGGGAGTTGGCGGTGTTTCCGCTATTCTGACACCGAAGGACCGGAAGACTGAGTTTATCATATATGAAGACAAAACACTTTGTTATGTGAAGTCTTCGATGGGTTCCCCAGCGCTGTATCCTTTTTACGATGCAGCTTTCGAGGGTCCGGCAGAAGCGGTGCTGATGGATCTGGACGGAACCAGTGTCCACAGCGAAGGCTTCTGGATGTGGATTATTGAGCAGACGGTAGCCCGGCTGCTGGGAAATCCCCGCTTCGCGCTGCGCCCCGGAGATGAGCCGCATGTCTCCGGGCATTCCGTGTCGGAGCATCTGCAGTATTGCATAGCCAAATATTGTCCGCAGCACAGTGTAGAGGAGGCCCGTCAGCTTTACTTTGACATTACCCATTATGAAATGAATGAGATTATGCAGGGCCGGGGGAAGCCGGGGGCTTTTGTTCCTGCGCCCGGTCTGGGAGAGTTCCTCCAGACCCTGAAATCTAAGGGCGTAAAGATTGGGCTTGTAACCTCGGGACTGTACGAGAAGGCGTGGCCGGAAATCCTGTCAGCCTTCCGGATGCTGGATCTAGGCGATCCGTTTGGCATGTACGATGCGGTCATTACGGCCGGGCAGACATTTCATCCCGGCCAGGCGGGCACGCTGGGTGAATTGTCGCCGAAGCCGCATCCCTGGCTATATGCCGAGACGGCAAGGATCGGCCTGGGCCTGGGTACGGAGAAGCGCCGCCGGGTGGTCGGCATTGAGGACTCAGCGGCGGGTGTCATCTCGATCCGTCTGGCCGGATTTGCGGCGCTCGGCGTGACCGGCGGCAATATCCGCAGCAGTGGTGTGCTGCCCTTGCTGCAGCAGGAATTTGGCAGCCTGACGGAGATGCTTCCGCTGCTGCTTGGCGAGGCCGGTCCGGCAGCGGCTTTTTGAGGCCTAGGGAGTGCGTGCTGCGGGTGAAGAGTAGGAAGAGGAAGCAGCAGAAGGAGAGGGAGAGGGAGAGAAAGAGAAAGAGAAAGAGAAAGAGAAAGAGGAAGAGGAAGAGGAAGAGGAAGCAGAAGAAGAAGCAGAAGCAGAAGCAGCAGAAGGAGAGGGAGAGGGAGAGAAAGAGGAAGAGGAAGAAGAAGAAGAAGAAGAAGAAGAAGTAGAAGTAGAAGTAGAAGTAGAAGAAGAGTACAGCTAATCTCCAGGGAAGGCAGCCTCAACGAAGATACTGGCATCTATGAGAAAAGCAGCAAATGATGATTGCACCGGGAAAAATGCCCGCTATATTTGTGCAGACAGCCCTTTTGAGGGATATACAGGGAATACATGGCGTTAATATGGACTTATTCTTCAATAAAGCCTTTTTATAAAATATTAGCGGGCAGAATTTCCGTTAGGTGTTCGATTGTCGGAGTAATCTCTATATAGCGGCAGTAAATCCCGTTAATTAATCCGTGAGCTGCTAGGAAGCAAGGAAGCACGGAAGCAGGAAGCAGGAAGCACGGAAGCAGGAAGCAGGAAGCAAGGAAGCAAGGAAGCAAGGAAGCAAGGAAGCAAGGAAGCAAGGTAGCGGAGTGGCAACGTCTTACGAATCACAAGGTGAAATTTGATCAGGGACACCGAATAAATAATATAAAATGGTCTCCTCCATAGCTGTATTTAGTTAAACAACAAAGGAGCTTGCCCCTGGTCACCGGACCTGAGGCAAGCTCCTATTCTTTGTGCACCTTGTTATTGCGGAAGCTCGATGAAATCCCCGCGGAATCTTTCATAGTCGGCCGTCCTGCACTCCAGCTGAAGTTTTGTGCCTTGCTCTTCATAGCTGATCTTCTGAATATGGGCATGCTCATTGAAGTACGAGACGACGCTGCCGCGATCGAACGGAACCAGAATTTCACACTGGATATAGTCATTGAAGACATGCCCCCGGATCAGCCCGGTAAGCTCGGCGATTCCGCTGTTCTGCTTAGCCGAAAGAATAACAGAATCCTCATTGACAACAGGATAGGGCTGGTCCGTCAAATCCGCCTTATTGTAGGCATAGATTGTCGGAATGCCGTCTGCGCCCAGCGCCTTCAGGGTCTCAGCGGTTACCGCCATATGCTGCTTATGCTGCGGATTGGAAATATCGACGACATGAATCAGCAGGTCGGCCTCGGTCACTTCCTCCAGCGTGGAGCGAAACGCCTTGACCAGATGATGGGGCAGCTGGCTGACGAAGCCTACAGTGTCCGTAAGCAGGAACGTTTTCTGATCGGGCAGCTTAATGCTGCGGACCGAAGTCTCCAGCGTGGCAAACAGCATATCCTTGGCAAATACCTGCTTGCCTGAACCCGGATGATACGTCTCTACTATGACATTCATCAGGCTCGATTTGCCGGTGTTGGTGTAACCGACAAGACAAATCACCGGGACTTCATTCTTGTGCCGCTGCTTCCGCTGAATCTGGCGCCTGGATACCTGGGTCTGCAGCTCCGTCTGCAGTGCCGAGATGCGTTCCTCAATTCTTCTGCGGTCCAGCTCCAGCTTGGTTTCACCGGCCCCCCGGTTCTTCAGGCCCGCCCCGCCGCCTTGTCGGCCGAGGGACTCGCGCATTCCGGTCAGACGGGGAAGCATATACTGCAGCTGGGCAACTTCCACCTGCAGCTGAGCCTCCTTGGTTTTGGCCCGTTCGGCGAAGATATTTAGAATTAGAATCGTACGGTCAATCACCTGGCGGTCCAGCGACGATTCCAGATTACGGATCTGCGAAGGGGTCAATTCATCATTGAAGATAACAAGGGTATCTTCATCCTCCAGCATAAGGGACAATTCCTGAATCTTCCCTGTGCCAATATAGTGGGAGGGGTTGATCCGGCTGGCTTTCTGGCTGAGTTCCCCGATCACCTTGATGTTGCAGGCGGCTGCCAAATTGCGCAGTTCCTCCATGGCATAGGCGAAATTAGTTTCATTCTGCAGTTGAACCCCGACGATTACTGCGTGTTGTGGTGTGGATTCCATATATTTATCAACCTCCTAAAAGTTTTGTGAGCATAACCTCATTGAATAAGCTTCGTGCAAAACTGGCTTCGAAAGCATACACCTAGTTTTGTGAGCATAACCTCACTGAATAGACTCCGTGCAAAATTGGCTTCGAAAGCATAAAAAAACACAGGCAATCAGCGGCCTGTGCTTAATATCGTAGAGGAAACAGAATAGGACTGGGAGAGCATCACAAAAGGATGCAATGCTTCTTCCAGTTGGGCATAACCATAGAAGGTAAAAGGAAAGAACCGGCATCAGCAACGGGGAATAGCTGCCTATTCCACCGCTGGTGCATGCGGTAATTCCTTGTCTATGGCTGTGCGAATCTCTAAAGGCGAATGCGGCGGAACATTATCGGTCCGCTGGTTAATCTGTGGGTTGCCTTTAAAAATGGATAGACCTATCCTGAGTCCTCTGCACAAGGCAGAGCTTTAGCGCTATTAAAAGCTGATTAGCCGCGTAAAGTACGAATCCGGATATAATCTATCACATTCATTTGCAACCCTCCGTTCCTAAAAGTTGTGTTCATTTTAGCACATCAGTCATTTTATGGCAATCCTGTTCCTTTGCAAGCACCTTCTGGAATTCGCGGCTTTTTGGCCATTTGCCATTCAACCAGAAACTTCCTACCTTCTTGTTTGCATACAATATACTAATTGTCTTAATAGGAAGGAGGGATGAGCCATGCCAGTTCTAACTACAAATACGATCACCAGGAATCCTACCGGCGGATTAGGACCGATCAGCCAGGCTGTTGTAAAAATTCTAAATAGTGGAACAGCCAAAGCAGTGGTCTATATAACGGGCCTCAACAATGATGTAAGTCCGGCAACCCTCTTTGCCCAGGAATTGTTTGAAGTGAACTTCAGGGAAGTGGTGAGCAAAACCTATAATATCACCGAAAACTTTTTTCAATTTAATGTACTTTATTCTCAGGAAAAGCTGGGTGTTCAGATTTTTCTTGTGGATAGTGCAGGGAAGTGGTTTCCGGTCAGCCTGATGCAGCTTGCGGTGAGCCGGATTACCTCGGAGTTTCGCGATAACATCGCCGTAACCAGTACTGATTTCGCCGCAATCAGCTTCCGCAAAAATGGGGCGCTGACGATTCCGGAAGGGGTAGCCGCCGAGATCCGGCCTGACGGTGTGGAAATTCTGGCGTCAACGCCCATCCGCTACAAAATCGTGGCCGGCGGTACCGTTAACGGCAGCTTTGTTAATTTTCCGACACCCACTACCGCTATTTCCGTGAATGACACGGCGCTGCAGGTGAATTATACCTGCTCGACGGTTACGGGCGGCAGAGTCATTACGCAGGGCCTGGGCTCCGGGATTTCCGGTGCTTATCAGGATGTGGTGGTTAATCTTTTGAATCAGCAGCTTGTATATGACCTTCAGGAGGAACCGGTAACGCTTGTGGTCAGCTCGCTCACCGGGAAGGATACTGGCAGCCACCTTTAGAATGGTGGAGCAATGGTAAGATTGGCTGCGCCGAACAGCGATCTTTTTCAATAATCCGGGCATATAAAAAGAACACCGGCGCATGCAGCATGCAGCAGATGTTCTTTTTTGCACTTTATAGGTGCTGCCTGCTTCTTCAAGAGTTTGAAGGAAAAAGGAGGGGGCCGGGTTAGCCAACCCACTCCTGCCGCAGCGTGAACAGATCTTTCAGCGCATCTGTAGACAGCTCGGTAATCCAGCCCTCGGAGCCGGAGATCACATCGTCGCTGAGCTGCTGCTTGCTCTCCAGCATCTCATCAATACGCTCCTCCAGCGTGCCGAGTGAAATGAATTTATGCACCTGCACATCCTTGGTCTGGCCCATGCGGTAGGCGCGGTCGGTGGCCTGGTTCTCCACAGCCGGATTCCACCAGCGGTCAAAGTGGAATACATGATTGGCCGCTGTCAGATTGAGGCCGACGCCCCCCGCCTTGAGGGAAAGAATAAAGACGTTTGGCTGATCGGACTGGCGCTCGCCTGCCGCCAGAAGGTCCCCGTCTTCCTGCGGCGGCGTCTGGAATTGTTCGATCATCCGGTCACGTGCCGTTTTGGACGTGCTGCCGTTCAAGTAAAGGACCGGCTCCTGCAGCTCCTGCTGAAGCACGGCCTGCAGCATTTTGCCCATGCCGACATATTGGGTAAAGATTAGGCAGCGTTCGTTCTCTTCGCGCAACTCCCGCACCATCGCCAGCAGCCGTTCGAGCTTCGAGGAACGCTCAATCAGGGACGTGGTATCCAGCCCACCCTCGCCATCGGGATCAGGCAGCGCCTCCTTCGTCAGCAGCATCGGATGGTCGCAGAGCTGCTTAAGGCTGGTCAGAGCAGCAAGAATCGCCCCTTTGCGCTCAATGCCCTCCAGCTGCTTCATCCGTTCCAGCAGCCCGGTTACGTTCTGGTCATAGAGGGCGGCCTGCTCAGCCGTGAGATGAACATAGGTTTTCATCTCGTTTTTGTCGGGCAGATCGAGCTGGATGGCCGGGTCTTTCTTCTTTCGGCGCAGCATGAACGGCTTTACAAGCTTCTGCAGATCCGCCGTGCGCTCCGCATTGCGTTCCTTCTCAATCGCATTTGCGAACCGGTCCTGGAATGCTTTGGGACTGCCGAGATAGCCGGGTGTGATGAAATCGTAAATCGACCACAATTCGGACAGCTTGTTCTCGATCGGTGTTCCGGTCAGGGCGATCCGGTGCAGGGCAGGGAAGCTGCGCACCGCCGCAGATTGCTTGGTTCCGGCATTCTTAATATTCTGCGCCTCATCCAGGCAAACCGTAGCCCAAGTGAACTGCTTCAGCAATTCCTGGTCGAGCGCGGCCGTGGCGTAGGAGGTGAGGACCACGTCGGCCTGGGAAGCGGCACCGTAGAAGTAACCTGCATCGAGACGCCTGCTTCCGTAGTGGAGCATGATGTTCAGGGACGGAGCAAACCGCTGGAGCTCTTTCTGCCAGTTGCCGAGCACCGAAGTCGGGCAGATAATCAGCGACGGCCAGTCCGGCGGGTCGGTCTGCCGCCCGGGCCCCGTTGCTGATGGGCCGGCTTCGCTCTGCTGTTCCTTCAAGTGGAGCAGGTAGGAGATCAGCTGCACAGTTTTGCCGAGGCCCATGTCATCGGCCAGGCAGGCGCCGAGTCCGAAGCGGCGCAGAAATACAAGCCAGGCGTACCCTTCATGCTGGTAGCTTCTCAGCTCGGCATGCAGGCCAGCCGGCACCTCGGGCTTCGGCCAATCCGAGCGGTGGCCGAGCTGGCCGATCAGCCGGACCAGATGCTCGTTCAGCTCGACCTCCAGCCGGAAGCGGGCGGCATTCTCTTCGGCCTGCTCCGCCTCGGCCGCCTCGTTGTCCTGCTCTTCACCGCCGCCCAGCAGGTGCAGCTGGAGCACATCCTGAAAGGACAAGCCCTGGGACTTGTCCATCCCGGCCATGGCCCGCTGGATCTGGGCCAGCAGAGCCGGGTCAAGCGGAATCCACTTGCCCCTGAACTGCACGAGCCGCTCGCCGCGTGCGACCAGATCGGCGAACTCCGCCTCGGAGAGTTCGGCGTCGCCGATGGAGATGCGCCAGTCGAAATCGACCAGCGCATTTAACCCGAACAGCGATTGGCCGCCGCTGTTGCCGCTGCCCTCGCCGGAGCTGATCTTGGCGCGCAGGCGGGGTTTCTTCCGGCTGGCGGCTTCCCACCACGCCGGAAGGAGGACCTGCCAGCCGGCTTCCAGCAGCAGCCGGCTGTCCACGGTCAGGAACCGCCAGGCGTCTCCGTCGCTGAGCGGTTCACCAAGCACATCGTCCCCGTGGCCGATGTGCTCCCCGGCCAGGCTTTCGCGCAGGCGCGAAAGCCACCCGGACGCGCGCTCGTGGACGTGGGGCGTCCACGCTGCCGGCCACAGGCCATGCGGCTCGCCGTCCCCGGTGAGCCGCAGCGGCACAAGCGCGGATGCATCGCGCTTGTCCTGCAGGAGCAGCTGGAGCCGCCAGTACGACTTCTCGTCGTCCGGCTCCAGCAATTGCAGGGCCGGCCGGAAAGGCGCCGTGTCCGCCTTCCAGCCGATGGACATCAGCCAGCTGTCATCGTCCATGCCGGCAGTTGCCGCGCCCGCGCTGCTGCTGAACAGCAGCGGGTATTCGCTGCGCAGGTCTGCGGCTTCGGCCTCGGTGCCGTAATACTGCCGGAACACCGCCGCCGAGAAGGCAGCGCGCATTCCGTCCGCAAGGTTCCGGCGCCCGGTAAGCCCGCGCAGGGCGGACTGTGCGCTCTCGTTGCCTTCCGTAACCAGCTCTAGCGCCTTGTCATCCCAGTCCCATTGCAGTTTGCCTTCGCGATAGGCGGACAGGCTCGGCGCATACTTCTTCTCCGCCAGCAGCCCGGCGATGGCGGGCGCCAGCCCGGTCAGCAGTTCGGCGTCACCCTGCCAGCTCCAGCCGACATGCCGCAGCAGCCTGCGCTCCGCAAAGAAGGGGATGACCTGCTCGGCGGGCAGAACCACAAGGTCAACCCCATCGGCGTTCTGGAGCGTTAACTCCGTTCCATAAAAAGACTCCTCATGCCAGGAGAACAGCTTCTGCTTAAGCTGAACACCGGGCATATAATCATCCCTGTCATCCACGCCGTAGATCAGAGCATCGCCATATTGGGTTAAGGCAAGCTGGACAGTAATATTTCGCATATATTTGCTCATGGGATCAGCTTTCCTTTCCGCAGCTCTTCCTGCAGTGCGCGCAGCCGGCTGTACCGGGAGGTGAAGGAATCCAGAAATTGTTCCCACCGCTCCTCGCGTTTCAGCTTTTTATAGAGCTTGGACAGGCGCTTTAACAGTTTTACAGCCGCTTTGTAGCCGTGCCGGTTCTTCTCCAGCACGAACCGTTCTGCCGCCTGATGATAGAACGGGAGCAGCAGCTCCGGCGCGTTTTTCTCGATCGGCTGGAGGTCGCTGACACGGAAATTGGCGGGTTCCTTGCCGGAGGAGAGCTGGTAATCCATCCATTCCTGCCAGCGCCCGTGGTCCAGCAGCATTTCTTCATAAATCTCCCGGGACAGCGGCAGCATGCCGATCAGCGTATCCCACATCCGGGGTTCGGTCTCCGGCATGCGGCGGACGGCTTCCTCCCAGTATCCGGCATAATTCTTCAGGTTATATAGGCGGCTGGTCAGCAGAGGGCCGATTTTGGCCAGCCACAGGGCAAGGCGGGACCAATGCCCGGCCTCCGCCAGGGGAGCCAGAAAACTCATCAGCTCGTCCGGGTACAGACCCGGGCGTTCGGAAGCTTTGTCAAGCAGCTCCCAGGCGCCTTTGTCATCGTTCAGATAGAAATACATCCGGCTCTCCGCCAACTGCTGCGAGTGGCGCGAGAGTGATATGCCGGCTTCCTCGCCGGCCTGGCGGAGCGCTTCCAGCTCTTCCAGGTACATAGCCGGGCCGCTTGCATTTGGTGCAATCCAGCCTCTCCAGATCAGATCGTAGCAGAGGGAGTAATAGGGCTGTTCCCGTGAACGGTCGCGCGGCTCACTCAGCATTTCCCGCCGCAGATAGGCCAGCGTTTCACTGACCCGCGGCCAGGCTTCCGGCTCTGCGCCGAGCGGCAGACTATTTTTCATGAGATCCGTTACCGCTTTTTGCAGCTCGGAGACAGCAACAGAGGTATAATAACCCAGAGAAGCACCTGCTCCCGGGACGTGAGGGCCTGCCGGTTTCAGTAAGCTTTCCAGCACAAAGAGATGGGCATGAAGCTTATATAACAGCCCGGAGGCCGGAGGGAGCGCTGGAGTGGCCCCGGAGATGGCCGCCAGCGCCCTGTCGGTATATTGGGAATTTCGCACGGTAGGCGCCAGCGGTGCGGTGAGCAGCGCTAAGTATTCACGCCACTGCTCCACATTTCCGGATGGAACCAGGGCAGCCAGCTCCTCCAGCTGCTTCTTGCGGCGGGCGGAGCCACCGGCAACGGGAGTCTCCTTGACCACAGGATTGCGGATCCATTGACTTGTCGTCTTGGCATTGGCCAGCATATGCACCAGCCGGCCCTGCTGCTCGGCATACTTCATTAATACAGCGGCCATATGTTTGCAGGAATGCTGTACCGGGCAGCTGCAACGGCTGGCGGACAGGGTATCCAGATCAATAGTTACGCTGTAG
The DNA here is from genome assembly GCF_058791575.1 of Paenibacillus sp. EB106-06-01-XG199. Lineage (NCBI taxonomy): Bacteria > Bacillati > Bacillota > Bacilli > Caryophanales > Paenibacillaceae > Paenibacillus > Paenibacillus sp. EB106-06-01-XG199. The sequence goes on along the minus strand of NZ_JBYTDQ010000007.1, from coordinate 383,273 downwards.
TCTTCCCCGCCTTCCACAAGTGCCAGAATGCTCCCGACTGAGATCATTTTGAACGCATGAACACGGTCCTGCTTATAATACTGAAATCCCCGCTTGAGGGTGATGTCACTGAATTGATAGGCTACGTCCGAAATAAGCTTGTCCCATTCCTGATCGGCCATGTAGAAATTTCGCTGCATCGCAATTGGTCTCCTGTAGCAAATTAGTCTTAACTCATTTTCTCATTATAACATTTGTGACGATCTTATCCTTAACTCCCTAAAATCTTAAAGAATATGACATGCTCCATATTGCCGTATAGGCGAACATGCTACTCTAAGGTCTGAACTAAGCGAACTGCGGAAGGATGAAGCTGCACCCATGCTGCGATTTAAATTAAAATACTTGCTGAACAATAAGCAGACCCGGCTAATTCTGATGCTGACATTCAGTGTATCTCTATTAATTACTCTAATTGGCCTTTTTTCCTATAGAGAGTACAGGAATGCGCTGGATACTGAGCTGAACACGCCAAATGTAGAGCTGCTGCAAATTAACATGGATGTGACTAACCGGGCATTCCGGGAATCTGATAATAAAGCGGTCGATCTGGCGTTTCATCCGGCCGTCCTTAAATATATGGATGCCGATCCGGCGGATAATGCGCTGGCGGCTGCAGAGCCGCAGAATTTCCTGAAGACGCTCGCTACGGAGCCGGATGTCCATGCCATCAGTGTAATCAAGTTCGGGGATCATTCCGTCGTCTCCAGCAATTACGGGTATAGAGCTCTTTGGGAAGAAGCACCGGAGCATGCCTGGAACTCATGGATTGATGAAATGAAACAGAAGCCGCTTCTGATCAAAAGAAGAGTATATACCGGCACGGATGCCCGGCTGACCGGCACGGAGCTGCTCTCTCTGGCCCGGCCGATTGTCCGGAACGGGGACGTCACTGGTGCGGTATTGATCGATCTGGACTATGACATGCTGTTCTCCAAGATGTATACCCATTTATCCAGCTATCAATTTGTATATAACCTGGAGGGAGAGCTGATTTACCCCAAGCTCAATCTGCCTTTCCCTCTGGCGGACATGAATAATGTGCTGTCGGACATTGATGTAAGTCCGTTTGCCCATGTGAAGCTTCAAGGAAAGGCTTATATGGCGAACCAGACGTTCTCGAATGTCACCGGCTGGCGGCTGATTTCCCTCGTTCCGATGGAGCAGCTACTGAAGAATGTGAAGACGGCGCGCAATATGATGCTGATGCTCTCGCTGATTTCGATCGCTGTTGGCTGCTCCGCGATTTATTATTACAGCTTTGCCGCCTTCCGGCCGCTGAAGCGGATCAATAAACTCCTGATGCCGGACCAGAAGCTGGCCGGGCATGGAAATCTTTATGATTTGGAGCCGGTCATCGGCAAATTGGTCGGTGATTTTCAGAGCAAGTCGCTGGTGGCCGAATGGAGCCTGCCGGAGCTAAGGTCCAAATTTGTTAGCGATCTGATTACCCGGAGCATCGGGACGCAGGAGACGTTAACGAAATGGGAGCACTACTTTGGAGGCTGGAAGGAAGGCCCCTTCGTAATTCTGACGATCTCTGTAGACCGCCATTCTCAGTGGACCTCCGCATATGTGGAAGAGGATCAGCTGCTGCTTAAATATGCGATGAACAATATTGTAGTTGAGTTCTTCGAGCCTGCCTGGCGGACGGTTACGGCCACTCCACGGAAGGACAACCTCGTGGTGCTGCTGCAGCCCAAAGACGATAACAGGGACCAGCTGCGCGAGGATGCCGGGAAGCTGATTGCCATCCTGACCGACGTTTTAAAAGTATCTGTATCCATAGGCATCGGCGAACCGGTCTCCGCGATTTCACAGGCAGCCCGGTCCTACTCGGAGTCCGAGCTGGCTTTATCTTATCGTCTATATGAAGGCTATGGCCATGTCCGTGAGTTTTCGGCGAATGAGAGTAAATATGAGGAAGGCGGGGCAGCGGCAGATGATGCCTGGAGGCTGGAGGTGCTGCATGCGCTGAGGTCTTTCGATGCTTCGACTGCCCTGCAATGGGTCCGTAAGTGGTCGGCTGATACCCGCAAGAAAGCCGTGCAGCCGCAAAAAGTTGTTCGTGTTGTAGACGATTTAATAGGAGAAATTCTAAATATGGCGACTTCCGGGGGGCATCCGCTACCTGCCGAGCTGGCGGATTATACGTGGCATCAGGTGATGACAATGGATTTGTCCGATATTGAGGAGATGCTCTGTAGTATTGTTATTCATATGTCAGGTATGCTTGAAGTGCACAGACAGTCGAAAGAATATCTGATGGTACAGGAACTGATCCGGTACATGGAATCTCATTTGCAGGATAACATCGGGCTGCAGGATATCGCTGCCCATGTCAAAATGGGCGTTTCCTCCGTAAGCACCATCTTCAAGGAAGAGACGGGTACGACACTATATGATTATTTGACCAACCTGAGAATAGATAAAGCCTGTGAACTGCTGCAAGGCAGCAGCCTGAAGATTGCCGAAATTGCTCTTCGGGTCGGATACCAGAATGAGAACAGCTTCATCCGTGCTTTCCGGAAGATCAAATCGGTTACACCGGGCAAGTTCCGTGAGAGCAGCAAATATCCCAATGAGTATGCAGATCGGCCAAAACCGCGCCATTCCGGCGTTTCTGACGATTCAGAATAAGATTATACGATTGATGGCAACCCCCCGTTTACGTTAAAGTTCTATTTGAGAAAACTTTCACAGATTCGTGAATGAGACTGTGATTGAAGAAATTGGGGGGGTGAAGCGGCGCACGTTTGGCAGTAGATCCATTGTGGCCAGCGGCTCAATTGTCATTATTAAGGAAGAGGGATGGTCTTGAAACGGACAACAAAAATAGGCATTTGGACGGCATCCGTCCTGGCGGTTTTGACGATGGTATGGGCAGGAAGCCGCATGATAACCAGCGATAACAGCCGGGAGAATGTAAGCGGTGATTTTCCGGTGAAACCGATTACCTTAATCGTGCCTTATGCAGCGGGCGGAGGGACGGATACCACAGCAAGAGCTTTAGCAAAAGCAACAGAGAAGGTACTGGGCCAGCCGATTATCGTGCTCAACCGGACAGGCGGCGGAGGTTCCGTCGGACTCATGGAGGGTGCCAATGCCAAGGGCGATGGGTATACGGTCACATTTCTTCCTGCCGAGCTCACCATCCTGCCGCATCTGGGATTGCTTCCGATTACCTATGAGAAGTTCAAACCGATCGCCCAAACGAATTTTGATCCTTCCGCCATAACCGTAAGAGCCGAAGCGCCGTGGCAAACCGTAAATGAGTTTCTCGACTTTGCGAAAGCGCATCCAGGTGAATTGAAAATGGGGAACGCAGGAACGGGGAGTATTTGGCATTTGGCTGCCGTAACATTGGAGCGGGAAACCGGTGTGAAGTTTGCACATATCCCTTTTGAAGGGGGAGGCCCTGCCGTCTCCGCCTTGATGGACGGTTTTGTCGATGCAGTGCCTGTAAGCCCTGCCGAAGTGAAAAAGTATGTGGATGAAGGGAAGCTGCGGACGCTGGCGGTCAACGCCGACAAGCGCTCGGAGGCAATGCCAGGCGTACCTACACTGGAGGAAGAGACGGGGATACATGTCAATTTCACAGGTACATGGAGGGGGCTTGCTGTACCGAAGGATACGCCGGACGCTATTGCCGAGCTGCTGGCCGGGGCCTTTATCAAAGGGACAGAGGACAGGGACTTCCGCGAGTATATGAAAATCAACGGATTAGGGCTGCTGGTCACGGACGGCAAAGCGTTCTCCAAGCAATTGAAGGAAAGCGACGATTTATTCTCCGGGATGATTCCGCAGCTAGGGCTAAGCCGTAAGTAACATGAAAGCGCCGTCAGGCAAATTTTCTCGGAATCTGCTGCTCACTGATGATTTACCTTTAGTGGACAGGTAAGGTCTTGGGGCTGATTTGCTGCGCCTTCTTCAGGTAAAATCATCAATTTATGCAAGAATTAAGAATCCGACATGAAAGGTCTGATAAGATATGAAAATTAAAAAAGCGCTGGACAAAATTCCCGGCGGTATGATGCTGGTACCTTTGTTCCTCGGGGCGATTATTCACACCGCATTCCCGAATGCTGGCGAATATTTTGGCGGCTTCACGAAAGGGCTGATGACGGGGACTGTACCGATTCTGGCGGTTTGGTTCTTCTGTATGGGGGCGGCTATAGATGTACGCGCTACGGGAAGTGTGCTGCGGAAATCAGGCACATTGGTACTGACCAAAATTGCCGTGGCCTGGGTAATAGCCCTGATCGCGATCCAGTTCCTGCCGGAGGGCGGCATTCAAAACGGCTTCTTCGCCGGATTGTCGGTGCTGGCTATTATCTCCGCAATGGATATGACCAACGGAGGATTGTACGCCTCCATTATGCAGCAATATGGCACCAAAGAAGAATCCGGCGCATTCGTGCTGATGTCACTGGAATCCGGCCCGCTGGTAACGATGCTTATCTTGGGCAGCACCGGGGTAGCTGTATTTGAACCGCATGTCTTTGTCGGTGCTGTACTTCCTTTCCTGATCGGTTTTGTTCTGGGTAACCTGGATCATGATCTCCGTACCTACTTTGGCAAAGCGACACAAACACTTATTCCGTTCTTCGGTTTCGCACTGGGCAGCTCCATCGACCTCGGCGTCATCGTAGATACCGGACTGCTCGGCATTCTGCTGGGTATCGTAGTCATCATTATTACAGGGATTCCGCTGATTCTGGCCGATAAGTTTATCGGCGGCGGCAACGGCACTGCCGGACTTGCGGCCTCCAGCACCGCCGGGGCAGCCGTAGCCAATCCGATGCTTGTGGCAAATATGAAGCCTGAGCTCCTGCCGGCTGCAGAATCAGCAACAGCACTTGTTGCGGCTTCCGTCATTGTCACCTCTATTCTCGTTCCGATCATTACCGCATACTATTCCGACTATATGCGGAAAAAGAATCCCCCGGCTGCCGATGGCCCTGTGGATCTAAAAACTCAGAAAGCTGCAATCTAATAACATCATATAACAACGGAATTTTTTTATATTTGATGATTACAAAAGCTAAGATTAGCTTCAAAAAGCTGGGATCTTCCGGGCGCCTAATGGGCGGTGCCGGAGGGTCCTTTTTTAGATTGCCGGTTTAGATGAGCCGGCATGTGGAAGCAGCCGGACTCCAGCGCTCCTATTTCGGAAAAATCAGTCTTAATTGGGGGCGAAACGGACCCCAGCGCCGCTATTTTCACAAAAACTGTCTAATTGCCGCAGGAAACAGGAAATAACGTCAATGCAGTCCCCTGAGCAAGAAAGTGGGCTTTTCTGCTATTTAGCGTCTCTCCAGTCCGGCAGCGTTGAAAGCTCCCTTCTGGCTGAAGCGGACCGCTGTAACGCATTTCGCGCAGCATGGTGACTGGTCAGAGTCCGTTGCATAGGTCTTCACTGTCGTAATCTTGCTCTCCTATTGCGATAGGCTGCATAAGGCCAAAGCAATCGTTTATACTGGCGGTATGAGGTGATTTCATATGGATCAGGCATTATTCGAACAGGTTTACGATTCGGTAGTCAAGCGGGAATCAACCTACGACGGAGTTTATTATACAGCAGTGTTGACTACACATATTGTCTGCCGCCCTTCCTGCCGGGCAAGAACACCAAAGGCGGGCAATGTGGTCTTTTACGGTTCTTTGCAGGAGGCGATAAGAGCAGGATTCCGCCCCTGCAAAAGATGCCGCCCCGAGGAAGGCGGCAGGCTAAGACCCGACGCGGTGCTTGCCGCGCAGGCAGATGCCGTTATGGCAGAACATTATGGAGAGAAGCTGACGCTGCAGTCACTGGCTGAACAGCTGAAAGTCAGCCCGTTTCACCTGCAAAGAACCTATAAGCGGGTAACCGGCCAGTCTCCTGCCGCGAGGCTGGACCAGCTGCGGCTGGAGAAAGCAAGCAGACTGCTCGCGGACACCGGGCTCGCCATTGCTGAGGTTGGCAAGGCGGTCAGCTTTCAGGGACCGTCCCATTTTACCGCATGGTTTGCGCGGAAGACCGGCCTTGCGCCGACAGAATACCGTACAGAGTTCAAAGGAGGAATCCAGCATGACCCAGATACTCAAGACCATTGAGATTTTCCATCATACCCTTAACGTCGGGAATAGAGACTGGACTTTGTGGGCCAGCAAGAAGGGCCTAATCCGCATATCTTATCAGGAGGATCAAGGTGTGCTTCCGGCATCGTGGCTGAAAACCTATGCACCGTCACCTCAGTTCAGCGAGGACGCTGGCATCTTCGATCAATTCGGGGCCACGCAGCTTCTGGAGAGGTATTTTAACGGAGAGCCTGTAAGCTTCAGCAGTATCCCTTTGGATCTCTGGGGCACCCCGTTTCAGCAGGAGGTCTGGATGGGGCTGGCCGGTATTCCGCATGGTGCAATAGTGACCTACAAGGAGCTTGCCGTAAGCATCGGAAGACCGCAGGCAGTCCGCGCGGTGGGTGCGGCTAACGGGCAAAATCCGCTGCCGGTCGTGCTGCCCTGCCACCGGGTCATTGGTACGAACGGCACACTAACCGGATACCGGGGCGGCCTCAAGCTGAAGCAGGAGCTGCTGAAATTGGAAGGCATTACGAATGTGGGGGCGGCGGGACATGAACGATTTGCTTTTTGAGCTGCCGCTGCCGGAGTTTTTTGACTTGTCCGCATGTCTGGAATACATGAACCGCTCTCCGCTGGAATGCCTGTTCCGTTCGGATGGGGAAGGGGTTACCCGGCTGTTCATGCTGGAAGGAACGCCGTCGCTGGTGAGGTTGACGGTCGCGGCTGGTACGCCGCGTCTGCAGGCCACGCTGCTGACCGGTGCTTTTCCCGGTCCGAACCCTCTGGCGGAACTGGCGCAGTATATCGTGGAATGGTTCGATCTGGACCGCGATCTTGCACCGTTCTACCGGCTGGCTGACGCAGACCCGCTCTTGCAGAAGCTCGCGGCGAGTGAACGGGGCTTGCGGATCATCGGCATCCCCGATCTGTTCGAGGCTTTATGCTGGGCTATTCTCGGCCAGCAGGTCAATCTGGCTTTTGCCTACAGGCTGAAGCAGCAACTCACCGCTGAATACGGGAAGTCGCTGGAATATGAAGGGCACACTTATTATCATTTTCCGGGGCCTGAGACGTTTCTACAGGTCTCGATGGAAGATCTCTGTAGTCTGCAGCTGACCCGCAGCAAAGCGCGGACCCTATTGGATGTGGCTGCACTGATCGCCGGAGGAGAATTGAGCCGTGAGGAGCTGCTGGCCCTGCCGTCCCCTGAAGCCGCCGAGCAGCGGCTGCTGAAGATCCGGGGAATCGGTCCGTGGACCTCGCAGTATGTGCGGATGCGTTGCCTGCGAGACGCCACTGCCTTCCCTGTAGGAGATGTCGGCCTGCAGAATGCGGTGAAATTCCTCACTGGAATGGATAGAAAGCCGACCCCGGCGGAACTGCTGGAACTGTCGGTACCCTGGCGCGGCTGGGAAGCCTATGCCACATTTTATTTGTGGCGGGCGTTATATTGACTATCCGCTGCCTGTGAACGAGTATTCTAATCGGTCAATAGTTTTGGATTGTTTTTGTATCACCTTGTTGTATAAAAACCGATATGCTAAGATACAATTAAAGAAGGAGCCGTGCGTCAACACGACTCCCACTCATGTATAATCCGCTATAAGAGCGGTTGGCTTACGGAGTTTGGTCAGTAGTAGACCGCTATCCTAGGACGGGGCGGTCTACTTTTTTTTGTGAAAAGACAGTATAAGCACAACCAGTGTCGCAAATGAAATCATCAGCGTCAGTGCTTGGTATACCTCCACAGGCATCACCTCCCTTCCGGGAGATTAGCCGACCGCCCTTATGCCATTGTACTGGAATATTATACCAAGCCATATGCGCACGTTCTAAATCAATCTGCAGGTAAATTAATTCGTCACCTGTATTTTCCAGATGCTATGTGTTCTTTTTTTTTTAACTGCTTCTTTTTCACTTTAATCCTCCATATTAGCTATTTACTATACAATGGTTTATTTATCGCTAAAGGTATAGTGTTTTATAATCCTCCAGCAGTTAACCATGCATCAATGGAAATAAGACCAGCTTTGATAGCCCCACACTTTTTAGAAGCTCATGAAAAAGCCCCTGCAGAGTTTGCAGAGGCTCGTCCGGCTATTGATTTATTTAATGGTCTACCCCGTGGCGCAGCGGTTCGAAGCCGCCGCTTGCAAACTTATCCGTGCCGGTGGATCCTGCGTCCGCGCTGACAACAGCAGCATTAACACTTACCAAAGCGACCACAATAAAGATGAGCGTAAACACTTTTTTCTTCATTTTGAAATCCTCCCTAGTCTTGTATTTGTTCCATCAAGCAGAGGTACTCGTCCAGTTGCCCGGAAGTTGTTTGATTTCGGAGTTTCTCAAAGAGAACCGCTGACTTACGGAACCCTGTATCATCTTTAAGCTTAACTGATGATGCCAAAGAACATAGAAGCGCATTTATAGAATCATATATATTTCCATTTATGTAATAATATTTTGCCTTCAAGTAGATGTAATCTATGTAATAACGGATGTTCCTTTTTGTTATGTAGTATTCCCCCATTGAGTCGATCTGCTCTTTGAACTCGATCAGCACCTCATCGACGTTGTACTTATGCTTGATTGCTGACTCCAGAATGTATATCATGCCTGGCAGGATTTCTTCTTTGTTATGCCGCAGGAAAACCAGGTAATCCGAAAGCGCGGTCGTGTTCCCCTCGTTCAGTTCGATCACGTGCAGATTAGCTAGGGCAATTTCACAATAATATTCAACCTCGGCCCGTCCCTCGGCGTTCATACCGTTAATCCATCCCAAATCCTCATACTTCGAGATGCACTCTCTCGCCTCGTCATATCGGCCCAGCTTCTCAAGCGCGATTCCTTTCAAACACATAGAATAGCCGAAGTAATAGACGATGCTTCGGTTTAATCCGAAGTTGCACACCTTCTGGCCATCGGCATGCTCCCGCTGATAGATGCTGTAGAATTGATTAATCTCGCTGTATAGCCTATCGGCGATTTGGAGGATACCGTCCCAATTTTCAAGGGTAAATGATGCCCGCAGCATCTGAACCAATGAATCAGCATTGATCCCGTTAAGATCCAACTCCAATATGATCCATCCTTCCGTAAAAAACGAAAAAAAGTCTCTCCATTTATTCCACAAAATACAAAATAAGAATTTCTTTGTCTAATCATTGTTCTTTATTTCACCCATACTAGTAAGTGACGCATGTCACACTTAAAGGTATTTTTATACATAAAAAATCATTATATGGAAAACAAGCAGAACATCCGGTACATGCCATACAAAAGCGCCTGAAATAAGCTCAGACGCTGCAATATCGAAAGGAAGGCAACGTCTATTTTAAAGAACACCTCAGAGTTTATGTCGCAGATATAATCAAAGTTGTATAGGGCATGTCTTTAAACCGCTTCCCCGCCAAAACTGCCGCTGTATGCCCTAAGGAATCATGGGTACAGTACCATTTTCTGATCACACGCGGAGAAAGGCGTTTCGCCACTAGGCAGTTTTTTCGGTGGAGGCTTATGTCTCGGTGTTTAAAAAACTTCGCTCTTCTTCCGAAGGCGTGTGTGTGCGTCCGGAAAGTGTATTCTTGGCTTCGAGTACGAACGGACCGAGTTGCAACTATTTGAGGCTTTTAGCCTGTTACAGGAGGACAACGGACTCCAGCGCAGTTATTTCTCCCTGCGGCCGTTTTTAGATAGAATGCAGAGCAGATAAGGTCAACTGAGTCCGCCAAAAGAGAATAAACAGGGATTTTACTCTCCATAGCGCCCCCTGAGTCCGGTACGAGTAAACGAACCCGCTGCGGGCTTTTAGGGACCCTACTTTCAATACTAAATCCTTGCTTCCCCAGAGCTCTTCCAGTTTGAAGACATGCTCTAGTTAGTGATAGGGTTTCAAATAAACTTTATAGCATACATCATGTGCAACCAAGCTTTGTTTAGCGGGATTAGCGTCATAATTATAATCAGCCGGATTTGTTTCAAAAGCATACAAAACATCTGTCACAAGGTAAGATTTATAATTCCATAAAAGCATTTCTCCTACTCTTGGGACAAAAGGTAAGGCAACCAAGTCAAAATACTCAACGCGGTTTCCAGGATCATCATTTAATACAACAGCCAATTCGACAACTTTCAATTCCGCACCTCACAAATGTAGAATTATTCAACAATTAACAAATACTACTTTAGGAAGCGGAAAGCAAGATACAGAAAATTAGTAATCCAAGGTTGTAAATTCTCCTCCTCTAACTCCCTATTAAATAGAAGGCGGTTGATGCAGAGCACAATGATATGGAGTTATCTATTAGCCTCTGCCACTCCATCAGCTAATCCTTCAAAAAAATTGGAGGTTTTATAAATGGGATACCACATTAGGGTTAACTTGAACGCAAACCGGACAAAATTGGGTTCACTGAAAATGTATAATGATAGCGGGGCTTTAGTATTTGGTCCTGTACAAGCACTTGGCCGCTCAGAATACGGTTATCCTTGGTCCCAGACTGACGGACATACACCAACCGGAGTATATTCAGCAACAATATCGAAAGAGCCAATGCCCCAGACGGTTAAAAATAAACGTTCATATGGCCCGTCGAAATATATCATAATGGACCCTGTTAGTGGCAATGCGTTAATTGCAGAACAAAATGGCCGCTCAGGTCTATGGATTCATGGTGGAGATCCAGCAGATACAGGTGCCCCTTCTTATCCGCTACGTCCGACACATGGTTGCGTAAGACTTTCGAATGAGGACCAACACAGCTTGATTTATGTTCTATCTACATTAGGTGGCGGTACCGGGAAGGTTACTATCGCCGAAGTTTAATCTAAGGAACAAAATCAACATTTGTTCAAGCCGCTTCAATCGTGGCACTTAATACAGATACAGGCCTTGGCTGCCTGCCCTTGGAGGGGCAGGAGCCATGGCCTGTTTTTTACCGTGGTCGTTTGGTGAAAATTTGAAAGGTTACACCGAACTTGTCGGTGATCATGCCGTAGGCTGGGCTGAAATAGACCGGACCGAGTTTAACGTTTACCTGCCCGCCTTCCTTAAGGGTGTTGTATAACCGTTCCGCTTCCCCGGCGTCCTCCGTCGAAAGACAGATGTTGATGCCGTTGCCTGTTTGCAGCACCTGTCCGATGTCAAGATCGGCCACAAAAATATCCGTGTCTCCCACACTCAGGACAGAATGGGCGATACGCGCTTTTTCTTCGTCCGACAATGGTGAATCCGGATTCTGCGGGCCTTGTCCCACGGTTTGCTTAAACTGAAGTTTTGCTCCCAGAGTGTCCTGATAAAAAGCAATGGCTTCCTCTGCCGTACCGTCAAGCAGGATAAAAGGATTTAATTGAATACTCATTTCTAATTCACTCCTTCAAGCTGTATTTGCCCGTTGCGGCTGGGCTTTGATTTCATTCTAGTCTATAATAGTGACAAGTATTGTCATGAATAGAAAAGTAAATGAAGCCAATTTCAAATCATCTGAATGGAGGCTGGCGTATGTCCAAATCGAAAAGACTGCTGGACCTGATGATGACCGTCAACCGCAGGCGGAAATTTACCGTCAGGGAGCTGGCCGACGAATTCGGGGTCTCTACACGGACGATTCTGAGGGATTTACAGGAGCTTGGCGAGCTTGGGGTGCCGCTGTATTCCGAAGTAGGCCCCCACGGGGGGTATCAGGTGCTGAACGAACGGATTCTTCCGCCGATTGCTTTTACGGAAGCGGAGGCGGTGGCGATTTTTTTTGCCAGCCATGCCTTGCGCCACTATCAGTATCTGCCCTTTAAGGGAGAGTCCCTATCAGCATTGCACAAATTTTATAATTATATGTCCGGCGATGTCCGCGACCGGATTGATGAGATGAAGAACCGGATTGATTTCGTGACCCCGTCAAGGCAGGCAGAGTTTCCTTATTTGCCGATTCTGCTGGAGGCGGCTACCGATCAGAAAGTACTGCGGATCGACTATGAATCCAAAGGGCAGCAGTCGTGCAGAGCGATACAGCCTATCGGCATTTATGCCAGCAACGGCTTATGGTACTGCCCGGCTTATTGTTTTGTGCGCGGGGATATCCGCGTGTTCCGCTGCGACCGGATCTATTCGGCAGACTATGACCATTCGGGGTTAGCGCCGCTGGATTTGCGGCATATCCACCTGGGAAATAAGGAAATTTACAGCGCCATGGAGCAGGTACCTGAAGAGGAACGGGTCGAACTTCACGTAGAGCTTGGGAAAGCAGGGGTCCAGAGCTGTGAGGCCGAGCTGTGGTCGGCATCCCTGCTGCATAGGCGTGAAGATGGAACCGGATGGCTGAAAGGCCAGGTACCTGGAAGCGATCTGCGCTTTTTTGCCAGATTTGTTATGGGGCTTGGAAACGGGGCAACGGTCCACGGACCGCCGGAGCTGGTGGGGGAACTAAAGGGTATGCTTGCCGAAATGCTGGAGAAATACAGCTGACAGGAAATAACGTACACGAACCCCCGGCCCGAGCGGGCCGGGTGATAACTTCGTTATTTGGTCACGCGGATGAATTGCTTATCCACCAGGTTAAAGGGGCCTTCCGGCTCGAAGTCCGGCAGATGAAGGGTCCAGTTTAGATCCGGGTTGATGGTCTTTGGGAAATCACTGTCCCAACAGGTATAGATCTCCATAGATTCGCCTGCGGCCAAATGTTCATTCATATGGGAGAGCAGCAGCCGGATGGATTTCAGACTGCAGGCATAACCCTGCGGATTCTGCGTCTTCATCTCCTTGCTGAGAGTGAAAGAACCATTAAATCCATAAACGTATGGCTTGGATATGGGCAGCTCATGCCTCCAGGGCATTGAGCTTACTTCCCCGATGTCCAGTCCTGACGCATCCAGATCCGTTTCGAACACTTGAACAAGGGTATCGTTCAGATGGGATAAATCCATAATGTTGTGAAGCGCATGTTTATCGTCCGACTTCGGAATGTCGGAATATTTCTGATACGTGTATACATATCCGAAGCTTCCGGTCGGCAGCGGTCTGTCCGAGCCAAGGTAATGATTGAGGGTCATTGGGATTCACCTTCCTGAATGGTCTGCTGAATTACTTCGTTAAATCAAGGGGAGCCATACCTCAGCCAGGCGGCGGATCCCCTCTTCGATCAGGTCTTCAGGGATGCCCCCGAATCCAAGGATAAACTCAGGGTCATCGTTTTCGGGCTGCTCCCACCAGGTATAAGACATCGGGGTAACCCGAATGCCGGCCTTTTCTGCCACAGCCGCAAGCTGCCGTGCACTGCCGCCGGATTTCAGTGTAAGCAGAATGTGAAATCCGGCGTCCCTTCCGCTTACGGCTGCCCGGTCTCCGAAATAGCGCTGAATGGAGCGGAGGAGAAGGTCATGTTTTTTCTGGTAGAGCAGCCGCATTCTCCGCAGATGCTTCTCGAAATGTCCTCTTTCCATAAAATAATGCATCGCGATCTGATTCAGCCGGGAGGCTGAATGCTCCAGGTACAGCTCCCTCGCCAGATGGTGATACAGCAGCAGCAGTGCCTTCGGCAGAACCATGTAGTGAATGCTAAGGGCAGGGGCTACTGACTGCGCGAAGCTGCACATGTAGATTACGGGGCTGTCTTCCAGTAGTCCCTGCAGTGCGGGAATCGGCCTTCCGTGATAGCGGAACTCACCGTCGTAGTCGTCTTCAATGATTATGCTGTCCGTTGACCGGGCCCAGTCCAGCAAGGCGTGGCGTTTGGCGATCGGCAGGGTCATGCCTCTGGGGAACTGGTGGGAAGGCGAGATATACACGCTGCTGGCCTTGCTGGTATAGAGCTTCTCCACATCTATTCCGTCTTCCTGTAAAGGAATGGGAATCATCTTAAATCCGTGTCTGCGGAATGCTGCCGGCAGCAGATGATAGCCCGGATCTTCAATGCCGAGCCGTTTGCTGCTGCCCTGCAGTATGAGGCAGAGCAGAGAACATAGCGTATATTGATCCCCGCCGATTACAACCTGCTCCGCCGTACAGCGAAGTCCGCGGAATTGCCGCAAATGAGCGGCGATGCTCTCGCGGAGGGCAGGCTCACCCTGCGGATCGCCATATTGCAGCAGATCAGGGTTGGCGAGCTGTTCCTGATAGAGGCTGCGCCATATTTTGTGGGGAAATAGGGAAAAGTCATTTTTCGACATATGGAAATCATAAGCATACGGCCGGGAGTCACGGGCTGTTATCGGGCGGCTGGGAAGCGGTGGAGCGCCTGCAGCGGCTGTCAGCCCGCTGAACATATGCATAGGCTGAACATAATAGCCGCTGCGCGGCTTGCTTGCGATGAAGCCCTCGGACAGCAGCTGCTGGTAAGCAAGCTCGACCGGTGTAGCGCTAAGGCTAAGCTGGGCGGCGAACACACGGATTGAAGGCAGACGGGTACCGGCCGGCAAGGAGCCGCTGATGATCTCTTTTTTGAAATAATGATATAGCTGAATATAGTAGGGAACTTCACGGTTCTCGCTGAGAGCGGGGACAAGCAGCATATTATCCTCTCCATCTGTCCTTTGAAATTGAATGATTTTGTCTATTTTATAGTATACAGTCTTGCAATATCATAGAGCTACACTAAGAGACAGGAGTTGGCCGTAATGAACAAGCAGTCCGGGCTATTAAATGGAGATAAAGTGTATCTGCGTCCGCTTAACGGGGAAGATGCCGAACTGTACTACCACATGTTCTACGATAAGGAGACCCGCTACCTCACAGGCACCCAGAAGCATATCAACAAGGAACAGATCGAGGGGTATATTGAACGAAAAGCCGGGGATGACAGCGCAGTGCTTCTGCTGATTGCCCTTCAGGAGAATGACGAGGTGATCGGTGACATTGCGATTCAGGATATCGACCGGAACAACCGGATTGCGAATCTGCGGATCGCCATCGGCGAGGGGAAACATCAGGGGCAGGGTTTCGGCCGGGAGTCTCTGCTGCTCATGCTGGATTACGGCTTCGGGATTCTGAATTTGCACCGGATCGAACTGGAGGTCTTTAGCTACAACAGCCGTGCTGTACATGTATATGAGAGCATCGGTTTTGTCAGGGAGGGCGTACAGCGGGAGGCGCTTTTTTATAACCATGAATACCATGATGTGATCAAGATGGGCATGCTGGAGCAGGAGTACCGGGAGCGTTATTTACGATAAAGGTCAAACAAGGTCAAATCGTTAAAAAAGCTAAAATTTGTAATATAAAATAAGCCGAAACGCCGGGATTTGCCGGATTTTCGGCTTATTCCGGTTTTGTCATCCAGCGGGAGCGGGACTATAATGAAGCCATAAGGTCAAATAAAGTCAAAGTCAAAATTGAGTTCAAAATTCAAGACATTGAGAGGAGAATGGATCATGTTTGATTTGGTGCCTTTTGGAAAACGCAGAGATGATGTGTTTGGTGTGCTGGCTAAGTCTTTAAACGAAGTGTTTAATGATGAGTTTTTTGCTCCCATGACCGGTGCTGCCCAGTCCTTCCGGACGGATATCCGGGAGAGCGGTCAGGCCTATCTGATCGAGGCCGAGCTTCCCGGCTTCAAAAAAGAGGAAATCGACATTGATTACACCCGTCCTTATTTGACGATCAAAGCGGTACGCAAGGAAGAGAATGCTCAAGAGAACGAAGAGCATCAGGTAGTGCGCAGGGAACGCCGCTACGGGGAGTATGTGCGCCGCTTCTATGTGCAGGATATTGCCGAAGATGAAATCCGGGCTTCCCTGAAAGACGGCATGCTGTCGCTGGAAGTACCGAAGCAGCAGAAATCTCAGGGCAAACGCATTGAGATCCAGGATAATGGTTCATCCGGGGAACAGCTTCAGTAACATATTCCAAGGCTATAACATCCGGGGGAAGCGGAGAGTCCCGCACTCGGATGGAAGGTGAAGTGAGACTTTCAAGCCTGGAGGAATGAGCTGTGTAAAAGGGGTCCCGGGCAGAGCGGCCTATGCCGCATGCCCCCTCTGATCCCTGCAGTTGCAGCGGCTTCACCGGGCTTTTCATATAGCAGTAACCATAGAAGGCGCATTGTAGTGGGATTTCCGGCTATGGTGCGTCTTTTCTGAGAGTATATCCCCTGTGGGCAGCAGAAGAGACAAGGTAAAGCTGCAGCACAGGGATGATCCGGCTGACGAATTACCAGTTGATGGGACGGGAAGAGTATATTTAAGAATACAAGCGGAAAGCGCCGGAGGATGGGTGCAGCCAGCAGAAAGGAAGAGGTTAGATTGGCGGCAAAAAACTATTACGAGGCCTTGGGGGTAGGCAAGCAGGCTTCCAGGCAGGAGATTAAAAAAGCCTATCAAAAGCTCGCCAAAAAGTGGCATCCTGATGTTAATAAATCTCCTGGAGCGGATATGAAATTCAAGGAAGCGGCAGAAGCATACGAGGTGCTGGGCAACGAGGAAAAGCGCAAAGCCTACGATGAAGAGCTCCGCTACGGATTTGGCGGCGCAAATACGGGCAGCACGCAGCATTCGGGTTCCGGGAGCGGCGGTATTTCCGAAGAGGATTTGTTCGGAATGTTCTTCGGCAGCCGTGGTGCGGCGGACCGGGCCGGATTTGATTTCTTCTCCGGCAGCGGCGGTGTGCGGCAAGGCGGGGGAGGACCGTGGGGTCAAGCGCAGGGCACCATGCAGGCTCAGCTGGAGATTACGCTGGAGCAGGCTTATAAGGGCGGGAAAGTAAGGGTGCAGGTCGTTGGCAAAGACGTGAACTTGAGCATCCCGGCGCGGTCACCCGAAGGCACGGTCCTGCGGATTCCCGGCGGCGGGAATGCTGCTGTGCAGGGTGGAGACGTGCTGATTACGCTGCATATCCTGCCGCATGAGATTTACGAGCCCGAAGGCGGCGATCTGTATGGGACGGTAGAAATTGCCCCATGGCAAGCCGTGCTGGGCGGAGAAGCCAAGGTGGCGCTGCCCGATGGCAGCAGTGTCAAATTGAAGATCCCCGCCGGGATCACGGGCGGGAAAACGCTGCGGATTCCGGGCAAGGGGCTGAAACGCCCGAACGGCACAAACGGTGACATCCTGTTCGCGATTGAGATTGTCATCCCGCCCGGAACTACGGAAGCGGAGAAGAACATTTACCGCCGTCTGGCCGAGGGTGCAAGCTTTCAGGCCGGAGCCAAACGCCAAGGCTCCAGAGCGCAGCGGCGCACAGCCGCCAGAGGGTAATTAGATATAGGAGCGATGAAGAAAGGGAAAGGTGATGAAGGAGATGGACTTCAACAAACTAACACAAAAACTGCAGGAAGCCGTTGCAGCCGCACAATCGCTGGCGGGTTCGGGCGGACATCAGGAGATCGGTAACCTGCACCTGCTTAAGGCGCTGCTCCAGCAGCAGGATGGACTGCTGCCGCGGCTGCTGCAGAAGATGAACATTCCCGCTGCCGAGCTGCTGCAGGGTACGGATGAGCTGCTTCAGCGGAAGCCCAGTGTCAGCGGATCGGGTGCCGGCACGATGCGGCGGTATGCTTCGCCATCGCTGATTGCCGTACTGGAGCAGGCTGAGAAGGAAGCGGCAGGGATGCAGGATGAGTTCGTTGCTGTAGAGCATGCCGTACTGGCCATGGTGTCTGTTTCCGGCAGCGAAAACCGCGAGCTGCGCGAACTGTTTGCCAGCCGGGGGATTACACGCGACAAGCTGCTGGCTGTGCTTGCAGATATCCGCGGGCACCAGCGGGTGACGAGCCGGGAGCCGGAAGCCACCTACGAGGTGTTGGAGAAATACGGCCGTGATCTGGTGGCCGAAGTGCGGGCCGGCAAGATTGATCCCGTTATTGGACGTGACGGGGAGATTCGCCGGGTCATCCGCATCCTTTCCCGCAAAACCAAAAACAACCCGGTGCTGATCGGGGAGCCGGGCGTAGGGAAGACGGCCATCGTCGAAGGGCTGGCTCACCGGATCGTCCGTAAGGATGTGCCGGAGGGACTGAAGGACAAGACGATTTTTTCGCTCGATATGAGTGCACTGGTCGCCGGAGCCAAATACCGCGGGGAATTCGAGGAGCGGCTGCAGGCGGTTCTGAAGGAGATACGCGAGAGCAACGGGCGGATCATTCTCTTCATTGATGAGCTGCATACGATTGTCGGTGCAGGCAAAACCGAAGGAGCGATGGACGCCGGGAACATGCTGAAGCCGATGCTGGCCCGAGGCGAGCTGCACTGTATCGGGGCGACGACGCTGGATGAGTACCGCAAGTATATTGAGAAGGACCCGGCGCTGGAGCGCCGTTTCCAGCAGGTGCTGGTCAGCGAGCCGGATGTAGAGGACACGATCTCCATTCTGCGCGGGCTGAAGGACCGCTTTGAGGTGCATCACGGGGTCAAAATCCATGACAGCGCACTTGTAGCAGCGGGCGTGCTGTCGAACCGCTATATCACGGACCGGTTCCTCCCGGATAAGGCGATTGATCTGGTAGATGAGGCCTGTGCAATGATCCGCACGGAGATCGACTCCATGCCGGGAGAAATGGATGAGGTGACCCGCCGCCTGATGCAGATGGAGATTGAAGAAGCTGCGCTGAAGAAAGAAACTGATGACGCCAGCAAACGCAGGCTGGAATCCTTGCAGCGTGAATTGGCCGACCTTAAGGAGAAGCATCTTGGGATGACGGCGCGCTGGGAAAAGGAAAAGTCAGCTATTCAAGGCATCCGTGAGCTGAAGAAAAAATTGGAGCAGGCGCGCAAGGACCTGGTGGATGCGCAGGAAATCTACGACCTCAACAAATCGGCGGAGCTGAGCTACGGCATCATCCCGGATCTGGAGCGGCAGGTGAAGGCTGCGGAGGAAGCGGCGCAGCAAGATCAGGAGACCCGGCTGCTGCGCGAGGCTGTGACAGAGGAAGAAATCGCGGATATCGTCTCTCGCTGGACAGGAGTTCCCGTGAGCAGACTGGTCGAAGGCGAGCGGGATAAGCTGCTGCGGCTGGAGGATACGCTGCATGAGCGGGTTGTCGGGCAGGAGGAGGCGGTCCGGCTGGTGGCGGATGCCGTACTCCGGGCCAGGGCAGGCATCAAAGACCCAAACCGGCCCATCGGCTCCTTCCTGTTCCTCGGGCCGACCGGTGTTGGCAAAACCGAGCTGGCAAAGGCGCTGGCCGTATCGCTGTTCGACCGTGAAGACGGCATGATCCGTATTGATATGTCGGAGTATATGGAGAAGCACAGCGTCTCACGCCTTGTCGGTGCGCCTCCGGGGTATGTCGGCTATGAGGAAGGCGGCCAGCTTACCGAAGCGGTGCGCCGTCAGCCCTACACCGTTGTCCTTCTGGACGAGGTGGAGAAGGCCCATCCCGATGTGTTCAACATTCTTCTGCAGCTGCTGGATGACGGGCGGCTGACCGACTCACAGGGCCGGATCGTCGACTTCAAAAACTCGATTATCATTATGACCTCGAATATCGGCTCGCCGCATCTGATCCAGGGTACCGATGATAACGGGGAGCTGACGAAGGCGGTCAAGGACAGAGTCATGAAGGAACTGAGCGGGCATTTCCGTCCCGAGTTCCTGAACCGGGTCGACGATATCGTAATGTTCAAGCCGCTGACATTGGCTGAAATTGAGCAGATCGTTGTCAAGCTGGTCGACGGCTTGCGTCTGCGTCTGAGCGACCGGGGGGTTGGCCTTAAGCTAAGCGAGGCGGCGGTGCGGTTCATCGCCAAGGAGGGGTTTGATCCGGTGTACGGAGCAAGACCGCTCAAGCGGTTCATCCAGCGCAGTCTGGAGACACCTGTTGCGCGCGCCCTCATTGCCGGGGAGGCGCCGGAGGGATCTGTCCTGGAGGTTCACCATGCGGGCGGTGAGCTGGAAGTTTCCATTGCTAAGCCGGAGCCGGCGGAGAAATAAGCACGGTGTGAGAAGCTGGCAGACAAGTCGTGTCGGGCAGGGAGCAGCCGGCATTGATGCGCTGCGTTCTGAGCTGCTAAGCGGCTTGTGGTTCGCTTGTGTTCCGCGCCACGAAGAAACTCGCGATACGAGGCACTCTGTGCTGCGTAACACTACTGGTGCCGCACTCTGTGCTGCGTAACACTGCTGGTGCGCACTCTGTGCTGCGTAACATTACTAGTGCCGCACTCCGCGCAGCGAAGCAGGGCGCTGGTACTCTGCGTTCCACATCGCGCACCGCTCAGTTCAGACTATTTGATGCCCTGCCTTGGCTGGAATTGGCCGCCAAGGCAGTTCTTCCGGTCTGATCAGCAGATAGCTGCACTTCGTACAACTAAATCGACCCGTTATCCAAGCGGTGGAGGTTTAATTGTATTTCGTGCAGCTATTTTTTTGATTTCCCGCCCATTCAGCCTTGTGACGGTTTTTTAATTGCAGGAACTGCAACTATAACCCGCTTTTGGCCTTTTTGGCTGGGAATAGTTGCACGAAATACAGCTATAGATCTGGAATTGAAATTCTGTACTCCGCAATTCTGCAATCAATCTGATTACGGCAGGCATCCATTTATTGCATTTGATGAAGCAAAAACTGGAGCAGACTAAGGGTATCTACTGCTATCTACTGCTATCTACTGCTATCTGCTGCTATTTACTGCTATCTACTGCTATCTACTGCTATCTACTGCTTCTGCTGCATCAAATTGTCCAAGTCCGGCACAAAACGAGCGTCCACCAGCAATGGCTGAGGGACACTCTTTTTGTGCTATTGAAACGGTGTAGGATAATGGTGAAGCTTTCAACTAAAAATGCTCTTTACTCAAGAAAACTGAGGGCAACAGCGGCCCTAGAGCAGTTGATCGCGTTTCTTCAAATGGCGGTAGAGCAATCAGGTGCTACTGTTGAGCTGAGGCCGTAAAAGAAATGGGACAGATTCATCATTGTGTCCGTATTCTTCACGAAGATTCACGCTCCCAGCACAGCTAGACCAATTTCCAGCATCCCGTTGTCGATGTATATTATATCAGGAAGAAGGAGCTGGAAAGCGCCGGATAGCAGTGCGGGAGGAAGATGAATATGCCCGAAACGGCCATCGAGGCGAGGGTAAATCAAACTTACAGCCTTAATGCCGATACGGCGGATCAATAGAGCGGTGAGGGAGCAGGCCAGCAGGTAACCCAGCGAATTTAGCGATAAAAGCGTACCAAGCTGTATTTCGTACAGCCGCAGATCAGAAAGCTGACGAACACGGTCAGCAGCTGCAGAATATAGTTTCGTTTAGTTGATGTGTGCAGTAAAGTTTGCATGAAAAACCGCATAGGGTCCAGTATACTACCACTCACTCTATCCAAGGAACCAAGTTGGGGTGTTGCTCCAGAATGGAGGCATATTGCTCTTTCCAACCGTATATTCCATCCGGATCAAGCAGCATATAGCGCAAATATTTATCCAGCCTGAATTCTGGCCGGGACCAGCCGAGATGCTTTAGCCGCAAATTGCTTAATTGATGGGGCAGCTCAAAAATATTCTCCGGCAGCCGTCCGCAATGCTGCGGCGATTCATTCCAGATATAGGGGAAACCCTCGCGGTAGCGGAGCAGAAACGGCCGATAGCTGTGGTGGGAACGCCAATACCTGTCTTCACGGTAGTGATGATCATCCCAGAAATCATAGAGCCGGAAGCAGAACAGGTCGCAAGCATCCTCCCGCAGCAGGGCGTCGATGTCCCCGGCAAACCTTTCCTCAAAAATCTCATCTGCATCCAGGCTCAGGATCCATTCCGGCCCACTCTTAACAACCTCATCCCACTGCTGCTTGCGCAGCTCCGCCTCATTGCTGAACTTGGAGACAGTGTTGTGTATAAGAAAGAGTGGAATGCCCTGGAGGGCTTCCCGGCAAATATCGGCCGTGTTATCCGTGCTGCCATCGTCAATAATGACGGCTTCGTCGATATACTTGCGATGCTCCTGCAGAATCTGCCGCAGGAAGCGCTGGCTCTCATTTTTGACGACCATCGTCAGAGTCAGCTTTGGTCGTCTGGCAGCCGGAGAAGCAGTGGCAGCAGACGCCGACGGGACGGCATTGGCGGTACGATTCGCTGCCTCAGCGGGTTCATCTCCCGGCAGTGCCGGCAGGTCTTTGCTCAGGCGTACCTTCGCCTCAGCCGCTGTCCACGGAGCAGAGTGCTGCGGTGAATCCTGATGAACCAACGTTTCCCCGGATCCCGCTTCCGGCTCGGCTTTTGCAGCTTGGCCAGCCTCCGCCACCGTTTGTTGTACATCTCCGGGTGCCGCAGAAGGCTCCGTTTGTTGTACATCTCCGGGTGCCGCAGAAGGCTCCGTTTGTTGTACATCTCCGGGTGTCGCAGAAGGCTCCGTTTGTTGTACATCCCCGGGTGCCGCAGAACCCTCCGTTTCTTCTACCACTCCCGGAACTGCCTCCGCTTCTTGTACGCCTCCCGGTGCAGCGGCAGCTTGTGCGCCTCCCATCGTTCCCAGCGTATCGGCTGTATCTGTCCCGTTATCAGTCCCGCCTACAGCTGCTTCCGGAGCGGGTGACGTCAGCCGGATATAATCCTCCACCTTGCTAAGGTCGCTGTCCCTGTAGAGATGCAGCGCAGGATAGTGGGTGTCGACATATAGCGGAATGCCCAGAGCGGCGGCCCGGATGCAGAAATGGCGGTCTTCGCCCCAGTAGGAGATATTCCGGATCACATCATAGCTTACCCCGGACTCGATAGCCCGGCGGCTGATCAGCGTGCAGGCGCCAAGGCCGCCAACCTCATAGATTCCCGGCTGCTGCAGCTTGGCCAGAAAGGCGTGAAATCTGTGGTTGATCTCCTCGTGGGTAAGCTTCTCCCCCGGAAGTGCCTCCCACTGGTTGTACTCGTCATGCATCCAGACCTGCGGCTGCAGCATCGTGTTCGGCTGCCATTGCGTCCAGAAGACCTCCGAGATAATATCTTTTTGCGTCTGGATCAGGTGGAGTAACGTGTCTGGATGCAAGATTAAATCCGAATCGATCAGGAACAGATAGTCATAGCCGAAGGCTTCAGCCCGCCGGATCATCAGGTTCTTGAAGCCAGCTACCTTCCAGACCAGGCCCGAATTCCAAAAATGGGTATGATCATCCCGGACATAGGTATCGCGGAAGCCGGAGGACTGCAGGAATACATTATTGGCGCTTTTGGAGAATTCCTGCAGCAGCGAACTGGACGCTTCATCCTCATTGTCATCAATGAAGTAGAAATCCAGCTCAACACCTTCAAGCTGCAGGCGCAGCAGTGATTTTAGAAATTGGTGCAGGATCAGCGGTTTTTGGTGGATCGGGCTGCCGAGCAGTACGCGTGTCTGGGGTCCGCTCATAGCTTTCCATTCCAGTACAGGGTCATCATTAATAGAACATCCCCTTGGATTTACAAATAGATGATTTAGATTATATGTATTCAATATATTTAGAGAGGTACTAGACTAAGCCTTATTTTTTATAGGGGGTGGGAATTTATGGATTGGTGTCTGGGGACAGCCTGTTGTACAATACCGCTTAAAGACTGCAACGGGCAGTCGGCAGGCTGACGGGAGGAGTGGCACTATCGCTATGGATAAATCACCGCTGAAAGTACAACAGCTGATCAATCTGCTGCTGGCAATGAATCCTCGTGCCGAGGTGTTCTGGCATGATGCGGAGGGGAACTACCGGCCGCTGCGGGATGAGGATGTACAGGAGATCTATGCGCCGCAGGAAACTGCCAAGACGGTTGCCCATATTGGCGGCCCTTATAGAAATGAAGAGCCGGAGGGGAGATCATGAAGCAGGCATCCATCAGGCTGGAGCAAGGACAATTTATTGAGCTTGAGCTTCATGAGCAGGAAGCCCCGGGTACCGTAGCCAATTTTGAAAAGCTGGCGAACAGCGGCTTTTATAACGGCCTGACTTTTCAGCGTGTAGTCCGCGGGTTCGTAGCTCAGGGCGGGTGTCCCGAAGGCACAGGGCGTGGAGGCACCGATAAAATCCCCTGTGAAACGCAGAATAATCCCCACAAGCATGTGCGCGGCGCCTTGTCGATGGCTCATTTCGGACCTAATACCGGCAGCTGCCAGTTTTTTATCTGCTATGATACGTTTGATTATTTAGATCGCTGGCATACGGTGTTCGGAAGAGTCACGGCAGGAATGGAGCATGTGGACGCCTTGAAGCGCGGGGACGTCATGTCAGAGGTTAAGGTGTGGAATCGTTAGACGCCCTACCCGTCTTTATAGGCGATTCCCTCGAACTCCCATTATTGTGAAATTGCATCCATTGTAATTCCGAGTATTCCGATATATAATTCATAAAAGAAGTAATGAAGTTGCTCATAGACATGGAGGAGAAACAAATGCGTAGAGGATTATCAGGGGTTATTGTTCTAATATTGTTAACGGTTATGATCAGTGCGTGCTCCGGGGGGAATAACGCAGCATCAACAAATGCAAGCCAGTCACCGGACGCCTCGCAGCAGCCTGCGGCAGGTGAACCCAAAGACGGCGGGAACCTGATTATCGGGGTGGCTTCCGATCCGGTAGTGCTTAATCCGAACTATGCAGGTGACCGGGTCAGCCTGACGATTGACCAGGCGCTGTATGCCCCGTTGTTCCAGGTTAATAACGGAGAGAAAACATTTTATCTGGCGGACAGCCTTACGCCTTCGGCCGATAATCTTACTTATACACTGAAGCTGAAAAGCGGGCTCACCTGGCATGACGGAGAGAAGCTGACAGCGGACGACGTAGTGTTTACCATTGACAGCATTTTGGATGAGGCACAGAACAGCTTCCTCAGAGCCAGCTTTGTTATCGGCGACAAGCCGGTCAAAGCGGTGAAGGTGGATGATGTGACTGTAGAATTCCAGCTGCCACAAGTCAGCCCGGCTTTCGAAGCTGCACTGGTGCAGGTGTTCCCGATTCCAAAGCATATCTTTGAGAATGAAACCGATCTGGAGAAAAGCACCAAAAACGCCTCTCCTGTAGGTTCGGGCCCATTCAAGTTTAAAGAGTATAAAGCCGGTGAGTATCTTACACTGGAAAGATTTGATAACTATTTCGGCGGTAAGCCGCACCTGGATTCCGTAACTTACCGGATTGCCAAGGATACGAACGCTGCCAACCTTGCCCTGCAGAATGGCGAGATCAACGTGCAGTACCTGGATCCAAAGGATGTAGCGACTATCCAGGCTACAAATAATTTTCAGATCCTGCCTTACAGTGAAGGCCGCCTGGCTTATCTGATGTTCAATGCCAACAGCGACACAGGTGTTCTGGCTAAAAAAGAAGTACGTCAAGCTCTGTCCCTGGCGCTTAGCCGTGATGAACTGATTCAAACGGCATACACTTCCAGTGAATATGCCGATCCGGCGAAGTCATTCCTGACTCCGGACGCGCTATACTTCACCAATGACGTGACTACGTATGACAATGATGTCGCCAAAGCAAAGGAACTGCTGGAGGCGGCTGGGGTCAGCAACCTCAAGCTGAGATATATTGTGCAAAGCGGCAACAAGACACAGGAAGCCATCTCCCTGTATGTACAGCAGAAGCTAAAAGCGGTCGGCGTAGAGGTTGAATTGCAGAATATGGATTCCTCAGCCTGGGTGCAGAAGTTTATTGACCTGAAGGCTAAGGACTACGAGCTGGCATTGACCGGATATATCATGGGATATGATCCCGATGCTTACCGCATCCTGTTCACTTCGGGCGCTTCCTCCAACTACTCGCATTATGCGAATCCAGAGGTTGACCAGTTGCTGAAGGATGGAGCCGGCGAGGCTGACACAGCCAAACGCGGCGAGATCTACAAGAAAGCACAGCAAATTGTTGCTGAAGATGCGCCGATCTACCCAATCGCTTATACTAAAACTGTTGTAGCCGTGTCCAACGCCTATGGCGGAATTGAAGAAGCTGTTCTGAAGCCTGTCGTTATTTTCGAAGATTTGTCCAAAATCTATTTGAAATAAAGCGCAGCGAAAAATAAGTACGGCAAAAAATAAGCTGGACATCCAGCTTATTTTTTGCTGATCAAGAGCTGGGAGAATATGCGTATGAGACAACTCATTTTTCGTAGACTGCTGCAAACGATCCCGATGTTGTTCTTCGTGTCGGTTGTCTGCTTTACGATGATCAAGCTGGCTCCGGGAGATCCGGTGCTGTCCTTTGTAACACCGAATATGCATGCCGATGATATCGAGCGCATCCGCCATAACCTGGGGCTGGATAAGCCGGCGTATATTCAATATTTTATCTGGATCAAAGAAATCGCCCAGGGCGACTTCGGGTATTCCCTGGTCAACCATCAGCCGGTATTGGATCAAATTCTGGACCGTTTGCCGGCGACAGCCGGACTGATGGGCAGTGCGATCCTGCTTGCGGTGCTGCTGGCGATTCCCCTTGGCCTGATTGCCGGTGCGAACCGCAACCGCTGGGCCGACAAGCTGATTAATTTTATCTCCTACATCGGGATTTCGGTGCCATTATTCTGGCTGGCCATTTTGCTAATGTACTTATTTGCCATTAAACTGCATCTGCTGCCGAGTATGGGGATGCGTACGATTGGTGTGGAATCGGCGGTTGATGTGCTGAAGCACGGGATTTTGCCCTGCTCTGTTCTGGCTTTTGGTTTTCTCGCCACGTACGTGCGCTACATCCGCTCCAGCACTATCGGTCAGCTGAAAGAGGAATATGTGCAGATTCAGTATGCTTTTGGCTCGAAGAAGTCGACGATACTGTTCCGTCATGTCATGAAGCATGTGCTGTTGCCTGTAATTACGCTGCTTGGCATGTCCATGGGCGATCTGGTGGCAGGGGCCATCGTGACGGAGACGGTATTTTCCTGGCCGGGCATCGGGTCGCTGGGAATGACGGCAGTCAAGGGAATGGATTACCCGGTCATTATGGGGATCACGCTATTCTCTTCCCTGATGCTGATTATCGGCAATCTGGTGGCGGATATTCTCTACAGCTTCGTTGATCCGAGAATTAAATTAAAGGGGTGACCTCATGAATCGCAGTAAATGGAAAAATCTAAAATCGGAGCTGTTTACGAACGGTCTGGGTGTCGCCGCTCTCGTAATATTGATTGTATTTACCCTTGGAGCCATTTTCGCCTTCCTGTCCGGCTATGATCCCAATGCAATGGATGCGATGGCGAGACTAACTCCGCCGGGGGCCGCCCATTGGTTTGGAACGGATGATTATGGCCGGGATTATCTGGCCAGAGCGTTGTACGGCGGCCGCGTGTCCCTGCTGGTCGGCTTCGCCTCGATGATTGTGGCAACCGTCATTGGGGTAACAGTGGGCGTAATCAGCGGCTATTTCGGCGGCTGGCTGGATAATCTCCTGATGCGTATGCTGGATGTTATCATGTCGATTCCTTCCTTCCTGATTCTGCTGCTGCTCAGCGTGTTTCTGAAACCAAGCGTCAGCAATATTATCATCATTATTGCGCTCCTGATGTGGATGAATGTAGCCCGGGTTATCCGTGCGGAGGCGATGACGATCAAGGAACGCGAATATGTGCTGTACGCCAAGGCGTCGGGACAAAGCGCCACAGGCATTATCTGGCGGCATATTCTTCCCGGCCTGGTGCCGGTCATTATTGTAGGAGCAACGAACAACATTGCTTCGGCCATTATGATGGAATCCTCGCTGAGCTTTCTCGGCTTCGGCGTACAGCCGCCGCATGCCACCTGGGGCAGCATGCTGAACAGCGCGCAGGGCTATATTGCCCAGGCGCCTTACTTGGCGTTGTTTCCCGGGCTGATGATTTTGTTAACCGTACTGAGCTTTAATGTGCTGGGTGATATTTTGCGGGTCGGCTTTGAACCAAAGCTGATCCGGAGATAGGAGAGTGAAGACATCATGACGCAGAGGCTGCTGTCTGTTGAGGATTTGCAAGTATCGTTCTCTACCCGCGATGGGGAGAACCAGGCGGTCCGGGGAGTCAGCTTTCATATAGATGCCGGTGAAACCGTGGGAATCGTCGGGGAATCCGGCAGTGGTAAAAGTGTCACGGCCAAGGCAATTATGTCCTTGATTACACCTCCGGGCCGCATTACCGCCGGAAATATTGAGTTCCGCGGCGAGAATCTGAACGGGCTCTCGGAGAAGCATTGGCGCAAGCTGCGCGGCAACCGGATCGCCATGGTCTTTCAGGACCCGATGACCTCGCTGAATCCGGTCAAGCGAATCGGGCAGCAATTAACGGAAGTCATCCGCAGACACCGCGGATTGAATAAAGAGGCGGCTTACGCCGAAGCGGCGGATATGCTGCGCCAAGTGGGCATCCGTGATCCGGAGCAGCGGCTGAAGCAGTATCCGCATGAATTCAGCGGAGGAATGCGGCAGCGGGTAATGATCGCCATGGCGCTCTCCTGCCAGCCGGAGCTGCTGATTGCCGACGAGCCGACAACCGCGCTGGATGCAACGATCCAGGCGCAGATTCTTGACCTGTTTAAAGAGCTGAAGGGAAGATCGGAGACCGCTGTCGCGCTGATTACCCATGATCTCGGTGTGGTAGCTCAGGTCTGCACCCGGGTTATCGTGATGTACGGTGGGCTTATTATGGAAGAGGGGACGGTCCAGGATATCTTCTACCGCCCCCAGCATCCCTATACCCAGGGCCTGCTGCGCTCGATCCCGAAACGTGGCGGCGGCTCGCGCGAGCGGCTTATTCCAATTGAGGGCACGCCGCCGGATCTGCTGAATCCGCCGCCGGGCTGCCCGTTCATGGAACGCTGCCCGCATGCCTTTGCCCGCTGCAGCGAGCGGCCTCCGGTAACCGAGCTGTCTCCGGGCCACCGCTCCATGTGCTGGCTGGCGGAAGGCGCGCCGGAAGCTGCTGCAGTTCGTGCGGAAGGAGGGGAAGCCCTGTGAGTAAAAGCGATGTGCTGGTGGATGTGAACAATCTCAAGAAGCATTTCTCCAAAGGCAAAGATATGCGCGGACGCGACACCGCCGTGCTGAAAGCAGTCGACGGCGTCAGCTTCCAAATCCGCCGGGGCGAAACCTTCGGACTGGTCGGAGAATCGGGCAGCGGAAAGTCGACGGTAGGACGCTGCCTGCTCCGGCTATATGATTATACAGGCGGCGGGGTGTCATTTGACGGCCAGTCGCTCGGCTCTCTTAGCGAGAAGCAGCTAAAGCCTTTCCGCAGACGGATTCAGTCGATCTTTCAGGATCCGTATTCCTCGTTGAATCCCAGTCTGAATGTGCTGGAGCTGATCAGCGAGCCGATGAAAATCCATGGCGTGCACCAAGGTGAAGAACGCAAAGAAGCGGTGGCCTCGCTGCTGGAGAAGGTAGGACTCAAGAGAGATCATTTGTACCGCTTCCCTCATGAGTTCAGCGGCGGCCAGCGCCAGCGGATTTCCATCGCCAGAGCGCTTTCCGTGCGCCCTGAATTTGTCGTCTGTGACGAGCCGATTTCGGCGCTCGACGTCTCCGTCCAAGCTCAAGTCGTCAATATGCTGGAGGATTTGCAGTCCGAATTCGGACTGACGTATCTCTTCATCGCCCATGATCTGTCGATGGTCCGGCATATTTCCGACCGGATCGGCGTCATGTACGGCGGACGCCTTGTCGAGGTTGCGGAGAGCGATGAGCTGTACGACAACCCAATTCATCCGTATACCAAAGCGTTGCTGTCTTCCATTCTGGAGACTGACCCAATGAAGGTGAATCAGAGAATTCATCTGGACGGCTTCTCTGTCTCGCGCGGCGAGGGTGAAGCCGTCAAGCTGCAGGAAGTGAGCCCAGGCCACTTTGTGGCCTACGACTTCGCGGAATAAAGGGCAGCTGTGCTATGATTTGAAATAAGGATAGGCTGAGTTAATGGTGTTATTACTGGAGGGAGGTCATACAATGACAGAAACATCGGGCAAAGTTAAATTATCGCAATGGGATGCGCTGCTGCTGGAATCGCTGCGGTCCTTGGGTTGGGAGAGCGGGCAACTGCTCGGAATAACCTCCGGTGGAGAGCTGCCGGTGGACGAGAGTGAATTCCATTTTGACTATCAGCAATTGGCAGCTTTCGCTGCGGAGCAGCCGGAGGAGTACCGCCGTGCGGTAACGGATGGCTACCAGATCAAGTACAATACCATTCGCGGGATTCGCAGCTGGATTGCTGTAGCCCTCGGCAAAGAGGCGAAGCTTGAGCTGGAGGAAGGCAAGGAAGCGGTGGAGGTGGCTCTGTTGGACACTGAGAAAAGCCGTCTGGAAGCGGTGCTCTCCTTCGGATGGCAGATGATTTCTGGACAGGCTGAGGCCGGAGTATACCGGATCGAGCCGATCCAGCGGTAAACGGGGTACAAGGCATTCATAAAGTTTTATCGACATCAGAGAAGATTGTGCCCGGCGCTCTGCCGGGGCAATCTTTTTTTGTTGAAATATAATATGAAATAGAAACGTTAATCCGGGCTAGGAGGGGAATCAGTGTTACAATCGAAAAGCGCTGGTGTTACAGGATGGGCAAACGCTAGTATTCGGAGATAAGGTGCTGACGGCTATGTTGCGCCGGGGCATACGGGTGATGGACTGTGCAACAGGGAGCTGATAGAGAAGGAGCTGGCTGAAACTGCCGGTCAGACTTGAAGACCGGAAACGCAGTTTAGAGCCAGCTCCTCTTTCAAGCCGTTTATAGATTGAGCTGGATCTTGCGGGTGTTGAGCACACCTTCGAGTCCGGTAGGGTCTGTGCTTATCTTGCGGGTGACGAAGGCTTCCGCCTGTTCCGAGGTGCGGATCCGCAGCGGCTTGGTTTCCATATGCACCAGGTCCCACATGACGTCCGCTACAGAAGCAGCGGTCTGCGGCACCACGTTCCGCTGCAGGAATGTCGCGGTATAGGCATCAAGAACCGGCTTATATTCGTCCTCCAGAATTCCTCCGGTGTCGGCTACATGACCGAGCACGGTCTTGTTGAATTCAGTGGCGATGGCTCCAGGCTCAAGCAGCGTGACATCAATATTGAACTGCGGCTTGTAGTAGGTAGCCAGACTTTCCAGCAAGCCCTCCACCGCGAACTTGCTTGCGCAATAGATCTCGTTCATCGGCTGGCCAACCAGTCCGCCGACGCTTGAAGTGGCTACAATGTGTCCATACCCGGTGCGGCGCAACAGCGGCAGCGCGGCCCGAATCGTATGCATGACGCCATATACGTTAGTGTCGAACACCTTTTGAATGTCCTCCAGCGGTGCTTGTCCAAGCGCCCGGAGATAGCCAAAGCCCGCATTGGCAAACAACACATCAAGTTGGCCCTGCTCCTGATCAATCCGCTCGATCACAGCCTGAACCGATTCCGGCTTCGTAACCTCCAGCTCCACAAAATGAAGATTGCTCTCTCCACGGTACTGTTCCTGATCGTGTGCGGGGTTTCGTGTACCAGCGTAGACGATCCAGCCTTCACGTGCGAACTTCAAGGCCGAGGCCAGGCCAACTCCGGATGAGGCTCCGGTAATACAGATGATTTTTCCCATAAGATAAAGACCTCCAGTGGCAGAAATAATTCTGCGGATTTAGCGATTATTTTCCACATTATAGCATAATAAAGGCTCGGCTATGATAAGTTGACATAAAGTTTGTATTTCCGCGTAATTTAGAAGCCCTCCAAGTTGCTATAAGTGATTTCATTACTGTAGACTATAAGTAAAAGTCCTAATTGCAAGCGAATGGAGAGGAACAATGGAAGTATTCAAGCGTTACTACGCGAATTTAACAGCCCGGCGGTTTTTGATTCTGGCGCTGATCGCACTGTTGCTGTACAGTATTCGAGACATGCTGAATTTGGTGCTGCTGACGTTTTTGATTGCTTATGTAATGAACAGCTTTCAGGTATTGCTGACCAAGCGGACCAGTAGATTTGTTAAGGTGAACAGTAAGGTTATTATTATCATCTTATATCTCGCTTTAATCAGCATGATCGTGATGGCCCTCGTCAAATATCTGCCCAAGGTTTTTGAGCAAATTAAGCAATTAACCAATTTTCTCAGCACCTTAACCTCTGAAGATATTCCGCAGAATGAGATTATGCAGTATTTATTTAACATGCTGAAGGATTTGAACTATGAGTCCTATATGAAGAGCGGCATTGATTATGTGCTCAAGATCAGCAATTGGGGCACAACCTTCGTATTGTCAACCATTCTGAGCTTTGTTTTCATCCTGGAGAAGAACCGGATTGTCAGTTTTACCTCCCGCCTGAGAGAGAGCAAGATTTCCTGGTTCTATGTGGAGCTGGAGTATTTCGGCAAAAAATTCATCTCCTCCTTCGGCAAAGTCATTGAGGCCCAAATTCTGATAGCATTGTTCAATACTTTCTTCACGGTCATCGGGCTGTGGATTCTTGGCTTCCCGTACCTCTTCGCGCTGTCGATCATGATCTTCATGCTCAGTCTGATCCCGGTTGTAGGCTTTGTCATCTCCCTGATTCCGCTCTGCATTATCGGCTATAGCATCGGCGGGCTGGAAATGACGATCTATGTGCTGGCGATGATTGCAGTACTGCATTTTGTAGAAGGCTATTTCCTCAACCCGAAGCTGATGTCTTCCAAAATGAACCTGCCGATGTTCTACACCTTTATCGTGCTGCTGTTCTCCGAGCATTATATCGGCGTATGGGGACTTATTCTCGGCATTCCGATCTTTGTCTTCTTCTTAGATATTCTGGATATTACCCGGGAGAAGCAGGTACCTCTGGATATTGAAGCGAAAAAGATTCAATAACCTGTCAGATTCCTTGCGGCACAATAAAAAAGTGGCATTCCTACTTAACGAAAGTTGGAATGCCACTTTTTCTTTGTTCAAATTGTTATGTAGTTCCTGTTAATCAAATGAGGTAAGAACGCTTTGAGCCACAAGTTCGCTGAGTTCGGCTTTCTGAGCGGTATATTGCTCCGAACTAATGCTTCCGCTTGCCAGTCTGGCATCAAGCTGCTGGGTTAGCTGGGCAACCTGCAGGTGAATCACACTGTCAATATTCCCGCCGTTTTCTACAGCGATATCATGTAAGGACTTCCCGTCATAGAGTGCCTCGTACAGCTCCTCGTCGGAGGATTGATTCAGTGCCTCCAGTAATTCATCTTTGTCTGCCACATTGGTAGAAGTGGACCATTTGGCGACCGGAGCGGCTGCGGCTGCAGCTGGCTTGACCCAAGTGGTTCCTCCGAAGGACATGGCTACAATCATCGTTCCGACAATCATCACCCGTTTAATGTTCATGCGTTTAATGTTCATATCTTTTATATTCATCAGTGTCATCCTCACTTTAAGTGTAATGTTATATGAATCAAGGGGCGTAGGTTACGGTAATTAGGACTTTAGCTTAAGCTTATTGTAAACGGTGAAGCTGAGGCTAAGCTTAAGTCTGGTTTAAGATAACCTAAAAATTGGGCTCCTGACGGATACTACGTTTAAATTGGCAAGCGGGTTCGTTTTTTTGGAAGCAGGCAAGGATTTTGGTCAAACAGGCGAACAAAGGTATACTACAACTAGAACAATTGGCCAAGAAATAATTAAACCGGAAGCGTGAAGGTGAACCGAAGATGGCTAAAAAAGTGCTTGTTGTCGATGACGAGCCGGGCATTGTTAGTGCGATTGCCTATGCGCTCCGCCGTGAAGGTTACGAGGTGGACACCGCCGCTGACGGCGAAGAGGCGCTTGGCAAGGTGTTGACCTTCCGGCCGAATGCCATGGTGCTGGATGTGATGATGCCGAAGCTGAGCGGATACGATGTATGCCGCAGGCTGGAGAACCGGAAGGACATCGGGATTATTCTGTTGACCGTCAAAAATGATATCGTTGATAAAATCGTCGGCCTGGAACTGGGTGCGGATGATTATATGACCAAGCCGTTCGAAATCCGTGAGCTGCTGGCCCGTGTCAAGGCGCTCTTGCGCAGGCTGGACAAACAAGGCGGAGAGACTCCGGGCGAGATTATCGAATATGGGGCGCTGCGCGTGTATCCCGGACGGCGAAGCGCCGAGCTTGACGGGCAGCAGCTTGAGCTGACGCCAAAAGAATTTGATCTGCTGCTTCTCCTGCTGTCCCATCCGCAGCGTGTCTATATGCGCGAAGAGCTGCTGGAACAGGTATGGGAAATGGATTACGCCGGAGGCACGCGTACGGTGGACATACATATCCAGCGGCTGCGCAAAAAGCTGGGTGAGCCGTACCAGAATGTGCTGCAAACCGTCTATGGGGTCGGCTATAAAGCCATTCCTGCCGGGAGTTACCCATGAGGATCAGCATCAAGCTGAAATTCAGCCTGTTCCTGGCCGTACTGCTCATTCTGGCTGTAAGTGTGCTGAGTTATTTTGTGCTGCAAGGTGTAGCCAGGAACCAGCAGCTGCAGGCTGAAGACTACCTGGACCAGCATGTCAAAACAGTGAATCTACGGGTGAAGCAGACGTATTATACGGGTGCCCGTCTCGAACCGCAGGCATTCATGCAGCAGCGGGGCAGATCACTGGCTGTGGAGCTGGCCGGGTTCACCGGCCTGGAAGTCACACTTTACGATGCGGCTGGGCAGGTCGTTGGCAGCTCGGTCCAAGGAGAGACTGCCCCGGCAGGGCAGGATGTCTCCGGTGCGCTGGCTTATGCGTTGCAGAATAAAATTGCCTACCAGAACGCAGCGGATGATAAGCTGCTTTATCTGGCTCCTGTGCAAGGACCGGAGAAGCAGATGGGTGTTGTGCAGCTGCAGTATTCGCTGAAGAGCGCCCAAAGCTTCCAGCAAACCTTACAGAACCTGTTCCTGACGACCGGTGCGGCGGTGCTGGTGCTCAGCTTCATCGTCGGCTATCTATATTTCAACCGTGCCGCTGCGGCGATCGGGCGGCTTAAGAAAGCGGCGGAGTCGATCCGCCGCGCCGAATATATCTCTGCTCCACCAGTAAAGCGGAAAGATGAGCTGGGCGAGCTGGCTGAAGGCATTTACTTCATGAGCCGCGAGATTGAGAGCAGCATTGCCGCGAAGGATGAGGAGCAGCGCAAGCTGCAGCTGGCCGTCACCAAGCTGCAGGCGCTGGAGCAGCAGCAGAAGCAGTATATCGGTAATATCAGCCATGAATTCAAGACGCCGCTGACCTCTATAAAAGCTTATGTAGACCTGCTGAATATGTATGACGATGATCCCAAGCTGTTGTTTGATGCCAAGCTAAATATTTCCAAAGAAACTGAGCGGCTGTATGAGATGGTTGAGAAGGTGCTGCAGCTGACGGCGCTGGAGAAATACGATTTCGAGTCACAGGCAGAACTGCTGGAGGTGGCTGGGAGCCTGGAGGATATTTGCGGGCGTATGAACGGCAAGGCGGAGCGCTACGGGATTACGATTACGCTGGATGCCGAGCCCGCCCATATCTGGATTGATAAGGAGAGCTTTATGCATATCTTTATCAATCTGCTCGACAATGCGATCAAATATAATGTCCCGCAAGGGAGCGTTCATCTTCATAGCGAGGTCCGGGACCAGCGGGTATGGATCACCATCAAGGATTCCGGTATCGGGATTCCTCCCGAGGCCTACGACAAGATTTTTGAACCCTTCTTCACGGTCAACCGTGACCGTTCCAGAGCCTCAGGCGGGACTGGCCTGGGCCTGTCCTTGGTGCGCAATCTGGTGGAGAAGCAGAACGGAACCATTACCCTGCTGGAGACTGAAGGGGAAGGGACGGCATTTGAACTGTCTTTTCCGAGGGTCTCTTAATTTACAATTTGGAAACATCCGGAGGCGCTTTGGAAATACTCTTCCGGTATGCTTGGAGCAACTTAAGCTTGTAGGGGGAACGATCATGGCAGCAAAGATAGGCGGAAAGCCGGGCAAGGCGGCGCTACTTCTGGTGTGCACAACAGTACTGTTGTCCACG
This sequence comes from Paenibacillus sp. EB106-06-01-XG199, assembly GCF_058791575.1. NCBI lineage: Bacteria > Bacillati > Bacillota > Bacilli > Caryophanales > Paenibacillaceae > Paenibacillus > Paenibacillus sp. EB106-06-01-XG199. The sequence goes on along the minus strand of NZ_JBYTDQ010000007.1, from coordinate 347,388 downwards.
GCGGCTTGCAATACGGGCGAAACGGAGTCCCGGCAGGTCATAGAGAAATCCGGCCAGAAGATCACCGTTCTGGACAATACCAGCGAATCAGTCTACACGAAGCTGGAGCTGGAGGGCATTGACAAGGTGGAGAACGTCCGTGGAATGGATTTTGTCAGTGAAGACAGCCTCGTTGTGGATAAGGAGAACCGCCAGCTTCCTGCACAGACGGTTGAGGGCCAGAAACGTTATCCTCATAATCTCTATCTGCATAACCTTTCCACGGGTGAGGATACTCCGCTCCTGGTAGGGGAGAAGAATTACGGCTCGGCCCTGCTGTCTCCAGACAAGAAGCATCTTCTCTACAAAGAGTTGGAGGATTTCACCGGCTTTGGCTACATTATGAATCTGGAGACCGGAGTATCCGTACAGGTGGACGATACGCAGTTCAGGAGCGAAGAGGGGAAATGGATGGGTAACGGGCTGATTCTTTTTCCCGATATGGAGGGCAATATCCTAAGTGCCGATCTGAATGGTGATCAAGAAATTGTGGTTAAGCCCGGTGCGGGGTATGTTCATGAGGTGGTGCAGTCGGGAAGCCAAGTCTATTACGTCACAGGTGAAGAAGAGGAGTTGAACGCTTATAATACCGAAACGAAGCAATCCAAGCTGCTGAAGAAAAGTGTCATGTGGGTCATTCCTTCACCGGACGGGAGCAGGCTGGCTATTGTAAAACGGACCAAGCCGGGAGAGATGGTCCTGGTTCTCTGCGATACGGAGGGCAATGAGCAGTCAACACTAGCTTCGGCGCAGCAAATATTCGGAACCAGCTGGTCCCCGGACGGCAGCAAGCTGGCTTATGCATTGACTGCCGGAAACGCTGCTCCGGGCCAGGATGGTTTATTTATCACCGAAGTGGAAACGGGCGAACAAACACCGGTTCTGGCTGACATTGAAGTGGCCGACCAGCTGCGCTGGAGCCCTTCCGGGAAGAAGCTGCTCGCTTCTTCCGGTATTTTGAAGGATAATGCTTACCAGTTCATAACTTACGTGATCCGGTTAACTTAATATGAAGGACGGGGCATCCTGAGGGATGCTTTTTATTTTCTTCAAATCCTCACTTGACAGGTTGGTTTAAAGGGGTTTATGATTACTGCAATAATTCACCAGTCATTAAATGAACAGTGAAATAATTAACTGAGCCGATTGGACCGCCAAAGGCTCCCGCATGATCTCCCTATGGGGGAGTGTGCCGGGAGTCTTTTTTTGTTGGCTGATGGAGGGGAAGTAGGGAGAGCATGACGGAAGAACAATGGGAGAAGCTGGAAGAGGCGGATTATCTGTTCCGCAAAATGGTGCGCAGGTTTGTGAAGGAGCGTGACCGTGTAAGTGTTGCGGGGATTACCTTGCCGGGTATGCTGATTCTGCACAAAATCATCCGCGAGGGTGAGCAGCGGCTTGGCGATCTGGCCGGGCAGCTCGATTTCACCTCCGGTGCGATTACTGCACTAAGCGATAAGCTGGAGGCCGGCGGGTATACAGTGCGCAGGCGCAAGGAAGATGACCGCAGAACCGTATTACTCGATATTACAGCCAAGGGCAGGGAAGTGGCCGAGCGCAACAGCAACATCGGGGCCCGATGTATCACGCTTCTGTTCGAGGGCTTCACGGAGGAGGAGCTTGAGCTGCAGAGCCGCTTTTATGAACGGATCATCAGCAATCTGGAGGGATTCTCGGATACGCTGCTGGAGCTGGCGCAGCAGAATGCCGAGCCCCCCGTTCCTGCCAGCCCTGAACTGAAGCCGCCGAGAACCGCGACAGAGAGCAAATATCTTAGTTACTGAGAAAATAATGTCTATGCTTCCGAAGACAGTTTTGTTCGAAGTGACTCAGGAAGTGTATACACACAAAACTTAAGCAAATGCTTCCGAAGACAGTTTTGTTCGAAGCCGATTCAGGAAGCCAATATACACAAAACTTTAAGGAGAGATGATTATGGGACATTCAACAGTTTATCCAACAGGAGCAACAGTGTACAATCCGGCCAAGGCGTGGAGCGGCTACACGGTATTTCAGGCGGGTGAAGAAGGTGTAGTGCTGATCGACATGAACGGCAAAGAGGTTCATCTGTGGCAGGGGCTGCTTGGCTTTCCGGCCAAAATCCTCCCCGGAGGTTATGTACTAGGCAGCACGGGCCGGAGAGATCCGAAGTTTGGCATTCAGGATAATGTGGATCTGGTGCAGGTCGATTGGGATGGCAATATCGTCTGGAAGTACAACAGCTATGAGCATATTGAAGATCCCGGCTATGAGCCGCTGTGGTATGCCCGCCAGCACCACGATTACCAGCGGGAAGGTAATCCGGTCGGCTATTACGCTCCGGGGCTTGAGCCTAAGGTAAGCAGCGGCAAGACATTAATTCTCGCCCATAAGAACCTGCACAACGAAATCATCTCCAACAAAGAGCTGCTGGATGACACCATTCTTGAAGTGGATTGGGAAGGCAAAATGATCTGGGAGTGGAAGGCCAGCGATCACTTTGCTGAACTGGGCTTTGACGAAGCGGCCCGTAATGTCCTGTTCCGCGACCCTAACACGCGTTCTTTCGGCAATCTCGGCGGCGGCGTAGGCGACTGGTTGCATATCAACTCTGCATCGTACGTGGGGCTGAACAAGTTCTATGATAATGGAGACGAACGGTTTCACCCGGATAACGTCATCTGGGATGCCCGGGAAGCGAACATCATCGCGATTACGGACAGGAAAACAGGTGCTATTGTCTGGCGGCTCGGACCGGACTATTCTCTCCCTGAAGTGAAGCATATCGGATGGATTATCGGCCAGCATCACGCTCACATTATTCCAAAAGGGCTGCCGGGTGAAGGCAATCTTCTCGTATTCGACAACGGCGGCTGGGGCGGTTACGGTCTGCCGAATCCGGCATCATCTTTCGGGCAGAAGAATGCGGTGCGCGATCACTCCCGTATCCTGGAGATTGATCCCGTAACGTTAGAGGTCGTATGGCAATACACTTCGGCAGAGGCCGGATTCTCAGTTCCGACGGATTCCTATAAATTTTACAGTCCTTATATCAGCTCGGCCCAGCGGCTAGCCAATGGAAACACGCTGATTACAGAAGGATCGAACGGCAGATTGTTTGAGGTTACTGCGGAGTATGAGCTGGTCTGGGAGTATGTCTCGCCATTTACCGACCGCCGAAACACGAATATGGTCTACCGTTCCTACCGGCTGCCGTATGCATGGGTGCCGCAATTGGAGGAGCCGAAGGAAATTGCGATTGAACCAATAGATGTGACCACCTTCAGAGTGCCTGGTGCAGCGCCGAAGGGCTCGGATTCTGTAGTAAGTGTAGCGACAACCCTGCCGTTTGTAGAAGGAGCTGCTTGTGTGGCTACCGCTGATGAGAGCGCTGTTCAGAGAGCGAGATAGATTAATTCGAAAATGAAGAGGTGTGTTTACTTGAAAAAATCCTGGTATGGTTCTGCTTTTCTGCTCTTATCCTTATCTTTCGTAATTTTTATGTCAGGCTGCAGTTCCAAGGGGGATGCCGCCGCGTCTGAGGGATCATCCGGCAGCAAGGAGAAGACCGTGAAAATCAAGATTGCCGACACGAATTCCAATCCGACCTTCCGTGTAGCTCTAAATAAAGGTTTCTTCAAAAATCATGGAATCGACGCGGAAATTGTCAACTTTGGCACCCCCGCAGAGGGTGTGAATGCTCTTTTCATCAAGCAGGTGGATGTAGCCTACGGCGCTGACTTCCCGCTGCTGAACGCTATTTCCAAAGGCGAATATTCGATTATTGCTTCTGCCGGTCTGGCTACCGATCAGGCTGCGGCGGCTTGGAAGCTGTACGTGAGGGATGAGATCCAGAGTGCCGCCGATCTGAAAGGCAAGAATCTTAGCTTCCTGCGCGGAACCTTCCTGCCGTATCTGTGGGATGAATACCTGAAGGAGCAGGGCATCGCGTTAAGTGATGTGAAGCTTACCGGGCAGGGGGCTTTTGACGAAGCCTTTATTGCCCTGAAGCAAGGAGATATTGATGCCACCTGGGTCATCGGTTCAGCATTGGAAGATAAGCTGAATGCCTTGGAAGGTGTACACCAGTTAACTGACATGTCCAAAACTCCAGTGCGGCTGGGTACAGGAATTGTGGCCGGCAATGAACTTCTGGAGGCAAAGCCGGATGTGATCGGAGGATTCCTGGCGGCTGTTGCTGAAGCGTCAGACTATGCCCAGGAGCATCCAGATGAAGTGGCGGATCTCATGTACGAGGAAGTGAAGCAGCCGAGAGAAAATACGCTGAAGGATCTGCCTGTAAACCCATGGGAGGTTGGTTTTACACAGGCTGCCTATGACAGCTTGGCAGGCCAGAAGAAATACATGGTCGAGACGGGGATCATCGCACAGGATTTTGACCTGGACAGCAAGCTCAATCTGGAGCCGCTGAAGAGGGCTTTGCCGGATGCAGTAACCTACGGCAAATAACATGCTCTTATGAAGCGGGTTCTGAAGCCAGTTCTGACCAAGGCTGACCGAGGAGCCCTATGCATACAAAACTTTTAGGAGGTGTCCATATGGCCTTAACTGCCAAGCAGAATGCCATTCATATCGAGCAGCTTCGCAAAAGCTACAGCGAGCCTGCAGCCGGAGACGTCCATTACATTATCAAAGATGTGAATCTGGTCATTAAAGGCGGGGAGTTTTTTGTTCTGCTCGGACCGAGCGGCTGCGGGAAATCGACGCTGCTGAATATGATTGCCGGGTTTATCTCCAAATCCGGAGGAAACCTCAGAGTGGACAATGTTGAAGTGGATAGACCCGACCGGGACCGCGCAGTTGTATTCCAGCAGGCAGACTCCTCCTTGTTCCCGTGGCTGACGGTGCGTGAGAATGTGGAATTTGGGCTGCGGATGAAAAAGACACCGAAGCCGGAGCGGTGCACAATTTCGGACCGCTATATCGGGCTTGTCGGATTGAAGGGTCATGAGGAGAAGTATCCCAAAGAGCTCTCGGGCGGCATGAAGCAGCGGGTGCAGCTGGCACGCGTGCTTGCGAACGATCCTGCCATCCTGCTGATGGATGAGCCGTTCGGTGCGCTGGATGCGATGACACGGCGGACGATGCAGAAGGAACTGGTCAATATTTGGCGTGAGACGCACAAGACTATTATTTTCGTCACCCATGATATTCAAGAGGCGCTGCTGCTCGGTGAACGGATCGGCATTATGTCCGTAGGTCCATCCTCCAATATTACGGATATTTACGACAACACGCTCTCCTATCCGCGAGATGTGGCATCACCGGAGTTCTACTCGCTGTACAACCAAATTCAAGGCCGTTTCGAAGAATAGGATAGGGTGTGAAGCATGATGAAATGGATAGAGAAAAAATGGGTCTCCGTCACTTTGCTGTGGTTGGCCGCACTGGCGATCTGGCAATTGGGTGCAGTGCTCTATGGACCTGATGTGATCCCCGGACCGTGGGCTACACTTAAAGGCGGGCGGGAGCTGATTAGTGACGGTACCTTGATGAAATATATCGGCATCAGCTTCTACCGGGTGCTGGTCGGCTGGGTGCTGGGCAGTCTGATTGCTATCCCTGTAGGACTTGTAATCGGCAAAGTCCATGTAATCCGTATTTTTGCGGAGCCGTTTCTGAATTTTATCCGTTTTATTCCGCCGATCGCCTTCATTACGCTGTTTCTGGTCTGGTTCGGCATCGGAGAGCAATCGAAGATCGCGCTGATCATGTACGCGACATTTTTTATTGTGGTGTTGAATACGCTGACCGGGGTGGTGTCTGTGGAAGAGGATAAAATCCGTTCGGCACGCAGCATGGGCGCAAGTGAATGGCAAATTCTGCTGCATGTTATTGTTCCGGCTACGACTCCGTATATTTTTACCGGCGTACGTCTGGCGATGGGAACCTCCTACATGGCGATTATCGGTGCTGAAATGATCGCTTCGAACGAAGGCGTAGGCTATCTGATCTGGAATTCGCGGCTGTTTTTCCGCACGGACTGGATTTTTGTTGGGCTGTTCTGCCTTGGATTTATGGGCTTTTTCACCGACCGGTTGTTCAACTGGTTCGGCCGTAAGGTGCTGTATCGCTACGGTGTGGTCAGCGTGGCAGTGCGGAAGCGGTAGCTATTCTATTTCCTTCATATTGAATCTTCAAACAACCGCCCAGTTTCTCCGGGCGGTTGTTTGATCTTCTATAATAATGACGAATAGGCGGGGTTACGGGCGGTCAGCCGTTCCTTGGCTCCATATGGAATGGGCCGACAGGACAATAAATGAAGCATACAGGCTGAGCAGGAACCACTCATGAAAATGATAGGCAGGCAGTGCAGTCAATAAAAGCCCCGCAGCATTAAAGACAATAAGCCGTACGGCCAATAACTTACAGAGCTTGGTCAGGATGAAATTTATTACACTCACGATCAGATTATAAAAATATATAAACAGAAAAATACCGAGAAAATTAAACCCCCAGGAGAACCCCAGCGGGGACTCATCGTTAACTGTCGCTCCTATACCTGCGAAAACTGCACTAATTCCAAGGGAGAGATAGACTGTATTCAGAAATAACTCTTTGTACGCTTTATTCATTTTCAGTTCCTCCGGAAGATCGGAATCTAACTTTCTGTAAATACTGACGCAGTGAAGTGATATAAGTTTCATCTGGACACTTACACCCTATCTGGACATTTCCAGGATTCGGCGCTGTTTATGCTATAATGGGGGAACATTGAAATAGAGGATGATCGAAAGGGGCAACACCTGATGGAAGTTACTGCGCAAGAGGTTGCGGAGTGGATGGTCAAGGAGATCCAATTTACCGGAACCTTGTACCAGGCTGCTGCGATTGAATACGTGAAGGCGAATTTTGGTGAGCAATTTGTATTTGTGAACGAGAACGGAAATGCTTCGCTGTCCAAGGAAGTGAAGAAGGCTTTCCGCAAGCTGCATGCCGGAAGGATTGCCTGGGACCGCGACGGCTTCCTGTGGGCGTGGACTTAATTGCGGGAACCCCGAACATCTATAAATGAATTCAAAAAAAGTGACCGTTGCTATTAGAGCAACGGTCACTTTTTTTGAAATAAACAAGCCGGGAGCCACAGCCATTCTTACATTTTGCGGAATTTAGATATATGAAGTCATGCCCTTTTCCTTGAGCAGATCGACGATGTCCTTGACGGATTGAGCTTTGTCCTTAGGGCAGATGAGGACCGCATCTCCGGTATCGGCAATGATAAATCCGTCTACACCTATCGTGGTGATCAGCCGCCCGTTTCCGTAAATGATCGAATTGCGGGTATCAATGCCTATATGGTTGGCTTTAATAATGTTCCCGGACTCATCCGGAGGGAAGATAGCGCCGAGCGCATCCCAACTGCCGATATCATTCCATCCGAATTGGCCGGACAGGACTACCACCTCGTCAGAACGCTCCAGGACTCCGTAATCAATCGAAATATTTTGAAGCAGGGGATAAATGCGGTTAATCGTCTCCGCTTCCTGATCCGTACCAAGCGCCTCGCTGATCGGTAGCATGGTGTTGTACAGCCGGGGGAGGTAACGCTTGAAATTATCAAGGATTACGGATGTCTTCCAGATGAAAATCCCGCTGTTCCATAAATAATTGCCTGACGCGAGATAACCCTGGGCTTTCTGGAAGTTCGGCTTCTCCACAAATTCAGCCACATCATAGACCGCTACCGGACTTGCTGAGATGGGTTCTTTGTCATAAGCGATGTAACCATAGCCTGTAGAAGGGAAGGTAGGCTTGATGCCGATCGTGACAATCCGGTCACTTTCCATGGCTACCGTACAAGCCTCATCCAGCGTAAGCCGGAACTGCGGTTCATCAGTGATATAGTGATCGGAGGGCAGGACGACCATTAAGGAATCCTCTTGGGCCATATGCTGTATAGAGAACGCAGCGAACAGGATACTGGCGGAGGTATTGCGGGCCACGGGTTCAATCAGAATATTGCTCTTCTGCACGCTGCTGTGCATAATGCTCTCCAGCAGCACAGCCTGAGTGCGGTTTGTCACGATGACGGTGTTCTCCTGGGGAATAATGCCCTTGAAGCGTTCAATCGTATCGTTGAGCATGATGTCATTGCCGCTGATATTGAGCAGCTGCTTGGGAATCTCCTGCCTGGACAGCGGCCAGAACCGGGTGCCCCCTCCGCCGGCAAGGATGGTCGCGTATTTATCCATGATGGGTCACCAGGTGGGCAATGGAGAAGGAAATGATGCTTTCCGACCCTTGATTCAGATTCAGCCCGCTGCTGTGGATACCGTCATAGCAAGCCCCGGATTGTGGATCAATCAGCGGCAAATTTAAGGAATTATGCCCTGTGTACCATGCATAGCATAAGTCAGCCTGCTGCAGATAAGACGGGTCCTGAAGAACGGACGCAGCCTCCCGGCAGGTCAGCAGCATTTCGCAGGCTTCGATGGGCTGCTCGTCGTAGAGAGCCGGCTCCCCGCCGCGCAGCAGCCAGCCGTGGCTGCCGATGGGCTTGTAATAGCCCTCCCGGGCAAAAGTCCGTGAAGCAAGGAAATCAAGGCTTTCTTTGGCTGTATGCTTAAGCGCAGTATTTCCGGAGAGCTTGAAAGCCCTCAGCAGCGCCCAGGGAAGCATGGAATTTCCGTACGTAAGGCTGTCTTCATACCAGTTCCAGCCTTCTCCCTTGGTGCGGTTATACTGATTATGCAGCCGGACAGCGATGCGCTCAATCAGGCCGGTGATGAAGTCCTTGGACAGAAATGCCTTTTCCTCTGCCGTACTTGGCGTATGGGGATAGGGAAAGGAGTAGGTTAACGCGCCGGGCGTTTTGATCAGATAACTGAGGCCTACGACGGCATAAGCTACGGCACGGGGCGAACCAAGCTTTTCTATATGCGGCAGCGCCTGATTGATCAGATAACGGCAGGTATTCAGCAGGTTGTCGGGCAGAATCGACGAATAGGAGAGGGCGAAGCCAAGTGCCCAAAGCGTACGCCCCTGGCAATCCTCGGAGCCGTTGTCCTCGAGAAATGAACGGCTATAATCCATAAAGTTCCGGAAGTTGCCCTGATCATTTTGTGCGTGATGAATGAAGGAGAGATACGTGTGGATCAGGTCGAGCGAGACGGAATCCTGATCCTTCTTATACAACAGAACAGCTGCAATTAAAGCCCGGGCGTTGTCATCGGTCGTATAGCCCTTCGAACGGTCGGGGACGCCAAACTTGGTATGCTGAAAAATTCCCGTATCATCGGTTATTCTGCGCATGTAATCCGCCTTGAACGTTACAGCAACGGAGGTTTGCATCAAATCACACTCCGGTCTGCCAGGCTCACTTGCGAAATTTTCTCCCGAAAAATCGCAGCGTAGGATTTAGCAACTTCATTCCACATCATCGTTTGTCCCAGCTCTTGGGTCCGTTTTTCCATGGCCTCCACTTTGGCCGGATCATCCAGGAGTTCGAGGATGCAGTCCTCCAGCGAAGCTGAATCACGGAATTTTGCCAGCAGGCCTCTGCCTTCGGCAAGCATTTCTTCGGCATAGCGGTAAGGGGTGGAAACAATTACTCTTCCATAGCCGACGCCATAGGCAAGCGTGCCGCTTACGGCTTGATCCTTGCCGAGATAGGGGGTCAAGTAGATATCGGACATCACCAGCGACTCAATAACTTCCTCCTGGGTCAACAGCTTATCGACAAAGAGCACATTATCGGACAGACCGAATTCGCCGACGAGGTCCGTCAGTTTTTGCCGGTACACTTCACCCGTTTCCAGCTTGACTACGGGATGGGTTTTGCCCCAGATGATATATAGCGCATCCGGATGCTGCTTCACCACTCCGCGCATGGCCTGAATGGCATATTCAATTCCCTTGCCGGGACTTAAAAAGCCGAAGGTAGAGAGGATCTTGCGTTCTCCGAAACCATACTGCACTTTAAGCTCCGCTCTAGTAGCTGTTTTTACATATGGCACACCGTGATGGATGCAGGCGATCTTCGAATCCTCGATATTATAGATGGAGGTCAGATCGTGCAGGGTGGACTGGGCCATCGTTACTACCTTGACACTTCCCTTTGCAATCCGGCTGATGATAAGGTGCTGCTTGGCTGTAGGTTCTCTTAATACGGTATGAAAAATAGCTACATACGGCAATTCGAGCCTTTCGATCAATGACAACAGATATTCTCCGCTTTCCCCGCCGTAGATGCCGAATTCATGCTGGATGACGAGCAAATGGGCGTCTGATTTGTTAAGCTCATCGGCGGCCTCTATATAGTCAGACAACGTATCTTGGTTGATTTCCCTCATGACCTGGCTGCTGTACTGGTAAGTTTCATTGTTGTTCATGGCGATGACCCGAGGCGTATTGAAGCCCGGCAGCCCGGTAAATTGATCTAATAAATCCTGGGTAAACGTAGCAATTCCGCATTCTCTAGGCAGGCTTGTAGATAGAAAAACAATGTTTCGGTTGTTGCTGTCATGATTCAACATAGAGAGCCTCCTAAGAATTTTTATGAAAAAAAAAGAAAATAAGGAGTTCTTATTTTCTGAAGTGAAGTGGTATAAAATTTGACTTCTGCAATTTATTTCCTGCCCATACTATAACATGACCATTTTTTCTTGTCAATTTATTGACTCTCCTCTGTTCTCCAGATATAGTGATGTAGGAGGTGAAGGAATGCCGGTTATACGCAGTAAATTAAGTGAGGTTATGGAGAAACATGACCCCAAGTTATCAATCCGCAAGCTTGCCAAAGAGATTAACTACCATTTCGATTCCGTCCGGCGGATGTATAAAGACGAGATGGTGCAGTATCCCCGGGATCTGCTTCTGAAGCTCTGTACCTATTTCAATATCCAGCCCGGTGAATTGATCCGGATGGAAGCGGATGAGAACGATTGGGCGATAGATAAAGCAAACGAATATGAGGAGGAAGGCAATGACAAGGAGACCGTTCAAGACGGCAACCTGTAACGAACTGCTGGACACCTTTTATGCTAGGCTCCGTCAGGTGAGCGTGGAGAAGCTGGCTTTTTCCGGTGTTGGGAAACGCGATGTATACAATATAACGGCCCCGTTTGTACATGACGGGGAGGAAGTGATTCTGGGAAGAGTTGAGGAACGGGACAGTGAGTTCTCTCAAGTCTTCTTTTTTACACTCTGCGATGGCGTCTGGATACCCCGTGCGCATACACATACCTATAATCTGCAGGACCCCTGTGTAACCCACATCAAGGGAGAACTGATTGTGGGCGGGGTTGAAGTGATTACCGCAGGGGATGACCCGCAGAAAATCGTCTCGTGGGTTACGCAGTTCTACCGCGGGTACCGCATTGATTCCATGCGCCACTTCTCGTCCGGGCCGGCAATGATGAAGGATATCCGGCTGATAGAGCTTCAGGATGGCCGGATCGGTGTATTCACTCGGCCGCAAGGAGAGAAAGGCGGAAGAGGGATGATCGGCTTCACGATTATCGATTCGCTGGAGGAATTAAATGAGCAGACCTTTCTGGAAGCGGAAATATTTCAAGATCAGTTTGTGCCCGAGGAGTGGGGCGGGGCGAATGAAGCCCAATTATTGAAGAACGGTCATATAGGCGTTCTGGGACATATCGCCTGTTTTGACCGCTTAGGAAAAAAACATTACTACTCCATGGTCTTCTCGCTTAATCCCGGTACGTTTGAAACCACACCGATCAAGATTATTGCCGCAAGGAGTGATTTTCCGATCGGTCCCGGCAAACGTCCGGATCTTCAGGACGTTATCTTTAGCGGCGGGCTGGTTCGGGGAGAGCACGGGCTGGCGGTATTGTCAGTGGGCGTCAGCGATGCCGAAGCCTACAGAATTGAACTTCCCGATCCCTTTTTGGAGTATGAGCTAAACGGGTGAGAATTGACTAGATTCTATGGTCGTGTTATGCTTCTAATGACAAGAATTTATGGTCGAAGAGAGCGGGAAAACAAAAATGAGTAAATTTATTCTATTGAACAATCGTACGGAAGAAACACAGTCCAACTTGAACGTCGCAAGAAAGCAAGGACGGATTCCGGCTGTGCTGTATGGTATTGGAAAAGATACTCTAAGCCTTGAAGTGGGAGAGAAAGAGCTGTTGAACGTGATTAGAACCAACCCGCGGGCAATCCTGCAAGGGAAATTGTCCGACGATACGGTGGTTCCGGTAGTTGTTCAACATATCCAGAAGGACTCCATTTCAGGCAAAGTGCAGCATATCGACTTTCAGCATGTGAATATGTCGATCAGTATGGACAGCAAGGTAACGATCCATTTTGCCGGTGAAGCTGCTGGTGTCAAAGCTGGCGGGGTACTTCAGGTTGAAATCTATGAAGTAGAAGTTCGCTGCATGCCGGGCGATCTGCCTTCTTCCATGGAAGTAGATATCAGCGGTCTGGAAATTGGCGACCAGTTGGCTGTCTCCGATCTGATCTTCCAGAAGGGCATTGAGGTGCTGACGGATCCGAGCACAGTAATGATTCAGATCAAAACAGTACATGAAGAAGTTGAAGAACCGGCGGAGACTCCGGCTCAAGTATAAGAGGACATTAATAGCCCCTTCCGGCAGCAGTGCAGGGAACTCATGGTTTCATGATTCCAGCCAAAGCTGCCTGAAGGGGCTTTTTTTTGCGAAATATCTGTTATACGGGAACTACCCGTGTGCTTTGTTCCATAGGGGAGCTGCAGAGCGGGCAGGGCTTGGAGGGTAAGTGATCCTCGGCTCCGCCGGCTTTCATCCGGGTCCAGCCCGGACAATTTGTACCGGTGCATTTCCAGACGGCAACGGTATGGGTTCTTGTCGCTGACGTTCTGGTGGAGTTGTGCTCTGTTCTGTTATACCCGTTTCTTAATCCCGACACAGCAGGCGCAGAAGAAGCTACGGCAGAGCGGAAGGCGGACAGCATAAAGCGGGAGACCTCAGCTTTTTTGCCCCGATGCCTTGCCGGCGAGCTGATGAACAACTCTTCCCGGGCTCTCGTGACGGCAACATAGGCCAGTCTGCGTTCTTCTTCCAGCGCTGCAATGCCGGACTCCGGACCGGTCTTCAGGGGGCTGCCTACTGTCGATTTTGCTGTCTTCCGGTCCTTCAGCCGGTCACCCTCCAGCGCGGAACTGTGGGGAAGAATCCCCTCAGAGGCTCCGATCAGGAAGACTACCGGGAATTCCAGCCCTTTTGATTTGTGGATGGTCATGAGTGCAATCCGGTTGCCTTGCTCTTTCAGGCCGGTCTGGCGGCTTAGCTCATTCCGCTCGGTAATATTATCAATAAAATCAAGGAAGACGGTGATGTTGTCGAACCGTTCCGCCGAGGTTTCCAGCTCGTCCAGCATTTCCTTTAGCGTTTCCCGGTGCAGTGTAGCCTGATGACGCTCATTGGCTTCAATGAAGTAATCATAGAAGTTGATACGGATCTGGCGGATAGCCTGTACTGGAGTTACGTTGCCCAGCCCCCGGATCAGCTCCAGCCGTTCCCGCAGCTTGGTTCCTTTGAAATCCTCCATGCCGGGCATCGACAGCAGATGAATCAGCGGTCCCTGCTTGGGCTGGATGGCCTCCATCCGGCGGATATGGTCCATACCCTTTTCGCGGTTCATATAGAGGGTCGGCAGAATATTCTCCATCGCGGCAAAGTTCCGGCGGTTCACGGACAGCCGCAGGTGGTCCAGCACGGGGGAAATCAGCCAATGCTCGTAGAGCAGCTGGCCTTCGCCGTAATCAATGTAGGGAATATCGCGCAGCAGCAGCAGCTCCAGAATTGCCCGGTTGCTGCTCGACGCCCGGTACAACAGTGCAAAATGGCGGTATTCCCGGGAATGGCCGTCAACCTGGCTTACAATATGCTCCACAATTTGCTCGGCTTCCTCGTCCGCCGTCTGCGGGCGCAGGTACCGTGGCGGGCTGCCGCCATTTTTGGCCGCTTGCAGCGTTTTGGAGCGCCGCCGCGTATTATGCCGGATGATTCCGTTGCCCAAGCCAACAATCGCCGGACCGGAACGGTAATTGATATCAAGCGTAATAACCTTCGCGCCAGGATAAAGCTTCTCGAATTCAAGAATGAACTCGCTGCGCGCTCCGTTAAAGGAGTATATCGTCTGGTCATCATCCCCGACGACCATCAGATTATGCTGCGGATGGGCGATCATTTTGACGAGTTCATATTGCAGCGCATTCGTATCCTGAAACTCATCAACCATTACATATTGAAATTTATTCTGCAATTCCTGCAGTAGCGCCGGCTGCTCCTGCAGCATCCTGTAGGCAATTAGCAGCACATCGTCGAAATCAATTTTGTGATTATCCCGTTTCCACTGTTCATACAGGGCCAGGACGGCCTTCATTTCCTGCTCGGCGGTTGTAGTTTCCGGCAGATTCTCCGGCTCACCCATATTCATCTTGCAGGAAGAGAGCAGGGCAAGCAGGGTTTCCGGCGGATAAGCATCCTTTGGCAGCCCCAGCTCGCGCATGATCTGCTTCAGCAAAATGTGCTGGCGGCGTGTCTCATGGAAGATGTCCTGCCGCAGACCCTGACGCCTCAGGAAATAGAGGAAAAAGGAGTGGAACGTGCGGGCCTGAAGGCGCGCTGCGTCGTTTTCGCTCACGCCCGGCAGCACTGCAATGCGTTCGCGCATTTCCGCTGCCGCCTTGCTGGAGAAGGTCAACAGCAGCAGGCGGCTGGGGGATATGCCGCGCACCGACAGCAAATAACCGGTTCTGCAGATCAGAACCGAAGTTTTGCCGGAGCCTGCCCCGGCCAGCGTCAGCAGCGGACCTTGGTAATGCCGTACTGCGGCGATCTGCGGCTGATTCAGGAGAATTCCGCCTTCCTCCAGCAAACGGAAATAAGCCGCATCGCCGTCCTCCGGCTTCACCATCTCGCGGCTGGTCCGGGCTGAGGCGATTGCCGCCTGGGGAATCCGTTCGCCGGTAGCGCCCAGCGGTATATTATGAAATAAGAGCTTGTTCATTAGATTCACCTTCGTTTGTTTACAATACGGGTTTGGTTTAATTTTTAGCCAGTTTACACTATACCACTGTATTTCCCTTTCTGTATAGAACAGCCGATTTATGAGATAAAAGATCAAATATCCGTTTGGCCGCTATGTTATTTTTGGAACAGAGGAGGGAACGCCAATGAGCGATAAAATGCACTTCAAAACGGTGAGAAGCTCACTGGACTATATAGAGAGGAATCTCACAGAGCGGATTACCCTAAGGGAAGTATCGGTGCACAGCAAATTTTCTACCCACCATTTCTACCGGATTTTCTATGCGGTAGTAGGGCAAACCTTGGCGGATTACGTAAGGCGGAGAAGACTTGCGAAAGCGGCAGGGGAACTGATCTACAGCAATAAGCGTATTCTCGATATCGCCTTGGAGTACCATTTTCAATCTCAGGAGGCCTTCTCCCGCGCTTTCAAAAAAGCATACCGGCTCACCCCCGGACAATACCGGACCTATTCAAGAGAACTTAATAAAGGAGAGATCAGGATGAGTACAGAAAAGGCATTGCAGGGTTGGACCATAACCGGCATGAACGGCGGAGGCTATGATGTTAAGGTGGACAAATCGGAAGTGCATATGGGCAAGGCATCGGCGTTGCTGCAATCCGGTAATGCAAGCGAAAACGGATTTGTTACACTCATGCAAATATTCAGCTCGGAAGCCTACCGCGGGCAGAGGTTGAAGCTGTCTGCTTTTGTCAAAGCAGGGGATATCTTCGGATGGGCCGGCTTATGGATGAGAGTCGATGCCGCGAATGGGGAAATGCTGAAATTTGATAATATGGCCCAGAGGCCCATTAAAGGCTCCAGAGAATGGAATCAATACAACGTCATTCTGGATATTCCGCAGGACAGCCATGCGATAGCTTTCGGGGTCCTGCTGAACGGTTCCGGCAAGGCATGGGTCGATCAGTTCCGCTTCGAAGTCGTAGATGCCAAGACGCCCACGACAGATGAAGGCGGGGAAGATACCCTGCCGCTTGCGCCGGTCAATCTCGATTTTGAACAATAATAGGCTTCTGCAGCCCCTTCCCATGCAACGTGAAGTATCCTGGGAACGGGGTTTTGCTGCGCTTATTTTAATTTCCCCAGAATAGAATTGGCTCTGCGCTCGAACAGCCGCGGCTTGTCTTCCTTGATTTCTTCCAGCAGGAACGCCAGGCATCTCTTGATCCGCAGGGGCATGCCGGCGGCGATGTCGGCAAACTCCTTGCGGTAGCTGTCATCGCCCAGTATTCTCTGGATCAAAATAATCGCCCAATTACGGCCTGTCTCCAGCAGCTCCGGCAGCGATTCCAGCAGTTGGGTCAGGTACATCTCCATTTGGTAGCTCTCCAGAAAATGAACAAGACCGAACATAACCTCCTCCTGTTCGGTATCATCATCGAACACCTTGAAAATCTGCTGGATCACAGCATCCTCCGTATCCCCAGCCAGGCCTTCCAGGGCCTGCTCAAACTGTTCGCACTCCAGCTCTGTGCGCAGCATCCGATTATCATACAGCAGGGCAATGCCTGGATACATGTTCATTTAGCTTCCCCCTACGCCTTGTCCAAAAGATGGCGGATTCCCGCTGCCACACCATGCTCAGCATTGCTGAGCGTGATGAAATCGGCCGTTTCCTTGAGGATTGAAGCAGCATTCTCCATGGCGATCCGGTAGCCGGCCACCTCAAACATCGGCAGATCGTTGTAACTGTCGCCCATTACAGCTACCTGCTCCAGAGCCAGGCCGAAATGCTCAGCCAGCATGCTTACACCGGCCCCTTTATTAGCGTCCTGATGGTTAATTTCAATATTGTTGGCATGAGAAGCGGTGATAATGAGTCCGGGAATGGCGGCGAAACGTGTAGAGGCTTCTTTCAGAAGCTCAAGGTTCAGCGAGAACGCCAGCGTCTTGTAGATGACTTTATCCTCTTTGCCCCAGATTTTCTCCATGTCTTCCACGTAGGTCACGGCAGCCTGCTGAAACTGCTGGTCGATCATGGCTTTAAGCAGCCAGCGGAGTTCTTCCGGCACCTCGTCATCTTTAAGCTCCGATATTTTCTCCAGATGCACCCGTTTATCGAGCTCTACATACACGTTATCCTCTGTGTACACCTCATAATACAATTCAGGAATTTCGTTCATCCAGCGCAGCGCGGGAATAATATTCTCTTTGTTCAGCGGCTTGCTTGCCACGAGCGTCCCGTCAGCCAGCGTCACTACGGCTCCATTCAGACTGACTACCGGACATTCCAGCCCGGCCAGCCGCAGCTGCCGCTCGGCATCCATGTAAGAGCGGCCTGTGGCGATGATTACAATATGCCCCTGGTTTTGGGCGTGTACTATCGCTTCCCGGTTCTCAGGGCTAATGATTCCTTCTTCGTTAAGCAGTGTTCCATCCATATCGAGTGCTATCAGCATATCGTTTGCATTCCTTCCTGTACTGCAGGTTGTCCCCTTCAAGGGCAATGATCGTTCCTAGTATCTTATCATTAATGTTCTGAAAATAAAAAATCCATTTTCATGTAAAGAAACCAACCGTAGAAAATGTGTAGCGCACTGGAATTTTCAGAAAGGAGTTTACTCGTGGTACAATGAAAGGCAGACTAATAAGTGAACGGCCGCCGTAATCGTCAGCTCATAGGGTCACAATGTGATTGGCGGTATTTCCCTGTCCAGGGAAACAGCTGTCCGACGCTTTAGGTAAGGGGGATAAAGATGAAATCCAGAAATTTAGCTACGATATCGCTGGCTGTCATGGCCTGCGGTTTTCTGCTTACACTGTTTTTGCCGGATAATCTGGCTGTTGTTCTGCTGAGAGGCGGCTTCGAAGCCGGGCTGGTAGGGGGAATTGCCGACTGGTTTGCAGTTACCGCACTGTTCCGCCATCCGCTGGGCTTGCCGATTCCGCATACCTCGCTTCTGCTGAAGAACCGGGATAAGATCATTCAGTCTCTTATCTCCGCTATGGAGAATGAGTTGCTGAACAAAGAGAGCATCGAGAACAAGCTACGCAAGATCCGCTTCGTGTCGCTCGGCAGCGGACTGCTGACGAAGTTCGTAGCAAGGAAAAAAGCAAGAGCCGGCATGCTGGAGCAGCTCAGCACCTTTGTTCAGCGGCTTCCGGTAGATAAGGCGGTTCCTTATCTTCAGACGGCTGTTGCAGATTATATCCGTGAAGCGGAGCTTGGTACCGCCGCCGACAGCATCGTCACCAAACTAATGAACGACGGCAAGGATATTGCCGCGCTTGATTATGCGCTTGAAGGCATCTCCGGCTGGAGCAGCCGCCCTGAGACACGGGCGATGCTCGGCAAGATCGCCAGTGAGAAACTGGCTGAGGTGAAGCTGGGGGGGCTGAAAGGCATGGCCTTTCAGGCATTTGTCGGATTTGTGGATGCCGAAATGCTGGGAGAAATGCTCCAGGGCATGCTGCAATCCGGTATCCGGGATTTCCGTGAAGCGGATAATCCTTACCGTGAGCAGATCATTCAGGAAATCCGCGTCGCGCTGTTTCAGCTTGTGAACGACGAAGCGCGGATCCTTTCACTGAAGGAATGGGCGCTGGAGGAGCTGCAAGGCGAAGCGGCTTCAGCGTTTCTGCATAAGCAATTGGAGGCTCTGCGCGGCAAGGCGGTTGCGATGCTGGAAGAGGACCGCAGCTCCGGAGGACGCAAGCTGTTTGCACTGTATGCCCTGTTGGCCCGGCGCATCAGTACGGAAAAGGAGTGGACGGAGAGCTGGGAGGAGCGGATTCGCGCTTCATTAATCACCTTCGTGGAGGCTAACCATTACCGGCTTGGCGTATTGGTCAAGGAGAACCTTGATCAAATGGATGATGCCAGCCTGGTGAACATGCTGGAGGACAAGGTGGGCAAGGATCTGCAGTGGATTCGTGTCAACGGCGCGGTATGCGGCTTTGTCGTGGGACTTGTGCTTACAGTCATCCAGATGATCTAAAGTCAGAAGACTACAACATTAAGAGGCAGCAAAGCGTACCCTTGAACCGGAACAGCCGGAACCGGGGGATGTTGTGCTGCCTCTTTTCTATTGACCTGTCTATCAAAGGGACAAGGGTTACAGTTGGTTTTTACCGTTGCTGATTGTGAAGGTTTCCAGTACAGGAAGCACGAAGATTTTACCGTCACCGAAGGAGCCGTGCTCACCGGTTCTTGCCGTTCTCATAATAATGCTGATTACATCGTCCTTCTCATCATCTTGGATGACAATCATCAGCAGCTTCTTGGAAATTTGATTGTAATAGTTGGTGCCGACCTGAATTCCCTTTTGTTTCCCGCGGCCTAGCAAATCCATCTTGCTGATGGAGGGGAAGCCGGCAAGCATTAATTCAGCCATGACTTCATCCGCTTTCTCGGGTCTAACTATAGCTTTGATCATTAACATAACGATGCACCCTTTCTACAGCCATTAGTGTGTTGTAGGGGGTTGCCAATTTCATGATAGCGGTATAAGCAATACATTTTGTTAATGGCAACGCTTACAATACGAGTATAATATTTACTGCAGGCCATATCCTGCGAATAAGATCACTAATTTCTTGTTACACATTGTCGCATTGCAGAGGAGCACCCTTGCGGCAGACTCCTCTGTTATTACGGCAAAAGCGAGCGGTACAGCTCCTCCAATTGTGCTGTGGTATGCCTCCACTCAAAAGCCCGCAGGGCATCACTCCGCCCTTGCATCCCGATCTTTGCCGCCTTCGCGGGATTGCGTCCGATCATCAGCAGACGTCTGGCAAAAGGGGTGGCCTGACGGTAACGGTCCACCAGGTAGCCGTTGTGGCCTGACGTGATGATCTCACGGATGCCGCCGTTATTCGAAGCAATAACCGGCAGCCCGGAGGCCATGGCCTCCACATTGACCAATCCAAAGGATTCATGACCTTGGGAAGGGCAGACAAAGCAATCGGCCATCTGATACAGGCTGTGAATATCCTCGTGGGCGATGTTTCCAACGAAAGATACAGATACACCCAGTCTCCGCGAGAGGGTCTTGAGCCGCTGGATATATGGAGGTTTGCCCCGGCCGGCTATGATCAGATGAGAGGGCAGGCGTTTATTGAGAATGCGCATGGCCTGCAGGAGTACGGGCACTCCCTTACGGGGGATCACCCGCCCGACGAACAGCACCGTGAACACTTGCGGGAGTCTGTATAACCGCCGGAGACGCTGCCGTTCCGGTTCTTCGGCCGGTATGAACCGGGACAGGTCCGCTCCCAGCGGAATGACACTGAGTTTCTTGTCCAGGCCGGGAAAACGCCGGGAAATTCGTTGCTGCAGGGAGCGGCTGTTGGCAGCGATTCCGTCAGCCTTCGCCAGGCTGCGGGCAATTCGGCGTTCTGCCGGTACGAACGTCAGAGAGTGCAGATACAGCAGTACCGGAGTCAGGGGATGCTGGTGTTTCACGGCGGCCATCAGCAGCGGCCGGTTATCGATCTGAATCATATCGAAGGACGTCTTCTCAAGATATTTGAGTACCGAGGCAAGATAACGGGAAGGACTGCCTGAAGCCAGACGGATAATACGGACCTGTTCAAGCTCTGCAGAGTCGGGCAGTCCTGGTGACTTGCGGCTTAGTACCGTTACCATATGCCGCCGGGCCAGCCTTCTGGCAATCGCCCAGATGCAGATCTCCACTGAACCGTTCCCCGGCACCGGGAACTGCTCCGGTGCAATAATACAGATATGCATAATATAAGCCTCCTCAAGGCCCGCTGATGGATATTGTCTCTACCTACCATATGCGGACCAAGAGTCGGAAGACACATTCCTTCAGCAATCATGCTGCGATTTGCTTGGCCGCGTCCGCAATCACACCGGCAATTTTTTGCTCAAGCTCAATGATCTTCAGCTTGCTGGCTGCCATTTGACGGTAGCCTGAGACAAGGGATGACAAGGATTGAGCAGTTAAAGCCTGATTTTGCTTGCGGATAGCCGATTTGAAGTCGCTGAAATCGGCCGATATCCGTTTGTTCAAGGAGGCTGCCACACTTTTCTGGGACTTGATAGAGGCCTGGGGGCTTTCGATCCCCGCCAAGGTTTTACGTGCGGCGGCCATCTTTTTGGTACGGGTTTCTTTGGCCGCTTTCAGCAGGGCTTCTTTATTGCGGATATCCTCACGGGCAAATTGAACGAGAATTTTCATAGCATCAGCCTGTGTGCGGAGCACATCCTTCAGGACCTTGTCCTTAAGCCCCCTGAGGAGGTTAATCCGGCGGTTGAGTGCGCTGTATTGATCAAAGAGAGGCTGGTAACGTTCTTTGGTGCCGCTTACGGCTGAGGACAGCCGGGTCACGGTGGACTGATCTATTTCCTTAATTTGGTTTCGGACAATGATCAGCGCTTGCGTATTGCTGTCATGGAGCCGGCGGATTTGCGCCTCACGGCTGTCATACTGGGTAATCAGAACGGATAAATCACTGTAATACCCTTTAAGTCTGGTCCTTGCAGTATCGTCAGCAGTGGCGGCAGTCAGTTCAAACGAGGCTTGAATCGAAGGGGTCGGTCAGTGCTGTTCCGGATGCATTTACAGCACCTGTTGAAGATAATACTGCAAGCAGAAGTGCCAGCATTGCCAGGGAAATCTTCTTAAGCTTGTTCATCTTTTTCCTCCTTATTCTCATCCCTAATTCCGCAACAACAAAAAAGCACCCGCAGTAAAGGCTATTAAGCCTTTATTACGGGTGCTTCCGTCGTAATAGGTCACGAATGAAATATTATCTAAACTATAAAGGAAGGACAAAACCCAGTCAATATTTGTAATTTAAACTTTTTTCCATGGAAACCAGGCTGCGCGTTTATTCCGAACTTCTCTTATCGTATACTGGTTAATAATACAACAGAGAGCTGCATACGAGCCGGCTCATGACGAAGGGGGCCTTGTTTAATGGAATTGGCATATAATAGCAATATTTTGGATCAAGCCTTCATGATGTCTCCGGTAGGAATGGCCGTCCTGGCCTCAGAAAAGGACAAATGGATAAAGGTCAATTCCGCTTTTTGCAACATCCTCGGCTGCAGTGAAACGGAATTTCTAGCCGGAGCTTTATTGAGAAACAAGAGTGCGTCACAGCCAGAACAGGAAGACCGGGAAGGGCTCACACTAATGAGTGTATTGGAGGGTCTTTCCTACACCCCCGGTGATACCTTAAAGAGTGAACAAAGGTTTTATAATCGTGCAGGACATTCTGTATGGGTTTCCCTTACATTCGTGCGGGCTGATGCAGGACAAGACTCTTCACATATTATTGTATACGCGCAGGATATCACCGACCGGAAAATCGCCGATCAGCTGACAGTAGACAGCCGTGATTTGTATGATTTATTTCTAAAAGACGATCAGAGCATGATTTCGTTCACATTGCCCGACGGCACACTAAGCTTTATTTCCCCCTCATCGCTTTCGCTAATCGGATTTGCACCTGAGGAATTAATTGGTAAAAACCGGCTGGAATTTTATCATCCTGATGATATCGAGGGCATGGACAAGTCTGACGGTCTTCTGAAGAATGACATCTATGTCCGCCGTTTACGCCATAAAGACGGGCATTATTTGTGGTTCGAAAGCTCTTTTCATGTGATTCGGGGAGAAAACAATGAAATCATCCGGATCATGGGTATTGGCCGTAACGTGACGGGCCGCAAGCATAATGAGGAGGCTTTGGCCACGGCGCAAAGAGTCGCGAGAATCGGTTCCTGGGTATGGGATTTGACGAAAGGCAAGCTGTCTCTCTCGGAAGAATTGCAGCGTATGCTGAAGCTTGGTATTGGAGCAGCCGAGGTCGAGTACCAGAAGTTTCTCGATCTGGTTCATCCGGACGACATCAATGACATGTTCACAAGGGTGCGGGAGACGCTGGAAGACGGGAATTCCGGTGAGAATACCTACCGGCTGGTCCTTGCGGATGGAACCTTGCTTGCGGTACATATTCAGTGGGATACCGTACTGGGACCGGCCGGCAAGCCTGTTCAGCTTATCGGAATGATGCAGGATATCACTGAACGCCAGCAGATGGAGCAGAAGCTTAGAGAAAATGAGCGGAATTACCGGCTAATGTCGGAAAATTCCCTGGATCTGATCTCGCGCCATGCGATAGAAGACTGCATTTTCTTATACTGCTCTCCGGCCAGCCGCTCTCTGCTCGGTTATGAGCCGGAGGAAATGGTCGGCACTAGTGCTTTTGATTATCTGCATCCCGATGATTTAATAGCAATGAAAGAAATGATGGCACAAAGTGAGCAGACCCGCTGCATCCCGGCGGCGGTCTACCGTTACCGGCGCAAGGACGGAGGCTATGTCTGGTTTGAGACGAACAGCAGGTATATTTTAGATGAGCAGGGCGGGATTGTGGAGATTATTGCCGTCGGCCGTGACATAACGGAGCGTAAGCAATTTGAGTCCAAGCTTCAAGAGAATGAACAGCGCTATAAGTCGCTGTTTGAATATAATCCGTCAGCTGTATACTCCATGAATCTGCAGGGAGATTACTTAACCTGCAACTCCAATCTGGAGGTGCTGAGCGGATATTCAATGGGGGAGCTGGTGGGCAACTATTTCGGCCCCCTTGTGCATGAGAAGGATATGGCGAAGACGCAGTATCATTTTAATCTGGCTTGCCAGGGAATGCCTCAAAGCTATGATCTGACCCTTATTCATAAAGATGGCCATCTGGTAGAAATCAGTACGACCAACATTCCGATTATTGTCGGGGACAAGGTCGTCGGTGTATACGGAATTTCCCGTGACATTACGGAGCGTATCCGGTATACCGAGCAGATCGAGAAACTGGGCAATGATTACACACTGATCTTAAATGCAGTCTCCGAAGGCATATTTGGTCTTGATACGGAGGGGAAGGTAACCTTCATCAATCCGGCGGGGGCGCAGATGCTGGGCTTCGCCTACGGTGAAATTATGGGCCATCCTTATCTGGATCACATACAGCACACAGCGCTGGACGGCCTGCATTACCGGCCGGAGGATTCCCCGCTGATGCAGGCCGTCCGTGCGGGGGAATCCCATCAGAGCAAAGATGCGGTATTGTGGCGCAAAGACGGTTCAAGCTTTCTGGCCGAGTATCAGGTTACTCCGCTGTTTGATAAAGGAGACCGTAAAGGTGCGGTTGTTGTGTTCCGTGACATTACGGATGAGAAGGAGATTATCCGCGCCAAGGAATCGGCAGAGAAAGCGGATCAGGCGAAATCGGAGTTTCTGGCGATTATGAGCCATGAGCTGCGGACGCCGATGAACGGAATTATGGGGATGACGGATCTCCTGTCAGAGACCGAGCTGGATGAAGAGCAGCGCGGATATGCGGAGATTATTAGCCAGAGCAGTACTTCTCTGCTATATATCCTCAATGAAATTCTGGATCTCAGCAAAATAGAAGCCGGAAAAATGATCCTTGTGCATGAGCCGGTAAGTCTTGAATGGGTCTTGGAAAGCGTAACCGAGCTGTTCTCGCTGAAAGCGAAAGAGAAGAACCTGGAATTGACCTGCCAAGCTGCTTCCGATGTTCCGGAGTTGATCATGGGCGATGCGGCCCGGCTGCGCCAGATACTGGTGAATCTGGTCAGCAACGCAGTGAAATTTACTGAAGAAGGTCATATCTCTATTGAGGTGGGGACGGAATTCTGTCCTAACCAGAATAAGCTGACTCTGAAGTTTAATGTCAGGGATACGGGAATCGGAATTCCGCCGGAGAAACAGTCTCTGCTGTTCCAATCGTTCTCCCAGCTGCATCCGTCCATTAACCGCAAGTATGGCGGAACCGGACTGGGACTTTCCATCTGCAAGCGGCTGGTTGAGCTTATGGGCGGAGCGATTGCAGTGGACAGTGTGGAAGGCGTAGGTTCAAACTTCTACTTTACCTTGCCCTTGGATATTGATCATGATCCTAGTGATTTGGAGGAGGAACCGGTGCATGAGCAGACTCCGTCAGTACCGGAGAGTAGCCTTGATGTTGCCGATACCGATGATTATTCCCGGATTGAGGAGGAAGGGAGTGGCCTTCTGCTTACTGAAGGCCTTCCTCAGTTGGAGCCGAAATACGGTCCGCTGCGGATTCTGGTCGCAGAAGATCATCCCGTTAATCAAAAGCTTCTATTGATCATGCTGGAGAAACGCGGATATACTGCGGACCTGGTGGAGAACGGCCAGCAGGCGGTGCAAGCCGTTCTTCAGCAGCCCTATGATCTGGTATTTATGGATGTGCAGATGCCGGAGATGAGCGGGCTTACCGCAGCGGCCAGAATCAGGGAACAGCTCCCCCAGGCCAAGCGGCCCTTTATGGTGGCTGTGACTGCTTATGCCAGACGGGAGGACCGTGAAAGATGCCTGGCTGTAGGTATGGAGGATTTCATCAGTAAACCGTTTCTCACCTCCGACATTGAACGGATACTACAGCAGCGTCAGGAGAAGATATCCTTATGAGGGGAGCACCGCAGCAGCACAAGCTGCCCGCTGAACCTTATACGCAGTGGGAACCGGGTGTTGCTTCACCCGGCTCGGCCTGCGGTCCGGCGACCATCGCCGCATTAATGGAATATTGGCGCACGCGGAAGGGCCGGACTTTTATTCCCGGAGCAAGTCATTTTACTTCCAAAGCGGCGCATATTAATCACATATACAGCCATCATGGCGGAACACCTTGGGGAATGAGCGTGGGTAGCTTTACCAAAGGCGTCACAGCTTATATCCGGTCTTCTGCTCCTCTGGAGGCGAAGGAACACGGACTATTCTCCGTAAGTGTGTTTAATGATATAGACCGGTACAAAGCAGAGATTGATGCGGAGCGGCCGGTGGCGCTCAAATTCGATAAATGGCTCACTTTTCGCTGGCGGGGAAAATACGCCTATGATTATCATTGGGTGCTGGGAATCGGTTATCAGGAGTCTGAGGGCGGAGGAGGCCCTGTACTTATTGTTCATGACAACGGGATGCGGCATAAGCACGGCGGGTTCACTCCCGGGCAGGCACGCCTTATCCCTTATAACGTCAATAAAGATGTTATAACCATGGTGGCTTTGGATATCAAGGAAGCTACCATAGGGCATCAGCTGTAACCTTCAGGCGGCAGGAAGGGCAGCTTGATGAAACCGTCGAGTACAAACGTTTGCACAAAATCAATAATTAGGATATAATTCCAATTATTAAAGGGTAAAGGAGACAGATGGCCTTGTCCGTACAAAAGGAATTGAAAGAACCGATTTATTATGGTGATCCGGCGGCTACCGGAGGAATATCCGTGTTCGCCCAGGAATTTGATGAGCTTTTCAGTTATGACGGGGATGACCTTGGTGTGACGTATACGCCTGCTTCCTCGGCCTTTTGCTTGTGGGCACCTACCGCGCAAGAAGCAGCGGTTGTGCTCTATGGCTCATGGCATGAAGCCGCCGGAGATATCTTGCCGATGATCCGTGATGTCAGGGGAACATGGCGTTTGAGCGTGGCCGGGAACCTGGAGGGCAAGTTCTACACATATCGTGTGCGCATCGGGGAGCAGTGGAATGAAGCGGCCGATCCTTACGCCCGGGCTGTCGGCGTGAATGGAGATCGAGCGGTGATTCTCGATTTGCGCAAGACCGATCCCCAGCGCTGGACAGAAGATAAGCCACCTCTGGCTGACCCTGTGGACGCGGTGATTTACGAGCTTCATCTGCGGGATCTGTCTGTTCATCCGGCTAGCGGCATTGCCCATAAGGGACAATATCTGGGTCTGGCCGAAGAAGGGACGCGCGGACCGGGCGGGATTCTTACCGGACTGGATCATATATCCGATCTTGGAGTGACTCATGTGCAGCTGCTCCCTATTTATGACTATGCTACAGAAAGTGTTGATGAGACCCGGCTGGACCAGCCTCATTACAACTGGGGTTATGACCCCAAAAATTACAATGCTCCAGAAGGCTCCTACGCTACGGATCCGTATGATCCGGCTCTGCGAATCCGCGAGCTGAAGACAATGATCCAGACACTGCATGACCGCGGACTGCGCGTAATCATGGATGTGGTCTACAATCATGTTTATGACGGCTACCTTGTTAATTTCACCAAGCTTGTTCCCGGCTATTATTTACGTTATAAGCAGAACGGCAGTCTGTCGAACGGATCGGGCTGCGGCAATGATGTCGCCTCTGAGCGGATCATGATGACCCGGTTTATTGTGGAGTCGGTGCTGTACTGGGCCCATGAATATCATATCGACGGTTTCCGCTTTGATCTGATGGGACTGCTTGACATAGAAACCATGCAGGAGATCCGCCGCCGTCTGGACGAAATTGATCCTTCACTGATGACTATCGGGGAAGGCTGGCTCCTGGATACGGAGCTTCCGGCGGAGCGCCTTGCCAGCCAGAGCAATGCGGATGCCCTTCCGGGCATCGGACAGTTCAACGACGGGTTCCGCGATGCAGTAAAGGGGAATATTTTCCGCTATGAAGAGCCTGGATTTATCGGCGGCAAGACTGGCCTCGAGCAGGTGGTGAAAACGGGGATTACCGGAGGAGTCGTGTACGGTCAATCCATGGGGGCGTTTGCTGATGAGCCGCAGCAGTGTGTGAACTTCGTTGAATGCCACGACAATCATACTCTCTGGGATAAAATTGTAATTTCCAGCAAAGGGGAAAGCGATGAGCGGCGCAGAGAGATGCATCGTCTGGCTTCGGCAATGGTAATGACGAGCCAGGGGATTCCGTTTCTTCATGCAGGACAGGAATTTATGCGAACTAAGGACGGGGTGGAGAACAGCTTTAAGTCTCCCGTTGAGATCAACCGTATGGACTGGGAACGCGCAGCGGCACATGTGGAGGATATTGCTTATATGAAGCAGCTGATTGCGCTAAGGCAAGCCCACCCGGCATTTCGCCTGCGCAGCGCGGAGGAAATCCGCGCACAGCTGATGTTTGAGAAGGCGCCTGCCGGGGCAATAGCCTATACACTCCGGGATCACGCCGGAGGCGATCCGGCGCTGCACTTATACGTGCTTTATAATTCAAATACAGCCGGAGTGTCATTGGATGTGCCACAGCTTGGCGAGTGGAGCATCCTCTTCGGTGAGGATCTGGTCTCGAAGCTTGCCGGGGGCAAGCTGACCGCCAAGGGCATTGGAATGGTCGTATTGGCCGTCCGGCAATAAGTTCCCGAATACACTGTATATAATGATTTGATAAAAAAGGATGCCACTCGGTTGGAGAGTGGCATCCTTTTTTTGCGTCGATCCATATTGTCCCAACAGCAGCAACAAGAGATGAGCAGTAAGAAGCTATCCATGTTCAACCAATCTCCCGTGAAGCAAGGCTGATTTCTGACCAAACGGACCGAGGAGGCGCTAGTGTGCCCAAATCAGTGGTTTTGTGAGATTGGTGGACTTCATGGGCGTTATCTGCCCGTTAGGGAAGAACGCAGGTGGCAATCTGGAGAGATAACGCCGTTAGCGTCCGCAAACCTTAATAAACGGAGCGCAGCCACCCAATAAGGACACTGGAATCCGAGGCCCATTTTTTATAAAACTACTTTATCTGTCGTAGTAATTATGCTACAATGCAATTACTACGACAGATGAAGTAATGAGGAATAAGTTAGGAGGAAGGCTTTTGATCAGTAGTGATGTCATACGGGGATACAACGATACGCTCATCCTCTATATGCTTCTGGACGGAGAATCCTATGGCTATGAGATTTCCAAGAACATCAGGAAGCTGTCGGAGGAGAAGTACATCATGAAAGAGACTACGCTGTACTCCGCATTCACCCGGCTTGAGAAGAATGGGTACATCGATTCCTTTTTTATGGATGAGACCTTTGGGAAACGACGCACCTATTACCGTATAACTCCGCAAGGTCTGGCTTATTATCTGGAAAAATGCGAGGAATGGAAAGTTACGCAAGAGGTCGTTAACAAATTCATAAAGGAGCTGTGATCAGGATGGATACCATTATGGGCTATTTGAACAACATGTTTACTTCCCTGCCCAGGACAGAACAGACATATAAGCTGAAGCAGGATCTGCTGGCTAGTATGGAGGAGAAATATTACGAACTGAAGAAAGAAGGCAAATCAGAGAATGAGGCGGTCGGTATTGTCATCTCCGAGTTCGGCAACATTGATGAGCTGATTGACGAGCTTGGAATTACAATGGGGGGAGAGGATACACTGCTGCCTGTACTTGCCCCGGAGGATACATGGGGATATCTGGTTGCCAAGAAGACCAGCGGCTTTATGGTGGGGATTGGAGTAATGCTGTGCATCATCGGCCCTGCATTGCTGATTCTGCTTGTTACCCTGGCAGAGTTTGGTTTTCTCCGTGGGGTGATTTCAGAAGACACTGCCGGAATTATTGGCGTGATTGTGCTGCTGCTGCTGGTGGCGCTGGCGGTTGCACTGTTCATATTCAGCGACACAAGGCTGGAGCGGTATAAATATCTGCAAAAGGGTTTTAATCTGCCCTATTTTTTGCGGACCGAGATCGAGCAGCGCAGCCGTGCATTTGCCCCTACCTATACGCTGTCTCTGACTCTGGGTGTATCCCTGTGTGTACTCTCTCCGGTTCCTGTCCTTGCCTGGTCTGCAATCAATGAGGATGCCAGCGGCTACGGGGTCACTATTCTGCTTGTGCTCATTGCGCTGCCTGTCTTCCTGTTCATCTACTATGGGAGTATCAAGGAAAGCTTTGGCTTTCTGCTCAAGGAGAAGTA
This sequence comes from Paenibacillus sp. EB106-06-01-XG199, assembly GCF_058791575.1. NCBI lineage: Bacteria > Bacillati > Bacillota > Bacilli > Caryophanales > Paenibacillaceae > Paenibacillus > Paenibacillus sp. EB106-06-01-XG199. The sequence continues at coordinate 317,650 of NZ_JBYTDQ010000007.1, read as the reverse complement.
GTACACCGAGGTCTCTGAAGAGAAAGAGGAAAAACGCTTCAAGAGCTCTATCGCAGCCATCGCTTGGCCGCTGGCTACCGGCTGTTTTCTGATTAGCGGATTTATTTTTGAACGCTGGGACATCAACTGGGTGATCTTCCCGGTTACAGCGATTTTGCTGGAAGTATTAAATGCTGTGTATAAAATGATTAAGGTGAAATAACGCTTTCAGCCAGCTCTGCCCATTCTCCGGAATTTTATTTAAAAAAGTGACATTGCTCATTTAGGGTATAGTGGAACAATGATAATATTAAGGCATTTCAATCCACGACAGTACCTGGCAGGACCTGTGAAGGAGGGAGAACTTGGCCTCCTCGCAGTTTTTTGCTTTGCTGCTTTACAGTGACAAATGATCAGTCGGTGACAGAGCGTAACTGCCTTTTTGGAGCCGAATGGGCAACATGCCGCCCCTGAAGTTTTCGGCGGTCAATTAGAGAGACTCGGAGGATGACAGGAATGGGTAAAACAACCGGATTTTTGGAATATCAGCGGCAGACTCCTGCGGAGTGTGAGCCTTTAGAACGGATTAAGAACTGGAATGAATTTTCGGTGCCCCTGGAAGAGGAGAAGCTGCGGGAGCAGGGAGCGCGCTGCATGGATTGCGGAACACCATTCTGCCATGTGGGACGCCTGCTGTCCGGGATGGCCTCCGGCTGTCCGCTGCATAATCTCATTCCGGAATGGAATGACATGGTCTACCGCGGCAATTGGGAAGTTGCGCTGAAACGGCTGCACAAGACCAATAACTTTCCTGAATTTACAGGACGCGTGTGTCCGGCTCCTTGTGAAGGTGCTTGTACCGTGGGCCTTCATGGTAATCCCGTAACGATTAAATCCATTGAAAAGTCGATTGTAGATAGAGGATTCGCCGAGGGCTGGATTGTTCCCGAGCCGCCTTTGACCCGTACGGGCAAAAAGGTAGCCGTAGTCGGCTCCGGACCGGCCGGCCTTGCCTGTGCCGCACAGCTTAACAAAGCAGGCCATAGCGTAACTGTATATGAACGGGCTGACCGGATCGGAGGTCTGCTGACCTACGGCATTCCAAACATGAAGCTGGATAAGAAAACCGTGCAGCGTCGGGTGGATTTGCTGGCGGCGGAAGGCATTACCTTTGTAACCCGGACCGAAATCGGCAGAGACATTGCTGCTTCGCAGCTCAAAGAAGATAATGATGCTGTAGTGCTCTGCGGCGGCTCGACACAAGCCCGTGATCTTCCGCTGGAAGGCCGCGAGCTTCGGGGAATCCATCAGGCGATGGAATTTCTGACGCTGAATACAAAGAGCCTGCTTGACTCTGATTTGGCTGACGGTGAATATTTGTCTGCGGCCGGCAAGGATGTTGTTGTGATCGGGGGCGGAGACACCGGCACCGACTGTGTAGCTACCTCGATCCGGCACGGCTGCCGCAGTGTCATCCAGCTGGAAATTATGCCACAGTCTCCATTGACCCGCCAATCCAACAATCCTTGGCCGGAATGGCCAAAGGTACTCAAAGTGGACTACGGCCAGCAGGAAGCCGCTGCCTTGTATAAGGAAGATCCGCGCCGTTACCTCGTTTCCACGAAACGTTTTGCCGGGGATGACGGCGGACATGTGCAGGAGCTGCACACGGTGCGCATCGAATGGACGCGCAATGAGCAGGGCCGGATGGTTCCGGTAGAAGTTCCGGGCAGCGAAGAGGTAATTAAGGCGCAGCTGGTGCTGCTGGCGCTGGGTTTCACCGGTCCGGAAGAAACGGTGCTGAATGAGCTTGGGATAGAACGTGATGAACGCTCCAACGCCAAAGCGGAATTCGGTGCGCAGGCGACCAATGTCGAGGGTGTATTTGCCGCAGGAGACATCCGCCGCGGCCAGAGTCTTGTAGTCTGGGCGATTAATGAAGGCCGCCAGGCTGCGCGCGAAGTCGACCGCTTCCTGACAGGAGCCTCCAATTTGCCTTAAGTATATCTTGGATAGGTGTTTCATGTGGACGTCCCGGCGGGGCGTCCGCTTTGCGTTCCGGGGCCAAGGAAAGTTAAGATAAAAGATAAGCTATTTAAACGGATTGAACAGAGAGGGAGATTATACGATGAAGCTGATGTTTATTTCTGATATTCACGGATCGTTATTTTGGCTGGAGCAGGCTTTGGCAAAAGTAGAAGAGGAGCAGCCGCATACGCTAGTGATTCTGGGGGACTTCTTATATCACGGTCCGAGAAATCCGCTGCCGGACGGTTATAATCCCCAGGGAGTCGCAACGAAGCTTAACGCGTACGGGAAATCTCTGGTGGCTGTTAGAGGCAACTGCGATGCAGAGGTCGATCAGATGCTGCTGGAGTTCCCGATGATGGGGGATTATGTACTGATTCTCCACGAAGGCCGGAAGATCTATGCTACTCACGGGCATGGCTTCAGCATTGAGCATTTGCCTGCACTTGCTGAAGGGGATGTATTTATCCAAGGACATACCCATCTGCCGGTAGCCGGTATAAAAGAAGGCATCTATGTGCTGAATCCAGGCTCCATCTCGCTGCCCAAAGAGAATAACCCGAATTCCTACGGTATTATTGAGAACGGCGAGTTCACGGTTAAAGATTTTACGGGCAACGTCGTTAAGCATATCAAACTGTAGGGTGACCTTATTCTGCGCGGCATTGAGCGTAATGACGGTTTATTGTATGATGGGTAAGGAGCTTTCAGGGATCTTCCCGCTTCAAATATAAACAGCAGAGGTAAACAACAAATGTATCCTAAAGATTTGAACTATACAATGCCGGCGGAATGGGGCAAGCATGAGCGGACCTTCATCTCCTGGCCGGTTAAGGCGTCCATGGTTTTTCCGGACAACCATAAATCCGTTTGTGACGGTTATGCCGGAATCATCCGTGCCATCGCTGAGTTCGAGCCGGTTACCGTGGTTGTCAATCCGGACGATCTGGGGATGGTAGAGGAACTAGAACTCGGGGCGAATGTAACGATGCTGCCGATCCGGCATAATGACGCCTGGCTGCGTGATAACGGGCCGACGTTTGTTCTGGGTAAAGACGGCGTGCTCGCCGGTGTGAACTGGAAATTTAACGCCTGGGGCGGCAAATATTCGCCGTGGGATCTGGATGATGAGGTGGCTCCGCAAATTCTGGAGCAGCTGAAGATGAAACGTTTTGACGCACCGCTGGTAATGGAAGGCGGCTCTATCCATACTGATGGTGAAGGCACACTGATCACCACGGAGGAATGTCTGCTGAACACGAACCGCAATCCGGAGCTGGACCGGGCAGACATTGAGGAATATGTACGGAAATATACCGGCACCGAGTCGATCATCTGGCTGAAGCGAGGCCTCAGCGGTGACGAGACTGACGGCCATGTAGATAATATTGCCTGCTTCGCCGCTCCGGGCAAAGTCATCATTCAGGTCTGCGACGACCCGCAGGATGAGAACTTCGGCATCACTCAGGAGAATCTCCGTATTCTGGAGAATGCGGTGGATGCCAAAGGCCGGAAGCTGGAGATTATCCAGATTCAGCAGCCGCCACGCGTGGACTATGAGGACAGCCGCCTGACGCTTAGCTATTTGAATTTCTATTTCGTCAACGGCGGCATTATACTGCCGGTATTCGGCGGGACGGCTTCCGAGACGGATAAGCTGGCGGAGCAGAGTCTGGCTGCCTTGTTCCCGGACCGTAGAATCCGTACGGTGAACGGTATGGCGGTCATCGGCGAAGGCGGAAACGTACACTGCACGACCCAGCAGATGCCTGCCACAAAATAACTTACTCGCTAGGGAGGACAGAATCATGAGAAAAGTAAAAGTAGCCGCTACACAAATGAGCTGTTCCGGCGACATTGATGAGAATATTCGCAAGGCTGACAGTCTGGTCAGAGAAGCGGCGGCTCAAGGCGCACAGATTATTTTGCTGCAGGAGCTGTTTGAAACCCCGTATTTCTGCCAGAAGGAGAAATCTGATTATTACGTCTACGCCACTGAGCTTGAGCAGAATAAAGCAGTGAATCATTTCAAGGCTGTAGCCAAAGAGCTGCAAGTCGTGCTGCCGATCAGTTTCTACGAGAAAAAGAACTATGCCCGTTACAACTCGCTGGCGGTAATTGATGCCGACGGCACGGTGCTGGGCAAATACCGCAAGAGCCATATTCCTGACGGTCCCGGCTATGAAGAGAAATTCTATTTCAATCCGGGGGATACCGGGTTTAAGGTATGGAATACCCGCTATGCCAAGATCGGTGTCGGCGTCTGCTGGGACCAGTGGTACCCGGAAGCCGCCAGAGTCATGAGTCTAATGGGCGCGGAGATTCTGTTCTATCCTACAGCCATCGGTTCGGAACCGCAGGACGGATCCATTGATTCCAAGGATCACTGGCAGGCCTGCATGTTGGGCCATGCGGCGGCGAATCTGATTCCTGTCGTGGCCTCCAACCGGATCGGCGAGGAAATTGACGAGGATTCCAGCATTAACTTCTACGGCTCCTCGTTCATTGCCGGCCCGCAGGGCAACAAAATCGTTGAAGCCGGGCGGGATGAGCAGACGGTACTGGTCAGCGAATTTGATCTGGATGCTTTGGAAGTGGGCCGGATAGAGTGGGGCATTTTCCGTGACCGCCGTCCGGAGCTGTACAGAATGATATCTTCGTATGATGGGGACTTAACCTTTTAAGGAACCATCGAACAGAAGTATATAACATGAAATAAGAAGGCACTGCCAGGGAGAATCATGATCTCTTGGCCGTGTCTTTTTTTGCTTTTATGGCATGTTCATGGCAGATATGAGGACTGTTTTTAACAATGGATGTTACAATCTATGGATTTGATGTTATAAAACATTACATAAATGAGAAAAGTTAATTGTCATCACCACTGTGATCTGTTAAAATCTCCTTAAGTATTTTACAAAATGAGTGGGGGATTGGAAAATGGGGATCAGAAAAAAGTGGGCAATGTCAGCTTTGGCGGCATTTTTGGTCTTGTCTATGGTGGGCTGTGGTTCCAACAATAACGCCAAAAGCGGAGATGCGGCAGGAGAGCCGATCAAATTCGCAAGTGACGCCAGCTACGCACCAATGGAGTATATGGATACGGATACGATCAAGGGCTTTGACATTGATTTCATCAAGGCGGTTATGGAAGAAGCGGGTATCGATTATACAGTGACGAATACGGGATGGGACACAATGCTTTCCAGTGTGAAACAGGGCACGGAATATCAGGCAGGTCTATCCTCGGTATCCATTACGGACGAACGCAAGGAAACCTATGACTACTCTATCCCCTACTTTGAATCCACTAATATGATTATGGTTAAAGAGGGCAGTGATATTAAGAATGCGCTGGACCTGAAAGATAAAACCGTAGCGGTACAAGGGGCTACAACGGCCGATGATCTGATGAGCGGGATTATGGGTGTCGACAACGCCAACCTGAGACGTTTTGACAGCAATGCAGTAGCGCTGATGGAACTGAAAGGCGGCGGAGCCGACGCGGTGGTGGCTGATATCGCCATCGTGAATGAATACATTAAGAACAATCCGAAAGAGAAAGTAACGGGCATCCTCGATAAGGAGAACTTTGGTTCCGAATATTACGGCATTCTGTATCCTAAGGGCAGTGAGTGGAAAGCCAAACTGGATCCGGCAATCAAAGCTGTTATTGAGAACGGGAAGTATGCCGAGATCTACAAAACCTGGTTCGGGGAAGAACCGGATACAGCCACACTTCTTAGCGCGGAGTAAGCAAGCAGGAACAATAAAGCGTGCGTAATGATTGCTATTGCGCATGCTTCTTTTTTTAAAAATTAGAGCAGAAGAGAAGGGAAGAATTCTATGGACTTCAGATTCGACATCATCGTTCATTATTTGCCGGTCTTACTGAAGGGAACGCTATTCACAATTGGAGTATCTATTGTATCTATCCTTTGCGGCTCGATCCTGGGCTTGGGGATAGGCTTCGGCAAAATGGCTCCGAAATGGTATTTTCGCTGGCCGTTCCATTCCTATATTAACTTCTTTCGCGGCACACCGCTGTATGTACAGATCCTGATCGTGCATTTTGGGGTAATTCCACTTTTGTACGGCACGACCAACGTCCTGATGACCTCATTTGTCGCACTTTCGTTGAATTCTGCCGCCTATTCCGCCGAGATTTTTCGTGCCGGTATCCAGTCGATTGATCCTGGACAGCGGGAAGCCGCGTTGTCGCTTGGAATGAGTAAATGGCAGGCGATGCGTTTTATCATTCTGCCGCAGGCGATCAAACGGATGGTTCCGGCGTTCGGGAATGAATTTATTGTCCTGGTCAAGGATTCCTCCTTGCTTGCGCTTATTGCCGCACCGGAGATTATGTACTGGAGCAATACGATGAAAGGCCAATACTTGCGGATATGGGAGCCTTATTTGACCGCTGCCTTTATCTATTTCCTTCTTACCTATTCACTCAGCAAGCTGCTCAATTATATTGAACGGAAGGTGTAACCTTATATGGAGCCTATTATTTCAGTGCGACATTTACATAAATCATTCGGTGCCCATCAGGTGCTGGCCGATATTAACGTGGATATCCACGGCCGGGAGGTTGTGGTGGTTATCGGGCCTTCGGGTTCGGGAAAATCGACCTTTTTACGCTGTCTTAATCTGCTGGAGGAGCCGCAAGAGGGCGATGTTATCATTGAAGGAACTTCCTTGATGGCCAAAAGTACAAGAATTAACGATATCCGTACAGAGGTTGGCATGGTGTTTCAGCAATTTAATCTGTTTCCGCACAAGAAGGTCATTGAGAACATTATGCTGGCCCCGATGCAGGTCCGTAAATGGCCTGAGGACAAAGCGCGGCAGAAAGCGCTGGAACTGCTGCGAAAGGTCGGCTTAAGCGAGAAGGCGGAAATGTATCCGGCATCCCTGTCGGGCGGGCAGGCCCAGCGGGTCGCAATTGCCCGGGCGCTGGCGATGGAGCCGAAGATCATGCTTTTCGATGAGCCGACATCGGCGCTGGACCCGGAGATGGTCGGTGAGGTGCTGGCGGTAATGAAGGATTTGGCCCGCGAGGGTATGACTATGGTTGTAGTCACGCATGAGATGGGCTTTGCGCGCGAAGTAGGCGATCGTGTACTTTTTATGGAACAGGGCGTTGTTGTTGAGGAGGGTATTCCGGAGCAGTTGTTTGGCAATCCTTCACATGAACGAACTAAGGAATTTTTGTCGAAAGTACTGTGAAATTGTGGCAAACTAGAATATTGTTTTTTTATCGGTTATATTAGAATAGTAAACTTACGGATCGACAAATACTAAGAATATCTGTCGAATAGAAGGAGAGGAGGCTCTGGGATATCTTTATTTATCATACTCTATAATGATAGAAGGAGAATACGATGAGCACATTTAAAAATTGGTTGAATACAACAAAGAGCGGGTTAACCGAACAAGTTAAGAAATTTAAAAATAAAGATTTCATGAACGCGGTAGTTGCAGGCTGCGCGCTGGTTGCGGCGGCTGATGGCAAGATTGAAGAAACCGAAAAGAACAAAATGGCGGGGTATATGAATCTCAGCAATGAACTCAAAGTGTTTGACATGAGAGATGTCATTGCCCAGTTCAATTTCTACGTAAGCAATTTTGAATTTTCCCCGGAAATCGGCAAACAGGAAGCACTCAAAGCTATTGCTAAATTCAGCAGCAAGCCGGAGGTTGGACGCGTAATTGTTGGTGTATGTTCGGCTATCGGTGCAGCAGACGGTGATTTTGATGAGCATGAGAAAGCGGTTGTGCGGAATATCTGCAGTGTACTGGGACTTAGTCCAAGCGAATTCAGTCTCTAAAACAGGAACAAATATCCACTAATCGGATGAAACGGATTGGGTTTTTTACCGTATGAGTGGTATAACAACCAAGAATGCTAGACTTACAGGCTGTGATTCTTTTCGGAAACGGAGGTACGTAAAGTTGGCTGGAATTAATTTGGTAAAAGGACAGAAGATTGATTTAACTAAAGGAAATGCCGGGCTGGCTAACGTTATTGTAGGTTTGGGCTGGGACCCTGCCGAACCTGCCCGCGGGTTCTTCGGTGCGAAGAAACAGGCGAATGTGGACTGCGACGCTTCGGCGCTGCTGCTGAACGAGAATGGTAAGCTGACCAGCAAGATGAATTTGGTATGCTTTCACAACAAGCAGAATCCTAACAATTCCGTTGTTCATTCCGGGGATAACCTGACGGGTGATGGTGACGGAGACGATGAGCAAATCAATGTCAATCTGAAGGCGATCCCTTCCGATGTGCACAAGGTCCTTGTAGTAGTTAACATTTATGATGCCGTGAACCGCAAGCAGGATTTCGGCATGATCAAATCGGCGTATATCCGCATTATCAATGCTGCCGGAAATGCCGAGCTGATCCGGTTTAATCTGACCGACAATTACACAGGCTTTACGGCGCTGATCTGTGGAGAGCTTTACCGGCACGGCGAAGAATGGAAGTTTGCCGCAATCGGTGAAGGTGCCCATGCGGCACATATCAATCAATTGGCTGAACGATACATTTAAATCTAATTTCGGAAAGAAGGTTTAATAACTATGGCAATTAATTTATCCAAAGGGCAAAAGATCGATTTGACTAAAAGTAATCCGGGATTGTCCAAAATCAAAGTCGGCCTCGGTTGGGATACCAACAAATACGATGGCGGCAAGGATTTCGACCTCGACGTTTCCGTTTTTCTGACAGATGCCGCAGGTAAAGTTGGGAAAGAAAGCAACTTCATCTTCTTCAACAATAAGCAGAATGAGAATGCTTCCGTTGTTCATGCCGGCGATAACCGTACCGGTGAAGGTGATGGCGATGATGAAGTGATTGAAGTGGATCTGAAGAACATCCCTGCTGATGTTGATAAGGTTGCTTTTACCATTACCATCTATGAAGCGGAGTCCAGAAGCCAGAACTTTGGACAAGTATCACGTTCTTATGTGCGTATCATCAACGAGGAAAACAATGAAGAACTGATCCGCTTCGACCTTGGTGAAGATTTCTCCGTTGAAACGGGCGTGGTGGTTGGTGAACTGTACCGTCACGGAGCAGAGTGGAAATTTAATGCTATCGGCGCAGGCTACAAAGACGGTCTTGCCGGTCTGACGCGCGATTACGGACTGCAATAAAATTTGCTGCAGCCAACCTAGACATCTAGACCTTAGATGAAACCATTCACGAAAGAGGGTTGATGCCAGTGACGATCAGTCTTTCTAAAGGACAACGGATTGATCTTACCAAGACCAATCCGGGTCTGACGAAGGTAGTGGTGGGACTCGGCTGGGATACGAACAAATACAGTGGCGGCAAGGATTTTGACCTGGATGCTTCAGCGTTCCTGCTGCATGAAGACGGCAAAGCTAAAGGTGCGGACGACTTTGTATTCTACAATAATCCAACCGGCGGTGCAGGCTCTTTAACCTATTCGGGGGATAACCGTACAGGAGAAGGCGACGGGGATGACGAGCAGATCATTGTTGATTTCAGCAAGGTTCCTGCCCATATTCAGCGTATCGGGATCACGGTAACGATCTATGATTGTGATGCACGGGCACAGAACTTTGGACAGGTGTCCAATGCATTTGTTCGTGTCGTGGATGCTTCCAGCGATCGCGAAGTGCTGCGATATGATTTGGGTGAAGATTTCTCAACGGAGACAGCTGTTGTATTCTGTGAATTCTACCGGCATGGTGCCGATTGGAAATTCCAGGCGATTGGAAGCGGATTTGCCGGCGGCCTAAGTGCTCTATGCAGAAACTATGGACTGGACGCGCAATAACAGCTTCAAAGGCTTGAAAGGCGGGATCTCATCGATCCTGCCCTTTTTATACTCTTATCCATTTACAAAGGTGGCTTAAGAATGAATATTGAAGTGGTTAAAGGCCAGAAGGCAGACCTGACCAAAGCAAATCCCGGGCTTCGCTCTATTATCGTGGAGATTGGCTGGCAGGCTCCGTCCTCTATGGAAATTGATGCCTCTGCATTTTTGCTTGGAGAACAAGCCAAAGTGTGCAGCAATGAAGATCTGATCTTTTATAACAATCCATCTACGGCATACATCAGATATAAGGATAAGGATGTAGCCGGTACCAAATCAAGCGGTCTTAAACACTTTGAAATCGAGCTGGATATCATTCCTGCTCAGACGATGAGGATTGCATTTGCAATTACACTGTACGATGGCGAAAACCGCAATCAAATGTTCGGGCAGATGAGCGAGGCCCATTGCCGGATTCTGGATCGGGCGACGGGTATAGAGATTTTGCGCTGTAATCTTGAAAATCATTTCTCTGTGGAAACAGCTGTTGTAGTAGGAGAATTATATAGATATAGCGGTGAGTGGAAATTCAGTGCTATTGTGGCTGGATTTAACGGCGGACTTAAAGCCTTGTGCGCTAACTATGGAATTGATGTCGAAGATGATCCGGTTCCTGAACTCCGTGAACCGCAGAAAGGTTCTGCGCCGGAATTGGTTCGGCCAACCGTACCTCCCGTGCAAGAATCCCGGAGTATCCCGGCGGCTGTACCGCCTGCACCACCCAGGATTGAAGAGGTTTCTGCGCCACCTCTGAATCTCAACCTCAAGAAGATTGAGCTGAAGAAAAAGGGCGATTCCATAAATTTGAAGAAATCAGCTGCCGGTCTTGGAGAAGTGCTCATCAATCTGAATTGGAATCAGAAGCAAGGCGGAGGGTTATTCAGCCGTAAAGGGGGCGTGGATTTGGATCTCGCTTGCCTGTACGAGTTGAAGAATGGCCGTAAAGGAGTCGTTCAAGCGCTGGGCAATGCTTTCGGCAATCTTCAGCAGCCGCCTTATGTGGTGCTCGATGGCGATGACCGGACAGGCACCGTAACATCCGGCGAGAACTTGCGTATAAACGGAAGTAAGCTTGCGGAAATAGAACGAGTTTTAATCTTTTCATTTATTTACAAGGGGGTTACGCACTGGTCTGAAGCCGATGGAGTCGTCACCATCACTCAGGCTGGGGGTCCGGAGATTATTGTGAATCTGGACGAGCATAACAACCGGAAAGGCATGTGCGCTATTGCATTAATCCGGAACGTAGGCGATACATTCAGCATTGAACGGCTTGTGCAATATTTCAGCGGCCATCAGGAGATGGATCAGGCCTATGGCTGGGGACTGCGCTGGGTAGCAGGCAGTAAATAATTTAATTTTTCCGGAGGCGCAAGCAAAATGGATTGGTTCAGTGATTTTTTTAGAAGTATCAGCGAGAATTATGGGCACTTTTTCTCTTGGAGCGACATTGTAGGAACGCTCTCTGACCCGGTCAGCTGGGGGATTATCGGGAGCTTGATTTTGCTCGAAGGGCTGCTATCGGCAGATAATGCGCTTGTGCTTGCGGTAATGGTTAAGCATTTGCCGAAAGAACAGCAGAAGAAGGCGTTGTTTTACGGGATTCTGGGAGCTTACCTCTTTAGATTCCTGGCGATTGGATTAGGGACATTCCTGATTAAATTTACGCTCGTCAAAGTCCTTGGGGCATTATATCTCTTTTATATCGCTTATAAAGGATTATTCAAGCGCAATGAACCCGGTGAAGGTGAAGAAGGGAAAGAACATAAAGGCACCTCTTTCTGGAAAACTGTACTGCTGGTTGAATTGATGGATATTGCGTTCAGTATCGACAGTGTGGTAGCCGCCTTTGGTCTGAGCGACAAAGTCTGGGTACTTTTCTTGGGCGGTATCCTAGGCGTGCTGATGATGCGTGGTGTGGCACAGGTGTTCCTGAAGCTCATTGCCAAGTTCCCTGAACTGGAGCAGACAGCGTTCCTGTTGATTGCCCTGATTGCAGGCAAAATGCTTGCTGGAGCATTCGGATTTGAAATGCCGCATTTCATTTTCTTCACCATTCTGATTGCGGTCTTTGTGGGAACCATTCTGTACAGTTCCGGAAAGAAAAAGAAAGAAATGAACAGAAACGCGTAATTTTAAGGTTTCATAGGATAAAGAGGACCATCACAGGGAAGGTGTGACTCCCTTTTATCCCGGGTAATCGTATATGGAATAGCATGGCCTTTGCTTGTATTTGAGAGAGCCGGAAGCCGTCCCCGAGAGGACGGCATAGCCGGTTCTGCAGCTCTCTATAAGGAGAGGCTATTTGTTTTGCTCCGCTTTGCAAAACTATAAGGGGGAAGGCCTTTGAGATACTTCGATTACCTGACACAAGAACAAGAAACGTCATTATTCTACTCTCCGCCTGTTTCATTTAATCATACTACAAGCAAGGAACTGCTGGCTTATGCGGTTGGGGCCGCTCTCTATATGCCGGCTACCCGGTCCTCTGTGGCTGAAGATATTTTGAAGCTCAGAGCTTCGGGACTGGTGACGGTCATTATTGATCTGGAGGATGCGATAGGCGATGGAGAGGTTGATTACGCTGAAGAGTCAGTGGTAAGGCATCTTTCTTTTCTGTCGGCTTATGCCGAGAATGAGTCTGACCCCGGAAATAGTCTTCCCCTGCTATTTATCCGCGTCCGCAATCCGGAACAGCTGCAGCAGCTGATTTTCCGGCTGGGAGCGCTTATCACCATGCTTACCGGGTTTGTCTTTCCCAAGTTCTCAGTGGACAATGGCGTGGAGTACTTTGAGGCGATTGCCGATTATAACAGTTCACGCAGTTATCTGGCCCCTGTGCTGTATGGCATGCCGATTCTGGAGAGCGCCCCGATTATTTACCGGGAGAGCCGGATAGCCAGCCTGCTGGCCATCCGCAACTTGCTTGGCGATTACCGTGATTATGTGCTGAATGTCCGGATCGGAGCGACCGATTTCTCCAGTCTGTTCGGATTGCGCCGCAGCCTGGACATAAGCATCTATGATCTAACGCCCATCCGCGACTGCATGTCGGATATTATTAATGTGTTCGGCCGGGTGGAAGAAGGTTATGTCATTTCAGGACCGGTCTGGGAGTATTTCTCCAGCAAAGGACACCGGGTGCTCCGCCCGCAGCTGCGGCAGACCCCCTTTGAGGATACCTTCGGCCGGGAGGGCCGGGAGATGCGCAACAATTATATTTCCAGCGCCATGGACGGGTTGATCCGTGAAGTGATTTTGGATAAAGAAAACGGGATTGTCGGCAAGACGATTATCCATCCTTCCCATCTAAGACCGGTGCAGGCCTTGTATACGGTGATGCATGAGGAATATGTGGATGCACTCAGCATTGTAGAGAGCAATGATGGCAGCCGTGGAGTGTTCAAGAGCGAATACTATAACAAAATGAATGAAATTAAGCCGCATTTGAACTGGGCAAGACGTATTTTACTACGATCTCAAGTATACGGGGTGTTACATGAACAACAGCATTTTGTCGGATTACTGCCCGAGAACGAATATACACACGTTTAATATCGTCCAGAACCTGCAAGTTACGGTAACCGAAACATCCAACCCCTTTGATATGCCGGTTGAAGCTTTATTCTCCATGGCTGCACGGATCAATAAAAAGCGTTCCTTTCTCTTTGTCAGCAAGGTGCTCGGCAAGCATATTCCGGTAATGCCCTATACTCCACTGCTCAGCGGAGCAGCGCTGGGGCTGCTTTTATACCGGGAAATGAACGGCGGAGCTGCCGGCAATGAGCAGATGGACAAGCTGCTGGATGCGGCGGTTCACGGACTTATTCATCCTCTCCATGCAGAGGAAGCCTATCACGAGCTGCTGGCCGCGCAGCTGGTGCTTCCGCGGCCGGTCGTTTTTGTAGGTTTTGCCGAGACTGCTACTGCGCTGGGTCATAGCATGTACAACATTTTTGCCGGAGGCGCGTCATATATTCATACCACCCGTGAAGACATTCCGGAGATGGCGTCAATTATCAGCTTTGAAGAAGAGCATTCTCATGCAGTTGACCATCTCTGTTATGCCCTGGACGCTGCCCTGTTATCTGGAGAAGAGCCGATTGTACTCGTAGATGACGAGATTACGACCGGCAATACGGCGATCAACACGATCAGGGATATCCAGTCCAAGTTCCCGCGCAAGGAATACGTAGTAGCCTCCCTGCTGGATTGGAGAAGCGAAGGGCATATTCAGGCTTACCGTGATCTGGAGCAGGAGCTCGGGATTCAGATTAAGGCGTTGTCTCTGCTGCAGGGTTGTATTGAAGTGAAGGGGACGCCTGTGCTGGATGCAGAAGTTGGTAAAGGACAGGCGAAGCCTGCCCGTGAGGCGCCTGTTATGATTACGTATATCCGTGACGGATTGGAGCGGCTGGCAGTAAGCTCTACCGACTCGCGCGGGGAAATCAACACTTCGCCGTATCTGAAGCTTAGCGGCCGCTTCGGTCTTAGCTCGGAGGATAATGTCTGGATCGACAAGGGTGCAGCACAGGTGGCAGCGCAGCTTCGCGAACTGCGCGAGAGCCCCTCTGCCCTGGTGATGGGTGTCGGTGAATTTATGTATCTGCCTATGCGGATTGCGGCCGAAATGGGGGAAGGGGTTGCCTATCAGTCATCCACCCGCAGCCCGATTCATCCGGATCGCCGGCCGGATTATGGCGTGCATAGCGCAGCTGCTTATCCATCGGCTACAGACACGGGGATTACGAATTATATCTACAATGTGGACCCCGGCCAATATGGGGATATTTTTGTGCTGCTGGAGCGTGATGTACCTCATATTCGGATTGAGCCGATGATGGATATTTTGAAGGGGCTGGCCGGCAACAAGGTGCATCTGATTGTACTGGGTCCTGAACTGGAAGTGGAGGTGCCCGCTGATGAAGGGAACGGATAGCGGAGAAACGATCATGAGCAAAAGAATAGCCCCTCCGGTTCCGCTCGGCAGCTATCCTCCATCGGATGTTCGTTTTCTGCTTAAGGATCTCAGTAATGTATCCCTGGAGCTGGGTACGGCGGAGCGGGAGAAAGCCATTCAGTCCGGGGTGAGCTATTCGGAGATGCTTCCTGTGGAATACCAGCCGACGGAGCCGTATATTGCATTGTTTCTGGAGACACTCCGGCACTCTGCGGTAAAGGTTGCGCAGGCGGTTGCGGTTGTCTCCGAGCTGATCGTATCCCGGCGGGGGACAGACCATATGGTGCTGGTCTCCTTGGCCAGAGCGGGAACGCCGATTGGCGTACTGATTAAACGCTATATTGCCGAACGGTACGGCGTGGATCTGCCGCATTACAGCATCTCAATTATCCGCGGCAAAGGCATGGATGAGAACGCAATTCTCTACATGCTGCAGCAGCATGGTATGGATGCCAATCTGCAGTTTATTGACGGCTGGACGGGCAAAGGCGCAATCACCCAAGTGCTTACTGAATCCTGTGCCGATTTCTATAAGAAATTCGGGATTGCGCTGAATGACGATCTGGCTGTACTTGCGGATCCGGGAAGCTGTTCGCAGACTTTCGGGACCAGGGAGGATTATCTGATCCCAAGCGCCTGCTTGAATTCGACGGTGTCAGGACTCATAAGCCGTACGGTGCTGCGAGAGGATCTGATCGGCCCGCAGGAGTTCCATGGTGCGAAGTTCTATAGGGAATGGCTGGACAGTGACCTCTCCAATGTGTTTATCGAAGCGATCACACCCCATTTCGCTTCCATAACCGCGGATGCTGCGGCAATAGCTGCAGGCATGCTGAAAGCGCCGCCGGAGATTACCTGGCAGGGAATGCGTGATGTCCAGAGTATTCAGGAGACGTTCGGCATTGATAACATCAATCTGGTCAAGCCGGGCGTGGGAGAGACGACGCGTGTGCTGCTGCGCAGAGTACCCTGGAAAATTCTTGTCGATACTATGGATAACCCGAATCTGCGCCACATTCTGCTGTTGGCGGAGGAGCGGGGGGTTCCGGTAGAAGTGTATCCCGGGCTTACCTATTCCTGCTGCGGAATTATCCAGCCGCTGAAAGGAGGGGAAAGCGATTGATTTACGCCAGCGATTTAGACCGTACCCTGATCTATTCCCTGGGCGCGCTGCTTGTTCCAGAGGATTCACCGGGATTGGTGCCGGCTGAAATTATTGACGGCAAAACGGTCTCCTATATTTCACACGCAGCACTGCAACGCTTGAAGGAGCTCACCGCAAGTATCATCTTCATGCCGGTGACTACGCGGACCATTGCGGAGTATAAGCGGATCAACCTGTTCCAGGAGACGATTATTCCGGATTATGCCGTCACCAGCAACGGTGGCAACATTCTTGTTCGCGGAGTGGTAGATCAGCAGTGGCGGGCATTGATCGGCAGGCTGGTGGAACGCAATTCAGCTGCCGCTGAAGAAGTGGGAAAGCTTGTACGATCGGTGGTGCGTCCGGAATGGATTATCAACGAACGGTATTGCGATGAGCTGTTCTATACATTTATGGTGTACCGCGGTCTCCTGCCTCTGGATGAGATTAACCATCTGGCAGAACGTCTGCTTGGGTTGGGCTGGAAGGTTTCTCTGCAGGGCCGCAAGCTGTATGTAGTGCCGGAGGCTGTGAACAAAAGCGATGCGATTGTTCATGTGCGCCGCACGGTTCATTCGGAGCCGATGGTTGCTTCGGGGGATTCCCTGCTGGACAAATGTCTGCTGGAGAGCGCGGATTATGCCATTGCCCCGAGGCATGGGGAAATATTTGCCGAGCAGCAGGCCACTCTAGTAGAATTGAACTATCCCTTTACAGAGCTGTCGGGCGTCCATGCCGGGGAAGAAATTATGCAGTATGTTCAGAAGATTTATAACAATCTAACGACATTGGGAGTTGGGCCGCAATGAAAAAGGTAAATATTTATTTCAACCGCTGGTTCTCCGTGGCTTTTCATTATATGAATCTCATACGGAATAATGAGGACGGCATTCCTGTTCAAATCTTTGCTACCCACTCCGATATCCGGCATATGTCGCTGCAAGGCGCTGACGTTGCAGGAACTGAACCTGCTCTGGAAGGGATCGAATACGTGCAGTTCTGTGTAGATTTCTGCCGCCGCAATGAGATTGATATCTTCATCCCGCGTCTGCATATGATGGATATCGCCCTACATGCTGCAATGTTTGATGCCGTCGGCACGAAAGTGCTGGTCTGCCGCGATTTGGAGCTGCTGGAGATGATTTTGGATAAAGGCAAGTTCTATAACAAAGTTAAGGATAGCGGAATAATGGAAATTCCCGATTATCATGTTGTTGATACAGCGGAACAATTCAAGGCGGCTTACGAGGATCTTGTGGCCAAAGGGCATGAGGTCTGCTTTAAGCCTACCGAGACGGAAGGCGGGCTTGGCTTCCGTATCATTAATAACAGCCGCAGCCCTATAGAGGAGCTCTTCGGTTATGTGACGCAGCATATTTCGTTTGATGAGGCATACCGCGTCCTTTCCGGAGTAGACTCGTTTCCTGCCCTGATGGTTATGGAGCTTCTCGAAGGGTACGAGTACAGTATCGACTGTCTGGCGGACGAGAACGGCAGTCTGCTTTCCGCCGTGCCGCGCCGCAAGGACAACGGGCGGCTGCGGGTTATGGAGCATATTCCCGAACTTGAGAATATTGCGAAGCGTGTCGCCGAAACCTATAAGATCCCTTATAATTACAATATACAAATGAAATACGGCGGCGGAGTTCCCAAGCTGTTGGAGATTAACCCCCGGATGTCCGGCGGGCTGCATGTTTCTTGTCTGACTGGTATAAACTTCCCTTATCTGGCGGTTAAAAGCGCGCTGGGCGGCGAGGTTCAGCCTGCCGGGTTTGCCGGTGATATACTGGCCAGCCATATAGAGCAGCCTATGATCATGAGAATACACGATGAATCCGCTATTACGGATCCCGTGAATTGAGTGTGATTTCACACGCTCGCAAGAGGTGATGACAATTTATTCGAAATCAAAAGTATTGTTGTATGCAGGAGCCGGCTATGTTGTGGCTCTGCTGACGAGCGCTTTCCTGCCAGAGCTGCTCTCTCTGCTGTTCCCGGTTGCCGGAGCTGCCATCGGGCTGCTTGGAGGCAAGCGCACACGAACCAACCTGCCGGCGGAGATACTTCCGGCCGGGCAGGAGCCGGCAGCGATCGCCCCCGCTTCTGCTGCGGGCAGTCCTGAAGTGATCCGGGCTGCTCCCGCAGGATCGGAAACCGGTGCACCACATTCCTTGTCCGGCAGAGGACAGGCTGAGGTCAGGATCGGAGCGGAATTCGCTCCGGTGGTGGAGTATCTCAGCATTTTGGAGGATATGATTATTTCGGAGGGTCAGAAGGATACGCTCGACAATGAAATTGTCGAGAAATCATTGGCACTGATCGCCAGGCTCCTGCGGATCATTCCGCTGCTTCAGGAGCTCGGCAACGGTGAGATCAACCACACGGTTCGCAGATTGGTGCTGAAGGACCTGAACGGGGTCATCAATCCTTTCCTGCGGCTTGGCGGTGAGGCCAAAACGAAAAATCGGAGAATGCTGCTGAACGGTCTGCGGGATGTTGATTCTAAAATTACGGAGATTGCCTCTACGATCGAGCATAAAGACCTGATGGAACTTCAGACCAAGGCGGAACTGATTCATCAGCGGTACAGCAGTTCCGAATTATAGGAGGGAAACCCATGTCCACGCAGTTGATAGAGCTCAAAAAAGAAGATGAGCAGAAGGTAGTTGCAGAAGCTTCCCAATTAATTGAGAAGGTAGCCAAGACCGATACCGTTGCACTGGATTCCTTAATGGATGATATCGGCAAGCTTGGGGTGAAGACGCAGGAAAAAGCGGGACAAACCCTGAAACTGCTGGATCGCCCGGTCAATGATCTGATGTCCGGCAAACGCGTCGAAGTGCCGAATATGATTATGAAGCTGCGTAATGAATGTGAGAATCTGCAGCAGAGCAAAAATGTCAGCTTTTTCGGCAAAATGCTGCGCAAGAGTCCGCTCAAGAATTATGTCTACAAATATCAGTCCGTACGCACAAATATCGATGCCATCGTGACCGGCCTGCGGGACGGACGTGATACGCTTGAAGAGAGCATTGTCAACATGCGGCAGCTGAAACGCACCTCCATGGACGAAATCTACAACCTGCAGACCAAGATTGCCTTTGGCAACAAGCTGAAGGAGCTGTTCGAGGTGGAAATCGCCAAACCGGAGAATGAATTCCGCAAGGCTTATCTGGAGCGCGGTCTGCGCAAGGTCATGGTGCGGATCCAGTCCATGACCGAGATGATTCTGCTTTATAATCAGGCTATTGCCGCCACGGACATCATCAATGACAACAATGATAAGCTGATTGATTCGGTCAACAATGCGATTGACAAGACGTCAAATCTGATCACCGTATCCGCGATGATTGCAATGTCCCTGGCCGATCAGGAAAATGTCATTTCCGCCGTGGAAGCGACGAACAAGACGATTGAGGACCAGTTCAAGGAGAATGCGCGTCTGCTGCGCACCACGACTGAGAAGACGACAGAGCTGCTGTCCAAGCCTTCCATGTCGCTGGAGGCAGTGAATCAGGCCATCGGCGATCTGCTCAGTGCCTTGGATACCTCCGAGCAGTCCAACCGCCGGATTATCGAAAGCTGCCAGGATTATACGTCCAAAATGACGACAATCAACACGCAGCTGAACAACCGTCTCGGGCTGAACGAAGCCTCGCAGCCGCAAGTGCTGAAGCAAGCCGGCAGCGATAGCGAGCTGAGCAGCTTCTTGAACTGACACCTTGTCCGAGTATAGATAAACAGCTATTTCGTTCTAGCCTGCTGGATGGTTCAGCAGGCTTTTTTTGCGCATAGCGGTTAAGCCTCGGATATCAGCAGCTTAAGATTCATTCATAATAGAGTACTACCCTACATAAGTTGTCACTAAGGCAACGTATGGAGGAAGTGAGGAACTGCGGATGATTCTGGGATGCCTGATATTTGTGCTTATTGTCGTAGCCAGCAGCGAAAAGGCGGAAGCCATTGCCAAGCTGAATGATCCGGATGACGGCAGCTAGCACAGCGGCAACGGATTCTCACTAAATAAAATTTGTAATATATTGACGCTCCGTGATTCAAGCAATTTCCAGCGGTTTATTGGGTATAATACCCTAGGGGGCTGTATCAGCCTGCCATCATCGCGGAAAATACAAGCATTAAGCGGAGGTCATATGGAGAACGAGGCACTGCTGCAGGTTGAGAAATTGGCGCTGAAGAAACAGAAGATTTATCAGCAAAGCATTTTGCGTTATATCGCCAGAGCAATGCTGGCTAGTATGTTTATCGGATTCGGCGTAATTGTAGCCTTCAAGACGGGCAACTTTTTCTACATGGAGCAATCACCGATGACCTATCCGATGGCTGCGATTACGTTCGGCGCAGCCATCATCCTGATCTCCTACGGCGGAGGCGATTTGTTCACCGGGGATACATTTTATTACACGTATGCTGCCTTAAGACGCAAGATGCAGTGGACCGAGGTGGTGCGGATGTGGGTCATCAGCTACATCGGCAATATTCTCGGGGCCACGGCCTTTGCGCTGCTGATTTTTTTGACAGGATTGTTCTATGACTCCAGTGTGAACGGATTCCTGTTGAATGTGGTGGCCCACAAGATGGAAGCCCCGGCAATGCAGCTGTTCTTCCGCGCGATTCTGTGTAACTGGCTGGTCTGTCTGGCGTTTTTTGTTCCGATGTCAATGAAAAGCGACGGGGCTAAAATGTTCGCCATGGTCCTGTTCGTATTCTGCTTCTTTATTTCCGGATATGAACACAGCATAGCTAACATGTGTACCTTTGCGATTGCACTGGTGCTCGATCATCCCGGTACGATTTCTTGGGGCGGTGTGGTGCACAATCTGGTGCCTGTCACCATTGGGAATCTGATTGGCGGCGGTGTATTGATGGGTGTAATGTATTACTATGTGAACAAGCCGTTTCTTGACGAGGAGCATGACAAGCCCAAGGATACGCATTAACCCAAGACCAACCAGCCCGCTTCCCCAGATTGGGAGGGCGGGCTGGTTTTTTGGGGACGGTGGTGTTTGGAATTAGCCAAATACCGTAGGTTACCTTTTTGCTTAAACGGCAATGGCCTTCAAGTTTGGCGAGATCAACAACTTTGCCCTGGTTGCCTTTTGAACGTCTTCCACCGACAGACCCGGCGCAATTTCCTTCAGCATCAGCCCTGTGCCCGGAATCACATCGATGACAGCCATTTCGGTTACAATGGTTTGCACAACATTTACAGCAGTCAGGGGAAGCTTGCAATGTTCTAATATTTTCGGTTCCCCATCTTTGTTCACATGGTCCATGGCTACAATGACACGCTTGGCCCCGACCACCAAATCCATAGCTCCCCCCATGCCCGGCACTTTTTTTCCTGGAATCATCCAGCTTGCAAGGTTGCCGTTCTCATCAACCTCCAAGGCACCCAAGACGGTGATGTCCACATGCCCTCCACGGATGATGGAGAATGAAAGCGCACTGTCAAAATAGCAAGCTCCTGCCATTGTTGTAACATAACTTCCGCCAGAATCAATACAATCGATATTTTCTTGTTCCTTTGTGGCTTTGGGGCCAACACCAAGGATTCCGTTCTCAGCCTGCAGCATAATATGAACATTATCGGGAATATAGTTTACTGCCATGGTAGGCATGCCGACACCCAGGTTGACCACATCGCCGTCTTTGAATTCCTGGGCGATTCTTCTCACAATGAATTCTCGGTTATTCATGCATATCCCCTACCTTTACAATGGCGTCGATAAATATTCCGGGTACGTTGACATGATTGGGATCAATCTCCCCGAGCTTTACATATTCGTCTGTCTGGGCAACTACATAATCTGCCGCCGTAGCCATAACGAAATTGAAGTTGCGTGAGGAGCCGTTGATCACAAGATTGCCCGCTTCATCTGCCTTATGGGCTCTGATTAGCGCCACGTCCGCTTTGAGCGGCAGTTCGAGCAGATATTCCTTTCCGTCAATATCAATTTTCCTTTTGCCTTCCTCTACAATGGTACCTACACCTACAGGTGTTAAAACACCGCCCAAGCCTGCTCCTCCTGCACGTATTTTTTCAGCTAATGTGCCTTGCGGGAAGAGGTTTACCTCAGCTTCTTTGGTCATAAGGAGTCTTCCCGTTTCCGGATTGGAGCCGATATAGGATGCATAAATCCGCTTGACTCTGCCGCTATTTACAAGCTTATATATAGATAATTCTGTGGTGCCAGTATCATTGGAAATAATCGAGAGATTACCGGCGGAATGGGTCTCGACAAGCGCACGCACCAACTGTTCCGGATGGCCTCCGGCCAGAAAACCGCCGACCATCACCGTGTCTCCGTCTTTGACCTTCTTAACGGCGTCTTCTGCGGAGATTAATTTGTTGTTCATGGTTTCTGACTCCTTGTATATTTTTTTGAAAATATAGAATTTATGTTTCACGCTATATATTATCCTTCTATTTCTCGCTGAAGCACCCCGTCCTTTAAAAGGACGGCGTAGCCGTTTCCACTTGGAAAGCAAAGTTTACTGGAGATAATCATGAATGACTCTTGCGTATGGCAGTGTTAAATCGGCAATAAAATGTTTGCCGCCGATATACGCCTTAACAGGAAAATCTGCCACAGGAGCATGGACGTGGGGTGTCAGACTTAACCGGGCCGGCCCTGACCAGGCGCCCTTTACTGTAATATTCTCGAGATTGTACGCCACTAACTGCGCAATTTTAGGGCCACCATCAACATCGGGAATTAATTTTAGATTCACTTGGGTTTTTGCGATGGCTGTAGCCGTGTCCTTTTCACTGAGAATGTTATGTTTGAAAGGCATGGTTCCCATGGCCACCAGGGCATGGTTATAATGTAATGTACCGGTCAGCGTTTCTGTACCTTCAACACTCAGGCGGGGATTCGCCCATTTTTTGGGGAACCCCCAAATTTCACGTCCCCCAAGAATAGCAGGTGCGTTATCCAAATACATTTGGGCAACAAAATTGCAGGGTTCGCCCTGAAAGGTACACGGGATGACAATGCCGCTCTCCTCATAGCTTCCTAGACCGGATGAATCAGGCATCTTGATCCATTCATAGGAAACGGTGTTGCTTCCATCCGGCTGAAGAGGCTCCGGGACCGCCTGTCTAATCGCAGCGGGATCGGATTCATAGGTAATTATAAAAAATTCCCTGTCGATGAAGCGGTAGGGGGGACGGCCATAACTAGCGCTGGCTGCAGGCATGGACTGTAGTGAAAAAATCTCTTGTGGATTCATAACAATCGGATCTCCCTTTCTTATAGAAGAGTGTTAGATGAGTGCATTCTCAATTAGCATCGCGATTCCCATACCCGTTCCGATACATAACGAGGCTATGCCATAACGCGCAGAGCTTCGTACCATTTCATGCACAAGCGTAACCAATATCCTCGCTCCGCTTGCACCGACAGGGTGTCCAATCGCGATTGCACCGCCATTGACATTCACCTTCTCCGGGCTGACCCCAAGCTCTTTTATTACCGCTAATGCTTGTGCAGCGAAGGCTTCATTAATCTCAAACAGATCGATGGCATCAAGGGAGATTCCCTGATCCTTAAGAAGTGACGAAACGGCTTTCACCGGGCCCATCCCCATATATGCAGGGTCAACGCCAACAAGTGAATAACCCTTGATATAGGCCAACGGTTGAACCGCATGTTCCTTGCATTTGTCTTCCGACATAACAAGTACAGCCGCCGCTCCATCATTGATCCCCGAGGCATTTCCGGCGGTAACCGATCCGTTTGTTTTAAATGCAGGTTTTAAATTAGAAAGTTTTTCTTTGCTTGCATCTCCTCTTACATGTTCATCCTCTGAGAACCAAATATTCTCTTTTTTGGTTTTGGTCAGAACGGGAACAATCTGCTCTGCAAAAACATGCTTGTTTTTTGCTTCTATAGCCTTGATCTGGCTTCCATAGGCAAATTCATCCTGCTCAAGTCTTGAAATGTTATATTTCGCGGCAATGTTTTCTGCGGTAATTCCCATATGATATTTGTTGATGGGACACGTAAGGCCGTCGGCTACCACGGTGTCTATCAATTCACTGTTGCCCAGCTTGTAGCCATTTCGTGCATTCCTTAGTACATAAGGGGCGTTCGACATGCTCTCCATACCTCCAGCTAAGAGGACGCCGCCTTGTTCTGCCAAAATAGAGTTGTAAGCTAAAGCGACGGCATGAAGCCCTGAACCGCAAACCGTGTTTATTGTTGATGCAGGTACTTCAATGGGAATGCCGGCTTTTAGTGCCGCCTGTCTGGCAGGATTTTGGCCAGTGCCTGCTTGAAGGACATTTCCTAAGTAAATTTGATCAATCAATGCAGGCTCTAGTTGACTTTGCTGAAGGCAGGCTGTCATCACGTTTGCCCCCAATTCTGAGGCGCTCACTGACGAAAGTCCATTGTTAAAAGAACCAACGGCTGTTCTTAATGGGCTTACCAATGCAACTTTTTTCACAAGTTCTCACATTCCTTTCACTGTGTTTAAGAAACTTACATGCGGGTATATACCACGGTGCATGAGAGAGTGAGCGTTATAGTTTGATCGCCTTCCTTCGTCCTTATTTGGAATTAATTAACAAAATAATCGTAAGTCTAATGTTCATTTTACTCAATGTTCAAATAAATACAAAAATTTACATATTGATATATATGGGGCCTTGTATACTCATATAATGAAGCCGTTCTATCATTTTCATTGTTTTTCTGGATATTTCTGGTTATTTCAGAAAAAAACGAATGAAAAGTGAAAAAGAGTTCAAGTCAAAAACGCCACCGGCCCGTTTCCGGGCCGGTGGCGTTTTGCATAGATATGTTCGCTGTCTACCATTTGGAGCCGCCAGAGGAATTTCTGCCGGATTTGCCGCCGCCACCGCCCCAGGATGATCCGCCAGTCGAGCGGCCGCCGCCTCCCCAAGAGGAACCGCCGGATGATCTGCCGCCGTCGAAGCCGCCCGAAGAGGAGCCACGCTTGCGTGCCTGCTCCCGGCGCTGCTGTTCCCGCAGGATGGCCAGCTGTGCCAGGCGCTCCTCTTCTTCTTTTTGGCGTACGAGACGGTTCGCTTCCTCCACGAAGGAGGAAATCCGGGACTCGTAGGCATGTGCCACAGCTTCCAGTTCATCCAGGTTATAAGGCCGGATGGACAGCCGCTGCTCCAGTTCACCATACTCAGGGATCAGGGAGAGCTGGAATTGGCTTCTGGAGGCGATTCCCTTGCTTTGAAGCCGCCGCTGGGCCGTATCCACACGCTCCTGTCCTTCCGGCAGGAGCCGGGTGACGTTAGCTAAGCGTTGGCCCAGCATATTGAGACTTTCGCCGACATTGTCGAACTTCTGGGCGGTTTCTTCCTGAAGTTTGAGCAGCTGGTCCAGGCTATTGCGGGCATTGTCATATTCCCCCCGCTGGTCATTGGTCCAGGTTTCGATCTGCGGAACTTCTCCCGCACCCTGACGGAGCTGTGTTCCCGCAGTCTCCATTACCTCCTCAAGCTGGGTCAGATGGATCTCCGCAAACCGGCTGCGGGCTTCGGAGATCCGGCTGTTCAGCTCATTGCGCCGCTGAGACAGCCCGCTCCAACGGCTGCGGATCGTATCCAGATCCCTCAGGTTGTTCTGGCGGATCAGGGCCTGGCGCTCTGTCATGGCAATGGCATCGCCTAGCAGGGAATCCATACGGGCAGCGATTTTGCGCACTTCATCCATGTCTCCGCTGCGCAGGGGAGCTTCAAGTGTTGCGGCTGCTGCGGAGGCCTGATCCAGATTCTCATAAGGTTTGACCTTCATATTGTGGAGGGAATTCTGTTCGATCAATGCGGCGATTGTGCTGCGGGCAGCCGCCAGAACTCCAGAAAAGTTATTCAATTTGTCGTCATACGTATCGACATCGTGCAGGTCCTGCTCGATCTGCGCCTGCTTCTCCTGCGCCTCCCCGGTCATATCCTGTGCGGCAATTGGGTCGAACAGCTCCAGCTCATCCGCTTTGGCGGTCTCTTCAGCCAGCTCTTTCAGATCATCAGCAATTTCCTGCAGCCCATAGCCGGTCTCCTTGACCGCACTCTGAAGCTGGAGGTTCAATTCAGGCGCTTCCTTCTTCAGTTCGGTAATCTGCTGTTTAACGTTGCGGTCAGCATCACTGATTACGGCAATGTGCTGCTCTTCTTCCTCCAGCGAGGAGCGGAAAGCTATTTCAGTCTGCTGCAACTGTGAGCTGGCAGCCTTGAGCGCCTTCAGACGGTAGAAGGGGGGCTGTGAGCTTTGACTGCTCTGCAATGCGGAGATCTCCACCAGCTGTGCAGACAGCCGCTTGGAGATTCCCTCGACCATTTCTCCCGTCTTGCCTTGAACAATTCCCTGGAACGGCTGCAGGGACTCCAGCGCCCGGTTCGCCCGGACCAGCAAGTCGGCCAGCTGCTCCTGCTGGCTGCGGAGCTGCCCCCGTCTGCGCAGGCCGGTGAACAGCACATACAGCACTAATGCCAGCAGCGCTATCCCAATGACAATGCCGGCCAACTTTAGCAGTCCAAGGCCTGGGTCGCTGCTGCTGCCAGTGCCGCCGAAGGAGTGCAGCTTCTGAATCATGGAACGGATTCCCCCGGCAAAATCCCCTTCCCGGGCATAAGGATTAAAATACGTGTCCAGCAGCCCCGTGAGGGCTGCGGTATCCAAGGCTCCGCCTTGAGCTTGAGACCAGGAATTGATATAGTCCTGTAGGCCCGGATTGTTGAAGTTCAGTTCAACTCTCTGGTCTCCGGCAGAGATCAGAAGGAGAACATCCTGCGGCGTCAGGCCCCAGGAATCATAGACGTCAGTGGCATAGGTGCCAGGCTCGGCGCCATCCAAAGAATCGACAGTCAGCACCCGGATGGTATAGCGGTCTCCCTCAGCAATAGCGGCAATAGCAGCTGTCTCCTGCTTTGTGAGCAGACCGGCTTCATCGGTAACCAGTCCCTGCTGAGCGGGAATCGCTGCCGCATAGATACTTGGCATCCATAGCAGGCTGATGATCAGGAACAAGGAAATATATTTTTTCAAACTGGCACGCTCCGATCTATAGGACTATTGTTCAGTATATTATGCCGATTATTATACTATATCATTAAACATTCTAAGCTTTGCAGATGCACTTTTAAGCAATTAATGGCCCTTTTGCAGCTTGTATCAATTGTTTTTCTATAAATGGAAACAAAAAAAGCCGCACCCCCGTAATCCGGGAATGCGGCATTCTGCACGATCATTATCTGATTTGCAGGCAGAGAATATATTGTAATCTGGATTTAATTTCCTTTTGCCATTTCAAATCTCCAACTTTAACAGCAAGATTGAGCAGATCCAGATAGTCGTCAACCTGCAGAGCGGTCCGGGTATTGGCTGAGTTCATGGGTGTTCAGTCTCCTTTTAACTCCATATAGTGAATTGAATGTATTCGTTTATTTAATAATGATAATCATTATCAAGTGTTATTGCTATTATCCACATTTTAAGCTAAAAAAGCAATATAAATAAATTAAAAAGATGAATTGTCTTTGTAATGGACAGTGCAGCACTTTGCTCAAGCGGGGAAGTGAACTGGTATATTTGCACAATTTATCACAATAGATCGGGTAACTTGCAGGAACCATACCATTTTTTGTCGAATACAGCTTCTTATAAATGCTCTTAGCCCGATTTTTATTGGAAAAAGGAGAATTGCGATGAAGCGGTGTAAACTCATCCTTCTAATTAGCATTGTGCTCATGATTGCACCCCCTGCTGCCGCTCACGCTGAAAGACAAGAGATAAGGTATCAGACAGAGCTGGGTTATCCGCCTTATAAATACATACAGGACGGATATCTGACCGGCTTTGATATTGACCTGACAAGTATGATTTTTGAGAAGCAGGATTATCTGATTCAATACAGCACCGGCGAATGGGAGGAAACGTATAAACGGCTAATTGACGGAGAGATTGATACCACCGGACTTATGGCCGTTACGGAGGAGAGAAAGAAGCAGGCATTGTTCTCTAAGCCTGTGTTCAAAAGCTATATCTCTGTCTATTCGCGCCAGGCGCTGAAAGAAGAAGTGAAGCTAAGCACCTTGGAGAACTATAAGGTAGGAGTGGGCAAAGGTCAGTACTCCGAGATGGTGCTGCACGGCAAAGCAGGAGTCTCACATTACATAGAATATGCAACAGTACCAGAAGCGCTGGAGGCTCTGCAGAAAGGCGAGATTGATCTCTTGTTCGAGAATCAGGGCGTTGTCGATTATTTGATTGTTGACCGTGGATTAACCGGTGCGATTATTCATAAAATGAGTAATTTATACCCTGAGGATATCGCTTATGGTATCAGCAAATCAGCACCGGAGCTGGTCTCCTACGTTAATGCACGGCTGGAACGGCTGCAGCGGTCCGGTGCTTTTGAGGAGCTGTACCGGCAATATTTTTTCGCTCATTCGGATGAGTACCAATCCCTAACCAAAGGGAGGATCATTTCAGGAATTGTCATCGGCTTCTGTGTGCTGCTTTTTGGTATTGTTCTAATAAGGGCTTACATCAGGCATTTACGCCGGACTATCCACTCCGAGCAGGAATTTTTTGAGGATGTTATTGAGCATACCGGGATGATTGTCTGGGCGGTGCAGGGTGATAAGAGAATCGTGCGTTTCAATCAGTATGCGGAAAAGATGACGGGGCTGAAGGAGCAGGACATGCTTGGAATAAGCCTCGATGATATTCCCGGTCTGGAAGGCAGCGCAGCCTTGCTCAGAGATCTCCTTATCAAAGCGGTGTACAAGGACTACGCAGGCAACGTTGAAGTGCGGCTTCCCGATCATGTGCCGGATGCCCGCTATTTCTCCATACGGACTACTCTGATTAAGGGGATGGATGAGCAGGCTGAGGACATCTTCGTACTGGTTGGACTGGATATTGATGAGCGCAAGGAGAGTGAGCTTAAGCTTCAGCTCAGCTACGAGGAGCTGGAGTCGACCTATGAGGAGCTGGCGGCGGCAGAGGTGGAGCTGCAGGAACAGCTTAACAAGCTGGGGGTCAGTGAACGCCGGTTCCGCCTGGCCTCAGAAAGCTCCGGTGCTTATATGTGGGAGCTGGATTGGGAGACAGGGGTCTATAAGCTTTCTGACCGCTGGTACGAAGTGATGGGCTACAATGAAGAAGAAATCAACTCGTTCGACGGCGGGGTGCTCAGTATCATTCATCCCGATGACCAGGAGACTGCACGAAAGGCGAGACAAGAGCATCTGTCCGGGTTGACCCCGATTTACGAGACTGAATACCGCATGCGAACCCATGACGGCAACTATGTATGGTTTGAGGTGCGCGGCAAAGCGATTGTCGATCCAAAGGACAGGATTGTGCTGTTCCTGGGTTCCCTGATTGACATCAGCAAACGCAAGCAAGCTGAGTTCAAGCTGAGTAACAGCTATCAGGAGCTGGAGGCGACGTATGAGCAGCTTACGGCAACACAGCAGGAACTGGTAGGACAATATGATATGCTGGTCGAAAATCAGAAGAATATGCACCGTTTGGCTTATGTGGACTCACTCAGTAATCTGCCCAACCGCCTCAGCCTGTTGGAGACGATGGAGAATTACTTCCAGCGGCCGGGCGGCAAAGCGGCGCTCTTGTTTGTGGATACCGACAATTTCAAATACATCAATGATACGCTGGGTCATAAGTCGGGTGATATTCTCATCCGCAAAGCCAGTGAACGGCTGCAGTCGCTTGTGGATGAAAGAGCCATGCTCTCGAGACTCGGCGGAGATGAATTTGTAATTTTCCTCAAGGATACGGATGACCGTGAAGCCGTGCTGAATTTGGCGGAGGACATCATGCGGTCATTCCGCAGGTCTTTCCTTATCGGAGAAAGCAATCTGTATGTCTCTGTCAGCATCGGAATCTCCTTCTATCCGGAAGACGGGGAGACCACAGAGGAGATTCTGAAGAATGCCGATGTGGCGATGTACCGGGCCAAAGAAGAGGGCAAAAGCACGTATGTAGTCTATGATAAGTCCATGCATACCGCGTTTAATGAACGGATGAACATTGAGAAGCATCTGCGAAGTGCGATGAACAACAATGAATTTGAGCTTCATTATCAGCCGCAGGTGGAGATCGGGACCGGGATGATTTCCGGCTTTGAGGCCTTGATTCGTTGGAACAGTCCTGTGCTTGGTTTTGTATCACCGCTGTCATTTATCAAGATTGCCGAGGATTCCAGGCTGATTATATATATCGGCGAATGGGTTCTTAGAGAAGCCAGCAGGTTCATGAAAAGCGTACATGACCGCACCGGAATTCCATATAAAATATCCGTCAACATTTCGATCATTCAGCTGCTGCAGGATGATTTCGTGGAAATGGTGCTGGACAGCCTTGCGGAAAGCGGACTTGAGCCCAGCTGCCTGGAACTCGAAATCACGGAATCCATATTTATGGAATCCTTCGAAAGCACTGTAAGCAAGCTGGGATTCCTTAAGTCGCGCGGGATCCGTATCGCCCTGGATGATTTCGGAACAGGGTATTCTTCTTTGAGTTATTTGCAGCAGCTGCCGATTTCCACACTGAAGATGGATAAAATCTTTATAGATTCTCTGGAGGATAAGGCCTACAGCCAATCCTTTGTTCAGACGATCATCGTTCTCGGCCACAAAATGGGTCTTGATGTGGTAGCTGAGGGAGTAGAGGATGCCAGACAGCTGGAATTTCTTAAGCAATTCGACTGCGATAAGGTACAGGGTTATTTAATCAGCAGGCCGGTTCCCGAGCGCGGAGTATGGGAACTGCTGGAGCCTCATTATTGAAATAGAAATAGAAACAGAAATAGAGATAGCTGCATAGCAAAGCGAGCCCGGGACGATACAGTCCGCGGGCTCGCTTATATTTTCACGCAGGAATAGTCTTGGGAAAGTCTCCTCATATGTCTACTGGACGGCTTAGAAAATGATAATTTTGTTCTTGCCGGTCTTCTTCGCTTCGTACAGGGCATCGTCCGCCTGCTGAAAGGTGGAGCTCTTGGAATCCTCGCCCCGATAGTCATGCATCCCGATACTCACCGTTACGGATTTACCGTCCATTTCGGTGACTGGCATGCCTGCAATCCCCGTTAAGATCCGCCCTATAATTTCGCTTGATTCCTCCAGCTTCTTGGCGGTGAGAATAATGACGAATTCCTCTCCGCCGTAACGTGCGGCAAAGTCATCTGAGCCAATATGCTTCAATACCATTCCTGCAACCTGCTTAAGGACGATATCTCCGACCCAATGCCCATATTGGTCATTTACCTTTTTGAAATTATCAATATCCATCACCGCCAGCTGCATCGGGAAGGGGTTGCTCTGCTGATGCTCAATCAGCCAGCCTAAATACTCATGAAAGGTTTTGTGATTGTACAAATCCGTTAGGGGGTCGATCTTGGACAGACGGTCCATAATGATATTCTGAATGCGCAGATCCTGCTCGGATTTCATAGAGTTCTCCAGTGATTGTATGAGCTCGCGGCCTCTGACGATCACCCCGAATCCAGCCAGGGATGTTCCGGCGAAGATGAGAGCGATTATAATATGCTCAATTCGCAGCGTATAGTCATAGGGCGATGTATTAAGAAACAGCATAACGGCGTACAGCAGACAGACGGCTGAGGAAACCTTCATATAGCTTTGTTTCAGATAAATCATAGAGACGAGCAATGGGAGGAGCATGATCAGGGGTTTAACATGATATTCCGGGCTAAGATTTGAAATCATCAAAATTGCGTAAATATGGCTGGTGAAAATTATTGAAAACTCTGAAAATAAGGGCTTCCACTTGTAGACA
This sequence comes from Paenibacillus sp. EB106-06-01-XG199, assembly GCF_058791575.1. Taxonomy (NCBI): domain Bacteria; kingdom Bacillati; phylum Bacillota; class Bacilli; order Caryophanales; family Paenibacillaceae; genus Paenibacillus; species Paenibacillus sp. EB106-06-01-XG199. The sequence goes on along the minus strand of NZ_JBYTDQ010000007.1, from coordinate 285,862 downwards.
GCTTCCAGAACGACAATTAGAGCAAATATGGTCGAATCTGGAATCAGCATATGGGGAATAAAATATTGCCCGCTCGTAAATTGTGGAAGATGTCCCCACATAGACAGGGAGGCAAATAGCTGGCTTGCCAAATGTACAATCAGCACCATCCAGAATGTATTGAGGAGTACCCGATTCCAATAGATTTGGCGAGGAGTTAGCGTTGGGATGTGCATGAGCGGTTCCTCTTTTCCAGTGGCGATATAACTATATATTCGACAAATACCTCAGGTTTCCTTCCACTGAAATTCATCTAATAATGTTCGTGTTTAAGTGAATTGAAATCAGGAGATATAGTTAAAAATTCTCTAATTAGGATCTAAAGGCGAATTATTGTATGGTTTTGTCCTTGACACATTCGTGAATAATCTGTAAAATTTCTATTGGCTCATATAATAAAGTTAAGCTGTTCGTATATCCTCAAAGATAAGGTTTGGGGGTTTCTACAGGGGACCGTAAATTCCTGGCTACGAATAGGGTGCATTTTGCATACCTATGAAGTATCCGGGATTTTTGTGTTGTGGTTAATAAACTATCTATTTTCGCAGAAACGGATAATGGCCTGCATGAGTACGGCGATGCCGTTTCTCCCTAGGAGGAACAGAGAAACAGATGAGTAAATATGATGTGATTGTCGTTGGTGCGGGTCCGGCTGGAATATTCGCCTGCTATGAATTGACACGAAAGGCGCCTGATTTGAAGGTGCTGCTTGTGGACAAGGGTCATGATATTTACCGCCGTAATTGCCCGATCCTTGAGGAGAAGATCAAGCTCTGTCCGCCCGCTTCGGGGCGCAAGGAATTTGCCGGCTGTCTGCCTGCCTGTTCAATTACTGCCGGTTTCGGGGGAGCAGGGGCCTACAGTGACGGCAAATTTAATATCACGACGGAGTTCGGCGGCTGGATGACCGATTATTTGGCACCCTCCAAAGTTCTGGAGCTGATCGAATATGTAGACAGCATTAACCTGGAGCATGGCGCAACACCGGTCATTACCGATCCGACAACCGAGAGTATCCGCAATATTGAGCAACGGGGTTACGCTGCCGGACTGAAGCTGCTGCGGGCACAGGTACGCCATCTGGGGACAGAGCAAAATTTGGAAATCCTTAAATCCATATACGAATATTTGAAAACACGTATTGAAATGCTGTTCAAGACAGAGGTTCAGGATATAGTAACCGTAAAAGACAATGGAACGCACCGCATTACAGGCATTACGCTGAAAAACGGGGAAAGCCATGAGGCGGATAAGGTTATGATTGCCCCGGGCCGTGACGGTTCGGCCTGGCTGACCGAGGTGCTGAAGAAGCGCCGGCTGAAAATGTACAATAATCAGGTCGATGTAGGTGTAAGAGTCGAAACTTCGGATGTGGTAATGCGGGAGATCAATGAACATCTCTATGAGGGGAAATTCATTTTCAATACATCTGTAGGCACCCGTGTCCGCACCTTCTGCAGCAATCCGTCAGGACATGTTGTTGTGGAAAATCACAGCGGTGTGATGGCGGCCAACGGACATTCCTATAAAGACCCTGCACTGGGTTCGAAGAATACCAACTTTGCCCTGCTGGTCTCGCATACGTTCACCGAGCCCTTCGACAAGCCCAATGAATATGCCCGGGAAATCTGCAAGCGGGCGAACGATTTGTCCAGCGGCGGCGTGATTGTACAGAAATACGGTGATATTCTCCGTGGCCGGCGTTCAACGGAAACGCGAATCAAGGAAGGATTCCTGGAGCCGACGCTGAAGGAAGCGGTACCCGGCGATCTGGGACTGGTACTGCCGTACAACACCATGAAGAGCCTGATTGAAATGGTGGAAGCGCTGGAAAAAGTAACTCCGGGTATCGCCTCCGAACATACGTTGTTCTATGGAGTAGAGGCGAAATTTTATTCGGCCCGTCCGAAGCTTACGGACAATCTGGAGACGGAAATTTCCGGACTGTACTGCGGCGGAGACGGTGCGGGCATTACCCGCGGTCTGGCTCAAGCCGGAGCCGCCGGGGTATGGATTGCCCGGGGGATGCTGGAACAAACCGGCGCTTAAAGACAATAGAATAAGTGAAGAAGGGCAGACTCACTGCAGGAATTTCTGCGTTGAGTCTGCCCTTCTTCTATTTATCTATCATTTGAACTCCCGCTCATATGGTATACAATAATTATCATAATTGTAAATTCGAGAGGGTGACGCAGCCTTAAGAAGTGTGAACTTGATCCCCTTCCATACGATTTACAGATTTTTTACAGATGAATCCATCGGCAGCGATAGAATGGTGACCAATGTATTGGGCAACATCGGGATTTTTATCCCCTTAGGCCTTGCCGCAGCTTATATAGGAAAGAGCAGGAACTGGGGATTTAAGTTTGTTTTCGTCTTCTCGGTTAGTATAGCTTTTGAAATCATTCAATATATCTTTGCGCTGGGAAGCAGTGATATTGACGATATTCTGTTGAACTGTGCAGGAGGTGTGATTGGCGTAGCCTTGTATAAAGCACTCTTCAAGATCGCTCCTTCCGGAAACCAGCTCCTTGCAGCGATCATTGGATTCTTTTTACTGGCGGGACTTGGCGGAGGTGTTGTGACGGGGGTGCTGGATCGCAGCCTGCTGCCTTTTGCCGATCAGGAGATGGAATACATAGATGAGAATAAGCAGCTCATGACAGGCGTAGATGAGAGTACGGCGGATCTGTTCGGCGATTTGACCGCTGCCCAGACTGACGCTATAACCCTATATAACAATCCTAAGTATAGTATGCTGAAGAAAACAGCGGAAACAACAGAACTTGGGCAAGAGAATAGTACCATTCCAGTAGGTGCCTCCACCAAAATCATTATCAGGCACTTGGCGTCTGATCAAAATAGGATCATCACCACCTACGAAGAAAGTACGATTTCCGGCCTGGTCTCCATAGTAGAATCATCCCCAGTCGCCCCTACAGTCAGAGTCTGGTTGGACGGAGACAGTAAAAAGGCGGCAAGGGTGTTGCTCGTAAATGTTCTGAAGTGATATTACCAAGCGTTCCTATCTTCTTGGGCGAGCTGGCCGACAGCTGTAATTTGCACCCGAGGCCATAACAACCTCCAATTCTTGCTGGCGATCCGTTTCTCATAGATAGAGTGCAACTGGCGGTTGCTTATAAAACTCGGAGTGGGTCTGAGCTCCATTTGGATGACATCCTGGATGCCATGAGGGGCGGCCAACCTTAAATTACCGTGTTCATCCAGCGAAAGCCCAAGCGCGGTTGCCGTCTCGGGAAATTTGGACATGCCGTCGGCAGAAGAGGTATAGGGCGGAATATCGTTAACCACATGCATTCTCGCCTGGTTTTTGACCGACCAGGGGATAGAAGGATCGGCAGCTCGCAGCTGCGCTTCCCAGGCTTTTTCGGTCTCTTCGCGGATGTCGTTGCTATCATAATAAATAACATCAATATCTGCCAGCGGTGTTCTTTCCGTAAATCCATGCTGGACATCCCAGACTTTAGAGCGGACAAATCCGGCGCAGACCCAGGAATCGGGCAGCATTAGCGCTCGGGCGGCAGATAGAATATTCATCATCCACGGGTCTTCTCTCACGGCCCGCAGGAGATCTTCCTCCGTATGGATCAGCAGCATAGGTCCTCCTTTAAATAGTTGAACTACATAAAGCAACGGGATTTTTATCCGATGCCTTTATTATAAGGCCCAATTTACAGGCTTGGGTACTCTAAAAAGACAATAGGGCGGATTGCTATTATGATTTGGCACATCTTATAATGGACCGGTAGATTGACCATTGGAGGCGTGGCTGTGGAACATAACTTGACGATATTGCTGCAACTGTTCGAAAGGGCGGCACTGCTGTTGATGTGCCTGTTTGTGTTGACCCGGCTGCCGCGGTTTAAAGAGATTTTTGTCAAAGGGGCTTACGCTCCACAGGATCTTGTGATCGTGACGGTGATCTTCAGCCTGTTCGCGATCTTCGGAACCTACAGCGGCATTAAAGTCGACGGCTCGCTGGTAAATGTGCGGATTATCGCTATCATGGCCGGCGGGATTCTGTTTGGTCCTTGGGTCGGACTGATTACCGGCATTATATCCGGGGTTCACCGTTTTCTGATTGATATCGGCGGCGTGACTTCCGTGCCCTGCCTGATTACAAGTGTCACGGCGGGAATTGTATCCAGCGTTATTTACCGCCGGACCTCGGCTGACCGCCGCTGGATTGCCGGCATTCTGGCCGGGATGGGCTGCGAAGCACTGACCATGCTGCTTATTCTGGTTATGGCAGATCCTTCATCGCTGGGTGTGGATATCGTTTCGAAGATCGCTTTTCCGATGATTGTGGGTCAGATCAGTGTCGGCCTCATTGTTATGCTTGTCCAGAGTGTGGAGGGGGAGAAGGAACGGATCGCCGCGAAGCAGTCCAAGCTGGCTCTGGACATTGCCAATAAGACGCTGCCGTATTTCCGCAACATTAATCCCCAGTCGCTGCGCACCATTTGCGGGATTATCAAGGAGGACATCGGTGCCGATGCGGTAGCGATCACGGATACCCGATTCATCCGCGCCTATGTGGGAGTGGGGGAGGAATACTACACCGAGACGAACGAGATTATCAGTGAAGAGACGAAAAAGACGCTGAGGGACGGCGAAATTACGATCCGCGATGACGATACTGAATATATGAACCGGGCAATCCGGTCACTGATTATCATTCCCCTGAAAGAGAAAGGCGAAGTGACCGGAGCACTTAAAATTTACTATACCAAAGCCCATAAAATCACTTACTCACTGCAGGCAATGGCAGTAGGGCTGTCGCAGATGATCTCTACGCTGATGGAGGTATCGCGGGTCGAAGGCATTAAGGAGATGGCCAACAAAGCTGAGCTGAAGGCGCTGCAGACGAGCATTAATCCCCATTTTCTGTTCAATGCGCTGAACGCGATTAGTTCCCTGATCCGGATCAACCCGGATAAGGCGCGGGAGCTGATCATCAACCTGTCAGGCTATATGAGATACAATCTGGAGCTGACCGATGAATTTATTGATATCCGGCGTGAGCTGCAGCAGGTCCAGCAATATGTGGAGATTGAAAAAGCCCGCTTCGGCAGCCGCCTGGCCGTTGAGTATGATATCGACGAAGTGGAGGTGCGTATTCCCAGCCTGATTATTCAGCCGCTGGTGGAGAATGCGATTGTTCACGGCATTTTAAAAGTGAAGGGACCGGGCACGGTAACGATTTCGGTGAAGGACCGGGGAGAGACCGTACGGATCGGCATCGCCGATACCGGAGCGGGTATCGCGCAGGAGACGATGGAGAAGGTCTACAGCGGAAGCATGCCGGATAACAAAATCGGGCTATATAACGTACAACAGCGGGTAAAGCTGATTTATGGCAAGGGTCTGACTATTCACCGGCTGGATAAAGGGACGGACATTTATTTCGACGTCACAAAGGAGAAGCGATGAGAGCGATAATTGTAGAGGATGAAGTGCTGGCAAGGAGTGAGCTTGCCTTTCTGATCGGAGCACACAGCGATATAGTGATCACCGCCGAGTTTGAGGACGGACTGGATGCGCTGAAATTTCTGCAGGCTGAGGAAGTCGATGTGATTTTTCTGGATATCAATATTCCGTCCATCGACGGCGTGCTGCTGGCCCAGAATATCAGCAGGTTCTCGGTCAAACCCTATATAGTATTTATCACTGCCTACAAGGAGCATGCCGCCGACGCTTTCGAGATTGAAGCATTCGACTATATTCTGAAGCCCTACAGTGAATCGCGGATGAAAGCCATGCTGAACAAGCTGGAAGCGGCATTCGCGGCGCGTAGCCGTCCCAGAGAAGAAGGGCATCTTGCGGTCAGCAACAAGGTCAATCTGTGGAAAAACGAGAAGATCATCGTCGTCGATGCCGACGAGATTTATTATGCATCAGCGCAGGAGAAGACAACGAGCGTGATGACTAAGGGAGAGGAATACAGCATGGCTCTGAGCATCAGCGAGTTCCACAGCCGGCTGCCGCAGGACAGCTTCTTCCGCTGCCACCGGTCCTATCTTGTGAACCTGTCCAAGATCAAGGAAATTATCCCTTGGTTCAATAATACGTATCTGCTCCGGCTTCGTGATTTGGACTTTGAAGTGCCGGTAAGCCGCAGCAAGGTCAAGGAATTCAGGCAGATCATGCGCCTGTAGCGGCATTTCATTCCCGCATTCGGTCATCTCATTCCCGATTTCTCTCAAGAAAGCGTTGTTTCGCTACAATGAAGGAGCAAAGAAAGCCCTTGCAGCGACAATAGAGAGAAAGAAGGAATGACTCATGACTACGGCTAAATCTGGCAGTAAGCGCTGGATGATCGTGCTGGGTACAGTGATTATGCAAATGGGACTGGGCACAATCTACACGTGGAGCCTGTTTAATGCGCAGCTTGTCAGCAAATTCGGCTTTGAGCTCAGCGCTGTTTCGATAACTTTTTCCATTACGAGCTTTGCCCTTGCCTTCGCAACCTTGTTTGCCGGTAAACTGCAGGACCGGTTCGGCCTCCGCAAGCTGACTGCTTCCGCCGGGATTATGCTGGGGCTCGGTCTGATGCTTAGCTCGCAGGCCAATTCCCTCCTGATGTTCTACCTGCTGGCCGGCGTAGTCGTGGGTTATGCCGATGGTACGGCCTATATTACTTCGTTATCCAATCTGATTAAGTGGTTCCCTAAACATAAAGGCTTGATCTCCGGCGTATCGGTCGGCGCTTACGGAACCGGGAGTCTGATCTTCAAATATATCAACGGCAGCCTGATCGAGTCGGCAGGCGTATCGAATACCTTCTTGTATTGGGGCCTGGCCGTTATGATCATGGTTGTCGCGGGTTCGCTACTGGTCAGGGAAGCTCCTGTGGCTGCTCCGGCACTGGCACAAGCAAACAGCAGAGGGACGGATTCCTCTGCCGCAACAATTCCGGCTGCAGTGAAAGACTATACCGTCAAAGAAATGCTGCGCACCAAGGAAGCGTACCTGCTGTTTGTAATTTTCTTCACCGCCTGCATGAGCGGTCTCTACCTGATTGGCATTGTTAAGGATATCGGGGTACAGCTGGCGGGTCTGGATATCGCTACAGCGGCTAATGCCGTTGCGATGATCGCGATCTTCAATACTGCAGGACGGCTGATTCTTGGAGCGTTGTCCGACCGTATGAGCCGATTGAAGCTGGTCAGTGCCACGCTGCTGGTCACAGCCCTAGCGATGCTAACCCTAAGCTATGCGACCTTGAGCTACGGCCTGTTCTTTGCTTGTGTGGCCGCCATTGCTTTCTGCTTCGGGGGTAACATTACGGTGTTCCCGGCGATTGTCAGCGACTTCTTCGGCCTTAAGAACCATAGCAAGAACTATGGCATTGTCTATCAGGGCTTCGGAATCGGGGCGTTGTCCGGCTCGTTCATCGCCGCTTCTCTCGGCGGGTTCAAGCCTACCTTCATCGTCATCGGCGCACTGTGTATTGTAGCCTGTCTTCTGGCGGTTTCCTTAAAGCCTCCGGTGCAGAGACAGGCAAGAGAAAAGGGAATGAGCCTCAAGCCATCACGGCATACGGCTTAACCATATACAAACATGTTGGCTTAAGAAGTATACAGACAAAGAGAATAGTTATTCAAAAAAGAGATATCCCGGCCCTTCGTGGAAACGGCTGGCGATATCTCTTTTATATAGTGGTGTGGTGATAACGGAATAGAATACATCGGACCCGGTCTCCACATGGATGTGAACGCCGGGTTCGGTATTGGACGGTGTCTGGCAATCAGCAGTCTGACTCTTTCCTGAGCTGCTTATTGCCCGCTGCTCTTCGGAGCCTCACAGTCATAAGAATCGGTATTCGGATTCTCCGCCAGCTCGCGAAAGTGGCGGAGCTTATAGCGGATAACCTCTTGCGTCTCTTGAAGCTTTGCAATCTCACGGGAAATTTTATCATTGTGTTCCTCTAGCAGAGTGTACCGTTCGGATAGCGTACCCCCGCCCTGATGGGTCAGTGTCAGATAATGCCGCATTTCTTCCAGCGTCATTCCCGTAGCCTTGAGGCGCATCAGGAAACGAATGCCCAGAATCTGATCCTTGCTGTAGTGCCGATGGCCGTTAGGTTTGCGGTCGGCATAGGGTAGCAGACCAATTCGCTCATAATAGCGTATCGTATCCTCAGTCAAGCCGGTCAGCTCGGCAGCCTGGCTGATGGAGGTGACGGTATCGGGAATTTCCTGCGTGGTGATATTCATGGAAACCTCCTTGAGTAATGTTACCAAGGAACTTCTCCATTCTCGTCGAAAAATCCTCCTGTCGGGCCATCCGCATCCAGTGTCGCCAGACGTACGGCAATAACCGCCGCTTGCTCCACGGTACGATGGCCGGTGAAGCCATTGAGATCGGTGGCAGTGAAGCCGGGATCGCCAGAATTAACCTTGAGCGGAGTATCCTTGAATTCCTTGGCAAAAGTAATTGTAGCCATATTAAGCGCTGCTTTGGAGCTATTGTAGGCAAGCAGATTAAATTCGGCATGCTCGTGATGGGGGTCGCTGTTGAAGGTTAAGGAACCCAGACCGCTCGACATGTTGACAATCCGCCCAGCAGGAGATTGCAATAGCAGTGGAAGCATAGCCTTAGTTACGGCAATCGTACCGAAAAAGTTGGTGTCGAATGTGACTTTGAGGTCATTCATCCGCAATTGGCTGGGAGCAGCACTGCCTCCAAGGGAAATGCCCGCATTGTTGATTAGCACATCAAGACCAGCATATTCCTTGGCAATAGTCTGCACTGCTGCTGCAATGCTATCCTGGTTCTGCAGATCAAGCTGGATAAAGCGTGCATCGACGCCTTCCTTTACCAAAGCGGCGGCTGCTTCGCTGCCCCGCTGCTCATCGCGTGAGCCGATCAAAATTGTATGGCCGAGGGCTCCGAGCTGCCGGGCCGTTTCATAGCCGATCCCTTTATTTGCCCCTGTGATCAGAACGGTTGTTGGTTGTGTCATTTCTTGTTTCCCCTTTTCATGTTCCAAGATACGGTGGCCACCTGTGATGAATGTACTACTTGGAGTATGCTCAAAGTCAAGCACCCATTTTAAGCGGGGATAAAAATCATGCCATTTGTAGATCGTTCCTTCGGAAATGGATTGTCCAGATCGGGTAGGAGGAAGGTGCAGCCGCTACTCGAATGTATAGGATGGAAAATAGCTCGGGGCGTACAGAATATAATTCAGGCTTAGGCTTTTTGCAGGGCGCAAGTGTTATAGAGCTATACAATTGCCGGCAATCATTGTCTTAATTTGCTGGAGTGCGGAGCAACAGATGGAAGCGCAGCTGTTTAGCCCTGCCCTGGAGTTAGCGCTGATGGCTGCACTGGAGGAGCGGAATATTCTTGTGCTGCGGTTGTTTGAGGAGCTGACTTTTCTGGAGATGGGCCACATTCTGAAATAGCAGTCCTAATGCGCTGCACAAGCGGCTGGAACGGATTAAACGGAAAGTCAGGGAATTTATAGACAGAGGAGGGGATCTCTTGAAAAGAACCGGAATCCATAGCGGATACCAAGATATAATAGGAGCCGCTGCCCGTGAGGAGCAGTTGCCGAGCATTAACGTAACGGAGCGCGTTATGGCGCGGATAAGGGGACTGGAGCAGGTCCGGAGCCGGAGCGGAATAAGATTTGCCGGCAAAACGGCTGCAACCTCAGGGCTGCTGATCACAGTAACGGCTTACGCGGCGGTCATGTGGAGAACGGGTTCATTGTTTTAAGTGTCAGGACTCACAGTCCGAGGTACCAGTTCGCGAAAGTGGCCCAGCTTATAGTAGATAACGGTTCGTTAAAGAAAAGAGGGATACGAGGACGATGGAGCTGTCTTCGTATCCCTCTTGGTATGTGATTATCCATACGCTGGCGATGAAGAGCGGCCTCTTGAGGGCGTGTTAGCCTTCAAGCAGCAATGCTTCCGGGTCCTCCAGCAATTCCTTGACTTTGACGAGGAAGCTTACCGCTTCGGAACCGTCCACGATCCGGTGATCGTAGGAAAGCGCGATGTACATCATCGGGCGGTTGGCGCTTCTTTCTTCGTCCAGGGCGATCGGACGGAGCTGGATCTTGTGCATGCCGAGGATACCAACCTGCGGCGTATTGAGAATCGGCGTGGACAAGAGCGAGCCGAACACGCCGCCATTGGTGATGGTGAACGTGCCGCCCTGCAGCTCCTGCAGGCTGAGCGTGTTGGCGCGTGCTTTGGAGGCGAGCTCGCCGATCCGCCGTTCGATCTCAGGGAAGCTGAGCCGGTCCGCATTGCGGACGACCGGCACTACCAGCCCTTCCTTGGCAGCGACGGCGATGCCGATGTCATAATATCTCTTGAGCAGCAGATCCTCGCCGTCGATCTCAGCATTCAGCAGCGGATAGGCTTTGAGCGCGCCGATCACAGCCTTGGTGAAGAAGGACATGAAGCCCAGTCCGACTTCATGCTTCTCTTTGAAGGCATCCTTGCGGCGCTTGCGGATGTCGAGGATGGCAGTCATGTCCACCTCGTTGAAGGTGGTCAGCATGGCCGCGGTCTGCTGCGCTTCGACCAGGCGGCTGGCGATCGTCAGCCGTCTGCGCGACATGCGCTTGCGCTCCACGGCCTTGCCGTCCTCTTGCTGCGGCGCTTTGCCCGCCGCAGCTTTGGCAGGCTCCGGCTTGCCCTGCGGCGCCGGAGACACGGGCGCAGCGGCCCCTGGGCCGGCTGCGCCATGGTCCTTCACATCGGCCTGGCCAATCCGGCCGATAGGGTCGCGGGCGCTGACCTCGCCGAGGTCGATGCCCCGCTCACGCGCGAGCTTGCGCGCCCCCGGCGAAGCCAGGGCCGCATTGCCTGCCGCACCTTCGGGTGCGGCGGCAGGAACGGCAGCGTCCGAAGGCGCTGCCACAGGTGCGGCAGCGGCAGGTGCAACGCTGCCTGGCGCAGGTGCCGCCTCGGGCTTACCGCCCGCAGCGGCCTGCGGCGCACTTCCGGCAGCAGCGTCTGCGCTGCCGATCACGCCGATAGCCTCGCCAACGGCTACATTCTCGCCGGCCTGGCGCAGGATGGAGGAGATGACGCCGTCCTCCTCCGCGCTGATTTCAAGATTGACCTTGTCGGTTTCAAGCTCAGCAAGCACATCCCCCTGGCCGACAGTATCGCCCTCTTTAACCAGCCATTTGTAAATCGTTCCTTCGGAAATGGATTCGCCCAGATCGGGTACTTTAATTTCGGACACAGGCCCTTACCTCCCCAAATATAATAGTTAACGTTATCGTGACACCGTCCCCTTTCAGGAGGACGGTACAGCCGCTTGTACTTGCGAATTTAGTTTCAGGGCTTCCGTAACTATACGCCGCTGCTCAAAGCTATGCACATCCGCGTAACCGCTGGCCGGGCTGGAACGTTCCGGACGGCCGATATACTTCACTTTGACATTCTGCGGGGCGATGGCGCGCAGCCGTGGTTCGGCATAACTCCAGCCGCCCATATTCTTAGGTTCTTCTTGTACCCAGATGATTTCCTGCAGGGAGCGGAAGGTGCTCAGATGAGCGGCCAGTTCCCGTTCCGGGAACGGGTAGAGCTGCTCCAGCCGCAGAATGTGCAGCCAGGACCAATCCTGCCCCTTGGCTGAATCCAGCTCAGTCTGCAGGTCGATAGCGACCTTACCACTGCAGACAACCAGTCGTCTAACCTCGCCGGGCTTGCTGCCCAGAAGCGGCTCCGGCAGGACCGGCTGGAAGCTTCCCGAAGCCAGTTCGGCTCCCGGGGAAGTGCTGCGTGTGTTGCGGATCAGGCTTTTCGGAGCCATGACCACCAGCGGGCGGGCATCCGATCTGCCGCAAAGGGCAGCCTGGCGGCGGAGCAGATGGAAATACTGAGACGCACAGGTCAGATTGGCTACGGTCCAGTTCTCTTCAGCCGACAGCTGCAAGAACCGTTCCAGCCTTCCGCTGGAATGCTCTGGCCCCTGGCCTTCGTAGCCGTGCGGCAGCAGAATCGCCAGGTTGCTGCGTTGGGTCCATTTGGCGCGTCCGGCAGCAATGAACTGGTCGATAATGACCTGTCCGGCGTTGGCGAAATCACCATACTGTGCTTCCCAGATGACAAAGGTTTCCGGGGCAAACACGTTATAGCCGTATTCATACCCGAGCACCGACGCTTCCGACAGCGGACTGTTGTACACCCCGAAGGAGGCGCTGGAGTCCTTAAGCTGATGCAGCGGAGAGAAAAGTGCCCCTGTGTCACTGTCATGCAGCACCAGATGGCGGTGCGCGAAGGTACCGCGCTGGGAGTCCTGGCCGCTGAGACGAATCGGTGTGCCATCCTTCAGAATCGTAGCGAAGGCGAGGGCTTCTGCGAGTGCCCAGTCCACGCGTTCTCCATCATTCAAAGCGTCTTTGCGGCGCTGTAGAATCCGCTCCAGCTTCGGATAGACCTGGAAGCCGTCCGGAACCGACAGCAGCTCCCGGTTAATTTCCTGCAGGTTGTCAAGCGGAACCGCTGTAGGGCGCTGCGGTGTAGGTGCGCTGTCCAGGGCAACTGAGGTTTTGGCGTCTGCGTTCTTATGCTTGCCTTCCTTCATCTTATCAAAGGCTTGCTGCAGTACGCCTTCGGCTTCGGCATTCATTGCCGTAACGTCTTCTACCGTGATGACGCGCTCCTCCTGTAACCGTTCCGCGTACACTTTGTATACAGTAGGATGATTGCGCACTTTACCATAAACAATCGGCTGTGTCGTTTCCGGATCATCCATTTCATTATGTCCGTGGCGGCGGTAGCCGATCAAGTCGATCACGAAATCCTTCTTGAACAGATTGCGGTAGGCGCTGGCCAAACGGACGGCTGCAATGCAAGCCTCCGGATCATCGGCATTGACATGCACAATCGGAATTTCATAGCCCTTAGCCAGGTCACTGGCATAGTGGGTAGAACGGGAATCCTCACTTTCCGTCGTGAATCCGATCCGGTTATTGACGATAATATGCACCGTACCGCCGTTCTGATAACCTTTAAGCTTGCCGATATTAAGGGTTTCGGCCACGATGCCTTCACCCGGGAAGGCAGCATCGCCATGCATCAGCACAGCCATGGCTTTATTGGTGTTTAGCTTAGGCAGACCCGGAGTGCTGCGGTCTTCCTGGGCCGCACGCGTGAAGCCCTCGACCACCGGATTGACGAATTCCAAGTGGCTGGGATTGTTGGCCAGAGTGATCCGTGTACGGACGGTTTCGCCTTCACGGACAGCGCGGTCAGCGCCGAGATGATATTTCACATCGCCGGTCCAGCCGTAGTTAATGCCCATGGAGCCTTCGGAAGGGAACAGCTCCTTGTTCGGCGAATGATGGAATTCCGAGAAAATAATATCATAAGGTTTGCCCAGGATATGAGCCAGGACGTTAAGCCGTCCGCGATGCGCCATACCCATCAGGATATGCTCGGCACCGTCATGAGCGGCAGCACGCACGATTTCATCCAGCATCGGCACCAAGGCGTCATTGCCTTCCAGGCTAAAGCGTTTCTGGCCGACAAAGGTTTTATGAAGGAAAGTTTCGAACTGCTCTACCTGAATCAGCCTTTTCAGCAATTCTTTGCGCTCTGTGTTGTTTAGAGGCGCGGGAGAGCTGGTAGATTCCGCCTGGCTGTTCAGCCAGCGCAGCTCCTGCTCGTCACGCACATGCCCGAATTCATAGGCAATGGTCTGCGTGTAGGCCTGGCGCATCCGGTGAACGGCATCCCAGGCCGTATGAACGTCATTCGGGGCATTCTCCCAGATCAGCGAGGCGGGCATAGCCATTAAATCCTCGCGGGTCAGATCATAGGTTTCGTACTCCAAATATTTCGCCATCGGATTGTTTCCCCGGTCCAGCGGGTCGATATTGGCGGCCATATGGCCATGTATGCGGATATTGGCGATCAGCTTGGATGCCCTTACGGCCTTTCTAAGCCACTCAGTATCTCCTGAAACCACAGGCAGCGGTGCCTGTTCAGCATCGGGAGCCAATGGAGGGGGGCCGGAACGGGTGAAAAGATCGCGGTAATTATGCTCTACTAAAGTTGGATCTTTTACAAATTGCTCATATTTCTCTTGGATGTAACCCAAATTGGGTCCGTAATACTTGCTCCACACAGTTTCGTTATAGGGATCTTTGGCTGCCATGAATACATCCTCCTAACGGATGAACTCCACGCGCGCCAAAATTTCGCCGGCGCCCTTGTGGAGCTTCGATGTTTGCGGTTTCATTCCTCATCTTATTGTGCAACTTTCAAGCCGGGTAATCAATTCATACTTTGGTTGAATCCGTTCGCAAAACGGTATGATTCAGTGCCTAATTCATACAGAACTATTATAAGTTTGGTTTCTTAACTATATGAAAATAATGCGGCGGTGTGATTGAAATGAATGAAATAAAAATGTTGTTTTCAGTTTTCATATATACATACATAGATAAAGAGGCTTGTTCTACAATTTTTTGGGATTATCGAGTAATTCGTACAAGCAGTTGGCAAAATAATCAATTATTTTCCGTTTCCATTTATACAATATTCCCATAAATCGACACACTTTTCGTGTAAGATATTGTATAATGTTATTGCGGATAACGGTTTCATGAATTTCTAGCCAGATCCTTTCATGTAAAGGATCCAGTAAAGGGTAAACCTGCCGAAAGACAGGGGCACAAAGTCTCGGGTCTAATGTAGAAATACTACGACGGCCGGACTGCCTGGGGACGCGTAATCTTAGGAGGAGATTTCTTGGATAAGTCCAACCAGGGGAACAACGGAGAACTGCAGACAGTTGATCTGGATTTAGAATGGGTCTATTTGCTGATGTCGGCTAAGCAGGCTGGCATCCAAGCGGATGAAATCCGCCAATTTTTTAATGAGAAGACTTTGCAGGCAATGTAGCGGTTGGTTGTTAATAGCTTTGTACATACAGAAAGGGCACAGCGGATCTCTCCGCTGTGCCCTTTCTGTATGACCGGCAGGAGAGGGAACCTGCATGAATCAGGAATCCTTCTGCTCCAGCCGCCATTTTTGATAGTCCAAGAACTCTTTGAATTCCCGCTTGCTTATACCCGAAGCCATAGCTTCCAGTACGAGCCGGGACCATTCTCCATCCAGAGGTGACTCTTGTACACCGGAAGGCTCTCCGTAAAGAAGCGCATGAATGGACACCTGAAGTGCGTCAGCGATTTTTTCAATAAATTGAATAGAGGGGTTGGATTGTATATTTCTTTCCACATTGCTTAAGTATGATTTCGCCACATCAGCCTTATCCGCAAGCTCCGAAAGAGACAAGCCTTTTTCCAGACGGAGATGGTGGATACGACTTCCCATATTATCTGGCACGATAAAAACGTCCCTCCGTACTTTTTGTTACAGTATATCAAATAACCGTAAGACGGACAAAGCACTATAGAATCAGTTCCGGTATGAATGATCCCCCTTTTATGTCGTTTCCACTCCACATCCCCATTATTTTTGTTTCCTCTGCGGTATCATTTAGATTTTTCATGCAAAAAACGTTCGTTAAAAAGTACGATAAACTGAGGAAAATGAAGCTTAAAGCAGGAAGTTAACTATAAATTGTTCTTTATTGAGAATATTGCAACAAAATGCGATTTTTGATTTGTAGGAGTAATGGCATATACTTACGTCATAGTTCTTTATAACGAACGAATAACGTTCGTCATAAAGGCTGGATGTTAATAGATTACCTTGTTTGCAGGAAATTGCAAGCAGCTAAAGGAGAGGCTCCTGTGAGGCTTTCACGTTCTTCCCGGAATAGAAACATCCGTCGGTATACGCTTCCCCAAATTGCAGGGATCGTAGTGATTTCGGCTTATGGCATCGGCCAAATTACAACGCCCACGTATGCATTGCTGACTGACGTCGCAGCAACCGAATCCTCCAATATCACCACAGCATTTGTGTTTCCAAGTACGGTCGATCACATTGCCAACCAAGCCAGCGAGGCGATGAAGCTTGCTGCCTGGCAGCGTGAAGCGGCGAGAGAGGCGTTAGCGGAGATAACGGACAAGAATACGGACTCGGAGACCGCAGAGGGACGTATTGGAGGTATTCAAGAGGCTGCTGCACAAACGCGTGAGGCTGCGGCCGGCGCGGCTGCCCTTTTAGCTGAGCTTCAAGGCTATCTAACACGCTCACAACTAGAGCTGGAGCAGCAAGTCAATGAAGTGAACCAGAGACTTTCTCCATATGAGGTCGATTTTAATCAATTAACAACCGCACAAAATAATGCTATCCCGGTATTCGAACAATTGCTCAGCCAAGCCAATCTGACGCTGGGCGAATTTCAGGAGATGGTTAGAAAGTTAAGCTCCATCAGAAGAGTGGACGCTTATGTGCAGGCAGCCTATCATCAGGCATCGACCGCGGCCGAACAGGCCAGGAGTTATGCGGACGAAACCTCGCTGATGCATACGGAGGCCGCTGACGTGATCCAAGGACTGAAAGAGGCTGAGAAGAAGGCGAAGCTCGAAGCGGAAGAAAAGGCGAAGCTCGAAGCTGGGAAAAAGGCGAAGCTTGAAGCCGAGGAAAAAGCGAAGCTCGAGGCTGAGAAGAAGGCGAAGCTTGAAGCCGAGGAGAAAGCAAAACTCGAGTCTGAGAAGAAGGCGAAGCTCGAAGCCGAGGAGAAAGCGAAACTCGAGGCTGAGGAGAAAGCGAAGCTCGAAGCCGAGGAGAAGGCGAAGCTTGAAGCTGAGGAGCAGGCAAAGCCTGATAAGGCTGCTGAGCCGGAAGCCCCTGTCCCGGACGCGAATCCTGACAGCATAACGGTAAAAACAGGCGAAAAGCAAGACGTATTCTAACCAAGGCGGTGCTCTCCAGTGATACTTAAATGGACTCGTAACCTATTGATGTATGCGTTAATTCTTATTTTTCTACTTACGCTGGTATCTGCAATCACTAGCCGGATGAATGGCGGAACGCCCAAGATTCTGGGCAAGGAGATTCTAACGGTGCTCTCAGGCTCCATGGAGCCTGGAATCCAGACGGGGGCTGTCATTGCCGTCAAACCGGTGAGTGAACAGAGTCAGGGATCTTTTAAACCAGGAGATGTAATCACTTACAAAGCTCTGGATGGATCAAACAGCCTGATTACCCACCGCATTGTCAGCGTGCTCGGCTCGGGAGAAAACACCCAGTATATCACCAAAGGCGACAATAACGATGCGCAGGATGCAGATCCTATTCCTTCGAGTAATGTTGTTGCACAGTACGCGGACTTTACCGTTCCGTTTCTGGGATATTTCATGAACTGGGTAAAATCGACCGCCGGGATTATTGTCGTAATGGTTATTCCGGGGATTTTTCTGGTCATCTCGTCCCTTATTACAATCTTCAAATCGATCATGCGCATAGAGGATCCTGCAGAGGTGCAGCTTGCGCCCGGAGAATCCCCGCCTGTTACGAACGGTTGATGCTTCTCCTAACGTGGTTAGGGAAGATTCAATAAATAATTCATAACATACTCCATTCATGGAGATCCAGGAGGAGACAAATAACAATGGCAAATCTCAAAAAAACGATGGCAATGGCAATGGCGACTACAGCACTGGGGGCAACATTAATTGCCGGGGGATCCTTCGCTATCTTTACGAGCTCCGCACAAAATATAGGCAATACGTTTGCTGCTGGCACGCTCAAGATTGAACTGGATAAGAAGGATGAAGCTCAGCAGAAATATTTCAACATCACAAATTGGGCTCCGGGAGATTCTGAAATCCAGCCTGTAGTAGTTAGCAACAAAGGAACGCTTGAGCTGCGTTATGATCTCTCGCTGGCTGTAGGCGGCGACCTCGGCGGCGGAGCAACCCCGCTGGTTATTACCGCATATTCAGATGCGGCTGGAACGGTACCGCTTACCGTTGCCGACCGTGTACTTACCGTGGGCGGATCGGAGACGATTTATGTCAAAGCAGAGTTCCCGAAAGCAGCTGACAACAGCTATCAAGGTAAGTCGGGTACAGCCTCCATTAAAGTAGATGCAGAGCAGACTAAAAATAACTAAGCCTCATAACGAACGGATCTATAACTAAAAATCAAATAAAAAGGGGGCTGCCCCCTTTTTTAATAAGGAGAGCTTACTTCAATGATGAAAAAGAAAAAAATGCTGATTGCCGCATTTTCCTCTGTGGTGCTGCTCTGCGCCGCCATTGGTGGAGGCACGTATGCCTTGTTCACCAGCTCCGCCCAAAACACCGGCAACACCTTTGCTTCCGGTACGTTGTCCTTAAGTACTCACCGCAATGATGTGCCGGTTGAAGGCCCGATGTTCTATACCAGCGACTCCGATGCCGGACGCATGGGAACAGGATTGTGGGCACCGAAAGATACCCATACCCGCGCCATGCTGATCAAGAATACCGGAACGCTGGATGCCAAACTGACCGATCTGATTGCCATCCCGGAAGGAACACCTGCACAGCAGGCCGATGCGCTCGCATTCGGTGAGCAAGCGGTGGTTACTGTAGCCGCTTTGGCTGCTCCAGGCGGCGTCACTCTTAATGCCGATGCGCTCAATGAGGTGAACGAAGCTGCGGACCGGCTGTTCAAATCGTTGATTAACGGTCCTTCCTTCCTGAAGGCACTGGCACGCAACGGACAGGAAGCCTTCGCGATTGCCAGAGAAGCTGTGCTCGACTGGACATACCGCGTAGACAATAACGGCCAGACTGTACTGGTCAGCGTTTCCGATGCGTATGTAGGTTCACTTAAGGATTTGTACAACAGCGGGGCAGGGCGGGATGCCAATCTCCCGAACCTGATTCTTCCTGCCAAGAAGACAATGCATCTGGCCTATAACGTGACTTTTGTTGATGATACCGGCCTCGGCTTCGATAATGACAGTCTGCAGGGCAAATCGGTTAACTTCACCTTCAAGAACAACTTTGAGCAGGTGAAGAATAATTAGAATCGGGAATAGGACATAAAAGGAGCGTCATCTCCGGCTACATGAACCGGAGATGACGCTCCTTTTGGCATGCGGATGAGGATATGAGGCTTACGGCAGCTTCTCGCCGCGCGAGCTGACATACAGGTCGTACCATTCCTTGCGCGTAAGCTCCAGCTTGTCCGCACCCGCGCAGGCGGCGATCCGCTGCGGATTCACCGTCCCGATTACCGGCTGGATGGCCGCAGGATGAGTCATCAGCCAAGACAGGACAATCACTTCAGGGGTAGTGTTCTTCTGTTCGGCGAGCGTTTGGACCATAGCCGCCGTGTTCACGACACTCTCAGGCTGGCCTGTAAGTGAACGCCCGCTGAATAAGCCTTGGGCCAGCGGACCCCAGGCCTGCAGCTGGATGTTCTGCGTCCGGCAATATTCGAGGGTACCTTCGGGAAAGGTGATGTCTTTCCAGGGTTCACGGTTTACGCTGACCATGGCATCCAGCCAGCTTATTTTGGCCAGACTCATGTGCAGCTGGTTCACGGCGAATGGTTCGTCACAATAATGCTCCAGCAGCCGGATCTGGGCGGCACTCATGTTGGAAACGCCGAAGTGACGCACCTTTCCCGCCGCTTTGAGTTTCCGCAGCGCTTCGGCTACTTCTTCGGGGTCCATAAGTGGATCGGGACGGTGCAGCAGCAGAATATCAATATATTCCGTGCCCAACCGGGAGAGGGTTCCTTCGACACTCTTCAGAATATGCTCCCCGGAGAGGTCGAAGCTGTTAGAGGTATCGCCTGGCTCAATCAGCTTGATGCCGCATTTGGACTGGATAATAATCTCTTCCCGCAGTCCGGGGCGGTCTTTGAAGAGCTGTCCGAATACCTTCTCCGCCTTTCCGCAGGTGTAGATATCTGCATGATCAAAAAAGTTGATTCCGATAGACAGTGCAGCCTCAACGGCCTCATGTCCCTGTCTGACATTCCCGGCAGTGATCGGCTCATGGTCCCAGCCTCCGCCCAGTCCCATGCAGCCCAGAGCAATGCGGCTGGCTGGAATCCCGCGCGTATGCAGTGGTAGCGTTTTCAGCAATAATATCCCTCCGTGAGATAGGATTAACGTTATACCGAATATTGTACATCTTTAGAAACCGGTATGGTATTTTTTGTCGCTGGAGGAGCGGTGTTTCGTGCCCTCTTTATCCTTCTCTTCTTCTTTCTCCAGCTTCAGGTCTTCCAGCGGAATCGGATCCACATTTTGCTCGCTTTCGTCCAGGTCGAACAGACTGGGAGTGTCGGTTGGATATTGCTCGGGATGGTCGCGTTTGTCTCCTTGAAATTTCTTTTCTTCACTCATGTGTGATTCCCTCGCTCTCTTATAAGTTAGGAGGCGGAACGGCCCTATATACCCGCCTGATGTTCAGTTGCAGTTGCTCGTTAATAAACGGTTTTGACCTGTGTTAAACAGCAAAGAGGCCCCTGAGGGCCTCCAGTGTATAACGTTTATTGCAAATCGAGCGGTGTTCCGATGTCGCTGAGCTTGCGGGCGGCTACATCGTCATAGAGCCGCTTAAGCCACTTCAGCTCAGTGAGGCTATGCTCGTATCTGCCGTACATCAAGTGCAGCGCGGACCGGGGGACGATGGAGATATGCTCCTCGTACACCTGATAAGCATAATTGACCTGATGCTCAACTTCGCGTATCCGCTCCTGCAGCAGCTTCTCCACCTTGCCCTGATCAATATGCCGGGAGAGTGCAAGAGCCATGTACAGCGGGTGAAAGACCTCATCGGTCTTCTTGATCTGCTGAATGACCAGCTGTTCGAACAGGGTTTTGCCCTTATCAGAAATCCGGTAGATGGTCTTATCCGGGCGGTCGTTGCTGGAGATGGTCTCTACAGCTTCAATATGTCCCTCCTGTGCCAGTTTATCAACGGCGTAGTACAGCGACCCCATCTGCAGCTTTATCATCCGGTCATACATGCGCTCTTTCATTACGAGTGTGATCTCATAGGGATGCCTGTCCTTCTCCAGCAGCAGCCCGAGAATGACCATCTTCATGGACATTTCCGTTTACCCTCTTCCGCCCGAAGGCTGAGTTTCCTTACTATGATCGGTGAGCCGGTCTTTGGGCATCAGCAGTACAAAAGCCAGACCCAGCACCGCCGGAATCAGCGCCCACATAAAGGTGTGGGCAATGGAGCTGGACAATGCGCCCGTAATCTTCTCCAGTACAGGAGCCGGAATTTGTGCTCTGGCTTCCGGTGTCAGGGCGGCGCGTGGATCGCCGAACGAGGAAGCTTCGGCACCACCCCCAAAGGCATCACTAAGGCTGCTTGTGAATCCGTTGCGCTGGATAATACCGAAGATGGTAATGCCCAGCGTCATGCCTAGGGAACGCATGAAGGTACTGGTAGAAGTAGCCGAACCGCGCTGGCGCATCTCGAAATGATGAATCGAGGACATGCTGAGCACGGAGAAGGAGAAGCCTACACCGAAGCCGGTCAGCGCCATAAATACATTAAGCAGCAGGCGGGAAGTATCCGGCGACAAGGTGCTTAAGGAGAAGACGCCTGCCACAAAGAAAACGGCTGACAGCATCATAATATTGCGGAAGCTGGTTTTGGTGGTGAGCAGCCCCCCGGTCTGGCTGCCGATTACCGTGCCGATCATCATCGGCATCAGAATCAGTCCCGAGTTGGTGGCGGAACCTCCATATACACCCTGTACATAAATCGGGATATACACGGTAGCTACGATAAAGGCCGAGCCGTAGAATAAACCGATGATGCTGCTCGTTGCAAACAGCTTCTTGCGGAACATGTCGAAGGATATAATCGGTTCGGCTGCTGTCCGTTCTATAAAGAGGAACGCAATCAGCAGTACTGCGAAGCCGGCGAATAAGCCAAGGATGACCGCGGAGTCCCAGGCATATTCATTGCCGCCCAGCTCAAGGGCGAACATCAGGCAGATGACGGAGCCTACAAGGGTAAAAGCTCCACCCCAGTCGATCCGCTGCTTGGCATGGGAGACGGATTCCTTATAGAACATGGAGATCAGAATAAAAGCGACAATGCCGATCGGCAGGTTGATATAGAAGATCCACTGCCAGCCTACATACTCAGTAATGTAGGCCCCGAGCAAAGGGCCGATTACGCTGGAGATGCCGAAGACGGCACCGAAAAGTCCGGTCAGCTTGCCTCTTTTTTGCGGCGGATAAATATCAAATACGATAGTGAAGGCGATTGGCATAAGTGCGCCGCCGCCCACGCCTTGAATAGCGCGGTAGATGCTAAGCTGCGTGATGCTGGTTGCGATCCCGCAGAGTGCCGAGCCGGCCAGAAACACGACAAGGCCAAAAATGAAGAAACGCTTGCGCCCGTACATATCGGACAGCTTGCCGAAGATCGGTGTTCCGGCCATGACCATGACCATATAAGCCGAGGTGACCCAGACGATTTTATCGAGTCCGCCAAGATCGGAAACAATAGTACCCATAGCTGAGGCAACAATGGTATTGTCCATAGCGGACATTAGAATACCAAGCAGCAGACCGACAACTACGAGTTTGAGATTGCTTTCTTTAGTGTGCATGCTTCGCAGGCTCCTTTTTGTAAAGTTAATGATTTCCTTAAGAAAAAACGGCAAGTGGAAACAGAACTCATTATATTCAAATTTGAATAGGTGAGCAAGAGTTATTTTTTTTAGGGGGGAATTAAGTAATTAAAGTATAGCTTTTTGTATTGTGGTCAGGATTGGGGGCTTCTAGACGAGGGAACAAAAAAAGAGCTTCGGCCGGGGAATTCTGCAGCTATATAGCTGCATCTCCGGCGCTAAGCTCTCGGGCTTCAATATAGGTAATGAAAAATTCAGTCAGTTCAGGGTCGAATTGGCTTCCCGCACAAGCTCTCAGCTCAATGATCGCCTCCTCCACGGACTTGGTTGGCTGGTAGGGTCTTTCCGTAGTCATGGCGTCAAAGGAATCGATAATGGTCAGCATCCGGCATAAGCGGGGAATTTCCTCACCCTTAAACCCGTAGGGATATCCCTTGCCGTCATACCGTTCGTGATGCAGCTCGATGTAGGGGGCGAGATCCTTGAATTTGTCGTTGGTGAGTGCCATTTTTTTGCCCCAGGTGACATGCCACTTGACCATTTCCCACTCCTCCGGCTCCAGCTTGTCTTTCTTGTTAAGGATGCCCCACGGAATTTCCAGCTTGCCGATATCATGGATCAGCGCGCCGAGTGTGAAGTGTCTTTTGGAAAGGGCGTCGATGTCGAGCAGCTCACTGATATCCATCGCATAGCGGAATACGCGTTTGGAGTGGCGGAAGGTCTCCATATCCTTATACATAAACAGGTTCAGCTGCTGCTCGATGTCGCGTACATCCTGGCTGAAGTCAAGCTCCTGCTCCAGTGAGGAGTATGCTCCGTACGTATGCACTGTATTCTTGCCCTGGCGCTTGGAATAGTAGAGAGCCTGGTCGGCCTGGTCGACGAGCTGTGATTTATCGTGGATATCGCTGGTGCAGGAGGCAATGCCGGCGGAAAAGGCGAGGCAGCCAAGCGGGAAAATTTCAACGCCGTCAAACCGGCTGTTGTTCAGCTTTTTGCGCAGCTGGTCAATGTAAACACGGGCTTGAAGGATATCGTAGGCCGGCATGAGCAGCGTAAATTCCTCACCGCCATAACGGGCGGGAATAATCCCATGCTGCTGGGCTTCGCTCTTAAGCGTCTCACCAACAAATGCGATCAGCTTGTCCCCCTGCAGATGGCCGAAATGGTCATTATATTTCTTGAAGTCGTCAAGGTCGATCATGGCGAGTGAAAGCGGAACGCCCGATGCCCTTGATTTCTGGATTTCCTGTTCCAAAGCTTCCTCAAAGTAGCTGTGATTGAATAGCCCGGTCCGCTGATCGGTGTTGGCCCGTTCTTCAATGCTGCGGTACATGGAGAACAATCTTTTGAAGGAGTAGCAGAGCAGCGTGCTCAGGCACAAGAATAGGACAAGCCCGAAAAAGCTGTTATGGACGATCAGTACAACGAGAACCAGAGAAAGAACCAATGTGCACAGATAAACGACGAAAGAATCTTTAATAATATCCTTAATCGTCTCATAAAGGGTGCCTTTATATATAATGTAGTAATATAGTCCGATCAAGAGGGTGTTACCTATAAAATAGACCGCAAGTGTCATCAGATAAGCCGGCAGTTCGTCATTGATCAGCGGTCCGGGATGTCCTCCAAACAAATCAAAGGTATAGGAAGAAACACAGATCATAATGGAGTAAATTGAGAAATTTGTCAGATGTTTCCACCAGCTGGTGCTTGTGTCAAAAAAGAAAAAGATCAGGCAGTTGAGAAGAAGAACAGTCAAAGTGGCAGAGCCGCCAAAGACAAAAATGCAGGCCAAATACACCGCTGATTCCATGGTCAGTTCGTTGCCCTCCGGAGGAAGCTGCACCAGGGAAAAGGTGAGTATTAAACTGGCTCCGGTAAGCGCATAAATCCATACCCACCTTGGGGTTGGATACTGCAGAAATTCCAAATGATTGCTATACGTGAAAAGCGCTACTCCCAGAAGAGATATGAGCAGTGCATAGATATGGCCTGAATTAATATTGCCTGCAAACGTTTTAAGCTTGGTCATGATTACCCCTCTTTATTAACAAAATGTGCCTGTGTACATAATAATGGTTTTAGGGATAAATGAATAGTAATTTGCAAAGAAGCAGGCTGTTTTCAGCCTGCTTCTTGTGGAGGAATTAGTGTCCGCCGATTCTGAAACCCGAAGTAAGCGCGATAACTACGGAAGCTACAATAATAGCATTGATCGCAAGACGGGAATATTTGATGCCTTCCAGTTTCTTTTTCATGGGAACTCCTCCTTTCACTTGGTTAACGGCTTATCCCTGTACTTTGGGCAATGTTTTCAGGTCTGCAGCAGCCGGTGTCATGATCGACAGAATGTAGAGGAAAATCCCGAGATTCATCACTACATCTCCGATGCTGATCGCCTGAGTACGCGGATAAGGGCTGGACAGGGGGATGATATCGCCAAGAAACGGCAGGCGTGTTGAGGCGTCAAGCAGATAGTGCTTGGTCACCACATCGCCGCTCTGCAGCATCTCCAGATAAACCGGATCGAGTACAGAAGCCGCTTCAAAGGATACCGGCATTCTCCCCCCGTTAACGAGCATAACCAGGAAGTTAAGGAATACACCCGTCATAATGAGCCAGAATCCTTTGTTGTGCCGGTTCAACCATAAAAAAATCAGCCCAACCACATACACAGCGGTAAAGATATAACCGCTGGCTGCGGCTACAGTGGACGACCGCTCCTGAATATAATACATAAAAAATTGGAATACCAGTAGCAGCGGGAAGATCCATCCTGCCTTGAGCCGAATGTTGCTGAACTGGACGAGGCCGTGTCTTAAACCGCCCCGGAAGAACCCTACAATTAGACCAAGAATGATGCCATCGTAAACCATTACCCTACCTGCCTCTGTTCAAGAATGGGAAATATGAAATAATTGGATTCCTGAGTCTTTCATTCGTTATACTTCGCCAAAATACCTTTTTTTAGGAAGATGATTTTTCTTGACATACCCATGGGGGGTATATTAAGATTAAGTTGCAGCCAGGATACAAGGAGGTGCGTAGATGGCGCCCAAAGAAGAGAAGCTGTCACCTGAATCATGTGATAGCGGTTGTCATACCCCCGGAGAACGCAAGAGCCACCATTCACCGGAATTCAAGAATGGCCTCACGAACCGCCTCAACCGGGTCGAAGGCCAGATTCGCGGCATCAAGGGCATGATTGAACGGGATACCTACTGTGACGATGTGCTTAATCAGCTCGCTGCAGTACAGGCTGCGTTGAACGGTGTCGGAAAGCTGTTGCTTGAAGGACATATGAAGAGCTGTATTATTGAGCGCATTGAAGCCGGTGAGCATGAGGTTATTGATGAGCTGCTGATCACGGTTAACAAGCTTATGAAATAAGGATTGTACGAAGTAGAATCAACGAAGTAAAGCTCACAAAACTAAGCGTATGCTTTCGAAGACAGTTTTGTACGAAGTAGAATCAATGAAGTTAAGCTCACAAAACTTTAAGGAGGTTTTTAATATGTCAAACGTAACGTTAACTGTAGAAGGAATGTCCTGCGGTCACTGTGTCAGTGCTGTGGAGAAAGCCGTAAGCGGTCTTGGCGCTGCCGCCAAAGTCGACCTGCCTGCGAAGACAGTCGCTGTTGAATACGATGAGAACAAGGTAAGCCTTAGTGCAATTAAGACAGCGATTGAGGACCAGGGATACGACGTGGTTTAAGTCGGATGAATGAATAATGAGGCTTGGGGCGGGGAACTTTGCAGGTTCCGTAGGCTTCAGCCTTTTCTTTTACACATTAATATACCCCTAAGGGGTATGAGGAGGCGCGGAGATCGTGGAGAAAACGACAGAATCCGGCCTGCAGCAGACCACGCTGCAGATTACCGGCATGACTTGCTCGGCTTGCGCGGCCCGGATCGAGAAGGGGCTGTCCCGGATGGAGGGGGTATCGCGGGCCAACGTCAACTTGGCGCTGGAGCAAGCGACAGTGGGCTTTGATCCGGCGGTAGCGGGATTGCCGCAAATTGAAGAGAAGATCCGCTCGCTGGGATACGATACGCTGAAGGAGTCGGCAGATTTTGATATTACAGGAATGACCTGTGCCGCTTGCTCTGCAAGGATTGAGAAGGTGCTTGGGCGCATGCCCGGAATCGCGGCGGTCAATGTGAATCTGGCCCTGGAGACGGCACATGTGGAATATACACCCGGAAACATCAGCACGGCTGAGATCATGGAGAAAGTAAGCAGCATCGGATATAAGGCTGCGCTGAAACAGGACCGCAAGGACACGGCCGATCAGCGCAGCCAGGAAATTGTGCGCAAGCGGAATAAATGGATCATTTCCGCAGTTCTGTCCTTTCCCCTGCTCTGGGCGATGGCGGCGCATTTCTCCTTCACTTCATGGATTCCTGCACCGGATATACTGATGAACCCCTGGTTCCAGCTTGTGCTGGCGACCCCTGTGCAGTTCATTATCGGCTGGCAGTTCTATGTCAGCGCCTATAAGGCGCTGAAGAACGGCAGTGCCAATATGGATGTGCTGGTTGTTCTGGGCACCTCGGCTGCTTATTTCTATAGTCTGTACCTGACGATAGATTCCTTGTCGATGGCAGGCATGGGCCATTCGGTGGAATTATATTACGAGACCAGCGCGATTCTGATTACGCTGATTCTGGTAGGCAAATGGTTCGAAGCACTGGCCAAGGGCCGTTCCTCCGACGCCATTAAAAGCCTGATGGGCCTGCAGGCTAAGACGGCGCTGGTCATCCGTGACGGTGTTGAGCTCAGCATTTCTGTGGAAGAGGTCATTCCGGGAGACATTGTGCTGGTTAAGCCGGGAACGAAGGTGCCGGTAGACGGCGAGGTCGTTGAAGGGCTGTCATCTGTGGATGAATCCATGCTGACAGGCGAGAGCATTCCGGTAGAGAAGAAGCCGGGAGATACTGTCATTGGGGCAACACTGAACAAGAATGGAATGCTGAAGATTAAGGCACTCAAAGTTGGCCGTGACACCGCCTTGGCGCAAATCATCAGAGTAGTAGAGGAAGCGCAAGGCTCCAAGGCTCCGATTCAGCGGATTGCCGATGTGATTTCCGGCATCTTTGTGCCGATAGTGGTCGTAATTGCAGCTGTAACCTTTGGAGTCTGGTATATCTGGGGAGCGCCGGGCCAGTTCGCCGATGCACTGGAGAAAGCCATCGCTGTACTGGTTATCGCCTGTCCATGCGCACTAGGTCTGGCTACACCAACCTCAATTATGGCCGGATCAGGACGCGCGGCTGAATTCGGGATTCTGTTCAAGGGCGGCGAACATCTTGAAGCCGCACAGGGGATCAAGACCGTTGTACTGGATAAGACGGGAACTGTAACCAGCGGCAAGCCGGTGCTGACGGATATTATAACGACAACGGAAATCGCCGCACATGGCAGAGTACTGGCCGAGAACCGGCTGCTGTCCGTTACGGCTGCTGCCGAGAAGCTGTCAGAGCATCCGCTGGCGGATGCCATCGTGGCTGGTGCTGCGGAAAGAAGCCTGGACCTGCCGGGTGCCGAGCAGTTTGAGGCGGTGCCGGGACGCGGCATTTCTGCGGTGGTTGACGGCCAGAGCATCCGCGTGGGAACACGGCGGATGATGGAAGAAAGCGGTGCAGACACCGGTCCGTGGACCGGGCTGATGCAGAAGCTGGAGCAGGAAGGCAAGACCGCGATGCTGGTATCCGTGGACGGGGCCATTGCCGGGATTGTCGCGGTAGCCGACACCATCAAGGATACTTCGCGGGCTGCCGTAGCCAAGCTGCATGATATGGGCATTGAAGTGGTCATGATTACGGGAGACAACAAGCTGACAGCCGAGGCCATTGCCGGGCAGGCTGGCATCCGTACGGTGCTGGCCGAGGTGCTGCCGGAAGGGAAGGCTGCCGAGATCCGCAGGCTGCAGAGCGGGGGAACCAAGGTGGCGATGGTCGGGGACGGCATCAATGATGCCCCTGCCCTGGCCACTGCCGATACCGGTATGGCTATTGGTACCGGCACCGACGTAGCGATGGAAGCAGCGGATATTACCCTCATGCGGGGTGATCTGATGAGCATTCCGGATGCGATCCTGATGAGCCGCAAAACCATGACCAATATTAAGCAGAATTTGTTCTGGGCGCTTGCTTACAATACCATTGGGATACCGATTGCTGCGCTAGGCTTTCTGGCGCCATGGCTTGCCGGTACGGCAATGGCCTTCAGCTCTGTATCGGTCGTGCTGAATGCGCTGCGGCTGCAGCGGGTCAAGCTGTAAATCTCATCATTTTCTCCACAGGGGAATGCTCTTTTCTTGGAGCAGAACGGATAAAAAAGCCGCCGGGCATTAAGCCCCGGCGGCTTTCTTGCGTCCCAGACGGTTGGTGCCAATAACCCCTGCAATAATCAGGAACGATCCGATCCAGTGATACACAGTGATGTTTTCCCCGAGAAAGATCGCCCCGGCCGCAATGGAGACGATGGTCGAGAGATTGGTGAACACACTCATAAGGGAAGCTTCGATTTTGGACAAAATATAGGTTGATGTTAGGGTGGTGACGAGCGACGCTATAATACCCAAGTAAAGGGTAGACAAGATAAAGGTGCTGCTGCCGAGCGGTTTGAAGAAATCGCCAAGCGTGCCGCTGGACACATGTCCGGTAAGCGAAATGATCAGGAATGTGGCGAAGCCAATTCCCATCATCAAATAGCTGAGTTCAGCGGGGCTGAAATGCTTGGAGAGTGACCGGGCCAGTACGCTGTATCCGGCAAAGGCCAGACAGGTCAGGAATAACAACACAATCCCGGTCATGTTGGACAGATTAATACTGCTCCCTTTCATGACAAAGATGAACACAACGCCGAATACGGACAGG
This sequence comes from Paenibacillus sp. EB106-06-01-XG199, assembly GCF_058791575.1. NCBI lineage: Bacteria > Bacillati > Bacillota > Bacilli > Caryophanales > Paenibacillaceae > Paenibacillus > Paenibacillus sp. EB106-06-01-XG199. The sequence goes on along the minus strand of NZ_JBYTDQ010000007.1, from coordinate 256,412 downwards.
AAGATACACAGCTTCTGCAGAAGCGTCGTGCGCTCTTTCAAGAATATAGAGGCGATGATCATCGTCACAACCGGGGTGAAAGAATAGAGAATTCCTCCCTCGGCAGAGCTGGCATGCTGGAGTCCGAATACCTGAAGGGTGAAGAATCCGAGCGGGTACATGGCTGCCAGCAGCAGTGCTTTACCAATCGGCTTGCCGCTGTAGGATATTTTGACCCAGCCGAAGGCAACCGGGATCGACATCACTATAAACGAAGCCGCGAAGCGGTAGGTTAACGTATCGAGCGGTCCGGCATGACCGAGCGCTACTTTGGTGAATAAGAATGAGAATCCGATAATAACTGCGTTAAGCACGGCAAATATATAAGCCAGCTTGAGTCCTTTTTGCGGCATAGTAGCATCTCCTTTTCGTTAACAGGACAGGATCGTCTAAACGTCTTATCTGTTACTTTAAAATTAAAGGGAAATGCCTGCGCGAACAATACTGTTTTTCTATGACTGTACCGATACAGTTTGTTGATTGCTATATAATGAATAGAGACGAATAGTGGTAACATGAACTTACTTAGTGTAGAAGGCCATTCAGGAGGCGCATTATGAAAAAGTATCTTTCGGTCTTGTCCGATATGGAAAACCGGATCAGAGAGGGGCAATACAGCCCGGGGCAAAAACTGCCCTCTGTGCGTAGCAGTGCAGATTTCTACGGCTGCAGCATCAGCACTATTCTGCGGGCATACGGGGAGCTGGAAAGACAACATGCGATTTATTCTATTCCGCAGAGCGGATACTACATGGTTGAAAGGTCTGAAGATGCGGGACCTGCCAGGGGCGGGGAGACGATTGATTTTGCCTCGGCCTCGCCCGATCTGAATGTGTTTCCATATTTGGATTTCCAGCATTGTCTCAATAAAGCGATTGACAGGCACAAATACCACTTGTTCACCTATGGAGATACGCTGGGACTGGGTACGCTGCGCCAGACCCTTGTGCCCCATCTGGCGGAATATCAGGTCTTTGCCAAAGTGGGGCAGATTATCATCACTTCGGGAACCCAGCAGGCGCTGGAGGTACTGGCCAAGATGCCATTTCCGAATGGCGGGACAGAAATCCTTGTTGAACAGCCCGGATACGATCTGTACCTGCGTTATTTGGAGGCTGAGGGGATGCCGGTGAGCGGGATTACCCGTTCGGCAGCCGGTATTGATCTGCGGGAGCTGGAGGAGAGGTTCAGAGCCGGGGGGATCAAATTCTTTTATACCATGCCCAGATATCATAATCCGCTCGGAACCTCTCTCAGTACGGAGGAACGGAAAGCCATTGCCCGGTTGGCCGGCAAATACGATGTGTACATCGTTGAGGATGATTATATGGCAGACCTGGGTGCAGAACGGCGCTTTGATCCTATTTATGCGTATGACCAGACTTCACATGTTATTTATTTGAAAAGCTATTCCAAAATCATTTTTCCGGGCCTCCGGCTGGGTGCGGCTGTTGTGCCGGAAACCCTGTTTAAGACATTCTGCGCGTATAAAGGATACACGGACAATTCATTATTGTCCCAGGCAGCTCTTGAGGTGTATATCAGGAATGGCATGTATGAGCATCACAAGCACAAAATAAAAGCTCTGTATGCCGAAAGAATCAGTGCAATGTATGAGGCACTCCAGCAGCACAATACGGAAGGTCTGATTGAAGTGTCTTCGGACAGCTCCGGGATCTACATGCAGTATAAGCTGCCGGAGACAGTGAATTTGGATCGTGTGGTCAAGCGGCTTGCGCAGAGAAAGATCAGCGTCGTATCAGGCAAGGGATTCTATATGACCGGTTACGGGAACCGGGAGAAGTTTATGCGGATCAGCATTTCACGCGCCCGGCTGGACCAGATCGACGAAGGCGTCAAGGCCATTGTCGAAGAAGTGAAACGCGGGGGCGGATGGTAAGAGTGTGGCCTATATTCATTTGTTTGTGGCTAATAAGGAGAAAAGAGAGGCGAACAGATCATGAAACCGAATAACGAAACCCTTGAATTATTAAACCAGCATGTCTCCGTCCGCCAGTACCTGGACAAGCCGGTAAGTGAAGAACAGCTTGCTGCCATCATCGGCGCAGGCCAGATGGCCTCGACCTCCAGCAATGTTCAGGCCTATAGTGTCATCGCAGTCACTGAGCCCGGGCTTAAAGCACAGCTTGCCGCTCTCTCGGGCAATCAAGCTTATATCGAGCAGTGTCCGGTCTTTCTGGTCTGGTGTGCCGATCTGTACCGGCTGCATGAAACAACGGCACCCTATTTGCAATCAGCCGAATCCTTCGATTCCACTGAAAATTTCATTGTTGCGACCGTTGACGCAGCACTTGCGGCGCAGAACGCTGCCATTGCTGCAGAATCGCTAGGCATGGGCATCGTCTACATCGGCGGAGTCCGCAACAATATCGCCGAATTGTCGGAGCTGCTGAATCTTCCTGAACGGGTCTATCCGGTATTCGGCATGTGTCTCGGCTATCCTGCCGGGGCCTCCGGACTTCGTCCGCGTCTTCCGCTGGAAGCTGTACTGCACCGGAACGGCTATGACAAGGCCAAAACTGCCGGGCAGGTTGCAGCTTATGACGAAGTGTCGAGTGCATATATGCGTGAGCGGACGGGCGGACAGAGTGATGCACCCTGGTCCGCTATGATGGCTAAACGTTTCGCGGAGCCGGCCCGCATGCATATGAAGGAATTTCTGCAGGAAAAGGGATTCATGCAAAAATAGCATGGTTATAAGCTTCTTGAAGCGATCCAAAGAGCCTCATGCCAAATGCTTGCCGTTTGGTGCCGGGGCTTTTTGCTATGCGTTTAGAGCCAGGTGACAGTTGTCATCTCAAAGGAATGACAGTCCATACTGATCTCATTTCCCCATTTTTTATACCATAGAAATATAGATCAGGGCTTAAGATACGGGGGGAACGGACATGGACGGTATAGACAACGTGATCGAAATGGATGGGGTAAGCAAGATATTTCACGGCAAAAAAGCGGTGGACGGCATTAGCTTCAAGATCAGCAGGGGGTCGGTTACTGCGATTCTGGGGCCTAACGGGGCGGGGAAAACAACCGTGTTATCCATGCTGCTTGGACTGAAGGAGCAGACGGAAGGCAGTATAAAGGTGTTCGGGCTTCCGCCCGGAAGCCGGCTGGTCCGGGAAAAAACGGGGGCCATGCTGCAGGAAGTAAGCGTAATGGACCGGCTGAAGGTCCGGGAGATCATCGCTCTGATCCGCAGCTATTACCCGCAGCCCATGGCTATGGAGGTTCTGCTGCAGGCGACGGGCCTGGCCAAGGCCGATCTGCAGCGGTATGCCGAGAAGCTCTCCGGCGGCCAGCGGCGCAGTCTGAATTTCGCCCTGGCCCTGGCGGGCAATCCCGATCTGCTGTTCTTTGACGAACCTACGGTTGGGATGGATATTACAGCGCGGCGGCATTTCTGGGACAGGGTACGCGGACTGGCCGCTGGAGGAAAGACGATCCTCTTCACGACCCACTATCTGCAGGAGGCCGAGGATATTGCCGACCGGATTCTGCTGTTCAGCCGAGGCGCGCTGGTGGCGGACGGCAGCCCGGATGAGATTAAGGGGAGAATTGTGCGGCAATCGCTGTCCTTTCTGGCAGCAAGCGATCCTGAAGAGCTGCGCGGACGGCTGCGGCAATTGGCGGCGGTCGAGGAAATGTACGATAAGGACGGCCGGATTGTGGTCACGACAGAGAATACGGACGAGGCGCTCCGTGCAATTTTTACCGGCGGGCTTGAAGTGAAGGATGTCCGCATCGATCAGGGCCGGCTGGATGAGGCCTTTGAGCAATTGACGATTCAACCGGAGGAGGGCGTCAAGCCATGAAAATAATGATCAACCAATGCAAGTCCGAGCTGCTGCGGATCTTACGCAATCCTTATTATGTGTTCTGGTCGCTGGTCATGCCGATCATGTTCTATTTCATCTTCACTAAAGTGGTGAATACAGGCATGGACGACGCTGCCCTCTGGCAGGCTCATTATCTGATGTCGATGGCGGCGTTCAGTGTAATGGGGTCAGCGATAATGACGCTTGGCATCCGGCTTGTGCAGGAGCGGACCCAGGGCTGGAACACCTTTATCCGCATTACTCCGCTGCCGTCCTATGTCTATTTCACCGGCAAAATGTTCGCTCAGATGATGATGCAGCTTTTCTCCGTGGTATGCATATTTGCCGCTGGTTATGTGATGAACGGGGTGTCCCTGACTCCAGGGCAGTGGCTGTTCAGCGGATTATGGATTGTTGTCGCCTCCCTGCCTTTTCTGGCACTGGGCACACTTGTCGGCTTTATGAAACGGGTAGACACGGCAAGCGGTGTCAGCAATGTGCTCTATATGGGACTGGCGCTCGCCGGCGGCATGTGGATGCCGCTGGATATTCTTCCGGAGCTGATGCAGCGGATCGGCCGCTGGCTGCCTTCTTATAATTATGGAAACGGGGCGTGGGAGATTGTACGCGGAGGCCATCCACAGTGGAGCGGTGTGCTGATTTTGCTCGGCTATCTGGCAATATTTATGTTACTATCGCTGTATATTCGAAAAAAACAGGAAGCGGTGTAATGCATGTTGTCAGGCAGGAAGTTTCGGTTGTTCCCGCAAAAATACGGTTTTTTCCCTTTTGTATGGATGTTCTATTTGTTGCTTCCGGCCTTTAATCTGCAGGAGGAGCGGGGCCTGAAGCTGATCATTGGAGCAGCTCTGCTGCTGCTCTTCGCCGTGACATACCGCCAGTTATACTGGGCCGGTGACAAAGCCTTTAACTACTGGCTGGGGCTGCAAATGCTGCTGATTGTGGTGCTGAGCCTATGCTACAACCCGGTTAATTTTTTCATGGGCTTTTTCTCTTCCAACTTTGTCGGCTGGTATGCCGGCAAGAGAGAGTTTAAGATAGCTTATGTAGTTTTTTGCGGCGTGATTCTGATACCACTGGTTATAGCGGCATGGGGGATGAATCCATATGACCTGCTGTTCTTTTTTCCTTTTTTAATTATCATGCTGGTCTCTCCGTTTGGGATAAAATCTCTAGGGCGTAGGAAAATACTGGAGAAACAGCTGGATCAGGCTAATGAAGTCATCGAGGAGCTAATCAAACGCGAAGAGCGGATGCGGATTGCCCGGGACCTGCATGATACGATGGGCCATACCCTGTCGCTGATTACGCTGAAAAGCCAGCTAATCGAGAGGCTTGTCGCCAAGGACCCGGAGCGCGCGCAGGCCGAAGCCAGGGAGATTCAGCGCACCTCGCGTGCGGCACTGCGCCAGGTTCGCGAGCTGGTCTCGGAGATGCGGGCAGTTACCGTAGCCGAGGAACTGGCAGAGGCCGGGAAAATGCTGCGGGCTGCGGAGATCGCCCTTGAAGTGCAGGGGAAGGTGTCGCTGGAGGACGTGCCTGACCTGACACAGAATATCCTTAGCCTCTGCATCAAGGAGGCGGTGACAAATATAGTGAAGCATAGCCAAGCCACCCGTTGCCGAATCGGAATTGCACTGACGGAGGGGGCGGTGCGGATCACCGTTGAGGATAACGGAATCGGCCTCACTCCTGATGGAGCAGGCCGTGAACGCCGCGAAGGCAACGGAATGAAAGGGATGGCCGAGCGGTTATCGCTCGTTGACGGCTCCATGACATTTAGCTCCAATCCGGGCAAGGGGACAGCATTATCTGTAGTAATTCCGAGGATTATCAAGGAACATAAGGAGGGGGAATTGGCATGATAGGCATTGTAATCGCCGAGGATCAGCGTTTGCTGCGCGGGGCGATGGCCTCGCTGCTTGACCTGGAGGAGGACATTGAGGTTCTCGGAGAGGCCGGTGACGGGGCAGAGGCCCTTGCGCTGATCGGGCGGCTGGAGCCGGACGTGTGTCTTATGGACATCGAAATGCCGCTGAAGAGCGGGCTGGAGGTTGCGGAGCTGCTGAAAGCCAAAGGCTGCCGGACGAAGATCATTATCCTGACGACCTTTGCCCGGCCGGGCTATTTCGAACGGGGCGTGAAGGCCGGGATTCAGGGCTATCTGCTGAAGGACGAGCCGGTCGACAAGCTGGCGGATGCGATCCGGCGCGTCATGGAAGGACACCGTGAGGTCTCTCCGGAACTGGTCTTCGGCAGCCTGCGGGAAGAGAATCCGCTGTCCTCCCGTGAACGGGAGATTCTGCGGCTGGCCGGTGCAGGGCAGACGGCTGGTGAAATTGCCGGGAGTTTGCACCTCTCGTATGGCACAGTCCGCAATTACATCTCGGAAATTCTGGGTAAGCTGGAAGTGAAAAGCCGGATCGAAGCCGTACGGCTGGCTGAGGAGAAGGGCTGGATCTAGGCGTTTATTATCTCTTGATATTCCCGAATGCTGTGGCGGGCGTGCTACAGGTGGATTGTTACTGGTTATGTACGGATAAATTGTGATAAGGCTGAATGCTATATGGAGCGGCGGGAAGGGGGCTATTAGTCTCTTTGTGGAGCCGATGTATGCCTATAGCTTAAAGGGAAAGGGTCCCGCTAATTATGCCACCGACAGAATGATGGGTAATCAGAGGGATTTACTACCGGTAATTCCTTGAGAAATGGAAAAATGGCCTAATTACTGAATAATACAGGTAGTAATTCCCTCTAAATCAATATTAAGTGGGTTTTATATAAAATTAGCGGACAAGTTTCCTTTTGTTTGTGTTGCTGAGCCCTGCGCTGCTGAATCAGTGCGCATTCGTGTGCCGTTATCTTGAAATAACTACATATTAATAAGACCAGCCGTCCGGTTCATAGGGCGGCTGGTCTTTTGTAGAGGCTGTTAAGCGGATATCGCTTAAGACTACTTGGAACTCTTCGCCTGCTCTTCCCGCATCCACTGTGACAGCTGGCGCTTGAGCTGGAGGAATTCCGGCGAATCGGCGATTTCCTCACGGCGCGGCCGGGGAAACGGGACATCGACCGTATGCAGGACGGAGCCGGGACGTCCAGAGAACACATAGATGCGGCTGGAGAGCAGCAGCGCTTCTTCGATGTTGTGGGTGATGAACAGCACGGAGCGGCGGTTCTCCTCCCACAGCTCCAGCAGCCAGCGCTGCATTTCGCTGCGCGTCAGCGCATCCAGCGCGCTGAACGGCTCGTCCAGCAGCATCAGCTCCTGCGGCGCGAGCAGCGCCCGCAGGAAGGCAGCCCGCTGCTGCATGCCGCCCGACAGCATATGCGGGTAGGCCCGCTCGAAGCCGCCAAGGCCGACCTTGGCCAGCCAGTGGCGGGCGGTTTCCCGCGCCGCAGCCTGCGGCGCGCCCTTAAGCTCACCGGCGAGCAGGACGTTGTCCTCGATGCTTCGCCAAGGGAACAGCGCGGGCTGCTGCGGCATGTAGCTGATCTCTCCGCGCTGCCCTGTAACAAGGTTGCCGTTCATGCTTACCGTTCCGGCATCCGGCAGCTCCAGGCCCCCGATAATATGGAATAAAGTGCTTTTTCCGCAGCCTGAGGGTCCGACAATCGAGACGAATTCCTGCGGCCGCACTGTAAGGGATACGTTATCCAGCACGCGGGTTTCGCGGCGGCGGTGGGTGAAGGTTTTGGAGATTCCTTTTACCTCAAGTGCAGGCGGTAAGGTCCTGGCTTCAGGAATGCCGGCTGCTTCAGTGCCGGATGGCGGGTTATCTGTAATATGCGGCATTGTCGGCCATCCTCCTTTTCTAGGAACTTTTGCGCGGCTTCCAGCGCACCAGCCATTTCTCCAGCAGCGCGATAAGTGCGAACAGCACAAGACTGAGCAGCACGATGATGGCAATGGCGACGAATACGCGGTCTGTGCGGTAAGCGGATTTTTGCAGCAGCATGTAGTAGCCGATGCCCTTGTCAGCTCCGATCCATTCCGCGACAACAGCGCCCATTACGGCGTAGGTGGCCGAAATTTTAAGCCCCGAGAACAGGGCGGGCAGGGAGCCCGGAAGCTCCAGCTTGGTGAAGATCTGCCATTTGTTCGCGCCGGCCATCTTCATATAGTTCAGCATGGTCCGGTCGCTTTGCATCAGGCCGCCCATGGCGGCGACTGAAACCGGGAAGAAGCAGACAAGTGTAATCAGGACAACCTTCGGCAGCAGCCCGAAGCCGAACCAGATAATCAGCAGCGGCGCGAGCGCAATCGAGGGCACATTCTGACTGAGAATGAGCAGCGGGTAGAGAGCTCTCTTGAGCCAAGGCAGCAGATGCAGCAGCAGGGCAACAATAAGACCCACGCCTGTGCCGATGGGGAAGCCGATCAGGGTAAGGCGCAGCGTAGCCGCTGTATGTGCCCAAATGCCGGAAGCATTGCCCGAGGTTTCCCGGGCGATATCGCTTGGGCTGGGAAGGATCCATGACTCGATATGGAACAGGGATACCGAAACTTGCCATAACCCCAGAAAAAAGACGACCGCCACAAGGGGCGGCCAAATCTGTTTCCAATACGATCTCACGGCCGGTATTTCTCCGTCAGTTTGTCCATGCTGATTCCATTCGGGTTATGGGCGATTTTGATCTGGGAGATGACGCTCGGACTGCCTGCGGCAATCAGCGCTTCATGCATCTGGCGCACAACCTCAAGCAGCTCGGTGATGTCGCCCTCCATCGTGGTCTCCAGCGGGTTAACCTGATGTTTTACACCGGATTTCTGAATCACTTCGATGGCTTTGTCCACGTAAGGAATCGAATCCTCGTTGTTCGGAGTTTTGGGAATTACCTGAATGCTTAGCAATGTATTGGCCACAATATATCAATCCTCTCAGTTTAAATCACTTCATCCTTAATCAGTTAGCTGGCAAAAACTCATTCGTAAATGTGCTTGGAACATCCAGCGGCTGATCGAGCAGCTTCAGGCCATACATCCAGTCGGCGTAATCCTGCCAGACCTCGCTCTTCTGCTCGCCCCAGCGGACGGCATCATCCTTGTATTTCGGGCTGAGCCATTTCTGGCTGGCCAGGACCAGCTTGGGGTCCAGCTCAGGAACAGCTTTGGAAAGAATGGCTGCGGCTTCCTCCGGCTGATCAATGGCGTATTGATAACCTTTCGAGGTAGCCTTAAGGAAAGCCTTCACCAGCTCCGGATGTTCGGCAATTTCCTTCTCGCTCGTAGTCAGTACCGGCGTGTAGTAATCGAGCTGGGGTGCATAATCCTTGAGGTAGAGCATGTCGAGCGGTTCTCCGCGCAGCTCCGCTTCAATCCCGGTCCAGGCATAGAAGATCCAGGCAAAATCAATGTCGCGTTTCACGGCGGTGAAGAAGTCCGCTTCACCGATGTTCACCAGCTTCACCTTTTTCACATCTCCGCCTTCGGGGTCCATAATGGCTTTCATGGCCGCTTCTTCGGCAGGGGAACCCCAGCCGCCGTAGGTTTTGCCTTCGAAATCCTTCGGTGTCTTAATATTGCGGTTTTTCGGTGCAGCGAACCCGGAGGTATTATGCTGAATGATAGCGGCGATGGACACAAGCGGCACCTTCTGCAGGCGGGCCAGCGTCAGTGCCTCTTGGGCACTGATGCCAAAAGCGGCTTCGCCCGAGGTAACCATCGTGTCGGAACCGGCAGCGCCCGGCTGCACGATTTCAACATCCAGCCCTTCCTCTTCGTAATAGCCCAGCTCTTTTGCCGCATAAAGCCCGGTATGATTCGTATTCGGCGTCCAGTCCAGCGCGACCTTGACCTTGGTCAGCTCCTTCGGAGCGTCCGTTGCTGCCCCGGCAGTGGTTTCAGGAGCAGCGGTGCTGTTCCCGGCAGTCTCTGCCGCATTCCCCCCGGAGTTCCCATTGCTATTGCCGCATCCGGCAATGGCAAAGACCAGCATGCAGGTGAGGCTGAGCTTTAATACTTTTGTGACTCCCATTTCTCTTCTTCTCTCCTTCCAGCAACCCTAGTCTTCCAAATTCTGAATAGTCCCATACAAAAAAGGTGCCCCGAGAATCGGGACACCAGTTACTTGCGCAAGGTTGTGGCTTGGGCCATAAACGGCCGTAAGCGATTGACGATTCCTACGCTGGCATTATCCAGATCAGGTATAAGGGTCAGTATCTTGTGGGATACAATCTCAGCCGGCCAATTCCAGCACCCCTGGTACTATGAAGTTATAGGTATTGCTGTGTTCTTACGGTGTATTATAGACGCCTGCTCCATAGTTGTCCAGTAGCAACTCTGCTTAGCTATCAAGCTTCAGCGGCAGGCGCCACGGCCCTTTGAGCAGAAAATGCGGCTCGGACAGCTTAAAACGCAGCTTATCCTCCCCGGGTTTTGTTTCTAAATGGAGGGTCTTCATCACGCCGTAGGTCTGGTCCGTATTCACCCAAGAGAACGAGCTGTTGTCCGCCTGCCCCGGATAGCGAATAAGAAAATGCTTCAGCGTCCGCAGCTTTGCGGCATTGAAATTCACATTCACATCGACGCTGGCAGCCGTCTCGCCGGTACGTTCAATGCGGGTGAACTCTACCGGAAAGCCCGCGATTTCCGCGCGTGTGTGGAGCATTTGCTCCTGGCCGATATCAGGCAGCGGAATCTCTACTTCTGCAGATACAGCGTCATGATCTGAAACTTCAATATAAGGAATGAAGACCGTATAAGGCCAAGCGCCCGCCCCGGCAGTCTCATGAAACCGGAAGTCGGAAGGATAGGACATGGATTCAGGCTGCTCCAGTGCCGCCTTTTCTCCTGCTGCGTTCTCTATATAGAGACCTGATCCAGGGACCAGCGGCTCCAGTCCGTAAGCATGGACAGTCAGCCCGGATTCCGCCGTCAGAGTGGGCAATAACTGGACACGGACAAGCCCGCCGCCAAGGTCCACCGGAAAAGCAGTAATCCGCACATCCTGCTGTATATCGCTTGCGCCGAGTTCCCCGAGCTCCTCAGCTGTCTTCGGAGCGGTGAGCTGTAACGGACCAACGGTTGTGCCGACCAGATGCAGGGTTAGAAGATTATTCTTCTTCAGTTGCAGCGGTTGAGTTGAACTGTAGCTGCCGTACCACTCACTCTCCGAGGACGAACGCATGTAAGAGGTGAAAGTATAGCGGTTGCCGCCGATATTTGCCTCAAATTCGCTGACTTCAGGGACTTTCCGGCCGCGAAGCGTAATACTCCCGCCAAGCTCTTGCAGGAGAACGGCATCTACGGTCAGACTTCCGTCCCCCAGAGCAATATCATAGGATTTGCCCAGCACATAGATCCGGTCACCGGGGCTGTTCTCCACGACGGTGCCGAAGCCAGGAAGGAAACTCAGCGCCTTTCTTAACCCGGCCTGTACCTCAGGAGAGAAGGCGAGCATACCGGCAGCAATGAGTATTACCGCTGCTGCGGCCGCGAAGATATTCCGCCTCCGGGATCTCCGGGCGAAGGAACGGACGGTGTGGACAGCGGCTTCAGGCTCCAGACGGGCAAGTGTACGTGCTTTGATGCGGGCGAGCGAAGCTGTCTCCTCTTCGTCTGCCAGGTGCGGACCTTGGTTAATCTCCGGCAGTACACCTAAGGCAAGTTCCGCATCACTGAAGTTCATAGAATCAATCATTCCGAACAGGCGCTGTTCCTCAATTTTCATGTCTTTGGCCATGTTGCGCCTCCTTTCCCTGACTCTCAGACAGGCCTAGCGCCTGCTTGAGCAGCGTCCGGCAACGGTATAAGCGGCTTTCGACTGCCTTTTTACTGAGACTGAAGGTTTGCGCAAGCTGATCAAGGCTCTCATAGAGGAAATATCTGCGCAGAAACAGGCTGCGGTCCGGTTCGCCCATCTGCTGCACGCAGCCGATCAATTCACTGGCCGTCTCGCGGGAAAGAACTTCCTGTTCGGCGGAAATTTCGTTCCGTGCAGCTCCGGCAGCAGCAGCTTCCCCGGTTCCGCCCCGGCGCTCATGATAGTTTCCGGAAGCTTATCAATCCTTGGTATAAAATCTTTTTCTGCGGCGGCTGCGGATTCCGTTCCACAGCTCTTTCAGCGTCAGGAGGATGCTGACGAGGATCCCGGTGAAGGTGAGCAGCAGTGCCAAATATTCAAAAGGAGAGTATTCCAGCATTTTGCTCCATTCAATGCGTCCCTTCAAGTCTTCAATAACCTGGTTCATCCCGTAGATGCCGCTCACCACTGTAAAGACAGTCAGAATCATCAGCAGCGTATCCCGGCGTTTAGCCTGGAATTTCTCCTGGTACTGGAACAGGTCGTTCAGGGTCATTTTGACTTCATCAAAGAGGGCATCATTGCCGTATACTTTGCGCAGCTGGATGAAGATCTCCCGGCCCTGCGACTGTGAAATCAGCTCCAGAAAATAAAACTTGGCCGAAAACTTGTTAATCAGGAAGATCAGATTCTCAATTTGATCATAATCGTGGTTGATACGCAGCCGGGAGTGGAGATTGGAAAGCTTCAACAGGACGATTTTGTGGAAAATACTAAGGAGCAGCCCGTAGTAATACTGCCCGTACATCTGATTGACCAGTGGAGTGGCTACCTCCGGTTCGGCCCGGCTCAGGCAGCAGAAAGTCTGCTCGTTGGTCATATAGTAGGTATCCGGCCCCCAGCGGTTGTACGAATGTGCCTGGCAGTACTCTTCGATATACTCGGGATCGCTGGCGCTGATATAGGGTTTTCCGTACAGATTCAGCCCATCCAGCTGGGAGGCGCGGTAACGCAGCTCCACGCTGATCTCGTCTGCATCCTCCTGCCGGTTGAAGCCATAAAAGGCTTGGACCAGCATTCGTTCGTCTACGAAGAAGGGAAGTGTCTCAAAATAGGCCCCGTCAATTTCCGATTGGTCCATAAACGGCTGCAGGCCATCGGCCAGATTCCTGAACACAAAATCCTCCACCTGATCGAAGGTTTTGTCCTGGTAATGGATATAGGTATGTTTGTCCTGGTAGGAGACATCCTCGAGTGTGCGGAAACGGTCGGCGAATTCCAGCGCTGTGCTGAAGGGCAGGTTCTCTTCCTCGATGCGGACTCTTACGGTCAGAAATCCAAGCTGAAACGGACAAATGAATACATCCGTCGAGAGTACCCGGAAGTTTACGGATTGCTGTGTCATTTCCAGCCTGCAGGCCAGATTGTTTACCCGGGAAAACCGGCGGAAGGAATCTTCTTTATCCTTGTCCCGCGGGAATAAGACATGGGCTGCGAACGGCAGATAGCTCCGCTCCATTTTCTCATGGGATACGCAGTAGCCTTCGCCGTAATAAGCATCCTCCAGCTCTTTGTTGTTGAGAAAAAATCGGGTGAAGCCGTCAAGCCCAAGCTGCCGGGCCAGGCTCTTGTCCTCACCGTCCTTGATGGAGAAGGGGAAAATAAACTGCAGCAGAACGGTATGTAGTGTAGGTTCGGTGTGTTCGGAGAAATGCTCAGTCATTAACGATTCCACCCTTATGCACAGGATTTTGACATCTTCTATATTACCCTAATTTCCAGGCTGCCAAGCTGAGTGAAAATAGGATTCCTGCAATAATGGCCAGCGTCTGCAGCCACGGCGATGACATACACCCAGCCCCAGGGCGGGAGAAAAGCATAAGTGAGTTCATGATTTTGCCCCGGATTCATTCTGAACCGGACGGGTACACTATAATAAGCACACATATTGGAAAGGAGCTGTTTCGTCAATGGATAACAATGAGCTGGAGCAAAATATCATCAAAGCGCTGGATGACAATAAGTTCGGTTCCTTCGGCACGATAGAAGCCGGCAACAAACCTAAGGTGCGTTATATGGCAGTATTTCATGAGGGGTTAAACATTTACCTCGCTACCAACCGGAAGACGCATAAGGTAGAAGAGCTGAAGGATAATCCGCATGCTTTTTTGCTGCTTGGATATGAAAAGGGCGGCGGCAAGGATGTGCTGGAGATCGAAGCAACAGTCGCCGTTACCAGGGATGAAGGCTTACGGGCCAAAGTATGGGACCAATCACTGGAGAAATGGTTCAAAGGACCGGATGATCCTGACTATGTCATTCTGGAGCTTACACCGGCACGGATAGAGTATGTCGGCAAAAACGAAGAGCATGGCGTTTGGCAGCCTGCGGCCGCAGTTAACGGCAAATAAACCTAAGATATGAAACAGCTGGCCATCGTAAACCCTACGGTTTATAGATGGCTTTTTGCCGTCCGGAGGATAGCTGGCTTATGGTAAATCATGTTACAATTAGAGGGCTGAAAATTTGAAATTTAGACGTACTCGATAATGTTACCGGTCCGGTTCCTTTGGTGCTAATCAATACAACCTATACCCTCCCCGAAGCGCAGACGGTAATCCGCCGCCTTCGGGTTTTTATGATGTCCTGCCATTTCCACCGAGAAAGGAATTGAAAGCTAAATGAGCGTTACATTGTTATATGTTGAAGATGACAGGGAGATTGGCAGTGCGGTTTCCGCCGATCTTCGGGAACGCCAGTATGCCGTCCGCTGGCTGGAGAGCGGTGAAGGGGCAGTGGAGGCGGCTGCCGGCTGTCAGTTAGCCATTCTCGATGTCATGCTGCCCGGTCTTGACGGCTTCACCGTTGGGCAGCGGCTGAAGCGGACGTATCCGGGGCTGCCAATTCTGATGCTCTCCGCCCGCACCTCCATCGACGATAAGCTCCAGGGGCTGGAATTTGCCGATGATTATTTAACCAAGCCGTTTCACCCGGATGAGCTGGTCGCACGGATTGAAGTCCTGCTGAGAAGGAGCGGTGCTGCGGCACCTGCACCGATAAGGATTAAGCATCTGATCGTCCATGAAGGGGAACACCTTATTCAAGAAGCGGCAAGCGGCAAAGAAATCCTGTTAACCGGCAAGCAGTTTCAGATATTCTCCTACCTGCTCCGCCATCTTGGGCAGATTCTGACCAAGGAACAGATCTATGAAGCCGTCTGGGGTGAGGCTTACATAGAGGGGGACAAGACACTGATGGTACATATCCGGTATTTGCGCGAGAAGCTGGAGCTTGACCCGGCTGCACCCGAGATTATAGAGACGGTCCGGGGAATCGGCTACCGGGTGAGAGCATGAGGGCCATTAGGCGCTTGTATAAACTGCGCAGTTCGCTGCTTTCCCGCTACCTGCTGATCATTATTGCAGCGCTGCTGTTCCTGCCTGTCATGATGACGGCAACCTTTGTCGGATACGGCCTATTCAGCGCATGGACCCGGGAAGGTCCGCCTGATGAGTATGCCCCTTACTCCAGAATCACCAAGCTGGAGACCATGTGGCATCAGGAAGCGCTGGATCTGCTGGGCAAACCGCCGGAGGCGATCAATGAGCGGATGCGGCAACTCAGCAGTGAGTATCCTTTGGCCGGGATGTTCTGGGTAGACAGCCACGGGAAAACCAGGCTAAGCCTTATGCCGGAAGATCCCGAGCTGCAGAAGCAGGTAAAGGGTGATGCTTTGCCCGCGCAGTGGAGTGCTGCAGAGGCGGTTGCCTTTATGAAAAAGAGCACAGAGCTTAATCCGCTCGCCATTGTCGCCTTTGTAGGAGACCGTGCGGAAGCCGGAGAAGGTTTTATGGTGATGCAAATTCCGGATGCATTGAGGGATGAAGAAAGTATTGATGGGCTAAGCTCGTGGTATTTAATCGTTCTGGTTTTGTTTTTTGCCGGCTTCATTGTGGTGTCGCTGCTGTTCTTCATAGGGATCCGGACCCGGCTGCTGCGCCTGCAGACGGCGATGAGTTTCACGGGCGGGGCCGGAATTCCGAAGCCCGTTACTTCTGGCGGCAGAACGGATGAGATTGGCCGTCTGGAGGAGGCCTTTAATACGATGGTGACTGAGCTTACTGCCAGCCGGTCTAGAGAGGCGGAAGAGGAGGGGCTGCGCAAGCGCCTGGTTTCCGATCTGTCGCATGATTTGCGGACTCCCCTCACCGTAATCCGTACTCATCTCCATGTGCTGGGCAAGGAAAGCCTATCGCCGCGCGGGCAGGAATCGCTGGAGCTGATGGATGAACGGATTGCCGGGCTCAGCGTGCTGATCGAGAATCTGCTCTCTTATAATCTGCTCAGCAGCGGAAAGATAACGCTGAAGCTGGAGCGCAGGGACGTGCTGCGGCTGCTGCGCGAAAGTGCCGCCGCCTGGTATCCGCTTTGGGAGAAGGAAGGGTTCCAGGTTGATATTGACCTGGAGGGTGAACCTCTATACTGGACTATAGACGAGAGCTGGTTCCGCCGGATTCTGGACAACCTGTTTCAGAATATCCTGCGCCATGCCCGCTGCGGACTATATGTAGGCATTGCGCTGGAAGTCCGGGACAGCCGCCCTGTGATTATCGTCTCGGACCATGGCAAGGGAATGATGAGCAACTCTGACTCCAAAGGGGCAGGACTTGGTTTGTCTATTGTAGAGCTGCTGCTTAAGCGGATGGAGCTGGAATGGACGGTCGACAGCAGTGAGCAGGGTACCTCTATTGTCATTTCTCAGCGCCGGGATAAAATTTAAACGAAATTTAAACTTGCTGCCGCCGCTCTTTTAACCTTGGGACGTTATGCTAGTTACCGAGGTGAACGAGAATGAAAGAAACTGTGATTGAAACAAAGGATTTACTGAAGGAATACCGCGGCCGGGCTGCGGTGGAGCGTTTGAACCTGAATATTGGTAAAGGTGAAATTTACGGCTTTCTTGGACCCAACGGCGCAGGCAAAACAACGACTATCCGCATGCTGCTGGGGCTGATCAAGCCGACATCGGGGCAAATCAAGGTATTCGGCCAGGAGCTCCGTAAAAACAAGCTGCAGATTCTGCGCAAAGTGGGGTCGCTTGTGGAGTCCCCGTCATATTACGGGCATTTGAGTGCACTGGACAATCTGGAGGCGATCCGCCGGATTCTTAATGTGCCTAAGCAGCGGATCGCCGAGGTGCTGGATATTGTCTCGCTGACAGGAGAAGAAAAGCGGCCTGTGAAGGGCTTCTCGCTGGGCATGAAGCAGCGGCTGGGTATTGCTGCCGCACTGCTCGGGAGTCCGGAGCTGCTGATCCTTGATGAGCCGACCAACGGACTTGATCCGTCAGGTATACAGGAGATCCGCTCGCTGATCAAGCGGCTTCCGGAAGAGCAGGGAATTACCGTGCTTGTGTCCAGTCACCTGCTGAGCGAAATTGAACAGATGGCGGATACGGTCGGCATTATCCGCCAGGGCAAGATGGTTTATCAGGACTCCATTGTCCATCTGCAGCAGCAGGCGGCAGGAGACCTCCGGCTTGCCGTATCCGAGCCGGAAGCAGCACTGGCGCTCGCCTTGCGAAGAGGCTGCGGCGGTGAAATGCAGGAAGGGCGGCTCGTGCTGCCGCGGATGAGCGATGCCAGAGTGGCGCTCCTGATTAAAGAACTGGTCGAGGATGGACATGCAATCTACAGGGTGGAAGAACGCAGACAATCACTGGAGGAATTCTTCCTGCAGGTTGTTGAGGGAGGCGCATCATGATGTGGCGGGCGCTGTCGGCTGACTGGCTCAAAATCCGCGGCAAAGGGCTGTGGTTTCTGGTCTTCCTTGGCCCCATCGGCCTGCTTGCCATGCAGGGGCTGAACTTTGGGCTACGTTACGATTATCTGACCCAGCAATATCATGCCGATTTATGGGGCGGGCTGCTCAGCAATGTGGCTGACTTCGTTCCGGTGGCTCTTTATCTGGGGGGCACGCTGATCTGTTCGATGATGGCCAACGTGGAGCACCAAATGAGCTCGTGGAAGCAGCTCCTGGCGTTGCCGATTTCCCGGACCTCTGTCTTTATGGCCAAGCTGCTGCTCTGCCTGCTGCTGCTTACTATCTCCTGTCTGCTGCTGGCGGCGGGTACGGTGGGCTTGGGAGTGATCCTCGGGTTCCAGTCGCAGCCAATCCCTTATGCGAAGGTGCTGCAAATCGGCTTTGCTTCTTATGCTGCAGCACTCCCGGTGATCTCACTGCAGCTGTGGTTCTCCCTGTCCAGCCGCAATCAGACGTTTCCGGTGTCGGTGGGAATTACCTTGTCGCTGCTAAGCATCTTCTCCTTGTTTCTGTCGGAATGGGTTCCCCTGAGCTGGCCGGCCCTAGCCTGGAGCGCTCCCCGGCCCTGGCTGTTCAGCGGAGCAGGCTTGCTGCTTGGCTTGCTGATTCTGCTGCCGGGATCCATACATTTTGCGCGAAAGGATGTGGACTAGGATGAGAACCTTTTGGAGAGTTCTATCGGCTGAGAAGCTGAAAATGTCCAAATCTCATATCTGGCTGCTTATTTTGCTCAGTCCGGCTGTCGCGCTGCCTATCGGAGGGCTAGCCGATATGAAGGATGATGGGCAGATCACCTGGCAGGTGCTGCTGAGTGTAATGTCGCTAATGCATTCAATGTTGTTCCTTCCCGTGCTCGCCGGCATATTTGCGGCTTTAATCTGCCGTTCCGAGCATACCGACGGTGGCTGGAAGCAGTTGTTGTCCCTGCCTGTAACACGAAGTTCTGTGTACCTGGCTAAATTCACACTGATAATGGGAATGCTGGCCGCCGTGCAGCTGCTGTTTATAGTTATGGTGGTAAGCATGGGGATATATCGCGGTGCGGAAGGTGCTGTGCCTTGGCAGCTGCTTCTCACCAGCCTCTTCGGCGGCTGGTTCGCCTGCCTGCCGCTGGCCGCGCTGCAATTGGCAGTATCCCAGGGCTGGAGCAGCTTCGGCGCACCGCTGGCACTGAATGTAAGCCTGACTTTACCGAATATGCTCATCTCCAATTCAGCCACCTACGGCCCATATTATCCCTGGGTGCAGCCGCTGCTGGCCATGTCTCCTTACGGTGAAGATAAGTTCGGAGCTTTTAATTTGCCGATGGAGAGTTTGATGCTGGTAGTTACAGGAAGCCTGGTTCTCTTTTTGGCGGGAGGCCTGCTCCACTTCTTGCGCAAAGCGGTATAATATCTCTATGCTGCATGCAGTGCTGAATCCTTCTCATGGACATCCGGTGAAGTTTTTTCTATAATTAATCGTAGAAGATACTATTAACAACCAGTAACACCGGATAAGCATATTAGAGGAGGGCGAGAGCATGGAGCCTGAGGCACTTGAAGAATGCGACAACACATGCAATGGTTCGGAGCTGGAACCGGAATCTATGGCGCTGATTCTGCCGGACCGCGGAACAACGGATAAAATGGCGGAAATGTTCAAAGCACTGGGCGACCCGACCCGGGTACGGCTCATTTACGCTTTGTCGCAGAGAGAGCTGTGTGTGCACGATTTGTCGGTTATCCTCGACATGGGGCAATCGGCCGTATCCCATCAGCTCCGCTATTTGCGCAATCTGCGGATCGTAAAGCGCCGCAAGGAAGGCAAGACGGTCTATTATTCACTAAACGATGCGCATGTGGAACAGATTTTTCTGCAGACGCATGAGCATATCAGACATGAATAGATTTTCATGAGAACTCAGCTGTAAACACAAAACCGTCCTGCGCTAGCTTTAGCGCAAGGACGGTTTCTTTTGTTTGCGTCAGGAGATTTCACCGTCCTAGCGCACGTTATACCTTCAAGCTTCTGTGCTTCATGGAGGAGTCCTCAATTTGCAGTGTCGAATGATGAATGCCGAAAGTTTCTTCCACGAGACTGGTGGCCTCCTGGAGAACACGCTGATGATCCTTAGGGTCCTGAATCAGCAGATGGCCGCTAAGCGCATCCAGCCCTGAGGTAATGGTCCAGATATGCAGGTCATGAACCTCGATGACTCCGTCAATGCGCAGCAGCGCTTCTTGTACATCACGGGTATTCACGTTAAGCGGAGTTCCTTCCATTAAAATATGGAATGCCTGTTTAATTACGCCCCAGGCTCCTCTCAGGATGAGCAGTGCTACAAGCACGCTGATGATTGGATCTGCAATATACCAGGAGAACAATTTCATGATTAACCCGGCAAGCAGAGCTCCGACCGAGCCTAATGCATCACTAACGATATGAAGATAGGCACTGCGGACATTGATGTTCTCTTGCACATTGCTTTTTCGCATTAAAGACCATGCACTGACCAGGTTAGCCAGCAGTCCGACTGCCGCAATGATCATCATTGTACCGCTTGCTACCTCCGGGGGTGAGAAGAACCGCTGGTACGCTTCCCATATAATAAATCCGGCAATGATAAACAGCGTAACTCCGTTGAATAAGGCTGCCATAATCTCAAATCTGTAGTAGCCGTAAGAATTTTTCAGAGAAGGGGGCTTTACAGCAAAGATCATGGCGACAAGACTTAAGGCCAGCGAAACCGTATCGCCCAGCATATGGCCGGAGTCTGACAGGAGGGCTAAGCTGCCCGTAACCAGGCCGCCGAAGAACTCCAGCAGCATGATGCTTCCGGTAATGATCAGAGCGATTAATAGGCCTTTGAGGTTATCGGGGGCGTGAGAGTGGGAATGAGAATGAGAATGAGAATGGCCGGAATGATTATGTTCCGAATGATGGTGTCCGTGCTCCTGCTCCTGATGTTCATGCTTATGGTGGCTATCGTTGTGTTGATGATTTGTCATACAGGTACCCCTTCCTAAAATAACATATGAATGATTGCTCATATGTTAATAGTATTCGCAACTGAGCTGAATTACAAGTCCCTTTTGGAAACAATTGTGATCTTCTTATCATTTTAAAAAAAGTGGTGAAGTATACGGAATCTGCATTGACACTGCAAGTTTAGGGAGAATATAATATGTGTAAGTAAACATATGAACAGATACTCATATATAGATTTTTCCAAGGGAGATGAGTGATTTGAATGCGGTGGAGGGAAACGTAAGACGTCAGTGGGTGCTCGAAGGTCTGGATTGCGCAAATTGCGCCATGAAAATTGAGAACAAGGTGAAAAAGATTGAAGGAGTGTCATCCTGCTCCGTAAATTTCACCATGAAGATGATGACACTGGAGACTGCCGCAGCTTATGCGGACACGGTATCCGAAGAGGCAAAGCGGACAGTAACTACTCTTGAGCCGCATGTGAAGCTGAAGGAGGTTCAAACTGCCGGTGGAAGGCAGGGGGAGGGCCACGGACATAGTCACACTCATGGCAGTGATGAAGCCCATAATCATGATCATGCACATGATGAAGCTCATGGCCACTCCCATAGCCATGAGCATGGGGAAGGGGATACGCGCAAAATCCTACTGCGGCTGGGCGCCGGCGGAATTCTAGCGGCAGCCGGAATGTTCCTGCCGGTCAGCGGATTCACGGAGCTGCTGATTTTCCTGGCTGCTTATTTTATTGTCGGCGGCGAGGTCGTCTGGTCAGCCGCAAGGAATATTGTCCGCGGCCAAGTGTTCGATGAGAATTTCCTGATGGCACTGGCGACGATCGGAGCTTTCGCCATCGGCGAGTACCCGGAAGGCGTTGCTGTCATGCTCTTTTATCAGGTCGGCGAACTCTTCCAGGGCCTGGCAGTTAACCGTTCCCGCCGCTCCATTACAGCGCTGATGGATATCCGTCCGGAATTTGCCTTTCTTAAGGAAGGGGAGCAGCTGAGAAAAGTATCGCCGGAGGAAGTAGCCGTTGGAGACATCATTGTTATCAAGCCGGGTGAGAAGGTGCCGCTTGACGGAACAATCCTCGAGGGCAGTGCAATGATGGATACGTCCGCACTTACCGGAGAATCGGTGCCACGCTCGGCTGAGCCGGGCGCTCAGGTGCTAAGCGGCTTTATCAACCGCAACGGTGTGATTACCGTTCAGGTCACTCAAACCTTCGGAGAATCAGCGGTATCCAAAATTCTTGAACTGGTGCAGAATGCTTCCAGCAACAAGGCGAAAACAGAGAATTTCATTACGAAATTTGCCCGGGCCTACACTCCGGTTGTAGTCATTACAGCTCTGCTGCTGGCAGTACTGCCGCCACTGTTTATCAGTGGGGCCACCTTCTCGGATTGGATCTACCGGGCGCTTGTCTTCCTCGTCATTTCCTGCCCCTGCGCGCTGGTTGTCTCCATTCCGCTTGGCTTCTTCGGCGGCATTGGAGCGGCTTCCCGGAATGGCATTCTGGTTAAAGGCAGCAATTATCTTGAGGCACTGAATGATGTGAAGATTGTTGTGTTCGATAAGACGGGAACGCTGACAAAAGGGCAGTTCAAAGTTACTGGCATCTTTCCAACGGAAGGTATTGCCGAGAGCGAGCTGCTGCGGCTTGCCGCTTATGCGGAGAGTCATTCGCCCCATCCTATTGCGGAATCCATCCGGTCGGCTTACGGCTCAGATATTCCGGGTGAAGCTATTGCTGATTACAATGAAATTTCCGGTCATGGGATAGCCGTTACTGTAGAAGGCAGGGCAGTACTCGCCGGAAATGCCCGGCTCATGGAGCGCGAGGGGATCTCCAGCCGGACTCCTGAGGTGAGCGGAACAATCGTTCATATCGCTGTTGATGAACAATATGCAGGATATCTGGTTATATCTGATGAAGTGAAGGACGACTCCCTTCAGGCGATCCGCAAACTGAAGGCGCTGGGCATCCGCAAGACGGTCATGCTGACAGGTGACGCTTCGTCGGTAGCGGAGGCTGTCGGGCGCCAGCTGGGAATTGATGAAATTTATGCCGAGCTTCTGCCGCAGCATAAAGTAGAAGCTGTCGAAAGATTAGAGAAGGAAAAGTCACAGCGGGAGAAAATTATTTTTGTCGGCGACGGAATCAACGATACCCCTGTGCTGGCGAGGGCAGACGTGGGCATTGCAATGGGCGGACTTGGCTCGGATGCAGCGATTGAAGCGGCGGATATTGTCATTATGACCGACGAACCGTCGAAGATTGCGGCAGCCATCGGAATAGCCAAGCGGACGCGGAGCATTGTATGGCAGAATATAATTTTTGCCCTGGCGGTCAAGGCGGTCTTTCTGCTGCTGGGTGCATTCGGGATTGCTACAATGTGGGAGGCAGTATTCTCGGATGTGGGTGTAACCGTACTTGCTGTGCTGAACAGCATCAGGGCGCTGCAGGCACCTAAATCGGAATGAATGTCATAGGAGTCCTGAAGCTATATCAGTTGAACTAAAGAACTACCAAGAGGCAAAAGCAGCGGAATAAATTCAAGAAATCTGTAGACAACAGCGGCCGGAAGTCCAAACATTCACCGCAGTTGCGTTTTATGCCGGCTCGGTAAATTTAAGTTCAACTTGTATAGCTTGAAAATTATGTGAAAAAACATGAAAATAGTATGAAAAAGTAAGCTCTTTAGATTCCATATTGTGGGACTAAGGGCTTATTTTTTGTATTGAATATAATGATTTATGTCTGTTTTTGCCGATATATTAGTATACATTTACAGCAATTGGAAAATTGTATCTAGTACTGCTAGGAGGACTTAAGGTGGAAGAGACAGAAATGAAGCGGGAAAAAATGAAAATGAAAGCAAAGAAAAGAAAGCCAGCATCTGTGCAGACGAAATGGTCGCTTGTGATTCTTGCCATTTCCATCGTGCCTTTGCTGGGAGCTACCATCTTTTTTATGCAGTATTTCGGCGGTGTAACCAAGTCGGATAGTCAAGAGTTGGCGGAAACTACTCTGGACATGAATAGTTCCAAGCTCGGGGAATGGCTGGAGTCCAAAACCTCTGCGGTGCAGGAACTGATCGCTACGCATCCCGAATTTGATACGGCAGTGCCGGAGAGCATTTTCCCGGTAATCAAGGTGCTCGAAGAGAGTGACATTCAGTCTGAAGGCTATAGCGTTATCAGTAAAGAAGGTAAACTCAGCAATATGATGGGGATGACGGCGGATTCGGGTACCTCCCCGTATTTCTTGGAGGCTAAGGAGACACATAAACCGTCAATAGCTGATATGACTTTTCTGGAACAGCTGAATAAACATATCATTACGATTATGGTCCCAATTATGGATAAGAATAACCAGTTTAACGGCGGTATTGCCTTTTCGGTTACACCGGAGATAATGATGGAAATGGCCAAAAATATCAAGGTGGGAGACACCGGGTACGGATTTATAGTTTCAGGGGAAGGGAACTATTATGCCTCCTCTGATCCGGGAAAGATCGGGAAAAATATTGCGGATTATGCAGAGAAACCCGGGACGCAAAAAGCGGTTAAAAGTATATTGAGTAAGCCTAACGGTTCGGTAACCTATAAGGGCGAAGAGGGCAAAGTTCTTATTACATATTTCAAAACTATCCCTGGCACCGATTGGAAGCTGCTGATTAATGTTCCCAAAAGCGAAGTTTACGCTAAAGTGAATTCGGCCCAGACCTTGACGACAATTTTTATAGTCATCGTTATTTTGCTTGTCGTGGTATTATCCCTCTATCTTACCCGGAAGATTGTTAAGCCGATTGTCGCTATTTCAGAAGTGATGAAAAGGGTGGCAGACGGACGGCTGAATGAGCGTGTGGCTGTTGGTTCAGAGGATGAAATCGGCCAGATGAGCCGGAGTATTAATCATATGATTGAATCCCTGTCCGGAATTGTCAGCAAGATCGATACAACCGTAGTGGAGGTAGCGGTATCTGCGGAAGGTCTGCTGGATTACGCCACTCAGTCCTCCAACACTTCGGCAGAGATTGCAGAGGTGATTCAGGAAGTGGCGCAGGGAATGGAGGAGCAGTTCAGAAGTTCAGAGCAGTCCGCACGGGCTACAGAAGAGATGGCGGTAGGCTTGCAAAGGATTGCTGAATCCTCCGTGAGTGTATCCGATCAGGCGGAGTCCGTAAGTGTGGAGGTCGAGAACGGCTATCATGAGATCAAGGCGACATTTGAACAGATGAAGGTAATCAGTTCTACGGCGGGCCAGACTGCTGAACTCATCGGCACACTGACACAGCAATCGGAACAAATCGGGCAAATCGTCGATGTGATTTCAGAGATATCCAACCAGACAGGACTGCTGTCCTTGAATGCTTCCATCGAGGCAGCCAGAGCGGGCGAGCATGGACGGGGCTTCGGAGTGGTAGCGAATGAAGTGAAGAAGCTGGCCGAGCGTACCAATATAGCGATTGTGCATATTGTTGAATTAATCAGACAAATTCAGGATTCGACAACGAATGCCGCAGTATCCATGGAAAAAAGTATTTCCGAAATCGGCGATGGTATGGACAAGATGACGAAAGTTGGGTCCGCCTTTGACCATATCCGCTCCTCCATCCGTGAGGTCTCGGTGCAGATCCAGGACGTATCTGCTATTAATGAAGAGATGTCTGCAGGCACGGAAGAAATTACGGCATCCATTTCCGATATGCTGATTATCGCCAAGACTTCCGCGGACAACGCCCAGGCGGTCGCTGAGGCCTCGACAGATCAGAAGGAGCTAATGAAGCGGGTAGTCAATTCTGCGGAATCACTGAATCTGATGATGTCCGAGCTGAAAGAAGAGATCGAGAAATTCCGTTAATCAGCAGATAAAATAAGAACAGCCCCCGGCTTCGCGAGTTGCAGCGCGGCAGCCGGGGGCTGTTTCGTTTGAAAAGATAAGAATTTATATGCTTCACGCTATAAATTATCCTTCTATTTCTCGCTAACGGATACCGTCCTTTTGAGGAACGAGAAGCCGTTTCCACTTGAGAATTAAACCTGCTCTTCCAGGTGCAGGCTTTCGATGCCGGATCGGATGATGCCACATGAAGCATCAAACTTCGCATACTCCTGATCACTGAGATTGAGCTCCAGCAGTTCCTGAATGCCGCCCCCGCCGATAATGGCAGGAGCTCCGGCGCATACATTCTTTTGCCCGTATTCTCCGTCCAGAATCGCCGAGACGGCAATGATTTTGTGTTCATCATTCAGGATGGAGCGCGTGATATAAGCCAGAGCGCTGCCGATGCCAAAATGTGTGGAGCCTTTGCGTGTAAAGATCTCCCAGCCGGCATCCTTCGTTTTGCGGGCGAGGTCCTCCAGATCCAGATCCCTGAACCGCTCGCGGTGCTGCTCCATAATCTGCAGAAGCGGTTTGCCGCCGATCGTTACATGCGACCAGGCAACAAACTGGGATTCTCCATGTTCGCCGAGTGCATAGCCGTTCACACTGCGGGGATCAATGGAGAATACTTCTGATAGCAGCGTCTTCAGCCGCGATGAATCAATGGAGGTGCCGGTGCCGATAATGCGGTGGCGCGGCAGTCCGGAGATTTTCCATACCATATAGGTGACAATATCAACCGGATTGGCGGCAACAACAAAGATACCGTCGAATCCGCCAGCCATAATTTCTGTAATAATAGCCTTGGTTATAACCGCAGCATCATCCAGGACATCAAGTCTGGTCTGGCCCGGTTTGGGATTGGCTCCGGCAGTCAGGATAACGACATCCATTCCGCTGCAATCGCTGGCGGTGCCGGCATATACTTTGGTGCGTGTCCCTGCGAAATCCATACAATGCGAGAGGTCAAGCGCTTGTGCCATGGCCCAGTCATAGGTGCGGTCGACCATCATGATCTCATCGCAAATCGCCTGGTTGACCATGGAATAGGCACAGCTGGAGCCCACATTACCGGAGCCGACGATCGCCACTTTTCTCGATTTTGTTTTCAATTGCCTGTCCTCGCTCTCTAAAAAGTATGAGTTTCCTATCCTTGGTGAAGTATGCTTATATTCTAACTGATCTGATTGCAAGTTACCTGACATGAAGGTGAAAAAAGAGGGTGTTTACCGAACATTTTCTGCCACAAATGACATGAAAGGTTAGGAATGACTGGGCGGAGTTATAGAATATTCTATGCTTGTAGCGTGAAGGTGGACTTCCAGGAATAAAAAAAAGAGCATTCGTGCGGCCCTAAGGGTCAATGAAATGCTCTTTTTACTCATTTTAGGCTTCATTCTTATCCGCGGGGCTGGGGAATAGGTGCCTTCGGCAGAGCCATTCGGGTATAGCGCTTATACATGTACACCCTCCAGTGGAGGATCATGCCAAAGGCCAGAATAAAAAATAATCCGCCTGACTGCGGTATGGATACATATCGGTTGATAAACTCATGAAGCACTGTGCGGATCAGCAGCAATCCGAGCAGAATGAAGGCGAAACTCTTGGAACGCTGGGCATAGATCTGCCCGTCCCGTTCTTCAAATACCGTGCTGCGAATTAGCGGATAGGCGAAAATGAACCAGCCGATCAGGAAAGCCGCAACGGCCCACCACCAGGGAAACCGGACCTCTGGTACAACGAACATGGCAAAACCTGTGGACATGCCGAGCGGCGGTATCCATATTTTACGGAGGGTCACCGGTCTCGCGCTTGCCTTCAGGCGGATAAAAATAACCATCAGCGCCATAAACACGGCCCCCAGTGTGGAGCCCACATGCAGAAGCGAGGGGTTAATATTGCCCATGATTCACTTTCCTCTCTGTGATTTGTGTCACTATTTCTCCATTATAGCAGAAATTCTGTGATGTTCAGAATCGCAGCTGAAACTAAAAATTCAGGCGGGTATGCTGAGGATATCTGCTCGTCGGGACACAATAAACCCGCCAGGGTGACCCTGGCGGGTTGTGTTCAAATGTTCAACTCATCTGGTCAGCTTGGCTCGTCGGCAAGCTTAAGAACGGCTGCGTCCACCGACCGAACGGAGGATCAGGCTGACGATAAAGATCAGGACAATGGCACCAATCAATGAAGGGAAGACATAGAAATCACTGATTTTTGGTCCCCAGCTTCCAAGCAGCATGCCACCGAGCCATGAACCCAGAACACCGGCAATAATGTTGCCGATAATGCCTCCAGGAATATCTCTGCCCATGATCAGACCTGCCAACCAACCAATTACCCCGCCTACAATTAACATCCATAATAAACTCATTATGCTTCAGCTCCTTTGTGTTTGTTATCTTCGATGGTTACTATTAACCGCAAGCGGAACGTTTAAACCATGTGTAAAATATTGCCTAGCTGCTTATTATCAGTATTCAAGTATGCCCCAAAAGATGCTGTTTAACCCGCATAATGTGTTGGGTATATAAACATGTTATAGTGAAAATGAAGCGCGGATATGAGTGAACAGGGTGCTTTGCAGGGTATATAAGAAGTAAGGGAATACACCTGCAAACGATAGCTCCGAAAGCGGGTCTCCCGGGGTCAAGCAAGATACGCTGCTATTACACTAAAAGGAGACGCTGCTATGGAACAGCCTAATGAAGTACTATTTTATGTGGGGACTTATAATACCAAGGAAGAGGATGCTATTCTGCTGGGGGCTTTGAACAAGGATACAGGGGAAATGAGAGTACTGGACGGTACCAAGGGGATTGAGAATCCGTCCTATCTGGCTGTAAACCGTGCGGGAACTGTTCTATATGCAGCGAGCGAACAGGATGAGGGCGAAATTCATGCCTTTGCCATTGAAGCGGGAACCAAAGCCTTGCATCCGCTAGGCGGCAGAAGTACAGAAGGCGGTGCCCCTTGTTATGTCTCCGTTCATCCGCAAGGGGATTACATATATGTCGCCAATTACACGGGCGGCAATGTCAACGTGTTCCCTGTGGGCGGGGACGGTTCTCTCCAAGAGATGTCGGCCCAGGTCCGGCATGAAGGCTCAGGGATTCGCACAGACCGCCAGGAAGCGCCGCATCCCCATTCGGTAATTCCCGACAGTACCGGCGGGCGGGTGCTGGTCTGCGATCTGGGTCTCGACCAGGTTCTGCTGTACCGTGTGCAGGACGGCAAGCTGATTACACATCGTGAAGTGGATCTGCCTCCCGGTTCGGGACCGCGCCACCTGGCCTATCACCCCACAGAACAATGGTTATATCTGATCAATGAGCTGAACAGCACCATTACGGTATTTGCAAGCGACGAACAGCAGGGGGACCTGAGAGTACTCCAGAGTGTCAGTTCACTGCCGGAGCAGTACACAGCGGGCAGTGATGATACGGCTGCCGACATTCATGTTTCTCCTTGCGGACGGTTCCTTTATGCCTCTAACCGCGGGCATGACAGTATCGCCCTATTCCTTATTGATGCAGCTACAGGTTTGCTTGAACCGGCGGACTGGGTCAATTCGGGCGGCCGCACGCCGCGCAACTTTGCCATTATGGGCGGAATGCTGCTCGCTGCCAATCAGAACAGCGGCAATATCGTCTCGTTTAGAATCGACTGTGAGAGTGGCAGGCTGATTCCTACCGGCAATGAACTGGAAGTTCCTTCACCGGTCTGCATAAAAGCCCTGAAATAAGAAGCAAGAAGGAATTGTAATAGGAATAATAGGATAAGGGCCCTCCCTTCGCTGTTAATCAGCAAAAGGGAGAGGCCCTATTTGTTGCAATCCATTGATTTCGCCGGATTTGTTATAAAATCCGATATCGTCGAGCATGATTTTATCGCCTTCTTCCTGCAGATAGAAGGTTATTTCAGTCAGCTTGCCGGGATTAAGTGCGGGCTCTTCCTCCAGGAAGGCTTCAAGCGGCAGCTCGTAGGTCTGGAATACGGCTTCCGAAAGATCACCGTATTTGCCGTCGCTTATCCGTTTTTCCAGCCAGGGATTTACCGTGAACTGGGTTTGGGGCAGCGGCAGAATCTCCATCACCTCATCCAGCGGCAGGCGGGCGGCAATGTCATTGCTATCCGTGAGTTCGACCACTACATCAGGCGAGAGGGAAGGCATTGTATTGTCACCAGTGCCGGTATTCTCATCCTCATCAGTATCGGCGTTGCGGTTAGCCAGGGAAAAGCTCAGGCCTTCTGCACCGGACCCGGCAATGTCGTTAGTGACACTATCCTTAAGCGTGAGGGTGTAAGCAGCTTCTTCACCGCTGTTGCTGGCACTGCGTTCCAGCAGGATGCCATGTGTTGCTTTGCTCTTCAGCTCACGGTCCCGGGCAACTTCTTCCGTCCAGCTAAGACCCGTGGCAGCTGCTGTTCCGCCTAGTGCTGTGTTCTTGTTGCGGTCTTCGTCAAAAGTGGCTACCGGGATGAATTCTCCGCTCTGGAATCGGCTATAATACGCAGTATCCGGCAGCCACCTCGCTCCGCGGCGGTAATCGCGGAATAGCCCGCGATAGTCTGCCTCTCCATGCAGGGTTGTTTCCAAGAACGCGGCTACATAGACCTTGGCAATTTGCCGCTGCTCGTCTCCGTCCATAATATGCGTTCGGCTGAGGAACAATCCTGCCGGCAATGACTGATCCAAGAGTCCCCAGTCGGTATTGAACTGGCTATGATTGGCATCGGCGATATATAGAGAGCTTTTGAAAGCGGAGGAGCCGCGGGAATAACTAGAACGAATATACTGGCGGTCTCCATAGAAGTCATGCACATCCCCGTCCCGTGCGCCTTGCAGGGTCAGGTAATTGACGTCAACCAGCTTAGCCTGCTGCTCGTCGATTTCCTTATCTGTGGGAGCGAGGGCAATGACTGAGGCTATCGAGAACTTATTGGCGTCAGCCAGCACGGGATCGCTCTTGAACCAGCGTCCGGCATCGGCAGCCATGGCAACAGCCTGCCCGCCGCGGCTATGGCCAAGCAGGGCGGTCTTGGTGTAATCCACCTTGTGATAGAAAGGGTTGCCGGCCTGCTCGTTGAAGACACCGATCTGCTGGAGATGCTTTAGAATCATCCAGGTCCGCACCTTGAAGTCGTTGTCGGGAATGCCGGACCAGGCTGAATAATTCAGGAAGTTCTCATCCAGGGAGAGCGCGATAAATCCCCGGCTGGCCAGCAGCTGGCCCAAGTAAGTGTAGCCTTCGTCGGAGTAGTCCTCCATCATATGGTTGCCATGAACCATAAGCACAAGCGGGAAGGGGCCTTCACCGTCGGGCATCCAGACACGGGCATTTAACGGGAGCGAGCTGTAGTCGAATCCCCAGAATATAGTCCGCAGCTTGGGCCAGGTTTTGATATAAGCCGAGGCATCCGCAGTGGAGGAGAGAAGACCGACTTCCTTGCCGTATTCAGAACGGTGCAAGTCCTCGCCGCTGCCGTAAGTAAAGCTCCGATAGGTATAGTCACCAGGCTCTCCCGGATTTGCTGCGGGGATATCATCTTCCATCATCGTGGACGCTGCCAACACGGGCACCGCTCCGCCGTGGCTCTTGATGGGCAGAGCTATCGAAGATAAGGCGACAGCAACTGCGAGCAGCAGTCCCGAAACGATCCGCCTGCTGCGCAGCAGGCCCAATACGAGTCCTCCGAACCCGCCGAATAAAGCGGCAAGAACAGCAACGGCAGCCGCTGCTTCAATCTCCAATTCAGCATAATAGAGGATTAGCAGAACGGCGCCCGCCGCACTCAATATAGAGCCTGTAAATAACCGCGGGACAGGCAGTCCGGTCAATGCCAGCACCAGAGCCAGTATGTTGGCTGCCAGAGCGAGGAAGATGGTCCCGGTTCCGGCCGCCAATATAATATCCGCCGGGGCACCCAGGCCGGTGGGGATGCCCAGAATAGCCGCCGTAAATATGAGAACACATATTATCCAAGGACCGGTAAGTGCCATCCTCCATAGTGCTGTATCATAACGGTAAGTTTCCCTAATTCGCTTTGCAAGACTGCTGCGTATCCTCCGGAGCAGCCGCGGTCTCCCCGGCGCCGGAGCATACTCCAAATCCATTCCCATGATTGTCTCCCCCGACAGTTTGCGGTGATTTCCACTCTCTCTTTTTCCCCTATTAGATGTAGCAATCTTATTACTTTAGAGCTTTAATGACAAGTGGATCTTGCAGGAACGGCCGCCACTTGCTGCCGCTAAGCCGGAGAATGTCTGATTGCCGTCTTTTTCTAAAAAAAGGTTTGACAGGGTAAGAAGCTTTCAGTATTATGTCTTTATAACCTACTAAATAGGTAGGAATAATTGAACAATAGTTCTTACCGTACAGACGGAGGAACGCCCGCTTCAGGCTCGCAGATACGTGTCTTTCAGGACCGGTTTGACCTGCCTTACGTGGGCCTTCCTCCGTCCTTTTTTTGCAAAAATTAGCGCATAGAGAGTTCAGCAATCATCTATTTAAGAGAAAACATGGGGGAGTGATTGTGATGAAGAAAGGGATCAAGAAGGGGCTGCTCGCCGGATTTACACTGTTGTTGACGGCAGGGCTTACTGCTTGCGGAAGTAATACTGACAATACGAACAACAGCGCAGGTGCAGCAACCGGTACGTCGGAGAGCAACAATGCGGCGGCAACGGCAGAAGCGACCAAAGCACCGTCTAAAGATCCGGTAGAGCTGCTGAATGTATCCTATGATCCTACACGTGAGCTTTATGAGAGCTACAACAAGGCTTTTTCG
Source organism: Paenibacillus sp. EB106-06-01-XG199 (assembly GCF_058791575.1). Taxonomy (NCBI): domain Bacteria; kingdom Bacillati; phylum Bacillota; class Bacilli; order Caryophanales; family Paenibacillaceae; genus Paenibacillus; species Paenibacillus sp. EB106-06-01-XG199. The sequence continues at coordinate 224,298 of NZ_JBYTDQ010000007.1, read as the reverse complement.
GCTTATTGGGAGCAGGAAACTGGCCAGAAAGTAACGATCAAGCAGTCCCATGGCGGGTCAGGTAAACAAAGCCGTGCCGTTATTGACGGTCTGGAAGCGGATGTAGTCACGCTGGCGCTAGGATATGACATTGACGCTTTGCAGGAAACAGGACTCATCAATGAAGGCTGGCAAAATAAATTTGAGCTTAACAGCTCGCCCTACACGTCGACTATTGTTTTCCTCGTGCGCAAAGACAATCCGAAGGGCATAAAGGACTGGCCGGATTTGCTTAAGGAAGGTGTAGAGGTGATTACACCGAATCCGAAAACCTCCGGTGGTGCACGCTGGAACTATCTGGCGGCTTGGGGTTATGCACTCGATCACAACAATAATGACGAAGCCAAAGCACAGGAATTTGTGCAGGAGCTGTTCAAGCATGTGCCGGTACTGGATACCGGGGCGCGTGGTTCTACGACAACCTTTGTGGAACGCGGAATCGGTGATGTGCTGATTGCCTGGGAGAATGAAGCCTATCTGTCCATCAAAGAGCTGGGGCCGGACAAATTTGAAATTGTGAATCCTTCCGAGAGCATTCTGGCTGAACCTCCGGTTGCTGTAGTCGACAAGGTTGTCGATAAAAGAGGAACACGTGAGGTATCCGAGGCTTATCTGAAATATCTCTACACCGAAGAAGGTCAAAAAATAGCTGCAGAGAACTACTACCGCCCCACACTGGAAAATGTGAAGGAGCAGTTCAAGGACCAATTCCCGGACATCAAGCTGTTTACGCTGGCTGATAAATTCGGCACCTGGAAAGAAACGCAGGAGAAACATTTCAATGACGGAGGCATTTTCGACAAGATTTATGTCCCGGGCAGCTAATAACTCTTCCTTTAAGTGCGGTCATTTAGATCTCGATGCTGGTGATATTGCCGCAGGGTCTGTAAAGATAGGCTTTGGAAAGTTCGTCCCGTGAAGGGTGCTGATCAGCCCATAAGCTGAAGGCAGGAAAGGATGAATACGTAAATGAATGTCACTACTACGGCTGCAGTGCGGCGCAAGGTGCTGCCCGGCTTCGGGCTTACGATGGGCTACAGTGTACTGTATTTGAGTCTCGTTGTCCTGCTGCCGCTTTCGGCGCTGCTCTTCAACTCCACCGGGCTTAGCTGGGCTAAATTCTGGGATGTAGCCACAGATCCGCGCGTCCTGGCTTCTTACCGGGTCAGCCTGAGCACTGCGGCAGCGGCAGCTTTGGCGAATGCTTTTCTGGGACTGCTGCTGGCATGGGTGCTGGTACGCTATGAGTTTCCGGGAAAAAGAGTATTCGACGCTCTGATCGATCTCCCGTTTGCACTGCCGACAGCCGTAGCAGGTGTCTCGTTGACAGCACTATATTCGCAGAATGGCTGGATCGGCTCCCTTCTGGAGCCGCTCGGCCTGAAGGTTGCCTTCACACCGCTGGGCATCACGCTTGCGCTGATGTTTATCGGCATTCCGTTTGTTGTCCGGACCGTACAGCCCGTGCTGGAGGATCTGAACAGGGATATGGAAGAGGCCGCCGCGACGCTGGGGGCAGGCCGCTGGCGGACCTTTCTGCGGATTGTGCTGCCGGAGCTGTTCCCTGCGCTGCTCACCGGCTTTGCACTTGCTTTTGCCCGGGGGATCGGAGAATACGGGTCGGTGGTATTCATCTCCGGCAACATGCCGATGAGAACAGAGATTGCCCCGCTGCTCATTATGACCAAGCTGGAGCAATTCGATTATGCCGGAGCCACAGCGGTGGCGCTTCTTCTCCTGCTGATCTCCTTCCTGATGCTGTTCGTGATTAACCTGCTGCAGCGCTGGGCCCGCAAAAGCTCACGGTAGGAGAAGAGTGAAACTTAAGAGTATGCTTTCGAGGCGATTTTTGTCGAAGCCCATTCAGTGAGGTAACGCTCACAAAAATTAAGCGTATGCTTCCGAGGCCAGTTTTGTACGATGATTAATCAAAGCTGCTATCCTAACAAAACTTTTAGGAGGAATAATTATGGCCGGTACTGTGCCGCTGCTCGCTCCAGGGCGGAAGACCAGCGTATCCTCGCCTGCGACGAACGAATCTCCTGCGGTGAAGTGGGGGCTGATTGCCGCCGCCGGGCTGGTGCTGTTCTGGCTGATCGCCCTGCCGCTGATTGTCGTGCTGACAGAAGCGCTGAAGAGGGGCTGGGATGTCTACTGGGCCGCGCTAAGTGATCCCGACGCCGCTTCGGCGCTTAGGCTGACGCTGCTGGTGGCCGCGATTACCGTCCCGCTGAATACAATCTTTGGCGTGGCGGCCGCCTGGGCAGTGACCAAATTCCGTTTTCGCGGCAAAGGCTTCCTTATTACCTTAATCGATCTGCCCTTCGCCGTGTCACCGGTTATCGGCGGGCTGATCTTTATTCTGGTGTTCGGTGCACATGGCTGGTTCGGGTCCTGGCTCAGCGACCATGATATCAAGATCGTATTTGCGCTCCCGGGCATTGTTCTGGCTACGCTGTTTGTGACTTTTCCTTTTGTGGCCCGTGAGCTGATTCCGCTGATGGAAGATCAAGGTACACAGGAGGAAGAAGCGGCGATTACACTGGGGGCGCACGGCTGGCAGATTTTCTGGCGTGTGACACTGCCCAATATTAAATGGGGTTTGCTGTACGGGATTATTCTCTGTAATGCCCGTGCTATGGGCGAGTTCGGTGCGGTATCCGTAGTTTCCGGGCATATCCGGGGAGAAACGAATACGCTGCCGCTGCATGTCGAGATTTTGTATAATGAATATCAATTTTCGGCATCGTTTGCGGTGGCTTCATTGCTGCTGCTGCTCGCCTTGGTAACGATGATCATCAAAAGCTGGCTGTTACGAAAAAATGCTCATTGACAGCTCTTTTGATTCCATGCTAAGTTAAATCTTAGTAAACAAGTTGGTAATAACGGGATTCGAGGCGGAGAACATCCCCTGTCCGGGGAAAGGGAGGCTGGAGAATGGCTAAGCCACTGAAAGTGGATGAGGTATGGCTGACGCGGATTGCAGGACTTCTGGATGACATGGAGTTTGGCTCATTGCACATCGTGGTGCATGAAGGTCAAATAGTACAGATGGAGCGTACGGAACGCAAACGTTTCGAGAACAGCACTGCAAATGCACGATATAGTGGAGAGACCGGAAGCCGGCGCACCGATACCCGTTCTGCGGGACGAGGATAGAAGGTATAAAGAAAGACCTCCATCAGTTGAAGGTCTTTCTTTTTTTTGATTTAACGAAGCTTACCATTCGTCAAAAGATAATTTGTCAGTGATATGCTTCAGCTCTGCCGGAACCTGGACAGAGCACATAAATTCCAGGCTATTGCATAAGTATTGCCTTAATAACGCGGTCCCCGACGGGAAGAGGAGAGGCCTTCAAGCAGCAAGACTATCGCCGTGATCACATGCATGATCCAGCCAACGATCGGAATTAGAGCGACTATCGAGGTAATGATACCAATGACGTTGCCGATAAAAGGCCCCCGTTCCTTAAGCATGATTATAACAGCCACTGCGTGCAGCAAAAAGGCGATGCCGAGCGGGACCCATGCATTGGCTACAACGAACACCCCTCCAATAATCGGCAGGGCCAGGAACGCTTCATAAGTGAAAGTCCCCCATTTCAATAATTTCCCCAGAGAAGACATGAGTGCTTCACCAATCCTTTCTTTATGATATTGTGAATATTTGGCTTTATCTCTAGGTTACCCCGGGATGCAGGCTGAGAATAGTATTATTTCTTTTCTAAACAATTTATTAGTTCTGTTACGTCAGAATTCCTTCAACGTTTCAAATCTCCGCATGTACCCATTCCGTCAGGTTACCCGGCCTTGCTTGAAATCAATGCTTAAGTATATATTGGTAACAGCATTGCAGATCTGAGACCGTTTGTAGGAACGAGAAGGGAAGGACCGTATGGATGCAGCAGAAAAAGTAGAAATTAGACATGAATCTCCCTCGGTGGAGCAATATCTGGCGCTGCGGGTTGAGGCAGGACTTAGTCCGATGAGTGTAGAAGGGGCTATGACTGGGCTTCCGCGTTCTTGTTATGCAGTATCCCTCTATGAAGAGGACATGCTGGTAGGGATGGGGCGTGTCATCGGGGACGGAGGCTGTTTCTTTCAGGTGACGGATATTGCCGTCAAGCCTTCCCGTCAAGGGCGTGGCTTCGGAAAAGTCATTATGGGTGAGATCAGGGCATTCCTGGATACGGTGCCCAATCCGTCGTATATTAGCCTCATTGCTGACGGAAATGCTTCGAAGCTGTATGATCAGTATGGTTTTGTTCCGGTAATGCCTTATTCGCAAGGGATGTTCCTGCGGCGGTAGCGGGCCGGAATGGCAGATTGTAACCTTATGATATTGAGGCTGGCCGCCCCCCACCTAGCGGGGGTATTTGAATGCTTCTTCTACCCGAAGGGTTTCAGAACGCCACTATGGGATAAATTAGAATTAGGGCTTGAGAAAGCGAGGGAAATTAGAGATGGATGTTGTTGTGCTAGGTGCGTCGGGGACGCTGGGAAAAGCAATTGTACAGGAAGCACTAAGAAGAAAACACGAAGTAACCGCAGCCGTCCGCCATCCGGATTCGCTGCAAATCGAGCATGAGCGGCTGCAGATTGCCACCGTTGATATCCTGAATCCTTCCTCGGTAGCTGCCGTAGTTGGCGGGCACGGGGAAGTCATCAGCGCGTTCGGACCGGATTCCGGGCGGGAAAATGATCTGCTTGGCGCAGCGGATTCGCTGCTGGAGGGGATGCGCATAGCCGGGGCGGAACGGCTGATGATCGTCGGCGGAGCAGGCAGTCTGAAGACGGAATCGGGAGAGTGGCTGATGGACACGGCTGAATTCCCGGAGGAGCTGCGGCCGCTGGCTGCCGCACATGCCAACGCCTATGAAATCTATAGAGGTTCGGCACTTGATTATACGTATATCAGCCCGCCTGCGGTCATCGTGCCGGGCCGGCGGACAGGCATGTTCCGCATCGGACTGGACCGGCTTATCGTGGATGAAAATGGCGAGAGCAGCATCAGCGTGGAGGATTTCGCCGTGGCTGTCATTGATGAACTGGAGGAAGGCAATTTCAGCCGGGAGAGATTTACGGTAGCTTATTAGTCGAGCCGGTACAGAACAGAAGCAGTTGTAAGGCTGCCTTGAACTGAACAACAGGACAGATACAGTGCCGGGACAGTGGATTCCGGCTATGCGCAAAGGGGTGCGAGTCATGGATCTGGTAACTGCTGAGCAGATGCGGCAATTGGACCGCAAAACGATTGAGGGTTTAAGCATTCCGGCGGTTGCGCTGATGGAGAATGCAGGCCGGGCCATCGCCGAGGAGGTTATCGCGCTGTGCCATAGCAGGCACGGCGGAGGCGCAGGCGGAGAAGACCGGAACGGTGGACGGGCCGGAGGGGGAGGCGGCCGGGCTGATGCAGATATAACGGGGCGCGGCGGCTATATAAACGCGGGACCGGGTGCAGAGAACGGCAGGGACGAGGGAGCGAATGTGGGGCGTGGAAGCGGCGGCCCGGGGATTCAGCCGCCGGGATTCAGGGTCAGCGGCGATGCCGCGCTGACCCTGGACTCTGCCGAAGCCGAGCACTGGCTGATTCTCATCGGCAAAGGCAATAACGGCGGCGACGGCCTCGCCGCCGCCAGGCATCTGCGTGAGGCGGGTATCGCCGTCACGCTGGTGTACGCGGCCGCGCCGGAGTCGCTGGCCGGCGAAGCCGCCCTGCAGCGGGATGCCGCTGCAGCCATGGGCCTGCCCGCCGTCGTCTACGGCGTGGACCGGCTGGACTTTGCCGCATGCAGCGGCATCGTGGATGCGCTGCTCGGCACCGGCAGCGCGGGAGCCCCGCGCGGTGCCTATGCGGAGCTGATTGCCGCCGCGAACGGCAGCGGCAAACCGGTGGTGTCCGCGGACATCCCGAGCGGGCTGAACGCGGACACGGGCGAGCTGCATGAGCCGTGCATTCATGCAGCAGTGACAGTCTGCCTCGCGTTTCTCAAACGCGGGCTGGTGCAATATCCCGGCGCGGGAGCAGCCGGGCATGTGGTGGTCCGCTCCATCGGCATTCCGGCTGCCTTGGCCCGGGAACACGGCGTGCAGGCTTGCCTGCTGACGCCGGAGGTGCTGCGGACACGTCTTCAGATCGACGTGTCGCGCCGCCGCTCGCCCGAAGGCCACAAGGGCACTTACGGGCATGTCCTGCTGGCCGGCGGAAGCTTAGGGCTGAGCGGTGCAGGCCTGCTCTCCGCCCGGGCTGCGCTACGGGCGGGTTGCGGCTTGGTTACCTGGGCACTGCCCGGCGGGCTGCTGCCCTATGTGATCGGTGCCGCCCCTGAAATTATGCTGGCTGCAGCCGGCAGCGCAGAGGATGGCACCTGGAAAGCAGACACGGCCGCCGAGGTGCTGCGGCTGGGTGCCGGAAAAGAGGTTATCGCCGTTGGTCCTGGTCTTGGCCGGTTCGAGGGCGATACGGATTGGCTCCGCACGATTTGGGAGGGGACGGAAATGCCCCTGGTCATCGATGCCGATGCTTTGAACATCCTGGCTGATGCCAATTACAGCTCCTGGACCCGCCGGGGGCCTGTGATCTTGACGCCGCATCCGGGAGAAATGGCCCGGCTGGCAGGTCTTGCCACGGCAGAAGTGCAGCGCGACCGGATCGGTCTGGCATTGGACTATGCCCGGGAGCATGGCGTGGTGCTTGTGCTGAAAGGGGCGCATACAGTTATTGCAACGCCTGAAGGACAAGCCTATGTAAATGTCACAGGCCATCCGGGTATGGGAACCGGCGGAGCGGGCGATGTGCTGACAGGCATCATTTCCGGACTGCTGGCTCAAGGGCTGAATGCCGCACAGGCTGCGGCTTTTGGCGTGTATCTGCACGGACTGGCCGGGGAACGGGCAGCCCGCTTGCGGCATCATCCGGCGGCATTAATTGCCGGGGATATCATTGAAGCACTCTGATGCCTGCAGGCTAGAGCAGCAGCAGGCAGAGCAGCGGGATGAATAGCGCGAATACGGGAAGCAGCAGCGGCTGCCGCTCGCCGGCTACCTGAGCGAGCCGGAATACCAGGAGTACAGCTATACCGTAGATGCCGCAGGTCATGGCTTCTCCGCCCTGCTCTGAGGCCAGCCACAGACCTGCGCCAAAGCCGGCAGCCGCATACAGGACCAGTGACGGTCCAAGAGAAGACGAACGGAACATGCGCAGCAGCAGATCTGCCAGCAGTGTCGCCGGCAGTCCATAAGCGTAAATGGCATAGGGTACCGATATCGGCCAGCCTTCGGGCACTCCGCCTTCGTGCGGAAAGAACAGCATCAGCAGGGAGACGAGCATAAAGGTCAGACCGGCTGCAGAGAGTTTCGTCAGTGCGTACATGCCTGCGGATAGGCGGACGGACGGAAGATCGTAATCCTTGATTTTATTCATCCTAAAACTTCCTTTCAGGGTGGGATTAACGCCACGGGGGACTCAGGGTCTCTAAACGACGGCGGCTCAGCTTGTGACCATGTCCCCTCCATTAACATGAATACATGTGCCTGTGACATAAGAAGAATCGGAACTGGCCAGATAGACATAAGCTCCGGCCAATTCATAAGGCTGAGCGGCACGCCGGAGCGGAGTATCCGTTCCGAAGACGCTAACCTCGGCAGCGGAGAAGCTGGAGGGAATGAGCGGTGTCCAGACCGGCCCGGGGGCGACACTGTTGACACGGATTCCGGTATCGGCGAGCGAAAGGGCAAGAGAGCGTGTAAAGGTGACGATGGCACCTTTGGTGGTTGAATAGTCGATGAGCTCTTTGTGGCCCTGGTAAGCGGTAATTGAGGCGGTGTTAATGATGGAACTGCCTTTTTTTAAATGCGGCAGTGCGGCCTGTGTCAGGTAAAAGAACGGAATAATGTTGGTATGAAAGGTCTGGAGCAGCTGTTCTTCTGAAATATCGAGAATGCTCTTCTGCGGATACTGCACGGCATGGTTATTGACGAGGATATCCAGCTTGCCAAAGGTCCGTACCGTCTGCTCTACGGCCTGGAAGCAGTTTTGCTTGTGCCGCAAATCAGTTTCGATCCGCAGGCAGCGGCGGCCCAATTGTTCAATGCGCCGCTGTGTGACTTCGGCATCCGAGGCTTCGTACAGATAGGCAATGGCTACATCCGCCCCTTCTCTGGCAAATGCGATCGCCGCCGCCTTGCCGATGCCGCTGTCTCCTCCGGTAATCAGCGCCACCTTGCCTTCGAGCTTTCGGCTGCCGAGGCTCTCAGGATTTTCACTGATCGGACGGGGGTTCATCAGACTTTCAAGTCCCGGCTGGCGGTTCTGGTGCTGAGGTGGAAAGGCAATGGGCTGCTTGCGGCATACCGTCTGTTCCCCATAATAGGGATAAGTGGGATTCATATCGCAGGTTTCCTCCTTGGATGCTGTCATTCGTATATTTTTATGCATGCGCCCAGAAAAGCGTGCGCTCCCGCAGTGTGAATCCGGCATTTGTAACAGGCAATGATCAGGGCGACAAATCTTCTTGCATTCTATGAAAAAAGAAAATGATATATTACCTGGGAGGAACGTATGGCGGATCGTGTGAACTGGTTCAATATTGCCTATTTGCAGCAGGGCACGGTACTTCAAAGAGAGGTATACAATCTGCTTCAGGAACTGCGGATTATGGAGCTTCTTGCGGACTATGATCCGCTGCTTGCAGGTACGATACCTCTGGGAATTCAAGTGGAGGGCAGCGATCTCGATCTGATCTGCGAGGTACATGACCCCGTGCGCTTTACCGCCGAGGTTCACATTAATTTCGGGCAGTGCACTGGGTATTCCGCCGTAACCCGGTTGGTTGGGGGAATAACACGCACCAAGATTAATTTTCATGCCGGAGGCTGGCCGATTGAATTGTTCGGGCAAGCCAAGCCAGCGCGGCAGCAGAACGCTTGGCTGCATATGCTGGTAGAGGGGCAGATATTGGATTTGCTGGGAGAAAGCTTCCGCAAAGAAATTATTTTGCTGAAGTCAGGCGGAATGAAGACGGAACCGGCTTTTGCGAGACTGCTGAAGCTGGAAGGCGATCCTTATGAGGCGCTGCTGGACCTTGGCGGGCTTCGTCAAGAGGAGCTGGAATACATATGCAAGAAGGCTTATCCCTACATACAATGAACAATGGAAACGGGGGAGGAATATTGAAGTACAGAGCAATGGTTGCAGATGATTATGAGGAAGCTTATTTTTTATGGGGGAATACTACAGGTATGAACCTCAGCCAGGCTGACTCCCGGGAAGAAATTGTTCGTTATCTGGAGCGCAACCCCGGACTGAGTCTAGTCTGCGAGAATGAAGCGGGTAAAATTGCCGGGACTGCAATGTGCGGACATGACGGGCGGAGAGGGTATATGTATCATGTAGCTGTCAGCGGAGAATGCCGCGGAGCAGGAGTCGGCCGTGAACTGGTCTCCCGTTGTCTAGGCAAATTGCGGGAAGCCGGTATTGTGAAATGCCACTTGATGGTTATTGAGGGGAATGAGCTGGGCCGCAGGTTCTGGTCGGGCATCGGCTGGCAGGAACGGGACGGGATTGTTCTTTTCTCACAGGATACTGAATCAGGCGGAGAGATTTCAGAGCATCGGCCCTGATAATGATCTATCGTAAGGTGACATACCAATGTAATAGTGTAGCTTCTGCATTCGTGCAGTATAATATATGTGAGTATATTGTCGAATTTTGATAGGTGGCGATCTGAACTATGCGCTTTAAAGATGTATTCTCAATTATCGGCCCGGCGATGGTCGGGCCTTCCAGTTCGCATACTGCGGGAGCGGCCCGGATTGGCAGAGCAGCCCGTCAGGTGCTTGGTGAAGTGCCGGGCGAGGCTGAGGTCATTTTCTTCGGTTCCTTTGCCGCAACCTATCAGGGGCATGGCACAGACCGGGCAATTGCCGGCGGGCTGCTGGATTTCGCTACGGATGACCACCGTCTGCCCGATTCTATCGAGCTTGCACAAGAGGACGGGATGGAGATTTCCTTCCGGCAGGGAACGGGGCTGTTCCCCCACCCCAATACGGTTCGCTTACGTCTTGTCGGCCGGGAGACCGGAACAGAAATGACGCTTACGGGGATCTCGATTGGCGGCGGCAATATTGAAATTGTAGATATCGACGGCTTCGGGGTTAAGCTTACGGGAATGTATCCGACAGTGCTGATTAACCATATGGACTATTTGGGAGTACTCGCGAGTGTTACCGATGTAATGCGCAAAGGCCAGTTTAATATCGGGCATATGTCCCTGGACCGCAAGAACCGCAGCGGTGCAGCTTTGACAGTGCTGGAGCTGGATGAGCCAGCCACAGCAGAGCTGCTCAAGGATCTGGCAGGCCTGCCGGCCGTGAAGTCGGTGAAGGTTGTTGATTTAAACGAACCAACGCAAGTAAAGAAAGGGAAGGATAGCTCATCATGAATTTTCAAACATTAAGCCAGTTGGCGGTACTATGCGAGGAACGGGGTTTGGGTATCGGCCAGCTTATGCTTGAGGAGCAAAGCGCAGAGTCTGGACGTTCCACAGAGCAGGAGTTCGCCACGATGAGCCAGTACTACGGAGTGATGAAAGAGGCGGTGCACCGCGGTATGCACGAAGATACCACCTCGCGCAGCGGTCTGACCGGCCTTGATGCGCAGCGGGTTGCTGCCTACAATGAGGCGGATGAACCGTGTCTTGGCGGATCTGCCGGTACCGCGATGGCCTATGCGCTGGCTGTATCTGAAGTGAATGCGTCCATGGGCCGCATTATTGCCACACCGACCGCAGGCTCCTGCGGAATCATTCCCGGTGTATTTCTCAGCTGCCAGGAGCGGTTTGGCTGGGACGATGATTATATGGTGTCGGGCTTGTTCGCCGCCGGTGCCATTGGTTATGTGATCGCCAATAACTCCTTTGTATCCGGTGCGGAAGGCGGATGCCAGGCAGAGGTTGGTTCGGCGATCGGGATGGCTGCGGGAGCGCTGACCGAGCTGCGCGGCGGAACCCCGGCGCAGGCCGTGCATGCTGTCGGTCTGGCACTCAAAAATACACTCGGCCTAATCTGTGATCCTGTGGGCGGCCTTGTGGAAATACCCTGCATTGTGCGCAACGGCTTTGGTGCCGTTACGGCACTTGCCGCAGCGGATATGGCACTGGCCGGCGTGCGCAGCGTAATCCCTTCTGACGAAGTGATTAAGGTAATGCTGGAAGTCGGTTCCGCTATGCCTGAGAAGCACCGTGAAACGGCAGGGGGAGGATTGGCTCAGACCCCTACCGGGCGCCAGATTATGAAGGATCTGCGGAACAAGAAATAATCGGGTCACGCAAATACGGTATATATCAAATCATGCGGAACCGCTCCAACTGCTCCCATAATCCCTCCTGCCGGAGTATTTCCGGCTGTTTTGGACCCATAAGATCGAAATGGGGGAAGGGTTTGCGGTTGTGGATATACTGCGGCGGAAGACCATTCTCCGTACACCAGCGTTTTAGACGGGGCAGGTCACTGCAGCCTACTTTAGTCACTGTAGTAATTCCCGGAAAACGCGGGTCAATCCAATAATGTGTCAGAAAAGCGATCTCTCCTGCCGAGACTGCCTGTTTCCACCGGGTTAATTCTTCTCTGTTAATTCCGAAGGCCATAGCTGTCCTCATCCCTATTCTTTTCAGTAATTGTTGACTCCATTATAACCTATGAAAGGGGAGAAGATCATGAGTGGGCAATCCAGAGCAGACATCCGCCCCGGACTTGAAGTGGATATTGTACTCAAGCAAGACCAGCCAACAGGCAAACTTACGCATGGCACGGTCAAAGATATTTTGACCAATTCGCCCCGCCATCCGCACGGCATCAAGGTGCGGCTGACGGACGGACAAGTCGGCCGGGTTAAGAATATTACCAGCTGAATGAACAAGCCGTTGCATCCCTATTTTTAACTTTCAATAGCGCTCCTTTCGCCTGGCTACTGCTGCCTAACAGCACAGCAGCCACCGGCGGAAGGAGCGTTTATTGTTGTTTAGGCAATTGGTGTTGATCATTGGAGAGTAGAGAAAATTCTGCTTGAATTGGACAATATAATAGATCAAGCTAGATCAGCAGGTGGATTCCTAAAGCTGCCCCGCCGCTCTTAACGGCCCATAAATTCTTCTACATATTGGTCCGCTTTTGTCTGGTTGCATTGATTGCAGGCACAGACGCAGTTGTCGGGAGTGGTGTGGCCGCCTTTGGCGCGCGGCAGCAAGTGATCAATAGTGTCTCCGTACAAGCCGCAGAAATGACAAGTATAGTTGTCCCTGTTTAGAATTAACGTCCGAAAATCCTTATTGCTGTACAGGCGGCGAATCGTGCGGCGGTTCACAACTACTGCGGCATGCTCTCTGACAAGGGTCACAGCCAGCTCCAGATCAATTTCCTGGTGCCAGCGGCGCCCCTTGTCGCTATGTCCGCGCATCAGAATCATCCCCTTAAATGAAGGGATCAGGGCGGAGGCGTCCTGCGGATCGGGCTTCGGTCCGAACGGCTGCGGCGATTTCCGCCGCTGCTCGGCTCCGCGCGGACGCGTCTTTCCCTTGACTCCGGAGGTAAGGGTTGCGGCCTTGCCCTCCTTGGAGCGCTCCGGCAAGGAGTGCAGATGGGTTTTGGGTGCAGGCGCTTTGGAAGCTGCAGAAGCCGGTGCCGATGGGGCCGGTGAACGGCGGGATGCAGCCGCAGGTCCGGGTTCGGAAGTCTGAGCTGAAACAGCGGACACAGACACAGCCCCTATACTGCGGAGCAGTGCAGGAGCGGATCCCGCTTCGCGGGCCTTGCGGCATTCCCGGCAGGCCCCGCGGCGGGACTGGCCCTTGGAGCGTTTTCCGGTCCGCCGGCGGAATTCGGCAAGTGGTTTTAGTTTATGGCAATAGGCGCATTGTTTGGATAAAGGCTGGTTCGTATCGGTCATAGGCATGTGTGGATGATGCTTTGCCAGCATCACCCAGTCCCCTCATTTTTTTATGGATTAGTAAAGACTTCCTGTTCAACAGATAATAACTTTAGTATAACGTAAAGTGCGCCTGTTCACACCGCAAGCATAAAAATTCGCCGATCCCCAAATTTGTGACATCTGTCTTAGCAGGATAGAGGAAGAACCTGTAAAATCTACTCAAAGCAAGTTAAGATCGATATTTTGGGACGATGAATGCGAGGGGATTAGCAATGATACAAGGCAGGAAAAGACCGGGTGCTGTAATTTTACTGTATATTCTTCAGGCTTTTCTGGGAGTCGGAGCGGTAGGGGGAGGACTGATGCTGCTGGCCGACCCCAGTGGTGAAATGATCGGGATGCCGTCTTCCGTGCTGGAGAGATCGCCCTTTGAGGATTTTGCAATCCCCGGCGTTCTGCTGCTGGTGATCTTTGGACTTCTGCCGCTGCTGGTGCTGTATGGCCTAGTCAAGAAGCCGGATTGGAAGTGGGCGGCCCCGCTGAATCCGTTCAGGACACTGCATAGTGCGTGGGCACTTTCCCTCTATATCGGCTTCGGGCAAATTATCTGGATCATGGTGCAGACCTACATGATGGACGCCGTATCCGTTGTCCATGTGATCTATACCAGCCTGGGCCTGCTGATTCAGGCTGTTACACTGCTGCCTGCGGTACAGGGGTATTTTATGCTGGACGGACGTGCGGAAAGACGTTAGAATGGCAGTGAACAAATAAAGGGCTTTCATTTGAGCCGGGGGAGTGCACCGGAATGACAACTATATATGATATTGCCAAAAGAACCGGTTACTCTCCAACTACGGTATCAAAGGCATTTAATAACTACTCCGATGTGCGGGAGAAGACGCGACAGGAGATTCTGCGGACTGCCCGCGAGATGGGCTACTTACCCAATGCACATGCGCGCACGCTGACTACGAAGAAATCATGGACTCTTGGCGTGCTGTTCGTAGAGGGCACAGGTGTCGGTATCCGTCATCCGTTTTTCGGCGCGGTGATTGAGAGCTTCAAGCAGGTTGCTGTGGCCAAAGGGTATGCCCTGATGTTTATCTCCAAGGATGTCGGCGGCAAGCAAAGCGGGTATTTGGAAAATTGCCGGATTCATGGCGTGGACGGAGTCGTGGTGTTTCTCTCTGATTATGAAGATCCTTATTTTCAGGAGCTGCTGGAGAGCAATATTCCCACGGTTATACTGGATTATGAGACAACGCAGTCACATACGGTCTGCTCGGACAATATTGCCGGTGCGCTGCAGGCGGTGGAATACCTGACTTCTTTGGGACACCGGAGAATTGCCCATATATCCGGGGGGGAGAATACATTTCCGGGCAAACAGCGGGAGAATGGATATAAGGCTGCAATGAAGCAGCACGGGCTTGAGGTACAGGAGGGGTATGTTTCGGTGGGGGCTTTTTATTCCCTGGAGAGCGGCTATGCCGCGATGCAGAGTCTTCTTGAACTGCCGGAACGCCCGACAGCCGTCTTTGCTTCGGGTGACTTGCTGGCGTTAGGCGCGGTTATGGCAGCCAAAGACAAAGGGCTGGCGGTACCGGCGGATATTTCCGTTATGGGTTACGATGATATTGAGCTTGCCCGGTATGTTACTCCAGCTCTGACGACTATTAGGCAGGATACGGCTAATCTCGGAACCCGTGCGGCTGAGATCCTTCTGGCTTCGATCGACGGCAATCAGCAAGAAATGGAGGCGCTTGTGCTTCCCGTCGAAGTGGTCGTGCGGGATTCCTGCGCACCGCCAGGCAATGAATAAAAGGAAGTTCGCCTCGGTGCGCTTTTTTTTCGAAATAATCGAAACCGGTTTCGATTATCATAGCATTCATAATTTATCCAAAAGGAGACAGACAAAATGACAAAGGTAAGCACAGTAGTAACCGCCAAAGAAACAGGAGAACGCTTAAGCCCCAAGGAGGCAATCCAGTTTAAAGCCCGTACTGCCGGACAGCAGGCCGATGTGCAGCTGCAGCCCGAGGTGGAATTTCAAAAGATGATAGGTTTTGGCGGCGCTTTCACTGAAGCGGCGGCCTATACTTTATCACGTATGAGTCCGGGCAAACGTGCAGAGGTTATACACCGCTATTTTCACCCTGTTGAGGGATTGAATTACAGTATGGGCCGCGTGCATATTCATAGCTGTGACTTCGCACTCGGCAATTACACCTATGTGCAGGAACATGATACAGAGCTGGCTACCTTTGACATCTCCCATGACCATAAGTGGGTGCTGCCGCTGATCAAGGATGCCATGGAGGTAAAAGGCGGACCTTTCACAATGCTGGCTTCTCCCTGGACCCCTCCGGCATGGATGAAGACGAACGGGGAGATGAATAACGGCGGTTCGCTGAAACCGGAATACGGGGATGCCTGGGCGCGTTATTATACAAAGTTCATTGAAGCCTACCGCAAAGAGGGCATTCCGGTATGGGCGGTCTCGGTTCAGAATGAGCCGGCAGCTGTTCAGACCTGGGATTCTTGTGTCTACAGCGCGGAAGAGGAACGGGATTTTGTTAAAAATCACCTCGGACCGGTCATGCACAAAGCGGGACTGGCGGATGTGAATATCGTGATTTGGGACCACAACCGCGATATTATGGTCGAACGTGTAACACCTATCCTGTCCGATCCCGAAGCGGCGCAATATGTATGGGGCAGCGGTCTTCACTGGTATGGCGGTGAGGAATTCGACAAGGTGGCCAAGGTGCATGAGCTTTTCCCGGATAAGCATCTGCTGTTCACGGAAGGCTGCCAGGAGGGCGGAGTACGGCTTGGAGAGTGGTTCACAGGAGAACGTTACGGGCGGAATATGATCGGTGATCTTAACGCCTGGACCGAAGGGTATTTGGACTGGAATCTGGTGCTGGATGAGACCGGAGGACCGAACCATGTAGGCAATTTCTGTGATGCTCCGATCATTGCCGATACGACGACAGACGAGGTGCACTATAACAGCTCTTATTATTACATCGGGCATTTCAGTAAATTTATCGCTCCGGGTGCTGTGCGGATCGGGCTGGAGTCCACTGCAGAAGGTGTGCTTTCCACAGCTTTCCGCAATCCGGACGGCAGCATTGCCGTGGTGCTGATGAATGAGAGCGGGGAAGAGCGTTCCCTGACCCTGGGTCTGGGTGCAGAGCTGGCTGAATGCTGCCTGGCGCCGCACTCCATTGTTACGCATGTCCTCTCGTAGGTCAGCATAAGCTCACAAAACTTAAGCAAATGCTTCCGAAGTGAGTTTTGTACGAAGTCAATTCAGGAAGCATAAGCTCACAAAACTTTTAGGAGGGCTTGTCATGAGCAAATCTTATTTTGATGCAGGCAAATTTATTATGGAGCAATTTCACGAGAGTAAGCCGTTTGCCAGCTTTTTGCCCGGGCTCGCCGGGCTCAAGGGAATTCCGATGTGGACCTTCTATGTCAACCGGGGCCAAGGGGTCTGCAGCTTCGGGGTACGGGATAAAAACTCGCCGATCATGGAATTTTCTCCGGCGAATATTTCTTATAAAAATGTAGCGTCTTCCGGCTTCCGCACCTTCATCAAGCTGGGCAATACGCCGGAAATCTATGAGCCGTTCCAGTCGGCACGTCCTGATCCAGCAGCCAAACGGACCATGACCATCCTGCCGAACGGGCTAACCATTGAGGAAGCTCATGCCGGGCATGGATTGAAGACGACCGTACACTACTTTAACCTGCCAAATGATGATTACGCCGCGCTTATCCGGCGGGTGGAAATCGAAAATACAGGCACTGAGAAGCTGGAGTTTGAGCTGCTGGACGGGTTGCCGGAGGTTCTGCCTTACGGTGTGGAGAACAGCGGCTACAAGGAAATGGGCAACCTGCTGCGCAGTTGGATGGATGTATACAACCTGGAGAATGGCATTCCATTCTACAAGCTGCGCTCCAGCACGAATGATGATGCGGAAATCAGTGAAATCAATAACGGCCATTTCTATCTTTCCTTCACAGCTGAGGGGGAAATGCTGGCACCGATTGTAGATTTCGAGCTTGTGTTTGGCGGAAACACCTCGCTTGCCTACCCGGACGGCTTCGCCGGACAGCCGCTTGCAGTGCTGCTGGAACAGCCGCAATATCCGGTGAACAAGGTGCCTTGCGGCTTCAGCGGTACAGCACGTACGCTTGCTCCCGGCGGCAAGCTGACGCTGAATACGATCATCGGGCATGTCAACGAGATCGGGAAGATCAATCAGAAATCGGCGGAGATCTGCCGCGAGGAGTATATTACAGCCAAGGCGCAGGAGGCGGCCAGCCTGACCGAGGAGCTGACGGCGGATATCGCCACCCGTACCTCCTCAGCAGTGTTCGATGCCTACTGCCGGCAGTCCTATCTTGACAACTTTCTGCGCGGCGGCTATCCGTTTATCTTTGACAACGGGGAAGACGGCTTTGTCGTACATCTATACTCGCGCAAGCACGGCGATATGGAGCGGGATTATAACTTCTTCTCTCTGGCACCGGAATATTATTCCCAGGGCAACGGGAATTTCCGCGATATGAACCAGAACCGGCGCAACGATGTATTTTTCCATCCGCAGGTCGGCAGCTTCAACATCAAGATGTTCTACAGCCTGATTCAGGCGGACGGCTATAACCCGCTCAGTGTGCAGGGAACCAGCTTTGAAGTGCTGCCGGAGAATGCGGAGAAGCTGAACGGCTGGATTGCCGAAGCTGCAGCCGATCACCGGGAGGAACTCGTGAAGCTGTGCGCAGGCCGCTTCACACCGGGCCGCCTGATCAATTACATCGCCGACCACAACGTTACGCTGAAGGTAGACGAACAGCAATTTCTCAGCGGTGTGCTTGCCCTGGCGCAGCAGAATATAGAGGCTGCCTTTGGCGAAGGCTTCTGGTCCGACCATTGGACGTACAATCTTGATCTGGTCGAAGGTTATCTGGATGTATTCCCGGATCAACAGCAGGAGCTTCTGTTCGGGGATGAATCCTACACGTTCTATGACAGTCCGGCCTATGTGCTTCCGCGCAGCGAGAAATATGTGCTGAGCGGCGGGAAGGTCCGGCAGTACGGTTCACTGCTGGAGGACGAGGAGAAGCTGCACAGACTGCAGCGCAAAGCCGGAGATACCCAGTGGCTGCGCACGGAAGGCGGGTTCGGGGAGATTTACCGCACAAATCTGTTCGTGAAGATGATCTCGCTTGCCTTGAACAAATTTGCGACCCTTGATCCGTATGGTATGGGTGTGGAAATGGAGGGCAACAAACCAGGCTGGAATGATGCTATGAACGGGCTGCCCGGATTATTTGGTTCAGGGATGAGTGAGACGTTCGAGCTGAAACGGATGATCCTCTTCTTACTGGAGGCGCTGGAGAACGGGGGGGACGGCACCGAAGCTGTAGCGCTTCCGGTGGAGATGGCGCGGCTGCTGGAGCGGGTGCATCAAGCCGTGACGGTTATGCTTGCCGGCGGGACCAGCCAATTTGGCTACTGGGATACTGTGGCTTCGGCGCGTGAAGCTTACCGGGAGAGCATCCGGTTCGGAATTGCCGGTGAATTGGCCGAGGTCCCACTTACCGTCATCCGTGAGGTGCTTGGCAAATTCTTGCTCAAAATTAATGAAGGCATTGATAGAGCCGTAGAAATGGGCGGCGGGCTTGCTCCAACTTATTTCCGGTTCGAGGCCGTGCGCTTTCAGCCGGTGACGGATGAGGCGGGTAAACCGGTAATCAGCGGCTACGGCCTGCCGAAGGCTGTGGTGGAAGAGTTCGAAGCCTATGTCCTGCCGTATTTCCTGGAGGGGCCAACCCGCTGGCTCAAAACGCTGGAAAGCCCGGAGCAGGCCAAGGACATCTATACCAGAGTGAAAAATACCGGTCTATACGATCCAGTCACTTCGATGTACCGGACGTCGGTCTCGCTGGAGCAGGAGTCGAACGATATCGGGCGGATACGGGCGTTTACTCCGGGCTGGCAGGAGCGGGAGTCTAATTTCCTGCATATGTCCTATAAATATTTGCTGGAGCTGCTGAAATCGGGGCTGTACGAGGAGTTCTTCAGTGAAATGAAGACTTCGCTGATTCCGTTCCTCGATCCGGCTGTATACGGGCGCAGCACCCTGGAGAATTCCTCGTTCATTGCTACGGGCGGGAATCCGGACCCGGGCACTCACGGCCGGGGATTTGTAGCCAGACTCAGCGGTTCCACCGCAGAGTTCCTGAGCATGTGGAGAACGATGATGGCCGGAAGCCGTGTGTTCACAGTAGAGGATGGTGAGTTGACGCTGGCGCTTGCACCGGCACTGCCGGGCTGGCTGTTCGATGAACAGGGCAATCTGTCGTTCACCTTCCTGGGGGGCACGGAGGTCACCTATTACAACCCTAAACGGGCCGATACCTTTGGAGCAGAGCGGGCGGTGATCCAGAACCTTACGCTGGTCTACCGTGACGGGACCGTTACCCCGATTTCGGGAGCGCTGCTGCGCGGTGCGGAAGCTGAAGCCCTGCGCCGGGGAGAGATTGTGGCGATCCGTGCAGTTATGGGTTAAAGAGACTGAGCAAATGAGGAAGGCTGAAAAGGCCTTTCTCTTTTTGTGTGAAATATCTTAAATTCCGTCCTTATCCGAAAAATGAGCCCCTAAATATGAAAATTGCGGCCTTTCGGGGAACGCGGAATACAATTACAATAAATACATAGAGCTGTAAGCGCTTTAAATATAGATAGATTGGTTTTGGAGGTCCATATCATGGAGAACAAAAGAGGCGACGGAATAAATCCGGCGAAACGGCCGCTGATTCCTGCGGCAATCGAAACCGGTTTTGGTAACAGAAGGCCACTCTGGAGGAGATTTCTGGCCCAGCGCCATCTGCAGACAATGGCATTGCTCGGCGTGGTCTGGATGATCATTTTCAACTATATTCCAATGTACAGCATCATCATCGCTTTCAAGGAGTTTAATATCGTCAAGTCGATTTCCGAGGCCCCCTGGGTAGGTCTTACCCACTTTAGGGAGTTTCTGGCGGATGATAATTTTGGGAATGTCATGAAAAACACCCTGGGGATCAGTTTAATCAAGCTGTTTGTCGGTTTTCCTTTGCCGATCATATTCGCGCTTTTTCTGAATGAAGTCCGTTCGATCCGGTATAAGAAAACCATTCAGACGATTTCCTACCTGCCGCATTTTCTTTCCTGGGTAGTGCTCGGCGGGATTCTCGCCACATGGCTGGCGGATGTCGGGATCATCAATCATATCTTGATGGGGCTTCACTTAATCGACCAGCCCATTACTTTCTTGGCTGAGCCCAAGTATTTCTGGACCGTCATTATCTCTTCCGATATTTGGAAAGAGCTTGGCTGGTCAGCTATCATCTATCTGGCAGCGATCGCCGGTGTATCTCCCGAGATGTATGAAGCAGCAACGATTGACGGAGCCGGAAGGTTCCAGAAGATGTGGTATGTTACTTTGCCATCGATCAAATCGACGATCAGCATCCTGTTTATTCTTGCGGTCGGCGGTGTGATGAACTCCAACTTTGACCAGATCCTGGTCCTGCGCAATTCGCTTAATGACAGCAGAAGTAATGTAATTGATTATTATGTTTACCAGACCGGCCTGCTTTCGGCGCGTTTCTCTTATTCTGCTGCCATCGGGCTGTTCAAATCAGTTATCGCTCTCATTCTACTGCTGATTGCCAATCGAGTAACCAAAAAAATCAACGACACATCGTTGTTTTAGGCCAAGGAGGACCTGCACATGTTTGCACTGAAACGCAAAACAAAGGGCGAAGTCATCTTCGATCTAGCCAACAATGTCTTCATGTTATGTATATGTTTCATTACCCTATATCCTATCTGGTACGTGCTGATCAACGCCTTTAACGATGGCAAAGACGCCATGCTGGGCAATATTTACTGGTGGCCGCGCATGTTCACCTTTAAGAACTTCGAGGCGGTATTCGCAAGCCCCGGCATCATGCGGGCCATGTGGATTACCGTTGCTAAGACCGTAATCGGTGTTGTCGCCCATGTATTCTTTACAGCCATGGTAGCATACGCGCTTTCCCGCAAGGATCTGATCGGAGGCAAAATTTATATTCTGATGGGTACAGTAACTCTCTTCTTTGCGGGGGGGCTCATTCCAAGCTATCTGCTCATGCGGGATCTGCATCTGCTAGAGAACTTCTGGGTTTATATTATTCCAGTGTTGTTCAGCTTCTATGATCTAATCATCCTGATGACCTTCTTCAGGGAAATTCCAGACGGATTAGAAGAGGCGGCCCGGATTGACGGGGCCAATGACTGGTCGATCTTCCTGCGGATTGTACTGCCGGTGTCGATGCCCGTTCTTGCTACGATTGCACTATTCCATGGTGTGTATCAATGGAATGACTATTTTACAGGGATGATCTATATCAACAATGAAAATATGCAGCCCATTCAGACCTATTTGTACCGTGTGGTGGCCCAGTCCAGTTCAAACCAGATGATGGTTGCCGTTCAGGGCAGCGCCCTTACCAAAACGGTAACGTCACAGTCGATTAAATTAGCTACCATGGTGGTCACTACACTTCCAATTGTGTTTGTATACCCGTTCCTGCAGCGTTATTTTGTCAAGGGAATGATGATTGGCTCGATCAAGGGCTAAAAGTGACCTGTAAAACAAAGCTTCGGCACACCAAGGTAACTCCTCCAGTCGTTTCGCAACGGTTCTGGGGTTATAGCTTATAATTACACATTCTCAGAAAAGGGGTAATAAAGCATGGGAATCAAACGTAAGCCAAAGAAAATGGTGCTTCTGCTGTTGACATTAATTATGTCACTTTCAACAGCAGCCTGTTCCAGCGGCAATGGTGACAAGAATAACGAGGGTAAGGCTAATAACGGAAAAGCGGCGAATGCGTCAGCAACAGCAGAGGCGACCAAAGCACCCGTATCTGCGGATGAACCCGGATGGAAGTCCGATACTTCTCCGATTACCTTTGACTGGTATCTAAATTTCGCCTGGTTCCCTAATAAATGGGGTGTAGACCCAACCTCCCAATATATTACCAAAAAAACCGGTGTAGATATTAACTTCATCGTTCCTGCAGGTAATGAAAATGAAAAACTGAATACCCTTATGGCTTCCGGTAAGCTGCCCGACTTCATCACGCTGGGCTGGTACGAAGATGCTGTTAAGAAAATGATCGAAGGCGAGCTTGTGCTTCCGCTTAATAAGCTGGCTGATGAATATGACCCTTATTTCTACAAAGTATCCGATCCAGACAAGTTAGGCTGGTATACGCAAGCGGATGGTAATGTTTACGGCTATCCTAATGCTTCCTCTTCTCCAGCCGACTACGAGAAATATGGCGATAAATATGTATCCAACCAAACCTTCGTTGTCCGCAAGGATATGTATGAAGCTATCGGCAGCCCGGACATGCGCACACCGGAAGGATTCCTGAACGCACTGAAGGCTGCAAAAGAGAAATTCCCTGATATCAATGGACAACCGATGATTCCGCTGGGTCTGCATGAGTTTACCGCAACCGGTAACGATTCGTTGGAGCAATACATTCAGAACTTCCTGGCGATCCCAAGAGAAAAAGACGGCAAGCTGTACAACCGCGAGACAGATCCAGAATATATCAGATGGATGAAGACACTTCGCCAAGCTAATCAGGACGGACTGCTGGCCAAGGATATCTTTATCGACAAACGTCCGCAAATGGAAGAAAAAATTGCTCAAGGCCGTTATTTCGCAATGCTGTATCAACGTACCGACTTTGCAACACAGCTTGGCACCCTGTATCAGCAAGATCCGAATAAAATCTATATCGCTGTAGACGGACCGGCTAACACGAACCTGGATGCGCCTACGCTGAACGGGCCTGCTATTTCCGGCTGGACAGTAACCCTTATCTCCAAAGATGTGAAGGATAAAGCCCGTGCCATTAAGTTCCTCAGCTACCTGAACAGTGAAGAAGGCAATAAAGATCTTTACTTAGGGGAAAAAGGTGTGAGCTATGATACCATTGATGGCAAAGATCAATTCAAACCCGAAGTATTTGAACTGATGAATAAAGACCGTTCGGCATTCGACAAGAAATACGGCTCCTCCTTTACCTTCTGGATGCTGATGAATAACAATATCGCAGATCAATGGGCACCTAAATCGGTAGAGCCTTTCAAACAGCTTGAAGACTGGACCCGGGGAAAAACACACAGTATCTCCGAGTTTGACCAGATTGATCCATTGGCCAACTCTCCAGAAGGGATTATATTAGCCAAAGTTAAAGAGCTGCGCAGCAAAACACTGCCGAAGCTGCTAATGGCTTCTTCGGACGGGGAATTCGACAAAATTTGGACAGAGTACATCGACAAACAAAAGGATCTGGGCCTTGAAAAGGTGCAGGCCTTCCAACAAACGAAATATGAAGAGAACAAGAAAAAACTCGGTATGTAAAAAAGAATAGTCCAAAACGCCCGCTGACCGCGGGCTTTTGGGCGTTTAAAATAAGTAGTCGTACTAACGGTGAGGTGAACGTTACAGCGTGAGACTGGGCAAGCGTACTGGAGCTATATGGGAATCTTTTTTTTATTGGTGGGGGCGGCGTTCACTGCAAAGCCGCTTAATCGCCGCATATATTTTTATTATTTTGGGCCCCTGTTTAATGGTGTCCTTTTATTCATATAAGGCCATCAATAATACTTACGTCAAGGATGCAGTCGACAAGAACAGCTATCTGCTGCAGATGGAGAAGCTGCATATCAATAATCAGATCGAAGTGATGGAACGTGCGGTTCAAATGGCCTATGAGGATAAGGAGGTAAAGGATTATCTGGCAAATACAGAAGAACCGGATCTGGTAGAGCTGGTAGACTTTAACACCAATGTCTTTAGGAATATTACACGTGTCCAATATAACAATCCGAACATCGAACACTTGCGCTTGTATTCAAATAGTAATGTTCATGAGATGTGGCCCATTATCTTCCGTGAAAGCCGTGTAGCCTCTGAGCCTTGGTACCAGAAAGCAGAAAAGCTGAAGGGGCAGTTTTCTTGGTCTTTTCTAAATAGTGACCGGGATCTGCTGGAGCGTTTTTACGGACAAAAACCAAAGCTTGTGCCAAAAGTATCGCTACTGCGTGAAATGAGCATCCCAGAGGATAACCATATCGGAATGGTGCAAGTTGATATGCTGCTGGAGCGGTTTACACCTAAGACTTATACAACTATACAGGATAGCCAATCTCAAATGTTTCTGGTCGATGGGGAAATGCAGCTGTTTACGCGGCCGGATCACTCTTTTCTGAAAGAGAACGGGAAGATGGCTGCAGCAATTACGGATCGTCTGCAATCGTATAATAAGACAGGGGATTGGGATATGCACTATACGGAGAACGGGAAGTCTTTTCTGCTTATAAACACTCCGCTGGACCGGATTAATGCGCACCTGCTCAATGTAGTCTCTATGGAAGGCGTCATGAAGGAGATTTCACATACACGGAATTTAATTATCGGCGTTAACATCGGTTTTATTATATTAGTGACCGTTATTGCTTACGTACTTAATGCATTTATTCTTAAGAACTTGCGCCGCTTGACTGAAACGATGAAAAAAGTGCGCAGAGGTGAGGCATACACGGGGATTACGATCCGGGGCGGCGGGGAAGTGGGCGAACTCGCGCATCATTTCTCAAAGCTGATGAATACGATCAATACTTTAGTTGCTCAGGCCGTACAAAAGCAAGCTCTATCCAAGGAGGCTGAGCTTCGTACATTACACAACCAGATCGATGCCCATTTTCTGTATAATACACTCGAAAATATCAAAATGCTGGCTGAAATGGAGAATCAGCGTACGATCTCCGATGCACTGACCTCACTCGGCGGTATGATGCGTTATAATTTCAAATGGTCTGGCGAGTATGTGAAGCTGCGTGATGAAGTCCGCCATATCGAAAATTACATTGAAGTGATGAATATCCGCTTCGAGTATCCTATTGTTTTGAAGCTTCGCATTGAAGCTCACTATTTAGAGCTGGAGGTGCTGAAGATGTCTTTGCAGCCTATAGTTGAGAACAGTGTTAAGCATGCCTGGACCGGAGATAAAGAGGAAATGAAGGAGAGAATCATCTGTATTGATATCTCGGAATCCGAAGGTGATATCTTTATAGCTGTCCATGATAATGGGATCGGGCTTACAGCGGAGCGGCAGGCCACTTTGAACGAGAGCGTGTACGCTGTCAAAGAAGAGCAGCCGGCCGCAAGCTTTAGCGGTACGGGAGCCAGTAATCCTAGAGCAAGCGGAATCGGGCTAAGGAATGTGCACCAGCGGCTGCAGCTGTTTTATGGCGGCGCTTACGGGCTGGAAGTGCAGAGTGAGCCAGGGAAATGGACTACGGTCTTCATGACGCTGCCTAAAGTTCTTTTGACGGGGGATAAACAACCATGATGAAACTGCTGATTGTAGATGATGAAAGAATGATCCGCCAGGGCCTGCAAGCGATGATCGAAAGGGAATATCCGTCGCAGTATAGTATTGTGCTGGCAGGTAATGGTACGGAGGCGCTGGAGCTGTTCAGGCAGGAACACAGAGACATTATTATTACGGATATCCGCATGCCGGTCATGGATGGCATTGCACTGCTGGAGCACTTGTCTGCGGAGGCAGCGCCGGGTGAAGACCCGGCTGTTATCATCCTGAGCGGCTATGATGATTTTGAATATGCCAAAAGTGCTATCCGCTACCGTGCCAAAGATTACTTGCTAAAGCCTATCCGCCGGGATGAGCTGTTCAGTATTCTGGAGCAAATCGTTCAGGAGAAGAAGGAGCGTGAGTCCGGCGTCCACAGACTGGAGCTGGAAACGGAGGGTTTCCGCAGGGAGCTGCGTTCGGCCCGTTTGAAGGGACTGCTGATGCCGCAGAGGGTGCAGCCATCGCCCGAACAGCAAGAGGAACTGGGCCGGTTGGAGCTGCCTTTTACAGTTGGTGTACTGAATTATTATTACAGTGACGGTGCGCGAATGAAGCCGGAGGAAGTGCAGGGGATGGCCGAACGGCTGGTCGGTCCGCTGGAACAGAAATTTATCGAGATTCTGAAGGATTGGGAGGGGAAGCTGGTGCTGGTCGGCAGCGGCAGGGAAGGTTTTCTGGAGCTGTCCCGGCAAGCCGGGGCCAGGGAGCCGAAGGGGCTGCTCATCGGTATAGGCAGCACAGGCCGCAGTCCGGAGGAATTCCAGACCTGCTACAAAGAGGCTTGCCGCGCGCTGCAGTATACCTTCCTGTCCCCGCAGGCAAGCTTCATGGATTATGCCGATATCCAGGCCAACCGGCTTAACTTTCCGTCACCGGACGAGGAGCTGCGCAAGCTGCTCAACATGCTGGGCACAGACCGTGAGAAGGAGATCAGGAGTCTTTTGGGCGTTATTTTTCAGATCGAGCATTTGCCGCAATTGGATTTGGCTTACCTGGAGAGTGTAGGCCGGAGTATGAATGAACGTGTGCTGGATGAGGTGTTCCGGGTACACGGAGAGGCCTCCGTAGAGGTGCTGAAGCTTTACCGTACGGTCGGTGATTTGTACAATTACCGCCATTTCCATGACTATTACCGTGCACTGGAGCATTTGCTCATCAGTATAAACGATTATATTATAGGCATTAGGACTGCTCATAGTGAGCATGCCGATATGGAAGAGGCACTGGCTTACATCGAGGAGCATTATTCCCGCCCGCTGAATATGGCGATGGTCAGCAATTACGTTTCGCTTAGCTACTCCTATTTCAGTGAAGCCTTTAAGGCTTATACCGGCGAGAGCTTTGTCGTATACTTGAAAAAGGTCCGTATCCGCCATGCAAAGAAACTATTGTCCGAAAACCGTGTCAAGCTGGCGGAGGTGTCTGAGGCTGTCGGGTTCGAGAACAGCAAGCAGTTTGCCCGCGTATTTAAAGAGCTGGAGGGCATCTCCCCGGGTGAATACCGGATGAAGCAGCTGGAGAGGCTGCCTTCCCGTGCAGATAACAAGGAATTCTATTAGCCTAGCTGTTTGGAGAGTGTAAAATGGAAGAAATACAAGGGGATTTGAATACGGTTGAGACGCTTGCATCAGATTTCCGGAAGCTGGGAGTAACCGAAGGCATGACTTTGCTGCTGCATTCGTCCTTTAAATCGCTGGGCCAGTGGGTAGCCGGTGGACCGGTGAGTGTTATACTCGCCCTGGAGCAGGTGCTGGGAGAGGAAGGGACGCTCGTGATGCCTACCCATTCCTCCGATCTGACCGATCCTGCCGGCTGGAGCAATCCTCCGGTGCCCAAGGAATGGTGGCAGAGTATCCGGGAGCAGATGCCGGCCTATGATCCGGACATGACGCTGCTGAGGGGAATGGGGATCATCCCCGACTGCTTCCGCAAGCAGAAGGGGGTTAGGCGCAGCAGCCATCCGATCCATTCTCTCGCCGCATGGGGGAAACACCGGGATGTGATTATTGACGGCCATGCGCTGGAATTTGGCTTGGGGGAGCATTCTCCCCTCGCCCGGATCTATGATCTGAAGGGAAGCGTGCTGCTGCTTGGGGTGGATCATGTTAACAATACCTCCCTTCATCTGGCCGAGCACCGGGCCAGCTATGCCGGGAAGCAGGAGGTCACCGCCGGAGCGCCAATGCTGGTGGACGGAGCCAGACAATGGGTTGAATTCAGAGATTTCAACTGGGATTCGGATGACTTCGCAGCGCTTGGCGAGGAATTTGGCCAAGATACGGGGCGGATTACATATGGTATGGTTGCCGCCTCTGCAGCACAGCTGATTCCGCAGCAGGAGATTGTTGATTATGCGGTGAAGTGGCTGGAGAAGAAGCGGAATCTCTGAATCCGCCGGAATGAATGAATTACGAACAATCTGAGCCAGGAAAAGGAGAAGCGAACATGGGGACGACAACAATATATCTCACGCGGCATGGACAGACGGAGTGGAATGTCCAGCAGCGGATGCAGGGACATCAGGATTCGCCGCTTACGCCGCTTGGCGTGCAGCAGGCGGAATGGTTGAACCGTGGATTAAACAAGGTACAGATTGATGCCGTCTACGCAAGCTCCAGTGAGCGGACCCTGCGGACGGCAGAGATTGTCTGCGGAGAACGGACGCTCCCGGTAATCGCTTGCGATGAATTCAAGGAGATCCGAATGGGCTTGTGGGAAGGCTGCGAGTCTGCGGACATTGAGCTTGCTCATCCGGAGCAGCATCATTATTTCTGGAAAGACCCGGAGAAATTCTCTGTAGAAGGCAGCGAGACATTCCGGGAAGTGCAGGAACGGGCACTGCGGAAGCTTCTGGAGATTGTGGACAAGCATGAAGGGCAGACCGTACTCATTGTTACGCATACTGTAGTGATTAAGGTGCTGATGGCCTATTTTGAAGGCAGGGCAATGAAGCAGCTATGGGATCTGCCATATATTTATCCGACCTGCCTGTGCAGAATTGATATTACGGACGGTGTGCCGGAAATTGTGCTGCATGGAGATACGAGCCATTATGAAACAAGCGAAGCCGGAATGGAATCCTAGCTGATTCGTGATTTGTGTTCCGGTAGATTATTAATTGAATAGAAGCGGCCAACAGGCGATGACCCGGGAATCTGGCATCGCCTGTTTCCGGTGGGCTGATCTGAGCATTTATTTGTTCCGTCACTGTTCGGCGATTGCGCTTTGCGCTACAAAGGTCCCGCCGCTCTGCCGGGTCTTAGCCTCAAGTGCAGACAGGTCGCCGTCCAGCGCCTTCAGGCCCGGGAGCAGCAGCGCCAGTCCGGCGCAAAGGAGAGGAAGCAGCCCGGCAGCCAGGAACAGTGCAGGCACGCCGTAAAGCTCGGCGACGGCTCCGCCTGCAAAAGCGCCAAAGGGCTGCAGGCTGCCGCCGATCAGGAAGCGGATCGAGTTGACCCGGCCCTGCAGGTTGCCGGGAACCAGCCGGCCATGCAGGGAGGAGCTTAACGAGCCGAAGAAGGGGCCGAGGATTCCGGCGGCGAACACGGCAGCGAGCGCAAACGGAAAGCTCGGAATCAGGCCCCAGAGCGCAGTGGAGAGCCCAATGGCTCCCAGGCTGCCCAGCATCACGAAACGTCTTCGTTTGATTTCACCCAGCAGGGATATTATGCCGAGTCCGGTTAAGGTTCCAAGTGCGGAAGCTGTTGTTAGTGTACCCATAGCCGCCGCGTCACGGTGGAGTACCTCGCGTACATAGGGAACCATCATGGTCCAGACGGCAACGGAGCTTAAGTTGCTGATGGAGGCCATCATCATAATGGTCAACATCGCCGGAAACTGCTTGTAGAAGGTGAAGCCTTCGGCAATCTCCCGTATATAAGCCGGTATGGAGAAGGTGCCGGAGCGCGGCGATGGCTTCGGCATCTTCGGCAGGCACAGCAGAGTGGCTATGGCAGCGGTATAACAAACCGCGTTGATGCCAAGCGCCGGCAGGGCACCGCTGGCGGCAGTCAATACACCGGCCAGCGCCGGGCCCAGCAAGGCAGCCGCCCCCTTGCAGCCGTCGATAATGGCGAAGGCGCGCACCAGCTTCCGGCTGTCGGTGACGCCGGGAATCACCGCCATGGCCGTCGGCATGAACAGCGCGGCGCAGGCCCCGCTGAGGCTGGCGGCGGCGAAGAGATGCCAGAGCTCCAGCTTCCCGGCCAGGCCCATGCCCAGCGGCAGCGCAATCGCCAGCAGGCGGATAGCCGCCAGGCAGGCCATGAAGCGCACGCGGTGCAGCCGGTCGGACAGCGGCGAGCCCAGCAGGCGCAGAAGCAGCTCCGGAATGCCGGAGCTGAGGGCCAGTGCCCCCATAGCCAGCTTGGAGCCGGTCAGCTCGTAGACCAGCCATTCCATGGCCAGCAGGCCAAAAGCATCCCCGAAGGCGCTCAAAGATATGGTGGACAGCAAACCATAATAGCTGCGTTTTTTCACAGGATGTACTCCCCTTTCAAGGCAAACCTTACTAAAGATCAGTTCCAATCGCTGCTTCAGCTCTCCAGGTAGGCCCCGATCTGATGAGGCAGATTGTCCAGTGCTTCAAGGCGCAGACTGTACGATACGCTTTTTCCGCTGGAGTGGACAATGACGAGACCTGCTGCGCGCAGAGCGATAAGATGATAATGAATCGTGCTTTTGGACAGGCCGACCTGCTTGACGATCTCGGTGAAGTTCAGCTGTTTGCCTGCAAGCAGACGGAGAATGTACAGCCGTGTCTCATCAGACAGCGCCCGGGTAAGCCGGAGCAGTGCGGGAGCCGGACGTCCTGCTTCCGGAGGAAGAACATCACAGGAGTAGCTGGTAAATACAAATTCATCGTACATAGCGGAAGTAATCAGAGGCCGGGGATGATATTGCGGAATAATAATCACCTGCTTCAGCTGCCCGGCAGGATACAGCCGCATGCCCTCGGTTGCTTGTTCGAAGACCTCCATGTCATTCTCACCGTTCAGCATCGCCCGTCTGGCTTCAGCCTCCCGGCTTAACCCTTCAAGGATTTCGGGATTGATTCCACTGAAGTAACCTGCATCCCAGGCACGCAGAATCTCAGAGGTGGAGTCCCGCAGCGCAGCAAGGTTGGACGGGACGGATTGTCCGAAGCGTCCGGCAATCTCAAACAGCTCACCCGCAGACAGATCCTCGAACCAGCGCAAAAAGCCGCTGACCGAACGGTCCCCCGGACAACTCCAAATATATGGTGCCAAACTGAAATCCTCGACAAGGGTAATAATCTCCCGCATTCTCTGGAGCTGCACCGGTGCAAATCTGGCCTGGACCTCACGGACCCAGAGCTTTCCTCCATCCATGGCATTATGATTCTGCTTCCAGAGAAAAGCGTTCAGGCTGGCGATACATTCATACATGGGCGCAAAGTCGACTTCTACTTTGTACATTGTTGGGGTTCCTCATTTCCTTCTGTAAATGTGTGTGCAGGATTTTTGTTCTATAAATATAGAACTATTTGTTTGTTTTATTATATACGAACTAAATAATAATTTCAATATAAAGGAAAAATAAAAAAGACGGTTCCGCAGGACGCCATTTGCGCCTTTGGAACCGCCTTTTTATGCTGCTGTAAAAGTTGTCTTAGCTTAGTTGATGAACTGAAGGGACTTCAGAGTCTTCTCCAGCATGGTAACTGCTTCCGCGCGGGTAGCAAACATCTGTGGAGCGAATGAGCCGTCTGCTCTGCCCTGGATGATGCCCGCTGCAGCAATTTCCTCTACCGCACTTTGCGACCATGCGGCAATGTCGGCGGCATCGCTGAATTTCGCAAGCCGGGCCGGATCGGCAGTTAGGGTTGCCCCGGTGTACTTCATCGCCTTCGACAGAATGGAGGCCATCTCCTGACGGGTGATTGGACTGTTCGGCTTGAAGCTGCTGTCTGTGTAGCCCGTGATCAGGCCCGCTGCGGCTGCCGTGTGAATGGCCTCGGCATACCATGCGCTTGCATTGACATCACTGAAGGCAGCTCCGCTGCTTGTTGCCGTAAGTCCAAGGGAGCGTGTGATCAGTGCTGCGAATTCCCCCCGTGTCACCTTCTGGGCAGGGGAGAACACCGTATCGCTGGTTCCGGTAATGATCAGCTTGGAGGCCAAGAGATCAATGGCCGACTTGGCCCAGTGCCCCGTGGTGTCTCCGAATGTTTTGGCTGATTTCACAACCGTGTAATAGCTGTTGCTGTTCCGCTTAATGGTGACATCGGTAGTTCCGTCAGCCTTTGTTGTAAAGAGAGAAGGCACGAAGGAAATTTTGCCCGTTGCCGGATCAAAGGATACCGCTGTTGCACTCTCGGAGTTCAGTTTCCCTGGAGCAGTGATACTCCGCTTCACATAAGTGCTTCCGAAGCTGTTGAGCGGCACGCTGTTAGTTCCCGCTTGTGCGGTAATACTGAATTCAATGACCGGAGCCGCCAGAGTGACGGAACCGGCTTGGGAAGCCAGCGCCTGATTCACGCTGCTGAGTGTTGCCGGACTTGCCAGCAGCATGGAAACTGTAATCGTAAAGTCCGTGGTCCCAAGCTGCGCAGCCAGTGCTGTTCCGTTCAAGACACTTAACGGAAGCGAGTAGGAAGCTCCCTGTGAAGTGAACGTAAGAACTGTCGCAGGGTTGGTTGCGGCCTGCTTGACCAGCACGCTGCCCGGCAGTACAACCTGTACTCCGCCTGCTGTGGCGGTAACCGGAATGACGAGCTCATTGCTGCCGCTAGGCAGTGATGCCAATTTTCCAGTCAGATCGGCTGCTGTAATTGTAGTCACCTGCGGTGCTGCTGATGATGCCGGTGTTGCACTAGGTGCCGGTGTTGGCGTTGGCAGCGATCCGCCACCTGTGGAAGGTGGT
The DNA here is from genome assembly GCF_058791575.1 of Paenibacillus sp. EB106-06-01-XG199. Taxonomy (NCBI): domain Bacteria; kingdom Bacillati; phylum Bacillota; class Bacilli; order Caryophanales; family Paenibacillaceae; genus Paenibacillus; species Paenibacillus sp. EB106-06-01-XG199. The sequence goes on along the minus strand of NZ_JBYTDQ010000007.1, from coordinate 191,943 downwards.
GTTGTTGGCGCCGATCCTTTCAGATCGGTAATGCGGCCTTCCATAGCAGGGTTTACAGTGCCGGATTTTTTCAGATAGTCGGTAAAGACTTCATAATCGGGCAGGTACAGCTCATAGAACCGGCCGTCTGCCTTAGCTGTAGCCAGTGAGCGGTAGAAATCTCCGCCGCCTGCCATGAAGGAGTTCGTGGACAGGATATAGTAAGCTGCAGGGTCAATGGCTACGTAGCTGCCATCGGCTTGTTTAATATCAACCGAGATTATGCGCGCTCCTTCCTGCTCCAGAACGTTTGTAGTTGCATTGATTTTTTCTGCCGGTTTGGTGGAGTCGTAGGTATAGCGCATACCCGAAACCTGTGCGAACCGTCCTTGGTCGGTCTCAAGTCCGCTGACACTGTTCTCCAGAGAATCAATAATCTCCTGTCCGGTAACCTTGAGAGCCACCAGACTATTGGAGAACGGCATTACAGTCAGCACTTCACCGAGTGTAATGTCTCCCTGATCAATGCCGGCACGGATGCCGCCGCCATTCTGAATAGCGACAAAGCCTTTAATCGTGGAAAGATCTTCGGCAGCAATCAGCTTGCTTACCAATTCCTTGGCCTTAGCGTTAATGCCGTCGGCAATGAGATTGCCCAGATTGGTTTCTTCCTTGCGTACAACACGGGTTGTTTTTCCGTCGACAAGCCGTTCATAGACCAGAGGTACATTGGTTTTGCCGACGAGGGTCTGGCGGATTTCCGCAAGCTGCGCGTCATATTTGACCAGCATTTCCTTGGCGGCCGGATCATCGGCAAATTTGCTTACGTCCAGCAGCTTGCCCGTATAGTTGGTAATAACGCCGTTGTCGTCGAATTCAACATCCAGTTCGCCGAGGTTCTGGCCATACTCCCCGGTCTGTACAACCAGTGTCGGCTCGCCGTCCTTATTGAAGATTACAGGAGCGTCAAGCTTGGTATGGGTGTGCCCGCCGACAATTACGTCGATGCCCGGCACCTGAACAGCCAATTGCTGATCCATGTTATACCCCAGATGGGAGACAGCAATGATTTTGTTGATGCCTTGTTCCTTCAGTGCTTTCACTGTGTTCTCTGCGCTTGTTTTGAAATCTTTAAAGGCAATCTTATCACCCGGTGAAGACAAGCCTACGGTGTCCTCAGTGGTAAGTCCGAATATGCCGATTTTTTCACCATACACATCCTTAATGACCGAAGGATAAATGTGGCCGTCCAGTGCTGGTGTGGCAGTGGTGCCGCCGGTTTGATTTACAAAAATATCCTTAAGTTCGTTATCCTTGCTCGTGAAGTCGATATTTGAGCTGATGAACGGGAACTTGGCCTCATTAATAAACGTTCTTAATGCAGGCAGTCCTTTATCAAACTCATGATTTCCGAAGGTCATAGCGTCATAACCGATATAGTTCATGAATTCAAGATCGGCCAGTCCTTCGAATTTCGTAAAATATAGTGTGCCGGAGAATACATCCCCTGCATCAAGTAGGATGGAGTTGCCGGTTCGTTCTTGCTTGATCGCCGTCATCCGTTTAACTACAGTTTCCAGATGGCTGTGCGTATCGTTGGTGTGCAGAATGCGTAAAGAGAAATCTTCGTCCGGTGAAGGGGTTCCCTTCAGGTCCGTGATACGGCCCTCGACTTCGACATTGACCGGTTTATGCTTGTTCAAATAGGACAAGAGAACCTCGAAATCGGGAAGACCAAGCTCATAATAACGTCCGTCTGCCTTGGCAGCAGCCAGGGCACGGTAGAAGTCTCCGCCGCCTGCCATGAAGGAATTCGTGGACAGAAGATAGTAAGCGTTCGGGTCAACCGGTGCGTAGGAGCCGTCAGCCTGCAGGATATCGACGGATACGATACGTTCCCCGGTTTGTGTTACTTTGCCTGTTATGGAATCCACAATTTCAGGTGTTTTCGTGGAATCATACGTGTATTTCATACCGGAAACCTGAGCAAAACGTCCTTGGTCGGAGCTCAGGCCGCTGACCGAGTTCTCCAGAGAGGAGATAATTTCCGAGCCCGTTACTTTGAGCGCAGCAAGGCTGTTGGCGAAAGGCAGTGTAGTCAGCACTTCACCCATCGTGATGTCGCCTTTGTCGATGGCTGCACGGATGCCGCCGCCATTCTGGATGGCCACAACGCCCTTAATGGAAGCAAGGTCGCTTTCCGGCACAAAATTCGGCATAAGCTCTTTGACTTTTTCCGCGATACTGTCGGCAATCATGTTGCCAATCGGTGTTTCTTCCTGACGCACAACACGTACAGACTTACCGTCGATGGTGCGGTTGGTGTAGAGGTCGACGTCAGTCGAGCCTACGACTTCGCTGCGGACAGCTGCCAATTCAGCGTCGTAAGGAGCAAGCAAAGCTTTGGCTGCAGCATCCTCGCCGAATAGATTAACATCCAGCAGTTTGCCGTTGTAGGTGAGAATTTCACCGTCTTTATCAAAGGTTACGTCCAATTCGCCGAGGAATTGGCTGTATTCACCGGTCTGCACGATCAGTACATTCTTGCCGGTTCCGGCATTAACAATTGGCGTCGGAGGATTATCGACCTTCGTATGCGAATGTCCGCCAACGATAATGTCAATTCCGGGAACAGCCTTCGCCAGTTCCTGATCAACAGTGTAACCCAGATGGGTAACGGCGATGATCTTGTTAATTCCCTGGTCTTCCAGCATTTTAACTGTGTTTTTGGCGCTTTCCACATGGTCCTTGAAGCTGATTTTATCACCTGGCGATGCCAGTCCAACGGTGTCCTCGGTTGTTAGGCCAAAGATACCGATTTTCTCACCGTAAATATCCTTGATGACCGCAGGATAAATGTTGCCATCCTTGGCCGTGCTCAGGGACTCCTCGGTTTCCAGCGTTCCGATCGTATTGTGATAGAGCTCCGCGAGTTCACTTTTCTTCGTAGTGAAATCGATGTTGGAGCTGGCGAACGGGAATTTGGCTGCCGTCACGAAGTCCTTCAGCACTTCCGGCTGATCCTTATTCAGATCGAACTCATGGTTGCCGAATGTCATCGCGTCATAGCCGATGTTGTTCATGAACTTGATATCTGCCTGCCCCTTGAACTGGGTAAAATACAAGGTTCCGGAGAACACATCCCCTGCATCCAGCAGCACCGTGTTGCCTGTGCGTTCGCTGCTGATCGCCGACGTGCGTCTGGTCACATTCTCCAGGTGGCTGTGCGTATCATTTGTGTGCAGCACACGCAGGTTGAAAGTGTCGGTACCGAAGTCAATTTGAGTCAGCAGCGGGTCATGGTCGCTTACCCGTCCTTCTTCTTCCTGGAAGTCGGCATTGATGTGCACGATGTCGAGTGTGGATCTGGAGGCCAGCTTATTGTTGACCAGCATGTGATCCAGCGTTTGGGAATTGCCCTCATAAATATAGGAGTAGCGCTCTCCCAGAGGCAGGGTGTCGATCAGATTGGTCAATGCGCTGCCTTTCAGGACCTTTAGTGTATTCGAGAACTGGAAGTCATTCAGATCGCCAAGAACGACGACATTGGCATCCGGATTCTTGGTCAGGACATCTGCCACGAAGCCATTTACCACTTTGGCGATTTCCGCCCGTTGAATTTCACTTGCCTTAACCGGAGGCTGTGTGCCGCCATAAAGGCCAGTATCACCTGTTTTGGAATTGAAGTGATTAGCGATAACCATAACTTTTTCATTGTTAAACATAAATTCGGCCGCAAGCGGCTTGCGGGAACTGTTGAATGCGGAGTGGGTAGGATCAATCCGGCCCGGATTCAGGCTGAGTCCGCCGTCTTTAGTGTAAGCAACTGCTGTTGCTGCGTCGCCTTTGCTGGCTGATCCAGCCAGTTTAACGCGTGCAGTGTTGTAAATAAATCCGGCCCGGATGTTAGCGCCTGGTGCACCGCCATCCATGTTGTTTGCAGGGGAGATGTCAGTATATGAATAGACTGGACCACCCTGTGCTGTGATGGCGTCGATCAGCGCCTTGTAGCTCTCAGCTGCATCGACATTGCCGCTGTCCGTGGCACCGTCGTTGTCCTGGATTTCCAGCAGGCCGACGATATCCGGTGTTTTCAAATTGCTTACAATGGCTTTGGCTACATTACTGATTTTATTGGGGTTCTTGGGATCTATGATCTTGGAGAAATTCTCCACATTAAATGAAGCAACCGTCAATTTGTCCGCTTCGGCTGTCAAAGCGGTAGTTTCCCGGTCCTTGGAGGTTCCCGGGTTTACCGCAGGCAGCTCGGCATCTGGACGCACTTTGAAGTTTCCGTAATCATAGCCGAGAATACCGGTGATGTTGCCGGCAAAAACCTGCCCTGTTTTGACCGGGCTGCCTGGTTTCTTGGCAATCAGAATCCGCTGGGGATTATAGTCCGCTCCTGTAAGGACCAGACCGCCCGCCGGGGAGCTGACTTCTGTTGTGCTGGTACCGTTGTTTACGGTAACCGGAATTTCATGATCGTAAGGTCCGATAATCTTTGGGGTATTGAGCTGAACGCGCATGCCCTCAAGGCTCTCGTAGAAGTCGAGCGCATATTTGGCAGGTTCAAGCTCTTTGCTCAAACCGCCAGAAATGACAGCAGCGGGAATAGCGCGGCCACCGGTGCCAAGAACGGTAGCAGCGGGAAGAGCGTTTCCGGAAGATATGACTTTTGCCTGAGCTGCGGCAATTTCCGTAGTCAGCAGATCTACGGCATCATTATATCCGCCTTCCTTATACTCCTTGACCGATCCGTCCACGAGCACGGAATCGCCAACCTTCACCTTGTTCCCGGGGAGGTAGACCATGATTGCCTCGGAGGTCCGGACATCGCTGTCCGGCGCAGCGTTCTGGATATAGAAGGTGCTGCCGCTTGTGTAAGTCACAATGCCCGGCACGCCCTTCACCAATTGACCTGTGTACGTAGAGGATTGGACGGTGCCCTGGATCTGGGGAATCGTCAGTCCGCTCACGGCATCCTTGGTCGTATAGTTAAACTGTGAAATATCGCTGTCGGGTTTGCCTTCTTCTTTAGAGAAAGCTTTGATCAGGATACTGTCATCCTGCAGAACAATCGGGGCATTATACCATGCGTAATCTGCTAAGGCGTCAGTGCTGCCATTTGCGTATACACTGTAGTATACGCTTGCGGTTACACTGCTTGTAGTAAGGGCGAGTTCAGTTCCCTTGCCCACGAGCAGGCCGGAAGCGATGGATGCGGCAACGGCCGGAGATTTGGGGTCGACTACCCCGGAACCGGAACTGCGCGGATCTGGTGCTTGTGTAGTAATAAAGTCTGCGGCATTATCATTGGTATCTTGTCCGCGATTTCCGGATGGTAAAGCGTTAGATGACTTGCGCACGGCCGCAGTTGTGTTAGTTAAGGAACCAGTAGGGCCTGAACCCTCAAAAATACTTGCAGAACCATACCCCACAAGGTCTACCCGGGTGCCCGAAGCATCCAATAGTTCAACCTTGCCACTTGCACCTGCCATAGAAATGACAGCGGTACCTTCGGAAACCAAATTAGGTGCCGGCAAGGCATCAGTACCTCCAGAGCCAGCCGCCTCTTGTATCAAAAAGAATCCGCCAGGAGGGATACTCCCGCTTAATGGGGTGAACATTTTTTCTTTATCTTCAAAATTTGATGATGCGCCAGCTGCTGCATATCTAACCTTCCAGCCAGTCAGATCGACAGCTGTATCGGTCGGATTATAAAGCTCAATGAAGTCATTTTTGTACTTGGCTCCGGAGTTTCCTCCGCCGCCATATACCTGGGAGATTACGGGTGAGCTGTTATCCCCGGCCGCAGAAGCGGTCTGTGGTGCGGGCAGGGCAATACCGGTAACGAGCAGCATTGAGAGTGCCGCAGACCACCATTTTCTTTGCCTTGATGAGATTTTCATTTGTTCGAATCTTCTCCTCTCGTTTACGATAATCACTCAACCTAACCTAACTCTATCATTTGTTCATTAAATGATAGGTTGTCTACCATTAAATATATATTAAACATGGGTTGAATAACATAGAAAAATTGGAAATTTTGGTTCAGAGCACAAAAGACGATGATATTTTTCTCGTTCAATCCAAACAGTTGTGTTGAATTTATGAAATGATAGGTTTGAGACTATCTTTTGTGAATTAGTTAGTGTTATCTGTATGTTATGTTTATGTGAAGAGAACGTAAAAATGCCCCCGGCCACGGTAAGGCCAAGGGCATTTGTGAAACGATAAAAAGATTTGCAGGATTGTATTCTGCTATTACTCTGTCTGTGCCGGAGCAGGGAGATACTCCCTGCCCCCCATATAAGGCTGGAGTGCCTTCGGAATATAAATCGTTCCGTCCTCCTGCTGATGGTTCTCAAGCAGCGGAATCAGAATCCGCGGCGTAGCCACTGCGGTGTTGTTCAAGGTGTGACAGTACTGCAGCTGTCCGTCCTCATCCCGGTAACGGATGCCCGAACGGCGGGCCTGGAAATCGAGCAGGTTCGAAGCTGAATGGGTCTCCCCATAAGCGCCTCTGCTGGGCATCCAGGTCTCGATGTCGTACTGCTTATGCGTTTTCAGCGCCATGTCACCGCTGCAGACGGCCACGACCCGGTAAGGCAGCTCGAGCAACTGCAAAATATGCTCGGCATTCGCCAGAATTTCCTGCAGCATTTGCTCCGAGACCTTGTTATCACCTCTGCATAACACAACCTGTTCGATCTTCGAGAACTGATGCACGCGGTACAGGCCGCGCACATCGCGTCCCGCTGAGCCGACTTCGCGGCGGAAGCAGGTGGACATCCCGGCTAACCGCATAGGCTCCGCAAGATCGACAATCTCATCGCTATATAATGAAACAAGCGACACTTCCGAGGTTCCGGCCAGCCAGCGTTTTTCACCGGTCAGCTCATAGGTCTGATCCATGCCTGCGGGGAAAAATCCCGTCCGCTCCAGTGCCTCCGGCCGGACGATGACCGGCACATCCATTGTCGTGAAGCCGCGTGCTGCCAGCACATCCAGGGCCAGCCTCTGCACAGCGAGATGCAGGTTCAGACCTGCGCCTTTCAGCACATAGCTGCGCGGTCCGCCAGCCTTGACGCCACGCGGTATATCGATGATATCATGCAGTTCGCCAAGCTCGACATGATCGCGTGGTATAAAGCCGAAATCCGGCAGCGCACCGGTCCGCCGCAGCTCCACATTCTGGTCATCATCGTCGCCGATAGGCGTATCACCCGATACCGGGTTCGGGGCGAGCAGCTGCAGCTCTGCGCAGCGGCGGTCCGCCTCCGCCAGATCAGCTTCAAGCTTGCCGAGCAGGGCGTTGATCTTTCGCACCTGCTCCTTGGCAGCTTCTCCGCCTTGGGTGTCGCCTTGCCGCAGCAGCTGTTCCACTTCTTTGGTCAGCGTGTTGCGCTGTGCCCGGTGCTGCTCCGTGTCCCGGCGCAAAACCCGCCGCTTATCGTCCCATTCCAGCAATTCATCCAGCGGGAAATCCACCTTTTTCCACACTGCCGTGTTTCTTACGAGTTCCTCATTCTCCCTGATCCAGTTCATGTCCAGCATACCGCTTCGCTCCTTTTGGTTTAAAAAAATGCAAAAAACGCCCTCATCCATGGGACGAGGAGCGTCAGCTCGCGGTGCCACCCAGGTTGACCGAATCCTTGTAAAGCTGCTTCATTAGCGGAATCCGATCCTCTTTGGTCTTCGCGGTAACGGGCGAAACCCGGTAAACTTAGGGAACAAGTAAATGCTCCGGTCGCAGACGCCTCGCGGTTGGATGCCGTTCATTGGCCTGGTCGGGATATAGTATTGCCGCTTATTATATCCCATGATTTTGCGGGGTGCAAGGGTAATTCCTGTTTGACATTAATCTTTGCTCTTTGATAGGATTATTACTAATTTAAAGTATTCAGGCTTGAGATCAGGTGCATCTTGCATATATTGTGAAATGAACGGAAGAGGTGGAGAAATGGGCAAAATAGTTGTGATCAACGGAACGCCGTCTCTGGTATCGCGGATCAACGCGGTTATTGAATATGCGGAGGACGATTTACGCGGGCGAGGGTTTGAGGTGGAACGCATTAATGTAGCTGAGCTGCCGGCGGAGGATTTGATCCATACCAAGTTTGAAAGTGAAGCGATCGTCAAAGCCAATGGTCTTGTAGCCGAAGCAGACGCAGTAATCGTGGTTAGTCCGGTGTATAAAGCCTCCTATACGGGAGTGCTCAAGACCTTCCTCGATTTGATCCCGCAAAAAGGGCTGGCCGGCAAAATCGTGCTCCCGCTCTTTATGGGCGGCAGCCTCGCACATTTGCTCACCATAGACTACGCACTGAAGCCGGTATTGTCCGTGCTGGGCGCACGGCATATTCTGGGCGGCGTATATGCAGTGGACTCACAGGCTGTGAGGGGCGATCAGGGTATAGTTGAACTGGCCGAGGAACTCAAGCTGCGGCTGAACAGCGTACTGGCGGAACTGGCGGAAGAGACTGCACATAAAGCGGCCCGGAAGGCCGGAGAGTAACCGGCTGCGCTAGCCATGCCTGTCGTACAATAATATAAAGAGCTCCTTTTATCCGGTGGATAGAAGGAGCTCTTTTGTATATGGAAAGGGCAGGCACATAGGCTGATTGCACTTTTTGCAGCAGAATTGCCGCGTTTCAGACGCTAATCAGACTTGACTGCGTTTTGTACAGCAGAATAAGGCTCACCCGGCTCGAAAAGGCTTTTTTCAGGCAATCAACTGCATGAAATACAGCAGATGGTCTTTTTGGGCTGAGATCAGGTTAATCTAGTGCACATTCTGCATAGATTAGCGTAATCCGTTACTTCGCCGCATTTACAAATCGTCGAACCCGTTGTCGTCGCCGACTTTGCCGTAATTACGTGACTTGGCTTCGAAGAAATCGGTTTTGGTGGCGTTCAGCGCTTCGTCGGAGAAAGGCTTAATCCATGGCATGCAGTTGACGTCCACGCCTTTATAGGCTTTTTCCATGCCCATCAGGGTCAGGCGTTTGTTAGCTGTGTATTTGATATAATCACTCAGCTCATTCATGTCAATGCCGCGCACGTTGGTAAGTGTGTAGTGACCCCAGTTGGTTTCCAGCTCTACGGCGCGGTCGATGGTGCGGTACACGTAATCCATATTCTCCGGAGTGTTGAGCTCTGGGAAATCCACGAGCAGCTGCTTGAACACTTCTGCGAAGAAGTAGCAATGCTGGTTCTCGTCGCGCTGGATGTAGGAGATCATCTGGCTGGTTGCCATCATCTTCTGGTCACGGGCCAGATTGTAGAAGAAAGCAAACGTGCTGTAGAAGAAAATCCCTTCCAGAATGAGATCGGCTACCAGCGCGCGGAAAAAGGTTTCTTTCGACGGCTCGTCGCGGAACTCCTGATAAATATCGGAGATGAACTGGTTGCGCTCCAGCAGGACAGGATCATGTTTCCAGTATTCGAAGATTTCCTTCTGCTCGCTGTCCGAAACGATGGAAGAGAGGACATAGGAGTAGGATTGGTTGTGCACAACCTCCTGCTGTCCGATGATCGCGGAGATCGCCTCCAGGGAAGAATCGGTAAAATACCGCTTTACGTCGCCCACAAACATGGTCTGCATGGAGTCCAGCACTGCGAGCAGGGAGATGTTGATCTTGAACACACGCTGTTCTTCAGCCTCCAGCATCGGGAACTGCTGGGCGTCCTTGGACATGGGGATTTCATCGGCGATCCAGTGGTTGAGCAGCAGCACCTTGTACAGCTTATACATATGCGGCATGCGGATATCGTTCCAGTTCAGAATGCCCGAGCATTCCCCGTCAATGATGCGGGTAGACATATTCGGCGCTTCTGTATTAAAAATCTTTTGCAGTTGCATTTATATTCCCTCCTATATTTTGCGCTCAAACTGTGGTAGGTTTCCGCCGCCATGGCCTCTCGCCGGAAGCGGGCTTCCAAAAGGAGAAGGGGAGCAAGCTTCCTGACTGCTAAAAGGGGGTAACGGGAAAGTCGCCCGGTAATTTTATATAAATGGTTCTATTTATTCTTATAGAGGGAATTCATGTCGCTATTAGGGACTGTTTATCAAATAGAGCCCTTTTATGAAAACTTAGCGGGCAGAATTCCCGTTCCTTGTGCGATTTTCAATCCAGGGCACAGATAGCGGTGGTAATTCCCTTTATTGATTAAAGATGGGCAGAAAAATGACGGTAGAGGAAGTTTGGACAATCGAAACATCTGATGACAACAGCGGCCGAAAGCCCAAACATTCCTCGTAGTTACGAATACATCACCGTGTTTCTATTCAAGGCATGAAGACAATTAGCTCGCGCAAGATTCACACTCTTCTATGGTTAATGCACGGCTCCGCACATAATACGTCGACTTGAGTCCGCCCTTCCAGGCGTTCAGATGCAGGTTCAGGAAATCGGTGGCCTTGATGTCCGGCGTCACGTACAGATTGAAGCTCTGGCCCTGATCGACGTGGCGCTGGCGGGCTGAGGCCATACGGATCGACCAGTTCTGGTCAATCAGGAACGCCGTTTTGTAGTACCAAATCGTCTTCTCGGACAGATCCGGTGCCGGGTTGGCGATCTTGTAAGTTGTTTTCTCCTCGTAGGAGAGCAACTCGTACAGAGGATCAATGCTGGCTGTGGAGCCGGCGATGATCGAGGTTGAGCCGTTTGGAGCAATCGCGAACATCCAGGCATTGCGTACGCCGTCTTTGGCTACTTCCTGCTGCAGCTCACGCCACTGCTCCGTTGTCACATATTTGCCTTCCTGCTCGCCGCTTGTATAACCGCGCGAGTCGAAGTAGGCTCCGGTATCCCAGTCGGAGCCGGCAAACTTCGGATAGCGGCCCTTCTCGCGGGCCAGCTCCATGCTGGAGCGTACCAGCAGATAGTTGATGTGCTCATACAGGTGATTGTTGTATTCCACGGCTTCGTCGGACTCCCAGCGGATGCCCTCCAGCGCCAGCAGGTGATGCAGGCCGAAGGTGCCGAGGCCGACTGCACGGTATTGGCTGTTTGTGTACTGCGCCTGCAGCACTTCGATATTGTTAATGTCGATGACGTTGTCTAGCATGCGTACCTGAATCGGCACCAGCCGCTCCAGTACTCCGGCCGGGATGGCCCGTGCCAGGTGGATGGAGTTCAGGTTGCAGACTACGAAGTCGCCGGGAACCTTTGAGATGACGATCCGGGTCTGGCCGTCTTTGGTAACCAGCTCTTCACTCTCAATGACCGTTGGCGACTGGTTCTGCATAATTTCTGTGCACAGGTTGGAGGAGAAGACCATCCCCTGGTGCCGGTTCGGGTTGGAGCGGTTCACCGTATCGCGGTAGAACATATAAGGTGTGCCGGTTTCCAGCTGTGATTTCATAATCCGCTTCATAATGTCGATGGCCGGAACCGTAATACGGGACAGCTCCAGATTGGCGGTAGCTTCGGCATATTTGTCACGGAATGCGCCTTGGCCAAGCTTTTCGTCATAGAAATCCTCAAGGCCAAGTGCGCGGCCGTTCTCATCCTTCCAGCCCATTACCTTCTTCACCTCATGCGGGCAGAAAAGGTTCCAGTGGCCGCGCGCTTCTACGGCCTCCATGAACAGATCCGGCAGGCAGACGCCGTGGAACACATCATGCGCGCGCATCCGCTCGTCGCCGTTGTTAAGCTTCAGGTCGAGGAAGGCGAGAATATCTTTATGGAAGACGTCGAGATAAACGGCAACCGCACCTTTGCGTGTGCCGAGCTGGTCGACGCTGACGGCGGTATTGTTCAGCTGGCGGATCCACGGGATAACGCCGGAGCTGGTATTCTTGTGGCCGCGGATATCGGAGCCGCGGGCCCGTACCTTGCCGAGGTAGACGCCGATGCCGCCGCCCATTTTGCTCAGCCGGGCTACGTCGGTGTTGGAGTCGAAGATACCTTCGAGCGAGTCGTCTACGGTGTCGATGAAGCAGCTGGAGAGCTGTCCGGCAACCTTTTTACCAGCGTTGGACATCGTTGGCGTTGCAGCCGTCATGTAAATGTTGCTCATCGCCCAGTAGGCTTCTTTAACCAGATCCAGACGTTTCTCTTCCGGCTCTGTGTGCATGAGGAACATGGCGATAATCATATAACGCTCCTGCGGAAGCTCCATCACACGCCCGTCAAAGTCATGGGCCAGGTAACGGTCTGACAATGTAAGCAAGCCGATGTAATCGAACAGCAGGTCGCGTGTATGATCAATGCAGCCGCCAAGCTCGGCAATCTGTTCTTTGGTGTAGTGGGTCAGAAGCTCTTCACGGTAGATGCCTTTCTTCACCAGATCGGAAATCAGCGGGTACAGCTCGCCGTATGGCTCATCCGGGTAGGCTTTATAGCGGCGGTTAACCGCGGCTTTTTTGTATAGGGTCGTCAAAAGCGAGCGGGCAGCAGCAAACTTCCAATCCGGTTCTTCTTTGGTTACGAGCTCAAGGGCGCTCATGGTGAAGGCGCTGCTGATTTCCTCTCCGCTGACCTCGCTCCGGCGAAGCTTGGACTGCACCCCGCGCAGCAAGGTTTCTTTGCTTAATTGCTCAAGGCCGTTCAGGATACGGTCGGCGTAAACGGAGAGGCGGATTTCATCAAAAGCCAATTGGCGGTTGTCGGGTTTCACTACGAGTTCTGGCATAGGGGATTCATCCTTTCGTATTTGGGTTTAATTTTCAATATTAAAAATTGATATATTATAGCGCAGAAAGCGGCCAGGAAATGGCGGCTAAGCCGACATTTCAAAGCTGCCTTCGAAGCAGGCGATAGATCGTATCGCGTGCTGGAATCCGGGTCTGCGGAAAACAGAAGCTTAAAGTATACCATGAAATTTATATTTCCAAAAAGCTAAAGTACAGCAGGCTGCCAATGGATGACTTCCTTGCCGGCAAGGCTGGCCGGAATGTCGATAATCCGCTGGTTGTTGCTTCCCCGGTAGGGAAGGGTAGTATCTTTAAGCTCTTCTACAAATCGTCCGTCAATCACTACATGGCACAAGGCCAGCAGATTCCATTCCGGCGAGCCCGGAGAAGCCGTCAGCTCTTCATACGTATAACCGGTATAAATCCAAATTGAGAAATCCGGCAGCACAGCGCGAAGCTCATGAATGAAGCCCGCAGCCTCTTCTGCCGAGAAAAAAGGGTCCCCGCCGGCCAGCGTCAGGCCGTCCAGCAGCGGATTAGCGGCAATTTCGGCAATAATCTCACGCTGCCGCTCCAGGGTGAACACTTCACCAAAATTGAAATTCCACGTTTTCGGATTGAAGCAGCCCGGGCAGCGGTGGCGGCAACCGCTGAGGAAGAGGACGGCCCGCATGCCCTCTCCCTCATTAATTGATTCCGGGTAGTAGCCGCAAATATTCATAGATGCTTGAGGCGGTCTCTTACTTCGGCCTGCTTGGCGGCGTTGAAGCGGGTCTGGTAATCGCCGGTCAAATATCCGGTTACCCGGCGCAGGCGGCGGATATGGGTGTCATGCTCATGCGCGCCGCAGGAAGGGCAGTTCGTGCCGATAACCCCTTCATAGCCGCAGCCGGAGCAGCGGTCAATCGGGTGGTTAATGCTGAAATAACTGATTTCCTGCTCCAGCGCGTAGCGGATGATTTTGACAAAAGCCGCCGGGTTGCTGCGGGCATTGCCGTTCAGTTCCACATAGGAAATGGCTCCGGCGTTGCAGTACTCATGGAAAGGGGCCTCAAGGCTAATCTTCTTGGCCGCACTGAGCTCGTAATACACTGGAATGTGGAAGGAGTTCGTATAATATTCGCGGTCGGTTACGCCGGGAATAGAGCCAAGCACCTTGTGGTCCACCTTGGTGAATTTGCCGGACAAGCCTTCGGCAGGTGTTGCAAACAGCGTGATGTTAAGATTGAGCTCTTCGCTCTTGCGGTCGCAGTACTCGCGCATATGGCGGACAACGGCGAGCGCTTTGGCATGGACTTCCATGTCCTCGCCATGATGTTTGCCGTACATGGCCTTCATGCACTCCGCCATACCGATGAAGCCGAGCGACAGACTGCCGTGCTTCAGCAGCTCGCCTACGCTGTCCTCGGGAGCAAGCTGTTCGCCGCCTTCCCAGACACCTTCGCGCATCATGAAATCGGAGGCTTTGGCTTTCTGGGCCGCTTGAATCCGGAAACGGTGCAGCAGGCCTTCCAGTGCAATATCCATATAATGATTCAGGTCGTCGTAGAAGCCTTCCTCGTCGGGAGCAAGACGGCGGCCTGTTACAGTGCCGTGAGCGAGGCCCAGACGGACCAGATTCAGGGTGTTGAAGGACAGATTGCCTTTGCCGGAGCAGTGATTACGTCCGAAACGGTCGCCCAGTACCCGGGTGCGGCAGCCCATCGTAGCAAATTCAGTGTCCGGGTCAGCCGGATCATAGTACTGCATGTTGAGCGGAGCATCCAGATTGGCAAAGTTCGGATACAGTCTGCGTGCGGAACATTCGGCTGCTTTGAGGAACAGCTCATAGTTCGGATCGCCCTGCTGCTGGTTGACGCCCTGCTTGCATTTGAAGATTTGGATCGGAAACACCGGTGTTTCTCCGCTGCCGAGGCCGTTCATGGTGGCGGTCAGCAGGGAGCTGATCACAAGCTGGCCTTCGGGGGAGATACAGGTGCCATAGTTGATGCTGGTAAAAGGAATCTGTCCGCCGGAACGGCTGGACATCGTATTGAGATTATGTATCATACTCTCTGCTGCCTGCAGTGTTTCGCTTTCGGTCTCTTTCTGCGCAAAGCGGAAGGCGCGCGGATACTGCTCCGCCAGATCGCTGCGGCTCATCGAGATTTCGCCGAGGTGATCACCGGCTTGTCCTTCTTCAAAGTACTCCAGTCCCTTGCGGAACAGCTTGGCGAAGGATTTGGTCACATACGGGGCAAGATCATAATCCAGTTTATTGGCGGATACGCCGCCGTATTGGGCATTTTGCTGGGACTGGAAAATAATCGCCACCAGCGACATTGCGGTCATAATCGAGTTCGGAGGACGGACACTGCCGTTGCCGGTATTGAAGCCTTCGCGGAGAAGGCGCTCAAACGGGATAAAGATGCAGTTGGTCGTTCCGATGGCGTATTGATCCAGATCGTGGACGTACACGACATTATCCTGAATGGCCTGCACGAGCTGTGGCGGCATCGTGAAGTTGCGGGCATACCACTTGGAATATTCACTGCCGAATTTGCTCATTTTGCCGGAGAAGCTTTCTCCGTTCAAATTGGCATTCTCGCGCAGCAGATCCAAATCCCGGCTGTCGATAATATCCCGTCCCAAATGAATAACTTCCTCCAAAAGAACTTCCTGTGCAGCTTGTCCACCGTTGTACCGTTTCTCCAGCAGCGTCATTGTCTAGCTCTCTCCCCTCGGTATAGTAAGAACGAAGTATATACTTCCTGATAGCAGTAAAAAAGCATCTCCCGCCGAAGAGGCGGAAAATGCCCGAATGCGTACGAAATATCCTTACAAGGATATTTGCCGGTTGTCTTGATGAACATACAAGCAGGGGACAGGGGTAATCTCTGTCCTGTTCTTATATATTCCGCAGAAGCCGATACCTGAGGGCGATAATGGTTTATAGCCCTCAGGTATCGGCAGCCTTGGCTCCTTAAAACACGGGAAGGCTATGTCTGCTTGTGCAGGCCGCATTGCGGACACCTCACCTGGTCCTCGCAGGCATGAATGATGGTGTCGGCGAAACAGGCAGGTCTCCTGGCTTCCGGTGAATCCTCCGGCGCCTTCCCGAGAGCTTTGAGGCCCCTCAGTGGCTATTGCCGGTAGACGCTGCTTGACGGGCTTCAGAAAGCCTGCAGGCATCCGGTTACAGTGGCGGGACCACAGCGGATTTGCACCGCGTTTCCCTATTAAGCTTCAGCTCGCTTGAAAGAGCGAAACACCTGTTTCCACTATATTTTGTTGTCGTTAGATAAAAATAACCCAATATGTTGTGTTTGTAAACCATTTTTTGAAACTCCGCGCGGGGAGCGGGTTCTGCGGTTTTACTCACAAATGATCCACAGTTAGTCCACAGGTAATCCACAAGTTGGGTGCAAAAAGTGTCTGGATAAAGTCATAAATTGTCTTAAAAGATGCCACAAAGAGTCCATAAATATTGTGAGCGTGACACTGGAATGCCTAATGAAGAAATATGGGGGAACGAAGGGTTACGAACGGTGGGGGTTAGCGGTTTGTGGGTGTGCGGCGGAGTTGCTACAATAAGAACAGGCCGTAGACATATATCAGGAACTTTAGGTTTATAGTCCGTAATAAGGTTGCACGAGGGAGTTTCCAATAAAGGGTTTTATTTACAGTATATTAAGGAGGGATTCAGAATGGCAATTGGGGAAGTAACCGTAATTCCAATCGGCACAGGCAGCACGAGCCTGAGCAGTTATGTGGCCGATATGCAGCGTGTGCTCAGGGGAGTGGAAGGGATCACTTATGAGCTTACATCTATGGGGACGATTATCGAAGGACCGATCCCGCGGATTCTCGCTGCCGTAGAAGCGCTGCATGAGTCGCCTTTCGCTGCCGGGGCACAGCGGGTATCCACGTCGCTGAAGATTGATGACCGCCGCGACAAGCCGTCTACAAGCCGCAGTAAGCTGCAATCCGTTGAACGCAAGCTGCAGGAGAATTGAAGCCCGGATGTTGTGAAAAAGGTTGCGTTTTTGGCTGAAAGTTGTATAATATTTTTTGTTTGACAGAAAAAATGCTTTAAGCTGGTGTAGCTCAGGGGTAGAGCAACGCACTCGTAATGCGTAGGCCGGGGGTTCAATTCCCTTCACCAGCATCCCAAAAAAACATACGCGGCGCGGCTTCTTGGAATTTCGGGGGGGCTGCGCTTTTTTTTGATTTTTCTACCATTCTTCTTATTTTTACCCGAGTAAAGGGGGGTTTCTGAGTCGCGCTGACCTCAATTGCCAGGCAGATAATTGTTTATTACTTAAATGTAGACTACGTACTCTGCATATTGTGTAGGATAAGAAGATTTTGGGCACGGGTGGCAGCACCGATAACAGAATGAATTCAAGGAGCGTACATAATATAAAGATATAAAGTTTTGTTTTGAGTCAATTTCATAAAAAACTCCTTCTCGGCATAAAAAAAGCCAACAATCGCTGTGTGATAAATAAATTTGCGAATTAACAAAAAACCGCTCTATTAAAAGGGCGGTTTCTCATGGCATATCAATTCTACATTACTAAACTCCTTGAAAAAATTATTTTACCCCACTGTACTCAAACTGGCGAAGGCATTTACCAACCGCTACACCTAGAAACAAGTGTAATTTAGCTTCGCTCAATTGGAATGAATACACCTAAAATTTCACATGGAAATTTAGAAGCCCGGTATCCTAGGGAGAGGGGATGTGCATGATGGCTTTTATAATTTTTGTTAATATTTAATAATATACCATCCGCTAAATGTAGAATAATTCAGACCATTACCATAATTGCGATTAGCTGTTTGCGGGTTGCGAATTGAAATTCCGCTTGCATCTCTAAAATCAATTGCAGTTAAGCCTCTTTTGTGTGACCAGCCGCCGTCAGCATCTTGTCTATACCAGTGATAATCATAATTAGGAGCAATTACTAATGCTACTTTGTACTCCCGATAACCTGGAACTTCACTATAACTAGAACTACGAATAGATTTACTCAGGTAAGGCATATCAGCTTGTGCAGCATTAATTATGCTTGTAGTTGTTAAGCTTGAGAAAGTATTCCCAGCCTTTTCACCTGGTTGAAGTTTGTGCCCAGAATAAGTAGATATGTTTAACATATAAGCATAGCAATTGGCCTTATCTGTTAATGGTGCCCAAACACTAGTATCATAAGGATGTTCGTATCCACCAGTTACCATTGTTTCAAGTAACTGCAATCCTACGGACTTTTTGGAATCCTCTTTTGGTTCAGATGAATTTTGACTATATTGCGTTTCATTGATTGGTATATCATTGTTTGGTAAAACTGCTTTATTTAATGTGGAATCAAATCCTGCAGGTCTATAATTGACTTCTAATTGCACTTCTTCAGGCAAGCTGTTAAACCATTCCAACCACTTTTCCGGATCGGGATTAAAAGATGCTTGTTTTACCTTTTTATGGTATGATTATCTTCTAAATATTACCAGTAAAATAATGGTAAAAAAGGAGAAGTTCTAATGACACTAGCAAAATGCTTTAAGTTCTCAATGACATTATTATTCATTTTAATTATTTGTTCAGCATGCCAAAGCAACAAAGAAGAAGGGCCAAAGGAGTACATTTCGTATGATGAATTAAAAAGCTTAGCTGAAAAAGGCGTATCATTGAATTGGGGGGATTTTGACAAGTATTCCTTTGAGGATATCGGATCAGGAATATATATAAGAAAGTACAAAATCGAAGGAGGACACCAACTGTTAATTAAGGGGAAAAGCCTAGAAAGTCCACCTGAGAAAATTTATATTGTTAATCAAAATGGTAAGGAGCTAGAACTTACTCAAGATAACTTGAGTGAATTGTAAGACTTGAAGTAAACACCTTGGAACATTGCTACACTAACGGTTTTTTTAATGGTTGTATGGGGCTTATTTGACCGAAACATCCCCTCTGCCTACGAAAAAACGGGAAATATGACCTGCTGGCAACCGTTACGGTTTGGTAAACTCCTATCTTAACCCAAATTGTGTTACTCACATAGCGTGGTTTGGACATACGAGAGTTCAGCAACTGAGACAGCCCCAGTTGCTGATTAAAGGGGATTAGGTTTAAGTTGCTTTACGGGACCGCTGCTAATTTTAACGCATTACATAGCCGTTTTCACTCCACGAGCTGCTGTTAGGCGCTGTCAGATAAATAGTTCTCCATGGATCGCAGATCCGTATTTTTGAACTTTATGACCTCCTTGATTGCTTTAACACGATCCGGTTTGCCCCGTTTGCTCAGTCGGGCAAAAGACCATTTCTCTTTGCCGTCATTCATCGAAAAGGTTGGTGAACGCGTTGAAGAAACCCAATGCTTGTTGAAATTAATCCAATCAATATCCGTACAGACAGAACCGTGGTCATAAAAAAGTTTCAAAACCTCCTTGATAGTTGTTGTCATCATTTAATAATTTTATGGCTAGTCATACATAGTTAAACATTAACATGCAGGCTCTTTTGCTATATAAGCGCTAGTCTGAATAAGCACACCCATTAAAACTTTCAGGTCCGACACGGTTAACGTTTACAGTGCTGTTCACAAATAAGGAATAGATGATCTCAGCTGCTGGAGCGGGATTGTAGTCAGAGCCTATTAAGTAAAGCGGGAACAAGTTAGTAGGTGTTGTTGCCCCTGGATTTAACTGAAGCCGGTTTGAAGCAACTATGGGATCAGTAGCTGCACTCCCCCTAACCACAAACAGGTTTAAAGTGATAAATCCTCCTGAAAACACAAAAAAAGTTGCGACGCCATTGAACTGTACCCTAATAGGGCCCTGAGATCCGGCAGTGGTTAATCCAATCTGGCCAATTAATACATTTTGGTTTGCTGTCAATCCTGCGCCATTCATGCTGCCGGCAATGCTAGCGTTTTGAGAAGTCCGAGCATCGAGTAAACGTGTCATACATCAAGCCTCCCATAGTTTTTGAGATATGGTATGCAGCTAATTCAAAGAGTTCGTCCGCAGGGAGGCAATCATTTAGAGACAGCTAGCCGGTCAGGATGAATGTGTAAACGGATTCCAGAGGGGACCACAATATGTAGAGATTGCACGCGGGGGATATCGCTTACACGACAACGTTATTTTGAGGTAATGGCATAGGAGAAGGGAGGGGGAATTGCCTCCCTCCTATCATTAAATAAAAAACGGGAGTAAAAACAATGCAGTGATGGCACCAAAAGGAATCCGTCTCTGGATAAAGCGGCGTCTGGGGAAAAAGCCTGGATGGAAACCGAATTGTCTGTAGGTAGAGTTTTGCGCAGGCATACCCTGAAACATCTCGTTTGTAGGAATAGCAAGAGTAACGAAATCCTGGTCTACATGGGCAATAAACCCATCATGAGACTGACCATCCGTAGTAGTTACACCAACGTACTTATTCATGCAACTCCAAGCGACCTGTTGATAATTATTTGCGTCCATAAAATAATACCTCCTCAGATAAATACATCCTGACAACAGTCTATGGACTATAACCTATATTGTTGACGGCGAATGCCCATTAATTATTATTTGATGTATTACATTCTTAAGGAGAGAATGCTCATTGATTTTCTTCTTTGAAATTAACGATAATGTCACTCAATTGTTTAGGGTAGAGTATCTATGCCTGTACCCAAAAATTTGGCCAAGGGACTAGATGAGTTTCCCGGAGTCTTAGCCGTCATTTGACCTTCCCAAACAAGGCTCATGTATCCATTCTTCAACTCGTAATAATAAACGCTATCGCTGTGCAGGAAATACCACTTAGAATAGTCATTTTCAGTGTAAATAAAACTAGTCATAGGGCCTTCCGGATACACAGTGGAATAATAAAATTGAACCCGGGGCAAACCTAACCCAAAGACTGCGCAGTGCGAATAGGAACATAACTCACGTTCTTCCTGACGAAAGGAGAAGGTAACTCATCCTGTAACGCCCCGTTTACATTTAGTTTTAGGGGTTAGCAGCATTCGCTGTACCGCTGATTGAAAAGTTACACATTACAGTAAAAAACAAAAATATTGTTTTCTTCAAGTTAATCCATCCTTTACTTTTTTTATTTAGACTTGCTGATTTGGAAAAAGTTGCAGCATGAAGCAAAGCCGGAGCCTTAACCTTGGAATAGCCATCCATCCATCTGGCATTTCTTCTACCGTTGAGAGAAACTTTACAAAACCTGATTGAACCTTATAATGAGTAGTGAAGCGCCGCAAAGATCATACAGAACCTAATTGAACCTTATAGATAGGTGTGGGTTACGCTCACAATGTTTAAGCCGGGGGGGGGGGGGGGGATCCCTTCGCCATCATCTCAAAAAACTAAATGCGGCGCGGTTTTCCGGATTTCCGGTGGACTGCGTCTTTCCTTTGTTGCAGAGAGGGGGCAGGATGTTATGCGATGCCTGACGATACGGCAGCCTTGGGCGACGCTCATTGCGCTTGGTGAAAAATCATTCGAGACCCGTTCCTGGAGAACGGCTTACCGGGGTGAAATCGCCATTCATGCCGGTTTGAAGATTGATAAGGCAATATGCCTACAGGAGCCTTTCCAATCGGTGCTCGCCCGTCACGGTCTTACAGCTGACAATTTGCCTGCCGGAGCGATTATAGCGACAGGTTCGCTGATAAACTGTTATGAAGTTACAGCTGGTATGGCTGAAGAAGGCTGGCCCTACGGCAGCGAATATATCTTTGGAGATTATAGGGAGGGACGGTTTGCCTGGGAACTGACGGGGGTCACTCCTCTGGAGGGGAACATTCCGGCCAAGGGCCGACTGGGCTTCTGGGAGTATCCTGTTCCGGCGGTCCGGTGAAATACAAGTATGAAAGGGATACCGCCCGGGTATCTTTTTAAATATAGGGCTTTGTGTATCTTTATCTCTGCCGGAGCCAATCAGGTTGTTCAGGAAGGAGCGTATGCATAGGAAATGGGCAGTCTTCTTATTGCGTGGCTTTGCATGTTATGTTTATTTCTTACGTTTAAGGATAAGGTAAGCCGGAGAATTCTATATCCCGTGGCGCTGGTAGTTATTTTCGGCACATTGGGCTATTGGAAGGTTTTAATGTAATTTATAGCAGGTACTTTATTCAGGTCTTGCCGACTCCCATGGCGAGGCCTGTTTTTATTCTTCAACGCTCCAAAGTCTATAGGCTTGCTTGAGGACCGGGTTTGATTTTGTACTGTTCCTCATAACTGTGGTAGCCGGAGATATCGAGTCCCAGGTATTTGCGCATATGGATAGCGGCCTGTGCAGCGATGACGTCATCCAGCAGCAGCATCCGTTCATGATATCCCCGGCATATAAATTTGGCCTCGATGCCGACCTGGAGCCGCTGCTGTTCATAGACTTTAACTCCGCGTTTCCTCATTTCGGCGCGCACATCCCTCAGATCGGCAGTAGCCGCATTCGCAGCAGTACGGAGAACATCCATGTATGGGGCGGGGGTCCGCAGTTGTGTCGACATAATGGCTGAATCCCGTTCAAAGGCTGATAAAATCAGCGGAAGCAATATATAGGATTTGACCAGTGTATTATCGTTACTCTCCGCTCTATGCATAAATTCAATCACCTCTAATAAGAACGTATATTCGTATTTTAACCGATTATTCGAAAATTAATCAATGGAATTTCTAAACAACTGAAACAATGTGACATAATTCACAAAATAATTATAAGAATTATTTTATATTAAAATTGAAATAATAAATATTGAAAAATAAAGCTCATTAAAAAGGAGAATTGTGATGAATTATGAGGGAAGTCTCCGCCGCGGGTTGTTGTTCGGGTTGTTTTTAAGTGTTCCACTATGGATGTCCATGATCGGCTGGGTTCAGCTGTTATAAAATATACAAATCCTAAGTCCGGCCGTTGCCCGCTGACTTATGTAAATTGACAATGACTAAAAACTGCTGCCAAGAGCTGGCGACAGTTTTTTTGCTGTTTCGACATGAGTTGAAAAATGGTTCGAATATACTAATTTTTAATATTGAAAATTTGTTTTATGTGATCGGTGAATACAACGAAACCCTTATGTGTTGCGGAATTGAGGACTTTTTCAGAGAATCTAGCAAAAAAAATAAGGAATAGATTGACAAACGGAGGGGTGAAGAGATAGACTGATTCTAGTCCGAAAGTAACAAAAGTCATAGACTACATAGAAAACAACTGTTACCAACTTCTCATGTATAATCGCAAACCGTTCGAAAGAGCGGGACGCAAAGTCAGGAATCTACAGCACTCTAAAGGTGCCACGATCGTCCGGCCGCCATGAAGCTAACCCTTCTTGGCGGTCTTTTTGTTGTTACGGGCTAATCTGTGCATTCATAGAATAGTTACATAGGAGGTACATATCATTGTTGAGGAAAAAATCATTAGCCTTGATTCTGACGGGGGTTTTAACCGTCGGCAATATGCTTCATCCGGGGATCAATGCAGAAGCGGCGGCAAGTATGCCGTACACCCCAACACCGGTGCTGGGAGTCGCCGGGAATTTCAACGCCTTTATCTTTGGAGATTTTGCACAAAGCAATGACCAGATCCACGGACGGCTCGCTGCTGCAGGGAACATTACTCTTCAGGGATATGGCGTATCCAAGGATGCTGTGGGCGGAGATGTGCTTATCGCCGGCAAAGACATCGACTTTTCAAATGGAACAGTTTATGGCACCTCTGTGTATGGAGGCAGTATGAAAAGTTCAGGAGCCGATCTTAAAGGAGGTAAGCGGCAGGATCATCCGATCGATTTTCAAGCTGAGGAGCAATTTTTGATTCAGCGTTCGAGTGAACTCGCTGCTCTGAAACAAACGCAGCCCTTTGTCAGAGATGGAGGGAAAATGACGATTAACGCTCCGGATTCCTTTAATGTCATTCATTTGACTGCTGCGGATTTGGCGGTTACCAACGGTCTCCAGTTCAATATTGCAGGAAACGCCACGGTAATTATCAATGTAAGCGGGAATAAGGTCGTCATTCCGGATTTTCAAATGTGGAACGGAAAATCTCATAATGTGTTGTTCAACTTCTACGAAGCTTCTTCTGTAGCTAATGGCAACACGACCATTGAAGGCTCCATGTTAGCGCCTCATGCCTTTGTGGCGTTCAGCCGTGCTGAGCTGCATGGTACTCTTATTGCAAAAGGATTCAGCGGTTATATTCAGATGCATCATCATACCTTTGAGGGAACGGTGCCGCCAGTCGGGCCGACACCGACACCAACGGCGACACCGACGGCGACGCCAACACCGACACCGACACCAACGGCGACACCGACGGCGACACCGACGGCGACGCCAACACCGACACCGACACCAACGGCGACACCGACGGCGACGCCAACACCGACACCAACGGCGACACCGACGGCGACGCCAACACCGACACCGACACCAACGGCGACACCGACGGCGACACCTACG
>NZ_JBYTDQ010000007.1:103586-167781 GCF_058791575.1 Paenibacillus sp. EB106-06-01-XG199 | reverse complement strand
GACGGCGACGCCAACGCCGGTACCAACGCCAACACCAACACCAACGGCGACACCGACACCAACGGCGACGCCAACACCGACGCCGATACCGACGGCGACGCCAACACCGACACCAACGCCGACGCCAACACCGACACCAACGCCGACGCCAACGCCAACGCCGGTACCGACACCGACGCCAACACCGACACCAACGGCGACACCGACACCAACGGCGACGCCAACACCGACGGCGACGCCAACACCGACGCCAACGCCAACGCCAACGCCGACGCCAACGCCAACGCCGGTACCGACGCCGATACCGACGGCAACGGCGACGCCAACGCCAACTCCGGTACCAACATCAACACCGACGGCGACGCCAACACCGACGGCGATACCAACGCCGACACCGGTGCCAACACCGGTGCCAACACCAACACCAGCGCCGATATCGACGACGACGCCAACACCGACGCCGATACCGACGGCGACGCCAACACCAACGCCAACACCGGTGCCGACACCAACGCCAACACCAACACCAGCGCCGATACCGACGACGACGCCAACACCGACGCCGATACCGACGGCGACGCCAACACCAACGCCGGTACCAACACCGACGCCAACGCCAACGGTGACACCAACGGCGACGCCAACGCCAACGCCGGTACCGACACCGACACCAACACCGACACCGACACCAACGGCAGACCCAACGCCAGCGCCGACAAGTGTAACGCCAACGGTAGACCCAACGCCAGTGCCGACAAGCGTAGCACCAACGGTAGACCCAACGCCAGCGCCGACAAGCGTAGCGCCAACGGTAGACCCGACGCCAGCGCCGACAAGCGTAGCGCCAACGGTAGACCCAACGCCAGCGCCGACGAGTGTAGTACCAACGGTAGACCCAACGCCAGCGCCGACGAGTGTAGCACCAACGGTAGACCCGACGCTAACGCCATCTCCGACACCAACGGTGATTGGTACGAATGACGATCAGGAGATTACGATTGATGAGGATCCGCTGCCTTTGGGCCCTGTGACCACACCTTCGTCTGTGCAGCCAACGCCGGAGACTACTCCAGTGACTGTCCCAGTACCTGCTTCGGTACCGGATGAAGAAGTTATTCTTGATGAAGAAATACCGCTGGGTCCTGTGGATCCAGCCGAGAGTCTGCCGCAGACGGGTGAAGCCAGCCCGGCACCTTATTATATTACCGGTCTCGCTATTGCCGGAGTAGGTCTGCTGCTGAGCAGAACGGCAAGAACCAGCAGACGAAAACGCTGAGGCTTTCATTGAATCACACTAAGGCCAATAGCAGTCTATAAGCTATGTTCTTAACATAATTCAGGCCGCTTTCGGGAAATCCCCGGAAGCGGCCTTTTTATACGGTGTTTACTACGTTTTAAGGGTTATTATACAACAATCGTTTAGATTTCAATCATCTGTTATACGTACATTTCTCGCAGGCAAGGTTACCATGTTATACTATGCAGAAATCATTGCGGAGCCCGCATGATGGTGACTGGAGTATCCTACAGCTACGAGAAGGAAAGGTGAGAATATTCATGTGGAGTGTAATTATACTGGCGATTATTATCGTCATTACCGGAGGATTAACCTATGCGGGTTTCTTTTTCTATGGAGTGGCGATCCATCGGGCACCTAAGGAGTTTTTGGCGACTGCACCTGCACTGAAGGTAGAGCCACCGGTGGCCGGCGCATCCTGGGGAGAAGGGGCGGAGTGGATCGCCCGGCAGAGCTTCCGGAATGTTGACATGAGCTCAGAGGATGGACTGAAGCTGCGGGGTTATTATCTGCCGTCAGAGCGGGCAGCCGGACGTACAGCAATCGTTGCCCACGGCTATTCCGGCAAAGCAAAGGATATGGGGGCCTACGCCAAGATTTATTATGAAAACCTGGGCTATAACGTGCTTATTCCCGATGCCAGAGGACATGGTGAAAGCACTGGCAATTACATAGGCTTTGGCTGGCCCGAACGCCGGGATTATGTAAAGTGGATCGAATACATCATTGAAGAGAATGGGCCGCAGGCGCAGATTGTGCTGCATGGGGTGTCTATGGGCGGAGCAACGGTGATGATGACCGCGGGTGAAGAGCTTCCGCCGCAGGTGAAGGCGGTTGTTGCCGACTGCGGGTATAGCTCAGTCAAAGCACAGCTCTCTTATCAGCTCTGGCGGATGTATCATCTGCCAAGCTTTCCCTTCGTGCAGATTGCCAGTCTGATTACCCGGCTGAAAGCAGGCTATTTCTTCGGTGAGGCATCAGCGCTGAAGCAGGTGCGTAAGGCACGGGTGCCGATCTTGTTCATCCATGGTGATGCCGATAAGTTCGTACCCTATGCCATGATGGACAAAGTGTACCAGGCATGCCGCAGCCCCAAGGACAAGTTTGTAGTGCATGGCGCAGGGCATGGACTTGCTTATGATACGGATAAGGCGGGATATATCAGCAAGGTAAGTGAGTTTGTTAACCGGTACGTGAAGTAGTCCAATAACCCCCGGAAAGTAGACTCGCCTACGTTCGGGGGTGTTTATTCCCTGAGTCGATCGAGTGTATTAGTTATGTACCTGTTGATGTATTGCGCAATGTAATCACATGATCATTAAAGAATCATCTCTCTATCGCTTTGTACTTTACGATAGAAAGATGATTCTTTTAAAGATGAGCGAAGCATATTGATAAGATGTTCTAATCGGTTTCATTGTAAGTGATTACTTTTGAGAATAATTCGAACTGTTTATCTTTGGTGTATTTATTTGTTATTTGAGCTTCATAAGTGTACGAGAGTCCATTATGACGAGCATATATTAATAATGAATCATTTATGTCTGTATAGAGAAGCTCGAGACCATTTACAGTTTTTGTGTTCATGTTATTAGCAAACTCTACTTCAATGCCGCTTACAGAAAGTGTAGCTACTTTGTCGCCCTCATATGGACCATAAAGCAACTCAATGCTTTTATCATAGGCTTCTGCTTTCTCTTTTTTACCCGTATTGTCGGTGTAAGTTATTATAACTGTATTTTGAGGGGGGTTATCGGTTTCTAATCCCTTTTTAACAATTATTTCCTTAATATCCAAACCGGCAATTTTGGGTGTTTCGGTGAGAGGACTAAGCTTCTTAACTTTTTCGTTAGCTTTCGCGAGATCAGCATCTCCAGATGAGGAACATCCTAAAATTGAAGCCAGTGTAAGTACTAAAAAAATGAATGCTATTGTTTTGCTTTTTTTAATCATATGCCCTCCTTAGAGTCAATAAAAACTTAAACTTATTTAATTGAATTAAAAAAAATCCCGAAGTTGTGACTCAATTAAATTTGTAAAAGCTTACCGTTTCTAGAATACCACAATTATAGTAAAATATGTATATTATTTGATTGGTTTACAGGATCTAAGCCCTTTCTTTACCCGGATGAGGGCTGGGAATTTCTTCGGGGAGGCCTCAGTGCTGAGGCAGGTGTGAGGAAAAGGTGCCGATAATGTTTATCCATGGCGATGCAGGTAATTTTTTTCGTGCCTTGTAAAGCCCAAAAGAGAAATTTATGGTTCGTGGAGCGGGGCATGGACTTGCGTATGATACGGATAAGGCAGGATATATCAGCAAGGTAAGCCAGTTTGTTGCCCGTTATGTACATTAGTTCTGGATTAAGCCCCTAGAAAGTAGACGCGCCCGATCTCCGCATGCTGCGGAGATCGGGCGCTTATATGTTCCACATATGGCAGCGTTCCTTGCAACGGGGAACGGCACGTCCATATCTTCTCGTATATTAATCCCCCGCCGTTTGTGAGCGAAACGGGTGTCGTAATTCCCTGTTATTTCCAGCAGCCATATGGCGAGAATAATCCTTCCAAAACGACAAAAGCCCTACCTCTCTTTTGTCCTTGCGGCTCCGTGACCGCGCCAGTGTGAATCGGAATGCTATGTTCGAATTTAGTCTCATAAAAAGGAAGAGTCATGCAAGAAAACGTAAGATTTTGTGTCCAAAATGCCGATAATAAATAGAAAGTAACCAATCGGCCTGACATCTTCTTGATGGGGATGTATATACACGAAAACAAATATTACTTTATTATATCACGGAATATATAGTAATGCAAGTAGAATATAAGCAGCAGGGTAAGGCTGGAAATGGGGGAACAGATGAATATCTACGGGGTGTTTTTGAAGAAGCAGATCAGAAATTATTTTTTTGGCTCCGTGATTGGTGTGCTGGCCGTGGGAAGCCTGTTGCTGCTCTCTTCGCTGGAGATAAGTGCGGTGGAGTATTCCCGCCTGTTAATCGTATTGCTGATCTCTTTTTCAATTATGGCAATCACGGAAGTCAGTGTATTCATGAATCAACTCAAACCGATACGGACTGCAATGAAAGAACAGCAGCCTACGCTGGCCATGCTGGAAGAAGTATATCTCTATACCCACCGAATGCCCAGAAATGCAGTACAGCGGATTCTAGGCCCGCATCTTCTCGGGTTATCCTTGCCGGCGGCCCTAATGACCTTCTGGATGATCCAGACCGGATTAATCAACCTCCCTTATTTTTATCTGCTGCTGGCCATGGTCGGGGCGACTCTGGTGGCGTGCATGCATGCGCTGATCGAATTTTTCCTGACCTGCTCGGCCATTATTCCGCTAATCAAAGAATTCAGAAACCGCGCTTTGGATATGTATAATGTGGACTTTTCGCTGGAAGGACATGTTTTTGTAGCCATCCGCCCAAAATTTCTGATCAGCTGCATGCTGATCGGGACATTCCCGCTGTTTCTTTTTATCATGGCAACACATATCCGCATGGACAGCCTCAACAGCAGTTCGCTTGCCGGCTTGCAGAGCTATTGGGCTTGGGCAGGGATGGTGCTGATGGTCGGCACATTATTCTCCTCCATTGCCGCCTGGCTCCTGACTAACAGCGTTCAACATCCGATCAATGAACTATACAAGGCGATGAATAACGTCAAGGACGGGCGCCTCTTGCAGGTGCAGGATGAATATTCGGATGAATTCTCCAAGCTGGTGGCCGGGTTTAATATGATGGTGCGGGGGCTTCAGGCCCGGGAACAGCAGAATAGACAGCTTCTGGACAGTTATTTCACCACACTTGCCGTGGCTCTGGATGCGCGTGATTCCTATACCGCGGGACACTCACTGCGGGTGGCGGAGTACTCGGTCATTATTGGACAATTGGCGGGACTGACGGGTCAAAGGCTCGATGACCTGCGGAAATCAGCTCTGCTGCATGATATCGGCAAAATCGGTGTGCCCGACAATGTCCTGTTTAAAGAGGGAAATCTTACGGATGAGGAATTTGATCAGATTAAGAGCCATCCGGTGCTTGGGGAAAATATTCTGCGGCAGATTGAGCCTGTGGAGAAGATGGCGCCTTACATAAGTGGAGTCCGCTCACATCATGAGCGTTACGACGGCAAGGGTTATCCGGATGGCCTTGTCGGAAGGTCCATCCCGCTGCATGGCAGAATCATTGCCGTAGCCGATGCCTACGACGCCATGACATCGGACCGCCCCTACCGGAAAGGGATGGATCATGAGCGGGCGCTGGCTATTCTGGAACAGGGCAGAGGAAGCCAGTGGGATCCTGAATTCGCCGGGTTATTCCTGGCATACTTCGGGAAGACGGCAAGTTCAGAAGAAGCGGAAGTTCCCGGAAGGGCGGGGTGAAACGGGCAAGCAGGGGGTTGCTTGCTGTTTATCCTAATATTTCTTGCGGAAGCGGATACCATCCAATTTATGGGGGTATCCGCTTCTCGTTGAGTGCCTATTTTGTGAACTGATCTTTAAAACCGACAATTAACGACTACATTCATTGAAGGATTGAGGGTAGACCGTTATAATTATTAAGTCTGGATTTTAATTAAAAAATAAGGGAGAATTTTATGAAACGCGCAGATGTGCTGCTGGTTTCCATCGTGCTCATTGCCGCTCTCGCTTTTCTTGCACCGAGGTGGTTTTCAGACGATAAAGGCGGCCCGGGGAAAAATCTTGTGGCCAATATAATGGTGGACGGCAAGCTGTTCAAGACGGTTCAACTTACAGAGGAAGAACAAACGGTAGAAGTCCGTACCGATCGCGGGTATAACCTTTTAAAAGTGCATGATTATGGTATTGAAATGTATGACGCTGACTGTCCCGACAAGGTTTGTCTTGGTTTTGGGTTTATTACCTTGCCCAAGCAGACGATCGTCTGTTTGCCGCACAGGGTATTAGTAGAAATTGCAGGCGCGTCGGGAGGAGATGATATAGATGCCTATGTCCAGTAGTGAGTCTTCAACAGCCCTGAAAAGAACGGTGATTGTAGCGCTCTTTGCCGCGGTGGCGGTTGTGCTGAGTATTGTGGAAGCTCAGATTCCACTCGCAGGGATGGGGCTGATGCCCGGTGCCAAGCTGGGATTTGCCAACATTATGATTTTGACCTGCATCTATTTTTTGCGCGCACGTGACGCATTTGTACTGGTAATCCTCAAGACCTTGCTTACCGCATTTTTGCTGGGTACCTTTTCAAGTCTGCTGTTCAGCTTGTTCGGCTCGTTGTTCAGCTTTGTAGTCATGTACCTGCTCGTCCGGTTTGGCGGGAAAAGACTCAGTGTCATTGGGATCAGTATTGCCGGCGGACTGGCTCACAACACAGGGCAGCTGCTCGCCGCTTCCATAGTGTTGAAATCATCGAGCACGTTCTACTACTTTCCGATGCTGCTGATTACCGGAGTGGTCACGGGGATTGTCGTCGGTTTCGCGGTGCGGTATGTGGTAGCCTCGTTATCCAAAATATCGCTGTTTGAAGAGTTCTTGGGCGGAACGGGTCACTAGCTGGGAAGGATGACTAACATGAATGAATTTAATAATGAGCTGGAAGCTGGAACGGAACCGCCAGTGATCTCACTGGCAGGCGTATCGTTTGGATATGACCCCGAGCACCCGATCCTCCAGAATATCACACTGTCTATCCGGCAGGGTGAATGGGTAAGCATCGTGGGACCGAACGGCTGCGGCAAATCAACGCTGGTCAAGCTGCTGAATGCCCTGCTGCCTAAAAGTGGCGGAGATATCTTCATCTGCGGCCATAAGCTGCAGGAAGAGAATATTGGAACGATCCGTCAGTGCATTGGCATGGTGTTCCAGAACCCTGACAACCAGTTTATCGGGGCAACGGTAGAGGAAGACATCGTATTCGGCCTGGAGGGGCTGTGTTTACCCCACGCGGAGATGGAGGAACGGCTGAAATCCTATGCCATGAAACTGGGGATCGGCCATCTGCTGGCCAAGCATCCCGGCGAGCTGTCGGGCGGCCAGAAGCAGCGGGTCGCCATTGCCTCCATTCTAGCCATGAAGCCAGGCATCGTCATCTTTGACGAGGCCTCTTCTATGTTGGACGAAGGAAGCCGGAACGAGCTGATGGGCATTTTGCAGGATATGCGCGCAGAAGGGAACTATACCCTGCTCATGATTACACATGATGCCGATGAAATCCTGGCCTCGGATCGTGTGCTGGCCCTGCACGGGGGCGGACTGGCGGCAGATGTCACCCCTGCGGAATTGTTCCGGAATGAAGAGCTTCTGGAGAAGTGCCACCTGCGGGAGCCGTATCCTTGGCAGCTTGTCCGTGAACTGCAGAACCTGGGGATCAAGGTGGATGTTCCCGCCAGTGAAAAGGAGCTTATAGACACATTATGGCCATACAACTACAACAAGTAAGCTACACCTACGCGGACCGGAGCCTCTGGAGGCAGACAGCACTGCACGGGATTAATCTTAACATCCCCAGTGGATCGATGGTGGGCATTGCCGGGGCAACCGGTTCGGGGAAATCGACACTTCTGCAGCTGTTCAACGGAATTCTGAAGCCGACGGAGGGGACGGTCAGTGTCCTTGATGTGACTATCCGCGCCGGCGAGAAATCTCCGAAGCTGCTGCCGCTGCGCCGCCGGGTCGGTCTGGTCTTTCAGTTTCCCGAGCAGCAGATGTTCGAGGAGACGGTAGAGAAGGATCTGTGCTTCGGCCCGCTTAACTTTGGCATGAGTCTTGAAGAAGCCAAAGAGCGCACACGCAAGGCGATGACGGACATGGGGCTCGATCTTGGACTGCTGGAGCGCAATCCGTTCCGTCTAAGCGGCGGACAGATGCGCAAGGCGGCCATCGCTTCGGTGCTGGCCATGGACCCTGATATCGTTGTGCTGGATGAACCGACAGCGACACTCGACCCGATCAGCCGGGCGGAGCTGATCGGGCTGCTGGAGCGGCTCTGCCGTGAGCAGGGCCGGACAATTATCATCGTGACGCACCGGATGGATGAGCTGCTTCCCTATGCCGACCGCTGGGTGCTGCTTAAGGAAGGCGAGCTGGCTTTTCAAGGCAGTAGCCAGGAGCTTGCTGCCGATTCGGATATTCTGGAACGCTGCGGCCTGACGGTGCCGCAGTCGCTCCGTTACTGGCGGGCGGTTGCCGACCGCTTCGGTCTTGCGGGGGAGAAGCCCCGGTTGACCGCGGGCAGCCTCGCCGAGCTGATTGCTTCGCTGCCTGGAGCAGCGGAGGGCCCGGGCCTTGCAGGAAAGAGGGATAGCTATGAATGATCGGCTGCTGCTCGGGCGCAGCATTGAGACCGGCTCCTGGGTGCACAAGCTGGATGCCCGGGCCAAGATCATCGGGATGATCTTATATTTAGTTGTTATTTTACTGTCGCATTCATGGATGGCGATGGCGCTGCTGGCCGTATTTTCGATAGCGGTCATGGCATCAACCCGAATATCGCTTAAATATTTCGTCAAAGCGGCCAAGCCGCTGCGTTATTTAATGTTGTTTATCTTTGTCGTTCAGGCCCTGACTGTTAAGGAGGGCGATGCAGTTTTCTCTATCGGCTCCTTTTCGCTGCATGAAGGCGGGCTGCGGCTGGCCGCGTTTTCCGTCATCCGCATGTTTTTCCTGATCACCTTCACGGCCTTGCTTACCTTCACTACAAATCCTGCGAAGCTGAACCGGGGTCTGGAGGGCATCCTGTCCCCGTTCAAAAAGCTGGGGCTGTCGCCGGAACGGATTACGCTGATGATCAGCATCGCCCTGCGCTTCATTCCGACAATTCTTGACGAATCGCAGATCATCATGAAGGCGCAAGCCTCACGCGGAGCCGACCTGAAGGAGCTGCCGCTTAAGGAAAAAGGGCGGATGCTCGTCTCGCTGCTTGTGCCGGTAATCTCCAGCGCCTTCCGGCGCGCTCAGGATTTGGTCTATTCCATGGAAGCCCGCGGGTTCCGCATGGATGCGCCGCGCAGCCGGTATCACCGCCTCAGGTGGGGCTGGGCCGATACTGTTTTTGTCGCTATGTTCATCATCATGGGAGTTGCAGTAGCATTATTGTAATTTTAGGGGGAAACAAAAATGGCACGTTATTTTAATGGCAAGGAAATCGAACTGCTGGCACCGGCGGGAACGTTTGAAATTTTCAAGGAAGTGGTGCAGTCGGGATGTGACGCCGTCTATTTTGGCGGTCCTGTGCTGAACATGAGAATGATGCGCAAAGGCTACAACCTGTCTCATGAGGAGATTATTGAAGCCCTTGCGATCGCCCACAGCCTGGACAAAAAAGTATATATTACGGTAAACAACCTGTTCAGTGAGGATGATGTGGAGGAAGCCAGAGAATATCTTCGTTTTCTCGACGGAGTTCATCCCGATGCGCTGATCGTTCAAGATATGGCTGTGCTGGAGCTGATCCGCGAGATGGAGCTTACGCTTCCGGTTCACGCCTCGGTGATGATGAATGTGCACAATCTGGAGATGGTTTATGCGCTGCGTGATCTTGGGGTAAGCCGGGTGGTCACCTCGCGTGAGATGGATTTGCAGACGGCAAAGCTGCTGGGGCAGCGGAGCGGCATGGAGCTGGAGTATTTCATTCACGGAGACATGTGCTCTGTGCACGGGGCGAACTGCTATTTCAGCTCCCAGGTCTTCGGCATGAGCAGCAACCGGGGCAAATGCATGAAGCCCTGCCGCTGGGATTACCGGATCAAGAAAGACGGCTATGTCTTCCCGGCTGAATATCCGCTGGCTGTCAAAGACATGTTCATGTATGAGCATCTCCCGGAGCTGATTGAGTCAGGCATTACTTCTTTTAAAATTGAGGGCCGGATGCGCGACAAAGAGTTCATGGTGATGCTCGCGAACAGCTATGGTGAAGCCATTGACCGTTATATTGAGGATCCAATCGGTTTTGACCGTACCGTAGATACCAAGATGCTGCACCAAAACCGGAAACGTGACTTTTCCACCGCGTATGCTTTTGGCAAGCCGGGACTGGCGAACATCAACCGCCGCTATGAAGGTACAGGCAAATTTTACAGTACAGGCAAGGTATTCAGTACACCTACTGCAGAGCGGGAGCTATCGGTGGACCGGGTAATGCAGCTGCGCGAGCGGCTTGCGGAAGGCAGACGCAGTGAGCAAAGTAAACCGGAGCTTGCGGTACGCGTGAATAATATGGAGCAGGCCCGTTTGGTGCTTGAGCTGGGTGTTGATCATTTATATCTGCCAGGTGATGTATTTGAGCCGGACCGTCCGTTTACGAAGCAGGACATTAAGGAACTTGGCGCCTTAAAAGGAAAGACTAAGCTCTACCTCGGGATGCCGCGGATGATGACGGAGCTGCATTTTGATCAATACGATCATCTGCTGAGCGGGGAACGCCTGCCGATTGACGGGCTGCTGATTACGAACCTTGGAGCGATTCGCCGTTTCGCCCAGACGGGATACCCGATGATCGGGGACGCCAATCTGAATGTATACAACCATCTTTCTGCCGGGCTGTATGCCGGACTGGGACTGGCTAAGCTAACGGTTTCACCGGAAATGACGATGGAGCATTTTGCATCCTTTACCTCCGGCTGCGAGCTGCCGCTCGAAGTTGTCGTTCACGGCACACCGGCGCTGATGTATATGGAGCATGATCTGTTCGAGAATACCGAGGTAATGGAGCCGATTGGTGAAGAAGACAACCTGTTTGTAAGCAATGAGGTACTTGTGCTGAAGACGGATAAAGGTGAGAATCCGGTGTATCGTGACCAATATGGCCGCTGCCACCTGCTGTTCTCCAAGGAGCTTTGCTATCTGCCTATGGTGGAGGAGATGAAGGGCCTTGGCATTGCCAGCTTGCGGATTGAAGGAGCGACCTATAGTGTGGAAGAGCTGCGCGGTATTATTAAGGCCTATCAGGCAGCAATCAACGGTTCTTTGGAAAAGCAAGAGCTGCTCGGCGGTTTGAAGCCGGTGTATGCAGGGTATACCCTGGGTTCGCTACAGTTTAATTGATAGTTGAATTTTTAAGTGTTTCTGGATAGCAATTTTAACAGTATATGCTAGAGTGATAAGTTATTTTTTTCACAAACTATTGCACTGATTTATTTTCCATATTAAGAGAGTTATAGATGAGCAGCAGAAGGGGAGGGACCATAGAT
This sequence comes from Paenibacillus sp. EB106-06-01-XG199, assembly GCF_058791575.1. Classification (NCBI taxonomy): domain Bacteria; kingdom Bacillati; phylum Bacillota; class Bacilli; order Caryophanales; family Paenibacillaceae; genus Paenibacillus; species Paenibacillus sp. EB106-06-01-XG199. The sequence continues at coordinate 156,314 of NZ_JBYTDQ010000007.1, read as the reverse complement.
GGAACAACAGCAATTCATTGGAAGAGATGGGGTAGCCGCTAAAAGAAAGCAGTATTTCTATCCCTGCACCGCACACTTTTACCGTGATGCGCCGCAATTGGTGCGCGGAAGCATGCAGTTTGTCTATGATGAGAACGGCAAGCAATATACGGACTTTTTCGCCGGGGTATCTGTCGTGGCCTGTGGGCACTGCAACCCGGCGATTACAGCCCGCACGATCGAGCAGCTTCAGCAGCTCCAGCACACATCCACGGTCTACCTTACACAGCCGGGTGTGGACTTGGCGGAACGGCTCGAACAGCTGCTGCCGGGCAGCTTGCGCCGGACCTTCTTCGTCAACAGCGGCTCAGAGGCCAATGAAGGGGCTTTGCTACTGGCCCGAATGCATACCAGACGCAAAGGATTCATTGCCCTGGAAAGCGGGCTGCACGGACGGACTAATCTTACGATGAGCGTCACTGGTCTCCAAATGTGGAGAACCGACAAGTATCTGGATGAGGATGTAACGTTCATTGCACGCCCGTATGATCCTGAACTTACGCTGGAAGAGGCCGGGGCGCGGTCGCTCCAGAACCTCGAACATGTGCTGCAGGAGAAAGGGGAACACATTGCTGCGATGATCGTCGAACCGATTCAGGGCAATGGCGGCATGATTATGCCGGTCTCCTGGTATTTCCGCGAAGTCAAGGCGCTGCTGGACCAATACGGTGTGCTGCTGATTGATGATGAGATTCAGACCGGCTACGGCCGCACCGGAGTCATGTTCGCCATGGAGCATTTCGGTGTGGTTCCCGACATCATCAGCATGGCCAAGGCGCTGGGCAACGGGGTTCCGGTGGCTGCCTTCGCGACTACGGATGAAATTGCCGCCTCGTTGAACCGGCCTTCAGCCTCCACCTTCGGAGGCAATCCTGTCTCAGCGGCTACGGCACTGGCCGTATTGGATTATATTGAGGGTGAACGGCTGGCGGAGCGGGCGGCAGAGCTTGGGGAGCTGCTGAAGCGCGGTCTGCAGCAGCTGCAGGAGTGTTATCCGGCACTGATCTCCGATGTGCGGGGTACCGGCTTGATGCTGGGGGCGGAGCTGGCAGGCAGCGACGCCATTCCTGCGGCAGAGCTGACGGACGATGTGCTGGAAGAGATGAAGGACCGTGGCTATTTGATCGGCAAAAACGGTGTGAACCGTAATGTTCTCGCCTTTCAACCGCCGCTGATCGTTACAGCGGAAGATATTGATGGTATGATAAAAGCACTAAATGAAGTGCTGCTTCAAGCCTCACAGCGGCACGGGAAATGAAGATGAAGGAAGAATGATATGGTTATATTGAATGCTTTCAAAACCACCGCGCTCAAGCTGAAAATGTTCAGCGAACTGGTTATGTTCTCGCATACGCTCTTTTCGCTGCCGTTTGCGATCATCTCGATGGTATGGGCTGCCGGGGGATGGCCCTCCGGCCATATGATGCTGTGGGGGCTTATTGCCTTAATCGGAGCACGCAACGGCGCGAACGCCTTTAACCGGCTGGTGGACCGCACCTTTGACAAACAGAACCCGCGCACGGCGCACCGCCATCTGCCGCAGCGGCTGCTTGAGGAGAAGGAAGTCATCCTGTTCATTGTCATCAACTATGCTCTGTTTATAGTCGCTGCCGGTATGCTGAACTTGCTTTGTCTGCTGCTGTCGCCAGTGGCTATTGTCCTGATCTCTACTTACTCCTACACGAAACGGTTTACCTTTCTCAGCCATCTGTACCTGGGCTTTGTCATTGCCTCGGCACCGATCGGTGCCTGGTTCGCCGTGACAGGAAATATCGCTTTTACGCCGTTTGTGATTGGTACAGTCGTGATGCTCTGGATTGCCGGCTTTGACATCATTTACGGCACTCAGGATATCGACTTTGACCGGCGGCACGGGTTGTGGTCGATTCCCAGCTTCTTCGGGCTCGAAAATGCACTGCGGATCTCCAAAGGCCTGCATTTCATTATGATCCTGCTGCTGCTGTTCCTCTATCTCTGGCGTGATCTGGGCTGGATGTATCTTGTGGGCATCGGTATTGCCACGCTGCTTCTGATGGCAGAGCATAAGATCATCAAGCCGTCGAACCGGAAGCTGATGAAGGTGGCTTCTTATAATTTGAATCAGGTGATCAGTATGGTGATATTGCTGTGTACGCTGATTGATTATTTTTACGTTAACTAGGTGGTGGGGCGGTTAGGAGCTGCACTACGCGGAATATTTGGACTTCCGATCGCTGTTAACCTCGGATTCCCTGATTGGAACCACTTATCGCGGTAGGAATCCGAGGTTAAAGGCGAACGCTGACGCTTCTCCAGTTCCAAAATTCCGCTCCGTTCCGTCCTAACCTTTCCGGCAGTTAACTTCAAAAAAGACAACATGCCTACCCAGCGGGGGGGTGGCAGAAGAGCGCGGAAAGCTTAGGCTGACGCGCTTTTTTTGCGTGGGCAAGAAGGATTCAAAGCAGACAGCTTTCCTTTACTCCTGTTTCGGACTAGGGAGACGCTATTCACCTGATCTTAGCTCATTTCCTTTGCACGCGGACTGGAGAGACCTTATTCCTGCAGAAAGCAGCAAGATGGGCTTCGAAAATGCAAAGTAACTGCACTACGGTCCGATAGAGCGCGGATATTGAGTTAATTCTCGAAATAACTTCGCTGGAGTCCGATAGTTAATCACAGCACCAAGAAGAATAGCATGACAGTTGAATACATACAAAAGAGAGCCCGCTGTGAGGCTCTCTTTTGTATGTGGACATAGTATTTAGGGAATTGGCTTGCTCTATTCAGCATCCATTGGATCTCTAAACCGGAGTTCAGCGGTCACGTCCCGCAAAATACTGCAGCAGCGTCTCCAGGTCGGCATTAGCCGGATAACCGGAAAGTTGCTGCACTATGGCTGAGGCTTGATCCAGGTAATTCTGGCTGACGTCCTCTGTGCGGGACAAGGCATCGCTGCGGTTGATCAGCTCCAGTACCTCGGCGACTTCCTTCCCGGATGAGCCGGGGCCGATCCTGCGGATGAGAGGGGCCAGCTCCGGGTCCTGCAGTGCAAAGAGGGTGGGCAGGGTTACCTGACCGTTGCGCAGGTCGCTTCCGGCCGGTTTACCAAGCACCTCGGCAGATTGGGTGAAGTCTAAGAGATCATCCTGGATCTGGAACGACATTCCGAGCGCTTCACCGAAGGCATAGAGAAGATTCGCCACTTCTTCAGTGCTTTCAGCGGACAGTGCGCCTACCCTGAGGCAGGTAGCCATCAGCAGCGCTGTTTTATTGCGCGATTTCTCCAGGTACTGCTCAAACGTCAGCTCATAATCGTAGGCATGCTCCATTTGCTGGTATTCACCCAGGCATAATTGAGCGGTGGCTACGGAGGATAGATCATGGACGTAGCGGTTTTTGTCACCTGTGTATTTGCTTAAGAGCTCAATGACGCGGGCGGACATATAGTTTCCGATATGCACAGCGGATAATACACCGGTTTTGGTATGAAGCGCTGCCCCGCCCCGCCGAAGCTCTGCATCGTCAATGATATCATCATGAATTAAAGAGGCCGCGTGAATAAACTCGGCAGCAGCGGATAATTGCAGCGCTCTGCGGCCTGGGGACTTGCGTCCGAACCGGCTGCCCACAATGACCATCAGCGGACGCAGGCGTTTCCCGCCTGAGCCGATCAGCTCAAGAATACTCTGGGCCAGCTGTGACTTTTTGGGCACATCCCGGTCACGGGCTACAAGATTTTCAATTTCGCGGTTAATTTCATTAATGTCTATATTCAAGGCTTCATGCAGCTTCATAGTAAGATTCCCACCTGTCAAATGGCTTTGCTTGTGCGGTTCTGCTGCCTTTGCTCTTGGAGAAGGAATTCTTCAATTCCCGCAGCCGGATTTTGATCCGTGAAGTCTCCATTTGCACGCCGTATCTGCATTTTTTTGATTGAGGGAGCCAAATATGCAACCAGATCCAGCTCGCGGCATTTCACCGCAAACTGAAGGTAGAAGCTGTATAAGTAGTCTCCATCCAAAATGTTGCGGGTCAGGTCGGGATGATGTGGGACACATTCCATATGGCGCCTTGCCGCCATGGTAAGAATCGTGTAAATACCTAGCAAATGGACTTTGCGGTTATATTCCAGATCATGGCGGTCCAGTACCGGGAGCAGCTGCTCACATTCTGCCGGAGAGAGATGCAATTGAATTCCGGCAATCGGTGACATTTCAGTCTGCAATAGCCGGAAGGTATCTTCAATGAGTTGTTTGTTCACCATATTCTCTCCTTCTTGTCGGTTTTGCCGGAAGAAACCATAGCCTTGATTATCCCTACAAAACCATTGTTTAAAACAAAGACAGGCGTTTGCTTGAATCATTGCCTGCTTGCTGGAAATACAAATTAGGACGTGAAAGATACTTTCACCTGTGTAAATAAGGAGAGTAATGTGTCCTAGGGACACATTACTCTTATGAACATCATATTCAACTGCAGCGGTATTTCATTCCTGCCTAACGTCAGTCGGTATACAGATACCATCGCCGGACGAGCGGTATCCTTTTCCACTGTTTTTTGAGCCAAGGAAGAACGTAGTAATCCAGACCGAAGATGCTGCCGGATCCGCCGATTGTGGCGATTGCCGCACCAACATACCAGAGCATTTCCGTCGACGCCATCTTCGTAGACCAGATCATGACGGCCATACCGATGGTAGCGATCGAAGCAATTGCTGTGAACAGACCTACGATAAGCATAATACCAAAGACGATTTCGGCACAAACCATACCGATTTGGAACCATTTAGCCAGGAACGTATAAGTTCCGTCATTGTTGTAGAACATTAGATCCATGAACCAGTTCGTAATATCATATACGAAGCCTGGAACCGGCAAAGCTTCAACCGCTTCTTTGGCTGTCGTAACTGCAGAAGCAGCTGACTGTGCATCTACTGTATCTTTTACAGCATCAACGGCAACGCTGGCCGATGATGCGGCATCTGTAGCGAATGGTGCTGCAGGGATCAAGAAAATCTTATCCGGATCTTCCCATATCTTCTTCATCTTGTCGATACCTTCATACAGCCACATGCCCCCGAGAAGCATGCGGAGCGGAACGAGCCAGAAGTTCGGCGAACGTTTGGAGAAGTGGCCGCCGAGGAAGCTCTTGCGGTTTTCCACATGGAAGAACTCATGCATCATATAAGTCCAGACTTTGTTGAAACCAACAACCTGGGACAGGTAGAACATATTGATAAAGTGTTTGGAGAGCATAGCCATAAAGCCGGTAAGCATAAACAGCTTGCCTGGGAGGCCGACGTTGGCCACACCGTAGCGGCTGCCTATGGAAACCATTGTACCGTGGAAACCTGGTTTGTAAGCCTTCTTGGCAGTTCCTTTGATGTCGGCGGTAATGTTGCCGGCAATGACTGGAGCTGCTTGTTCGGCGTTCTCAACCATTTGCGGTACAGGACGTGTTTCGCCTTCAGGGATGAAGAAGATGTTATCCCCTACAACGTATACGTTCTTGTGGTCTACACTTTCAAGGTTTTCATTCGTTACAATCCGCTTGCGTCCTTGTTGCTGAACTTCAAGGTTGCCAACGATTTCCGAGCCTTCAACACCTGCTGTCCAGACGATGGTCTGTGCATCCACGATGTTTTTCTCACCGAGAGCTACACTGCCTTTGCCTACCTCGGTGATCTTGGCGCCTGTAACGATTTCTACATTCATCTTGCGAAGGCGGGCTTCTGCTTTCTGTATCAGCTTATCCGGCAGGATAGGCAGGATCTTAGGAGCCATATCGGCTACAATCAGCCGCACTTCAGATGGGTCGATGTAGAACTCTTTGCACAATTCTTCGCGTTGTTCGGCCATTTCCCCAACCAGCTCGACACCCGTAAAGCCGGCGCCGATAATAACGAAGGTCAGCATGGAACGGCGTACAGCCGCATTTTTTTCTTGAGCCGCTTTGGTATACATGTCGCGGATTTGACGTTTGAGCGCAACCGCGTCGTCATAGGACCAGAAGGAGAAGGTATTCTCTTCAGCTCCCGGTATCCCGAAGAAAGTAGGTTTGCTGCCTGTGCCGATTACCAGGTAATCATAAGCATAGGTAGCTTTGTCGGATTTAAGCTTCTTGTTCTTGAAATCAATGTTGCTGATCTCATCAAGAACTACATCTACTTTAAGACCTGCAAAGATTTTCTTCAGATCAATCTTAATTGAATCCTCGGGCGCGCGGTTCGCTGAAACCTCATGCAGCTCAGTCAATAGAGTGTGATAGGGATTCCGGTCGATCAGTTTAATTTCTACATCTTTGTCGTTCTTAAATTTCTTTGCCAGTTTCTTAGCCGTGAGTACGCCGCCGTAGCCGCCGCCCAAAATGACTATTTTCTTCAAGAGAAACTCACCTCATTCGTCTGATTAGCTGCAAGAGGAGTGCGAATTATTATTTCGCGCCTTCGAGTGCTTTTTCTGCCAGTGTAAAGTATTCGCCTACGTGGATGGATACGCCGGAAATGGCATCTGTTTTACCTTCGGCATCCAAAGTAGGAGCAGCACCTTTGTTTTCAAGGAAATACTTTTCAGCCAATGCGATTTCTTCATGCCATTCAGCAGAAGCACCGCCGGCTTTCATGCCGTATTTGCCGTCTACAGAGAATTGTTTCTTATCGTCGCCAGCAGCATTCAAACCGCTGAATTTAACAGCAACAACATTTCCGTTTGCAACAGTCAGGTCAACTGTGGATTTCCAGCCGGATTCTTTATCCATTTCGCCTTCTGCATGATATCCGCCATCTTTGTAAGCACCAGCTTCGGCAGGACCGGCAGCAAGTGCAGCTTGAGCAGCAGCGACAAAGTCATTTACATGTACGGATACACCGGAGATTGCATCTGTATGTCCTTCAGCATCAACAGTGATTGCTGCAGGATCTTGTTTTTCGATCAGGTAAGCTTCGGCTTTAACTGCTTGTTCATGCCATTCGGATTGAGCGCCGCCCTTTTCAACCAAACCATATTTACCATCTTCAGAAACTTTTTTCTTCAGATCGCCTGCATTTTTAACGTTAAAAGCATTCCAATCCGCTTTGGTGATTTTTCCGCCTTCTACAGTCAACAGGGCGTAAGTTTGCCAGCCGGTTTCTGCATCAGCTTCAATAGTTCCGAAGTAAGTACCGTCCTTGTATTTTCCAGTCTCTGTTCCAGCAGTGTTGCTGCCGGAGTTGGTAGCTGGTGCAGTAGATTCTACAGGAGCATTAGTTGGTGCAGCGTTGTTAGCATCATTGTTGTTGCCACAACCTGCGAGCAGAGTACCGAGTACAAGAGCGCTCGACAAGATTACAGAAGCTTTTTTCATTTGATATGACCTCCAAAAATAGTTTAAAATATATATATTAAAATGTAAAACATTTTAATAGTCGTTGGAAGTGACAAAAATCACTTTATAAATGACATATGTCACGTGTACCCAAGGCTTTAGACCCTAATTGTAGCATTACCTTGACATATATCGGTCAGCATTATAAAAAAATTTAGACATCTTGTTTCTACTTCGATGGCATTTTAGCACAAGGGAAGGGAAAATCATGTGAAAATAATCACTTAATGAGCAAAAAATTAATTTACATCTGGATTATATCAATTTTAATAATATATTGATACCTATTTTAAAAGACTATTATGTGACAAAATACGACTTCATTCCGCAGACTGTCCAGATTCATATCCGGGGAGCACGGTTAAGTATTTACTAGACATGAGCTTCTAAATGATACCTAAATAAGGCTAAGGAGATGACATGTAATGGATAACAATGTGGTTAAAGGAAAATGGCTGCAGCTTAAAGGTGAAGCCAAAAAGCAATGGGGCAAGCTTACTGACGATGATCTTGACGTAATTGACGGAGAGAAGGATAAATTGGTCGGTAAATTGCAGGAACGTTACGGACATACCAAGGATGCCGCAGAGGCGGAATATAACAGCTGGGAGAAGTCGTTCCGCAGCTAGCAGACAATCAGGCCTCATGAAAGGGTAGTCCATATTCATGAAGAGGCGGTGTCTTATGGACAAATCCGGATGCAGAGATGTGGACACAAGCCCGAATATGACCTGGAAGAGCCTACTATAGAGCTGGAAGACAGGAGCGCAAATCGCATTTGATTTGCGCTCCTGTTCATTTGCGGTCTTCTTTAATTGTAAGAAACTAGCTTGTGCGCACTGTCCGGATATACAGTAATAGAGCTGTAGTTTCATGAATTCAATCCACCACTGTGATAGTATAGATAAGATGTTTGCTATTACGTAAATGATGTAGGAGTGAAGCTATGGAGTATTTGAAAATATTTTTTATGAACACAGCCCTTCTCATAACATTGGCTTATCTGGCGAATTTAATATACAAACACACAATTACATATGCTCCGGAACGGGTTAAAAAGGTTAGTTGGGTGCTGCTGGCTATCTTTGCCGGCTGGATCAGTTCCTTCTTCGGGTACAGACTGGAAGAGCACGTTATCTTTGATTTGCGTTTTGTGCCGCTCATTATTTCTACTCTGGCTTACCCGCATCCCTTCATCCTTATTATTATTGGTGTAGGAACCGGGCTCACGAGGTTAACCTTCGGCATTAATGAAGCAGCAGTGGTAGGAGTGCTGAATTTATCTATCCTGGGTTTCGTCTGCGCGGGCCTGGGCTTCTGGATACGGCGTACCACTACTTCCATGATGAACAAAGGGTTAGTCACTATTATCGTAGTTAACCTAATGAACGTAATCAATATCACCATTTTTGGAGTTATACCTGCCCGGGAATACATAACGGATATCATGCCGGTTACGTTGCCCGCCGGGCTGGGTCTAAGCATACTTTTCGCGCTAATTATCCGTGACTTCCAATTAGAGCTGATGCGTAACGGACAGGTTGTCAGAGCGAATGAGCTGCTCTCTGCCCAGACGGAGGAGCTGCATAAGAATAAGATCGTATTGGAGAAGAGAGCTGAGCAGCTGATGATGGCCTCCCAGTACAAGTCTGAGTTTCTGGCTAATATGTCGCATGAGCTTAGAACACCGCTGAACAGTATCATTAATCTTTCGCAATTAATAGAAGAAAATGAGGCATCGCTGACTCCGGAGGAAATGGCCGAATATGCCGGGATCGTTCACCGTTCGGGGGAGGATTTGCTGACGCTGATCAATGATATTCTGGACATGTCGAAGGTAGAGGCAGGCAAGCTTGATATTCTTAAGGAAGATTTGAATGTCAGTGAAATTCCTGAACTGCTGGCTATGCAGTTTAGTGTATCAGCCAGACAAAAGGGGCTGGAGTTCAACATCGCACTGCATGATGACGTGCCTCTGGTCATTCATTCAGACCCCCAGCGGGTGCAGCAGATTCTCCGTAACCTGCTCTCCAATGCCATTAAGTTCACAGTGTCAGGGCATGTCTCCTTAAACATCCGTACACTGGAGCGTAAGGAGGGGGCGCTCGAACGGCGCTGGATTGTTTTTGATGTGGAAGACAGCGGCATCGGAATAGCCGCGGAGAAGCATGATATCATCTTCGAAGCCTTTCAGCAGGCAGATCAGACCATTGGACGAAAATATGGCGGAACAGGGCTGGGACTGTCCATCAGCAATGATCTGGCCAGGCTGCTTGGCGGATTCATCACTTTACAGAGCCAGGAGGATAAGGGCAGTCAATTCTCCCTTTATTTGCCCTTGTAAGGCTCCGCGCTGCGGTGGATTTCTGCTCCAATTTAATTTGTGATTTTGGTGTATTGACAGGACGATGATGCGGAGTAGAATGAAGCAAACGCCGCATCTAAGGAGTGTTAATACCCCCCATGAACATCATGAGAAACAGGCTGCCCGGTATTCGCCCAAAGCGTATCCGCAAAGCCTCGGTACAACGCAAGAATCTGCAGATTGCTACATTCGAGGGGATACCGTCTACTATCTTCCAGGTGCTGCTGCAAGGTCAGTTTCTGACCGGCTTTCTATTATATTTAGGAGCCACTTCCAGCCAGATTGGTTTTGTGCTGGCGCTTACTACCCTGGTCAATGTTGCACAAATCGGTGTAGCCTTTCTGATTCAGAAGCTGCCAAGCCGCAAGTGGGCTATGGTAACTTTTATCGGCTTGCACAGACTGCTGTGGGGTTCAACGGGACTTGTACCGTTCATATTTCCTAAAGAGCATTGGGTTATTGCATTTATAGTGTTATATACAATCGCTTTCATTGCTAACACGGCGGGTGGTGTGCTGTGGAGCTCAGTCATCAGCGATCTCGTCCCTGCCCGTGTGAGAGGCCGGTATTTTGGCATCCGCAACACCTTCCTGAACGCTTTGGGGAGCCTTGTGATGTATGGCGGCGGGATTGTTCTTGACCGGTATCCCGGCGGGCATGGCTTCCTTATTTTATATATCGTGGTATGGATATTCTCTATTTCGAACATCATCGTGTTCTTCTTCTATCCGGATGTGCCTTTTGAGAAATCAGAGGAGAAGGACTTTCTGCCGATGTTCAGGAAACCGCTACATGATACGCTGTTTATGAAATCAACCTTATTTCTTTCCGCCTGGCTGCTGCTGCAGAACCTTACGGTTCCGCTTTATTCCTATGTGATGCTGCAGCTTCTCCATATCAATTATGAGACCTTGTCGCTGCTCAATGTGTCGCAGACCCTCTTTATGATGGCCAGCTTTTACGTGTGGGGCAATTTGAATGCAAAATACAGCAATAAGCGCCTGCTGCTCTGGACGCTGCCGATTATCGCGGCATCCTCGCTGCTGTGGGGAATGCTCTCCGTTCTCCCGATGCTCCCGGTTCTGTTTGCGGCCCATATCGTATTCGGCATGGGGGTAGGCGGCTTCAACCAGCTGGCCTTTAACTTCATTATCGGGGATACGCCGAAAAAGGAACGTCCAATGTATATGGCAATGTATGCGGCGCTTACAGGTCTGGCTGCTTTTTTCGGGCCGTTGATCGGGGGCAGAATTTACGAATGGATCGCAGAGTGGCCCCGCTGGACGCAGGTCTATGGCATGCAGCTCGTTGTCGGGGTGCTGATGATCGCCCTGGCGCTGCTGCTGGGACGCCGTATTCTCAGAGATGAATAGACTTATCATATATACATTTGCAGTGCCACAGCAAAGGAGGGATTACGTGACTAGAATAGCCGTAGTGCTGGGAGCGACCGGTTTGGTAGGCAAGGCAGTTACCGAGGAACTGCTAACCGGGGATTGGGATGAGGTCCGGGTGCTGGTCCGCCGTCCGCTGGAGCTGCAGCATCCCAAGCTGAAGCAAACCAGTATTGACTGGGAAAAGCTTGGGCAATATAAGGAACAATTCAGCGGAGCCTATGCTGTCTTCTGCTGCCTGGGCACCACGATTAAAAAAGCAGGCTCACAGGAGCAATTTGAACGTGTGGATTTGCAGTATCCGCTTGCGGCCGCTGCACTTGCCAAAGAATGCGGTGTGAGGCAGTTTCTGGCGGTTTCCTCCATGGGGGCCAGCGCCAAATCCCGCAATTTCTACAGCCGTACCAAGGGCCGGACGGAAGAGGGGTTAATCGCCGCCGGGTTTCATGGCCTGCACCTGTTCAGGCCCTCGCTGCTGCTGGGAGAACGTCAGGAATTCAGGCTGGGAGAACGTGCTGCTGCCGTGCTGATGAAGGCACTTGATTTTGCGATGGTCGGCAAAGCAGCGAAGTACCGGGCTATCCCCGGTGCCAAAGTGGCGAAAGCAATGGTGAATATTGCACTTGCCAACACAGGCGGCGTACATGTTTATCCCAATGATGTGATACATGTTATTGGTCGCCGCTAGAAGGGAAAGTTTGCATTAAACAGAGTGCAGCACGTACAATGGGACATAAATTCATATGTACATCATGACATTAATGTCGTGTACCCACAGGAGGAGCGTATCATGAGTAAAAAACAGGTTGCTACAACCAAAGCCCCAGGAGCCATCGGGCCATATAGTCAGGCGATTGTAGCCGGAAACTGGGTATATACTTCAGGACAGCTGGGTCTGAATCCGGAAACAGGAGAACTTGCGGAAAGTGTACAGGAGCAGGCACGCCAGTCGCTAAGCAACGTTCAGGCCATTCTGGAAGAGGCCGGCGCAACGCTGGATCATGTTGTGAAGACGACCGTGTATCTCAAGGATATGAATGACTTTGCAGCTGTGAATGAAGTGTACAGCAGTTTCTTTACAGAACCTTATCCTGCCCGCAGTGCGGTTGAAGTTGCCCGACTGCCGAAGGATGGTCTTGTGGAGATTGAAGCGGTAGCGCGCAAGAAATAATGGGCCTTATAGTTGTTAATTACGATAGCTAACTGAACGAAATCAAATGAATTTAACAACCCGTTGCCGGTACGAGCAGGCAACGGGTTTTTTTTTGACCAGTGAATGGGCTGTAAACAGTCTGTTGTTGAAACTCCGGGAACCACACGTCAATATCTGCTCCGGCGGCGCAAAGTAAACGTCAGCCAAATGCTGTAGAGCAGCAGGAGTCCTGCCGCCGCTGAAGCGGTCACGAATACATTTCCGGTGTCTCTGTGCTCAAGGGCAATCGCGATAAACGCCCAGACGAAGACCAGTGGATAAATGCTGTCCCGGTGAGGGAAACTGACCATTACAGCAAGCAGTACGCCTACGCAGAGCATGATAACTGCCCAGGCGGGAGCACTGAGTCCGAATCCGTCCCAGTTGTTCTTCTCCAGCACGACACTGACATTTACAATTGTGGCAACCGAGATCCAGCCGAGATAAATACTGAAGGGCAGCTTGATCAGCCATTTTTCCCCTGCAGCCGGATCGGTGACGCTGCGGGTTTTACGATAGATGACGATTAGTGTAATCAGCATGAGCACCATGACAACCAGCGACAGCTCGATGTAAAGATAATGCCAGAGGAACAGCCAGCCCATATTAAAGACGCAGCTCAGCACAAACCAAATGCCCAAAGAGTTAACCGAATCCCGTGACCCGGTGCTCCCGCGGAATTGATATACGATAAAACCGGCGAGCAGGAGATAGATCAGCGACCAGATGGAAAAAGCATAACCGGCCGGTGTGAAATAGGTAGGATACTTAAGTAAATTGTATAACGGTGAAGTCTGAGTCTACATAGAATATACCCGCTTTATCAGCGGTTAAGACTATATTACCCAAAAAAATGACCTGCAGGTCATAAAGCTGCGGATAGCCGTCCGCACAAGCGGGGTAATAGAAGTAGAATAGGAAATTCTAACAAGGCGGCAACAGCCGGAGGGGGATAAGAGGCGATGGAGAGCAGCGAAGCAATACGTCCCGAAAAAATGGGTCCACTTGTTATGAAGGAAACCTGGAATACCCCTGGGAGCATTGAATCCTGGGAACGTTCAGAGAATATTTATATCGTCCGCGGGGAGCGCGGCGGGATTGTATTTGTCTTTTTGAATGATGAAATGTTCCGGATGAAGGTGTTTCGCAGCAGCGTTCCGGATCTGACAACATCTGCGGCAGTGCTGGCGGAGAGCTGTGTGCCGCATTTGTTCCCGGTGGAGGAGACAGAGGATGCACTGATCTTCACTACCAGCGCGATTCGGCTGATCCTTGAGAAAACCTCTTTTCTTCTCCGTGTGGAAAATATTGAGGGCAAGGTCATCATGCAGCAGAACCTGACAAGCTGGAATCCGCGCGGGGCCAGTCATGCCGAGTATGATATGCAGCCGGATTCGCATTTTTACGGGCTGGGGGAGAAATCCAGCTTTCTAGACAAACGCGGGGAGCGTTATACGAACTGGAACACCGATGTATTTGCGCCACATTTGCCGGAGATAGAAGCCCTGTATGAGTCCATTCCACTGATTATTCATATGCATGGCGACCTCTCCTACGGATTATTTCTCGACAATACGGGCCGGAGCGATTTTGATATGCGGTCCCATGGGGTTGCTTTTACGATCGGCTGCTCCACTGGAGCTTATGATATCTACTTTATCAATGGTCCCGAAATGAAGGATGTTGTAACAAGATACACTTCGCTGTCCGGACGGATTGCGCTTCCGCCTAAATGGGCGATCGGCTATCACCAGTCGCGTTATAGCTATATGAACCAGCAGGAGGTGCTGCAGCTCGCCCGGACCTTCCGTGAGAAGAAGATTCCCTGCGACGTCATTTATCTGGATATTCATTATATGGATGAATACCGTGTCTTCACCTTTGATCCTGTTAACTTTCCCGAGCCGGAAAAGATGATATCGGAGCTGAAGGAGCTCGGTGTGCGGATCGTACCGATTGTTGATCCCGGCGTCAAGAAAGACCCCAATTACGAGGTGTACAAGCAGGGGGTTCTCGAAAAGCATTTCTGCCGCAGGCTGGAAGGCGATATATTCTTCGGCGAGGTGTGGCCGGGCATCAGTGCCTTCCCTGATTTCAGCGACAGCCGGACGGCTGAATGGTGGGGCGATCTGCATAAATACTATACCGACCTCGGCATTGACGGAATCTGGAATGATATGAACGAGCCGGCGGTGTTTAATGAGAGCAAAACGATGGATCTGGATGTGATGCATTTCAACAACGGGCATCCGATCACACATGAGGAATACCATAACCTGTATGGGATGATGATGTCCAAGGCAACCTATGAAGGCTTGGCGGAGCATATGGGGGGAGAGCGCCCCTTTGTGCTGACCCGGGCCGGTTATGCCGGGATACAGCGTTACGCCGCGGTATGGACGGGGGATAACCGCAGCTTCTGGGAGCATATGGCGATGGCGATACCTATGGTGCTCAATATGGGACTCTCGGGGCTGGCCTTCTCCGGGCCGGATATCGGCGGCTTCGCCCACCATACCTCCGCACAGCTTCTGGTGCGCTGGACACAGATGGGTGTTTTCTTCCCCTATTGCCGCAACCATTCCTCCATCGGTACCCTGCGCCAGGAGCCATGGTCGTTCGGTGAGGAGGTCGAAGGGATTCTCCGCGAATTCATCGGCCTGCGCTACCGCTGGATGCCTCATATCTACAACCTTTTTCATGAGGCGGAAACCTGTGGGCTTCCTGTGATCCGGCCGCTGATTCTGGAGTATCCGCGCGACCCCTATGTGACCAACCTGTGCGATCAATTTTTGCTCGGGGAAAATGTGCTGATCGCCCCTGTCTACCGCCCGGATACGGAGCATCGCTCGGTGTATCTGCCTGAAGGGTGCTGGCTGGATTATTGGGATGGTGAAGTTCATGAGGGCGGACGCCATATCCTCGCCGATGCACCGCTAAACATTATGCCGATGTATGTGAAGGCCGGAAGTTTTGTCGCCGAAGGTCCGCTCAAACAATACGCACTCGAAGAAACAGAGGAAACGGTAGTGTTTCACCTGTACGGTGCGGAAGCCAAGGAAGGATTCTCGGCTGCCTTTACCCTGTATGAAGATGACGGGCACAGCTTCGGGTACAGAGGAGGGCAATATTCGCAAATCAACGTGCAGGCCGCCGGAGGAGCAGGGATATTGCGGATAGGCTGGTCTTATGAAGTCCGTGAATTTACGCCCCGCAGGGAGATGCTGCGCTTCGCGCTCTGTTATCCGTTTTTCTTCACCCGATCGGTGGAAGGACTCTCCGAAATCAGTCTGGAGCAGCTTAAGGAAGGACGGCGGGGCTGGGCACGCAATGGCAAGAGCGGTGCGGTAATTATTCAAGTGGACGATGACCCGGAAGGCGGGGAGCTGCGGATGGAGGTAGCGGAGCAGAAAACGGAACACTTTAGAACCCTTTGATACGACTTGAACCCGCCTGCTGGCGGGTTTTTTTCAATTACGGACGGTGCCGGAATATAAAATCTGCAGAAAATATACAGAAACGTTTTTAAATCAGGACTTTTTCGTATAAGATGAAGGGATGAAGAAAAAAACTTCTGGAATAATGGGGATTATGTTTCTCGTTAGGGTTCACATCTGTTGATTCAGCTTAAAAATATATTTCTCGCGGAGAAGGATTCAGCCTTCTGCAAGGTTAGAAACGGATTCCGTCCTTTAGGGCGAAGCCGTTTCTTCTGGCGGAACCGGCTGACGCTTTCTGTTTGCATAAAAAGACAGGAGATCACCAATGATTAAGCATCTGTATGCAATATGGTTAGGGGACGTATTATTCTGCTTCTCTGGCGAAACTTCAGAGCCGAAAGTTGACGCATGGACACGTGTGGTCAAACGGCTGGAGCTTCGGGGAGGAGGACGTCCTTTTGCGGGTGCTGCGCTGCGGCTGGCGGAAGTGAAGTATCCGGCTGCTGCCTCTGCGGAAGGGAGGACATCGCGGCGACTGCCTGGACGCACGCTGGAAGGGCTTGCCCTGGCCCCGAAGGACGCCTTTGAGCTGCTGCTGGCCTGGGACGAGGAAATGTGCCGTGCACAGGGAGTGGAGCCTGGCGGAGAACTGCGCTATTGGGCGGCTGCGGCCCGTTTTGCCCTTGAACTGATGGGCACAGGCGGGATTGTGCCCGGTGCAATGCCGCCAAGGCCTATAGGCTCGCGCCGCCGCGGGGGAGAACAAGCCGCTGCGGCCTGCTGGTCTCCGGCCTTTCGGCAGGAGTCAGACAAGGATTTCTTTCTGCAGATGGCAGCTTCCATGCCGGTGCTGGCACTGGGAACCCATGTTGCGGAGGAGGGGGACTTGTCGTCGCGTGAAGAAGCGGGAGCTTATGTGCTGTATTCTTTTCTGCAGGCTGTAATGACCGCCGAGATCAAAAAGGTTATTGCGGGAATGGAAAGCGAGCTGGGGCCATTCAAAGCGAATTATCGCCGTGGTTATTCACCGCTGACCGAGCTGTGGTGGAACAGCCTGCTCACCGGCAGCCGTGATATCCCGGTGCAGGGGACTCCGGCCGAGGTGGCGGACCTCCTTGCTGCTGTAAACGGTACGGCTGAGAATGAGATTCCGAACTCCGGGGCGGAGGAGGTCCACAGCGGCCAGCTTAGTCTGGGTCTGCGCCTGGAGCCGCCTGCGAACGAAGGCGATGCCTGGAATTTAACCTTCTGGGCGGAGAACCGGGAGGAAGGAGAATTCTGGATTCCTGCGGCGGCGATCTGGAGCAGCAGGGAACGGGAGTTCACTTTATGGGGCAAGCGCTACCGCAATATTCAGCAGCAGCTGCTGGCTGCACTCGGCCGGGCCGCGAAAATATCACCGGATATTGAGCGTGCGCTAGCCGGACCGGCTCCGGATGGAGTTCAACTGGAGCCGGACCGCGTCTATTTCTTTCTGAAGGAGAGCGTGCAGCAGCTGCGGGAGCGGGGAATTACAGTGCAGATGCCATCCCGCTGGAGCCGTGAAGGCCGGCGGCGGATCGGAATGAAGATGAAGATGCAGCCGCCCGGCGGCAGCATAGATGGTTCAACCCAGCCTTCCCTTGGCATGGAAGAGCTGATTTCCTTCCGCATTGAGGCCTCGCTGGGCGATAATACGATCAGCGAGGAAGAGCTGAATGCGCTGGTGGAGGCCGGAGTGCCTTTTGTACGCTTCCGGGGAGAATGGATTGAAGTCGATCCGAAGGAGATCCGCCAGGTTCTGAGATATATGAAGCGCAACGAAAGCGGAGAAATGTCGGCGGCGGACTGGATGCGTCTGGAGGCCGAGGATGGTGACGAGCGGCTCTGGAAGGGAATGTCGGTGACCGGCATGGAAACCTCCGGCATGCTCGCTTCGCTCATGCATGGCGATGTTCTGCGGGGCCTTCCGCTGCGTTCTGTGCCACAGGGTCTTCATGGAACGCTTAGACCTTATCAGGAGCGCGGCTTTCAATGGCTGGCTGCGCTTAGCGGTCTCGGCTTTGGTGTGTGCCTTGCCGATGACATGGGCCTCGGGAAGACGGTGCAGGTCATCACCTGTCTGCTAGACCGTGCCCTGACTGCTCCGCCGGAGGAGAAGCGTGAGCCGGTGCTGATTCTCTGCCCGACCTCGCTGCTTGGCAACTGGCAGCGGGAGCTGCAGCGTTTCGCACCATCTCTGAGTGTGCATATTCACCACGGGGGAAGACGGGTTCGCGGGGAAGGCTTCATCGACTTGGCCACCAGCCATGAAATCGTGCTGACCACTTATCATCTCGCAGGCCGGGACAGCGAGGATCTCGCTGGAGTCCGTTGGTCGACCGTTGTGCTGGATGAAGCGCAGTATATCAAGAATCACCGCACCAAGCAGGCACAGAGTGTGATGAAGCTGTCAGCACCGCATCGAATTGCGATGACAGGCACACCAGTAGAGAACCGGCTTGGCGAGCTGTGGTCCATTTTTCACTTTTTGAATCCGGGGTATCTGGGGACTTATCATTCGTTCCGCCAGCGGTATGTATCCGGTGAAGGCGGAGAGCGGCTGCGGGAGCTGCACCGCCTCGTCTCGCCTTTCCTGCTGCGGCGGCTCAAGAGTGATCCGGACATTTCCAAGGATCTGCCGGAGAAGCTGGAGCTGAAGTCTTATTGTCCGCTTACAGAAACGCAGGCGGCGCTGTATCAGGGTGTAGTGGATGAAATGCTCGGTGTCATCGGGGAACGCTCCGGCATGGCCCGCCGGGGGCTGGTATTGTCTTCATTGACCAAGCTGAAGCAAATATGCGACCATCCACAGCTGTACCGCAAGGAGGAGGGCCGGACCCAACGCAGTGAGCATTCCGGCAAAATGGATGTGATGTTCGAGGTGCTGGACAGCATTGCCGAACTTGGGGAATCCGCACTTATTTTCACCCAATATGTGGCGATGGGCGAGCTGCTGGTCAGCAGGCTGGCGAAACGTTACGGCTCGCCGCCGCTGTTCCTGCATGGCGGCATCCCCAAACGGGAACGCGATGAGATGGTGCATGCCTTTCAGGAGGGGGAAGGGCCGGCGTTTTTCGTACTATCACTCAAAGCCGGCGGTGTGGGTCTGAACCTCACACGGGCCAACCATGTCATACATTATGACCGCTGGTGGAATCCGGCGGTGGAGAATCAGGCGACCGACCGGGCGTTCCGGATCGGCCAGCATAAGAATGTGCAGGTTCATAAGCTGATCTGCCAGGGAACACTGGAAGAACGGATTGATGAACTGATCGAGCGTAAAAAAAGCCTGTCGGAGCAGGTTGTCGGTTCCGGAGAAAACTGGTTGACAGAGATGTCCAATCATGAGCTCAAGGAGCTTATCGAGCTTCAGGGGCAGGACTGGATGTAGTGGAATAAGCTTGGCATAAAGGAGGAATGGGCAATGAGTGAACTGCTGGAACTGCGGCTGGAAATTGAGCCCGGGGTGGTTAAGGCGACGGGAACACAGCTCTCGGCCAAAGCGCCGGGGGTGAAAACCAAGCGAAACGCCGCTGCTGCTGTTGCCCAAGGGCAAGCGCCAACGACGGTTCTCTCTTTGGAAATTCCGCGCTGGTCTGATGAAGTGAAACAGGAAGTGCTGGTCCGGCTCGCGGAGCACCCGGGTGAGCTGTATAACCTGCTGCAAGGCAACCTGAGTGGAGGCCTGGCGGCGATGAAGCTTCTGCCCGGCGATGAAGAACTGGCGTTGGCCGGACAGAAGCTTTCAGGGCCGGAACAGATGGCCCTGCTGGGATTGGTCAAAAAGCAGCTGGAAGAGGAACCGCTGCTGGCGTTTGAACTGCGCGGTTTGGACAAAGAGACGCTGCTGGCCGGAGTTTTTGCCCTTTGGGCGGAAGAGGAAGCGGAGGACAGCGAGGATGCCGGCCCGTCCCCGTCCGGCCTGCTTGCAGCCGAACTGGCCCGGCTGGAGCGGAAAGGGCCGGCTGTCCCGACGGGAGAATGGCTGGCCGAAGCGGCTGCTGAAGGCTCGCTCCACCAGCCGGGTCCCATGTTTCATGAAATCGCAGCCCGGCCGTTTCCGGCTTCACCGGTGGTTGCGAAGCCGACCGAAAACTGGGGTGCCCTGCTCGACAAGACACCCCGTGCCGGTGAGGGGCTTGTGCTCATCATGCAGCGCGTTGCAGAAGCCGCAG
The DNA here is from genome assembly GCF_058791575.1 of Paenibacillus sp. EB106-06-01-XG199. NCBI lineage: Bacteria > Bacillati > Bacillota > Bacilli > Caryophanales > Paenibacillaceae > Paenibacillus > Paenibacillus sp. EB106-06-01-XG199. The sequence continues at coordinate 136,347 of NZ_JBYTDQ010000007.1, read as the reverse complement.
CCCGCAGGGCGGCAGGGCTGGGTAAGCTGTAAGGCTGCTCTAGTTGCTCTTAATTAACAATATTTTCACTGCGGAATGAACTGATCGTAACCTAATGTTCCTGCTGGGGTCTTATGATAACAGGACAAACAGGAAATGAGGGAGAGCTTAACTTGAGAGTTTATAAAATTCTGGCTTCTCTGTTCATAGCAGGTACGCTTCTAATTTCTGCCTCAACCATCGGGGCGACACCGGCGCAAAGCTCCAGCATCACCTTGAAGGGATATCCGGACAATTTCCAAATGACAGGCGTGAAAGAGGGCTGGGGAATCACGCTGGGCGGAGTGTGGCATACAGCGGACGGTGCGTTAAGCTGGAAGCATCCGCTCAGCAATACGGTGCCCATGCCCGGTAATGATGTCCAGCTTGGCAAACTGGCGCATTACTTTACGGGTGACAATGAGGCGTGGATTCTAAGCGCCTATGGCCCGCACAAGCCTACAGCCCTTTTTCATACGCTAGACAAGGGAAAGTCCTGGAAGACTATTCGCCTTCCGGTGAAGAAAAGCTGGGAGCAAGGATACGCCAGCGGGTTTATGCATTTTCCCGATAAGCAGGGCGGGTATATTCTGCTATGTTCCGAACCGGCACTTGGCATGATGGAGAAGTCGTTATACCGCACGGTGGATGGAGGGACAAGCTGGAGCAGAGTGGGCGATCTTACCGCAAGCATTGCTGCCTATCCAACGGGCATAACCTTCCGGGATAGCGATAACGGCTGGATAACCTCCAGTAATCACGGACAGAAGTCCATTCTTACCTTTAGAACTGCTGATGGGGGCAAGAGCTGGAAGCCGGAGAAACTCATCTCCCCGTCAGCGCTTTCGGGGTATGCGTATAGCAACAGCTACCCTCCTGTCTTTTCCGGCAAGGATAAGAAGGATGGGGTGCTGCCGCTGGAAATTGTCCTGAACGGTGTTAAAAGCATGGTCTTTTACACCAGCAATAATGGCGGAGAGACTTGGAAGCATGGCCCCGGCATTCAAGGGGTTGAAGCGTCAAGGACAGCTTGGCTGAATGCCCGTTCTGGCTGGGCGCTGCAGGCAGGCGGCAGGCTGCTTGCTACAGGCGATGGCGGAGGTAGCTGGAAACAGGCTGCCAAAGGTTCAGCGTTCGATAAGGCAACGGAGATACAGTTCTCTACATCTCGAACCGGCTGGATTTCCGGGCCGGAAATCCTTTGGAGCACGGCAGACGGGGGCCACACTTGGAGAAACGTGCTGATTCCTTCTTGAGAATAATAGAAAGGCAGTGCCGCAACAGCTCAGCTGTAGGGCACTGCCTTCTTTTATTACCTTTTCAGCCACGTTCCATAAACAGAAATGGCATTACTCCCCGGACGGGGGTTCACCCGCACTGCTTCCCTCGGACAACTCAAGAATCTCCCGGCGCAGGCGGAGCATTTTTTGATCCAGCTCATCGGCGGCACGTGCCGCTTCTTTCAGTTCCTCGGCGACATGCGACGGAAGCTGTTTATCGAATTTGTAGTAGAGGATATGCTCCATACTGGCCCAGAAATCCATGGCAAGTGTACGCAGCTGGATTTCCGCTTTTACCCAGTGGGTTCCTTCCAGCAGCACAAGCGGTATCGACACAATCAGATGCAGACTTTGATAGCCGTTAGGTTTGGGATGTGCAATATAGTCTTTGATCTCCAGCACACGGATGTCCTCCCGCGCACATAGATGATCGACCAGACGATAGATATCCTTCACAAAAGCACAGACAATCCGCATGCCTGCAATATCATGAATGTGCTGCTCCATATTTTCCAGGGTAAACTCATGCCCTTTGCGTTCCATCTTTTGCAGAATGCTCTTCGGCTCTTTGATCCGCGACTTGACATGCTCAATCGGACTGAAGCCGTCGCGCACCTGCCATTCCGTTTTGATCACATCAATTTTATTCTCAAGCTCATTCAGGGCATGGCGGTACAGCGCCGGCAAAGCTTTGAAATCCTCGATTTGTTTGGCGAAATCCCCATTAACCTGCCACTTCTTCAGATCCTTGACATGCACCTGCAGCTGATTCAGTGTAACCTGTGTACTATCATATTCTTCCACTGAGACTCTCCCAAGTTTAGTTATTTGTGACTGGATAAAATGAACCCATGAGTAAAGATATGTTATATATTCCGGGACCAGTCTATATTCCTATTTTAACCGATGTACTGCCCCAGAAGCAAAAAAAAACCAGACCCCCCTGTAGTGCTGAAGAGTCCAGGCGGTTTGCAACTATAATCCGGCCAACCCAAAATAGCGCAACATTCTTCCCGCAGCAGCGTATTAGCACACATAAGGGATAGAAAGTACGGCGCTTACGTTGATTATTTGTTCGTAGGTGAGCCTCCGTCATAACCTTTATCGTGATACCCGGTATTTTCCAGTTTGGGGAGTATACCCAGCTGCTTAATGGTCTGCTGCGTCTCTATGCTGCCAAAACGGTGCAGGGTCTGGTACAGTCTGACGGTCTCATCGTCAAATTGCCGGGCAGCTTCATCGTGATCGGCAGACTTATAAGGCACAAAGGCGCGCCGGAAGGCGTAATCATCCCGGCGTTCGAGTTCGTTCAGGAGATCCTGGAGAAGGGTAAGCTCTTCAGCGTTAAGCAGCACTTCAAATTCATTGGAGTCATTGCGCACGTCCTGAATGAGGCTGTGGTTTACGGATACGAAATAGCGTTTTTTCTCTTCGTCCGGCAAGATTGATCCCTCCATTGTCGGTAAGCTTGTCCATGGTTAATTTTTACTATTATACACAGAACGACAAATAATGAATCTAATCGAGACATTTGGTATGATAGAAGCACGTTACCGCTATTGAACGGAGCGTTAAGGGTTTATTTGGAATAATATTTGGCTGCAAATCGGCCCTGTTCTCACTCTGGAGAAGGAGGAACTACAATGAATTTTCTGCAACGCATTAAAGACGGTGCCAGCCGGGTGAGTGAAAAAGCGCAAAGCTCGGTGGAGATCGGCAAGCTTAACGGGCATATTTCCGATATCGAACATGAGATGGAAATTGAATTTATGAAAATGGGAAAGCTGTTCTACGACGGATATCGTTCGAAGGATTTGTCCCTGGCCGAAGGCAAGATGGTGGAGCATTCCCGGGCCTGCCTGAAGCTTCAGGAACAGATTGAGGAGCTGCGCTTCCGGATTGCCGAGCTGAAGAATGAAAAGCTCTGCACCTGCGGGAATGTTGTAGCTCTGGACGCCAATTTCTGTCCGAAATGCGGACGTAAGCTGGAGGAACCGGCTTCAAGAAAAGAAGCGGTGCCCGTCACAGTGCACAGCATTCATGAGGATGAAGAGGAAGATCAATATTATGGCGAGGAGGAGCTGACGGAAGCGGAGAAAGAGCTGGCGATGAGATCGGAGCAGCGTACGGTGTATACCGAAGTGCTTCCGGTAGACCATGAACTGCCGCAGGAGGAATATGGCGGAGCGGTGCAGGATACCGAACGCAGCCGCCGTGAAGCCGATGAGCTCGAACGGGAGCGGGAAAGACAGCTTGAGCTTGACCGGCGTATCCGTGACTGGAAAGCCGGTGAGCCTGCGGAAGAAGCTGCATCCAGTGAAGGCGGCGTGCGGGATATCGTCAAATGTCAGATCTGCAGGGCGGATTTACCCAAGGGTTCCATGTGGTGCCCGCGTTGCGGATCAGAACAAATCTAGTCAGCATTTACAGTCAGCTTAGGGGGACAACATAGATGGAACAGTTGCTGCTGCATCTGCGCAATTTGGGTTTCACAGAGATGGAATCCAAAATTATGGTCGAGCTGGCCAGCAAAGGCCAGGCTTCGGGTTATGAAGTGGCAAAGCAGCTCGGAGTATCAAGATCCAACGTATATGCGGCGCTTCAGCGTCTGACTCAGCAAGGTTATGTAAGATGCGGTGAAGGGGAACCGGCGCGTTACAGTGTGCTGGACCCGGAAGAGCTCGCGACCATGATCTCCGGACGGGTATCGGCTTCACTGGCTTATATGGAAAGTGAAATGCCGCGCGGCGGCCCGGTCAATCCCTCTTTCTACAATGTGGAGGGTGACCGGAATGTGATGGAGGAACTGATCCGCCAATTGAATCTTGCTGAGCAGGAAATCGTAGTAGATGTATGGCGTGAGGAGGCTTCGCTGCTGCGTAATGAGCTGGAGCAGGCAGAGCTGCGGGGAGTGAAGCTGTTGTGGGCCTTTGACGGCGGCAACGAGGTTCCCGCACCTTATCCGGTATGGCCGCCGCTGGGCGGCAAGCCGCGCCGGAGCGGCGGGCGGAAGTTTTCCTTTGTGATCGACAGGAACTGGTGCATGCTCGGCATGCGGTATGAGGACGGAACGGCACAGGCGGTCGTAACCGAACATCAGGTGCTGGTGGAACTGCTGCTGAACCACTTTACGCAGGAGATGGTGCTCTTCGAGCTGGAAGAGGATATGGGCCCCGAGCTAACAAGAAGGTACGGGGAACGCTACAGCCACATTTACGGTAAATATGTACTGCATGACCAGGAGTATGAACAACTGGGCGAACAGGAGCAACCGGACGAACAAGAGGAACATGAAGAATTGGAAGACTCGGGAGAGCAGCAAGAACAGCAAGAGCCAGGACATTAGGAAACGTGTTTGGGTAAGGGTCAAGCTGCTCGCAAGCCGAAATTAAGCTGGGGAGGTGAAAGCGTGGAGTGTATTATTCATTTTGATGTGCAGCATCCGGAAGGGATCAAGTCACTCAGAGGTCTCTTGTTTCTGGAAGCCGGTAAAGTCCCCGGAGAAAATGAACTGATTGGCATGTTCAAGGACATGAAGTTCAATGTTCGGCTGGAAGACCGTGAGAAGCTGGTTTTTAAACCTGTGAATCCGGGAGAGAAGTACTCGGAAATCCGCATCACGAGCTTTGACAGCGGCAAGGCGAATAGCAAAGAGGACAACGAACTGAAGTCGATTGTCGGCAATTTGCTGCCGCAGAAGCCGTCTGGCCTGTAAAAACTAAGACAGGGTCCATTTGAGATGGAGAGGAAGGAGCACAGAATGGAGTTATTGAGACAGAAGGTTATCAATGAAGGTATTGTTCTCGGTCAAGGTGTGCTCAAGGTCGATTCTTTTCTGAATCACCAGATGGACCCGTTTCTGATGCGTGAGGTCGGCCGCGAGTTTACCCGCCGTTTTGCCGGAGAAAAGGTGACGAAGGTGCTGACCATCGAATCCTCGGGGATCGCCCCCGGCATTATGACGGCGCTGGAGCTTGAGGTTCCGCTCATTTTTGCACGCAAGCAGAAATCGTTGACCCTGACCGAAGATATTTATGTGGAGAAGGTCTACTCTTTTACGAAAAAAGAAAGCAATGATATCACAGTTTCCAAAAAGTTCATTGCTCCCGGTGAACGCGTGCTGATCGTCGATGATTTCCTTGCCAACGGTGAAGCGGCCTTCGGGCTGGCCCGGATCGTGGAACAGGCGGGAGGCAGCGTAGCCGGAATCGGAATCGTGATCGAAAAAGCCTTCCAGCCCGGCAACAAGCTGCTGAAGGAAGCCGGCTACCGTGTGGAATCGCTGGTACGGATTGCTTCGCTTGACGATGGCTTGATCTCCTTCGTGGAGGAAGCCGGCGGCCTGCCGGGCTGACCCCGCAGTATTATAGCTCATGAAGACCCCATGCTCCAGCTTTGCGGAGTATGGGGTCTTTATGCTGTGGCTATAGGGAGTACTGCGCGGTAATTGCAATTTGTACAACTAAATGTTCCTTATTTGCCCGGCGTACCGTTTTAGTTGTATTTTGTACAGTAGATATCCGTTTTAATGCCGAAAATGGACCGGAAACCAGAATTTAGATGTACAGAGTGCAGTTAAGTGCTGAACGGAAGCGGAACCAGCCCGTTTAATTGTACAAACTGCAATTATCCCCTTCAAACTCAAAGGGCAGCAGCATACCCCGCAACTGGAAGACTAAGTAAAAGCAGAGTAGAGCTGCGCTTGCGGGCTGGCCGCCGGCCGCCAAAGCGTGGCCACCGCAGGCCATTCATTCGCAAGCGCGATGGAACTCGCGCTGCGGGTACCTCAGCCGCCGCGTCCTACATGACGCTGACTGTGTGCGGGCCAGCCGCGTCCTACACGCTTGCCTGGCAAGGGCCAGCTGCGCCCTGTTCGCGGGCCGCCGCCAGCGGCGAGAGCACGCGCAGCGCGCCCGGCTCGCAGCGCACGGCCAGCGGCGCCGTGCCGAGGGGCTCGCCGTCGCCGATGGCATGGCGGGCCTGCGCGAAGCGGACAGCTACGCTGTGCCCGCGCAGCATCGTCACGAAGGGCAGCGCAACATGCGTGCCCTTCAGCAGCGTCGGGAACAGCCGCAGCACCTGCATGCGGCTGCAGCCGTGCACGACGCAGACGTCGAGCAGGCCGTCATCGGCCTCCGCCTGCGGGCAGATCAGCAGCCCGCCGCCATAGCTTGGCAGGTTGCAGACCGAGACGAGCCAGGCTTTCTCGAAAGCCTGCTCCTTCCCGTCGCAGGTGACGCTCACCCGGCAGGGCTTAAAGGTCATCAGCGTATGCAGAATGCCGATGATATAGGCCAGCTGTCCGGCACCGATGGCGTTGCACAGCCGTTTGTAGAAGCTGTTGTTCACATTTACGGCTACCTGTGCATCGAAGCCGCTGGCTACGGCGGTCAGGGTGAGGCCGCCCGCTCCCGAGAGCAGATCGGCTTCGAGGCAACGGTCCTGCAGCGCAGTCTCCAGCGCGGCCTCTGTGGACAGCGGGATGCCGAAGCCGCGTGCCGTGTCATTGCCGGAGCCGGCGGGGATGACGGCGAGCGGTACACCTCTGCGCCGCAGCGCGCCCAGCACGCTGTGGATCGTGCCGTCGCCGCCGATGACGATGGCGGCGCGCCAGTCGTCGCGCCGGGCGAGCGCCCCAAGCACCTGGGTTTCGGCGCGGTCAGCGTTTTGCGTGAACAAGGGCTCATGAGGGATGCCGCGTGAATGCAGCATCCCTTCGACCGCTTGCCATGTCCGCTGGCCTGCTCCGCCGCCGGAACGGGGATTTATGATCAATAAGTACATGTATGTTCCTCCAGCCTGTCGATTCCTCTATGTCCTGATTCCATTGTACGGAGTGGACGTTCAAAAGGGAATCTTAAAAATAAGGATAATAGCAGGAGGCAGGCTACAACTGACGGAGCTGGCTTTCGGCGATCTCCCCTGCCCAGGGAAGCTTATACCATCTTCCGCCCAAAGCATGGTAGATCATGAGAAGCCATACGGCGAAGCTGCAAAGGGAAATTAAAGCGGCGACGAGAGCGCCGAGCAGCGGAATGAATCCGCTGAGGACATGGACAATCATCAGTGTCCCGAAGGCGATCAGCGACTGCAACGCATGAAAGAGCACGAAGCGGCTGCGTTTCTCCAGGGCCAGAAAAACGATGCCCCCAATAAAGGGGAAGAAGTAGCATAGGGCGGCGGCAATATGGTCAGGCAGTCCGGTGGAGGATCTGAAAGGGGACAAAAGGCTCACTCTCCTTGTACTTGGGAGAAGAAGGCGGCTAACCCGGTTCCCTCTTCTCTATGAGCCTATGATTTGTCCCGGCAAAGTATGTGGACCGGGAAGGGTTTCAAGTAAAAAAGCATTCTTCCTTTCCGTTAGACATGCTAAAGCTCCATAGCCGGTATAATGTATTGTTCAACCAGTCTGCGGGGGTGCTTCCACCGGCTGACCGCGCTCTCGGCGGTGAATATAACGGCGGCGTCCAGCTTCGGCAGCAGCAATAGCTGCTGGCCCCCGTGTCCATGGGCCAGCACGTAGGGCTGGCTGCTCATTATGCCGTTCCAGAATTGATACCCGTAATTACCGTAGGCCGGATATCCAGGGGTCTGGGCTATGAACGCCTCTTCCAGCCAATGTTGCGGGATCATCTGCTGCCCTTTGTAAAGGCCGCCGCCCAGCAGGACCATACCGACCTTAGCCAGATCACGCGAGGTCAGGTATAAGCCGATATGGCCCATGCTGTGCCCTTCAGGACTGGGCAGCCAGGCGGTATGGTGAATGTCCAGCGGTCCAAACAGATGCTCTCTGGCATAGCTGTAAGCGTCCAGCCCTGAGAATTCGCTCAGCATAACCGATATTAGATGCGAGTCGCTGCTGCGGTATTGAAATTGCCCAATATTTTCATGATCAATGGGCAAGCTAAGTGCGTACGAAGTCCAGCGGCGGCTGCGCTGCAGATTACGCACGAGCGGTTCTCCGAGCCTCTTGCCGGTAATCCACCTGAAGCCGGAGGTCATGGTCAGCAGGTGGCACAGCGTAATTTCCGATAGCTGCGGAGAGCAGCGGGGCGGCAAATACCTCTGAAGCGCTTCGGCTACAAAGGTGTGGACTCCCGGAATATGGCCTTTGCCGATAGCAATGCCGATAAGAAGAGAGAGGAAGCTTTTGGTGGCCGAACGAAGATCATTCAGCATTCCGGCATGATATCCCCCGTAATACCGTTCAAATATCAGTTGCCCGTGGCGGACGACAAGCATACTATGCATTTTGGGATATTCTTTCGTAACTGCCTGATGGGCCTTCTCCAGTTGAAGAGGGCAGGTTCCGGTGTCATCCGGACGGGCTGTTGCTATATCGGGTGCCGGGTTGTTAGGTGTGTTTAGTAAAGACAGCTGCTTGCTCATAGCAATCCCCTTTCCACGCTGCCTGCCGGAGTCTAGGATGCGGCGGCGGATATGTTATTTTAACCAAAAGTCTGCAAGACTCACCTGCTGCGGTAGAGAAGAGTAAAAAAATATTTTACGTACGTAAATTTTACAAGGAAAGGTGGAAGTTGGACTGGAATATGATACAATATAACGATAAGGCCCGAAAGGAGTGATTCAGCAAGTGGCTCTTCGGGTAAGTAAAGTGTCAAGGTGTTCCGCATTTGGTGCATCTTACTCTCAGCCCAAATCACGACGAACCTGCTTCACCGGCAAGGCGGACCTCCATATTTATGGAATGAACGTTTAGGCGGATAATGCAAGCCACGTATGTGTTACGGTTTCTTGACTTGCATTTCGAGGTTACGGCGGACTTTTCATCATGCATTCTCTACAACGGAGCATTCATTTTCAATGTTTTGGGAGGGAACTGATCATGGCAAGTAAAGGTCATAACGAAGTGAAGGAAAGTCTACGGGAAATGACACGCATTTTCCGGCCCAAAGATCCCAAGAAATTTGTGAAGGAGTATGTCCGGAAGTATCGGATCACGGGAGGCTATGAAGAAGAGCTGACTATGGTCGTGGAGCATGAGTTGGGAAGAATAAACTCATCCGTCTCCTAATTTACAGACAGGAATACTTCCTGCTAATTGACGACATCAAATTTGGAATTACATCCATGAGGATTCTCATAAACCGTGCCCGGGCGGCTTGCCGCCGCAGGAAGCGGTTTTTTTTGTGCGCATATTTATTGCATGATCATAAACCATGAAATAGTCAAATGAATTAATAGACACAAATAGATATGTATGCGCTTTAAAGAAAAAATGATAAAAGATTCATTTTTTGTAAGCGCTCTTAAATACAGTAAGGACAAGCTTTTGCTGTTTAAAAAAATGCTTTGTGAACTTGCTGTGAACGATTGACAAAAGACCCCCATAAACTTATATTAATAGTGATTGTTATAATTGACAGGAAAATCCTCTAATCTACGAAATCGGGAAAAGCGGGGTAGATCAATGATGAAAACGTGGCAGGCTGGTAAACGGCTTCTTCCCATGACAGCAACGCTTGGACTCATTCTCGCAGGATGCGGGCGGCAGGACTTGTCGGTGCTCAGACCGCAGGGACCTGCAGCGGAGAGCTCGTTCGGACTCATGAAGCTGTCGATTACCATCATGATTGTCGTGCTGTTGATCGTCTTTGCCATTGCGGCCTATGTGCTTATCCGTTACCGCAGGAAGCCGGGCCAGCATGAGATCCCTGAACAGGTGGAAGGCAGCTTCAAGCTTGAAGTGCTGTGGACGGTCATCCCGCTGATCCTTGTAATTGTGCTGGCGGTTCCGACCGTACAGGCGGTGTTTGCCGCAGGAGATGATCATTCGGATGATAAGAATGCAGTTAAGGTCAAGGTGACCGGTCACCAATACTGGTGGGAATTCGAATACCCCGATTACGGTGTGACAACGGCGCAGGACTTGGTGATTCCTGCAGGCGTGGATATCGCCTTTGAGCTGACTACAAAGGATGTGCTGCACTCATTCTGGGTACCTTCTCTCTCCGGCAAAATAGACACCAACCCGGACGGGTCAACGAACCATTTCAGCTTCAGTGCGCCAAATGAAGGCGTTTACCGCGGCAAATGCGCGGAGCTGTGCGGTCCTTCCCACGGTTTTATGGAATTTAAAGTGAAGTCGGTCAGCAAGGATGCGTTCACGGCATGGATTGCTTCCATGAAAGCCCCGGCAGTGATGCCTGAAGATCCGGCGCTTGCGGAAAAGTTCAAATCCGCGTGCCTGACCTGCCACGCAGTGGGTGATATGGTAGGCAGCAACGGTCCATCCCTCACCGGGATCGGGTCCCGCGAGTCGGTGGCTGGTATCCTGTTGAACGACGATACAGGTGTCGACGGAGCGCCGATCCTGGAGAATCTTAAGACCTGGCTGCATGATCCGCAAAGCGTCAAGCCGGGCAACCGGATGCCTGACCCCAAGGAACTGGGACTCAGTGATGAAGAGATTGACGGAATTGCCGAATATCTGGCCGGCTACACGCTGGAATAAAGCCTATTGCCCAAAGCAGAAGCAGCATATTTGAAAAGGGGGTACGTACCTTGGCTCAAGCAGCGCAATCCTTGAATCCTTCCCAGCCCTTGAGGCATGGCCACAGCGTCAAACGGCATACCGGGATCATGGACTGGATTACCACCGTCGATCATAAGAAGATTGCCATTTTGTACCTCTGGGCCGGTGGGATCTTTTTTGGCATCGGCGGGCTGGAGGCCATTCTGATCCGCATCCAGCTGATCAAGCCGATGAATACCTTTCTGGATGCCCAGACCTTTAACGAACTGATTACGATGCACGGGACAACGATGATTTTTCTCGGGGTCATGCCGGTCATTTTTGCGTTGATGAATGCGGTCATCCCGCTGCAGATCGGTGCGCGCGACGTAGCTTTTCCTTTTCTGAATGCGCTTGGCTTCTGGACGTTTCTGTTCGGCGGCATTCTGCTCAATCTCAGCTGGATTATGGGTGGAGCGCCCGATGCCGGCTGGACCGCTTATACCCCACTGTCCTCCAGCTCCTACAGCACCACCCACGGGGTGGATTTCTACACGATCGGCTTGCAGATTGCGGGACTAGGCACACTAATCGGCGGCATTAACTTCCTGGCTACGATCATTACGATGCGGGCTCCGGGAATGTCATTTATGCGGATGCCGATGTTCGCCTGGGCTACCTTCATCACTTCCGCTATTATCCTGTTCGCTTTTCCCGCAGTTACAGTAGGACTTGTATTGCTCACCTTCGACCGGATTCTCGGCGCCAATTTCTTCGAGACCAGCGGCGGAGGAAATCCGGTGCTCTGGCAGCATATTTTTTGGATCTTTGGTCATCCCGAAGTGTATATTCTGATTCTTCCGGCCTTCGGCATTATCTCCGAGGTCATCCCGACGTTCTCGCGTAAGCGCCTGTTCGGGTACAGCTCCATGGTCTTCGCCACGATCCTGATCGCTTTCCTTGGCTTCATGGTCTGGGCGCATCATATGTTCACCACAGGCCTCGGTCCGGTAGCGAACGCCTTGTTCTCTGTATCCACGATGCTGATCGCCGTTCCGACAGGAATCAAAATTTTCAACTGGCTGTTCACGATGTGGGGCGGGCAAGTACGCTTTACCACCCCGAATTTATTCGCGGTCGGCTTTATTCCAACCTTCACCATGGGCGGGGTTACGGGTGTCATGCTGGCTTCTGCTCCTGCCGATTTCCAGTTTCATGACACGTATTTTGTCGTTGCCCATTTTCATTATGTGATTGTCGGCGGCCTGGTGCTCGGCTTGTTCGCGGGCCTGCATTATTGGTGGCCTAAAATGTTCGGAAGAATGCTGAGCGAACACCTGGGCAAATGGACCTTCTGGACCTTTATCATCGGGTTTCACATGACCTTTTTTGTACAGCATTTCCTGGGGCTTATGGGGATGCAGCGCCGCGTATTTACGTATTTGCCGAATCAGCAATTCGACCTGCTCAATTTGATCAGTACGATCGGGGCAGGGCTTATGGGTGTGGGGATGCTGTTTTTCCTGGCCAATGTCTTCATCACTTCCAGAAAGCCGGCAGATGCGGCGGATGATCCGTGGGAAGACGGGCGGACGCTGGAATGGACCATTTCCTCACCGCCTCCGGAATACAATTTCAAGCAAACGCCGCTGGTGCGCGGCCTGGATGCTTTCTGGAAGGAAAAAACAGCCGGGCACAAGGGCATGACGCCATCCGAACCGGTAGGCTCCATTCATATGCCTTCAGCGACGGTGCACCCGTTCCTGATGTCGGTGGGTATCTTTATTGCCGGGCTTGGCTTTATGTTCAGCCGTGATGATTTTGGCAACAGCTTTATGAGTTTTCTCTTTAATAACTATATCGTTACTGCGCTTGGTCTTCTGATAACCTTCGGATCGATGCTGATGCGCTCGCTATTTGACGATCATGGCTGGCATATCGAACCTGAAGAGCTGGAAGGAAGGTGAACCGACATGACAACGGCACATGCTGAAGCTGCAAAAGGTACTCTTCCGCACGAACTGGAGAAAGCAACGGCGGAAGGCCGCAACAAAGTCCTAGCCTTCTGGTTGTTCCTTGGTGGAGAAGCGGTGCTTTTCGGCACCTTGTTCGCTACGTTCCTGGCGCTGCGAAACCAGACGAATGACGGTCCGTCTGCGAACGAATTGTTCCATCTGCCGCTGGTTGCCGCTGCAACCTTCCTGCTGCTGGTGAGCAGCCTGACGAGCGTATTTGCCATTCAGGCGATGCACCGGAACCAGCCCGCCTTGCTGCGGAACTGGCTGCTGGTTACTGTAGTGCTCGGCGCGGCCTTTCTCGGGCTGGAAATCTACGAATTCAGCGAGTATATAAGACACGAGAAGTTCGGGATGACCACCAGTGCATTCAGCTCGGCGTTCTATACGCTGGTCGGGTTCCACGGGGCTCACGTTGCCTTCGGCATTGTGTGGATCGCCGTGTTGATCGGGCAGCTGAGCTATAAAGGGCTGACGGTGGTCACGGCACCAAAGATTTATGTGTCCGCGATGTATTGGCATTTTATTGATGTGGTATGGGTGTTTATCTTCACGGTTGTTTACCTGCTCGGAAAGGTGGGTTAGCTATGGCGACAGAACAGCATTCTCCGGATAGCCCGGTGAAGCACCGCCACCGGCAGGAAGGGCCGCAGCGGCATATCGTGGTGTTTATCTTCTCTGTTATTCTGACGCTGATTGCCTTCGCAGCTGTTGCGGCCGGAGGAGTCAACGCGACCTTTGCTGTGATTCTGCTGCTGGTCATGGCTGTTCTGCAGGTTTTTCTGCAGATGGGCTTCTGGATGCATCTGAAGGACAAGGGACACTTGATACCGATTCTATTTATGCTGGGCGGATTTTTTATCGCCGGAACCAGCATTATCATGGCACTGTATTGGGTTTGGTGGGATTAAGGAGGCTTCTGATCATGCTGGGATTACAGTATTTCAGCTTTGAGGATTTGTGGAGTCCGCTTTTTCTGGCGGTCCTGCTGCTGCTGACGGCTGGATATTTCGTATGGATCGGTCCGCTTGCCAGTCGGTTCTCCGGTGCTTCTGCAGTTCCTGTATGGCGCAGGGGGCTGTTTCTTAGCGGAATGCTGGCTCTTTACCTCGCGCAGGGCGGGCCGGTCAGCCTGCTGGGTCATATCTTCTTTTCCTTCCATATGGTCAGTATGGCTCTGTCCTATCTGGTAGCAGTGCCGCTGATTATGCTCGGGATTCCGGCCTGGGTCTGGCGTGCCTTTCTTAAGGTGAACCCGCTGCGGCGTTTTGCTTTTCTGGCACAGCCGGTGGTGGCGGCCCTTCTGTTCAACGGACTGTTCTCGCTCTACCATATTCCAGTGGTTCATGATTACGTGATGCTGCATTTTACAGTTCACCGGCTCTATTACGGCCTGCTTTTTCTGACCTCTGTGCTCATGTGGTGGAATCTGATAAATCCTCTGCCAGAGTGCCGGAAACTTGGCGGCCTGGGCCAGGTGGGCTTTATTTTCCTGAATATGGTGCTGCTGACACCGGCCTGCGGGCTGATTATTTTTGCGGGGACTCCACTATATTCCACGTACAGTGATCCCGACACCTGGGCGCGGGCGATGGGCTACTGTGTATCGGGAAATCCGGCTTCATTGCTGCAGACGTTCGGCGGTCCGGCGTTCTTCGGGTGGCTGTCGCCCAAGGTCGATCAGCAGGTGGGGGGCATCGCTATGAAGTTCATTCAGGAATTTATTTTTGCCTCGATGCTTGCTTATGTGTTCTATCATTGGTATAAAAAAGAGAACGGGCAAGACGATGCGGAGGTATCCGCGCCATCCGCCGAACCGGGGGGTGGCTATTTGAAATATAAGGAAGGTTGAGTCCCACACCGGAATTATCCTTGTATTTCTAAAGCAACGGATACCTGAGAGCGATATAGAGTATTGCTGGCATCGGAAGCTACGTTCTGCAAAGAACAATGTAGCGGCTTCTTCTTGCTCGTGCATAGCTGGCGAGCGCCGAGGGGGATAATCATGGATATATTCACATTGTTTCCAACGATCAGCACATCTTTCATCGTAATCAGTGCGCTATTGGTGGCGGTTGGCTGGAGACAAATCATTAAGGGCAAGCGTGAAGCACACAAGAAGACAATGATTGCCGCTGCTGTTGCTGCCATCTTGTTTTTCATTGTGTACGTGTCCAGAACGGCATTCGTAGGCAATACATCCTGGGGCGGACCGGCCGATTTGTCGACGCTCTACCACATCTTTCTGATTTTCCATATCGTGCTGGCGACGGTAGCCGCCGTATTCGGCATCACTACGCTGACGCTGGGCTTCAAGGCTCAATTTGCCAAACACCGGAAATGGGGAAGAGTGACTGCGGTCATCTGGTTTATTACCGCCATTACGGGTGTGGCTGTGTATGTGCTGCTGTACATCTTTTATCCGGGCGGGCACACAAAGCCGGTCTGGGACATCATATTGAACGCGTAGCTGAAATTGGAATAAGCCTGTGCATCTGCAACCTTTCTGTGGGGAGCGGACAGCACAGGCTTTTTCTAAATATTAGAGTTTATATGCTTCACGCTTGATTATTGCAATCTCCAGGGCATCCCGGCCATGGCTGTGTTCTCATTAAGGTCAGAATTGCACGCTGAAGCGGCCAAACCGGTGAATCCCCGTCCCGAAATGATCCAGTTCATGTTCCCGCAGAAACTTAACCGCCAGCTTCACTTCCTCCAGAATCTCCGCTTCTAGACCCAGTGTATTATGTGAACCGTAAACTTTGTTGATTCCTTCTAATGCAGCCATTCTCTCCAGGGAATTGACCAAATCGGCAGGACTTGTTGAAGGATAAAAAGCATACACAGGCGTCTCATCATACAGCAGATCACCCGAAAACAAATAACCGCGGTCTTTATCGACAAAGCATACATGACCCGGAGAATGCCCGGGAGTGTGGTACACCTTAAGTGTTCTGCCGCCCAAAGAGATGAGGTCCCCGTCGTTTAATAAGCCGGCGGGCTCGCCCTGAAAAGGCTTGTAAGCGTCGGGGTCAAAGCCCTCCGGCACAGGCCGGGTCAGATCTCTGCCGATGTCCCTGCGGATTTGCTCGATAGACAAACCCTGAATGCCATGGACCAGCCAGTCCTTATCCGCTTCATGGACATAAATACTGCTGAATAGTCCATGGCCGCCGATATGATCCGTATGTACATGAGTGGTGAGCACTTCAATCGGCAAGCGGGTCAGCTGATCCGTTATTTCTTTGATATTGCCGATGCCAAGACCGGTATCAATCAGTGCAGCTTTTTCCTCCCCCAGCAGCAGAAAGGAATGCACCTTCTCCCAATGCCCGTATTCGCTGATTGCGAATGTGGCTTCATCCATTTGCTGAACAGTAAACCATGGGTCACTAATCATATGAACCTCCCGATCCTGAGTGTTTTCTCTCGGTAGCCTACAAATCTCCGCTGATTCCTACTTTATAGCCGATTGAATTTTATTACAAATGATTCTTGACAATGGAAAATACAGGTCATATACTGTGTATATAGATATATACAGTAAGCACAGAGAGATACACACTGAACCGTGTCTATCCGCTGCAGCCTACCGCAGGAGAAACAACAAAGCGAGGTTAAAGGTAATGACAATATTTAGAGACGCCTGGGTGCTGGTCCGTGCAGATTTCCGCGGTGACAAGCTGAACATAGTGAGGGCCCTGCTGTTTTCCATTATCTTTATGGGTTATATGGCCGCTATGACTGGAATGGTCACGGAAGACGCGCTGAGCGGAAGTGACGGAAGGCTGATGTCCGACTTCCTGCTGATTTCTATGATTCCCATGCTGGGCTTCACGCTCTCGCGGCGTACCATGAAATATTTAAGTGAAGACTCCTATACCCGGATGTTGGCCTATATGCGGAGTTTGCCTGTTCCGGCTGCGGTGATCCTGTGCAAAAGAAAGCTGGATGCAATGTTCTCATTTTGTCTGAATGGCGTATTGTTCTTCGGTTTAATGTACGCGATTAGTGACGATATACGCAGCCAGCTGCCAGGGACTTCATACGTTGCGTTTGCATTTACCTGGATCGGTTATGGCCTGATAATGACTGGCATCTATATTGTTGTGGAGTTTCTGGTTAGCGGCAAAGTGTACTTTTGGATCACCCTGGCCCTGATGACGCTGTCCTTCGGGGTTGCACTGCTGATTCAATGGGCGGATGGAAATTTGTTTCTGTACAGCGTCTCCTGCTCGAAGGAATGGGGGCTGTTATCTCCGCTGATGTGGGGAACGCTGCTGCTGGGCACGGTATCCGTGCAATTATTTTCCAAATTGACGATACACCGGCTTAAAAGCCGCGATCTCGTATGAGAGGGCGGAGGTAACTTATGTGGATACCGATACAGATTAACGAGAACAGTGCCGAGCCGCTGTACCATCAGATCGAAACCCAGCTCCGGTCGCTGATCATCAGCGGAGGCATCACCGAAGGGACACTGCTTCCCTCCATACGTGAATTTGCCGGAGATCTGAAATGCAGCGTAATCACCGTCCGCCGGGTCTATCAGGATCTGGAGAATGAGGGGCTGCTGCGGACAAGACAGGGAACCGGAACCTTTGTCTCCCATGTGGGTGACGGGGCGATGGAAGAATACAAACGGGATGCCGTCCGTAAAGCTCTGGAAAGTGCGGTGGATGTTGGCCTGTCGGTCCAATGCAGTGAAGAGGAACTGACGGGAATATTTGTGGAGATTGTAAAAGACAAATACAACAAACAGGAATGAAGGGTGGGTTCATCTCATGGTACAGCAGGCTATAGAGCTGCGGAATGTAAGCAAGAAGCGGCGCAGCAGGACGATAGGGCCACTTAATCTGAATCTCCCGCAAGGCTATATTACCGCACTGGTGGGCCAGAACGGCTCCGGCAAAAGCACGTTACTTCATATGCTGCTGCAGCTGACCTTTCCGGAGGAAGGCGAGATCCTCTGGTTTGAACAGCAGCACAAGGCAGGTCTGCCGCTTGAACTGCGCCAGAGCATTGCTTATGTGCCGGAAACCTCGCTAACGGAGGAGAATTACTGGACCTCAGATGAGGCTGCCGAATTCCGCCGGCATTGGTACCCTTCCTGGGATCATGACTATTTTCAGGAGCTGCAGGATAAATTTGAAGTGCCGAGGGGAGCCAAGCTGGGCAAGATGTCCAAGGGTGAACGCCGTAAATTCGAGATTGCCGCTGCGCTGGCTTCCCGGCCCCGGCTGCTGCTGCTGGATGAGCCCTCCTCGGGTCTCGACCCCTTCGCCTGGAAGAGTATGATTGAGTCGATCCGCAAGTATATGGATGAGAGCGATGCGACCGTTGTTATCTCCACCCATATCGTCGAGGAGGTTCGGCGGCTGGCTGATTTTATTGTGCTGATGCATCGGGGACAGCTGCTTGGAATGGCGGAGAAGGACAGCCTGTTTGGTTCATGGAGCGAGGTGTGGGTGGGCGTGCAGGATGAGGAAGAGCTTAGGGAGCTGGCGGCTGAATTGCCGGGGGCTCAGCAGTTAGCACTGGAGACACCGGGAGTCGCTTCATTTATAACCCAGCAATTTAATCAGAATGAGAAACGCATTCAGGACTTGGGCGTAAAGGTTATCAAGAGCCGCAGTCTGGAGCTGGATGAGATTTTAAGCTTATGGACACAAGGACATCGTCCGATCCTGATCGACCAGAAGAGAGGGGACTAACGAATGGAAGCTTTGAAGCTTGAACAGGTAGTAAAGCAGTACGGAGACAAAACCGCAGTAAACAAAATCAGTCTAAAAGTAGAGCAAGGTGAGATTTACGGTCTGCTCGGAGCCAATGGCGCCGGCAAAACAACAACAATGCGCATGGTGCTTGGCCTGATCTATCCCGACGAGGGCAAGATTCTTTACAACGGCAAGTCCTATAGCAATGAACTGCAGCATCTGATGGGCTATCTACCGGAAGAACGCGGACTGTACCCGAAGGTGAAGGTGAGCGACCAGATTATTTATCTGGGCCGCCTGCGCGGCATGGCAGCAGCCGATGCGGACAAGAGCCTGCGTTATTGGCTGGACCGCTTTGAAGTCCCGGAGTATTACAATAAGAAGATTGAAGAGCTCTCCAAGGGAAATCAGCAGAAAATGGGCTTTATCGCCGCGGTTGTCCATAAACCGCAAATTCTGATTCTCGATGAAGCCTTCAGCGGGCTTGATCCCGTCAATGTGGAGCTGCTGAAGGATACCGTCCGCGAAATGCGGGATCAGGGCACCAGTATCCTGTTCTCTACACACCGGATGGAGCATGTTGAGGAATTATGCCGTAACATTACTATTCTTGACCGTTCCAATACAGTGGTCCAGGGAGATATCCGCGAGATTAAGAAAGGCTACCCGCGCGAGGAGGTTATACTCCGCACAACGGGCGAAGTGGCTGGCCTGGAAAGTATCGCCGGCGTAACTGCCGTCCAGCGGCAGGAACGGGGATATGTTCTTTCGATCCGCGAGATCGGTGCGGCCCAGCGCATTTTACAGCATGCTGTTGCACAGGGTGAGGTAGAGCATTTTGAGATCAAGGAACCGACGCTAAACCAAATCTTTATTAGAGCGGTAGGTGAATCCAATGAATAAGATGGGGACGATTATCGGTTTTACATTCAAGAATAAAGTAAGAACCAAGGCATTTCTGATTACTACGCTGATTCTGGTGGTTCTGCTGAGCATCGGGATGAATATTCCGTATATGGTGAAGCTGTTCCAGGGAGACGACGGGTCCGCAAAGAACCAAGTGCAGATCGGAGTCGTGGCAGAGGATGGCAACCGAGTAGCTGAGCTCCTCCAGGCTTATAGTCCGCCAGAGGGCGTGGCCCCGGTAACGATCAGTCCATATGCTACTGCTGACGATGCAGCGCTCAAGAAAGGTCTGGATGAGGAAAACATTGAGGGCTATATCACATTGGGTGCACAGAGCGGTGAAGGCATTCCCGCGGTTACCTACTATAGCAAGAACGGTGAGATTGATTCGGATGTGCAGAGCTATCTGCAGAATGCACTGCAGCAAGCCAATACTCAGCTGATCGTAGGTGATAAGCTGACTGCGGAACAGGTAGCTGCGATGTACACCCCGGTATCCATCGGTACCCAGCAGATCAGCTCAGAAGGTGCCGGAAATGAAGGTGCGGCAAAGGAATCACCGCCAATTATCAACTACGTGATTGTATATGCCCTGCTTATGCTGTTCTTTATGTCGATTATGATGACAGGCAATATGATCTCCGCCGAAATCACTTCGGAGAAAAGCTCACGTATCATGGAGATCCTGATTACGAGCGCTGCACCGCTGACGCAAATGTTCGGCAAGGTAATCGGCATCTTCCTGGTCGGCATCCTGCAAATTGCGGTTATCTCCGCAAGCGTAGCTGCGAACCTTATGCTTCCGCATAATGCCAGTATCCTGACCGATTTTGATCTTGACCTGGGGCAGCTGGATATCAGCATTCTTTTATACGGACTGATATTCTATATTCTGGGATACTTCCTGTACGCCATGATGTACGCAGCTGTAGGTTCCATTGTCAGCCGTACCGAGGACCTGGGTCAGGCGATCATGCCGATTCTTATGCTGGGCTTCGTCAATTTATATCTTCCAATGTTCAGCATCTCTGTCCCGGATACCCTGCTGGTTAAAGTAGCAAGCTTTGTTCCGTTCACTTCTCCGCTCAGCATGCTGCTGCGCATTGGTGTTGGCGAGGTAGCGACCTGGGAGATTCTGGTCTCGCTTCTCATCTTACTGGCAACCACCTTACTGTTCGGCTGGCTTGCCGCCAAGATCTACCGCACGGGAGTGCTGATGTACGGCAAACGCCCAAGCATCAAGGAGATCAGAAAAGCAATGAAGGCCTACAAAATTTAATTGGAATCATCAATATATACCTTTTGAGGAGTGGCAAGGATGAATAAAAAGCATGAACAAACATTCGGGTTGCTGTTTGCAGTTTCTTCGTTAATCGTACTGGTCGCCAGGTTAATGCCGTCCAATGGATCGAATCTGCTTGATTTCATTCAAGGGCTTTTGACAGGAATGGGCATTGCCGGTATGATTGCGTCATTAATCATTTTTGGCAGACATTCTAAACGCGCACACTAAGAAGTGATCATAGGTTTTACTGAGGAAGCCGCGGTTCGGAAACCGCGGCTTTTTTGCGGCTCCCGGGGGAGTTCAGAGCCAAACTGGATCAGTGAAGGCTTATGGTGTATGTTATTGAATAAGGAGTGGTAATCTTGAAAAAAAACAATCAAATCCCCGCGATACTCGCAGCTTCAATTCTGCTGATTCTGCTCAGCAGCATGCTTAAGCCGGAGGGCTCTACCCTGCTGGGTGTGCTGCAGACGTTAATGCTCGGAGTGGGCTTGCTGGGCTGCTGTACAGCGGCCTGGAGATTCGCCAAAGGCGGCAAGGGCAAGAGCTGAGTATAAATAGAAAAGGCCGCGGCATTATGCTGCGGCTTTTTCATGCGCTTCGACAAGTTGCCCATTACATCAGCGGAGATAAGAGAGGGGCCCACAGTGCTTCTTTAATCTATGTGAGCAGCTATACAACAAATAAATTTGCTTCAGGCCGCAATGTTTCTAACCGGCACATTTGCTCGCGCACATGTCTCAGCCGGGTTTTCAGCACCGGCACGCTTTGCTCAAGAATGGTGCTGATTGCAGGCAGGGGCAGCAGCATGCCGTACCATAACACCTGGACAATCTGATCCTCCCAGGCTAATCCATTGGAAACAAAGAGGCTGCACTCCTCCGCAGCCCGGGAGCACTGCTGAATGCACTCCCGGTAGGCAACCAGCGAGAAAGGCTGCGGTATGAAATCATCATGAAGGTACCGGGTGTAAAGCTCAGTGAAGGTCTTCATCGCAGTCTTTTCCGCAACGGCACCCTCTCCCAGCAGCAGACTGGTGAGTGCATAAATATTTCCGGTGTTCTTTTGGACATATTCCGCAAACTCGCTGGCAGCTGTCCATTCCGGGGATAATGGGTCTGGCATGTCTTCACGTTCCTTCCTGAATAAGAAATTATAAGATGGAGAAATAAGCGATGGATCTGTCCATTAGCTCGGCTATGTCCGGTTCCTGCCAGCTGCATTTATGCAGCAGGGAACTTGAAGGTTTATAGTACATCCGTCTGAAGGGGGGCGTACCGCCGGCCCCGGCTGTACGGGAATAGGGGACCATTTGCAGATGTGACGTGACGACCTTGCCTTGCAGCTTGGCTTTTAAATCCAGCAGGGCCGTTTGCACGATTTCTTGCTGATCTGGCTCCCACTGCGCACCTAGCTGCTGTACAATTTCTATGGCTTCTTCCAGCCTGTGATTGCGTATACTTCTCAGGAAGCTGCTCCATTTAATGACGTCAAAATGATCGCCTTCCGCAGACAGTATCCCCGCTCCCCAGCTGCACCCAGCCTTGCACGTAAGCTTCAGCACACCATACCGGCATTTGCCGGACGACTCCGTGGCCTGATGGAATGGCCAGGGGGCATCGAATACAAACACTTCTATACGTAACAGCCTGCGCTGGTTCATTTCGTTTTCCCTCCTACCCATTTATAAGCTGCAGCCTCAGCACAAAAAACCGCAGCAGAGGAGGACCTCTGCTGCGGTTTTGGTACAGGCTTAAATACACCTGGCGCAAAAACGTGGCGGATCAAGGTTCTCTCTAGTCGCTTACGGGGTTAGCTGTCGGATTCGGACGGTGAGAGTCGCCCTACCTAATGAGACCACAGTCTCCTTCGGATTCACCCCAAGAAAGATTCTTATCTTCCAGGTAAGGCCCCTGCGGGCCTGATGGTTCCCCCGTTTCCCGCATTGCGGGAATTCAGCGTTTATATCGCATTTCGTGCATTGGATTCAAACCGAATCATACTCTTTTCGCATGAGCTTTGTAAAAAGGAAAAAACATTCTTCTGAGCCGAATTTCAGGGAATTCTGGCAAAGGAAACGGTAGGATGTGCTAAAAGGGTGTTTATCAACGGTTTTCGGCTTTTTATCTCGTTCATACGACTGCTTTTGATTTAGGGTGATCAGAGCATAAAAGGCAATTTGCTCAACATCGGGTGAATATAATCACAATGCTGAATGCTTTTTCGCAAATCGCTGATAAGCCGAGTAAATAAGAGGAATGATGAGATTGAGGCTTAAGTAAGCGCTACCTGATCTGGTTTGGGTTTACTAAATGCATTATTTTGGCAGGTTTGGCGGTTTACAAGGTCGTGATCGCCAGAGTATGATTACTTCTGTTTACTACACAATCGAATACGCAGTCCGCTTAATTTCCGTTATGGAAAGCGGGGGAACCAACAATCGGCAGCCGATGTGAGAGTCGGAGCCGGTTATGGGGTGAATCCTGTGAAAGTGCGAGAGAATGCTCGCATGGATACAGGTAGGGCGACTCTCACTGCCCGAATCCGACAGCTAACCTCGTAAGCGTATTAGAGAGGATGAGCACAATGTGACCGTTAATTGGACCACAGAGGGAATTCCTTTGTGGTTTTTTGCTGTGTTCGTATGGCAAATGAATGGAAGTCCTAAGCCGGAGGAGAGGAAGATATGGCGAATTCGGAAGAATATGTACTCATTAACGCTCCGACTAAAGCGGGGGAGCATTTTATCAAAATCTTAAAGTTTAGAGGCTATAAGATCGCAGGAATCGCCAACAATGCGGCGGAGAAGCGGCGTCTGGAGGAGCTGGGAATCGAGGTCAATCTCGTGGTGGATACACATCATCAGAATACATGGTTCCGCCCCTCTTTTCCGGTAGGCAGAGTATTTCTGTTCGAGAGCAGTGTGACCTTATGCTGCCGGTATATCCAGATGTGCCGGACCTGGACGACAAAGCCAATATACGTAATTACGACTTCGATGAATCCCAGACTGGTCTATAAAGGGCTTGGAGCGGATTCCGTCATCTATTCCCACAGCGGAAATGTCTCTTTTCTGGCGGATGTCTCAACGAATCCAGGATAAGGCCAAATAAAAGGGCAAATAAAAGGCATCCCCTGGACAGAGGTCCAAGGGGATGCCTTTTTCAAAATATAAGTATTCATATGCTTCATGCTATAAATTATTCAGCGGTTGCTCCAATAAGCTCCTTAAGCTCGGAAACATTGAAGCCCTTGACTGCGCGGCCTTCGTACACGGTAACAGGCACACCCATGAAGCCCAGCTTCTCGACTTCTTCCTGATACACTGTACTTGTCATAACATCACGCACCTCGAAGCTAACGTCTTGCTCGGTCAGCCACTGCTTCACTTGATTGCAGTCGCTGCACCCTGTGGTGGAATAGACAATTACCGGCTGGCTCATTGGCTCACAGCTGCCTTGATGGCGTCCCGGGTGATTTTCCAATGGGAGGTGTTCCAGCGGACTTCGCCGTCTTCCAGGAGGAAGATCTGCGGAGATTCATGTTTGATCCCGAAATCTTCGGCAATCTGATTGGACAACGGACGGTCTTCAATCACATGGACAATGGCAGCTGGAGTCTCGGAGCCTTGCGCATAGGCTGTGAATTCCTCGTTGGCCTTGGCGCTGATCGGGCAGGTAGTGCTATGCTTGAAAAGCAGTTTTTTACCTGGTTGCGCAACATATTGCTGCAGTTCTTCCAGAGTATGAAGTTGTTGGATAGACATCGGTATCTCACCTTCCTATAAGTACTTGTAACTACGATTGTAACATAGTTCAAAATTAAATCAAAAAGGAAGTTAGAGCACCCCTTTCAGCGGAATTACAGTCCCATGAAGGACGTTGAAAAAACGTGACTGCCATGCTAATGTGAGAGAGATGCCGCGTGTATCCTGAAGAATCGTAAAGGGTGTGTCCATAATCATGAAAAGGGTTGCTTTTGTTACCGGTGCTGACCGTGGTTTAGGTTTTTTTCTGGCAAGCTGGCTTCTAGAGAACAAATATTCCGTATTTGCCGGTCAGTATATGAAGGAGTCGGAATCGCTGGACGCACTGAAAAAGCAGTACCCGGACCGATTAACTCTGATCCCGCTGGATATCGGCGACCGTGAGAGTGTCAAGCAAGCGGCACGTAGTATTTCGGGCAGTACCGCTCATGTTGATATGATTATCAATAATGCCGGTATTATTCATAGAGCCGATGATGCCACGATGCTTGTTGATATGGACGATGAAGCCATGGCTCACATTTATAATGTAAACACGCTTGGTTCTTTGAGGGTCAGTAATGAACTGATGGGCCTGTTGATGCAGAGCAAGCAGAAATTGATTGTTAATATCTCCTCAGAAGCCGGAAGCATTGGCCGGAACAAACGGATTAATATGTACGGATACTGTATGTCCAAAGCAGCGCTTAATATGCAGTCCTCCCTGCTGCACAACCATTTGAAGGTGATGGGCGGGCAGGTTATGGTCTTTCACCCCGGCTGGCTGCAATCCTATATGAATGGTGAGAAGGCTCTGGAGGCACCTATTCCTCCTGAAGAGTCGGCGCGTAAGATTATGAATATCGTGCAGGGGCACAAGAAGTATATGGGTGAGGAGCCGGCTTATCTCGACCTGGACGGAAATGCCTGGCCCTGGTAACTATACACTAAGAGAAGCAGGAAGAGAGGCGGGAAGAACATGTCTGAATGGAAAGCACTAGCACTTGGCAGCTACAGTGAGGTGAAATACCATCCTTTTACCGGTGTGGATCACGAGATTAAGCGCATTCTGTCACCTGATCTGCAGGTGGAGGCTTCCGAAGATTACAGTCTCCTGAGCAAAGACAACCTTGAGGGCTTGAAGCTGGTTATCGCCTATACCGAATTTTCCGAACAGAAAATAGCCCCGGAGCAAAGTGCCGCTTTGCTGTCTTATGTAGCGGGGGGCGGAGGTCTGCTCGTTGTACATAACGGAATCTCCCTGCAGCGGAATCAGGAGCTGGGCGCTATGCTAGGCGCGCATTTCACCCACCATCCGGAATACACCTCCCTGCATATGAAAATACCGGCACACGGGCATCCCATTATGCAGGGGATTAGCGAGTTTGTCATTGAGGACGAGCCGTACTACTTTGAAATGCATCCTTATTTTGAGACGACTGTGCTGGCAGAGTACCTTCATGAAGGGGCCATGCGTCAGGCAGCCTGGTGCCATGCGTTCGGACTTGGCCGTGTAGTTTATCTGATGCCGGGGCATCATCTGCCTTCCTTCTCGGTAGAGCCGTTCCGCCAAATGATCCGCCAAGGCGGAATGTGGGCAGCGGGTCTGCTGTAACTCCTACCTTTGAATCGTTTTCGCACATCATAACAGCTGCACGTTCCCCAAGAGGAGCATGCAGCTGTTTTTTTGATGTATGAATGTTCCAGCTTCGGTCAAAATAGGGTTACGAATAAAAAGGGGGGCGCATGGAATGTGGAAGATGCTATGGGATCTTGTGCCCGGCTGGAAGGTGCTGTTTCAAGGTTTTGTCATCTTCATCGTTCCGGTTGTCTTAACCCGCCTAATGATCTGGCTCCGAATGAAAGAGGGCAAGGCGAGCACCCGGGGAATGCGGGCTGAAGGCAAAAAAGGCGGGGGGGTTCCAAGTTCCGAAGATACTGGGGAGGCGGATCAGACCAGCATCGCTGTGCAGAATAAAAAATCCGCTGCACCCGCACCCCCTGCTCAAAACAACGCTTTACAGGCCACTCCTTCCCTGACCTATACCGGAGAGTTCCAACATGATGTTCAGTCCTTCAGGGAGATAAGTACCGATATGTCCGACGTTAATGTCAGAGAGCTGCGCATCGGAAGTCTGGAAATCAAGGCAGCGCTGTTTTTTGTGGATGGACTTACGGACAAAGAAGGCATGGATCAGAACATCCTGATGCCCTTGATGAACACGGTGAGGCCCTTTGAAGGCATGAATGCAGCCCCGCCAGCAGAGATATTGAAAGGGATTATCGTGCACCAGGTAGTACAGGTCTCGGAAATTGAATTTACCGACCAGTTGAGACTCTCGCTGCAAAAGGTATTGTTCGGCTCTGCGGTATTGTTAATTGACGGAATGTCGGAGGTTTTTATACTAGGTACCCCGAAAGGCAACACAAGAAGCGTGGAGGAGCCGATATCGGAGGCGCTTCTGCGCGGTCCGCGGCTGGGCTTCAATGAAACGCTCAGTGATAACACAGCGATGCTGCGCAGACACGGGCAGAGCACGGAGCTGGCCATGATTTCTTTTACGGTGGGAGAGCGAATTGAGAAGGAACTGGTGCTGACCTATTTGAAAGGCGTCGCCAACGATGAGCTGATTAAGGAAATCACCCGGAGAATCAAGACGATCAATATAGATGATGTGCAGGAATCGGGATATTTGGAACAACTCATGGAAGACAACTACCTCAGCCCCTTTCAGCAGATCCAGAACACAGAACGGCCGGACCGGGTCATGGCGGCGCTGCTGGAGGGAAGGGCGGCCATTCTTCTGGATGGCACACCGTTTGCGCTGATAATGCCGACTACCTTCGGAATGCTGCTGCAGTCACCGGAGGATTATTATGACCGCTGGTTTTCGGGTTCACTATTGCGGCTCCTGCGTTTTTTCAGCGCATCAGTTGCGCTGTTTGCTCCGGCGCTCTACATCTCTTTTCTCTCGTTTCATCCCGGACTGATTCCTACCAAACTGGCGATTTCAATCATCAGCTCCCGGCAGGGCGTCCCCTTTGCTACATTAATTGAAGCGCTGATTATGGAAATCTCTATCGAAATATTACGTGAGGCCGGCCTGCGCCTGCCCAAACCCATTGGACCGGCCATGGGCATTGTCGGAGGTCTGATTATCGGCCAGGCGGCGGTAGAGGCGGGGATTGTCAGTCCGATTCTAGTCATTGTCGTTGCGGTTACAGCGATCTCCTCTTTCTCGATTCCCATGTATAGTGCGGGGATTACCTTGCGCTTTCTCCGTTTCATAGCGATGTTTTTCGCAGCTGTATTCGGGCTTTACGGTGTTGTTATGTTTTTCCTCCTGCTCAGCAGCCATTTGATTAAATTGAAGAGCTTCGGGGTTCCCTACTTAAGCATGGTTACTCCCTACAGGATGAGCGATTTGCGCGATTTCATTATCCGCATCCCCCTGCAATTGATGAAGCGCCGTCCGGCACTGCTGCAGCCCAAGGATCCAATTCGTAAAAAATAAACTTGAATTCAGGAGACTGAGGTGAGAATCATGAATGCAAAAGTACAGGATAGCATCACGACGAGCCAAGCGACCATTATTATGGTCAATTACATCCTCGTAGCAGGCGTATTCACCCTTCCCCGGACAACTGTACAGGCCGCCGGCACTCCTGATGTATGGATATCACTTATTGTAAGCGCCCTGTTATCCATGGTGGCCGGGATGGTAATTGTGCTGCTTAGCCAGCGGTTTCCGGGCAAAACCGTTTATCAATACAGCAGGAGTATTATCGGCAAGCCGCTTGCGGCGATTCTGGGAGTGGTCATCGCCGCATTTTTTCTATGTATTTCCGGATATGAGCTGCGTTCGATGCAGGAGGTCACCGGATTCTTTCTGCTGGAGGGGACGCCCTATTGGGCGGTATCCTCTGTATTCCTATGGATTGCGCTTTATTTATGCAGAGGGGGAATCAATGCGCTGTCCCGGTTGTGCAGGCTGATTGCCCCTATGGCCGGGGCGATTTTTTTCGGTGTCTGTCTGCTTAGCCTGAAAATATTTGATATAGACAATCTCCGCCCTGTGCTCGGGGAAGGGCTGGGTCCGGTATGGAGAGGCGTTAAGCCGACAGCGCTGACTTATACGGCAGGTGAAGCACTGCTGTTCCTGGTAGCCTTTATGGAAAAACCAAAAAAAGCAGGGCGGGTGCTTGTTGCAGGGACATTGATCTCTATGATCTTTTATATTGTTGCTGTTGTCATGACGATAGGAGCATTCTCTGTAGAGGGTGTAGTCACCCGCACATGGCCCTTCATCGATCTGATACGCAGCTTTGAGGTGAACCTGCTGTTTGAACGTTTCGAATCTCTGCTCCTGGTCATCTGGATTATGCAAATTTTTTGTACCTTCTGCATTTCCTTCTATGGGGCAGCGCTGGGAATATCGCAAATCTTCAACAAAAAGCTCGACCATTGTCTATTCGCCTTGCTTCCGCTTGTTTTTTTTATTACGGAAACACCTCCGAATATCAATGGCCTGTTCGCATTTGGTACCAGCCTTGGCAATTGGGCCATTCTGCTGTTCGGATTACTGCCGCTGCCGCTGCTGCTTATTGCTCATTTCAGGAGAGCCGGATCATGAAGCGAATTGTACTGCTTGCCGTGCTTCTAATTCAAAGCATAGGGTTATCCGGCTGCTGGAGCAGCACGCCCATTGAGAACCTAAATATGGAAGTGGCCGTTGCGCTCGACATAGCGGATGAAACACTAATTGAAGAGGATTTTGAGCAGAGGGGCGGGGGGTATCCGAAGAAAAAACGAATGTCCTGCACCTATCAGTTTATCGTACCCCAAGGTTCAGTGGGTTCAAAAAAAGAAGGCGCATCCTCCAGAAATTTCTATAATATGACTGAAACTGGAGACTCCGTTTTCGAAGCGATCCGTGAATTGTCGCTGCGTACAAACAATCCTCCCATTGGACATCATCTGAAGATCATCGTGATCGGCGAGCAGCTGGCACGTTCTACCAAGCTTTCAGAGCTGATCGATTTTTTCAGCCGGGATAATGATATCCGCCCTAGTGTGCTGCTTCTCGTCAGCAAGGGAAAGGCCAGTGATGTGCTGAACAACGTGCTGCCGGGCCAGACACCGGCGTTTGTGCTGGAGGGGATATTTGACAACCGGGACCGGAACCTGCGGATCTGGGATCCAGTGTCTATCGCCAAGGCTGCAGGTCCCCTGCATGGAAAAACCACCTTTATGTTGCAGAATGTAATTGCTGCTAAGAATGAGATGAAATTTGCCGGAGCCGGTGTGATCAAGGGGGAGACGGGCAAGCTGCAAGGCTTCTTAAACGAAGAGGAGCTGGAAGGTGTGGTCTGGCTTACGGGAAAAGGAAAGGGCGGCGTACTTAAGACCAATGAGGATGGCAGCGGCAGGCTGATTACTTATGAGATTAAGTCCATGGACAGCAAAATTAAAGCCAAGGTCGAGGAGGGCAATATCTCTTTCGCCGTGAAGATCGAGTCTACAGGCAGATATGCCGAGACTTTTGCGCGTGGAGGAGAAAAGCTGGACGCTGTTTATATGAAGCAGGATGAACTGGTGCTGCAGGATAAGGTAAAGGAAATGGTCGGAGCCTCTATGGAGACAATGCAGCAAAAGCTGCATGCTGACGCCGCAGGATTCGGCAAAATCCTGCGTATTCAGCATCCTACCGTATGGAGAAAGGTGAAGGAGAATTGGGATGATACCTTCAGCCGGGTTCCGATAACCATTGATGTCAAGCTGCATATAGAGGAATACGGAGCTTCCGGGACCTCCACCGAATAAAGCAAGGTTATTCAAGAAAGTCCTTGACCCTTACACTGGTGTCAGGGTTTATACTTGGAATAGAAGTTCTCATGAACCCCGGGGAGAATGAATGCTATGAAAATAGGTGAACTTGCAGCACAGACGGGCGTCAGTGTCCGATCACTGCGTTATTATGAGCGTCAGGGACTTATCGCTCCCCTCCGCCAGGCGAATGGATACCGGGAGTATTCAGCGCTTGCTGTCGAGACGGTGGAGACGATTAAGCTCTATTTAAATTTGGGCTTGTCCACGGAAGAGATTTCCGGTTTTCTGCACTGCGTGCTGAAGAATAAAGAAGCGTTCTGCGCGGAAGTGATGCCCCTATACCGCAGCAAGCTGGAGGAGATTGAGCGCCAGATTGTGCAGCTCAGCCAAATTAAGCTGAACCTGCAGCAGCGGATGGCTTCCATCCACCAGGAACGGCTGGAAGCGGAGGCACCCGATAACGTGCTGTCTGAATGAAGACGGGCCAAAGAATGCACTTTTGTATTATTCAAGATATATGGGAGGAACTAACGATGGCTATTATCAATGCAGAGAAAACTGAGGATCTGAGAGCCAAGCTAAGCGGCAGCGGGACTGTACTGGTTGATTACGGAGCACCGTGGTGCGCGCCCTGCAAGATGCTGCTGCCTGTTCTGGAGGAGCTGAATGACGAGTATGGAGACAGTGTGGCTATCGTTAAGGTGAACTGTGATGAACTGCCGGAGCTGGCGGGGGAGGCCGGAGTCATGGGCCTGCCTACGGTGATTGTGTATAGTGGAGGTCAACCAGTGGAGAAGCTGGTCGGCCTGCGTCCTAAATCGGCCTACCAGGGTGTATTGAACAAGTATGCGGCTGTAAACAACAGATAAGAGAATAAGAGGCAGGGAGCGGCATGCCTAGCATGCGCTTCCTGCCTCTTCCTATGTCTTATTATGAATTCAAAGTGACTTGGCTTTCTCTGTAAAGGGAACAACCTCATTATGATGCAATGCCTCCAGCACTTCGGTCCGAAGAGCATCTGTGAACTCATTCCACGTCTTTTTGCCAACACCCAGCTCATCGCGTCCGATAGAATTCAGTGTTTCCAGCCACACGTGTTTGTCATTAATTTCGCCAAGCTGCTCCTGGATCTGTCTGTAAATCTCCTCATGGGCATGGAATTTCTGGCTGAGTGCGAATGCGGCCGCATTGGCTGTATAGCGCA
The DNA here is from genome assembly GCF_058791575.1 of Paenibacillus sp. EB106-06-01-XG199. Taxonomy (NCBI): domain Bacteria; kingdom Bacillati; phylum Bacillota; class Bacilli; order Caryophanales; family Paenibacillaceae; genus Paenibacillus; species Paenibacillus sp. EB106-06-01-XG199. Next base: position 104,872 of record NZ_JBYTDQ010000007.1, on the reverse strand, counting down.
GCTCCTTGGCGGCGATCCGCAGCTCATGCAGTGCGTCGAAGGCTTCCTTGGATTCTGCCTCGGCACCTTTGAATAGGGTTTTGCATGTTTTTTTCTTCTGCTCAAAAGCTACTTCAAGTTCGCGCATGACGACGTTTACATCTCTTTTTGCTGCCAGCGGCTCAAGCGTGCTGCTCCTAAAAGCTTCCCATAACCCGTCCAATTCCTTGCCGGCCAGCTTTGGGAGCTCCGCCTCCAGCTTCTTGCGGTATTCTTTCCGCTTATCCTTCTGGTGTTTGATGACCGCCTTCAGCAGTTCGGCAGTTTTCGCCTCGCCGGCTTCCTTGGCGCTCTTGCGTCTTTCCTTGAAAGATTCAATAAGAACATCTGCATCCCTGACCTTGCCCAGCCTTTTCTGGGCCTGCTTGAATACGTTGTACAGCTCGGCTGCTGCGGAATGATCCGGATCGAGAATGGACAGCAGGGTCAGCAGCTTGCGGCTGTTGATTCTGGCTTGATGAATATCCTCGTCATCAAAGTTTTTGAGCGCGTCTTTGCTGTAGTCTCTAAAGTTGATATACAGCTTGTGCATCGCCTGTTCCCATTGCCTGGTCTTGCTTAACTGCCTGTCCTTCGCAAGTTGTTCGACTGTCATGCGGCATCACTCCTCAAGGTTGTGTATAGCATGAGCTTCAGCGCTTAATCTTGCCGCTGATTGAAACTTGTTATGGTATTAGGATAACGGTATCCAGCAACTATTTCAAATACTGAACCCACGCTTTGCCTTCGCGCCAGGCTGCGGATCGGTTACAATATGACTATTGGTTCGGACAGCGGTTAACATTCAATAGGTACTCGGGGGATGAATGATGATTAATAAAGGAATTAACATAGTAGAACCGGGCGCGGAGCGCGCTCTTCCGAATGTAATGGTGTTGTTTGAGCATTTGTCAGATGATGACGGGAAGGCAGCAAAATATGGCGGAAGTGGGGCTGCTGAAGGTGGAGTGGTGGCGGAGCATGCTGTGATTGCCAGAGAAGCAGGAGAAGCGGAACATGTTACATTGGCAGGAGATGCCGGGAAGACGGAACATGCTGTGATGGCAGGAGATGCTGGAGAGGCGGAGCATGCTGTGATTGCCAGAGAAGCTGGAGAGGCGGAACATGCTGTGATTGCCAGAGAAGCTGGAGAGGCGGAACATGTTACATTGGCAGGAGATGCTGGAGAGGCGGAGCATGCTGTGATTGCCAGAGAAGCAGGAGAAGCGGAACATGTTACATTGGCAGGAGATGCCGGGAAGACGGAA
>NZ_JBYTDQ010000007.1:0-103489 GCF_058791575.1 Paenibacillus sp. EB106-06-01-XG199 | reverse complement strand
GAACATGCTGTGATGGCAGGAGATGCTGGAGAGGCGGGAGGCATGCTGGTTCCCTTTGCATTTGAGGAGACGCTGTGCCGGGACATTGGAGCGGGACTGGCCCCTCCAGCCCTGCATCTCTGGAGTCATCCCGCAGGTGTTGCGCTGGGCTTGCGGGACAGCAAACTGCCCCGCGCAGATGAGGCGATGGCCGGGCTTGAGCGGCGCGGGTTTCGTACAGCGGTCCGTCACTCCGGGGGGGCTGCCGTGCCGCTGGATGCCGGGATCGTCAATGTGGCGCTGGTCCTTCCCAAAACTCCGGGCAAGCTGGATTTTCATGACGATTTCCGGCTGCTGGCTTCCCTGATTCAGGAAGCTGTAGCGGTAAGCCATCCGCAGGCTGCGGCGTTGATCCAGGCCGGAGAAATCACCGGTTCCTATTGTCCCGGTGATTTCGATCTGGCTATCGGCGGCCGCAAGTTCTGCGGCATTGCCCAGCGGCGGCAGAGCAGCGCGTATTTCGTTCACGCGTTCGTTGTGGTCTCCGGCTCCGGGCAGGAGCGCGGGGAGCTGATCCGCGGATTCTATGAGACTGCGTCCGGCGGGGACGAGTCTTTGGCTTATCCGCGGGTCCGCCCGGAGACCATCGCCGCGTTAAGCGAACTCGGCGGGCCGGCTTCGGCGGCGGTGTTCGTCTCAAGCATCCGGCAGGCGATATCCGGGCGCGGAGTGCAGCTTAAACCGGCTGCCCTCTTAAGGGAGGAGACAGGTTATGACCTGCAGTATGCGGATCAGCGTGTGCTGGAAGCAGCACGGGTGCTGCGGGAACGGTATGCCCGCTGAGATTTGTGCGTCTGCAGGGGTTGAGCTGGATTCTGAGCTAAAGCTTGAGTTTGAGTTGGAACTGGGGTTTGAGTTTGGGGTTTGGGTTGGGCGATTCCGGCTAAATCCCACAAAAGGTGCTGCAAGACAGCTGCTTTAAGCAGCTGCGGCAGCATCTTTTGTTATGAGGTGATAAGGAACCGCAATTTTACGGATATATGCAGAGCTGAACGCAAGTTTGCAACTAATCCCGTGCCCATGTTAACCCGCACAGTGTCCACGGTAATAAGAGGCACTGCTAAGCGGATAGCTGCACTCCATACAACTAATCCCGTGCCCATGTTAACCCGCACAGTGTCCACGATAATAAGAGGCACTGCTAAGCGGATAGCTGCACTCCATACAACTAAAACCTGGCCTTTTAGGCCCTGCAAGGAGATAACTGCACTCTGTACACTTAAAAAGTGTCGAACCGGCCCAAACATAGCTTTCCGGCATTTTTAATTGCAGAAAATACACTTATTCCCAAGAAATCTCCATTTTGGACCTAATTAGTTGCAGTAAATACATCTATATGGTGCGGTGTAATGAGTATATGGTGCGGTGTAATGAGACCGCTGTTTTGTTCAAACTATATAGTTTTTGTTTCGGCTTTTCTGCAGGCAGCGGCTACGTATACAGCTCTGGCCGTCTGTCTGAGAAGATCGGAATCTGCTGTCTTACCTCCCGTACCTTCTGCAAATCAATAACGCCGCTCAGGATTTCCTCGCTTTCTCCGGCCTCACATATAATGTCGCCCCACGGATCAATGATCATGGAATGCCCTGCGAAAATGTTCGCCGGATCAGCCCCGGCGCGGTTGCAGGCAACGACGTAGCATTGGTTTTCGATTGCCCGGCTGATCAGCAGGGCACGCCAGTGGGACAGCCGGGGCAACGGCCATTCTGCGCTGATGAACAGCACCTCCGCCCCGAGTGCCGTATGGGCACGCACCCACTCCGGGAAGCGGATGTCATAGCAGATCAATCCGGCGCATAACGCGCTGTCCAGGCTGAACAGCCCCTTGGCTTCTCCTGGCTGAAGATACAGGTGTTCATCCATCAGGCGGAACAGATGCAGCTTGCTGTATTCCCCGGCAAGCCCGCCATTACGGCCAAAGACGAACATGCTGTTGGTGATCCCGCCAGCCTGCTTGTTGGCTACGGAACCGGCAACGATGTTGATGCCATATTCGCGGGCAAGGCCGGAAATAAAGTCCTTCGTAATCTGCCCCTCTGGATCGGCAATTTCATCAAGCCGCGTTAGATCGTATCCGGTCGTCCATAATTCGGGGAGAACGAGGCAGTCAGGACGAGTTGCCGCGGCCTGGCGTATTTTGTGTTCAGCCGCTACATAATTTGCCTTTGGTTTGCCAAATGCTATATCGAGCTGAATCAGGGAAATTTTCATATTTCCAGCCTCCTCTTTCATAATTATTGATAAATTAGTTGACGGGTCAAACATATCGGTGTAAACTACTTTTTATCAAAAGGATTTTGCGCAATATATTTGCGTTAGTGTATTCTTTTTAAATCTAGTCTTGTACAAAGCAATCCACAGTAGTGTAGCTTATAAAACTTTAAGGGGGTTAATTTTGACTGAACATCTGCCTGAGGAAGAAGAGCGAATATTAGAACTGCTGCAGGCGCTGAACAAGGGAATCAGCCCCAAGTTTGAACGTTGTGCAGGCATCAGCCCTACGCGGCTCCGCCTGCTTCACGAGCTGTTTCAGGTTGCAGAAATTAGCCAGATTTCGCTGCAAAAGGAAGTCGACATTGATGCTGCAGCTGTCACCCGCCATTTGAAGGGGCTGGAGGAGAACGGCATGATCTCCCGCCGCAACAATCCTGCTGATAACAGGGTGACTTTGGTCTCGCTCACTGAACAAGGACGGGAGAAAATTCTCTCCTACAAGGAGGAGAAGATCCGGTTCCTCCGCTCATTGCTCACCGGATTTGAAGGGCAGGAGCTCAAAGTGCTTATAGATATGCTTACCCGGCTGCAGCAAAACATCGATTTACTGTAGCCTGACTTATATACCAATTATAAAGGAGATTATTACAAATGAATGCTACCAGAACCAACGATTTCAATTCTATTATTACAGGCCGCCGCTCGGTCCGCAAATATGATACCTCCGTCAAAATCAGCAAAGAGGAAATGACCGAGATTCTAACTGAGGCTACACTGGCTCCTTCCTCGGTCAACATGCAGCCTTGGCGCTTCCTCGTGATCGAAAGTGTGGAAGGCAAAGCCAAGTTGGCTCCTATCGCCCGCTTCAATCAGCTGCAGGTAGAAACCTCCGCAGCAGTTATTGCCGTATTCGGCGACTTGAACAATTTTGATTATGCTGAACAGATTTACAGTACGGCTGTTGAGCGCGGACTTATGCCTCAGGATGTCAAAGAGAATCAATTAACCCGTCTGGCCAGCCATTTCGCGACACTGCCAGCAGATGTGAACAGAGAGACTGTGATGATTGACGGTGCATTGGCTTCCATGCAGCTGATGCTGGCTGCCCGTGCCCACGGCTATGACACCAACCCTATCGGCGGATTCGAAAAGGACCAAATTGCTGAAGTCTTCGGTATGGACAAAGACCGTTACATCCCGGTTATGCTGATTTCGATCGGCAAAGCGGATGGAGAAGGATACGCATCCGTCCGCCTGCCGATTGACACTATCGCCGAGTGGAAATAAGAGCGTAAGCTCCCAATTTCAGAGTTATGAAGTTCATTCTGACAAAACCATTAGGAGGAACAAAATTATGATCATAATCCACGTTTTAATGCAAGTGAACCCTGAACGCGAGGAGCAGTTCCTGGCTGAAGCCAAGACGCTGCTTGCAGCAACTCATGAGGAAGAGGGCAACCTCTCTTATGAGCTGTACAAGCACGCCGCGCAAGAGAATGTATATATTATGGTCGAAACCTGGCGCGATGCAGCTGCTGTAGGCAGCCATAACACAAGCCCTCACTTCACGGGATTTGCCGCTAAAGCAGGCGAGTTTCTGACTGCGCCGCTGGATATGAAGGTATACAACGGTGAACTGTTGCAGCAGTAAGGGCAGTGTAACAAGTGGGGAGGGATAGGGAATCGTTCATGCAAAGGATGTTCTGGCCAATCACTTACTAGCCAATGCCAATGATCCAAGCTGGTATTCTCCGTTCGCGCAGGCGGTTGAGGGTTTAACAGAGGAAGAGGCCTTTTGGAAGCCTGGCGGGAACAGCAACAGTATCGCTGAAATTACGCAGCATCTGCTGTATTGGAACAATGCCTGGCAAACCAGATACCATCTGGGCCGGGTAGATGCTGTTCCTCCGGTTGAGGATAACAACAGCAGTTTTGTCATACCGGAGGGCACAGCCTTTGATCAGTTAAGAACGAAGCTGCTGGAGGTGCTGCTTGGTTGGCAGCCGTTGCTGCAGGAAGACAGACTTGAGGCTAAAGCGGCAGGGTTTCCTGTGCCGGCGGAATGGTGGGAGATTATCAGCAACGCGGCAATGCACAATGCCTATCACATTGGTCAAATCGTATTTATCCGAAAGTTTATTGGCAGCAGGGAATAACTGTATCCAGGAAGAAAAGAGCACTCCACCAGGACATTGTCCACCAGGAGGCTCTTTTTTTTGTATTATAATATGAATGACGATTACAGCAAGTAACCTCTGAGGAAAGGGTGACCATTGCCAGTGAATATTTTTGAGCCTTCCGATGTGTTGAATGCTTTGCCCAAGCAGTTCTTCGCCGCGCTGGTTGCCAAGGCTGGCCTTGTCGCTGCCGCAGGACATGATGTGATCCATCTTGGACAGGGGAATCCTGATATGCCTACACCGGCCCACATTGTAGAAGCACTGCAGGCGGCAGCGGTTAACCCGCTGAACCACAGGTATCCGCCGTTTCGCGGCCACAGCTATCTCAAGGAAGCTGCAGCCAGCTTTTATAAGCGGGAGTACGGAGTGGAGCTGGATCCGCAGCAGGAGATCGCCATTCTGTTCGGCGGGAAAACCGGGCTGGTTGAAGTGGTGCAGTGTCTCCTCAATCCGGGGGATACAGCACTTGTGCCGGATCCCGGATATCCTGATTACTGGTCAGGCATCGAACTGGCCCGGGCGGTCATGGAGATGATGCCGTTGACTGCGGAACATGGATTTCTGCCAGCCTATGGGGACATCAGCCCGGAGCTAGCCGCCAAGGCTAAGCTGATGGGTTTTGGTGCTTATGGCGAAGGTTATGTGCGGGTTGGGCTGGTAAGCGATGAAGCGCGGCTTGCAGAAGCGGTGGAACGGATAGCGGGACTGAAGCTTTTTTGATCCGGTGCAACCATAACGATTTGACGGATGAAATAAGGCGATTTTGTATGAGGCATTTGCGTGTGCGGGTAGCGGCTGTTTATAAGTAAATCCTGAGGGGTATCTAACCTTAGCCCGATCAGAGACCTATGTGCACCTGAGAGGAAGGCAGTGGAAGGAGGACTTACATATGAACAACAAACTTCCGCAAGCGGAATGGGATAACAGGGTAGAGCAGGATATCATAAATGTTGTGAATTATTATTTATCCGGTGGCTCCCTGAAGGCTGCAAAGGAAATGGACAAGGCCCAGGAGCTGCTTGCCGATGTATTGAATGGCCGGGAGGCGCGTGCGCACCGGCAGGCTCTCGGCGGAGTGATTACAGAGATTCGCCAGTTGTCCGGCATACCGGGTATTAGCGGGGAGCTGCTTGAACGGCTTGCGCTTGAAGTCAGCGGACTGGACTCAGATAAGCTTCGAATATTGGCTCCGCAGACGACACGTCATAACCGGGTAGACCCTTATGTGAACGGACCGCAGTGCCTGGAAATGATCCTTGAGGAAATCGGGAAGGCGCGCCGTTATATTCATCTGTCCATAATGCTATTCTTTAACGACCATTCGGGAAATCTGATTGGGGCAGCGCTGCTGCAGGCACTAAAACGGGGTGTCGAAGTCCGCATCATGGTGAATTATACGGTTACCGCACTTGGCTATGGGAAGAATCTCGAGGTGGGTAAGTTCTCCAAGATCTCCACAATGCTGGAGAATGCAGGGGCCAGGCTGCTCGATACGTTCAACTCCTATTATTCTGCGGCAGAATGGAGTGAGAAACGGGCCGAGCTGAAGTCCCGTGGGGTATCCGAAAGTATTCTCTTCCTGCAGGATAAAGTACAGGAGGATGTGGAGATTACAGGACTCAATGTCATTGACCACCGGAAATTCATGGTCATTGACGGGATTACTTCGATTGTCGGCAGCCTGAACTTCGGGGATCAATATACGTATCAGACACCGATAGAGGCCTCTTCACCGGTAGAAGTAGACGGCCGGCCGCTGGGTATTCCAAGCGGTGAGGAGGAGTGGCATGATGGCTGCTTCCGGATTCAGGGCGCGGCGGCGTTGCCGCTGAATGCTGTTTTTCAATCAAGATGGCTGTTGCTTGGGGGCGATCATTTTGATCCGGAAGATGACTTCTACCATCCTGATATAAATTATGCATTCGGTGAGGAGGAGTGCACGCTCTTCGTGAGTTTTCCGGGCAACCCTGTTAATCTGATCCAGCAATATTATTTGGATTTAATTACTTATGCAGCCGAGGAGACGGTGATCGTGAACCCCTATCTGATTGATCAGGCCTTCTGGGACCGGCTGGGTGAGCTTGGCCCGGACTGTTCCTGCCATCTGGCCATATGCAATCCGCTGGAAGTCAATGACCACCCGACGAACCGGGCGGCTGTACGCAGCAATATGTATGAGCCTTTTCTTAACGGTGTTTCTTTTTATGACTACAGCTTTACGGGGCGCTTCTCCCACTGGAAAATCACCTATGACCACAGGTCGCGGGCCGTTTTTCACGGCTCCTATAATATCAATGAAAGAAGCGCCTGCCATGACTTTGAGCTGGGACTGCTGGTCAAGGGAGTAGGATTCGCGAAGAAAATTAAATCCATGATTGATTATGACCTTGGCGTTTCGAAAAAGATCAGCGACAAGAAAGAGTTCTTCAAGCATCCGTGGATGCATCCCAGCACTTATCTAAATAAGGCAACCCAGAACTACACCTGATCGTTAATGGGGTCACTATCCTGTATAATAAACGGTAACACTATGATGATGGAGCGGAAGAGATGAACATTACAATATTACGGAACGGCCCCCGTAAGAACGAAGTGTATTTTGCTGCGGAGTATGGCGAAGGCAAGGGGATATGGAATGGTAATCCTGTGAAAGCGGGTGAGGAGCTTGAGGTCGAATTTGAGCTCTCCCCGCTATTTATGCGCTGGGTGGATATTGTGCCTGTAAGCGGCGTGGAATACGGCATCCGAATGGATGGGGATAAGATGATCTTAACCGGGGTGCTGGAGAATATTGAGGCAGACGGAACAGGTTATCTGCGGATTGCCGGCGACCTGATCATGTTCGAATGCCTGGGTGAGCCGATGGCGCTGGGCGGCTATGTGGAGATCCGGACCGGAGAGCTGGGGATGTATCCCGTATTCTTGTAAGCGGGGCGGGGTGCTGCAGCCGTATACGGCATGCAATTTACTGCCGGCATAGCCACTGCACAAGAAATGAGCTAAGATAACAATAGATTTGAAGTAAAGCTATGAGGAGCAGAAGTCCAATGAACAGCGATATTCAGCAATTTAAGACGGAATTTTTCAAGGCGCTGGCTCATCCGATGCGGATCCGCATCCTGGAGCTGCTGAGCGAAGGCGAGAAGAATGTGAACGAACTGCAGGCGATTCTCGGCTCGGAAGGCTCCGCCGTATCCCAGCAGCTTGCTGTACTCCGCGCCAAGAATGTAGTAGCCAGTGTAAAAGAAGGAACCACCGTCATTTATTCTCTGCGCGACCCCCTGATTAAAGACCTGCTGGCGGTGGCCAGACAGATATTCGATAACCATCTCGTGAATGCCATTTCACTCCTGGAGGGCATCCGCAGCGAATAACCCCGGACCATCCGGGGGCGGATTTCCCGTTGACAAGAGCGGCAGGCAGGAGTAATGTTGCTCTTATATTCAAATAATCAGATATTCAAAGAAAAGAAGGTTAGATGATGACAGGGTGGGGCCGCTTTAAAGGCTACAGCATTGCTTCTCTGCGTAAGGATATCATTTCAGGGACGATCGTCGGCGTTATTGCCATCCCGCTTGGGATGGCTTTTGCTATTGCCTCGGGCGTGAAGCCGGAGTACGGGATTTATACAACCATTGTCGCAGGTATACTAATCTCCTTATTCGGAGGTTCGAAATTTCAGATTGGCGGACCTACGGGAGCCTTTATACCCATTTTGTTCGCGATCGCCATGGAGTACGGGTACGAGAACCTGCTGATTGCAGGAATGATGGCCGGAGTCATCCTCGTCGTTATGGGGCTGCTGAGGCTGGGAGTTCTGATCAAGTTTATCCCGAAGCCGGTAACCATCGGCTTTACGGCAGGGATTGCCGTCATTATCTTCAGCGGGCAGATTGCCAATTTCCTCGGCCTGAAGGATATGGAGCGGCATGAGAGCTTCGTGGACAACATGCAAGAGATCGGCCAGCATATCTCAACGGTCAATCTGTACAGTGTTCTGACAGCAGTCATTTGTCTGGCGGTTGTCGTGCTTGGCATGCGTTTTGCACCCAAGGTGCCGGGATCGCTGATCGGGTTGCTGTTCGCAACGTTAGTTGCGGTGCTGTTCTTCAGCGGCAAGGTGACTACGATCGGCTCTGCATACGGCGATATTCCAAACACGCTGCCGAGTTTTCACTTTCCGGTGATCACCTGGGAGCGGATCAGGCAGCTGCTTCGTCCGGCGTTTATCATCGCCATGCTGGGGGCGATTGAGTCGCTGCTGTCGGCGGTGGTAGCCGACGGGATGACTGGCAGCCGCCATGACAGCAACCGTGAGCTGATCGGCCAGGGTATCGCGAATATAGCCGCACCTATGTTTGGCGGCATCCCGGCCACAGGTGCAATTGCCAGAACCGCCACCAACATTCGCAGCGGGGCCGCATCCCCGCTGTCGGGAGTGATTCACGGTGTCGTAGTGTTCCTTATTCTTCTGCTGTTTGCGCCTTATGCTTCCAGCATTCCGCTTGCAGCCATGGCGCCGATCCTGATGGTGGTCGCCTGGAATATGAGCGAACGCAAGGAATTTCTGCACCTGCTGAAGCTCAAAACCGGGGATTCCCTGGTGTTGTTCCTTACCTTCCTCTTAACGATATTTGCGGATTTAACGATTGCGGTAGAGGCCGGGCTGGTGCTTGCCGTAGTCCTGTTTGTGAAACGGATGGGTGAAGGGCATCTGGTATCTAAGGTGTTGCCCGACCCCTCGTCGGTCAAGGTAGAGGCGCATATGGTAACGGAGAGCCATGACTGCCCGCAAATCGGAATTTATAATGTGGAAGGCCCGCTGTTTTTTGGAGCAGCCTATAGATTCGAGTCAACGATGCCGGAGCTTGGACCGGACCTTGCAAAAATTATATTGCTGCGTATGGGCAAGGTGCCGTTTATGGATACCACCGGGGAGGCCAATCTGTCTGGACTGGTGAAGCAGCTGCAGGCAGACGGAGGAAGGCTAATGATCTCCGGTATTCAGCCGCAGCCGCTTGATCTGCTGAAGAAGACGGGACTGTACGATAGAATTGGGGCTGCGCAGTTTTTTGACCATACTGGAGAAGCGATCAATGAAGCGCTGGAACTGATCAATCCGGTCCGCTGCGCCGGCTGCCGGCATGGGGCGTTTCGGGAATGCAGCGCGTTGTGCGGCCTTGAAGAATCGCCGGGCCGCAGCGTCTTTAGAGCCCGCAAACCGGCAGTGGCGGGTAAACTGGGCAGCGAAGTTTAAGCACGCACTGCCGAACCAGCGGGAACAGCATGGGCCCATCCCTGTGTTGCTAAATTTCACCATAATATAACAGCCCGGGTGCATTTTGCCCGGGCTGTTATATTATAATGGACTAATGACTGCCAGATTTGTACAATTAACGTAATGAATCTGTTCTATACTGGAACAGATCTCACTACGATTGATAAGGAGACCGCAACCTAATGAAGGAATTGAATTATCCTAAAGTATTCATGCTTTTGGCAGGACTGTCACTGGCGACGCTGGCTGTCTACCGTGTGGTCTCGCTGCGGACCGATACGTTTTTTGACTTTTTGCTCTGGAACTTCTTTCTGGCCTGGATTCCCTTTTTATTCTCCATGGCCGCTTACGGCCTGGATAAGCGTAAGGTTTCCGGGCTGCTGCTGCTGCCGCTTGGCATAGCATGGCTGCTGTTTTTTCCGAATGCGCCCTACCTGATGACCGACCTGCTGCATTTGACGATCAGAAAAAACATATATTTCGTAGACGGAGTTGTTCAGAGCCGGTATTGGTACGATTTAATTACCTTGCTGCTGTTCATCTGGAGTGGCTGGCTGACCGGTTTTTTCTCCCTGTACCAATTTCAAAGCGTCATCTTCCGCAGAAGCAATCTGCTGCTTTCCTGGATTTTTGTCCTCGCAGCCTGTGCGCTGGGCGGATATGGCGTATTGCTCGGCCGGGTATACCGGCTCAACAGCTGGGATGTTCTGACCGACCGGCATCAGCTCTACCAGCTGGTGGTTGACAGCCTGAACCGGCAATCGCTCTTCTTCAGCCTGTTCGTCGCAGCTGTTCTGCTGGTCATCTATGCCACGCTGTATTTCCTGCTGAATGGTCTGGGCTCAGGGAGTGTGCAGGCTTATTCCAAAGGCGGAAAAAGATAATCGTCCTGCTCCGGATGGAACTGAAACAACTCCAGGTCGATCACGCCATCATCATCAAAAAGAACGCCTTCTCCCAGCAGATACAATCTTTGTGTAGAGACTGCCTCATCTTCGGCAAGTGCAATTTTGCCCTGGGAATTAACAACTCTATGCCAAGGCAGCTTGTATTTGCGGCTCATGGAATGGAGAATGCGCACGACCTGCCGGGCCGCCCTGGGGCTTCCTGCTGCACGGGCGATCCCGCCATAGGTCATAACCTTCCCCTCGGGGATGGATTGAATAATACAAATAACCTTCTCTGTAAATGGTGTCATAACGGCTCCTTAAGCTTACGTAGGCAGTAGTATCTTCAGATCATTACAATGAATTATAACAGAGGGGGCATGTGGTTTGGGAACATTGATACCCGATAAACGCGGGATGAAGCTGATGTCCAATGAGCCGAAGGGGATTGGCGGCTGGCTGGTGCTTGTGCAGATTGGACTTTTTCTTACTATTTTTACTTTGATTTTATCTGTAATTCATTTTTTCTTCACAACGCTTGGCGGAGAGGTATGGGATATACTTACTTCACCGGATTCTAACGTTTATGACCCGCTATGGAAGCCGACATTGATTTTCGAATTGGCAGGCAACGTTGTCTTTCTTTTATTTGCTGCTTTTCTGGTCGTGTTGATGTACCGCAAAAAGGCTTCTTTTCCGCGTTGGATGATCCTTTTTTATGCCGCCAACACGCTGTTTCATATCGTTGATTACGTGCTGCTCACCAATATTCCGCTGCTTGCCGAGTTCGGAGAGGATCCGGACGTGCAAAGTATTGGCAGAAGCATGGTTCTACTCCTGGTATGGATTCCTTACTTTATACGGTCGCGCCGAGTGCGCAACACATTTATCAATTAACTACATAGCACACTCTTCAAGAAGGAGCCGCAGCCGCGGCTTCTTTTTTTGCAAATATAAGAATTTATAGGCTTCACGCTATAAATTATCCTTCTATTTCTCGCTGAAACGGAAACCCTCCTTTTGAGGACGGCGAAGCCGTTTCTACTTGTGAGAGACAAGCTCATAATTTCCTCTACAGCAAAAAGTTGGGGAATAGGAGTTAGAGTGTCGGGGGATAATCAGATCAAAAGAATAGTGACGGGAGTGAATACTGTGAAGAATACAGAGGCTGTGGAAACACGCGACCGTTCTTCCGGCAAAATAGCTTCTTCCCAGCCGCTCAGTCCCTCATTGGATGAGACGGTGGCTCTATTCCGGCGTATCTTCAGCAACGACGGGACACTGAGAGTGCGGATTATTGAGAATACAAATAACACGCGGATCCGCTGTGGTCTGATTTATGTGGATGGGATGACCGACCGGGATTTGATTCAGAATGGAATTACCAAACCGCTGATGACTCATCAATTCCCGGACAAGGATCTGGGAACCCCGGCAGAGCTTATGGAACTAATCCGCCTTCAGATTATAAATATCAGTGACATCATGGTTTCTACAGATTTGGATGAATTAATAGGGGCGATAGTCGGAGGGAAAACGGTATTTCTGCTGGACGGATACGCCGGTGCGCTGAATATTAATGCCCAAGGCTGGCAGACCCGCGCTATTGAAGAACCTACGACCGACAAAGCGGTCCGGGGCCCAAGGGAAGGCTTCAATGAATCGCTGATGACCAACCTGACCCTGATCCGCCGCAGAGTGCAGAATTCCGATTTGAAGTTTGTATTTACCGACATTGGTACCCGTTCTAAAACCCAGGTCTGTATCTGCTATATGGAAAGCCTTGCTTCACCGGATATTCTCAAGGAGCTGCATGTAAGGCTTGCGGGGGTGCAGCTCGACCATTTGCTGGATACCGGCTATCTGGCCGAGCTGATTCGTGATGAACCGTATTCGCCTTTTGAGATGATCGGCAGTACAGAACGGCCGGATTCGGTGGTGGGCAAGATCATGGAGGGCAGAATTGCCCTGCTGATTGAAGGAAGTCCGTTTGCCCTGACGCTGCCCTATGTTTTTGTAGAGAATTTTCAGGCCAGTGAGGATTATTATATCGGTTATATGTTTTCTACGTTCAACCGTTTGCTCAGAGTGATGGGAGCCTTCATGTCCATCAGTATTCCTGCGCTTTATGTCGCACTTGTTACTTACAGCCAGGAGATGGTTCCTACATTGCTGCTGCTAAGCATTGCCACCGCACGATTATCAGTACCCTTTCCCACAATAGTTGAGGCAATTCTTATGCTGACCATCTTTGAGATTCTGCGTGAAGCGGGGGCGCGGATTCCCAATTCCATTGGCCAGGCGGTCAGCATTGTAGGCGCGCTGGTGCTGGGCCAGGCAGCGGTGGATGCGCGGATCGTCAGTGCCCCGATGGTCATTGTTGTGGGCCTTACGGGGATTACCACCCTGCTGAATCCCCGGCTCACCGGACCGTTAATCGTAGTCCGGGTCCTTTTGCTGCTGATGAGTTTCCTTTTTGGAATCTACGGCTATTTCTTCGGCTTGCTCGGTTTGGTCATCCATTTGATGAGCCTGCGCTCCTTCGGAGTTCCCTATATGCTCGGGGTGGGCTCGATCCGGCCGCAGGATATCAAGGACACCGCCATCCGTGCACCCTGGTGGGACATGTATTTGCGTCCGGCAATCATCGGGGCGCGCAACATGAAGCGGAAGCCACCCAAGAAATCGGTTAAGCGTTTATGAACAGGGGACAAAAAATGCTGTTAGCGCTGCTCTCTGCAATGCTCCTGCTTGTCATGCCGGGCTGCTGGAATTATACCGAAATTGATGATATGTCCATCGTAGCCGGTGTTGCCATCGACAAGAACAAGGCGGACGGCAAGCTGCAGATGACAGTGGAAATGGTGGACACCCAGGGTGGGCTTCAGCAGAATCAGGCAGGCTTCAAGACGCTTAGTTTCACAGGAAATACTATATTTGAAATTGCCCGCGATATGATATCGACGACTGGCAAGAAGCTGTTATGGAGTCACGCCAAGGTGATTATTTTCAGTGAAGAAGTTGCGCGGGAAGGCTTGATCAAAGCGATAGACTGGTACAGCAGGGATACAGAGACCCGGTCCGATGTCTTTATTTTTGTATCCGAACAGAAAAATGCACGGGATGTAATTAACCAGAACAGTACAACAGAAGCGATTATGTCCTTTGAACTGGCACAGATGATGCGTGATGAAAAGTATGTCAGCAGCGCTCCGGTTGTGGAAATCTGGGATTTCATCGACAAGCTTGAGACCTCAGGGTATAGTGCCGTCGCACCGCTGGTGTATATCAATGAGAAGAACGGGCGGAAAAATGAGCGTGTGGATGGAACTGCAGTATTTGTAAAGGATAAAATGGTCGGGAAACTGAACGGGAAAGAGACAAAAAGCATGCTTTTCGCCAAAAATGATATAAAAGGTGGTGTACTGGAGGTGAATAATGCGCAGGGGACTCCCGCTTATTCCCTTGAAATTTTATCAAGCAGGACGAAAGTGAGGCCAATAATGATAGATGGTAAAGTTCATATACAGATCGATACAGTGACGCATACCGGGCTGGATGAAGTAATGACTGCAGCGGGTTTATCCAGCAACGAGAACATAGCGGCTATTGAAAAACGCGCAGGCGAGGATTTGCAAAAGGAGATACTCTCCTTAATCCATAAGGCGCAGAAGGAATACCATGCCGATATCTTTGGCTTTGGCGAAGCTGTTCATGAGCATCTGCCCAAGACCTGGACTAGGCTCCGCGAGCAATGGCCGGATGAATTTGTCAATCTGGATGTGGACGTCAGCTCCAAGGTGATCATTCAGAGCACTGCCAAAACAACGCGGGCGATTAAGCTGGGGGATTAGCATGGTCATTTATGTAGTGCTTATGTATGCCTTTGTCGTGTTTGTTGACCCCTATGGTCTGCTCAAGCAAGGGAAGAAGCGGGATTTTTACGTTTGTTCCGCGCTGTGCCTGATCTCCTTCTCCCTTGCTTTTGCCTTGTCGATGCATTGGGAAATTCCCAGTCCCTCAGAGCCGATCGTTTATTTGATTAAAAAGCTGTTCTAGAATGCACTCCTGAAAGGAGGGGGAAGACATGAGCAAAGAAATCGTTCCGGCGGGACAGTCGATCAGCATAGCGATCCTGTTTATTATCGGCAGTTCGCTGTTCATGGGAGTCTCGGGGCAATCCGGCAACAGCAGCTGGATCGGGCTGATTATTGCCATTGTGCTGGCGGTTCCGCTTATGCTTCTCTACGCGAGGCTCCATAAGCTTTTCCCGGGCAAGGATCTGTATGACATGCTGCATGCGGTGTTCGGCCCTATTCTCGGGAGGTTGTTCTCCTGCCTGTATATCTGGTATTCCTTGCATTTGGGATCGCTTGTGCTGCGGAATTTCGGGGAGTTCAGCAAGACGGTTGCCTTAACCTCGACACCAATGTTAGCGCCGATGCTGATCATCGGCCTCCTCTGCATTTGGGTGGTGAACGCGGGACTTGAGGTGCTTGGGAGAAGCGCCAAATTTCTGCTGCTGTTTACAATAATGGCGACTGCCTTAGCGCAGCTGCTTTCCATTCCCAAGTATGAGTTCCATTATTTGAAACCGCTGCTGGAAAGCGGCTGGGGACCTGTCTTTACAGATGCATTAGGCTCCTTTACCTTTCCGTTTGGCGAAATTGTAATTTTTCTCGGCGCGTTTAGTGTGCTCCCGAAGAAAGGTTCAGCGTTTCGTGTGCTGCTCAGCAGCCTGCTGATTGCAGGAATCATTATGCTCTTCGTTACCTTGCGGAATTTGCTGGTGCTGGGTCCCGAGATTTTATCCAGCCTGTATTTCCCCTCTTATGTCGCGGTGAGCAGAATTAATGTGGGGGATTTTCTCACCAGAATCGAAGGCTCCTCCTCCATTACTTTTGTAACTGCGCTGTTCATTAAAACGAGTTTGTGTCTGTATGTAGCCAGTAATGGAGTAGCTAAAGTGTTTAAGCTGAAGAGCTACCGTTCCGTTGTGATGCAGATGGGCCTGATCATGGTCTATATGTCTGTCTTTATCTACAAGGATATTCTTCAAATGCAATACTTTGCCTACCACATCTACAAAATTTATGCCCTGCCGTTTCAGGTGGTCATTCCGCTATTCTTATGGACTATTGCCGAGTTTATGTCCAGAAAAGCGAGCCGCAAGCAGACAGTCCCGCAGCCGTAGTGCCGGATCTGAAAAGCTTGAAATCCGTCTCCTCCCGGGCCGGTTTTTTTTGCGATTTCCCAGCTGCAGGGAAGATAGCTATAATGATAGTCATAGAGAATAGGATGTTTGCGACCGTAAAGGTGGAAGGGGCTGTTAGCTTAACGATGAATACATATGTACTTGTATATAACAGCTTTGTTCAGTTTGAGGTAGTTTTGGCTGCTTATTTTATGAAGACACAGAGCGAGGTCCACACCTTGGGGCTGAACAGTATGCCCGTTATTTCCTGTGAGGGCTTCTCTATTAATCCGTCAGCGGTACTCGGGAATATGGATGTGAACGCTATAGATCTGCTGGTTATCCCTGGGGGTGAAGTGGGAGAGCTTGCTGCGAATGAGAGTCTGCTTGCCTTGATCCGCAGCATGAACGCTGCAGGTAAAACGGTCGCGGGTATTTGCGGCGGGGTTACGGTGCTGAAAGCTGCCGGGGTTCTGGAAGGCAGATCCTATGTGGACAATCAGGAGGGCAGGGAAGCTGCGGAGAATGCCAAAGGATTGCCCGACGCGGGAACATCAGACGAGGTCAATGTAATCAGGGACGGGAATATTCTTACGGCTAAGCCCAACGGGTATGTTGATTTTGCGCTTGAACTCGGCAGGATGATGGACATTTATCAGGACGAGGCTGATCTTCAGGAAACGATTGATTTCTTTAAATATTTCAAATCCGTTTAGAACGGCTGATGACGGATAACGGGAAGGAGAAGGCATTATGAGTGTATCACGTATCGTTATGTCCTCACATTGGGGCAGGGAAGTCAGACATAAATATGTGGCCCAAGGCGAAGCGAAGGCACTGGCTGTCGTCTTTCCGGGGAAGGATTATTCCGTGGAGCGCTCGCTGCTCGATTATGCGGCCAAGGTGGCCCGGGAACATGGCTGTGATCTGCTGCTGCTGGAGTACGGCTATCAGAGTGCACGGGCGGACTTTAAGCGCGAAGACATGGATATCGTTATAGAGGAATGCAAGGCGGCGATTGCTGCGCTTCCTGCACTTCCCGAATATGAACAGCTGCTGTTCATCAGTAAAAGCATGGGTACGGTCATAGCCGGAAGAGTGGCGGCTGAAATGGGTGTCCAGCAGAAAACCTCCCATCTTTATTTGACACCGCTTGTAGACTCCATCCCCTGGATAAAGCAGAGCCGGGGCAGCATGATCTACGGCGGCAGCGATCCGCTGTTCAATGAACAGCATTCCGCTGAGATCACCGGACTGCAGAACATCAGGGTATACAGGATCGACGATGCCAATCATGCGCTGGAGGTAGGCAGCGTCAATGAGTCACTGGCGGTGCTTCTGGTGATTATTAATTTCTATCATGAATTTTTCCGCGATGCATTGTAGCATTGAATAGCCATCTAATCTATCTCAAGGAGTGGATCGAATGATACTAGAAGCGGCAATGCTTCAGGTGAAACCGGGAATGACAAGTCAATTTGAAGCAAGCTTTAAGGAGGCGTCTCCGTTAATTGCTTCTATAGAAGGCTATTTGGGGCATGAGCTGCAGCACTGTCTGGAGGATGACCACAAATATCTGCTGCTGGTCAAATGGCGCAAGCTTGAGGACCACACCGTCGGCTTCAGGGAATCCGGGCAATATCAGCAATGGAAGGCGCTGCTGCACCATTATTACAGCCCATTCCCGGCCGTAGAGCATTTTGAACGTATCCATTTGGAATAAACGGGAGGCGTAACATAAGATGCAGGGGAAGCAGGTTGGAAAAGGGCGCACGGCAGAGGTGTGGGAGCATGGCGAAGGAAGAATCATTAAACTCTACAACGGGGACATCCCGGAGCCGTATGTGGAACGGGAATATCTGGTCAGTAAATATGTATTTGAACAGGGTTTCTGCACTCCTGAGCCGCTGGAGCTTGTCGGGATTGACGGACGTAAAGGAATCGTATTTCAGCAAATTCAGGGCCGTTCCCTGCTGGGGATGATCAGCGGACAGCCCTGGCAGCTTGGCAAATATGCCAAGCAGATGGCTAGACTGCATAATAACCTGCATCAGTTGGAGGGAACAGAAGACTTTGGCCGGCAAAAGGCGGAGCTGAGAAAAAGCATTATTGCAGCACCCATGCTCACCATGGAGGAGAAGTCGGCGGTGCTGGACCACCTGGAAGGACTTCCAGAGGGGAATAAGCTGTGCCATGGAGACTTTCACCCCGACAATGTGCTTATCAATGAACAAGCCTGGATCATCGACTGGATGACCGGTATCATGGGGAATCCTGCCGGTGATGCGGCGCGTTCGGTGCTTCTCTTCAGTATGGGCGCTATGCCACCAGGAGCCTCCCAGATGGCTAAATTCGTTATAGGTTTTATGAGACAAAGGCTTACCAAAGGATATATCCGGGAATACCTCGCATTATCGGGGCAATCCTATGCCGCAATAGACGGTTGGATTCTGCCCGTAGCGGCGGCGCGCCTTGTTGAGGGTGTTCCTGTGCAGGAGAAGGAGCAGCTTGTCCGGGAAATCCGTAAACGTCTGAGCAAGAGTTCGGCCATTTGAATTACCTATGGGAAGAGGTGTGCTATGACTACATATATTGCGCTGCTGCGCGGCATTAATGTCGGCGGCAACAAAATCATTAAAATGCAGGATTTGAAAAGCATGTTCCAGGCACTGCACTTTGAGCATGTCCGCACCTATATCCAGAGCGGCAATGTTGTATTTGAAAGCGCGGAAGGGTCAGGCCACCAGCTTGCTGCAGTGATCGGAGAGCAGATCCGGGAGACCTTTGGTTTTGGCGTATCCGTAATTATCCGCAGTCTGGAAGAGCTGGAAGCAGCGATTGCGGGCAACCCATTTCAGCTTACGGAAGCTGACGAGTTCAAGCGGCTGTATGTCTCCTTTCTGGCTGATGAACCTACGGCAGAGGCACTGGAGAAGCTGCGTCCCTACGAGGATGGAGCGGATAAGGTGCGGGTAACAGGCAAGGAGATGTACACGCTGTATGAGGTGAGTGTGAGCCAATCGCCGCTGTTTAAGGTTCAGCTGGACAAGCTTCTCGGGACGCCTATTACTGCCCGCAATTGGAATACGGTAAACAAGCTGGCTGCATTAGGACGTTCGGTTTAGAATACAAATCACGTAATTATGGTTTTGCGGTTTATGCAATCTGCTGCATTTATGTACATAGCAGTCTTTAGACGAAGCCCTGGATTCCGGGGCTTTTTTTGTATTACTCGCAGAAAAGAATCCTTCGGCGCGATACCAAGTACAGCCAGCACCCGGAAGCCTGCGTTATTAGGAAGGCTATGCCGCTCTCCTGGCTTTCAGCAAACATTCAGCCACATTTCATTATGAGTTAAGGTACGGATGCAATAATACAGCTAATCAAAGATTGGGCCGGGGGGCAGAGCACTGCCGGAATGATTGAGTTATAGAGGAATGGGAGTGGAGAAAGATGAGACTGCTTAAGAAGCTGGGTTCAGATGTTGTGCTGCTGTGCATCTTGCTGCTTGCAGCGTTTCTGTACGGCTATGGAATCTGGAATGATCAATATGTAAATACGTACTATACCACTGCGGTGGGCAGCATGATGCAGAGCTTTCACAATTTCTTCTTCGCATCGCTTGACTCAGCAGGTTCAGTAACGGTGGATAAGCCGCCGGTTACATTCTGGATTCAGACGGTCAGCGCCCTGATCTTCGGGCTGCATGGCTGGAGCGTCATCCTGCCTCAGGCACTTGGCGGTGTAGGGTCAGTGCTTCTCGTATACCTGATGGTCAAGCCAACCTTCGGCAGAACCGCAGCACGGTTGGCGGCACTGGCCATGGCTTCCACGCCGGTAGCCGCTGCTGTCAGCCGGACGAACAATATTGATGCCATGCTGGTGTTCACGCTGCTGCTGGCAGCATGGTTTTTGTTCAAAGGAACAAAGACGAATAGAATCGGCAGTCTTCTCGCTGCATTTGGGCTAATTGGAGTTGCCTTCAATGAGAAGATGCTGCAGGCATATATGGTTTTACCGGCATTTTATCTCTTTTATATTCTGGCCGGCAAAGTGAACTGGAAGAAAAAAACCGGGGTTTTGGCAGCCTGCACCGCAGTACTTCTGGCGGTTTCACTCTCCTGGGCCGTCATTGTCGATTCCATTCCAGCGAGTAAACGGCCCTATATGGGCAGCAGCGGTACCAACTCTGTATTAAATCTGGCCTTTGGATATAACGGGGTATCCCGTTTAACCGGCGACCGCAGTACTGGCGGCGGAATGTTCGGCAGTGGCGGTGAGATGCCGGCAATGAACGGTGGGATGCCTGGGATGAACGGTGAGATGCCGGCAATGAACGGTGGGATGCCGGCGTTAAATGGTGAGATGCCGGCGATGAATGGAGCTGACGGCGAACAAATTGACGGCCGGGGAACAGCTCCGGGCCAAACCGACGGCTCAGCCACCGGAGGCCAATCCTCCGAGGATGGAGGAATGCCAGGGCAGGCACCGGGAAGTCGAACGGATGATGGAGGACGGCAGTTCGGCGGCGACGGGGACCAAGGCAATCGCGGCGGCATGAACGGCGGAGGTGGCGGAATGTTCAATACGGGGACAGCTGGTCCCCTGCGGCTGTTCCAGTCCGCTCTGTCTGGTCAAGCCAGTTGGCTACTGCCATTTCGTATTGTTCGGGTGCATCGGTATCTTTGCCAGCCTGCGCAGAACAAACTTCACGCAGAAGCATAGGGAAGCACTGTTCTGGCTGGCTTGGCTGGTGCCGGTCATGGGATTCTTTAGCATCGCCGGATTCTTCCATCAATATTACCTGATTATGATGGCACCGCCGATTGCTACGCTGGCTGGAGCAGGCTGGTCCCAGCTCTGGAGCTATTACAAGGAACGTTCAACCTGGCTTTCCTGGCTGCTGCCGCCGGCAGTTCTCACAACAGCGGTTTTTGAATGGTACATTATTCATCCTTATGACGACACCATCGGCAAGGGCTGGGCGATTGGGGTTCTGGCAGCAGGAATGATTGCCGCCCTTCTGCTCTTGATTCTTCGAATAGTTAAAGATAACAGAAGGCCATTTGCCCAAGCTGCAGCCATCGCCGGTCTGCTCGTACTGTTGATCGGTCCGCTTTATTGGGCATTTACACCGATCACCTATGGCTTGAACAGCATGACCCCGGCAGCAGGACCTGACAGCAGTGAAAGCCGCGGAGGCATGGGCCCAGGTGGAGCTGGAGCTGGAGGCGGCAGAAACAGTACCGCCGGTGTGAACGAGACTCTGCTGACCTACCTGAAGGAGCATAATACCGGCGAGGAGTATTTGTTCGCCGCTATGGATTACGGAACGGCAGGCCCTTACATTATCGACGAAGGTGAATCGGTTGTGATCCTGAACGGGTTCAACAGTTCGGATGTGCCTTATACGACCGACACCCTGAAGGCCCTGGTAGAGAGCGGCAAAGTGAAATACTTCCTCGTTACCAGCGGCGGTATGGGCGGCGGACGCGGCGGCAATTCCGATATCACTAGATGGATTACCGAGAACGGTACAGAGGTGCCGTCAGCCGATTGGCAAGGTACAGTAACAGGCAGCAATGGCGGAACCTTGTACGAGATCACCCTGAACTAGTTCTGTTTGCCGGATATACGTGAAGCGCGCCGCATTATTTGTCCGGCGCGCTTCATCACTACAATTTGAGGAGGAGCTGCTCATGGGCTACAACGTGCGCTATTCCATAATTATACCGATGTTTAATGAAGAGGCAGTGATTCAGGAGACATACCGCCGGATCAAAAAAGTGATGGGAACGACAGGTGAGCCGTATGAACTGCTCTTCGTCAATGACGGCAGTACTGACAACTGTGCGCAAATGATTGAAGAATACAGCTACTGGGATGAAAGTGTGAAGCTGATCGACCTTTCGCGGAATTTCGGGCATCAGATCGCGATAACCGCGGGTATGGATTATGCACTGGGCGATGCGGTGGTCATTATCGACGCCGATTTGCAGGACCCGCCGGAGCTGATTCTGGACATGATCACAGAATGGAAGCAAGGTTATGAGGTTGTATACGCCAAGCGCATCAAACGCCGCGGCGAGTCCTTGTTCAAAAAGTGGACGGCAAGCGCCTTTTACAGAGTGCTGCGCTACTCAACGGACATCTCGATCCCGGTGGATACCGGAGATTTCCGGCTCATTGACCGCAAGGTCTGCGATGAGCTGAAACGTCTGCCGGAGAAAAACCGTTTTGTACGCGGCCTCGTCAGCTGGGTGGGCTTTCGTCAAAAGGCGATTGAATATGAACGCGATGAACGGCTGGCGGGAGAAACCAAATACCCCCTCAAGCGGATGCTCAAGCTGTCTCTGGACGGCATCACATCCTTTTCCTACAAACCGCTGAAGCTGGCGGGATACTTGGGAGCGTTGCTGTCCGCTTCCGGGTTTCTCTACCTTATGTATGTGCTGTACCTGGTGCTCTTTACGGACGAGGCCGTTAAGGGCTGGGCGTCGATGATCGGGATTACTTTGACCTTTAACGGATTCGTTCTTATTATGCTGGGCATTCTCGGTGAATATGTCGGCCGGATTTATGATGAGTCCAAGGGCCGTCCACTCTATATCGTCCAGGAGTGCTATGGCGGCAAAAAGCAGCAGGATGTGCGGGAGCGCAGAATGGCTCCTCTTAACAAATAACGAAGGGAGCGATCCAACGTGAAAATCAGAAAAGCTGTGATACCCGCCGCCGGTCTGGGCACGCGCTTCCTGCCGGCTACCAAGGCCCAGCCGAAGGAAATGCTGCCCATTGTGGATAAGCCGGCGATTCAATACATCGTAGAGGAAGCGGTCCGCTCCGGTATTGAGAGTATTATTATCGTAACCGGCCGTAACAAAAAATCGATTGAGGATCATTTTGACAAATCGGTGGAGCTGGAGCAGACCTTGCTGGAGAAAGGAAAACTGGACCTGCTCCGCGAGGTGCAGGGAATCAGCGAGCTGGCAAGCATTCATTACATCCGGCAAAAAGAACCGCTGGGGCTGGGTCATGCCATTCATTGTGCAGAGCAATTTATCGGAGATGAGCCGTTCGCGGTGCTGCTCGGTGATGACATTATGGTGTCCGAGCCCCTGGCACTCTCGCAGATGATGAAGCTGTATGAGCAGGCGGAGAAGACGATTGTCGGTGTTCAGCGGGTGCCAAGGCAGGAAGTCAGCAAATACGGGATCATTGCTTCAGGAGGTTCCATAGACGGTGTGCATGCCGTAAGCGGACTGGTGGAGAAGCCTGTGCCGCAGGCCGCGCCTTCGGAATATGCGATTATGGGCCGGTACATTTTGCAGCCTTCGATCTTTTCGGTGCTGGCTAGACTTGAGCGCGGAGCTGGCGGTGAATATCAACTGACGGATGCTTTGCATGAAGTGTGCCGGAATGAAGGGCTGTTAGCCTTAGATCTGCAGGGCAAACGTTATGATATTGGCGACAAGTTCGGGTACATTCAGGCCACCATGGAAATAGGGCTGCAGCGTGAAGAGTTGCGGCCGCAGCTTTTGCCGTATTTACGAAAGCTGCTCGGCAGCCTGGAGAGCAGTGAGGAAGCTCAGGCTGTATTGGGGAGTGAGGCAGCAGGCAGAAGCAGCCGCATCCTTTGATGCTGAAGCCGGGGCAAATATCAGGCAGACCTCGTGTAAACTTAATAGGCTGTTCCGGATAATGATTGGCGTACAGCCATCCCTAATTTGGAGCAGCCTTTTGTGCAGGCCCGCCAATCGAAACTGTACATATTACAAATTTAGAGTTGTCACGTGCGCCCTTTGCTGCTAAAGAGCATCCCTTAAATTTGCTTTCAAAAGTGGGTTGTTCCCCCCGCTATCACGCCGCAGTGCAGAGAACGGGCAGGTGATCCGCATGGAGATTATTATTTGAACGCTTGAGTGAACGTAGTTGTAATTACTACAGCTATTTGGTGCGTTAAGGGCCGATTCTAGAGTATAAGTGTATTGAGTACAATTAAAAATTGTGAACCGTGGCGGTTCAGTGGAATTTCGTGAAAATAAATGTACAGAGTGCAACTACCTCTTCGTAGGCCGCTAAACGTGCAGAAATAGCTGTATAAACTGCAATTATCGGATGAAAAAGGCCAACAAAGCAATCACGGCTGACCCCAATCCAGCTAAGAGAGGGACTCTTGAAGCGAAGTATCCGCCCGGAGTCCCTCTCGTATGAATATAATTATGCCTTCAGCAGATCGTGATCGACATATCTTGCACCGTTCAATTCACTGATGACATTAATGGCGACCTTCGCGCCGTCACCTGCGGTAATAATAGCGTGCACGCTTACTCCGGCAACGGTTCCGGCGGCCCAGATGCCTTCGACATTTGTTTTGCCTTCGGCGTTCACGGCTATCACGGTCTTGATTCTTGGCTCCGTGCCATCCTTGGTTTCCACACCGGCTTTGGCAGCCAAATCGGTCAGGACGCCTGTAGCCAGAATCACATGTTTCGCTTCATAAGTGGCACCGCTCTCGCTTTCAATGACAAAAGCCTCACTGCCAGCGGTAAGACTCACCGCTTGATCAGCCACTAATTCCGCCCCGAATTTGACGGCTTGCTTGTGTCCGGTTTCCACGAGGTCGGGACCGCCGATTTCGGAGATTCCATAAAAATTCTCATACCACCCTCTGCGGGTCATTCCTTTGTCATTGTCAATCAGCAGCGTTTTTTTGCCCGCTTTGGCGGCGAACAGGGCTGCACTGGCACCGGCTGGTCCGGCTCCGATCACGGCGATTTCGTACATGAATTCGACCTCCTAAAAGTTTTGTGAGCATAACATCCTTGAACCGGCTTCGTACAAAACTTACTTCGAAAGCATAGGCTTAAGTTTTGTGAGCATAGCATCCTTTTCACACACTATTATAACGTTAATTACACTACATAAGCTAATTCAGCAAGCATGAAAGAGAGACTTTAAAGACAGTGCCTTCACCGAGAGTACTCTCCACGCTGATATTCCCGTTATGTGCATCCACAATAGACTTTGTAATCGACAATCCAAGGCCCGAACCGCCGTATTTGCGCGTGCGCGAGGAATCGCTGCGGTAGAAGCGGTCGAACACATGGGGGAGATGATCAGCAGAGATGCCGGAGCCGTTGTCCCTGACAGTCAGCGTTGCTTCGGTGTCCCGGGCGTGCAGGGAGATATGGATCGTCCCCTTGTCGGCATCTGTATGCTGCACGGCATTGTGGAACAAGTTGAGAATGACCTGTTTGATTTTGTCGGGATCATACAGGCCACGGATGCCGTAAGAAATATCGAAGGTGACCTTGCGGTTTCCGGCCAGCACCAGGAGATGCGGCTGCATCTCATCGATGACTTCACCCAGCAGCAGGTTCTTGACCCTTAGCTGAGGCGCGCCGTCCATACGGGCCAGCAGGAGCAAGTCTTCGACCAGCTTATTAATCCGTTTGGATTCACCGTGCATGCTGTTCAGTGCGCCGTAAAGCTGGTCTTTATTATCCGCAGCTCCCCGCAGCAATACCTCCAGGAAGCCATGAATCGAAGTGAGAGGAGTCCGCAGCTCATGGGAAGCATCGGCGGCGAAACGGCGCATCTGTTCCTTGGCTTCACGTTCATTATGAAACGAAATTTCCAGACGCTCCAGCATCCCGTTGAAGGACTGGGACAGCTTGTCGATTTCTGTCTGTCCCTGGTTGACGGGGAAACGTACGTCCAAATTGCCTGCGTCGATGATTTGCGCGGCTTCGCCCATATTGGATAAGGGAACCAGTGTTTTGCGCAGTGCAGGCAAATACAGGAACAGCCCGGCCAGCAAAGCAATTACCGCCAAGCCGGCGAAGATCATCAGCTGCTGCATAATTACATCTCTCAGCGGGCCGGTGGCCACGCTCATTTGCAGCAGCATTTTGGGTGCACCCGGCTTGCGCAGATTCATGAACACGGCCAGGTGCTCACTGCCATCTTTAGCGGTTATCAGCCGGTATTCTCCCGTTTGTTTATCCGTAGTATGTTTGAGCAGCTCATCATATTCTTTGTTCGTCATTCTTGGAGCGGCAGAATCGGAAAGAGTATCCTCCTGGAAATCCTTGAAGGTGCCGTCCGGGCTGTAGATGGCGATAGTTGTATGGGCATCCAGCAGGAGAGGACGCCTGTCACCGCCCATCCGCTGCCCGTCCGGGCTGGTATTCTGGTTCACCCCGGGTGCTCCGTTCGTGGCGGGGCTAGCACCAGGCAGTTCCGGTTTAACCATCTCTGGTGGGTCTGTTGTCCAAGAAGGGTCTGAAGCGCCTGAAATACTCAAGTCGGCCGGAGTACTGTTCCCGGAATTGAGAAACGTAAAATAGAACTCACGCGGCACGGACCGCAGCTGCGTTTCCATGGATTCCGCCCGGTTGGTGTAGATGAAGTTCCGCATCAGCACATACTGCAGCACACCGATCAGCAGCAGCAGCACGGACAAAATGATGAGCGAGATGGCCAGCAGCTGCTTGCGCAGGGAACGCGGAGACGGGAGCCTGCTGATGAAGCCCGAGAGGCGGGTAATCATACCAGGTCCACGCGGTATCCTGCGCCGCGCAGCGTGCGGATAATCTTATGCTCTTTATCGCCAAGCTTCTCGCGGAGGGAACGGATATAGACCTCTACGATATTTTCCTCTCCGCCAAAATCATATCCCCATACCTTATCCAGAATCATCGGCTTGCTTAGTACAAGGCCATGATTGATGACCAGGTATTGCAGCAGCTCATATTCGGTAGGGGATAGCTCCAGAACCTCTTCCTTGTGGCGGATTTCCTTGCGGCGGCCGTCAATCCGGAAGGGGCCGCAGCGCACTTCCCCAAGCAATCCCGGGAACTGATTGCGCAGCCGGGCCTGGATCCGGGCCAGCAGCTCGTCGAAGCTGAACGGCTTGACCATATAGTCGTCAGCCCCGATAGACAGGCCCTTGACCCGGTCGTCCACTTCGTCTTTTGCAGTCAGCATGATGACCGCAATCTCCGCTTCTTCTGAACGCAGGTAACGGCAGACCTCAAAGCCGTCCATGCCCGGCATCATCACATCCAGAATGGCCACATGCGGTTTGAAATCGGCAGCAATTGCGATCGCGCTGACACCGTCAGGTGCAGTCATTACTTCAAATCCTTCGTTCATCAGACCCAGTTCCAGAAACTGCAGGATATGAGGCTCGTCATCTACGAGCAGTAGTCGCACGCCTTGGGCAGCTTTCATGAGTAGTACCTCCGTTTACAGTAAAAGATAGTTCATTATGACACATCACGTTGAACGTTTGCTGAAAGAAGCGTCTGCTTAAGTTCAATATCAGAATAGAATTTTTAGTTCATGGTTAATCATTCTGGTTAATCTAATTATAAGAAATATAAATGTTATTAATAAGGAATGTAATTACAATTTAAGGTTTTTGGAACTCAATAAAGGGTTTTGACGGCGACGCTAGAACACTTTACAATAAGGATAGAAACCCGGTATTTTGGAGTGCTTTTCTCACGAATCCGGCAATGTCCCGATATCAGGTGTCCCCCCCGTTTGTTAACCTTATCCAAATTTCCTATCAAGCACATTTCTTTCATTTTACTTCTTGCTGGTTCACTTCTTTTTGAATTCTATCTTGGGTCTATTTTCGTACCACCAAACTTCATTCAACCTTATTTATTACATGCTTTACTACCCATATGTCAAGGAGGCTCTTCCATGAAGAAAAAAGAAATGGTAGCCATGCTATTGGCGGGAGGCCAAGGGAAAAGGTTGAAGGGATTGACCAAAACGCTTGCCAAGCCCGCTGTTTATTTTGGGGGAACTTACAGAATCATCGACTTCCCCTTAAGCAATTGCTCCAATTCTGGTATTGATACAGTTGGTGTGCTTACTCAATATGAGCCGCTTGTACTGCATTCATACATTGGGGTAGGCAGTGACTGGGATTTGAACCGTAAGGATGGCGGTGTATTTGTATTGCCGCCGCATGAACGGGAGAATGGAAGCAGCTGGTACCGGGGAACGGCTGATGCAATTTACCGCAATCTGAAATTTGTTGATCAATTTGATCCGGAACATGTGCTTATACTTTCCGGCGACCATATTTACAAAATGGATTACAATGCTATGCTGCAATATCACAAATCTAGAAATGCTGACTGCACCATCTCGGTCATTGATGTTCCGCTCGAGGAGGCCAGCCGCTTTGGCATTCTTAACACAGATGAAGATTTGAAGATTTATGAGTTTGACGAGAAGCCGGTGAAGCCGAAGAGCACGCTGGCGTCGATGGGCGTTTATATTTTTAAATGGGAGGTCCTCCGCAAGCATCTGCTGGAAGACGGGGAGAATGCAGACTCCTCCCATGATTTCGGCAAAGATATTATTCCTCTGATGCTGGAGGACGATAAATCCCTTTTTGCCTATCCATTTGAAGGCTACTGGAGAGATGTAGGTACAGTGGCCAGCCTGTGGGAGGCCAATATGGATTTGTTAAGTGATCATCCGCCGCTGAATCTGAATGATCCCAATTGGCGCATTTTTACCCGCAATCCGAATCAGCCGGCACAATATGTAGCTCCAGGAGCAAAGGTATCGAGCTGCATTATTAATGAGGGCTGCATCGTGTACGGAGAGGTGAAGCATTCGGTGCTCTTTTACGGCGTGGAAGTGGGAGAAGGCAGTGTCATTACCGACTCCGTCATTATGCCCAAGGTTAAGATCGGCAAGAATGTACGGATCCATAAGGCTATCATCAGCGAAAATACGGTAATCGAGGATTATATGGAGATCGGAGTCGATCGGGAGAATGAGGACGAAATCCTGCTGATCGATAATCGGAGCAAGAAACGTAAATCAGTTGCAGCCAAAACCATATAACCATTAGAGGACGGTGAACCGGGATGAAAAAGCTTATGGGTGTAATCAATCTTGATCATGAACTGGATAAATTAAATGAGTTGACCTATTTCCGCTGCGGTGCTGCCGTGCCTTTTGCCAGCCGCTACCGGCTGATCGATTTCGTTCTTTCCAATATGATGCGGGCAGAGCTGGAAAGCGTTGGACTGTTTGTCCGCCGTAAATACCGTTCGCTGATGGATCATCTCGGCGACGGCAAGTCCTGGGATATGAACCGCAAGCATGGAGGACTGTTTATTCTGCCGCCTGACTGGAATGATCCGACAGACACCTCGCTTGGGGATTTACAGCATTATCATAACAATCTGGATTTCTTCAAACGGGCCTCGGCCAAATATATTGTGTTCTCCGGCAGTCAGCATATCAACACTGTGGATTTCCAGGAGGTATTCCAGTACCATCTGGAGAAGGGCGCGGATGTAACACTTGTCTACAAAACGATAGACCAGCTGCAGCCTGAGCATGATCCCTGCCTGCGTGTTGAGGTAGACGAAGAGAATGCGGTTACGAATATTCATCATGAGAAGGACCATCACAATGTGTATCTGGATATCTTCATCATGGAGAAAAAAATGTTCCTGGAGCAGGTAGAACATTGCATCGCCCATGGCGAAAGCTTCTTCTTCCGCGATGTGATCCAGAAGAACCGGCACAAATTCAAAATTTCCGCCTACGAGTACAAAGGTTACCATGCGGTGATCAATTCGCTGGAAAGCTATTACAAAAATAGTCTGGAGCTGCTCCGCCAGGATAATTATTTCAGCCTGTTCAAGGAGAATCCGGTGCAGACCAAGATTAAATATGAAGCGCCAACCCGTTATCTGGACAGCGCAGAGGTTAGCAACTCGCTGGTGGCCAACGGCTGTATCATTGCCGGAACCGTGGAGAACAGCGTGATCTTCCGGGGCGTGCAGATCAAAGAAGGGGCCAGAATCATCAATTCTGTCATCATGCAGAAATGTGTAATTGAAGAAAATGCCGTGATTGAAAATGTCATTATGGATAAAGATGTACACTTAAGCAGAGACCGGATTCTGGTCGGAGATAACAAACGTCCATTTGTTATAGCCAAGAGCAGCAAAATTTAACCTCAGGATCAGTTGAACACCGGGCAGCACCCAGTTCAGCTGATCCTGAGTTTTCATAAATACGCCATTCACAAAATAAGGATCTGTCAGGAGGAACCCGCTGTTGTTCAACGATAAAGAAACCTTTAAACAAGCGTTCCGCGAGGCACTCATCAGGAAATTGGGCAAGCCACTTGAAGAAGCTTCGAATGCTGATGTGTATAACATCATCGGCAATATGATCCGTGAGAATGCAGGTAAAAACTGGGCGGATACCAACCAGAAATTTAAGGCTGATAAGGAAAAGCAGGTTTACTATTTTTCCATGGAATTTCTGATTGGCAGGCTTCTGGGCAATAATCTGCTCAACATGGGCGTACTGGAGGTAGTACGCGAAGGACTTGCAGAACTGGGCTTTTGTCTTCAGGATATTGAAGAGGAAGAAGCAGATGCAGGCCTCGGCAACGGAGGTCTGGGGCGTTTGGCCGCCTGCTTCATGGATTCGCTGGCCTCCCTGCAGTATGCAGGGCATGGCTGCGGCATCCGTTATAAATACGGCCTGTTTGAGCAAAAGATTGTTGACGGATATCAGGTGGAGCTGCCCGATTATTGGCTGCAGAACGATAATGTGTGGGAATTGCGCCGGGAAGACAAGCAGGTGGAAGTACGGTTCTGGGGACATGTGGAGACCCGTGAGGAGAACGGTGAGCTGGCCTTCGAGCATAAGGATTATGAAGCGGTGCGGGCGGTTCCTTATGATATTCCGATTATTGGGGCGGACCGCAAGCATGTGAATACACTGCGGAACTGGAGTGCCGAATCGATCAACCCGTCCTCGAGAATAACCGGCTCCCTGGCTGGAACGGATTATCACAAGTTTCTGGAATACAAACGTTCAGTGGAATCAATTTCTGAATTCCTGTACCCGGATGATTCACAGTATGAAGGCAAGCTGCTCCGTCTGAAGCAGCAGTATTTCTTGTGCAGCGCAGGTCTGCAGAGCATTCTGCGGACGTACAGCAAGACGGGCCTGCCGATTGAACTGCTCCCGGACAAAGTGGCTCTGCACATCAATGATACGCATCCAACACTGGTTATCCCCGAATTGATGCGGATTCTGATGGATGAACACAGCATCGGCTGGAATCAGGCCTGGAGCATGACGACCCGGATGGTGTCCTATACCAACCATACCATTCTCAGCGAGGCACTGGAGAAATGGCCGATGGGGATGGTCCGGGAGCTGCTGCCGCGTATTTTCCTCATTATTGAGGAAATCAATGCCCGGTTCTGCGGTGAGCTGATGAGCAAATATCCCGGCGATCAGGACCGGATCAACCAGATGGCAATTATTCATGATGATCAGGTGCGGATGGCCCATCTGGCGATAGTAGCCAGCCATAGCGTGAATGGAGTGGCCGCGCTGCATACAGAGATTTTGCAGAAACGCGAGATGCGGCTGTTCAATGAGATGTATCCGCACCGCTTCAATAATAAGACGAACGGCATCACACACCGCCGCTGGCTGCTGCATGCCAATCCCGAGCTGGCCGGATTGATCAATGATTCCATTGGTACACGCTGGATTCACCATCCTCAGGAGATGATCGGGCTAATTAAATATTGTGAGGATGCTTCATTCCAGGAACAGGTGGCTGGCATCAAACGCCGTAACAAGCAGCGCCTGGCGGAATACATCGGCAAGAAGCATGGGGTGCAGGTAGACCCGGATTCCATCTTCGATGTACAGGTCAAACGGCTACATGCCTACAAACGCCAGCTGCTGAACATTCTGCATATTATGCATATGTACAATCAGCTTAAAGATAATCCATCTATGGACATGGTGCCGCGCACCTTTATATTCGGGGCCAAGGCTGCACCCAGCTATCATTTGGCCAAACGGATTATTAAACTGATTAATACAGTGGCTGATGTCGTCAACAAGGATCCGGATATCAAAGGCAAGATCCGCATCTTTTTCCTGGAGAATTATTCGGTCTCTTTGGCGGAGAAGATTATTCCCGCAGCTGACGTAAGCGAACAAATCTCTACAGCAAGCAAGGAGGCTTCCGGCACGGGCAACATGAAGTTTATGATGAACGGTGCGCTGACCATCGGCACGATGGACGGGGCCAACGTGGAAATGCACGAAATGCTGGGTGACAACAACATGTTCCTGTTCGGACTGCGGGCAGAGCAGGTGCTTGATTACTACCAGTATGGAGGCTATCATTCCCGTGATATCTATAATGGCGATGGACGAGTCAAGGAAGTGCTGGATCAGCTCATCACACCGGGTCCAATCTGCTGCCATACCCAGGAGTTCGATTCGCTCTATCAGTCATTGCTCGACAATAATGATGAATTTTTTGTGCTTAAGGATTTTGCCAGCTATGTGGAGACTCATGTCAAAATCGATCTCGCCTACCGCAACCAGAAGGAATGGCTGAAAAAGTCGATTATCAATATCGGCCATTCCGGCAAATTTTCCAGTGACAACACGATCAGCCGCTACGCCTCTGAAATCTGGAATATTAGTCCGGTCCGGCAGTAATCGGGCGTTGTCCTCAGCATAAAAACGATCAACAGCAAAAAGGCCGTCACAAACGCAGGTACTCCTGCGAATGTGGCGGCCTTTTACATGCAGCCGGGAAAATTAGATTACGTCCGAAACCATAGCCGCGAACCGCTCCAGGAAGCGGCGTTCCTCATCATCGAAGCGGTGCTTGAGCGGGCTGTCGATATCCAGCACACCCAGCAGCCGGTCCTCCTTAATCAGCGGCACGACGATTTCGCTGTTCGAAGCGGCATCGCAGGCAATATGTCCCGGGAAGGCATGCACATCATCCACGACGAGTGTCCGGCGCTCGCTTGCGGCCGTTCCGCATACTCCGCGGCCCAGTGGAATGCGGATACAGGCAGGCAGTCCCTGAAAGGGCCCAAGCACAAGCTCCTTGCCGTCAAATAAATAGAAACCGGCCCAATTGGTATCCGGTAGAGAGAACTTAAGCAGTGCCGAGGCATTCGCCAGATTGGCAACGGCATTTGGCTCCCCTTCCATCAGCGCTCCCAGCTGGGATAGAACCGCTTCAAAACGCTCGCTGCGCGTTCCGTCGTAGGGCATAGCCTGAAACATGAAGCATCACCTTCCTGTACCTTGAGTCAGTATGAATCCATAACTGTAACTAACAACATAGTACAGCAACGTTCAATACGTCAAGCATTACCGGATTTATGCAGATTGCAGAGCTTACCCCCTTACCGTAACAGTCCCTCGTGTTTCCACAAGCCATCACTAGGGTAATGCTTTTATAAGAATAAGCAGTGATTGAATTTACTAAAACTGGAGGCTTTTGGCCGGAAGGAGTGGAATATGCGCGCCGATGTACAGAACTTGTTCGTAGGGATTCATATGCTTTATTTTGCACATGAGAGGGACCTTACAGTATCAGAAATGCAGCCGGAACTCGAGAATCTGGGATACCGGGTGGCGGAACGTGAAGTGAAGCAGGAACTGGAGCGGCTCTCTCAGGAGAACTTCCTGACTGCCCATGGCGAGGGATTCAGCATTACCGGGACGGGGATTGAAGAATTCAAGGCGATCCAGGAAAAGCTTCAGGTTCTCTGCACCGAGGTGCTTAAGCCGGTCAAGGCAGCAGGGGCCTCAGGTTAATCCTGAAGATTATGCCCATTTCCACTATACAACGGCATGAGCGAACCTTATGCACAAAAACAAACGTCTGCATCAGGGTGGGACCAAGCCGCCCTGATAAAGGCGTTTTTCAAACGGTTTCTCACTGAAACGGTACCGTCCCGGTTAAGGACAGTACCGTTTCTATGTGTGTGAAATTTATGTTTCTATTCAGGACATCCTTACATATGTTGTATACTTATAAGGTTGGAAGGGGACGAGAGCGTTGTACGTGTGCAATGGGATGGTACCGGCTTTGAGCGGAGAAAGAGTGGAATTGCGTGTTATGACCGAAGATCATGCCGCCGCATTATATGACCTCTGGTGTCATCCTGAGGTGGCGCTCTGGCTGGACATGCCCCCTCTGTCTTCGGCTGCTGATGCAGAGCATCTAATTGGATTACTGCGGCAGATGGCGCGGGAAGAAGCGAGTCTGCGCTGGAGCATCATAGGACCGGAGGGTGACGTAATCGGCAGCTGCGGCTATAACTACTGGCAGCTGCCGGGAGCGTACCGGGGGGAAATCGGCTGTGAGCTGTCACCGTCCCATTGGGGGCAGGGATATATGCAGGAAGCGCTGGAGCTTGTAATGGATTTCGGCTTCGGCACCATGGGGCTGAACCGGATTGAAGTATTATGCCATCCGGACAATGTCCGGGCGCAGAGGCTGTTTTCAGCACTGGGCTTCCGGGAGGAAGGGCTGTTGCGGGAATACCGTCATACGTCCTCAGGCTTTCAGGACGTTATTCTGTATGCGCTGCTGCGCAGTGAGGCTAGACGCTAATATATAGTGAGAGGATTTGGATTCATTGAAGTCTCCAGGAGAAACAGAACGCAAGCTTATTTTGATAGGGGTGCTGCTGGCTACATTTTTGGCTGCAATTGAAGGGACAGTAACCGGGCCTGCCGGACCGGCGATTGTTGGGGATTTTCAGGGGATGCAGTGGCTGAGCTGGATATTTACCGCCTATCTGCTGGCCATGGCGGTCACGACCCCGATATTTGGCAAGCTGAGCGATCTGATTGGCCGCAAGCCTGTATTCATCGGTGGAGCTGTGGTATTCTTGCTTGGCTCGCTGCTGTGCGGCATATCGCAGAGCATGGAACAGCTTATTATATTCCGCGGCATCCAAGGAATCGGAGCGGGAGCACTGATTCCGATGACCTTTACGATAATCGGTGACATCTACAGCATTAAAGAACGGGCAAAGACACAGGGGCTGCTGAGTTCGGTATGGGGGATCTCCTCTCTGGTTGGACC
Organism: Paenibacillus sp. EB106-06-01-XG199; assembly: GCF_058791575.1. Classification (NCBI taxonomy): domain Bacteria; kingdom Bacillati; phylum Bacillota; class Bacilli; order Caryophanales; family Paenibacillaceae; genus Paenibacillus; species Paenibacillus sp. EB106-06-01-XG199. Next base: position 68,757 of record NZ_JBYTDQ010000007.1, on the reverse strand, counting down.
GCTGCTCGGCGGCTATGTTGTAGATTACTTAAGCTGGCGCTGGGTGTTTGTGTTTAATCTGCCTTTTGGCCTGTTATCTATTATATTTATTTCCCGCTATCTGAAGGAAGAACGGGTAAGACGCAAGACGAAGATTGATGTAGCCGGTGTGCTGCTGTTCGCGGCAGGGATGGGGGCTCTGCTCTTCGGACTGACGACAGGAGGGCAGAATCTGCCCTGGACGTCTCCGCTCCTGCTGGCGATATTGGGGGCGGCAATTCTGCTGCTGATAGTATTTCTGTTTGTGGAGCGCCGTGCTCCTGAACCGATGCTGCCGCTCACGCTGTTCTCTGTTCGTAATATTGCTGTATCCACCGGGGCCAATCTGCTGGTCAGTACCTTGATCATTGGCTTGTCCACCTATGTACCGCTGTGGGTACAAGGAGTGTTCGGAAAAAGTGCTGCCCTCTCAGGCCTGCTGCTCGCTCCGATGTCTGTAGGCTGGATGCTGGGCTCCATTGCCGGAGGACGGATGATCCTGCGCTCCGGCTCCCGCCGGACGGGCATGCTTGGTCTGGCGCTGATTTCCATAGGGGCCATCGGCCTTGCGTTTATGAACGGGGATTCCTCACAATTGCTGCTTCTATGTCTTATGCTGTTCTGCGGAGTCGGGTTTGGCTATGCCTCTACCGTCTTTACCATTATCGCCCAGTCCTCTGTGGAGCATGAGCAGCGCGGGGCCTCAACGGCACTTAATACGTTTACCCGTTCACTCGGGCAGACGGTTGGGGTGGCAATTTTCGGTTCCTGGCTGAACCTTACGATTGACAGACGGCTGGCGGAGCAGCCCGGCAGTGCAGTTACAGGGGATGACATCAATACACTACTTAATCCGCATGGCGGCAGCACACTGACCGGGGAGGCCTTGAGCAGTCTGCATGGTGCGCTGGAAGGCGGCCTGCATTCACTTTTTATTGTAATGGCGGTATTCGCAGTCTTGTCCCTGATTATTTCTTCAGGTCTGCGGAGTGGCGTTCCTTCCATTGCGGAGGAGAATCCGGCGCTTAAGAAGGCTTAGTGAATAACACTTGTGTCAGAACCCATCTATTGCTGCAACAAACTAGAAACGGCTGAGTCATCCTTAACAGGACGGCTCAGCCGTTTCTACTTGTTCTGGAGCTATTCTAAGAAGTGAATAGATTCACAATCTTGTTGACCCGAACCCTATTTGCGCGGGAGCGGGGAGAGTTTCTCAGCCTGGAGACCCATCTTCTTCAAAAGAGTAATCATTTGTTCCTTTTCTTCATCACTCAGGCCACTGAAAGCGAGGTGCAGGCGCTCCGAATACTTCGGATACATTTCGTTCATCAGATGTTCGCCTTCCGAAGTCAGCTCGGCGAAAATAACCCGGCGGTCGTTTGCGCAAGGCTTACGCTGCAGGTAGCCGCGTTCCTCAAGCTTGTCGATCACGTAAGTAACATTGCCGCTCTGTAAGAGCAGTTTGGCACCGATCTGCTGAATGGGTTGCGGCCCCTTATAGTAGAGGACCTCCATAACAGCAAAAGCAGTAGGATTGAAACCTTCAATCTTGCTTCCGGTAACGGCATGCTCGTTGATGCTCTTGAAAGACTTGGCAAAAACCCGGTACAAATGCAATGTCAGTTGAGTATCGCGTTCATAGGATTGTATCATGCTTCTCCACCCTCTATCGTTAATCGTACGGGTTGCCCCGTACGGTACTAAATCACGGCTTGAATTGCACGGTTTAGCTGTGCAATGACTTGATATAGCTTTACAATACGTCAAACAATGGATCAAGAACATGTGATTTGTCACAATGAGCACACTTTTAATTATTAAAAATCAAACAATTTTTTTAGAGCACGCAAAAGGTGCATATTGAATTGGTTTTTTTGGTGTACATCTCCGGTGGGAGGGCATTTTCAGCCTCTGGCGCGGTGGAGATTTACTCCCGGGGATTGATGAACAAACCTTTGGCTTCCCTTACTATAAATTACAAAGAAGCAAAGATTAGCATGGGAAGTGTTGCCTGATCATAGTGCAATCTGGTGCAATCTGGGGGTCTTTCCTTAAGCCGGAGAAGTCTCTTTCTGCACTTCGGGGAAGTAATGTTTGATGATTCTTCCCATTTGTCCGTATAATGGATAAAAAAGAACGGTAAAAGCAGCCGGGACACTTGTGAATTGATACTTAGGAGATGGAAGCCGTATGAAAGAGACAGAGTTTGAAGATGATTCTGCAGAGGGGTTCAAAGCTGAGGGCGAATGGGAAGAGGAAGATATCGTGCTCGATGTTTCCATTGAGGAAGCCGGTTACGAAGCGGGCGACAAACGGATTTCAGATATTTCTTTCCAGGTGCGGCGCGGCCAGCTGCTGGGATTGATCGGACCAAACGGAGCAGGGAAAAGCACTACCATCAAGACGCTGCTCGGCTTGTTGAAATATGCCAAGGCTAAAGTGGTTATCGGCGGAGAGAGTCAATCGTATGCATACGTGCCGGAACAGCCGGTATTTTACGAGGACCTGACACTGTGGGAGCATCTCGATTTGGCAGCCGCTGCCTACGGTTTGAGCTACGAGACTTTTGTGGCCACCGCCGAGAAGCTTCTGGTGCAGTTTGGTATGGGAAATGTGCGGGATGACCTGCCTGCAGGCTTCTCCAAAGGTATGAAGCAAAAGATGATGCTGATGCTTGGCTTCCTGGTCCAGCCTGACGTCTACATTGTGGACGAGCCGTTTATCGGGCTTGACCCCCGTGCCACGAAGGATTTCCTGCGTCTCCTGGAGGCCGAGCGGAAGCGCGGTGCGGGCGTTCTGATGTCCACGCATGTACTGGATACTGCGGAGAAAATCTGCGATAGCTTCGTGCTGATCTCCAGCGGGGAAGTAACAGCAACAGGCACTTTGGAGGAAATCCGCGACATTGCCGGATTGCCGGAGGGGTCGTTGTTTGATTGCTTCGACGAATTGACATGAGCAGTCAGGAACAGGCTGTTCTTAACCCTAAAACCTCCGGCAAAAAAGCCGGGTATGCGTTTCCTACGGCTCCGCAGCTGTTCCGGCGGCGCCTGATCTCCCATTGGCGTGAGCAATCGGCGATTATCCGTACGGCGGCCGACTGGACGGTCCTGCTCTACCTAGTTATTCCCGGCGGCCTGCTGGGCGGACGGTTCTATTTCGGGTTCTGGAGCGGGGAAATGCCAACATGGACGACCGCGACCCCCTTTATGCTGCTTCCGCTGCTGCTGGCGGCTCTAATTGCTACCGGAGGTATGGTGCTGCTGCTCCAGGAAGGGGATTCGTTGTTTCTCAGGCAGCGGCAAAACTGGATCAGAAGCATTATGCTGCGGGGGCTTCTGTATAGTCTTACCGTAACTGCCCTCAAGATGGCAGCGGTATTTGCTATTCTGCTGCCCTTCATCGTCCGGGGGTATGGACTCAGCGGGGCAGCTGCCGCATCGCTTCTTGCAATGACCATAACCTGCAGCTGGTGCGTCAAACTGCTGGGACACCTCGTTAAGGTGCAGCGCCAGGGCTTCCGCCGCTGGCTGTGGCTCATTCCGGCCGTGACCGTCCCCTGTGCCGCTTATGTCAGGGCTGCTATTTATTGGGACAGCCAGCCTCTGTTGCTGCTGGCCGCTGCCGCCGTATATGGTGCTGTGGTTGTATGGGCGATACGCTTCCGCTTACGGCTGCACGCAACCTTTATGAGCGATGTGCGGGAAGACTACAAGCAGCGGATGAGAATTGCCGGTTTATTGCTGCGGGGCGTGCTTGATAAACCGCGTCCCACACGCTATAAACCTTGGATTTTCCGCAAATCCGAGCCGCTCCTGGCTTCGAAGCAGCCGGAGAGCCGCTTCGCGGCGGCTGGCATTAAAGCACTTGTGCGCAATCCGGCACACCTGAAGCTCTATTTTGCGTTCACGGGCGTTTCTATGATAGCTATTTTTATCGTTCCAGGGGTTTTGAAATGGGGGTTGCTCATTATTCTGGCGTTATTAATGGCCTACTGGCTGACTTCTTTCTGGTTATTGTTTGCAGGGGACGACTATATCGGGATCCTGCCCTTTACCAAAGCTCAGAAAGCCGATGCCGGTTCCGCAGCAATACCGATTCTGCTAGTTCCATATACAGCAATCTGTTCTGGTGTGGTGTGCATTCCTTTGTATGGATGGTGGGGGCTGCTGCTGTTTATTCCACTCGGTTATTTAACCGGGGCTTTCATTGCCAGAATGTTCAGCACAATGCGGTTTCAGAGATAGCTGCCGCAGACCCGCTAAATACAAAACAGCGTTACTTGCCGATTTACGCAAGTAACGCTGTTTTTAATTAGAGGGGACGCTATTTGGGCGGGCTTTGTAGTCCTAGACGGTGGATGCCCCCTTGCTTCTAATGCTGTCCAGCTGCATGTTTGCCCGCTGTGTAACCTGTGGAGAAAGCAGCGGTAATATTGTAGCCGCCGGTATAGCCGTGAATATCCAGCACCTCACCGCAGAAATAAAGTCCCTGCATAAGCTTAGACTCCATCGTCTTGGGATCGATTTCCTTCAGATTGACACCTCCGCCGGTAACAAAAGCTTCAGCCAGAGACCGGGTGCCGTGAACATAGACCGGCATCCGTTTCAGAAGGGCGGCCAGCGCTTGCAAGGCGCTTTTGGGAAGATGATGGCCGGTGATGTCTCCGTCCACCCCGGCTTTGGCCAGCAGCAGCGGAATGAGGCGCTCCGGAATCAAACCTTTCAAGGAATTGCGGATGGCCTTCTTAGGCTCCAATTCCAGCTTGTTCTGCAGCTGGGACTCCACCTCCTGCGGGTGATGGTCGGGAAAAAGGTCAATGGACAGCTCAACTGTGTCCGTTCCGGATTTACGCTGGATCTGGCGCAGGAACTGGCTGCACCGCAGCGCAATCGGGCCGGACAGCCCGAAATGAGTGAAGATCATATCTCCCCGGTGGGAGATCACCCTCTTGCCTTTGGGATTCCAGACGCTCAGCGTCACATCCCGCAGGGACAACCCCTGAAGTTCCCCTGACTTGATCCATTCCTCCCTAGAAATAATGGGCACTTCCGTCGGGAACAGCTCCGTAATTGTATGTCCGGCGGTGATCGCCCAAGGATAGCCGTCGCCGGTTGAACCGGTCTGAGGCACTGATTTGCCTCCCGTGGCGATTACGACAGCGCCAGCCGCAACCCCCTTGCCTGATTTCAGGCGGATTCCTTCTACTTTACCGTCTCCGTACAGGACCTCCTGCACCGGGCTATCTGTCATAATCTGCACACCCAGGCTGCGAACTTTGCCGATTAGAGCGGAAACGACGCTGGAGGCCTTGTCCGACACGGGAAACATCCGCCCGTTGTCTTCCTCTTTCAGGGCGATGCCCAAATTTTCAAAGAAATCGACAATATCCCGATTATTAAAATGATCAAATGCGCTGTATAAAAAGCGGCCGTTGCCCGGGATATGGGCAATAAGCTCGGAGGTTTCCTTGACGTTGGTTACATTGCAGCGCCCGCCGCCCGAGATTCCCAGCTTCCGGCCCAGCTTAGCCCCTTTATCAATCAGTAATACGGAGGCGCCGTGCTCCGCAGCGGCCACGCTGGCCATCAGCCCGGAGGGGCCGCCCCCAATGACGATTACATCATAGTTGCTCATGAATCTGCTCCTTTACATGCTTAAGGTATAGCGAATTTCAGCATTTTCGGTATTCTACTAACGGCATCATACCATTCCGGCCGCGGTGTAGCCAGACCTGTGGAACCGGCTTGTGATTATCGTTGTCAGAAAAGCCCGGCTGTGCTTTAATCTAAGTGGAAAGGGTAATTTGTCCAACTTGGGGAGTGATTGCAATTTTAGATGCGGTAAAGGATATTTTATTGCAAATCTTATCTGCCAGTTCCTTTATATTTCTATTTCAATGGTGGCTGGATCAAAGCCACATTATACGCAGAAATCGGCAATTCCCGGATGATCAGGCTTTGCTGATGATTTGCTGTGCCATTAGCATTACCCTTTGCACCATTTTCTCAACAACATTATTCGGGGTTGTTTATTTGAATTTGGCTATATTACCCGCTTATATCGGTATATTATATGGGAATTTCCGCTCCGGGATAAGCCTGGCTGCTTTTTTTATGCTCTGCACGGCTCTGTTTTCGGTATCACATGGAATAGACAAATGGGTAATTAATACTGGGGTTCTTATGTATCCGCTATTGTTTGCCTTTGTCCGGCCGTTTAAGAAAGCAAAGATTGTCCAGAAGATAGGCAGGTTATGGGCTGTTTTAGCCCCCAGCATGCTCTTTATTGTGCTCGTACCCAAAATGTACGGCAAGAATACATATGAAACCCTTTCGGCAGATACCTTGCTGATCACGGTATATCTGTTTATTACTATCATGCTCGGCGGATTATTTATATTTTGTATCGAAACCGCTTGGGATAAGCTTCAATATAAGGAGCAGATGAAGGGGATCTCTGAGAAATTCAAGCTGGAATCAGAGAAGCTTCAGCAGATTACCGATGCAGTACAGCTGAATATTATGTCGATGGATGACAGCGGGTATGTGACAGAACTTAACGAATTTATGCTCAAGCTGATTCATCGCCATTATCCTGAACTGACAAGGGAGACTATAATGTCCCAACCTGCAGGCCAGCTTTTCAGAAAATATATTGACGAGCAGACCTATTCCCGGCTGGAGGACATCGTCCGCAGCAAACAGCGCACCAATGCCAAAATTACATGTGCAACGAGTACATATCAAATTTATACAGAGCCTCTGCTGCGGGATTCCGGAATTCCTGGCGGCGTTGTGATGATCGTTCAGGATCTGACCGAGGAGGCGAAGCTTCGCAGCGAGCTTGATAATGTAGAGCGGCTAACGCTGGTTGGACAGATGGCTGCAGGCATCACGCACGAGATCCGCAATCCCATGGCAGTCGTACGCGGATTTCTCCAGCTTATGAGAGAGAAGAGTCCGGGCGAGCTGGATTCATACTACCAGATCGTGATGGATGAGCTAGACCGGGCCAACGCTATCATCAATGACTTTCTGTCCCTGGCACAGACCCGTGTATCGGATAAAGAAATGGTGCAGCTTCATCTTATAGTAGAAGAGCTGAGTCCTTTGATCTGGGCAGATGCCAATCTCCGGGGCCAGAGCATTGAACTCCGGCTAAACCCGTCATTGCCTCTGCTGATGCTGAATGTCAGGGAGATTAAGCAGCTCGTCCTTAATCTGGCCCGCAACGGGATGGAGGCCATGGACCCGAAGGGGGTGTTGACCTTGGAGACACGTGTGAATGAGGATAGAGTTGAGCTGATGATTAAGGACACTGGAGGCGGAATTTCAACAAGCCAGATTGAGAATTTATTTGTCCCCTTTTTCACAACAAAAAATCATGGAACCGGGCTCGGGTTATCGCTTTGTCTGAGCATTGCCGAGCGGCATAACGGAAAGATCGCGGTTGAATCGCAGGAGGGCGTGGGCACAGTGTTCACCGTATCCTTTCCTTTTGAGAAGGAAGAAAGTGCAGCAACGACTAGGCTGCTGAAGTGAACATCCCTTGATAGAGGCACAAGTCACAGACGATGGGCTCCGCTGCAGCAGCAGGGCCCTCCTTGCTTTCACAGAGTATGCATGTATAATAAAGTTAGTAAGTGCTGCTGTAATGCAGCCTGACCAAACACTTTACAAGGCAAAGGAGAGTGCAGAGGAATGTCCATGTCATTTAATCAATATATGAGAGATTCAATTCAGCCTATGCGTGATGACCTGACAAGTATCGGGTTCCAGGAGTTGTTGACTCCAGAAGAGGTGGAAACCACTCTTCCAACCGCAAAGGGGACGTCGCTCGTTGTCGTCAATTCTGTATGCGGCTGTGCAGCCGGCCAATGCCGTCCTGGTGTAGCCCAAGCTTTGCAGAACGAAATTCTGCCGGATCATCTGTTCACCGTGTTCGCCGGACAGGAGAAGGAAGCCACTGCTAAAGCACGTGAATACTTCGCTCCATATCCTCCTTCTTCACCATCTATCGCTTTGATGAAGGATGGGGAGCTTGTGCATTTTATTGAGCGTCATGGGGTAGAAGACCGTTCAGCTGCCGAAATTGCTGCTGAATTGAAGGAAGTATTCAACCGTTTGTGCCAGTAATAGCGGTTAATTCATAGGATCTCGCGGTGGCCGGCAATCCGGCTGCTGCGGGATTTTTTCAAAACATAAGAACTTATATGCTTCATGCTATAAATTATGTTGAACTTGGGATGAACCATTCAAAGTGATGAAACGGGGTGTGGTTTGTGAGCTTGCAAGAAGAGATTATTGCTGCCCTCGGCGTAAAGCCGGCCATTGATGAAGAGGCAGAGGTACGGAGGCGTGTCGATTTCCTGAAAGCATATGTACGGCAGGCAGGAGCAAAAGGGCTGCTCATTGCGATCAGCGGCGGAGTCGACAGTGCGGTGGCAACAGGCCTGTGCAAACGGGCAACCGATGAGCTGACCGCAGAAGAAGGCAAGGAGTACATCACCCTTGGCGTATTCCAGCCTTACGGTGTTCAGGAGGATATCGAGCACAGCTACGCGGTGGCTGAAGCTTTTGAACTGACACATAAGGTTGAGACCAATATTGAGGAAGCTGTAAATGAGATCGCACTTGAGGTTGAACACAGCCTGAAAGCGCTGGGCCAGCACCGTCACATTACACATCAGGGCAAAGGCAATGTGAAGGCGAGAACCCGCATGGTTATGCAGTACGCACTCTCCTTCGAGAATAATCTGCTGGTAGTGGGAACGGATCATGCTTCCGAGGCCATTACCGGCTTTTACACCAAATGGGGCGATGGCGCAGTCGATATTACACCGCTGAGCTCGCTGAACAAGCGCCAGGTACGCCAGCTTGCAGCCTATCTGGGAGTACCAGCGGATATCGTGACCAAAGCACCGACGGCCGGCCTCTGGCCCGGACAGACGGATGAAACCGAGCTGGGTATTACGTATGATGACAACAGCGACTATCTGGAGGGCAAACAGGTCAGCACTGAGGTTGCCGGGAAACTGGAAGCTTATTACCGGAGAACGGCGCACAAGCGCAATGTAATACCGGGCATCTAGAAGGAGAATTTTATACAAAAAACCGCCGGAGAATCTGTGTGCATACTCAGACTTTCCGGCGGTTTTGTGTGTAGTACTATATGATATGGCGGTTATCCGGCCAGTACGCTGCGGATGAATTGGCGGGTAGCGTCGATCGCCTGTTCCAGCTGCGGAGTGGTACCGGCAAAAGGATGAACACTGCCAAAGGTATGATTTCCCTCCGGAATTTGCACCCGCTCTATATCGGGCCGGAGGTTGACCAATTGCTCCGAGCCGCGGCGCAGCCGTTCGCTATCCTGGGTCCCTTGAACAAGGACAACGGGAAAAGCGGCGGTCTTCATTCGCTCCAGAAGATTGTAACGCTCGGCCTGCCGCTCCAGATCTTCAATAATGACGGCATCGAGCGGCATTTGCTGACCCGTGCGGCCATTGAGTACATGAGTCCGGCCGCTTTGTTTCATTTCGCGTTTTTGTTCATCTGTGAATAAATCCAGATCGGTGATTCCGTTCCAGGAGATGACTCCGGCAATCTCCTCCGGGTGGTCCAGTGCGTAAAGCAGACAATCGCCGCCGCCGCGGCTGTGACCCAGCAGGAATAAGGGCAGGCTGCCAAATTTATGATGCTGGCTGAGATAGGAGAGCAGAATCTCCATGTCTTTGATCTCGCGGTTATAGGTATTGCGGGCGAACTTCTCAAGCTCGGTGAAATTCTGCAGATCCTCACCGATTCCCGCATGGGAGAAATTGAAGGAGATCACTTCATGCTCCTGGCTGAGCGCGGCTGCTAGGTAGGGGAACATTCCCCAATCCTTAAAGCCCTTGTACCCGTGGGCAATAACAATCAAACTATTGGCTTTGCCTTGAGCTGGAAAATGTGAGCAGCGCAGGACGGCATCTTCTCCGGCAGGCAACTGAAAATTGCGGTTCATGGTCGATTCCCCTCTCTATAGCTTTCAGAGATTATTATGTCTTCTTAATGTAGAATTGAGATTCTGTGGTTAAGATTCATGATGAGGGAAGCAGCAGAATAGACTTCAGCAGTTTTTTCTTTTAAGATAGCAGAAAGAATCCGGGACAACTATAATCTATATGATTTACGGATAATGTATATGAAGATCATACCATTAACAAAGCTATTAAGGATAGCTATCAGATTGAAGCGGTTTATGACTGCACGTCCATAAGGAGCGTGGGATTTTGATATACGGGATCGGGCATGATGTGCTGGAAATCCAGCGGATTGAAGCATTAATGAATAAAGGATCTGGAGCGAAGTTTATCCGGCGCATCCTTACAGAGGCAGAGCTTGAGCTTCTGGAGCGGCGGGGCGGTAACGCTGCGGAGTTCATAGCCGGGCGGTTCGCGGCCAAGGAGGCGGTTGTGAAAGCGCTGGGCTGCGGCATCGGCCGGGAAGTGGGGTTTCAGGATATTCAGATCCTGCCGGATGTATATGGCAAACCGATCGTTACACTCTCGGAGGAGGCCTGGGAACGGCTCCGGCTGAAAGGCCGGGAGTACCTTATTCATCTTACCATTACCCACAGCCGTGAGCTGGCTTCGACCTTTGCGGTAATGGAACGGACGGTTTGAGCGGCAAGGAAGGCTGGAGCTTATAGTATGGGACTTGAATGAACTGACAGGCCGTAGCTCCACTGATGCCTGTGTGAAGTGAATATAAAGAATCAAGGAGAATAAATGATGACAACGCATGAACAACAGGAGCAGGCGCAGCAAGATACTAAGTTGTTTTTTAGCCGTAATTTGCTGGAATGGTACCATGGGCAGAAACGTGATTTGCCTTGGCGGCGCCATCGCAATCCGTATTATATCTGGATTTCGGAAATTATGCTGCAGCAGACGAGAGTCGATACGGTTATTCCGTATTTCAACCGCTTCATTGAGCGGTTTCCTACGGTGGAATCGCTTGCCGACGCACCGGAGGAGGATGTGCTGAAATGCTGGGAGGGTCTTGGTTACTATTCCCGTGCACGGAATCTTCAGCATGCCGCGCGGCAGGTGAAGGAACAATACGGCGGAATGGTTCCGAATGACCGCGATGCCGTATTCAGCCTTAAAGGGGTTGGCCCCTATACGGCAGGAGCTATTCTCAGCATTGCGTTCAACCGGCCTGAACCTGCGGTAGACGGAAATGTGATGCGGGTATTGTCCCGCTACTTTCTGATGGAGGATGACATCGCTAAGGGGCCGACGCGGGTGAAGATGGAGCGGCTGGCGGCGGAGCTGATCCCGGAGGGGGAGGCTTCGCATTTCAACCAGGCGCTAATGGAGCTCGGGGCGCTCGTCTGCACGCCGAAATCACCGCGGTGTCTGCCTTGCCCGGTGATGGAGCACTGTGCCGCGCGCCTGGCGGGCTGCGAGACGTCGCTGCCCGTCAAGACCAAGGCCAAGCCGCCGCGCCCCGAGGAGCGGCTGGCGGCCCTTGTTACGGGCCGCGGCGAGCACGCGGGCCGGGTGCTGATCCGGCAGCGGCCATCCAGCGGGCTGTTGGCCCGCATGTGGGAGCTGCCGCACTGGCCGGCGCCGCCTGCGGAGGGCGGCGCTTCCGCAGCGCTGCTGCCTGAGGCGGCAGCGCTGGACCGGCTGCGCCGGTCACTGCGGCAGGCCGGGATCTTCGCCCGGCCTGAAGAGCACTGGATGGCTGCGGAACATACGTTCAGCCATATCGTGTGGACCCTGCAGGTGTACCGCTGCAGGGAAGAGGACGCCCGGGCGCTGCCGCTGGCGGCGGAGGGACGGGCGGCATACGCGGCTGGGAACGCGGCTGCCGCCGTGCCCACGGCTGGTAGCGAAGGGCCCGCAGATGGCACGCAGGCTGGTGCTGCACCTGCTGATGGCCTGCAAGGCGGTGCTGTGTCTGTAAATGGCACACCAGGCACTACTGTGCCCACAGATGGCACACTAGGCGGCGGTGTGCCTGCTGATGGCACACCGAGTAGCGCTGCACCCGCAGATGGCACGCAAGCTGGTGCTGCACTGGCCTCAGGCATGCCGGCAGCCAGTGTTGTGCCCGCCATGGACACGCCAGATGCGTATGTGGTTGATCTCTTCTCCGCCGCGGACAGCCCGGTCGAGCAGTTCGCAGACGGCAGCGGAAATCCGGAGGATGCCGGAGCCGTGCGGTGGATCAACCGCGAGGACATGGCGAACTACGCCTTTCCGAACGTTTTTTTAAAGCTGCTTAACCATTATTTCGATGAGCTGGAAGCACAGAAGCTGTAAGACCGGAGGAGATTGGTTTGATGAGGGGAATAGGGCTGAATAGGCTGGCGGAACGGGCGGTACGAAATGGTGTCCAAAGTCCGGGAAAGAATAGAATCTATTGCACGCTGTACAGCAGAATCTAGTGGAAAAGGCGTTTTTGGCGATAAATCCAGAAATCTGTTGTACAAAATACAGCAGAATGTCATTTATTGCTGAGCAATGAGCTCTACTGCAGAAAGTGCATTCACATATAAATGCCTGGCAGGAATCAGACATAAGCGCTACGAATCAAGTTCAGTCTAGATAACGGGCCTATCAATGAAAAACGGCTGCACTATGTCCAATCCGGACACGGCGCAGCCGTTTTCACATCTAGGGATAAGGTGTAAGCTGGACACCACATCCTGCGTACAGCAACGGCCCCGTCCTTAAAAAAGGACGGGGCCGTTTGAGTTATAGATTAGAGTAGGCTGAGCGAGGCGCGGCGATGTCGCCGCAGTTCCTTACTTCGCGCTTTCGTAACGCTTGCCGACTTCTTCCCAGTTTACTACATTCCAGAAGGCTTTGATGTAGTCAGGGCGTTTGTTTTGATAGTTCAGGTAGTAAGCATGCTCCCATACATCGAGGCCGAGGATCGGAGTAGCACCTTCACTGATTGGGTTGTCTTGGTTCGGTGTGCTTGTTACAGCAAGTTTGCCGTCCTTAACCACGAGCCAAGCCCAGCCGCTGCCGAAACGGGTAGTTGCTGCAGTAGCAAAATCTTCTTTGAATTTGTCGAATCCGCCCAGCTCGCTGTCAATCGCAGCTGCCAGTGCACCTGCAGGTGCGCCGCCGGCGTTTGGTCCGATGACTTCCCAGAACAGGGTATGGTTGGCGTGTCCGCCACCATTGTTGCGAACAGCAGTGCGGATGGCTTCAGGTACAGCGTTCAGGTCGGTGAGAAGCTCTTCGATGCTCTTGTTTTGAAGTTCAGGTGCTTTTTCCAGAGCGGCGTTCAGGTTCGTCACATAAGTATTATGGTGCCTGTCATGATGAATCTCCATCGTCAATGCGTCGATGTGCGGTTCAAGAGCGTTGTTCGGATAAGGAAGTGCCGGTAATTGAAATGCCATGGAAAAATCCCTCCTGAGTTTATTAGAATTGTATAGATAAAGAATTTTGGCAGTCTTGACGTCAAAACCCCTTATTTCCAATGCCTCTTATTGGTTATATCCGATAAGATACTTTTATTAAACCGTATCTGGAACAATAATGCAACATTAAACAAACATAAACGTTTAAAAAGTTGCGATCTAACAAACCTGACCGGAAGTGTAAATGCTGTGTTAAACTTATAGAATTCCGTGGAGACTCTACTTTTATACCTTAGAATTTACCTTTATAAAGAAAATATGTAAACATACTTCATGAAAACGCTTGATATTAAGCGCTTTCAAAAGAAAAATGGTGATATAACGGGAAAAGTGTGCTTTAATAGAGTCAAAAGCAGGTATTCCTCGGTTTTTGGAGATTAGAGAAGTTTCCGACTATTTTACATTAGGTTAATACTTCTTTGATCGCACGAAAAGCTGCTTGAAATGATGGATTCGACAACATTCTCGAAATTCATCCATTTTTGCTTTTCTGATGCCTTTTTTCCTCTTTATACTGTTACGGGAACTCCTTCTTTTTGTTAAATTCTAAGCCATAGAAAAGGGAGATTTTAAAGAATGCACGTTCGTTCCTTTCAATTAAGCGACGTTACCCCTGTGACTGAACTGCTGCAGAGCGCATTATCGGAAGAATGTTTTGAAAGCACGATCGAGCCCTTCTCCAGACAGCTTTCTTGGGATTCAGATCTCATTGTAGTTGCTGAGGATGAAGAAGAAATTGTTGGTGCGCTGATAGGTACAATCGAGAAGAACCACGGCTGTTATTTCCGAATTGCCGTCCATCCCGACTACCGCCGCAGAGGAATCGGCAGAAGTCTTGTAACGGCGATGGAACACAGATTTCAGGCGCGCAAGGTCAGCGGTATTTTCGTAGCCGTTGATGAGCACAATTCCTTTGCACTGCCGCTGTATGAAGCTATGGGATATGACGAGAATCAAATCTTCAAATCAGTACGGAAGCTCAGCATCGTTGGATAATGTCCTTTATCTTGGGTGCTGCGTAAGCGGAAACATTTACTAAATAGAGAACTATAGCGACTTGCATAGTCTGATCCATTATACTAAAGCATATCTCCCTGGAGTCCATTGCAAATGGCCGGGAGATATGCTTTTCTATTGTTATAGACTTGATCTACCAATCTGGGCAAGAAGGTGGCATATGGACCGGGAGCTTGAAGGGGAATTTATGCGAAGCCGCAAGCAAAGATACAGATCTGTCACACATCACGGCTCCAAACTGCAGCCGGGAAACAGATGGATTCTAGAACTGCGGGATTGGGTAATCACCGCGGCAATTGTATTTGGGTTCATGTCGCTTTTGAATATATTTATTTTCAACATATCTACTGTGGTCGGCCAGTCCATGCAGCCTACGCTGGTTGAGGGGGAGAAGCTGATCATTAACAAGATCACTTTGAGCTTTGCGAACCCGTCGCGGGGAGATGTTATTGTGCTGCATGATCCCAGCACCGGCCCGGACCGCAAGGAATATCTGGTGAAACGCGTCATTGGGGTACCCGGTGATTTCATAGAGGTACAGGGCCATAAACTGTATGTTAACGGAAAAATGGCCGATGAGCCGTATATTGATACGGAGATTCAGGATCCTGATTTTTCGGGGCTGACTGTTGAAAAGGGAAGCTATTTTGTGATGGGTGATAACCGGCATGCCGGAGCCAGCAAGGACAGCCGTTACTTTGGCACCGTCCCGCAGAAGAGTATTGTCGGCAAGGCAGTTTATATCTGGTGGCCGCTTTCCAAACTGAATTCATTATAAGAGAAGGTGAAGGCGGAAATGAACATTAAAACTCAGTCATCCTATGCTCCGCCGCCTTCCATATGGGAAGATCTCAAGGCGGAGATCAAGGCTGCCGCTCCGGCGCTGGGCATAGATGATATCGGTTTTGCGACAGCGGAGCCGTTTCTATATTTAAAAAACATCCTGCAGGATCACCGGGACAAGGGGTATGAATCCGGTTTTGAAGAGCCTGATTTGGATAAGCGGACTATTCCGGCACTTCCGTCCGGTGAGACGCCGCTATCCATTCTGGCGATTGCGGTGGCCTATCCTTCCAAGATGGAGAATCCGCCCAAATCTGAACCGGGTGCACGCCGGGGCATTCTGGCCCGGGCTTCCTGGGGCCAGGATTACCATCATGTGCTGCGTGAAGCGCTGGGGAAGCTGGAGGCTTTTATCCGTGAGCGTGTGCCGGATGCTGTGCTGGAGAGTATGGTGGATACAGGCGTGCTGGTAGACAGAGCTGTAGCGGAGCGGGCAGGAATCGGCTTCAGTGCCAAGAACTGTGCGATCATCTCTCCCAAGTGGGGGTCATGGATCTATCTTGGGGAAATGGTGACGAATATTCCGTTTCCCCCGGATGAACCCGTGGAGGAAGGCTGCGGAGATTGTACGAAATGTATTGACGCTTGTCCTACCGGGGCACTTGTTGGCCCGGGTCAGCTTAACGCCCAGGCCTGTATTTCCTATTTAACGCAGACCAAAGGGTTCTTAAGCGATGAGTATATGACCAAGATCGGCAACCGGCTGTATGGCTGCGACACCTGCCAGATTGTCTGCCCGATAAATCGCGGGAAGAACTGGAACCACCGTCCGGAGCTGCTGCCTGATCCGGAGATCGTCAAGCCGCTTTTGCTGCCGATTCTTGAGCTCAGCAATCGTGAGTTTAAAGAGAAATTCGGCAGCAGTTCGGCGGCCTGGCGTGGCAAAAAGCCGATCCAGCGCAATGCGATTATCGCGCTTGGCAATTTCAAAGAGGCTGGCGCTGTACCGAAGCTGACCGAAATTGTGCTGCGGGAGTCACGCCCGGAAATGCGCGGGACTGCGGCCTGGGCGCTTGGGCGCATTGGCGGCGGAGAGGCGCTGGCGGCTGTTGAAAAGGCACAGTTGGCTGAAGAGGACAACCAGGTCCGGGAGATGCTTGAACGGGCGCGGGAGAAGCTGCTGAAGCGGGAGGAGACGGAGAGTAATGAGCAAGCTGGCGGGGGGCAGTCTGGGAACTGAAACTGCTGTGTATTATAGTGAAATGGAATCGCCGATTGGCCCGCTGACCTTATGTGCAACAGAGGCGGGATTATGTCTTATAGAATTCGGGACATTTGCCGGGAGCCGGGAGAACCTGGAGAAATGGCTCAAGGTACGGATTGGAACCGTGATATTAATCGAAGATGAGTCCCGGCTGAAGCCGGCTATAGCACAGCTTGAGGCATATTTTACCGGAGGACTGCAGGACTTCACGCTGGCTCTGGATATGCGTGGCACGGCCTTCCAGCTTCAGGTATGGGAGGCGCTGCGCGGTATTCCCTACGGAGAGTCCGCTTCCTATAAGGATATTGCTGTGCGGATCGGCAATCCGCAGGCTGTGCGCGCTGTAGGCGGAGCTAATAACCGCAATCCTGTTCCGGTAATTGTACCGTGTCACCGGGTAATCGGTGCGGGAGGAACGCTGGTCGGCTACGCCGGTGGCCTTGCGATCAAGACCCGGCTGCTGCAGCTCGAAGCAGAGCACGCCCTCCCGGATGGCACCGGAACCTACCTCTTCTGACTCATGGGATTTACCAATTGCTGTCCAGTTCTTGAAATGCTATGATAGATTCGCATGCCCGCAGCGGGCGCTGCAGACAATTGAGTACAAAGGTGGATTCCAGATGGATATTGTATGGCCTATTATTACGCTTGTTGTTGGTCTGATCGGCGGATTCTTTATCGGCGTATATTATCTACGCAGACAAATGACAACGATGCAAAATGATCCGGAAATGCTGCAGAAGGTTGCGAAGCAAATGGGTTACAACCTGAACGGCAAGCAAATGCAGCGTGCACAGCAAATGATGAAGAACAATAATCAGCCTGGACGTGCTCCTGTTGCAAACAAAGGGCAGCGGCGCAAGGGCAAGTAACACGGTCCGGATAGATGAAGGTGTACGCGGGTGCGGAAGGGGGAGGTTTCATGGGGGGCATCAAGGAATACGTAAACGGCAAGGTCACGGTGAACCGCGAGCAGATCGAGTACCATGTTGAGAAGATATTGGAGTTAATCGGAGAGGACACCGGCCGCGAAGGGCTGTTGGAAACACCGGCACGGGTCACGCGGATGTACGAGGAGATATTTGGCGGTTATTCGATAGATCCCCGAGAGGCGCTAGGTGTAACTTTTGATGAATCTCACGAAGAGCTGGTCATTGTAAAGGATATCGTCTATTACAGCCAATGCGAGCATCACATGGCTCCTTTCTTCGGCAAAGTGCATATCGGCTACGTCCCAAGCGGGCGTATTGCCGGACTAAGCAAACTGGCCCGTCTCGTTGAAGCGGTTAGCCGCCGTCTGCAGGTGCAGGAGCGGATCACGACTCAAATTGCCGACATCATGACCGAGGTACTGAATCCTCATGGGGTTATGGTCGTCGTGGAAGGCGAGCATCTGTGCATGTGTGCCCGTGGGGTGAAGAAGCCCGGCAGCAAGACGGTGACCATGGCGACGAGAGGAAGCTTCCGTGAGGATGCTGCCGTACGCGCGGAGTTTTTGGCTTTGATCAAGGAATAAGATGATAGGGGAGATTCTCCCGGATTTGTACACATACAGAGCTCTGCTTTCACTTTAGATGAGAGCAGGGCTCTGTTTATTTATAAGTTGCCGTAACGCAATGGCAGTCCACGGGGCTTAGAACTTATTGGTTTTTTCCCGGAGTGTCAAAAGGGCTGCCAGACCAGCTTGCGGGCGGCGGCATAACGCTGTGAGACATAAGGCCAATTGACGACCTTCCACCAGTCTTGAATATAGGCGGCGCGGTTGTTCTGATGCTTGAGGTAATAGGCATGCTCCCACACATCCAGGGCGAGCAATGGCACAACATCCCATTGCGACAAATTCTGGTGTTTCTCTGCAGTGAGAATTTCCAGTCTGCGGCTGCGCGGGCTCCAGACAAGAATAGCCCAGCCCCCGCCTTCAACCTTATTCGCTGCTTCGGTGAATTGCGTTTTAAAGGCATCATAGCTGCCGAAGCTGCGTTCAATGGCGTCCAGCAAGGCGCCGGTTGGACGTCCGCCGCCTTGTGGAGACATTACGTTCCAGAAGATGGTGTGAAGATAATGTCCGGCACCATTAAAAGCAAGCTCTCGTTCCCAATGTTTGACGAGATCGAAATCGTTGGTTTTGCGGGCCTCCGCCAGCTTGATTTCTGCTTTGTTCAGTCCGTCTACGTAGCTTTGGTGATGTTTGTCATGATGGATAGTCATGGTCTTCTCGTCGATATACGGTTCAAGCGCATTATAAGCATAAGGGAGCGGAGGCAGCTTATGCCCGCCTATAGGCACAGAACCGGGTTCACGGGTTTGGACTGCCGGGGCTGCAGGCCCAAACCCGTTGCCGCTGCCCTCTGCAGAAGCTACAGACGCATACTCCGCCGGGTCCGCTGCGCTATCCCGCATTAGAACCGAAACCTGTCCGGGCGTGCCCAGTCCCTCCAGAACAGCAAGGAAATACTCGGACTCGCGAATAATATGCAGCAGTACAATAGCCGCCAGCGGCTGGGCTTTCACCGCCTTGCTGCTTTCGCACAGTGCGTATAGCTGGCGGATGAACTCACGTGACTGGGAACAGACAGTCTGCAGCAGCAGCTCTGTTTGGGCAGCGAGCTCACGCTGTCCGGCAAATGCCGGAGTGAGCGAAGTTTCCAGCAGCCGCCGCGCGGCTTGCTCTGTGGCACCAAAGACAACAGCCCATTCATCGAGCAGTTTGACATAAGGCTCTTCCAATTGAGGCACAATTGCTTTGATGACTTCGGTATGCTCTTTCTCCTGGGTTTTCCAAAATACAGTTTCTTCGAGTATTCGTGCTGGCAGCAGCGGTCCGTATACATATAGCATTACATGCAGTCCCCCCGTCCGATTTCTTAAACGGTTCATTATATGAGCGGAAGCAGTGTCTTATGTGGCCTTGCCGGGAGAGAACATCTTTAAAGAGATCATTTGCAAAGCTGCAGACTGCAAAGGGTTGGCTGATTTCATGGGCTTTGCTAAGACGGTAGCAGCTAAATAACAAAAATAGCGTGCAGAGTTGTATTTTATGAATACATTCTGCACGCTATTATTTTTGAAAAAAGATGATACCTTATGAGGTTATTTGCCAGCAATGGAAGTCTGCTCATTCTCCTGGTTCTTAGCCAAATGCACATTGCCCAGAAAAGCGGAAACACGGCGCAGATATTCGCGGGGATGCTCGCGGAACAGCAGCTCATGGTGGCTGTCCTCGACGATCCATGAATCCGAGTACGGGTTGCTCTGGTTGGCCGCAAGCTCTTCGGCAATCGGGTATGGCGCCTTGTCATCCTTCGTGCCGTGCATGAACAGAACGGGAAAAGGATAATCTTCAGCTTTTACCTTGGAATACGGAATTTGATTCAGCCCTGTGCCGTTCAGTACCGGAAAGAGCAGCTCCATAATTTCCAGGGAAGGCTGGCGGGGAAGATCGATATTTTGTTTGATATTATGGTAAAGTGTATCCGGCTCCAGCAAAAAAGTGCTGTCCAGAATCATCGCATCGACGTCCTTGGTAACTAACCCCGCCTGAAGCGCTGTGCCGGCACCCATGGAGAAGCCCCAAACGACGATCTCTCTGGCCCCCCGGTCCTTAGCAAACTGTATGGCGCCTAAGAGCTGCTGGGATTCTTTTTTGCCGCCGGTAGCGATATCCTTGTTGGTCTGGGCAGCGAAGCCGTAGTCGAACATGACGACGTTGAAATTCAGGCTATGGGCATAATGGGCCAGATCATACATCGGTACCCAGGATTCCTCGCGGTTGGCGCCGTAGCCATGACTGAAGACAATGGTTTTGGTAGAGTCCTTGGACGGGATATACCAGCCCTGCATCGTCCGGCTTCCGTCATGCGCCTGAAAGGTCACATCTTCATAGTCCAGCCCCTTGGCCAGTGAAGGGTTGGAGTACAGGGGAGCCACTGTCGGATTAGACAGCACCCAGGCAATATAGCCATGCAGGGCAATGAAGCAGAACACAAAGAAGAAAAATACGGATAACAGCAATGCAACTACAATATGTTTAACGCGAATCATCCCCAGTGAAAGGTTGGGGGCGATGTCTGACTTATCCTCCTTGGTCTTGCGTGAGACCGGTCTGCCGGTACGGTGAGTTGCCAGATCCATAAGATCCACTCCTAAAATCGCAAAGTCAAAATCAAGCTGAACTGCTTCATGTTATGAACTATTTCCATTTGTATCGGCATAATTAATTCATATGTTTAATCGTATGGTGACGCCCTCATAAAGTCAATGAATTCGCCGTTTTTGTAATCTAACTGTAAAGTGCGGCCCAGCCTTTTCCTGTTAGTTAATATACTGGACTTTCCTTGGGCTTTTGCTCTAAGATAGAATTAACTATGTACAATTATGTAACCGGGTTTCATTTAATGAAACAGGTAAGGGGAGATTGCTGTGGAGGATCGTAAACTGACCGTACGTGCTGTAGAGCGGGCGCTGGATATATTGCTGTGTTTTACGAAGGAGAATGATGATTTAAGCTTGACTGAGATTGCTGCCAAAATCGGCCTCCATAAGAGTACTGTGCACCGGCTGCTCACTACCCTGGAGGAGAAGGGTTTTCTGATGCGCAATGAAAGTACCGAGAAATACCGGCTCGGTATGCGGATTTGGGAGCTGTCAACCCATCTGCCGACGCTGGATGAGCCGGCGGCACTGCTGCTTCCGGCGATGGAGCGGCTGCGCGACCGGCTGGGAGAGACGGTCAGCCTCTATCTGCGCGATGGTTTGGAACGTGTGCGCATTCAGGCTGTGCAGAGCCGGCAGGCAATCCGCCGGGTGGCGCAGATTGGTGCCCGGCTGCCCTTATCTGTTGGCGCTTCCAGCAAGGTGCTGGCCGCCTATGCGCCGCATGAGGTGCAGATCCGGCTGCTGGCAGATCCGGCTTGGCCGGAAACTGTAGATAGAAGCCTATACTTGGAGCAGCTTAAGGAAGTTACCCGCCGGGGTTATGCGACCAGCTTCGAGGAGCGGGAACCAGGAGCTGCTGCGGTGGCTGTGCCTATTGTCGGCCGCAATGGCAGCGTGGTGGCAGCCCTTTCCCTGTCCGGCCCTGTCAGCCGCTTGTCCCGGGAAACTCTCGAGGAATATGCTGTGGTTCTCTCGGAAAATGCAGCCGAAATGGGATTAATGATGGGTTAATCGGGAAAGTCTGGTTATGTAGTCGAATTATGGGGGTAAATTAAAGAGAAAACTGCCAGGAACAGTAATATTCAATTTGTAACTATAGTAAAAATGAACTATGATTACAAATTATAAGTTTCAGATTTTATAAGTAATTAAACTTTTATTCCGGGGGGGATGGGTGATTCCATTGAGCGCTGCAGTACCCGATTCATTAATGGAAGAGATTCAACAACTTCAAGACACATTCGGTGCTGTTACGAGTCAGGCTCTTGTGCTAACGGATCAGGAAGGAAACCTGATAACCCGTCCAACCATTGCAGGAAGGTTTTATAAGGAAATTATTGATTCCTTGCAGCACATACACCGTCCTTTTGAGCAGACACTGCGCCGCTTGGGGGCCTTGTCATATCCTGCCGTCTTGGACCGGTGGATTCCTGGATTGAAGTATATCATTACCCCGCTGGTTCCGGAGTACGGAGAGATTTACTATCTCTGGTCAGGCCTCTATATGGAGGAAGGTGCGAAGGAACTGGTATTGCAAGCATTCGAGTCCAAGATGAAGAATCATCCGGAATATGATCAGCTAAGTTCCGAGCTATCTGCCTTACCCGAGAGCAGTAGTGAACGTATATTTGAGATCAGGGACAAGATAGCCGTTCTTGGCAGTATCCTGTGCAAATTAATAGGAGGCTCTGCCCTTAAGCCGGTGACGGAAAGAAACGCTATGATGATTTCGCGGCTTCTGACTCATCTGGAGGAGGATTTCCTGAAGATTGAAGAGGTGCTCCAGCAACTGGCAGGGACTTTTTCAGCCGCTGATTTGTATGCGTTTGCCAAGGAGAACGATGAAGGGCAATTCAAGGTGAATTATGCTGCGGGAAAAGAGGCACATCTTTTGCTGAATGCTGTATTTTCGCAAGGGGACGGTTTTTTTGGACAAGCGGTCCTCGGCAAAGATCCGAGACATTGGACAGACATTGCCAAGGATCCAAGATCCCTTTACTTCACCCGGCGGGGGATGACGCTGCCGGAATGCCTGTCCTGTTATCCGGTTTTGATCAACAACGGCAAAAGATCGCTTATGCTGGCAATCAGCTTTGGAAGAAACGAACAGGTTCAGGGCTACGACCGGCAGGAGCAAATCGTTGCCTCTTTGCTGGGAATATCCGACTGGGGAGAAATGCTGCTGCGCAGGGGAAAACTGCTTGAAGAAGGGACGTTCCTTCTTAAGGAAGCTGCTAGACTGCTGCCGCAAGCGTTGTCGAGGAAAGACCTGGGTATGCAACTGCTGGATGTTGTCATGGCCATGCCTTTTTATCCCCTATCCACGTTGGTTTACTTTCAGGAAATCGTGAGTTCAAACATTACGTATTTTTCCAGGGGCTGGGCCTCAGATGAGGATGCATTGTATGTCAAAGGGCTGGAGTCCCGCTACTCCCGGCAATCCTTTCTCTCGTCTGCTGTCATCTTTGAGGTGGCAGGAGGTTCGGTTCTGCTCGAATGTCCGCTGCTATCCGGGAACGAGTTCAAAGGACTCTTGTCTGTCGGATTCAGGGGGAGAAGTGAAGCGGAGCAATGGCAGACCTTCATCGAATCGGTAGCCTGTCTGGCCACTGCTGCCATTCGTCTTCTTGAGAAGGAAGAAAGGTATCTAGAGCAGGCCGAGGCCTTTTTGACCGAACTGCGCCGTTACCTCCAGAATGTAAACACTGAACTGAGCAGTCTATCGCTGGACGCTTCCAATATGGCGGCAGATTTTGCCCGTTACATAGGCCTGACTGAAGAGGAAGCTGAAAGGGTGGTAAGGGCGGCTCTGCTGTCTCCTTTCCAGATTGACGCGTTAACGGAGTTTGGATATTACCCGGATGAAATCCTGCTGTTGCAGCAGGTAGACGAGTTGGCCTCTCAATTCTTTACTGTGGAGAAGCCTCCCCTGCCTCTATCCGGCCAGGTGCTTGCGCTGATACTGCAGCATACAGGAAGAGGTGCCGATCAGCAACATCTGGGCAGCCTTCCGCACAAATGGATTGATCCATCCAGATACAGCAAGGACTACAATATTGCTTCCTGGATTGAGGATGAACGGATTTCCTCGTTCCAGTCGTTTCTGCTGAGCCGGGAGGATTCGCGGCCTAAGAAGAGAATCGTATCGGCAGCGAGGCTGCTGGATAGCCCGGCATTGACTACACTGAAGGAAGAATGGGGGGTCTCACCCCGGGAAGAAGAAGTACTTGAGCTAATTGTCCATGGGAAGACGAATAAGGAAATTGCCAGCACGCTGTTTATCAGCGAACATACCGTCAAAAATCACCTGAGCCGTATCTTTAACAAGATGAACGTAACCGACCGCTCGCAAATAATTGCACTTATCTATAAGAAGATACTAGATGCTGAACGCATCGAGATTTAGGCCCGATCCGAAGCTGCGGATACCGCTTGGATTGGATCAAGCATAGCCACAGGGTAAGCTAAATAGCCCCCGACAATCTCCCTTACGGGATTGTCGGGGGCTATTTAGTCTGTTCAGCACCGTCAGGATGGAAGGCAAGCCACAGTGGGTTCCACCCATCCTGACCAGCTGTAGTTATTCTACAGGCAGTGCAGTTTCCGAAGCGGCAGCATCAGCCAGCATCTGGCGGAGTACCGTCTGCAGAATGCCGCCATTGCGGTAGTAGTCGATGTCAACGGTGCTGTCTAACCGGGCAATGACCGGGAATTCAAACTGTGTGCCGTCCTCGCGGGTGGCGGTGACGGTGAGTTCCTGGCTTGGGAGCACGTAGTTGTCAAGTCCGGTGATATTGAAGGTCTCGCGTCCGGTCAGCCCCATGCTGCTCCAGCCGTGACCTTCCTGGAATTGCAGCGGCAGAACGCCCATGCCGACCAGATTGCTGCGGTGAATCCGCTCGAAGCTCTCGGCGATGACCGCCTTGACCCCAAGCAGCAGTGTACCTTTGGCGGCCCAGTCACGTGAGCTGCCTGTGCCGTATTCCTTGCCCGCGATAACGATCAGGTTCTGTCCAGCCGACTGGTACAGCATAGACGCATCGTAGATCGACATCACTTCTTCGCTCGGCAGGAAGGTGGTTACTCCGCCTTCCGTACCCGGTGCAACCGCGTTGCGGATCCGGATGTTGGCGAACGTGCCGCGCATCATCACCTCATGGTTCCCGCGGCGTGAGCCGTAGGAGTTGAAGTCGGCGCGTTCCACGCCATGGCTGCGCAGATATTCTCCGGCAGGACCGGAGGTGGAAA
Organism: Paenibacillus sp. EB106-06-01-XG199; assembly: GCF_058791575.1. NCBI lineage: Bacteria > Bacillati > Bacillota > Bacilli > Caryophanales > Paenibacillaceae > Paenibacillus > Paenibacillus sp. EB106-06-01-XG199. The sequence continues at coordinate 43,841 of NZ_JBYTDQ010000007.1, read as the reverse complement.
TATTGCCCGCCGGTGAAATATGGTCGGTAGTGACGGAGTCGGCAAGCAGCGCTAATACCCGCGCGTTGCTGATATCCTTGATATCTCCGATACCATCCGCCAGATGCTCAAAGAACGGCGGGTTCTGGATGTATGTGGAGTTGTCATCCCATTCATACAGCTCGCCTTCCGGCACAGGGATCGAATTCCAACGTTCGTTGGCAGTAAATACATTCTCGTATTTACGCCGGAACATCTCGGGACTTAGGGAAAGGCTGATTGCTTCACGAATCTCTGCCGAAGTCGGCCAGATATCTGCAAGGAATACAGGCTCACCCTGCGGATCATAACCCAGCGGCTCAGTCTTCAGATCAATGTTCACAGTGCCGGCCAGGGCGTAGGCTACAACGAGCGGCGGGGAGGCCAGGTAGTTTGCTTTAACCTGGGCATGCACACGGCCTTCGAAATTCCGGTTGCCGGATATTACTGCAGCTACTGTCATATCATGTTCTGAAATGGCCTGGCTGACTTCATCCGGCAGCGGGCCGGAGTTGCCGATACAGGTAGCGCAGCCGTAGCCGGCCAGATAGAAACCCAGAGCCTCAAGCGGCTTCAGGAGATTGGCTTTTTCCAGGTATTCCGTAACCACAAGCGATCCCGGAGTGAGACTGCTCTTCACGTAGCCTGGCTTAGTCAGACCGCGTTCCACGGCTTTTTTGGCCAGCAGCCCGGCTCCAAGCATAACGCTCGGGTTGGAGGTATTCGTACAGCTGGTGATCGCTGCGATTACGACGGCACCGGTGCTGAGCTTGCTGGTGCTGCCGTTCTTGTGCTGCACTTCCACGACTTCAGCAATCTTCTCATCACTGAGGCCGTAGCCTCCCTTGTCTACAGGGGTGCGGATGATGCCTTCGAAGTTCTCTTTCATATGTGTCAGCTCGACACGGTCCTGCGGACGTTTCGGTCCGGCAAGGCTGGGAACAACAGAGGCAAGATCAAGCTCGATGATGTCGCTGAACTGCGGGTCCGGTGTATCCGCGGTGCGGAACATGCCTTGAGCTTTGTAATAGTCACCAACCAGCTCGACCAGCTCATCCGGACGTCCGGTGCTGCGCAGGTAGGCCAGCGTCTCTTCATCAACCGGGAAGAACCCGATGGTCGCTCCGTATTCGGGAGCCATGTTGGCTACGGTCGCACGGTCAGCAAGGCTGATGTTGGCAAGGCCCGGTCCGTAGAACTCTACGAATTTGCCGACAACGCCTTTCTTGCGCAGCATTTGCGTTACTGTCAAGGCCAGGTCGGTTGCCGTAGCACCTTCCATCAGGCTGCCTGTAAGCTTGAAGCCAACCACATCTGGTGTAACAAAATAGAGCGGCTGCCCAAGCATGCCTGCTTCGGCTTCAATACCGCCCACACCCCAACCAACGACTCCAAGACCGTTGATCATAGTGGTATGGGAATCTGTGCCGACCAGGGAATCGGGATAGACTACAGTTTCACCGTCAACGGACTTAGTGGTGGCCACGGACGCCAAATACTCTAGGTTGACCTGATGCACAATTCCTGTTGCCGGCGGAACAGCGCGGAAGTTGTTGAAGGCTGTCTGCGCCCAGCGCAGGAAACGGTAGCGTTCTTCATTGCGTTCAAATTCCACATTCATGTTGTATTCGAGCGCATCGGCGGTGCCAAAGGCATCGACCATGACAGAGTGGTCAATGACAAGGTCAACCGGAACGAGCGGATTGATCTTCTTGGGATCGCCTCCCGCTTTCTTGACGGTATCGCGCATTGCAGCAAGATCGACGACCACGGGCACACCGGTGAAATCCTGCAGGACGATCCGCGCAGGAATAAAAGGAATCTCTTTATTGCGGTCTATGCCACCTGACCAGCCGGCCAGCTGTTTTACATGCTCTTCCGTGATCGCCCGTCCGTCATACTGGCGGACAGCCGCCTCAAGCAGTACTTTGATGGAAAATGGCAGGGATGAAATGCTGCCTGCGCCTTGTTCTTCAAGGGAATTAAGATGATAGTAGCGGTAGGTTTTGCCGCCTGACTCCAGGTTCTTAGCCAGGGAAAAATGGTCCTTGCTTGGCATATATGCGCCTCCTCGTTTCATCTGATGAAACATCATTTCATATTGTTTGTATGTTAAGTATAACGGTTACAAAGGGGGGAGTAAAGTTTTTTTTGCTGCTTTTTTACCCAGATTTGCCCTGTCCCGTGCGCTTTCTTGCGCTTTGCCTAAAGCTTGGAAATTAGCTTGGCCTGCTTGTCATTCACTGATTCCATCTGTATAGCCGCAGGTATTCCTTCATATACATAGGACAGCAGCCAAACAGGGATGAAGGGGCGGGAAACGGGATGGAATTAGAGTGGAAGAAAAGCTTGTATGTTTATGTGGATCAGTTAAACAAGGCGCGTGTGGCACCGGGGGCCGATCCGCGCCGTACTGCCGTCATGGACCCGCGTTATCTCGTGGCCCAGGGGGAGCGCTCCCGGCGGCTTGCCCAGTGGTATAACCGCCGGGGGATTACTCCTCTGCGTGCGGAGACCGGTGTCAGGACACTGCGCACCGTCCGCCAGAATCCGGGTGAGGTCGTAGCCGATGTAGCGCTGCACAGTGCACTGTATTATGAGAAGGGCGGAATGACGCACCGCGAGGATACGATCGAGACGGAACGTCTGACTTTTGTGCGGGAAGGCAGTTCATGGGAGATAGCCACTGTGGAGCGCAGTGTGCAGGAAAGAAATACGCAGCGCAGAGCACTGGAGGCGGATCCCGCACTGCGGTTGTCCAAATGGGGTGAGGTACTGCCTGCCCCGCAGCCGTCGCAGCCCCTGCTTAACCGGAATGTGCTCCGCGGGATTGCCGGATCAAAGGAGGTCCGTTACCGCCGGGAAGAAGCGGCGGCTTATGCTGACCGCTGGTGGAAGGACGGCAACCCGGAGTTTGAGGTTTTTGATGTGGACTGCACAAATTATGTGTCTCAATGTCTCTTTGCAGGGGGCGCACCTATCAACTATACTGGTAAAAGAGAAACCGGCTGGTGGTACAAAGGCTACAATGGAGCGCAGGAATGGTGGAGCTTCAGCTGGGCTGTGTCGGACAGCCTGCAGCGCTATTTGAGCGGGGAGCGGAACAGCGGACTTCGCGCTGAGGCCGTGGAGCGGCCGGATCAGCTGATGCTTGGCGATGTCATCCTGTACGACTGGGACGGCAACGGCCATTACCAGCACAGCACGATCGTCACTGCTTTTGACGCGGGCGGAATGCCGCTGGTGAATGCAAGAACGGTCAGCAGCCGTCACCGTTTCTGGGATTACCGTGATTCCTATGCATGGACCGACAGAACGGCCTACCGTTTTTTTCATATCAATGACTACTTATAATCCAGAAAGAGGTTAGGGCATGGGGAACACAAAATTAACCGTAGGACTGGTGTACGGCGGCAAATCCGGAGAGCATGAGGTATCGCTGCAGACGGCATTCGCGGTTATGAACGCTTTTGACTACGATAAATATGAGATTATTCCTTTCTATATTTCCAAACAGGGGCTGTGGAAGGTCGGCGAAACACTCACTGCCGCTTACAGCGGAATTGAGCAGTTGAAGCTTGCCGGGGCAGCCGGAGATATGGGCGCAGCATTGAATACGGTATTCAGCGGGCTAGCGGGCGGGGAGAAGAGCATTGATGTGATGTTCCCGCTGCTGCACGGTACCAATGGGGAAGACGGTACGATTCAGGGCCTGTTTGAAATGGCGAATATTCCTTATATCGGCGCAGGTGTGCTGGCTTCATCCGCTGGTATGGATAAGGTCGTGATGAAGAAGCTGTTCGGCGAAGCGGGTCTTGCGCAATGCGAGTATTGTTATTTCAACGCTGCCGTATGGAAGCACAAAAGCCATGAGCTGATTATGGGGGTAGAGGATAAGCTGGGTTACCCTGTGTTTGTCAAGCCGGCCAATCTGGGCTCCAGTGTGGGCATTTCCAAAGCCGTAGACAAGGAAAGTCTAATCAAGGCTGTTGATTTTGCTTTCCGCTATGATACCAAGGTCATCATTGAAGAATTTGTTGATGCCCGCGAGGTGGAGGTTGCCGTACTTGGCAATGAGGACCCCGAGGCTTCTGTTCCGGGTGAAATCGTCTCTTCCGGAGAATATTATGACTATGCGGCAAAATATATCGACGGCAAATCGCAGATGCTGATTCCGGCTCCTGTCGATCCTGAGGTGGCGGACCGCCTGCGTGAATCGGCGATTGCTGCCTTCCGGGCGATCGAAGGCAGCGGGATTACCCGTGCCGACTTCTTCGTACGGAAATCCGACGGCCAAATTCTGATTAATGAAGTGAATACAATGCCGGGCTTTACGCCGTTCAGCATGTACCCGCTGCTGTGGCGCGAGACAGGTATATCGTATCCTGCTCTGCTGGACCGCATGATCGAGCTGGCGCTGGAGCGTTACAAGTATAAACAAGGCCTCAAATACGACAATGAATAAAATCAGGTGAGCGGCGGGGTCCTTCCGGCCGGAAAGGAGAGACAACAGCATGGGGTTTCAATCGGAATTTAATTCGGTCTGCAAGTTCAAGAATGAGCAGGAGCTGTATGAACTGCTCGAGTACGGCCGCACCAAGATGGTGAAGCAGGGGTTTCGCGTGTATCCGACCGGCCAGAAGGTTATTGCCTATACACCGGAGAATGTGGCTGTGGCGATCGTCAAGATCTCCGCTTCGATCGCGGAGATCAACTTCCAGGGCAATGAGGTTACAGCGGTCGAGATGGAGCTGGTACGCAAGCTGAACGAAGAAGAGTCGCGGGTGCAGACGGCGCTTGCCTATGAGATGTTCTTCGGAGAAGAAGGATGATTGTCCGCTTCGGATATGTAGCCATGTCCACTGTCATCCCAGACTGTTCACCATCCAAGACAATGACGATGGCAAGCTTTGCGAAGCTGAACGACCGTGAAGCCGGGCTGCGGCGTCTGGCGACCCTTGCGAAGATGAACCTGCATAATACGCTGCGCCTCCTGAAGCATAATGCCGGCTCAGATATTATGGTGTACCGCATGACTTCCAAGCTGATTCCGCTGGCAACGCATCCTGATCTGCGGGACTGGAACCCGTTGGCCGTACTGGCTGAAGAGTTTGCCGAAGTGGGCAGCTATGTGAAGAAGCACGGGATGAGAGTGTCCTTTCATCCTGATCACTTTACGGTGCTCAGCACGCCCCGTCCTGAGGTGCTGGCGAGTTCTATCCGTGATTTGCAGCATCATACGGATATGCTCGTTGCAATGGGGCTGCCGGCAACGGCCAAGAGCAACATTCATATCGGCGGAGCCTATGGGGACAAGCCTGTGGCGGCAGCGCGGTTCCGGGAGCAGTTTGCAGGGCTTGCGCCTGAACTGCAGGAGCGGATTACGCTCGAGAACGACGATAAGACATTTAACGCGCGGGAGACGCTGGAGGTTGCCCGTAGTCTCGGGCTGCCGATGGTGCTCGATATTCATCACCAGTGGGTGAATAATGAAGGCGAGCTTCCATGGGAGCTGTGGCCGGAGATTCAGAAGACCTGGAAGAGTCCGCTGGCACTGAAGGATGTGCTTCCAGGTGAACTGCTGCCGCCTAAGATCCATGTCTCCAGTCCGCGCAGTCCTTCTGATCCCCGCAGCCATGCCGATGGTGTGGAACCGGCGCCGCTGCTGGCTTTTCTAAAGCGGATTGCAGCCGATACCCCTGCTGTGGATGCCATGATTGAAGCGAAATCGAAGGATGGTGCCTTGTTTGGTCTGATGGAGGCTATGAAGGAGCTGGCGGAGGCCGGCAACGGAATTACGATATTGGACGGGGCGAGTATTAATATTGAGCCGTAACCTGCACCATGCCAGAAGATTTGGGCAGGAAGCCTGGCAGGTTTGACTTGATAAGTAGACTGAAATAAGGTACGTTGAATGAAACTTAAGCAGCAGTGAGCCTGTGTGTAGCAGCAATGTTTCATGGGAGAGCGATTAAGTAAAAGAAAGTGGAGTGAAGATATGAATCCTTTAAATCCTGAGAACCGGAAGGAACGGGAGCCCTATGTAGTTACAAGCAAGGGGCACACGGCGGCAGCGATTAACGCGGCAGCCAAAGCGGGGGAATGGATCAAGAGCAGACAAGGTCAAGTGAAGGAGCTGGGCAGCAAGACATCGGCCCAGGACCTGGTAACGGAAGTTGATAAAGGCGTGGAGCAGATGATCCGCCGGCTGATCCTGACCCATTATCCCGACCATGCTATCCTTGGGGAAGAGGGTGTTCAGCCGGGAACAGATTCGGTTGCCGCCGCTCTGGAAGAGGGACGCCAACACGAATACCTGTGGATTGTCGATCCGATTGACGGCACCACCAATTTTGTGCACGGATTTCCGTTCTACTGTGTTTCCATCGCTCTCGCCGTTAAGGGAGAACTGACTGTTGGTGTTATTTACGACCCTATCCGTGACGAGATGTTCGTCGCCGAGAAGGGTAAAGGAGCTTACATGCACGGCGTGCCTACCTCGGTTTCTGCCGAGACGGTGCCTGGGGACAGTCTTATTGCGATGGGTTTTCCACCGGACCGCACCTTTGCACAGCCGGCAAATATGGCGGGACTGCAGCAGATTCTGCCTCAGGTCCGCGGCATCCGTGCCGGAGGTTCAGCTGCGTTGCATCTGGCCTACGTGGCGGTTGGCCGGGTGGATGGTTACTGGGAGGTCGGCCTGAGTCCTTGGGATTGCGCAGCGGGCGTGCTGCTCGTTAGGGAATCCGGCGGCAAGGTTACCGATACCTTGGGTAATCCTTATGACATCGGCACTCGCCATGTTGTGGCGAGCAACGGTAAAATTCATGATTATCTGGTTTCATCCCTGAAGGAAGCCAAAGCAACGGGATTTTAGCTTTAAGGAGGCAACTGGAACCATGAGCAGAAATGATGATCTGGAGCGCAAGCTCAGTGAGCTTTTGGAAGACGGGGACATGGAGCAGGGCGACAACAAGGACAAAGAAATCCGTCAAATCTCGCCCAAGTATGAAATCCGGATCCAGACTACACTCGATCCTATTGTAGAAGAAACCTTGCGCTACCGTAAAATAGCTTATGAACTGGATGACCGTTATGACAGATATCTGGAGCGTGCAGGGAAGAGCCATGCTCCCCGCAACGCCGAGGGTACAAAGAACAGCACCGGGTCCGGCAGCGGACAGGAATAAGTCACCGGGCCAACAGCAGGAGCGGTTTCCCGAACGGGAAACCGCTCTTCTGCGCAGAGCGGCCGAATGTTAGAATGGAATTATATTACTTTTAGGAGGGGAACGATGCTGAATACATGGAGGAAAATAGCGGCTGCCGGAACAAGCGGTCTGCTGCTGCTCGCCATACTGGTTAGCGCAGGTGCAGGATACGCCAAGGCCGAGGAGGCTGCTGCAGCAACCCAGGGAGCGGAGCAGGATATCTTTCGCATTGTAGCACTGGGAGATTCGATAACTGCCGGATATGAGCCGGGGATGACCGATGTAAACGTGAAACCCTACGGTTACGCAGAAAGACTGCTGGAACAGGGGTATTATCATGGAAGAAGCACACTCGGCAATTACGGTATTCTGGGGCTAACCTCAACAGGGCTGCTTAATTATACCGGAGCGATTAAAGACGGGGCTGTGATTACAGCTGAGGGTATTCAGGCAGGGCTGCCCGATCCGCGGATAGAGCAGTTTGCGGCACTGACTCCGCAGATTCGGACCGAGCTTGCTCAGGCGGATCTAATTACAGTCACGATCGGCGGAAATGATGTCAGCAGCCTATTCCTTCAGTACAAGCAACTGACGGATGAAGATTTCCAGGCTCAGCTGGAGCAGCGTTTGAGCGCCTACAATACGAATGTGAAGACAGCGCTTGAGAACATTCGTGCCGTGAACCCGCAAGCAACCATTCTGCTAGCCGACCAGTATCAGCCGGCTCCCAAATTTGCGGTAAAAGAGGCCTATCCCAAGCTGATGGGCGCAGCGGAGCGGTTGACAGCCATGGCGGACAGTATTGCGGCCAGTTTCGACCAGACCGGAGCACCGGTGCGGGTAGCCCATATTGCCAAACAATTCGTGGGTCTTGAGGGCTCGCTGACACATATCATATCGTTGGATTTTCATCCCACACAGCTGGGGTATGAGAAAATCGCCCGGGTGTTTGCAGAACTGCAGTGGGGAGAATACCGCACACCGTCTGCTCTTGCAACAGCGCCGGGTTCGGCACCGATGTCGATTGTGGTAAAAGGCACAGAGCTTAATACCCCAAATAAGCCAGTCATTAAGAACGGCCAGAACTTTCTCGCACTGCGCGATGTTCTTAATGCTGTGGGTGCCAGTGGAAAGTGGGACAGGAAGACAGCCAGCGCAACAATTGTTTACGGTGACCGGACGGTGGTTATTACCATTGGCTCGAAGTATATTAAGGTCAACGGGGAAGATCAAGCAATTGATACACCGGCGTTTCTGCAAAAGGTCGGCAAAGAGGAGAAAACTTACCTGCCGCTTGCCGCACTTGCTACGGGACTCGGTTTCGACGTGAAATACAGCAGCCAGTTGAAGACTGCTTTCATAAATCCATAAAGCTGCATAAGATAATAGTGTAACGCCTTGAGCAAATACTTATAGGTGCAAGTTGCAATTTATAAATCATCATTATGAATTTAGCCCGCATGGCAAAGGTGGATGAGTGTTGTTGTCTAGTACAAAATATAGTGCAGATTATGTGATCACGATGGATGATATTATACGGGAAGGTCATCCTATTCTCCGCAGTGTAACCGAGCCGGTACAGCTGCCGCTGCAGGATACTGACCGTGAAGCGCTGCAATGCATGATGCAGTTTCTGAAGAACAGCCAGGACCCGGAGGCTTCCGCCAAACATAAGCTGCGTTCCGGCATTGGCTTATCCGCGAACCAGATCGGCCTTCAGAAGCGGATGTTCGTGATGTACCTGAAGGATGACAAGGGCAAGATTGTGGAGCATACCTGGGTGAATCCCAAGATCATCAGCCATTCGCTGGCGATGGTGTATTTGCCGGAGAGCGAGGGCTGCCTGTCTGTGGACCGCCCGGTTCATGGTTTTGTTCCGAGATATGAGACGGTAAAAGTAAAGGGCTATGATCTGAGCGGCAAGGAAGTCGTCCTGAAGTTCAAGGGTTACCAGGCCATTGTGATTCAGCATGAAATGGACCACCTGGACGGGATTATGTTCTATGACCGGATCAACCAGGAGAATCCGTTCAAGCTTCCGCAGGATGTAGAAATCCGCAGCCTATATGATCAGAAAGCAAACTGAAGAGAGTTGTTGATGGCAGAAAGCTGTTGTCCTTAGGGATGACAGCTTTTTGTGCTGTGTATCTGAATTTCTTATAAATGGAAAAAATGATACAATAGAACAATCGTAGATAGGATGTTAACAGATTACACTGAATCCGGGAGGGGAAAGAAATGGGCTGGAGCAGGATGCCACTACGGGGAATACCGAATGATTATAATGATGAGGCTAGAGTAATTGATGAACAGATCTTAAGACTGGTGCAGCAGCGCAAGGCGCTCTCCGGAGGGAGGGGGCTTTTTCCGGAAGAGGAAGCCATGAATCAGCTGGCGGTGGAGTCTGGTCTTGAGGTTTCGGAAATATCGCTGATTCTAAGCAATCTGAACGAAGCCCGGCCCAGACGGCATTTCTGGGATGAGCCCGGGCCGCTGCTGGGGGTGCTGGCAATAATGAAGACTACGCTGGATGGCGATTTTGAATATATGCTGACCCACTCCATGCAGTATGAGAAGTTAAGCATCGTCACCCTGGAAATCAAGTGCTTGAAAGAAACGGTGGAGCGTGTCCATATTAATCCCATGCTTAAGCTTGCTGTTCTAAGTGAGACAAGCTATGAAGTAGAAAATCACGGTGCAAACGGCGGCGGAGCGCATGTTCACATGCAGTTCATGATCTCTCCGCCGCTTCCGGACGATCTCAGCACCACACAGTTTTCTCTGGTGCCCGGAAGCAGCAGATTCCAGCGTCCCGCGTTCGAAGAGGTCAAACTGGACAAGCAGATTGATTTCTATTGATCAGCTGGCTTGATTCTCACACCTGAATCCGGCAATGCAAATGACCCACTGCGGCTTGCCGCAGTGGGTTTGAATTTGTTAATGGAAGCAGGTCTAGTAAGCTTAAGTAATCAGTGTTGCAGCCGGGCAGGTGTTAAAGATTATTTCTCTGCCGACATTGCCTGGAAGGAAGCTTCTGCAGCTTCCAGTGTTGCGTCAATATCGGCATCCGTATGCGCTGTGGTCAAGAACCAGGCCTCATATTTGGACGGGGCAAGGTTGATCCCGCGGTTCAGCATATGGCGGAAGAAGCTGGCGAACATTTCGCCGTCTGTATCTTGGGCTTCCTCATAATTGGTGATCGGATGAGCGCAGAAATGGGTGGAGAACGCCCCGCGGATCCGGTTGATCGTCAGCGGAATGCCGTGACGGTCTGCCGATTGCTGCAGTCCCTCTGTCAGCCGGATGGCGAGCCGTTCCATTTCCTCATACACCCCTTCACCCTGCAGCACCTCAAGACAGGCGATACCTGCTGAGATGGAGGCAGGGTTGCCGGCCATAGTTCCGGCCTGGTATGCCGGACCGAGCGGCGCAACCTGCTCCATCACATGCTTGCGGCCGCCGTAAGCGCCGATCGGAAGACCGCCGCCGATGATTTTGCCGAGCGCGGTCAGGTCAGGTGTAATGTCTTCGTGATTATCAAGGCCTGCATAAGTTTGAGTAGAACCGTAATGGAAACGGAAAGCGGTGATGACCTCGTCATAAATGACAAGCGATCCGTTATCATGGGCCAGCTTGCACAGCCCCTCCAGGAAACCTGGCTCCGGCATAACCATACCGAAGTTGCCGACGATCGGTTCCACCATAACAGCGGCTACGTCAGCACCCCATTTCTCCAGCGCCTCGCGCAGTCCGCCAAGATCGTTGAACGGAACGGTGATGACTTCCTGGGCGATGCTGCCGGGAACTCCGGCGCTGTCAGGAATGCCCAGTGTGGAAGGGCCGGAGCCGGCAGCGACCAGCACTAGGTCGGAGTGGCCATGGTAGCAGCCGGCGAATTTCACGATCTTGCTGCGCTTGGTATAAGCGCGGGCCACCCGGATTGTGGTCATTACGGCCTCCGTGCCGGAGTTGACGAACCGCACTTTATCCATCGAAGGGATTGCTTCCTTGAGCATTTTGGCCAGCTTGATCTCAAGCTGGGTGGGTGTGCCATACAGGATGCCATTCTGTGCGGCTTCCGTAATCGCCGCTGTGATATGTGGATGGGCATGGCCGGTAATAATCGGCCCGTAGGCTGCGAGGTAATCGATGTACTCGTTGCCGTCCTCGTCCCAGAAGCGTGAGCCACCCGCGCGTTTCATAAATACCGGCGCGCCGCCGCCAACAGCCTTGAAGGACCGGGAGGGGCTATTGACGCCTCCGACGATATGCTGAAGGGCTTCCTGATACAACTGTTCTGATGTGGTACGGTTCATGAATAATCATCCTTTCATATGTCTTGGGGCAAGGGAACGGGCGAACTGGCGGCGGATGCCGCTGTTCGCCCGTCCTGAGGCCAAGCATGGGTTGTTGATTTAATTGTTCTCTGCGCTAGCGGACGGACTGCTGTCCGGGGAAGCCTCAGTCGATGGCGTCGGCTCAGGTGCAGTAATGGTATCCTGCACGAATTGCTTCAGTTTATCTTCACTGCTGATGCCAATAACGGAGGAGCCTCCGCTTGTTGTCTCTTCAGTCAGCAAGTTCATCGGCGGTATTTGCTCACTGCCGCCCATCGAGCCGTCATAACCGACGGTGGCAAGCTTCCACATATCGCTGATTTCCATGTTGGTATCGATGTATGGGATCACCTCAGACAATATGTTAGGCAGTTTAAGAATGGAAGTGGTGCTGATCACCTTGTCCGCAACAGCTTTGAGGAAACCCCGCTGCCGTTCCGTCCGGGTGAAGTCGGATGTCTTATCATGACGGAAACGCACATATTGCAGCGCCATGTTGCCGTCAAGATGCTGAAAGCCTTTCTTCAGATCAATGTCGAATTCCGGCCCGTCAGCTTTTGTCTTATAGACCATGTCTTTTTCAACTTCGTAATCCACCCCGCCGACGGCATCCACCAGTTTGATGAAGCCCTGGAAATCGGTATAGACATAATATTGAATCGGGATGCCCAGCAAGTCGCTTACTGTCTGCATCGCCGTATTGGGTCCGTGTGTAATTGCCGAATTAATACGGTCTTTGCCATGTTCTGGTATAGATACATAGGTATCCCGGAGAATGGAGAAGACATAGAACTTCTTTCGCACCGGATCAAGGGAGGCAACCAGCATCGTATCCGAGCGCGGGACTTCCCCTTTCTTCACACCACGGGCATCCACGCCCATAAGCAGGATATTTACAGGCTCCGTGCCTTCCCATTTAGGAGGCTCAGCTATATCCGCCGAAGGGGAGGGAACAGACGCGAACGGCGATTTATCACCCGTCTTGTGCATATTGTCGAGCTGGTTGTAGACAGAGGAGAAATAGTAGACAATTCCGCCGATCACTAGGAGAAGTATAATTGCCAGAGTCCAGAGCAGCGGTTTCTTCTTCGATTTGCCGGCTTTTACGTGCCGTTTCTTTCTTGGAGGCATTTCGTTCTTCCTTTCACATTTGCATTCTCTACATTATAATTTCTTTTAGGAATACAAGCAATTTCGGATTATTCCCCCAATAACTTTAGGAGTGAAGCATAAATGAAGGAAATCGAAATCGGTGATGAAGTCCCTGACTTCAGCCTTCCCGCCTCCACGGGCCGGAACATCAGCTTAAGCCAATATCGCGGCCGCAAGGTGCTGCTTTATTTTTACCCGAAGAATATGACACCCGCCTGCACACAGGAGGCTTGCGATTTCCGTGACGCCCACGACCGGATTGCTGCGCAGGGTGCCGTGGTACTCGGAATCAGTGCCGACAATCTGGCCTCGCACGCTAAGTTTGCCCTGAAGAACAGCCTGCCTTTTCCGCTCTTGTCCGACGAGGAGCATAGTGTAAGCGAGATATTCGGGGTGTGGCAGCTCAAAAAGCTGTACGGCAAGGAGTTTATGGGCATCGTGCGCTCCACCTTTCTTATAGATGAGCAAGGCAAGCTTGCGGCGGCGTGGAGAAAAATTCGTGTTAAAGGTCATGTGGAGACAGCATTGAGTGAAATCACGAAATAATTAAGTATGCTAGTAGTGAATTGTAAATGTCTGTTACATTTTTAACAGCCTTCCTAATGCGCTCTCATGATATAGTTGCCTCATATTACTTCAAATTTGGAGCAAGGCATGGTGATGGCATGATGATACTGCGTATTGGGCTGGACGTCGGATCAACTACGGCCAAATTGGTTGTTATGGAACGAAGTACAATTATTTATCAGGATTACGTGAGACATTATAGCGATATAAAAAAAGCGGCTCTATCCCTCCTGTCAAACGTACAGCACAGGTTCCCGGATAGAGAGGCAGCATTGACTGTAAGCGGTTCCTCGGGGTTGTCCTTATCAAAGCTTGGCGGAGTACCCTTTGTCCAGGAGGTCATCGCCTGCACCAAAGCGATCAGCGAGCTGATTCCAGGATGCGATACGGCGATTGAGCTTGGCGGGGAGGACGCCAAGATTATTTATTTAAGCGGCGGCATCGAACAGCGCATGAATACCGCCTGCGCCGGCGGCACCGGAGCGTTCATCGACCAGATGGCTTCGCTGCTGCAGACTGACCCTGCCGGACTGAATACGCTGGCAGAGAAGCATGAGCGGATCTACCCGATCGCCTCGCGCTGCGGCGTATTCGCCAAGAGCGATGTACAGCCGCTGCTGAACGAAGGGGCGCGGCGCGAGGATGTCGCGGCTTCAATCTTCCAGAGTATCGTGAACCAGACGATCAGCGGCCTCGCCTGCGGCCGTCCGATTCGCGGGCGGGTGGCTTTCCTGGGCGGACCGCTGACGTTTCTGCCCGCCTTGCGGGAGCGTTTCGCGGAGACGCTGGGGCTGAAGGAAGGGGAGGTGCTGTTCCCGGAACGCTCGCAATATTTTGTGGCGATTGGTTCGGCGCTGTCACAGAGCGATCAGCTCGTGCTGCCGCTATCCGGCTGGCTGGAACGGATTGAAGCGGTGGACTTCAAGGCGGACCGTGCAGAGGATGCTGAACTGGCGCCTCTGTTTGAGACGGCGCAGGATTTAGCCGAGTTCCGGCTCCGCCATGGCAGGGCCTCGGTTGCCCGCGCTGAGCTGGCTTCATACCGCGGACCTTGCTATCTCGGCATTGATGCCGGTTCGACGACAACAAAGCTTGTTATTACCGGCGCCGCCGATGAAATTCTCTATACCTTTTACGGAAGCAACAAAGGCAATCCGCTGCAGTCCGTCACCGATGCACTGAAGGAGATTTACCGGATTCTGCCGGAAGGCTGCTATATTGCCGGCTCCTATGCGACCGGTTATGGTGAAGGATTGGTTAAGGCCGGGCTTCGTACCGACGGCGGTGAAGTGGAGACAGTGGCCCACTATAAGGCTGCGTCCAAGTTCATGCCTGAGGTGGACTTTATTCTGGATATCGGCGGACAGGATATGAAATGCATCAAGATCCGCGGAGGGGCAATTGACAGCCTGATGCTGAATGAGGCCTGCTCGGCGGGCTGCGGCTCTTTTCTTGAGAGCTTCGCCTCCGCGCTGGAGCTCGGTATCGAGGAATTTGCCAAGTCCGCGCTGCAGTCTAGCAAACCGGTGAATCTGGGCTCGCGCTGTACCGTATTTATGAATTCCAAGGTGAAGCAGGTGCAGAAGGAAGGGGCTTCCCTGGCTGATCTGTCCGCAGGACTCGCCTATTCCGTAATCAAGAACGCTCTGCAAAAGGTTATCAAAATCCGCAACCCCGAGGACCTCGGGCGCAATATCATTGTGCAGGGTGGCACCTTCTATAACGAAGCCGTACTGCGGGCCTTTGAGCTGCTGACTGGCCGGACTGTGGTCAGACCTGATATTGCCGGTGTTATGGGAGCCTACGGCTGTGCGATTATTGCCAGAGAACATGCCGGCTTGGACGGCTTCAGCACGATTCTTGGCCCGGAAGAGCTGGAAACCTTCCAATATCAGGTATCGCCGGGCCGCTGCAGCCGCTGCGCCAACAATTGCGCACTGACCATCAGCCGTTTCCCCGATAAGAGCTTTCACGTTACAGGCAACCGCTGCGAACGCGGTGCGGGAGGCAAGAAAGAGAAGAACAACCTGCCGAACCTGATGCAGTATAAATATGAACGGTTCTTTGACTATGAAGGGCTGCCGGAAGAACAGGCAGAGCGGGGCACCGTCGGCATTCCGCGGACCATGAATATGTTCGAGAATTATCCGTTCTGGCACACCTTTTTTACAACACTGCGCTACCGGACAGTGTTGTCGCCGAAGTCCAGCAAGAAGCTGTATGAGAGCGGAATGGATACGATTCCTTCGGAATCGATCTGCTATCCCGCGAAGATGGCCCATGGACATGTGCAGAGCCTGATCGGCAAAGGCGTCGATTTTATCTTTTATCCGGCGGTTGTGTATGAGAAGAAGGAGGACGATGCGGCACAGAATCACTTCAACTGCCCGGTGGTTGCTTCTTATCCTGAGGTTATCCGCAATAATATGGATGGTCTCAAGGAAAGTGGGGTTCCGCTCGTCAGCCCGTTTCTGACCTTCGACGATATTTCGGCCCTGACCAAGAGTCTGATCAAGACCTTTATGGATATTCCGAGAGAAGAGATAGCATCAGCGGTACAGGCTGGAATTGCCGAAGCTGAGCAAGCCAAAAATGATCTGCGTACGAAGGGCGAAGAAACGCTGGCGTTTCTGACCTCCACCGGGACAAAGGGGATTCTGCTCTGCGGCCATCCCTACCATGCCGATCCGGAAATCAATCACGGCATCGCCGATATGATTACCGGAATGGGGCTCGCCGTGCTGACCGAGGATTCGGTCTGCCATCTGGACCGCAGCGAAGGCGATGTGGCTGTGGTGAATCAATGGACGTACCACGCCCGGATGTACCGTGCCGCCCGCCTTGCAGCCGGCAGAAATGATCTGGAGCTGGTGCAGCTCACCTCCTTTGGCTGCGGCATCGACGCGATCACTTGCGATGCCGTGCAGGAGATTATGGAGCGCCACAACAAGGTATACACCCTGATCAAGATTGATGAGATCAGTAATCTCGGCGCTGCGCGTATCCGGCTGCGGTCGCTGCAGGCAGCGATGCGTGAGCGTGAGAAGGGCGATGTGCAGCCGCAGCTCCTCTATAAGACACAGGCCAACGTTCCGTTTACGAAGGAAATGAAGGAGACCTATACCATTCTGGCGCCGCAGATGTCGCCGGTTCACTTTGAATTGTTCGAACGCGTCTTCCGTGACGCCGGGTACCGTCTCAAGGTACTGGAAACCACCGGTCCGCAGGAGACCGAGGAAGGCCTCAGATTCGTCAATAATGATGCATGTTATCCGGCGATTGTCACCATCGGGCAAATCCTCTCGGCTCTGAAGAGCGGGGACTACGATCCTAACCGGACGGCGGTCATCATGTCGCAGACAGGCGGAGGCTGCCGGGCTACCAATTATATCTCGCTGCTGCGCAAGGCGCTGAAGGATTCCGATCTGGGGCAAATTCCGGTCATCTCTCTCAATGCTTCAGGGATGGAGAATCAGCCGGGCTTCCGCATCCACCTCAAGCTGGCAAACCGGCTGATCGCCGCTGCCTGCTATGGTGATCTGATGATGCGGCTGCTACACCGCTTCAGACCCTATGAGCGGATTCCGGGAAGCACGGAAGCCCTCTACCGCAAAGGAATGGAGCGCTGCAAGAGCAGCTTGTCGACATTCTCCTTCCGGGAGTATAAGCGGGTGATCCGCGAGATCGTCGCCGAGTTCAGCCGCCTGGCGGTCACACCGGCAGTGAAGCCGCGGGTGGGCATTGTCGGCGAAATACTGATTAAGTTCCATCCGGACGCCAACAACCGGATCATTGAGATGATCGAAGCCGAAGGCGGCGAAGCAGTAATGCCGGACTTCCTCGATTTTATCTTTTATTGCGTGTACAATCCGATCTACAAAGCGGAGCAATTCGGCAAAAGCAAGAAGCTGGGATACATCAATCCCATGCTGATCTCGTACCTGGAAATCTACCGCAAGCCGGTTAAAGTGGCGCTGGAGGAAGCGGGACTGGCCAAAGGCCGCGAGAATATTTACGGCCTCGCGGAGAAGGCCAGCCGGCTTGTGTCTGTCGGCAATCAGATGGGCGAAGGCTGGTTCCTGACGGCGGAGATGATGGATTTGCTGGATAACGGTGTGAATAACATTGTCTGCATCCAGCCGTTTGCCTGTCTGCCGAACCATATTACCGGACGCGGCTCTATCAAAGGACTGAAGGAGCTGTATCCCGGGGCCAATATCGCAGCTATTGATTATGATGCCGGGGTCAGTGTAGTGAACCAGGCCAACCGGATCAAACTGATGATGTCGATCGCCTGCGGTCTGGAAAGCGGCAGTAGTTCAACGCCTGCTGAAATCTCAGGACCACAGCGGCCGGTGGTGGTGGGGAGCTTAGGGAGCGGGATATAAGAAAAGTACAATCCATAAAGTGCAATCCACATTAAACAGCGGGTCCGGGGCAATTCTCCCGGGCCCGCTTTAATTTATAAGAAACATTTGAATGATCTTATTTCTGAAGTTTAAGCTTTACGCGCATCGCCTTGTTGAGGTGGATGAAATTATGCCTTGTGGCAGGCATCAGCACCAGACCGGCGATGTTTTTATTTCCCCAGTAGTCAATCAGCCATTGCTCCGTATCTTTTACCGCCTCTTCTTCTGATATTCTTCTGATCCTGGCAGGACTCAGCTTCGCCCTCAATTGCTCGGAACTCAATGAAGATATGATGCTCCGCGTTCTGCCGGCAACCGCTCTCCTGTACTCCAATAAAGACTCGATATGAACCGACGAGCTGAAACCGGAAATTTCCTCATCGGTCATGCCATTGCCTGAATGGATGTAAACTGTCTGTAATTTGTCGGTAAAATTCGCCTCGTGAAGAATCTGCCCGCTGCCGGCGGCAAGAATATTCATTGTGATATCTTCAATTCTCGCACTGTGCCAAAGATGCCACACTATAGAATTTTTACTGCCGGGGGTATGTACCGGATAGCTGCGCAGGGTCGACTCGCGGATATCTTTCAGAAGTTCGTCTTCAAAGGTTGGCTGCTCCGGATGTTCCCCGTTTGACGCGTAAAGAGAGGCATGCAATCTCAGGAATAAAGCAACCGCATTCTCATGCTCCTCCGGCCGCTTCAAGAGTCCCGTTAAAGTTTTATGTCCGTCACTCCAAATTTTTCGCTGTTCAGGATTCATTGCACAATCACCGCTTTCGAGTATTGTCATCCATCTGAATTATATCTAAAATCCCCAAAGCTGGGCACTCTGGAAGGGTGTCTATTCCGGGGCGGCAGAGCATGTTAGTTAAATGAAACAAAGAAAGAGTTTTTCAGAAATTTTCAGTAATTTGATTGACGGATAAATAGGTAAATAGTAAAATAGTTCGTATACGAAGTATTTATTTATCAAACTAACGGGGTGATGGTGTTGGAGGAAAAAGAACAGCAGCTTGATGATATTCTGAGCTCTTTCCGCTGTATCAATCATAATTTCCAGCAGCTTTTGTGGAAGGACGCAGAGGAGCTGCAGATTACCTCCACCCAACTGATGGTTCTGCGCAAATTGGCCATGCACCCGGACATCGGAATTACCGAGCTTGCCGACCTGCTCCATTTAGGGAACAGCGCTGCTAGCGGAGTAGTTGACCGTATGGTAAAGGCAGGACTGATCACCAGACAACGCTCTCAGAGCGACCGGCGTATATTCAATCTTGCGGTGACGGACAAAGGTCAGGAAATCCGGGAACGAAGCAAGCAGTCCATGAGAAAGCATTTGCAGCCGCTGTCCGGCATCCCTCCAGAGGATGTCAAGGAACTGCTGCGGCTTCATGGTGAAATCGTAAAAATTTTGGTACAAGGGAGAGATAAAAAGTAGCCATGAGTACAATAACTGCTAACGCTGCTGCGGAAACTAAGGCTATACGCAAAGGGCCTATCATCGCAGCGCTCTTAATTGGCGCTTTCGTCGCGTTGTTGAATCAAACGCTGATGAATGTGGCGCTTCCGAAAATGATGGAGGATCTTAACATTGTCGCCAATACGGCACAATGGCTGACCACAGGGTTTATGCTTGTGAACGGTGTGCTCATTCCAATCAGTGCTTATCTGGTGGAGAAGTTTACCACCCGCCAATTGTTTACTACAGCAATGATACTATTCTCTATAGGTACGCTTGTCTGCGGTATCGGAACCGGATTTGAAATGATTATGGTCGGCAGAGTAATCCAGGCCGTCGGTGCTGGAATTCTGATGCCGCTGATGAACATTGTGTTCCTGCGTATCTTCCCGATTGAAGAACGCGGTAAAGCCATGGGACTCATGGCGGTAGCAATGATTTTTGCCCCGGCGATCGGACCTACCCTCTCGGGCTGGGTTGTGCAAAACTATTCCTGGCGCGTACTGTTCTTTATCGTACTGCCGCTGGCCATTTTCTCCACACTGCTTGGGATGAAGACCATGCAGAACGTCGGGAAGCTGACTTCTCCGAAGCTGGATAAGACCGGCATCGTGTTCTCGACCCTTGGGTTCGGCGGACTGCTGTACGGCTTCAGTGATGCCGGAACAGACGGCTGGGGCAGCACGACTGTTATTGCCTGTCTGATCCTCGGAACCCTGGCATTGGCCCTGTTTGTATGGCGCGAGCTTACCGCCGACAAACCACTGCTCGAATTCCGCATTTTCCGTTATAACATGTACTCACTTACAACGGTAATCAATATTATTATTACCATGGCCATGTACGCAGGTATGATCCTGCTGCCAATCTATCTTCAGACCATCCGCGGCTTTACACCGATGGAATCCGGGTTGATGCTGCTGCCGGGTGCCATTCTGATGGGGATTATGTCTCCGATCACCGGAATTATCTTTGATAAGATTGGTGCAAGATGGCTGGCGGTTATCGGATTGCTGATTACCACCATTACAACATGGGAATTCAGTCAAATTACGGATTCCACAACCTATACACATCTGATCCTGACGTATACGGCGCGGATGTTCGGGATGTCGATGCTGATGATGCCGATTGTGACAGCCGGACTTAACCAGCTGCCGCAGCGGCTCAGCTCGCACGGTACAGCGATGTCGAACACGCTGCGTACGGTCGGGGGAGCACTTGGGATGGCGCTGTTTGTCAGCCTGATGACCAACCGCACGAAGAGCAATATTACGGAAGCAGTAACCAGCGGCGCTGTCTCACAGACCGATAAGGCGGCGATGCTCAAACTTACACAGGAAGCGACAATCAATGGGATTACCCATGCATTCGCCGTGGCAACCTGGGTGACTGTAGTGGCTCTGGTGCTGGCCTTGTTCATCAAGAAGACTTCACCGCAGCCGGACTTTCTGAAGACGGAAGAAGCCGAGTCTTTACAACCTCAAGCAGTTAAATCTCAACAGGCATAACTTGTGATGTACTAAAGAAGGGACTATCCAGCACCGGCGGGTGTATGGCTAGTCCCTTTTGTTATGGAGAAGACCCCGCTTACTGCACCGCGGCTGCCGTCTTCCAGCGTTTCAGTAAAGGAAGCGTCTCGGCGAGCAGCTTGTGCGCCGCAGCCTCATCCATGCCTTCCTCCACCATGAATCCGGTGCAGAGATCGGTCATACCCTGCAGTGTTATTTCAGGCTGCTTGAATTCTCCGGCTTCGTAACAGTAGATACAATAATCCTCATTCTTAGTGCCATCCTGCTCACTGCCCAGCAGCTCCGCTTCAGGCATTGGCATTCCGCAGCTCTGGCAGAATACGGCCTCATGTTGATGGGGCGAAGTCTTTTCTATATTCATATCAACACACTCCCTTAGATTTCGCGGGACGAGTTCCGCCCGCATTCCAGTCCAGTATAAACCATCAAACTAGACAGCATTCAGTCAGGTTTGTTGGAGAGTTGCTATATAGATTGAACTTATAATTCTTCTATTTTGGGACTGGCAGTGACTACAGAGAATGTTTGGACTTCCGGCCGCTGCTAGGTTTGGATTTCCTGAATTTAACTGCGAATCGCCGTAGAAATCCAAACCTTGCCCATGCGTCCGCCTGAAAGCTTTCCTACGGAAAGCTTTCAGGCGGACGCTATCGCTCCTACAGTTCCAAAATTCCCCTCCGCACTTTTCCCAAATGTATATTCTCAAGTTCAATCTACATAGCGTTTGGAAATTATTTGTATTTTGCTGCGATGCCTGCAGCGAGCTCGCCCATCCGGAGGCGGATATGTTCCGGCTCCAGCACCTCAACCGAGGTTCCGAATCCCAGCAAAAAGCTGTAAAGCCAGTTATCCTCCGGATAATGAACCCTAACGGTGTACCCGCCGCTGCCGTCCGGCTGAAGTTCAGTAGCATCGAAATAATCTTCGGCTAGATGTTTGCCTGCCGCCGAGAAATGCAGTACCACGGGCAGTGAGTCAACGGGCCGCATCCATCCTTTAGTCCAGGGGAAATCCTTCAAGGGGATATCTTGACGGACATACACCCGGTCTTCCTTCACCAGCGCTTTCATACGCAGCAGCTTGAACAGGCGGAACTCCCCCTGCTTTGCACACAGGCCGTACAAATACCAGGCTTGCCCTTTGAGCACCAGCGTGTAAGGCTCCACGGAGCGCTTGCTCATCCTGCCGTCGGCGTTCACATATTCGAAGGCGACAGTGACACCTTCCTCCAGCGCTTCCTTGAGCAGGGTTAGCCGCTCTTCCAGGGGTCCATTCAATCCCCAAGGAGAGAAATCGACGATCAACTGGGTTGTTTTGCTCCGGAAGGCGGCGGATTGGGCAGGGGGGATTACACTGCTGATTTTTTCCATCAGCAGCGTGTGTTCTCCTCCGACATAGGAAGAGACGCTTTGCAAAGCGGTGAAAATATCGGCCAGCTCACGCTCCGTCAGCAGATTGCGGTCCAGGCGGTATCCCTCCATGAGGCCAATCCCGCCGTTTGCACCCTGATAGGTTACGACAGGTATGCCAGCACTGTTAATGCTGTCGATATCGCGGTAGATGGTGCGGACGGAGACCTCGAACATGTCGGCCAGCTCCTTGGCCTGAATGAGCGGGCGGTTCATCAACAGGATGACTATGGAGAGCAAACGATCTATTTTCAAAAGATGAGTCCCTTCTTTCCCGGAGAGTTACAGTCAACCCTCATTCTATAATCTTGGTTAAAGAAAGAAAATAATACATTGTCATAAATATAATATTCGATTACTATCTAATTAGATAAATATTTAATTTCGATTGTGAGGGCTCATGAAATGACACAAACCGGAAATGGATTATCTGTTCTGGGCGGGCAGGGGTATTCCAGGCTGTTCGCAGCCGGATTAATCAATGGAATAGGCGACCGGTTCAGCAGTGTGGCCATGCTGGCGCTGGTGCTTCAACTGACCGGATCGGGAATGGCGGTAGGCATATCGCTTGGTGTAAGGGTGCTGCCCTATCTTTTTATGGCTCCGCTCGGCGGGATGCTGGCTGGCAGGCTGCCGCGCAAAACGATTATGATAGCCGTTGATATTATGCGAGTGCCTGTAGCCTTATCCTTTCTTTGGATCAATGGGGAGGACCGGCTGTGGCTGCTGTATGCAGGCAGTTTTATACTGGCAGCGGGAGAGGCGGTTTACAGTCCGGTCCGCAAGTCTTCTATCCCGCTCCTGGCTGCTCCGGGTTCATTGCTCCGCATTAATGGCCTGGAACAGCTGATGAATGGCTCTGTGCTCATTCTAGGGGCCTTTACGGGAGGGCTGGTGTCCCTTTGGTTCGGGCCGGAGACGGCATTCGTCATGAACGCCGCATCTTTTCTGGTTGCAGCTTTATTGCTATGGGGTTTGCAGTTTCCGCATAATGCCGGGAAAGCTGAAGCGGGAACAAAACATGATTCTTCTGCAGAACAGAGCGAACTAAAGCAAGGCGATAAAGGGCGCTTGCGGACGCTTAAATACGTGGCAGGGGGAAGTCTCGTGCTGCAGGTTATTATTGGTTATGAGCTGCTGGTGCCGGTTATCAACGGCTGGGACAATGTGCTGATCAGTGTGTATGCCGTGCAGGTGTTTCATGCCGGCGATGTCGGAGTCGGAGCGTTTTATGCGGCACTTGGCATCGGGCTAAGCCTCAGTTTTTTTGCCGGCCGCCTGGTGAAGAAGAGGCTGCTCGCGGTGGCGCTGGCAGGATTGCTGGCGGAAGGTTTGCTGCTGATGGGGATCAGTGCCAGCAGCCATTTTGCGGCCGCATTTCTCCTGTATATTCTGCTGTCTTTATCGGGTGGAATTGGCAATGCCTGTCTGGACACGCTGGTGATGAGAGAGACGCCGTCTTCCATGCAGCCGGTTATTTTCGGAATGCTGTCGGCGGCGGGCGGTTCACTGATTGGGATATCAATGCTAAGCGCAGGCTGGCTGCTTGACTACGTGAAACCCCGGCAATTAGGGTTTGCCGGAGGTGCCGGCTTTGCCGGAATTGCGCTGCTGCTGGGAGGATATTACCTGGTTCGCAGCAAACGAAAGAGTCTGTCCCGTATTTAAAGTCAGTAAATTCATCTCGAGTTGCATAAGAAAAGCAGCTGTCGATGCTCTTCGAAGGGTTCTTCGAATGATGCGTCAAACGGCTGCTTTTTTAATGTTTCAGGTTGCGTGGCGTCCCCGGAAACTCTCTATATTTTTTGCATTATGCTTAAGATTTAACCTTTGACCTTGCGCCGCAGCAGGCGGGCGGAAATGCCCCGGCGGTAGCGGTAAAGAAGGATCAGGGCTGCGATAGCCAGGATACCGGAGACAATCCATAGGGCATACAGCTCAAACAGGTGGAAGATGCCCATCCACTGCGGCCCGAATAATTTGCCTATGCCCAGAAAAGCCAGTACCCAGAGCAGCGCTCCTCCATAAGCATACAGGGCAAACTTGCGGAAAGGCAAAGCGATAATACCGGCGAAATAGCCGGTGAAATGCCGGACGCCGGGAATAAAATAACCGATCGAGATCAGAAAACTGCCGTAACGCTCGAACCAGCGCTGCGTTTTCTCCAGCTTGGCCGGTGAAAAGAGAAACCATTTGCCGTAGCGCTGGATAAACGGCATCCCTGCCTTGAGCCCGACGAAATAAGTAATGGTCATCCCGCTTGTTGTACCTGCAAAAGCCAGTACTACCAGTGTCATGAAATCAAGCTTGCCGGTATAGGAAAGAAAGCCTGCAAAAGCCATTGTTGTTTCCCCGGGAAAGGGCAGCGCAATAAATTCCAGCAGCAATCCGAAGAAGAGCACACTGTATCCGTAACTGGCGAACAATTCCTGTATCCATCTCAACATTTCCATAATATTGTCACTCTCCAAGGGCCGCATGCCTAATTCTATTTTGAAGCTTGTCTTCATACAATCTACCAAATGGTTCTGGAAGTGAATAGAATGCTGGAGGTAGAGAAGATGAAAGATAGCAAAAGTACCCAGATCCGCCGGATCCTTATCCGCGGGCTGCTTGCTATGGCAATTATATTATTGGTAAAGCCTGATTGGGAAACTGGACAGTCTTCGGCATCGCCGAAAATGTATCCTCTACAGGCTGGTAAAATTGAGCCTGCACTCTCTAAGAATAATCTGCCGGCTGCCCAGACGCAAGATTTGCCTGCCCCGGCTGTGAATTCAGGAGGCTCTGCCTCACCAGCCCCGGTTGTCTCCACGGCAATAACATCGACCCAAAATCTCCAGAATCCAGAAGATTCGGCAGCTATATCAGCGTTAGTCAAATCCAAGGCTGCACCCGCAGCAGCTGTGGTGGCCGCTGCCCCAAAGAAAACACAGAAGACAGTATATCTTACGTTTGACGACGGGCCCAGCAAAGTCACTGCAAAGGTGCTGGAAATACTGCGCCAGCAGGAGGTGAAGGCAACCTTCTTCGTGCTGGGAGAGCGGGCCCGGAGCAGCCCCGAGCTGATTAATGCGATTTGGGAGCAGGGGCATGTCATTGGCAATCATACCTATAATCATAATTATCATGATTTATATAGCGGATTCACAGAATTTTGGACGCAAATCAAGAAAACTGAAGAGATTGTCAGAGAGATTACCGGGGTCCGTCCACAGCTTGTCCGTGCGCCGGGAGGCACCTTCGGACATTTTGATGCAACCTATTTCGACCTGCTGAAGCAAGCGGGCTACTCGGTAATGGACTGGACAGTGGACAGCGGAGATTCCAGACGCAGGGGTGTGCCGGCGTCGGAAATCCTGCAGGGATCGGTGGCGGACATGTCTTCCTCCCAAGTCATCCTGCTGCTGCATGACGGTGCGGGACATGAAGAGAGTGCCAAAGCACTGCCCAAGATTATTGAGCGTTATAAGGCTGCCGGGTATAACTTTGGTCAGCTGGACGCAAGTCAGCAGCCTGTACACTTCAGAGTATCTGCAACTATGGCAGGCGCCAACCGCTCGAAACCTTCACAGGACTGGATTCATTCTAACATTGTGCCGAATGCCGGATTATTTGCCTCCGGCAAGCCGCTGGTCCTGGAGGTGGGCAGGCTGGAGACCAAACTGGACCCGGGAGAATACAGAATCAGCCAAGGGCAATACATGGTTCCCTTGCGCGCGGTCATTGAACGGCTGGGCGGACGGGTTAGCTGGGATAGCGCCAGCCGCAGCGGACTGATTGCCTGGAACGGGCGGAACCTGACAGTGGATGCATTACAGAAGCAGCTAAAACTTGCTTTGCCTGACGGAAGTTTGGAAACAAGCGGGGCAGAGGTGCAAATGATTGGTTCCTCTCTCTGGATATCCCTGCGGGAATTGCTCACAACAGCGGGGCATTTGCCGCAGGAGGCCCGCGCGACGGCAGAGGAGCGCAGAGTTAGAACAACTTAAGCAGCCCTTCGGCATGCCGTCCAAGTACGGGACCAAAGTAACTCCAAGGGTTTGGGCACTCTTGTTCGTGGGAAGAATAGACAGTAATAGGCTCCCGAAAGTACTTCCACGTTGATCGCGGCAGCAGGGCGGAGCTAGTCTATCGCCGAAGGAAGGGTGTCACCTTGTCCTCTTCATCATTAATAGAGCAAGAAAAAAATATGCAGCAGCAGAAGTCTGATTCTCCGGGAGACATGCTCCGGCCTGTCCCGCGAAACCGCAGCGTTTTAGGTGAATGGCTGCGGATGCTGGCTATAACGGCAGTCATCGGTGCTTTATATGCATGGCGCGGAGGTGCGTCTCTGCTGTTCCTCTTGTCGGCAGCCGGAATTCTTATGTTCGGCGGACTCCTGCTGCAGCTCTGCGGTCCACGGAAAGTGCAGATTGTCCGCCGTATATCCCCTTTGCATCCGGCAGCCGGAGATACGTTGACAGTAGAAGTACAGCTTAGCTTCTCTTCACGGATTCCACTCCCGTGGATGATCATTGCCGATTACTGGGGCGGACGGCGGCATCAGGAATTACTGTTTCCCGGGTTCCGGCGCAAATTCACTTATTCTTATGAGCTGCAGGAAGTCCCCCGGGGAACTCATCGGCTTCAGAGCTGCAGCATAAGCTGGGGAGATCTGCCGGGGCTGTTCACAGGCGGAACCAAGCCGGAGTTCAAGGACAGCTTCAAAGTGCTTCCCAGACCGCTCTATGTAGGGGCAGCTGTACCGGGGAGCGGCCTGCTGGCCGGGGATATGATGCTCATGGGCAGGGGAAGAGACAGCGGCAGTGAAGCGGCAGATCTCCGTGAGTATGCCCCGGGTGATCCGCTTAGCCGGATTGACTGGAAGAACAGCGCCCGCAAGGGAACGCTGCAGAGCAGGGTACCGGTGCGTGAACAGGGCAGGATGGCTTGTATCGTTCTTGCCAACAGCCCGGAAAATTATGAGATTCCCTACGGAGCACTCACTCCGCGCGGGCTGCGTGGCACAACAACTCCGGCATTCGAAAAAGCCGTATCTGCAGCAATGGGCCTGATGCTTGCAACGGAGCGCTCCGGCACATATGTGCAGCTGTTCAGCGGCGGATGGCCGGAAGGTATAGCCAGACATGAGGGACTCGGCAAAATCCCTGCCAGAGTGCAGGATATGCTAACGGAAATTGCTCCCGACGGTACCCGAAGCCTGAGCGGCCTGCTGGAAGATGCTTCACGGAGCTGGATTCCGGGGATGACGGTAACGGTGATCACAGGAAAGCTGGAGGAGGAATCCGCGCGGACGCTTGCCCGGTTCTTGGTACAGGGCGTGCAGGTGGAGATTTATTATGTGTGGGACCTGCCTGCTCCGGTAAATCAGCAGCATTCAACGGAGATGAAAGAATGGCCGGGGAATGGCACACAGCGTAATACCGGGACGGTAAGGGGCAGTCTGGAGCGGCTTGGAGCGCGAATCTACTGTCTGGAGAATTCCTCTCTGTCATACGGGTACAAGGGGGCGGAATTCCATGAATCTCCGGGGAAACGGACAGAACGGTAGATATCGGGGGACTGCCGGAATATCGGCTGATTCTTCCAGCACCTGGAAGGACGAAGGGCCGTTCGGCAAACCGGCAGTGACGGTTAAACCGCAGGCGGTGGATGGACAAGCTGAGAACAGTTATACCGATAACAGGGAGGACATCCCCCTGCATTATCGTTTGCTGTTCTCTTTGGCCATTATGGGTTTGTTTATGGCATGGCTGCTTCCGCTGCACAGATCCACAACTTTGCCCCCTACTGCGGAGTTGCTCGAAATTCTGATGCTCTCTGCTGCGGCACTGCTGCTATGGGGCTGCTTTAGGCTCCCGGGATTGCTGCAGCTCAGTATCCGGTCTATTCTGATTGCTCTGACTTGGCTATACACCTGCGCCAGCAGTGAAGGAATAGCGCAATTTGGCCCTTATGTTGCAGGAATTCCGGAGGACGCGGTCCTGTTGTTCACGGGACAGATTTCGCAGCTAAGTGAACACAGCCGGCTGTTGATTCTGATATTGGGCTGGGGTTTGCTGGTTTCTTCCGTGCAGCAGCTTGCGCTGTACAGAGGAAGCACGGCTCTGTTCGCAGCTGTGACTGTATGTTATCTTCTGATGCTGGATATAGGATTTGGGGTAAAGACAACCGGCGAAGTGCTGGTCTCTGCGGGACTGATTCTGTGGATGCAGGGCATGAGCGGGCTGCTGCGCCTGAAGGAGCGAACCGGCCGGGTTAGTCTTCCCTATGTCCGCTGGGGAGGTTCTGCTCTCGCAGGAGCAATGCTGCTGACGGCAGCATCCTGGATAGGCGGCCAGCTGTATGGAACGCAGCCGGCTGTACCTATTACCCTGAAGCCGGTATTTAACCAATTACAGGAATGGGCGACTGGACAAGTTCAGCGGCAGACGGAGGAGGAAATCCGGCTTGAGGCAGGAACTACAGGTTACGGTTCGGGCAAAGGTGAGCTTGGGGCAGCGCTATCCCCCAGTACAAAAGCCGTATTTACGGTCACATCCAGCCGCACGGCTTACTGGAGAGGAGAAAGCTCAGCTTATTATGATGGCCGCCGCTGGATCAGGGAAGGGACGGCATACATCCCGCTTAGTTTAACGAGCTTGCCTGCCGGGGACTTGCCGGTATTCGCTAATAACGAAGATCAGACATTGGTACAGGAAATCCAGTTTGCCGTGCCTTCCTCCGGCAACCTGCCGCTGTTCAGTGCCGGAACCGTGGTGAACGTGGAACAGGTGAGGCTGGCGGACGGCAGCCGGCTAGGCTATGTGCTGGCGAACCGGGAGAAGAATAGCTTCCGCCTGCCCGAGACGGCAAGCTCTGCGAAGATTGCCGGGTATACAGTGAGCTCTCTGTTGCCGGAGAGTGATCCGGCTGTGCTGCGCGTTCTGGGCAGCGAGGATCCAGAGTCCATTGCCGATAGTTATTTGCAGCTTCCCGCGGCAATGCCGGAGCGGGTCGCCGCATTGGCACAGCGGCTCACAGCTTCTGCCGTAAGCCGCTATGATGCCGTTGCTGCTGTACGCAATTATTTGCAGAGCGGCTACTCTTACAGCCTGCAGACTAGGATTCCGCCGGCCGGCGCCGACTTCGCCGATGATTTCATCTTCACGACGAAGCAGGGCTACTGCGTGCATTTCGCCACGGCGATGACGGTGCTGCTGCGGAGCAGCGGCATTCCGGCCCGTTATGTCCAGGGCTATGGACCGGGGACACCGGAGGCCGATTCCTCGCCGCAGCGTTATGCCGTTACCCAAGGCGATGCCCATGCCTGGGTGGAGGTCTATTTCCCCGGCGCCGGCTGGATCCCGTTTGATCCCACCCCCGGCGCTGCCCTCGCCGCAGCAGGTCCGGCGGCGGCCCCCGCTGCGGCTGCATCTGCGCCGCAGGGAACCCCCGCGTCCGCAGCTGCCGGCGCGGACATCCTGCCCGCCCTGCCGCTGGCAGGCGGGAACCCCGCGCCGCCCGCTGCTGTGGCGGCGATTGTGCTCGCCGCCGCCTGGCGCTGGCGGCGCAGCCTGGCTCTGCTGCCGGCGGCGCGCCGCGCCGGCAGCGTGAGCCGCGAGCGGCAGCTGCGCGCCGCCGCTCTGGCCTGGCACGGGCTGGCGGCGCGGTACGGCCCGCCGCTGCCCGGTGTGACGGCCAGGGAGTACGCTGCCTCCCTGAATATAGAGGACGCGGGGCTGCGCGCCGCCGTCCGGGGGTTCGTCCGCCAGTGGGAAACCCTGGCGTACAGCGGTACGGCACAGGCTCAGCGTGCCACGCCGCGTCCCGGCCCGGCGCCGCCACCGCCGGATGCAGCCGCTGCGGAGGCCGCAGGCTTTATCAGCCGCTGCCTGCTCATCATTTTTCGCCTGACCTGAGGCTTTCTGGCAGGCACCGGCTGGGCAATAAATCCTTACGGGCCGCATGGAAGCGGATACCTTGACCAAAAGATGCCATAAGTCTTTTCCGCTATCCTCAGATCGTTCAAGCGGCCGGATGAACTGCGCCAAAAGCGTAAGAGATACGTGTCCTCCTTTCCTTGACGATGAGATTTATCCATGAGTATAATGAATCCAATAATCAAGGGAGGCACGTAATGAACAAGCCAAATGAAATGATCGTCGTTCTCGATTTCGGGGGACAGTATAATCAACTTATCGCGCGCAGAATTCGGGACCTGGGGGTATACAGCGAGCTTCTGCCGTACAATACGCCAATTGAGAAGATCAAAGCACTTTCGCCGAAGGGGATCGTATTCTCCGGAGGACCAAGCAGTGTGTATGCTGAGGACGCACCACATCTGGATCCGGCTATTTATGATTTGGGACTGCCAATTTTCGGCATCTGCTACGGCATGCAGCTCATGGCTCACCAGCTCGGCGGCAAGGTGGAACGTGCAGCCAAACGCGAATACGGCAAAGCTGATGTCGATTTCGAAGCGGGAGCTGTGCTTGCAGCAGGGCTTGAGAGCAAACAGATGGTATGGATGAGCCACGGCGACCATGTAGTGGAGCTTCCGTCCGGATTTAATCTGGATGCCGGTACGGAAAGTGCGCCGATTGCCGCAATGAGCCATGCTGCCCGAAAATTCTTCGCTGTTCAGTTCCATCCGGAGGTTCGCCATTCCGTAAGCGGCAATGAGATGATTTCGAACTTCCTGTACGAGATCTGCGGCTGTGAGGGCAAATGGACGATGGAATCGTTCATTGACGATGCCATTAAGGATATCCGTGCTAAAGTCGGGGACAAGAAGGTGCTTTGCGCACTCAGCGGCGGTGTGGATTCCTCCGTTGTGGCCATGCTGATTCACCGGGCCATCGGCGATCAATTGACCTGTATGTTTATTGACCACGGCCTGCTGCGCAAAGGCGAAGCAGAGAGTGTAATGGAGACATTCGTCGGCAAGTTCGATATTCATGTCGTGAAGATCGATGCCCGCGAGCGATTCCTGGGCAAGCTGGCCGGTGTATCTGATCCCGAACAAAAACGTAAAATCATCGGCAACGAGTTTATCTATTGCTTTGACGAAGAATCGGCCAAGCTGGGTGACTTCGCATTCCTCGCCCAAGGTACACTGTACACGGATATTGTGGAGAGCGGAACAGCAACAGCACAGACTATCAAATCGCATCACAATGTCGGCGGATTGCCGGAAGACATGAAGTTCAGCCTGATCGAGCCTTTGAACACGCTGTTCAAGGATGAGGTCCGCAAACTGGGAGAAGAGCTGGGCATGCCGCGTGCCATCGTCTGGCGACAGCCATTCCCGGGTCCTGGACTTGCTATCCGCGTATTGGGCGAAGTGACCGAAGAGAAGCTGACGATTGTCCGCGACTCCGATTACATCCTGCGCGAGGAAATCATCAAGGCCGGTTTGGATCAGGAGATTTGGCAGTATTTCACTGCACTTCCTAACATGAAGAGTGTCGGGGTTATGGGAGACGAGCGCACTTATTCCTACACCGTGGGCATCCGTGCAGTAACTTCCATCGACGGTATGACCGCCGACTGGGCGCGTATCCCGTGGGATGTGCTGGAGAAGATCTCCGTGCGGATCGTCAACGAAGTGGATAACGTGAACCGCATCGTTTATGATATTACCTCGAAACCGCCTGCAACAATTGAATGGGAATAGCAATCAGTTGAATAAGAGTATATCCAGAGCCGGAACACCATTTTAACAGGGTGTTTCCGGCTTTTTTTTGTTTAATGTAAGAAAATGAATTTCGTGTCAGGTGGTAAAATGATAGCATGCAATTGCACGCAGACATTAACGAATGAATGGAGAACGGAGGCGGAGGTCAGAATAGAAGAATGCGATGGGGCAGAATACTCCGGCATTCTCGAATGTCAGGAGTGGTTTCGCGGCTGGCATGATTCAGGGAATAAGGTTCTGCAATGGGATATCCTTGAATCCTTTTTTGATGCCAAGGAGCAAACCGTAAGCAATGTTTGGCGCTTTACTTGTCTTTATGATGGCAAAACCAGCACTTTTGACGGATGCTCCATCATCTCCTGCAGTGAGCCAGAGAAATACCGCCCGTATCCTATGAGTGAGGTTCCAGATTAACCATTCCTGCAGATTTTGTCATGAAAATGTTTGATTTACGAACAATATTAAAAATATAACGCGTATTGTTCGTATTTGCCATTGACAACTTATGTGATGTACACCTAAAATGATAAAGCGTTGAGCAACATAAATATTCGTATAATTTCGGGAATCGGCCCGAAAGTCTCTACAAGGTCACCGTAATGACCTGGCTACGATTAAGAAGAGCGAGTTCCCGGACATCTTTGGCCTTTGCGCTGAAGACAGGCAGGTGAATCCTCTTTTTTCGGGCCGGTGTCTACCAAGATACCGGCTTTTCTGTTGCACGCGAGACACTCACATAGATCTTAGGGGGAGAACAATTTGAATCGCTTTTTCAAGTTGAAAGAAAACGGCACCACAGTACGCACAGAGATTATGGCCGGTCTGACCACATTCATGGCAATGGCTTACATTCTCTCGGTTAATCCCGGGACTTTGACGGCTTTTGGGCGGATTGACATGGGCTGGTATTCCGTGTTTCTGGCTACAGCGCTGGCAGCTGGTATTTTTACAATTGCCATGGGACTTTTCATTAATTTCCCGGTAGCTCTGGCGCCTGGTATGGGCCTTAATGCATATTTCGCATCCGTGGTTTTATCCTCGGCTACAACTGAACATGAATTTACCTGGCAGATGGGTCTGACTGCCGTATTCATTTCCGGTATCATCTTCATCCTGCTGACGGTAACGAGGGTGCGGCAAATATTACTCACAGCCATCCCTGACAATCTGAAGCATGCCATTACCGTGGGGATCGGGATGTTTATTACCATTATCGGATTGAAGAACAGCGGTCTTATGACTATCGGCGTTGAAGCCGGCAGCGACATTGCTGCTAACAAGTTCACTGATGTTTTGTCCTTCGAAACTGTTATTCATATGGGCAGCCTTGAAAATACCAATGTCCAGCTGGTCATCATCGGCTTGCTGCTGATTTCTATTCTGATGGTGCTGCAAGTCCGCGGCGCGATTTTGTTCGGAATTCTGGGAACTACCGTTGTCGCCATCCTCATGGGTGCAGTTGATTTCAGCTCGCTGAACAATCCACAGACGCCTTGGGTTCCTGATTTCACACAGCTGAATTTTTGGGAATTTGACTGGGAAGGCATTATGCACACCGGTATTGTTTCCGCCATTGCCACCTTTACGTTCGTAGAATTGTTTGATACCTTTGGCACGCTTGTCGGTACTGCTGAACGTGCAGGAATTATGAAGGACAAGGAAGATGGCAAGAGACGTGTCGGCAATGCGATGTTTGTTGATGCGGTTGCTGTTGCCGGTGGTGCGATGCTGGGTACTTCCACAACTACTGCTTATGTAGAAAGTGCTGCCGGGGTTGCTGAAGGCGGCCGGACAGGTCTGACTGCTGTAACAACCGGTGTTTGCTTCTTGCTTGCTCTGTTCCTTGCTCCGGTGGTTGCGCTAATTCCTGGTTCCGCTACGGCAGCGGCATTGATTGTGGTCGGCGTGCTTATGGCGCAATCGATTCGCGAGATCGACTTTCAGGATATGGTTTATGCTATTCCAGCCTTCCTGACTTTCGTCATCATGCCATTCACTTACAACATTGCCAACGGCATTTCGTTCGGGATTGTTACCTATGTAATCTTGGCTTGTGTAGCCAATCTGGCCGGCAAGAAAAAATACGATATCCACTGGATGATGTGGGTGCTTGCCGTTCTAATTGTGCTGCGCTACGTGTTGATCGGCAGCCAAGGCTAAGTTTACTTTTAATATAAACCCGAATATTACGGCTCCTTCAGTGATGAAGGGGCCGTTTTGCTATAGCAGAACAAGAATCAATGCACCTGTATCTTACAGTTTCGGCCAGGGACATCAACCGGTCCCGGTCTTTTCTTCAACCGGCATTTAGATTATATTGTTGAAGAGGTGATTAATGTTGTCCGGCATTGTTAATAGAGCGTACAGCTCCTGGAGGAACAACCCTTGGCCATTGCTGATCTTCCTGCTGGGGGCCATCGTGCGGGTGATATACATAGGGAGTATCCCTCCGGGACTTAACCAGGATGAAGCATCCATAGGCTATGATGCTTATGCTATCCTCCATTATGGGATAGACCGGAACGGCGTTCATCTGCCCATTCATCTCATTTCCTGGGGCAGCGGGCAAAATGCACTTTATGCCTATTTATCGCTGCCTTTTCTCCTGCTGTTCGGTCTGACACCACTGTCTGTGCGGGCGGTAAGTATCGTGATGGGGCTGCTGGGCATGCTATTTTTCTATTTAATTATGAGGCAGCTGTTCCCATCAAAAGTGGCGGGTCTTGCCGCCATGTCTTTTATCGCGATTAATCCTTGGCATATTATGATGTCGAGATGGGCACTGGAGTCCAACCTGCTGCCTACCCTGGTATGTATTGCGGTATATTTTGGGCTGAAATCCTTCCGCAGCGCCAAATGGACTTACGGTTTTACAATCATGCTTGCCCTGTCGCTTTATGCATACGGAACAGCCTACTTTTTTGTACCTTTATTTGCCTTAGGCACCGCACTTCTTCTATTGTATAGTAGAGCGCTAAAATTACGGACATTATTGTGGAACGGGGCACTATTTATCCTGCTGGCCCTTCCCATATTTTTATTTGTAGTTATCAACCGCTATGAACAGCAGGGGATAGCGACTCCATTCTTTTCTATTCCCAAATTAACTATGCCGCGTGTAGAAGAGGTCTCTTCCGTATTCAGCGGACAGCTGCTGCAGACCGCTGCAGACAATTTTAGTGCTTTTGGCAAAATACTACTCAGCGGAAGCGACGGCCTGCCGTGGAATTCAATCTCACCGTATGGCTATGCTTACCCGATCGCTTTGCCTTTTGCTATAGCTGGCCTTCTTGTGATGATTCATGCGCTGCGGACACGCGGCCGCGAGGGTATCCCGCATGCGGTTGTGCTGCTGTGGCTCTCCCTTGCCGTACTCATGAGCTTTATCACGACTGTGAATATCAACCGGATCAACATTATCTTTTATCCGTTGATCCTGCTGGTTGCAGCTGGTTTTACATGGCTATACCAAAAAATAAAAATTGCAGGTATCCTGTCTGCTCTTACTTTCACCATTTTGTTCGGGTCATTCACGAATGCATATTTCCGTGATTTCCCCGGGCGTATCGGTCCGGCGTTTTATGATTCGCTGGGTGAGGCGATACAATATGCATCTGAACACAGTACAGAAGACGTCTACATTACGGACGAAATCAATATGCCTTATATCTTTGTGCTGTTTTACGAAAGAATCAATCCGCATGATTTTCTGGAATCTGTTGTCTATGCCAATCCGGGGGCGGCGTTTCAGCAGGTATCTGCTTTTGGCAGATACAGGTTCGGCAAACCGGATGTTGTGACTGGGAATTCGGCATACCTCTTCAGGAATGGAACCCCCCTCCCTGAAGCCGTGGCAGGAGAGGGGACGGTCAAGCATTTTGCTAATTATAGTGTTCTTCTTGTTAAAGAGTATGCAGACGGGGGAACGCCCCTGGACACAACAGCGGATAAGGAGTTTTCAAACGGTGGTTTTGAAGAGGGGGCCGCAGGCTGGAGTTTTTCAGAGGGAACGGGGGTTGCCAGCAATAACCCGGGTGCCGGAACTTATCTTGCCTATCTTGATGCCGGTGGTGACAAAAGTGTCGTGCAGGCTTTTGCAGCACCAACAGAGCCGGGGGAATACAAGCTGGCAGCCATGGTCAGTGCCGGCGGCGAGGGTGGAAGGATCGGCTTGCGGGTGAACGGTATCGTGCAGGCTGAAGCAGAGCTGACCAAGGGAGATGAATACCATCAGATTACACTGCCGCCTGTTGCTCTAAATCAGGGAGATCGGGCAGAGATTTTCATAACCGGCGGGAACGGCTGGATTAACATTGACGAGGTGAGGTTGGAACGATGATCAAAAATACACGCGCGGCTGCTATCATTGTTTTGATGCTGTTATTGTTTGTGCTTCCGGCAACAAGCATCTATGCAGAAGGAAACTTATTGCAGAATCCAGGCTTTGAAGATGGGGAGGAGGGTGCACCCTCCAGCTGGACCAAGGATGCATGGATATCCGGAGACGGCTCCGGCGTATTGTCGGTCCAGTCTGAGGAGGTTCATTCCGGCAGTAAAGCCGCAGTCATTGAGAATCTTGAACCGAACCATCTGAAATGGGTGCAGAACATAAGCGTTGCTCCAGACAGCTATTACAAGATCTCGGGGTTTGTCAAAATCGCCAGCGCCGCAGGCCAGGGGCTGGGGGCTAATATATTCCCGGTCGGCATCGGCAGCGGGTATCCTGCTACAACGGATACTGCCGGAGACTGGCAGTATCTTGAGTTTATCGGTCAGACCGGGAAAGAGCAGACCGAACTTGGTATAGGTGCAGCCCTTGGCGGATACGCCAATTTGATTCAGGGCAAAGCTTATTTTGATGATTTGGCTGTAGAACAGCTGGATGCCGCCCCCGAGGGAACTGGCGTCATTTCGCTGGATAGCGGCGCCGCCGCCCAGGGAGGTGACAATCCGGCAGAGGAAACACCGCATAAGGTATCACCAGCCAAGCTGCTGCTGATCTCGGCGTTATTCAGTGTGTTCTTCGCTTTTCTATATAATAGAGCCTTCAGGAGCGACAGATTGCTGAAGCAGCCGGATGTGATTTATACAAGATGGCTTTATCTCATCGTTGGAGCTGCTTTAATCCTGCGGGTCTGGATTGGCCTGACTGCGCAGGGCTATCAGAATGACATGAATACCTTTATAGCCTGGGGTCAGCGCATGGTGGATTTGGGTCCGGGCAAGTTCTATGAGGAGGGGTATTTTGCAGACTATCCTCCAGGGTATTTATATATATTGTACCTGTTGGCCTCGATCCGCGGTTTATTCGGCTTGGCGCATGGCTCAGGCGGGGAAACGCTGCTCTTTAAACTGCCGGCGGTCCTTTCCGATCTGGTGCTGGGGTATTTGATTTACAAAGGCGGCCGCAAAAAGCTCGGATCAGGCATGGCAATCGGCTTAACGCTGCTCTTCCTGTTTAATCCGGCGGTGCTGATGGATTCTGCTGCCTGGGGACAGGCAGATTCGTTCTTTTTAGTGTTCCTGCTGCTTAGCATTGCCGGGGTCTCCGATAAGGCCTTTGTGCGTGCAGCGATATTTTTTGCCTTGGCCACGCTGATCAAACCGCAGGCACTTATCTTCACACCAGTCCTGCTGTTTGCCTTCTATCATCACCGGGCCTGGAAGCAGCTTGCGGTGGGGGCTCTTTACGGACTTGGGATCTTTGCCTTGCTGGCGGCACCATTCTTCTGGAATAACGGCGGGTTAGATGCGCTTATTGATCTGTATAAGAGCACGCTGTCTTCCTATCCGTACTCTACGGTTAATGCGTTTAATCTCTATGCACTGACTGACCCGATGTGGTCCCCGCTCGATTTTACATGGCTTGGGATTACATACCGAGTCTGGGGTTATGTCTGCATCCTGGCAGCGGTAGCCGTGGCGGCTTATTATTCCTTCAAGCGGGACCGCAAGGAGCTGTCCAAATCTTTCTTCATCGGCATGGTGCTGATTGTCATTATGTTTGTACTCGGAACCAAAATGCATGAGCGTTACATGTATCCGGTTCTTATTCTCTCGCTGTTCGCTTATATTGAAAGCCGGGACCGCCGTTTTCTGACGTTGTTTCTCGGATTTTCGCTGACGCAATACATTAATGTAGGCTACACGCTTGCCCATCTGAACGCCGGAAATAATCCGCCTTCGGACGGAATAGTTCTGGTTACGTCGATTGCCAATCTCGCTTTGTTGTTATATATGCTGTACATTGGGTATTCGGTGTATATCCGTAACGAAACGAAGCTGCTTCCGCTGCCTTCTGCCCCTGCAGAGAAGTATGAAGCTGATATGAAACTCGCCGGGGAGCTTCGTCCGCTTCCGCAGCCGGGTAAGAAATCCAGGTTCAGACTGCAGCGTAAAGACTGGATCTGGATGCTGGCTATTACTGCCATCTACGCAGCCCTGGCTCTTTACCACTTGGGCTCATCAAAAGCTCCCGAAACCTTATGGGAACCAGCTGCCAGCGGCGAAAGCTATTATGTCGACCTGGGCCAGAGCCGCCAGTTGGAGCGTGTCAACGTATTTGGAGGTGTCGGGACCGGTAAATTCAAACTCGAATTCAGCCAGACGCCGGATGCCTGGAGCAGTCCGCTCGATGTGAATGAGGATGTCGGCAATGTATTCATCTGGAAAAGCCAGCCGCTGAACGTTGCGGCAAGATACGTGAAACTTACAGTGACTTCACCGGGTTTTACTTTAAATGAAATGGCCTTCTACGAGCAGGGGGGCGGAAAAACTCCGCTTCCGGTTACAAGTGTCACCCCGGATGCCGGTGCAGCGCCAAAAAGAGGCGTCCCCTCCAACCTGTTTGACGAACAGTCAATCATACCTGAAAATACCGGTTTCATGAACAGCACCTATTTTGATGAGATTTACCATGCACGGACAGCTTATGAATACACGCATGGCATCGTCCCTTATGAGAATACCCACCCGCCGCTCGGCAAGCTTCTGATTGCTATCGGCATGGAGGTATTCGGTGTTAATCCGTTCGGCTGGCGGATTATCGGTACCTTGTTCGGAATCGCTATGTTGCCGCTAATCTATATCATGGCGCTGCGTTTGTTCAAAAAGAGCATTTACGCCGCCCTTGCCGCGGGACTGTTCGCACTGGATTTCATGCATTTCACGCAGACGCGGATTTCTACAATTGATGTATACGGCGTATTCTTCATCATGTTAATGTTCTATTTCATGCAGCGGTATTTCATGATGAATTTCTACCGTGTTCCGCTGCGCAAGACACTCGTCCCGCTGTTCTGGTCCGGATTGTTCTTCGGCATCGGCGTCGCCTCCAAATGGATTGTGCTCTATGGAGGAGCCGGGCTGGCCATTATGCTGGCGCTTGCCTTATTTGAACGCTATAGGGAACATAAGGCCGCTGGGCGTGTGCTGGCAGAAGGCAAATTAAGTGACCAGGAGCTCAAGGACGCCTGCCGGACGGCAGATAGTTCCTTCTGGAAGAACACCATCGTTACGCTGGCCAGCTGTGTTGTATTCTTTGTAGTTATTCCTGCCGTGATCTATAGCCTGTCCTTTATCCCTGTGCTGTCCGTAACAGCCGACGGGTTTACTGTAAAAGGCTTGATCGATGCGCAAAAGAATATGTATAACTACCACAGCCAGCTTGTCGCCACGCATC
Organism: Paenibacillus sp. EB106-06-01-XG199; assembly: GCF_058791575.1. NCBI lineage: Bacteria > Bacillati > Bacillota > Bacilli > Caryophanales > Paenibacillaceae > Paenibacillus > Paenibacillus sp. EB106-06-01-XG199. The sequence continues at coordinate 4,381 of NZ_JBYTDQ010000007.1, read as the reverse complement.
CGTTTGCTTCCTCCTGGTGGGAATGGCCGTTTATGAAAAGGCCGGTATGGTTCTTCAGCGGCGGCGAAGGATTGCCGGAAGGCAAGGTAAGCAGCATAGTCACCATAGGCAATCCGCTAATCTGGTGGACCGGGATCTTCGCGATGCTGGCTACGGTATGGGTTACCATAAAACGGAAAGACAAAAGCATGTATATGATCTGGATCGGCTTTTTCTCGCAGTATGTCCCTTGGATGCTTGTACCGCGTGAGACGTTCCTATACCATTATTTTGCGATGGTACCGTTCATGATTCTTGCTATTGTATATATCATGAGGCTGCTGGACAGCAAATACCGGGAGGCTAGGTACATCCGGTATGCATACGTGGCTGTCGCAGCCCTGCTTTTTGTACTGTTCTATCCGGTATTGTCGGGAATGGTGGTTGACAAAGAATATGTGACGGATGTGCTGCGCTGGTTCCCTTCCTGGGTATTCTAGGAAGGGAGGCGTAATGCTACAAAACTTTTAGGAGGAACAAAGGTGAATGCCAGATACAGTGTAATTGTCCCCATGTACAATGAGGAAGAAGTTATTCAATATACGTATGAGCGGCTTAAGAAAGTCATGGACGAATGCGGTGATACCTATGAACTGATCTTCGTCAATGACGGGAGCCGGGATCGCACAGCTGAGATCATGAGTGGAATCAGCAGCAGCGACGAGCATGTTAAGCTGATTGACTTCTCCCGTAACTTCGGTCATCAGGTCGCGATTACGGCCGGAATGGACTATGCGCAAGGCCAGGCTGTCGTGGTGATTGACGCGGATCTTCAAGATCCGCCCGAGGTCATTTTGCAGATGATTGCCAAGTGGAAAGAGGGCTATGAGGTAGTTTACGCCAAACGGCTGAAACGGCATGGGGAGACTATTTTCAAAAAAGTGACCGCCAAGCTCTTTTACCGTCTGCTCAGCAGCATGACCAGTGTGGAGATTCCAACCGATACAGGCGACTTCCGGCTCATCGACCGTAAAGTATGCGATGTGCTGCGCGGTCTCAAAGAGAAAAACCGCTATGTCAGAGGTTTAGTAAGCTGGGTCGGCTTCCGGCAGACGATGGTGGAATATGTGCGGGAGGAACGTTTTGCAGGTGAAACCAAATACCCGTTGAAGAAAATGATCCGGTTTGCGGTTGACGGCATCACCTCATTTTCACATAAGCCGCTGAAGATAGCCTCATATATAGGCTTCTTTCTCTCCTTCTCCAGTTTTGTGTATCTGTTCTTTGTATTGTTCCAGAGAATCTTTTTCACCTCATGGACGGTTCCGGGCTGGGCTTCCATCGTCGGCGTCAATTTGTTGTTTAACGGCATCGTGCTGATGCTGCTTGGCGTAATAGGTGAATATATTGGACGGATATATGATGAATCCAAGGATAGACCGCTGTATATCGTGCGTGAGACCAAGGGTTACCGGGGTGGAGAGCATGAGGAGCGGCAAGAGGACAATGATTATGTCAGATAGGAAGCTGAATGCGGGATTTGTCCAGTTTTTAAAATTCAATGCTGTAGGCTTACTGAATACGCTGATTGATTTCGCCGTATTTACCTTGCTGCATTCTCTGGGTATGATGAATACCCCGGCACAGATTATTTCTTATAGCGCAGGGACAGCGAACAGTTTCTTTTGGAACAAGAAGGTGACCTTTAAGGATAAGAGTCAGACTAGCAAGGACAGTTTTGACCGTATGCAATTAATCCGATTCATCATACTGAACCTGGTTGTATTGGGGATATCAGTGCTGCTGATGCATCTGCTAACGGACAAATTTGAAGTTCAGGTGCTGATTTCCAAAGTACTGGTTACGTTTGTTACCGTCATCATCAATTTCTTTGGCAGCCGTAAATGGGTATTTTAAGTAAGATGTTGGGCCGTGGAGTTTCTTTATCTTAAAGATCGGGGGGATTTGATGCGTAAGTTTTCCTATTTGATTATCATTGCAGGAGTTCTAGTTATGCTGTATCCAAAAGCGAGCGAATGGTATAACGACCGGCAGCAAGAGAAGCTGCTGAAGGAGGCTGAACAGGCTTATAGTGAGCTAGCCCCTTCGTCAGAGCCCGATCTGAAAAAGCATTACGCCGAGGTCACTGCACTGCTGGCAGAAGAATCAGCTGGAGATGAACAGGCGCAGGCTACCGAACCGGCAGAGCAGGAAATAGAGGTCGGCGGTAAAGTAACCGGAATTATCACAATCGACAAAATCGATTTGGAATTGCCCATATTGGAAGGGGCGACCAAAGCCAACATGAAGCATGCCGCAGCCCATATGAAGGAAACCGCTCCAATCGGTGAAATAGGCAATGCTGCCATAGCTGCACACAGATCCAGAACTGCAGGGAGATTATTCAACAGACTGAACGAAGTGAAGGTCGGAGATACCATTTCCGTCAAGACAAGCGATCAGGAGTATGAATATGAGGTTTATGATATCTCGATTGTTGAGCCTACGGATGTGTCTGTACTGAACGGGAATAAACAAGATAAAATCCTTACCCTCATTACATGTGATCCTTTGGTAAATCCGACCCATCGGTTGATTATCCATGCGAAAATTATAAAAATTTAAATGAATGAAGTAGAAATCTAGTGATTTAGGTCTTGTAACTAGGCATTAATATGATACTATATAACTATAAAAGCTAAACACGATAACGGCAAACCTATCGAAAGGTAGGGACGCAAAGCTAAAGGGCCTTCCCTGTAAGGATGGCAGCCAGCTACCGAATGAAGAGGCTTTTTTTGTTTGTTCTTAAGATGAATCTAGTATATTCCAATAGTAGTAGGAACAGATAAAGCTTAAACGATAACGGCAAACCTATCGAAAGGTAGGGACGCAAAGCTAAAGGGCCTTCCCGGGTATGGATGGCAGCCAGCTACCGAAAGGGGTTTTATCCATGAAGAAGTTCTATTATATGTTCTTGACCTTGTTCGTCCTGGTTACTTCAGTTCAAGTAAGCACAGCTAATGCTTCCGGCGTAGAGTCGGGCTGGTTAAATACATCGCAATTGAGCCAAGGGGTTGTCCAAGTTTCCTATGATGTTCCCAAAGACAAACGTATCAAGCTCATGATTACCAAAGACAATAAGAGCTACTCTTATAACTTATATGCCTCCAAATCTACAGAAACGTTTCCACTACAGCAGGGGAATGGCGCTTATAAAGTGTCAGTCTTAGAGAACACCAGCGGCAACAAATATAAAGTGCTTTCTTCCGAAACCGTAGACCTGAGCATGAGCAACACCAACGCCGTATATTTGAGTTCCGTACAGAATGTGAAATGGAATTCTTCCGATAAAGCAGTACTGAAAGCCAAGCAGCTCACGCAAGGGCTGACCACTGATGAAGCAAAGGTACAAGCTATCTATAATTACATCGTGGCGAATGTAAAGTACGACTACACCTTAGCAGCTAATGTTACGCAGGATTATATCCCGAACAACGATAACACACTTGCTAGTAAGAAAGGGATTTGCTACGATTATGCATCTTTGTTCGCCACCATGCTCCGCAGTGAAGGGATTCCGACGAAGCTGGTAATGGGCAATACGAGTTATGTATCTGTATACCATGCCTGGAATGAAGTATTGCTTAACGGCAAATGGGTAACGATCGATACGACAGTGGACGCCGGTTTGGGTAAGAACAAAGAAACAGGCTTCACCAAAGCGTCGAGCAAATATACAGCAGCTAAGATCTACTAATCCTGTAGAATGATGATTACCCTAAGATAACCCGCTTAATATTTAAGCCGGTTATCTTTTTTTGTTTAAGGGGTTGCTTTTTTATATTGATGTGGGGTATTATAGGTAAGCGTTGTTAGAGCGCACCCAAGTAAATAAGAAGTGGCTGAAAAGTTGGTTCAAAAAAAGCTTGCGTTTCTAAATCAAACATGATATATTATAAGAGTTGCTGGTGACGAGATAATCGGCACTGACAACGAGCTTGATCTTTGAAAACTGAACAACGAGTGAGTATGGAAATCACGTAAGTGAGATCCAAAAATTAGAGAATGTAAATTCTCGTCAGATGTTTCAAATTGAGCAATCGCTCTTTCTAAATACCAATTTGGAGAGTTTGATCCTGGCTCAGGACGAACGCTGGCGGCGTGCCTAATACATGCAAGTCGAGCGGAGTTATGAAGGAGCTTGCTCCGGATTAACTTAGCGGCGGACGGGTGAGTAACACGTAGGCAACCTACCTCTTTGACTGGGATAACTACCGGAAACGGTAGCTAATACCGGATAATTCCTTTGTTCACATGGACGGAGGATGAAAGGCGGAGCAACCTGCTACAAGGAGATGGGCCTGCGGCGCATTAGCTAGTTGGTGGGGTAACGGCTCAC